>CAVPLI010000006.1:0-214520 GCA_963705965.1 uncultured Actinomycetes bacterium | reverse complement strand
TTGACCGTGCGCATCTCCGGCACGTCGAACTCCTTGGCCACATGCCCGAGGGAGCTGTAGAACACGCGGCCGTTTCCGTGGCGGCGCTTCCACACCACGGGCATCACCACGCCTTCGATCCATGGCGCGTGCTCGCCCGAGAACGTGGTGGTGGCAAGCACCTCGTTCGAGGGATCGACGTGCATGTAGTATTGCTCGGAGCAGTAATCGAAATCCTGGATTCCCTCCATCACTGGATCGTCACGCCGGGTGATGATCACGCGATAGTCGATGATATTGCCGGGATGGGCGACCCATTGGCCGCCGCACATGAACTGGTACTCGACCGCCTCGCGAAAGGCGTCCCCCATGCCGCCATGAAAGCCCGCAAGGCCCACGCCCTCCCGGACTGCCCGGGAGAGGTTGGCCACCTCGTCCTTCTCGATCTTCGACATGGTGTAGATCGGAACGATGAGGCTGAAGCGGGAGAGATCGGGATCCGCGAAGGCCCTGGTCTCGGTCTCCAGGCGAACCTGGAATTCGTCCTCCTCCAGCATGCGGGCGACGATGCCAGCGCATTGCTCCGGCTCGTGTCCATTCCAGCCGCCCCAGACGATCAGCGCTTCGCGCATTCCCGATCCCCTTCAAGCCGCGGACGCGGTCGAGGCAGGCCCTTCCAGAGCCCTGCCGCGTCGGCGTCCTCCAGGATCGCAGGGTGCTCCACGGTGGTGGTGATCGCCATGGGCTGTCCGGTGGCTGCGCCTTCGAGGATGCTGTGCATCACCTCGAGAACGTGGAGCCCGAGCCGGCCGCTGGAGCGATGCGGCGTGCCGCGCAGGACGGCGCTGGCGAGGTCTGCGAGGCCGAGGGCCCGGTAATTGGCGCGCGACGGAGCATCGGGCGCCCAGTTGGGCGAGCGCCAGTTGGCGGCTCCCAGCGGCATCTCGCTCGAATCCACGGCGCGCCAGTCCCCGCCGCGCTCGGTGATCTCCACATGCCCGCCGAAGAAGTTCGGATCGGGCACGCGCAGCGACCCTTCGGTGCCGTAGAGCTCGATGGCCGGGTGGCCGTGCTTCCACACGTCCCAGCTCATGCAGAAGGTGACTTGCGCTCCCGAGGCGAATTCCAACAGTGCCATCACGTGAGTTGGGATTTCCACTTTGATCCGCTCGCCCTTGCGAGGAGAGGACTCTGTGGTGATGGTCCGCTCCGGGAAACCGATGCTCGACACGGCCACGACCCGCTTCACGGGGCCAACGAGGTTCACCAGGGCGCTCAGATAGTAGGGAGCCATGTCGAGGATCGGCCCGCCGCCCGGCTTGAAGAAGAATTCCGGATCGGGATGCCAATGCTCCATGCCGTGCGACATCAAGAATGCGGTTCCGGACAGAATGCGCCCCACGGCTCCGTCATCGATGAGTTTGCGGGCGAGCCGCCCGCCTGCGCCCAGGAAGGTATCGGGCGCGCATCCGAGATGCAGCCCGCGCCCCTCGGCCTCATCGACGAGCCTGCGGCCCTGCTCGAAATCGACCGCGAGGGGCTTTTCCGAGAACACGTGCTTGCCAGCGCTCAGCGCGGCCAGGGACACGCCGAAATGGGCGGCGGGAATCGTGAGGTTGACCACGAGGTCGATGTCACCGCTCGCCAGGAGCTGGTCGACCGACATGGCCTCGATTCCGAAGCGGCTGGCCTGAGCCTGCGCCACCTCGGGCCGCATGTCGGCGCAGGCCCGTCAGGGTGATTCCCCGATAGGCTGGGATATTCTGGAGATAGATGCCCGAGATGTTGCCGCAGCCGATGATGCCGACGTTCAGGGAGTCCATGTGATCAATCCTCGATGTTCTTCAGAAAAGCGAAGCTGGCGCGGGCGGTCTGCGCCGGGTCGGCGGGCTTGTCGTGCTCAACCACCATCCACTCGGCTCCAGCCTCGCGGCAGACGCGCCAGAGATCGCGCCAGTCCAGTACGCCGGAACCGACATCGGTCCAGCCGTCCTGATCCTCGTTCTGCCCGGCCGGCGCGATGTCCTTCACGTGAGCGGCCGTGATCCTGCTGCGGTAGCGGTCGATCCATTCCTTGGGGTCGACATTGCCGCGGACGAGCCAGGCCACGTCGACCTGCCAGGCGAGGGGGCTTCCTTCGGCCGCCTCGAAGATCAGTTCGAGGGCGGTCTTGGTGCCGTCCTTCGGCTTTAACTCCCAATGGTGGTTGTGATAGCCGAGGCGGATGCCCTGTTCCTGGAAGCGCTGCGCCATCCCGCCGAGTTCCTGACCCAAGGAGCGCCAGCCGTCCGCCGCCATGTCCCGTTGTTCCGGCGGAACCGCGGGCATGAACAGGTGCTGGAAGCCGAGGGTCCGGCAGGCGTCCACGACGGCGTCGGGCTTTTCGCGCAGGGCCGCCATGCTGACATGGCTCGAGGACGCCTTCAGGCCCCGGGCATCGAGCTTGGACCGGATGCCGGCGGCGTTGTCGAGATGCGAGCCGACCGTCTCGACATAGCGGTAGCCGGCTTCCGCCACCGTATCGAGGATGCGGTCGACGTCCTCCATGGTACGCAGGGTGTAGAGCTGAATCGAGAGTCTGTCCGTGGCGCTCATGGGATCCTCAGGGTTCGAGAAAAGGGGCGCGAGCGAAGCAGGGCTTCGCTTCGCCTGGATCGTTTACGGCTCAGAGGCGCTCGCCGCTCTCCGATGCGAACAGGGAGATGTGCGCGGCGTCGACGCCGAGGCCGAGAGGTTCACCCGGAGCCGCCTTCTTGCTTCCGCTGGTCCGCACCTGGATGGTGCCTTCGCCGTCGCTGCACCAGATTACCGTGTCGGCCCCCATGGGCTCGACGATATCGACCTTGAAGTCGGACCAGGTGCCAGCCCCTGTGATCTCCAGGTGCTCAGGCCGCACGCCAAGGACGACCTCCTGCCCCGGAAGCGGCTTGCCTGAAAACCGGTAGTCCGAGAGCGGCAGGCGGCGCTTGCCGGAGACGAACTCGGGACCGCTGCCGTCGCCCTCGATCCTGCCCTTGATGAAGTTCATCTGCGGTGAGCCGACGAAGCCCGCCACGAATAGGTTGGAGGGGCGGCGGTAGATCTCGTCCGGGCTCCCGATCTGCTGAATCTTCTGTTCCTTCATCACCACGATGCGATCGGCCAGCGTCATCGCCTCGATCTGATCGTGCGTCACGTAGATCATCGTCGTATTGCCGAGTCTCGCATGCAGGCGCTTGATTTCAACGCGCAGCTCGTTCCTGAGCTGGGCGTCGAGGTTGGAGAGCGGCTCGTCGAATAGGAAGACGGCGGCGTCGCGCACCAGCGCCCGGCCGATGGCGACGCGCTGGCGCTGGCCGCCGGAGAGCTGGTCGGGGCGTCGGTCGAGCAGATGGGTGATCTGCAGGAGTTCCGCCGCCTTGCTGACACGCTTTTCGATCTCGGGCTTGGGCGTCTTCGCCATCTTAAGGCCGAACGACATGTTCTCGCGCACGCTCATGCGGGGATAAAGGGCATAGGACTGGAACACCATGGCAATGCCGCGGTCCTTGGGCTCCTCCCAGGTGACGTTCTTCCCGTCGATCCAGATCTGTCCCTCGGCAACGTCGAGCAGCCCAGCCACCGCATTCAGCAGGGTAGACTTGCCGCAACCCGAGGGGCCGAGCAGCACGATGAACTCTCCCTGTTCGATGTCCAGCGACAGACCATCGAAAACCCGCACGGCCTCAAAGGCCACTGATACGTCGCGAACGGAAACAGCAGCCATGGCTTACCCTTTCACAGCGCCGGCGGCGATGCCGCGCACGAACCAGCGGCCGGATACGAAGTAGACGACGAGGGGGACAAGGGCGGCCAGCATGGTCGCCGCCATGTCGACGTTGTAGGCGCGTTCGCCCTGAGTGGAATTGACGATGTTGTTGAGCTGCACGGTCATCGGCAGGTTCTCCCGGCCGGCGAAGGTAAGCCCGAAGATGAAGTCGTTCCATATGCCCGTGACCTGAAGGATCGTGGCGACCACCAGCATGGGCGTCGACATGGGCAGGATCACCCGTAGGAAGATCGTCCAGAAGCCGCCGCCATCCACACGGGCAGCCTTGAACAGCTCGATGGGCAGGCCCGCGTAATAGTTGCGGAACAGGAGCGTCATCGTGGGAAGGCCGAAGATGACATGCACCGCCACGATGCAGGTGAGCGAGTTGTAGATCCCCGTCAGGGAGAAGATGCGGACCAGGGGATAGAGAAAGACCTGGTAGGGAATGAACGCGCCGAGCAGCAGCACTCCGAACATCACGTTGGCGCCCTTGACCCGCCAGAACGAGAGAGCGTAGCCGTTGATGGCGCCTGCGATGATCGAGAGGATCACTGACGGAACGAGGATGCGCACGGAGTTCCAAAAGCCAACCCGGATGCCGTTGCATTCAAGGCCCGTACAAGCGGAGGACCAAGCCTTCGTCCAGGCCTCTAAAGTGAGCGTCACCGGCAGGGCAAGGATATTGCCGAGCCGGATTTCCTCCATGGGCTTGAACGAGGTTACGACCATGATCCAGAGCGGCAGCAGGAAGAACAAAGCCGCTGTGATCAGGAAGACATAGATGCCGATGCGGCCGACGGTAAGGCGGCGCGGCCGGCGCCCCTGGGGTTCGGCAGCGTTCATGCTTGCCTCCCTTGCGGCCGGATGTAGCGCGTATAGATCCAGGGCGCCAGCACGGCTACGACGGCAATCAGCATGATCGTCGCGGCGGCTGTGCCAAGAGCAATGTTGTTGCGCTCGAACAGGTGATCCATGACGAACTTGGCCGGAACCTCCGTGGCGATGCCGGGGCCACCCAGGGTCATGGCGACAACGAGGTCGTAGAGCTTCACCACACCGGCCGTGAGCAGCACGGTCGCAGTGACGATCATCGGCCGCAGCAGAGGCAGGACAATGGAGGTGTAAACCCGCCAGGTAGGAATGCCATCGACGCGCGCGGCCTTCCACAGGTCCTCATCAATGCCGCGCAGGCCGGCGAGCAGGATCGCCATGGTCAGGCCGGAGCCATGCCACAGGCCCGCGATGACGATGGTGTAGATGGCCATGTCCTGGTTGACGAGCCAGTCGAAGGTGAAGTTCGTGAACCCCATGTCGCGCACGAGCTTCTGCAGGCCCAGGCCGGGGTTGAGGAACCATTGCCAGGCGACGCCGGTAACAACGAAGGACATGGCGTAGGGATAAAGGAACATCGTACGGAAAACGCTCTCGCCGCGCACGTTCTGGTCGATGAACACGGCGAGCAGGAAGCCGAGAATGAGGCAGCCAGAAATGAACAGGGTGCCGAAGATGACGATGTTCTCGGCCGAAGTGACAAACCGATCATTGACGAAGAGGCGGCTGTATTGCGCGAGGCCAACCCAGTCGAGCTTGGGCAGGAGAGTCGAACTCGTGAAGGACAGGCGCACCGTCCAGAGCATGCAGCCGATATAGACGACCAGGACGACAAGGGCCGTCGGTAGAAGCGCAAAAGCTGCGGGCAATCGTGTGCGCATCCGGCGCCGGGTCTTCGTGGCGGCAGCGCTGACGTTAGAGGTGGGGATTGAAATCGTGGCCATTCAGCAGGTCCTGTCGAGGGAGTTCGAAGCCTGTGGGATGGACGGCTCGCCCCAGCCCCGAAGGGCGAGCCGTGTTTCCTCAACTTGCGTCGCGCATGGCGGCGATGACCTTCCCGATGAAAGTGTCGGCCGACATATTCTGCGTGTTCCAGTATTGGGTGATCGCGTCCTGGATGGCACCCTGGAAGTTTGGAGTAGAGATCAGCTCCTGAGCCTCCACCTGGTTCGCAGGATCTTTCACCACCGCATGGGACTTCTGGGCGCACACGTCCATTAACGACACGTCGACATCCATGCGGGCCGGGATCGAGCCCTTCTTCTTACTGAACTCGAGTTGGCTCGTTGGATCGATCAGGACCTCGACGAGCTTGTCCTGGGTGGCGAGCTGCGTCTTATCCTTCGTCACCGGGAAGACGAAGACGTCGCCGCCGATGACTTCCTTGGGGCTTTCGCCCACGAGGGTGCAGCCGTATTCCTTGCCAGCCGTCTGTCCGGCCGCGATGAACTCACCCTTCGCCCAATCGCCGTTGAAGTGCATGGCGGCTTTGCCGGTGATCACAAGCGACGCGGCATCGTTCCAGTTCCGGCCTGGGCTGCCCTGGTCAATGAGGCCACGCATTTTTCCGTAGATCTCAACAACCTCCTTGAACTTGGGGCTCTTGGCTGCGCTCTGATCGCGGCTGCCATTGATCTTGCGGAATAGGTCGGAACCACCGTGGCCCGCGAGCACGGCGTTGAACAGATTGCGCTCCCAGGTAGGCTGCCCACCGAGAGCGATCGGAATGATGCCCTTTTCCTTCAGCTTCTCGCCAGCCTGCAGCAGCTCGGGGAACGTCTTTGGCGGCTCGACGCCCGCGTCGGCGAAGACCTTCGTGTTGTAGAACATCCAGTTCTGGCCGTGGATGTTGACCGGGACCGCGTAGACCTTGCCGTCACGGGTGATCGCGTCGATGATCACCTTCGGCATGATCTCGCTCCATTTGCCAGCCTTGGCTTGGGCATCGAGATTGCGGAGGAGATCGTTGCTGACGAGTTCGTCGAACTGCTTGCCCGTGTTGAACTGCATCATGGTCGGAGGATTGCCGCCCACCATGCGGTTCACGCCAGCCGCGCGGGCGTTCGCGCCGCCGGCGATGGCGTTGTCGACCCAGGTGCCACCGGCCTTGGTGAACTGTTCGGCGAAGACCCTCACGGCTGCGGACTCACCGGCCGATGTCCACCAATGGAGCACCTCGGCTTTCATCTGTTGCGAGAACGCTCCAGAGCTCCAGACGAGGGCAATAGCAAGGGTATACGCAGAAACGCGTGTGTTCAGGCGCATGGCTTCCTCCCAGAAGCGTTTTCATCGACCTTCGAAATCGATTACAACGATAAAAGTTAGGTTGTAAGCGCCTTTGAAATTAGTCAAGAGGTAAGTTAACCTAACACGCTCTCTATAACCGGCGAGCTGATCTCTATTGACGACCTTGGGAGATAACCTAGATGGGCCGGAAACGATGGCATGTGGCCAAGGAGTTGCGCATCGCAGATGTGGCTAAGCTTGCTGGTGTTTCGACTGCCACAGTCAGTCGTGTCCTGCGGAATCCAGACCAAGTCAGGTCGAAGACCCGCGACCTCGTGATCGAGGCTGTTCGCCGAAGCGGCTATACTCCGAACAGCACAGCCAGAAACCTACGGACCCGCCGCACCATGAACGTGCTGGTAGTGGCGCCAAGACTCACCAATCCGGTCTTCGCCCAGGTTTTGCGTGGAGTGGACGACGAGCTGACGCAATCCGGATACGGGATTATCATTGGCAATCTGGACAACCGCATGGAGCGCGAAGCCCGGTATGTCGATCTCGCGCTATCCCGGCAGGTAGATGGCATTCTCCTGATGAACGGGCGCATTCCCGAGAACGGCAAGCGCAGCATGGGTGAGGCTGGGCTTCCCATTGTAGCGATGTGCTCGGCGATTTCCGACTCCAGAATTCCCAATGTTACGGTTCAGGACAGAGAGGCTTCCCGCAAGGCCGTCGAATACCTAGCTCATCTGGGACACCGCCGATTGGGCTACATCTCGGGCACACCTGGCACGGTTATCGAATCCGAACGCTTCGGAGGCTTTGTGGAGGGAGTGGCCGCGGCAGGTTTTGGCCCCGAGAATTTTGTGCGCTGGGAGGGAGGTTTCGACTTCTCGGCGGGTCTCACAGCCGCCGAAGCCTTCCTCAACACAAAGGAGCGCCCCACAGGGATCTTCGCCGCTTGCGATGAGAGCGCCATCAGTTTCATCAAGACAGTGAGATCAAGAGGAGTCCGGGTTCCGGATGATGTGTCCGTCATCGGCTTCGATGGGATCGAGGTTGCCGACTATGTCGAGCCGAACTCTAACCACCTTCCAGCAACCGCTGCATGAGCTGGGGTGTGTCGGCGCCCGCACGCTACTGAAGTTGATGCAGGGAAAAATGGATCCAATGGATTGGAACATCCGATTGCCTTTGAACCTGCTCGAACGCGACACGACAGGTCCGGCGCCGAAGAGGGGAAGAGCGCTGGAGATTGTTGCTTGAGAGCGGAAGGCTGGCTGGTGGATAAGGTGCAACACGACTCCATGGATGTGGTGCGCTATGACTATGGTATGGCCACAAGCATTCCCTTCGGTGCCAGACGTATAAACCACCCTTCGCACACGACATGTTTCTAAACCTTAAGCGGCTCGCAGAACTTCCCATCTCCTTTCCGTATTCATGCGCTGGAAAACTCCTATGATTACCATTCGCAATCCGGTCCTGCCGGGCTTCAATCCCGATCCAGCCTGCTGCAGGGTTGGTGATGACTACTACATCGCCACCTCAACGTTCGAGTGGTACCCAGGTGTGCAGATCCACCACTCCCGCGACCTTGTGAACTGGCGACGTCGTCTGTCGTCCGCTTAATCGCAAGTCCCAGCTCGACATGCGCGGTGATCCTGACAGCTGTGGCGTCTGGGCACCCGCCCTGACCTACGCGGATGGTCTGTTCTGGCTGATCTACACCGACGTGAAGCGGCGTCTGGGTAACTTCAAGGATACGCACAACTACCTGGTGACCGCGCCCTCCATCGAAGGCCCGTGGTCCGATCCAGTTTACATGAACTCCTCAGGCTTCGACCCGTCACTGTTTCACGACGATGATAGCCGAAAGTGGTTCGTCAACATGGTCTGGGACCACCGCCGCCGCCGCAGCTCGTTCGACGGCATCCTGCTCCAGGAATACTCGCCCTCCGAGCAGCGCCTCGTCGGACCCATCAAGAATATCTTCAAGGGCAGCCCGCTCGGGCTCGTTGAGGGGCCGCATCTCTGGAAGCGCAACGACTGGTACTATCTGACTGTCGCCGAGGGCGGCACCTCGTACAATCATGCCGTCACGATGGCGCGCTCCAGGACCATCGACGGTCCTTATGATCTTCACCCGAACACCCATCTGATCACCAGCAAGGACGCTCCAGATGCGCCGCTCCAGCGGGCAGGCCACGGCTTCTATATGGAGACGCCGGCGGGGGAGGTCTTCCACACTCATCTGTGCAGCCGCCCCTTGCCCGGATCCAGACGGTCGCCGCTCGGCCGGGAAACGGCCATCCAGCGGGCGGTCTGGGGAGAGGACGACTGGCTTTACCTGGCGCAGGGCGGACAGGTGCCGGCGGTTGAGGTTGAGGGGCCGGATCTTCCGCCGCATCCGTTCCCGCCTGAGCCCGAGCGCCACGGCTTCGACGAGGGCGAACTTCCCTCCGTATACCAATGGCTCCGGACCCCTGAATGGGAACGGATCTTCTCGCCCAAGGCGCGCCCAGGCCATCTCCGGCTCTACGGACGCGAAGTCGATTGGAAGCTGGTTCGAGCAGGCGCTGGTGGCCCGCCGCCAGACGGCCTGGAGCTATTCGGCTGAAACGGCACTGGAGTTCGAACCGGAAACCTATCAGCAGTTGGCCGGTCTGATCTGTTACTACGACCGTGCCCGCTTCCACTATCTCGCCGTCTCCGCCGACGATGACGGAAAGCGCGTGCTTCAGATCATCTCGTGCCTAGGAGATCAGCCGGATGCGCTGATAACCTACGCTCTGGGGAGCGACTTGCCCCTGCCGGCGAGAGGCCCGATCCATCTCGGGGTTGATGTCCGTCTGGCGGAGCTGCAGTTCAGGTGGTCAGAGGACGGTGTGAACTGGACGCCGGTCGGCCCCATCCTGGACGCGAGTATTCTGTCCGATGAGGCCGGACCGGGCGCCCACGGATCATTCACAGGAGCCTTCGTCGGGATGGCCGCGCACGATCTGACGGGGCGGGCCCTGCCGGCGGATTTCGACTTCTTCCATTATCGCAACAGCTGACGCACAATAGCATGGGCACCATCAACTTAACTGAGTAAAGGCCGTTTTCCGCTGTTCTCAGCTATTCCGCGACGGGTCTAAGCTATTGAAAATGCGTGGCCCGCTCCGGATCTAAACACCGGAAAGAGCAAGTAAAAGCGTTAAGTTGACGGTGCCGACGTAGGGTGGGCTGAGTGCGCTCATCGGCCGATCTGTGCAACACAGCCCATCGCCATCGGCCCGCACGCCGCCACCATCCAGCGCTTCGTCACCCCGGGACCGCTCGATCTGATCAGCATGGCGTTTGGAGACGACAAGACGGCCCGCAAGTTCCAGCCGCCGGTCTGGTTCGGTTCCGAGGTCACCAGTGATACCAGCTACCGGCTTCGCGCCATCGCCCTGACTGGTCGACCGGCCGTGCCGGAGGTGGAAATCTCGAATGCGGCCCTCGCCAGCCTGCTCGACGCACTGGATCACCGCGAGCGAGAGGCCGAGCCGACCCCGCCCCGACGGGCTCAAGCGCCGACATCTGAGGCTCCCTTCGATGCGGAGGCCGACCAGGAGCTCGACGAGCTCACGATCGAGGACAGCGTGATCCGGGACCTTGCCCCGATCGTTGCGGCCGCAGGGGCGCTAACGCTGTCCGGGACGCCTTTACCCCTATCGGATCGCTTGAAGATCGGCGTGATAGCCAGTACAGCCAGCCCGCCGTGGAAAGTCATGGCATCTGGTGGTGGGGCCTGTAGCTCAACGGTTAGAGCCGGCCACTCATACCGGTCTGGTTGGGGGTTCAAGTCCCTCCAGGCCCACCAATATTAGCGGCATTCGGTAGCAAAAGCCACCAGCTTTGACCCGATCTGTTGGTGGTCTCCGGCTCCATTTCTGGAGTGCGGCAACGTGAGGGTTGAAGGGGAGCTGAAGCGGAAACGCGCCGGACTGCTTGGTGACGCCGATGAACTGGCGCTCAGGATCGAGACCATCAAGAAACAGGCCTCAGCCATCGATCAGGTGATTGCGCTCTACGATCCGGCGCATACCCCAAAGCGGCCACGACGGCAGAGCCAAGACGATCCAGACAATCAGTCCCGCTCCCACCCGAACTGGGTCGGCTCAACAAGACGGAGGCAATCCTTGAGGCGCTGAGGGAGGGCGAGAGGCCGCTCCCCACGGCAGAGTGCGCGCGGCGGATCGTCGAGAGACAGGGGCTTATCGCCGATGATCCCTCCCTCCCGCAGTTCGTCTCGCACGTCCCGGTTGCGCTCAACGCGCTGATGTGGCGCAACCGGGTGCGCCAAGCGGGCACCGTCGACGGTCAGAAGCACCTTTGGGAGATCGCAGCCTAGCGAGGGATCGCCCGGATCGCCTTCAGATCAGGTCTGGATGGCAGATCCGGTAGCAGAGCGAGGGCGCGAAGGTCAGCTCCCTGCCTCAATGCGAAAATTCCGTCTACGTCCGCGAGGTGCCTGCCACAAGCGGTCATTAAGTGGCCTTCATCTGGAGATGAAATTAGCCACAGCGTGCCAGCCTCTATGCTGAAGTGGGAACTTTCATTCCTATTTTGGCGATACGATTTGTTTCAAAGTCGCACCCATGCGAAGGTTTGCCCCCGCAGCGGAAGTGGTGTGCGCCGCTGCAATGTCATCGCGGCATGGGCAACCAATCCATCGGGTCGAGTTCTGGTATGTCGGAAACAAGAGGCAAGTCCGAAGAGCAGAAGGGCGCCGAAGCCGAAGTCGAGAGCTTTCGGAAGGAGCTTGGCCCGTTTGTCGTTGCCGCTGAGACAACACGAATGGCGATGGTGTTTACGGACGCAACGGAGCCCGACAATCCGATAATCTTTGCCAATGACAGCTTTCTCTCCCTAACCGGATACGACCGGGAAGAGGTGCTCGGCCAGAGCTTCAATTTCCTGATGGCGCACGGCGCCGATGCTGAAGCGCTGGCGCAAATTGAAGCCCAGTTTGACGGCAGTTCGGAGGGTGGGACAGAAATTCGGTACCGCCGCAAGGATGGCAGCAAATTCTGGGCCGGCCTCTTCGTCAGCCCGGTTCGGGATGAGGATGGTAATATTGTTCAGTATTTTGCCTCTTTCGTTGATCTCACCACACATAAGGACGAGCAAGCTCAATCCAGGATGCTCATCGACGAGTTGAACCATCGCGTGAAGAATACCCTTGCAACGGTGCAATCGATTGTCTGGCAGGCTTTGCGAACGGCCGCTGATCCTAAGGTGATCCGCGAATCCATCGAGTCCCGGCTGTTTGCGCTCTCCCGATCGCATGACCTGCTAACCCGTGAAAATTGGCAAAGTGCGGGGCTGCGTGACCTTCTCCACGATGCCTTGGAGCCGTTCGGGGTCTCCGACGGCCGAGCGGAGCGCATTGTGGTCACGGGTGAGAACATTCGCTTCCCGCCAAATGCGGCCTTGGCTCTTGGCATTGCGTTCAACGAGCTTGCAACCAATGCCGCGAAATACGGTGCGCTTGCAAATGGGACGGGATCAATCCTGATCGAGTGGACGAGCGAGCCGACGCCGGAGGGCTGCCGGTTGATCCTGTCGTGGCGAGAGAAGGGTGGCCCGGCTGTAACGCCACCGTTACGCAAAGGGTTCGGCTCGCGGGTGATCGAGCGCGGTCTAGCCCATGAACTCAAAGGCACGTGCATCTCGACTACCGAACGGACGGGCTGGTCTGCACGATGAACATTCCCGCACCAGAAGCTCGCAATGGATAAGCTGCTTTCTGATCGTCGCATCCTCGTTGTTGAGGATGAAATGCTGATCATTATGATGATTGAAGACATGCTGGCCGATCTCGGATGCCAGTCCGTGACCGTGGCCGCCACGATCGATCAGGCCCTCGCTCTGATTGATGAGCAGGTGTTCGACGCTGCCATGCTGGATATGAACTTGAAGGGCGCTAACAGCGATAGGGTGGCCGATGCGCTCGCCGCGCGTGGTGTCCCGTTCGTATTCTCCACCGGCAACAGCAGTCGCGATATGAGGGACGGCTTCCGCGACCGCGCTGTCCTTCGGAAACCGTTCAAGTACGAAGAACTGACCGATATCCTGACACGCCTTCTCTCTCTCTGATCAGCCGTGCAAAGATACGGCATTCGGTCAACCGTGTAGAAGCGGTTTCCAGCCATGTGTCGGTCAGAGCCGACGCGTGGAGGATCGCCAAAGAGCCGCCAGTAACCAATGCCAGCCCGAGGGTTGAGGGTCCAATAGCCCATGGCCCGGGGCCGCTCAGGCGCGGTATCCTCCTCGGCCAGCCAGAGGATCACGGGTGTGCCGTCGCGAGGTACTGTGGCAACCGGGGCCCGGCCGCCACTCATGGTCGTTCTCGACATGGTGGTCAGACCTCACCGTGCCTATCAACGACAGGCAGTAGCCTTTATTCGCGGTTCCATACTAAGCTGTTTGGTAGCGGAACGTTGTTGGGATCGGGTGCGTTGCGCGATTGAGGAGTATACTTGGCGCTTTGACGGCCTGCGACGCCGAGCTTCTCACCGCAGGAGGACGTGATGCACTCCCTTCATCCGCAAGCCCGCACCACCCCGGCTGTCCGCCAGGAGATCGCCCGCTCGACCGAGCCCACCGGCGTGCTGGCCCAGCGCTTCAGCGTGAGCACCGAGACCATCCGCAAATGGCGCAAGCGCGGAGCCAAGGACTGCCAGGACCACAGCAGCCGGCCGCACAAGCTGCCCTGGAAAGCCACCGAGGAAGAGCGGGCCATCGTCTGCGCCCTGCGCCAGGCCACCGGCTTTCCCGCTCGACGATCTGACCTTCATCGTCACGCACTTCCTGCCGCATCTCAACCGCGATGCGGTCTACCGCATCCTCAAGGCCGAAGGGCTCGGGCCGCCTGCCGCCGGCGCAGCAGCGCCAGCGCAAGAGCGGCACGTTCAAGGACTACGATCTCGGCTTCGTCCACATCGACATCAAGCACCTGCCCAAGCTGCAGAACCGCCAATGGCGAGAGCCGCAAGCGCTTCCTCTATGTCGCCATCGACCGCTGCTCGCGCTGGGTGCACCTGGCGGTCAAGGACGACGAGCTGGCCACAAGCGCGGTCGCCTTCCTGAAAGAGGCGGTCCGCGCCTTCCCCTTCAAGGTCACGCACGTGCTCACGGACCGCGGCTCCTGCTTCACGGCCGATGGCTTCGAGGAGGCCTGCCGCCAGCTGAAGGTGGAGCACCGCAAGACCAAGCCCTACACGCCGCAAACCAACGGTCTCGTGGAGCGCTTCAACGGGCGGGTGCAGCGCGAGGTGCTGGGCATCACGATCTATAGCCATCGTGATCTGGAGACGCTGCTCAAGGGCTTCAACCAGGCCTACAACAGGAGACGCCAGCGCGTGTTGAAGGGGCGATCACCGGAGCAGGTCGTGCAAAGCCGCCTGGCCGCCGAGCCGAAGCTGGCCAACCGGCGCTACAAGCCGCCCGATTCAGACGCTTTGCCGCCAGCCCTCCAGGTCGTCGCTCACGCCAAGGAGGTCTCGCATCATAAACTCTGTCGGTTGGCATAGATCAGCCGCTAACCTGCGTGCCTTTCACGGTACCAGATCTGTTGCGGCAGTTCCGCTTCCGTCCATCCGCATGGGGAATGAGCTGTGCTCGTGGCTGATCTTCCAGACGCCATCGCGACGGCGAAGCACGATCGTGCGACGGTGCCATTGGTCGAGCGGGCCGACACCCTTCTTGATGCCGCGCATCCGCGCCAGGCCAAAGGCAACGGCGAGATCGCCATTGATGATGACCTGCGGGTCCTTCATCTCGACCGTGACGCCGTCCTCCCATGTCGCGAACCACTCCCGGAGCCCGTCGACGGCTGGCGTGCCAGTGCCGCGATACTCAAGAGGTGGCGGCAGGTCATACGTCACGACATCAGCCGCCAAGGCCGAGATTGCCGCCTCCGCATCGCCACGCCCGATCGCGGCTTCCTGGTCGCGTAAGATATGCAGGATGTCGTTCTCATCATCAGCCATGATGTGCCTCCTCATAGCGCATGTCTTCCATCCTGTGCTGAGCAATCGTCGCGCATTGATCATCGATCGCCTTGCGGTACGCCGGACGGTCGAAGCACCGGGCCTGATAGGCCGCCAAGGCCGGGAAACCTTCGAGAACCTCCAGCGAAGAGGCGATCTTGAGCACCGAGGACATCATCAGGTCACCAACGGTGAAGCTGTCGCCCACAAGCCACTGGCGCCCGCCAAGCGCGTCCTGGAGTTCGCCCAGTCGCTTCTTCGCGGCGGCCAGCACCGCCGGGCGACGCAATCCCTTCTCCGTCTCATCCGGGATGAAGAACTCGACCTCGGCAAGGTTCATCAGGAACGGCTCGATGGAGTTGAGCGCGGCGATCACCCACATCACCGCCTCGGACCGCTGGTTCGCATCGGCGGGGAGCAGCCTTCCTGAACGGGTCGCGACGTCGAGCACGATCGCCCCTGACTCGAACAGCGCGGGACGTCCGTCTTCCTCCATGACGGGCACTTGGCCAAAGGGTTGCTGGGTTCTGTATTGGGCCGAGGACATCGTCGGCGCATCGACAAGCCGCACCCGATAGGGCCAGCCCACCTCGTTCAGGATCCAACGTGCGCGGTGATCGCGAACGCTTCCGGCCGCGAACGGCGGGGCCCACTTCATGGCCGTAATGGTGATCATAGGCGCTTCCTCCATCACATCGTCCTTTCGATTGGATTGGGGCGGTTCAGCCCCGCGAGGCGGGCCGCCTCTCTGCGAAGATGGCCTCGAGCTTATCGAGTGCGCCGTTCCAGCCGCCCTCATGGCTGTCACGCGACGCCTTATCGGGCAGGCGGGCATGGACGAATGTCAGTTCGGTGCCGTCCTCGATGGTGCGCAAGCTGACCTCCACACGGGACGTTTCCCCGGGGTCCGAGTCCCAGGTCCAACTCATCGCGATCCGATGCGGCGGATCGTACTCCTCGAAGGTTCCCGTGCTGCCGTGCTCGGTGCCGTCCTCCATGCGGAACCGAACATGGAAACGGCCGCCGATGCGGGGATCCACCTCGGCCAGGAGCACTGGGCCCCGGTCCGGGCCCCACCAGAGCGCGATGGTATCGGGGTCGACAAAGGCGGCGAACACGGCCTCGGGCGAGGCCTTGATCCGGCGGATGATGGTGAGGCTCGTCATCGTTTCTCCTGTTCCTCGACGATGGTGGCGAGACGGTCGATGCGTTCCGACCAGAAGGTAGCGGTGCGTTCGAGCCACGCTCTCGCCTCGTCCATGGATTGCGGGGCGAGTGAGACCATGACGGTCCGCCCGGTCTTATGCCGATGGATCAGGCCGGCCCTGGAGAGCACGTCGAGATGCTTCATCACCGTCGGCAGGGCGATCGGCAGGGGCGCGGCGAGCTCGGAGATGGAGAGCTCCGGGGTTTGCGCGAGCCTTTGCAGCATGGCGCGTCGGGACGGATCCGATAGCGCGGCATAGGTCTGGTCGAGCGGCATGATGACAAAACTTCGCTAAGTGGTAAAGTGTTCCGTCGCCTCGTTCGGAAATGTCATGGGCAACGGCCAGGGACTGGCTTCAAAAGAGAAAGGACCACGCAATGGCAAAGAACACGATTTGTCTCTGGTACGACAAGGATGCGGAGGCTGCCGCCCGCTTCTATGCCGAGACCTTTCCCGACAGCACGGTGAGCGCCGTGCATCGAGCCCCCGGTGACTTCCCGGCCGGCAAGGAGGGCGATGTCCTCACGGTCGAGTTCACGGTGGCGGGGGTTGCCTGCATCGGCCTCAACGGCGGACCCGCGTTCAAGCACAACGAGGCCTTCTCGTTCCAGATCGCGACCGACGACCAGGCCGAGACCGACCGCTACTGGAATGCCATCGTCGGCAACGGCGGCCAGGAGAGCGAGTGCGGCTGGTGCAAGGACAAGTGGGGCGTGTCCTGGCAGATCACGCCGCGTGTCCTGACCGAGGCGATGGCGGCCGGTGGCGCGGAGGCCAAGCGCGCGTTCGAGGCGATGATGACCATGAAGAAGATCGACGTGGCCACGATCGAGGCCGCTAGGCGCGGTTGAGGTCCATCGCCGATGGCGGAAAGCAAGCCGCCAGCTTCTGTCCATCATGGCACCTCTCGGAAGAAGCGCTCCGGTCTGCTCATGCGGCGGAAAGCTGACCTTTATTCCATTTGCTGGTCGTTACTCTTTGACCCCAAGCGGACCTTTAGAGGTCAAGACACATCGTGGAACAGGTTCCATTCCTGCCGAGGCCGACGGAACGCGCCGATCGTACGGGCATCATTGCCCCGGCCGATGCCGACTCTATTTGCCGATGGCAGGGGACGCTGGCGGACAGGTTCAATGGAAGGACACGATGAGCATCTTCAGCAGGATCAAGGACGCCATCTTCGGATCCGCAACGGCGCAGGAGGCCTCTCCGGCATCCACCGCCGCACCGCCCGCGCAGGGGGCTGCCACAGCCCCTGCGGCCACTGGGGCGACAGCCGCACCGTCCGCCCAAGCGGCCACGAGCGCAGCGCCGATGTCCCAGGTCGACGTTGAGGCGGTGCTGACAGATCTCGCGGCGAAGAAGGGACAGAAGCTCGATTGGCGCAAGTCGATCGTCGACCTGATGAAGCTGCTCGATCTCGACAGCAGCCTCGACGCGCGCAAGGAGCTCGCGAAGGAGCTGAACTACACGGGCGACCCCTCCGACTCCGCATCCATGAACGTCTGGCTGCACAAGCAGGTCATGAGCAAGCTTGCGGCGAGCGGCGGCAAGGTGCCCGACGACCTTAAGGACTAAGGCAGGAATAGATGGTTTCTTGTGACGATGCCCCAACCAGAGGGCGCATGGCGATCCCCTGGCGTTGGTGTCGTGGCGGGTGGCGGCTCATGGCCAACGGCTGATCAAGAATCCAGTCCATCGGCGGCCGTCGTGACCTCATCCACGATAGCGTAGACGTCGTCGGAGGTCGTCCGATGGTTCACGAAGCACGCCCGCAGCGCGAACTGGCCATTGATCGTGGCATTCGAAAGATAAACCCGCCCCCGCGCAATCACGCGCCGCAGGATCGCCTCGTTGTCCGTCATGCGATGGCGAAAGCAGACCGCACTCAAGGTAACAGGCGCGAGCAACTCGAGGTCGGGATGCGCCATCACGGCGTCCGCAAGCAACATCGCATGGCGAAGATCGCGCGCGATGGCTGCACGGTACGCCCGCCTTCCATGGTACTGGAGCGACATCCAGAGCTTCAGAGCGCGGAAGCGCCGTGACAGCTCCATCGACTCATCGAAGAAGGCAAACCGTTCCGCAGTTTCCTGGTTGAAGATCCTGACGTAATCCCCGGACGAGGAGAATGCCTCGTGGGCGACGGACGTGTCACGATGGAGCAGGCAACCACAGTCGATGGGCTGGTACAGCCACTTGTGCGCATCGAGCGAGATGGAATCGGCCATGGCCAATCCCTGGAAGCGCTCCGGAACGGCCATCGCCGCCAATCCCCCGTACGCGCCATCGACATGCAACCACAGCCCTTCGGCCCGGGCGACGTCCGCGATCTCGCGAAGAGGATCGATGGCTCCCGTCGCAACCGTGCCTGCCGTGGCGACGACGGCAATCGGGGTCAGACCGTTTTGCTTGTCCTGGGCTATGGCATTCCTGAGTGCGTCCGTCTGCATTTGGAAGCCATCGTCCACTGGCACGTATCGGAGGTTGCGCCGACCAATGCCGAGAAGGGCGACGGCCTTCGGAATGGACATGTGCGCCTGTTCCGAAGCGTACACGACGCATGGCCGCGCGCCCGCCTCATTGGCCGGGAGCTTCGCTTCCCTCGCCATTGCCAGGGCCATGAGGTTGGCCGCTGATCCGCCGCCGCAGAGACTGCCGGAGAAGCCCGCGCACCCAACCGATTCAGCCAGCCATCCGATGACGGTGCGCTCGATCGTCGTTGCTGCCGGTGCTGATCTCCAGGATGTCACGTTTTGATTGAGGGTGGCCGCCAACAGCTCGGACAAGGTGCTGACCGGCTCCCCGGAACCGACCACGTACCCGAAGAAGCGAGGTCCGGTCGGACGCGAGCGGTCGGCGATGGTCTTGAAGTCGTCGAGGATTTCCCGGCCGCGCCCATCCTCAACCCATGCCCGCGAGAAGAGTCTCTCCGTCTCCTCCCCGTTCGTGTCGGGATAGGTCGGACGCTGATCGAGGCCAGACCAATAGTCCCTGGCGAGGTCGAGAACGGCCTCCGCCAACTCGGACAGCTCGCGGTCGGGGATCCCAAGCTCCTGCATGGCGTGCCTCAGAGCATTCTCAGAGACACACAAGTTAGACAAATCGACCTCGCCCGACAATCATGAGCCCGGGTTCCAACGGAAGCTCGTGGCCATTCCCTCGCCTGGGAATTTCCTAGGATACAGATCTTCGCGGCTAGGCGCTTGTTTGGGTGAGTCTGCCAGAGCCGGGGAAAGCTGACGTTCATTGAGAGGTCGGACGGTGAAAGTTTGACCCACTCCTGACCTTCACAAGATGACTGAAGCCCGGAGCCCACGTGGGTATCCGCTTCTTCTCAGGTCATGTCGAGGAAGCGGCTGCCGGAGATATCTCGTGGCCTGCTAGCGGACTGGGATGCCGTATTGCAGGCCACCCTTCGTCCACAGCGCGTTCTGACCGCGCTTGATCTTGAGCGGGGATCCCTCGCCGACGTTGCGATCGAAGCTCTCGCCGTAGTTGCCCACGTGCCTGATGATGCGCACGGCCCAGTCGTTGCTCAGGCCGATGGCCTCGCCGAACCTGCCCTCGGTACCGAGCAGGCGCTTGATCTCCGGGTTCTCGGAAGCCTTCATCTGCTCGACATTGGCCTTCGTCACGCCGAGTTCCTCGGCATCGAGCATGGCGTTGAAGGTCCAGCGCACGATGTCGGCCCACTGGTTGTCGCCCTGGCGCACCGCCGGGCCCAAGCGGCTCCTTCGAGATGACGTCCGGCAGAATGACGTGATCGTCCGGGTTCGAGAGGGTCAGCCGCGCGGCATAAAGGCCGGAGATGTCGGTCGTCATCGCCTCGCAGCGGCCGGCCTCGTAGGCCGTCTTCGCCTCCGTCGCGTTCGCGAAGCTCACCGGCTGATACGTCAGGTTGTTGGCCCGGAAGTAGTCGGCGAGGTTGAGCTCGGTCGTGGTGCCCTGGTCGGTGCAGACCGACTTGCCGTTCAACTCCTTGGCCGAGGTAAGTCCAAGCGTCTTGCGGACCATGAAGCCCTGGCCATCGAAGTAGTTGATCGCCGGGAACTCGAGGCCGAGCTGGGTGTCGCGCGACATGGTAACGGTTGAGTTGCGGGCAAGGACATCAACCTGGCCGGACTTGAGTGCCGTGAAGCGGTCCTGGGCCGAGAGGGGGACGAACTGCACCTTGGCCGGGTCGTCGAAGATGGCGGCCGCGATGGCGCGGCAGAGATCGACGTCGAGACCGGACCAATTGCCCTGCGCATCCGGCGCGCCGAAACCGGGGGCGCCCCGGTTCGAGCCGCAGGTCAGGACCCCTTTCTGCTTCACGCTGTTCAGTGTCGCCTGGGCCGAGGCGGCCGTCGCGAGCAGGCTTGCCGTCAGGCCGACGGCAAGCGATGCGAGAGCGTTGATCATGACGCTGTCTCCCAATGTCGGTTTCGTCCTGTCACCACCGAAGTGGATTTATCGGCGCACCGTGCTAGGCCGCCTTGGTCTGCTCTCCGGCTACGCGCAGGGTTCCGCTCCCGACGGCTACTGCCGCCGTATCCGAGAACTGCGTGAACGCGGCCACCTTGCCGCTCTCGATCCGGAAGGCATGCAGGAAGCGGATGTCGATGGCTTGCCCTGTCGCGGTCGCGGTGGCCCGTTCGTGGCCGAAGCAGAACACATGGTCGCCCGCATCATGGAAGCTCTCCGGCGCGAACTCTTCGAACGTGTAGCCGCGGTCAAGTTCCTCAAAGAAGCGCTGGACGGCAGCCTTGCCGCTGCGGGTTCCGGCCAATGGCACCCAGTCGGGGTTGCCAACGCAGTCCCAGGCGATCGTGTCCGAGCAGTGTTCGAGAATGGTGTCGATCCGCCCGCCGCGGAAGGCCTCGTAAAGCATCTGGATCAGTTCGACGTTGGTCCGCATGGCATCCTCCTGCGCCGTGCGACCCGAAGACCCGATGGGATCCCGGGTCAGGACGGCGATTATACACCTGGATGAGGAGCCAGCAGACGAATTTCCATGCAGCTCAGGAGGGCTCGATCCTCTCGGGTGCGGTTTCGCATGATCCGTCACCGAAATTCCTATTCTAGGCCGGCCATGGCCAAACCGCGCTCGTAGTGCTCCAGGTCGGCCGCGTGCTGGAACCGGGCCGGTAACCGGAGCCACCCGATCGGTCCACCAACCGCCCGCAGTTCCTCCTCGCCCAGACGTTGTTGCAGCGTGGCACGCATCAGCCGGGCATGCATGGCCGCCTCGTCCAGATGTCCCGCATAGGCGGCCGCCGCGGCCAGCCAGCCGCGGTTGGTGGTGATCCGGTCCGGCGTCTGCCTGAGCCAGAACAGCGCCTCCTCGTACCGGCGGCCGACGAAGCAGGCCTTGCCGATCTGCTCGGCGGATACGGGCGGAAAGTACGGATTGAGCCGGACGGCTTGCTCCGCCTGCCCGATGCCGCGCTCGGGCTCACCCGCATAGGCATATTCCAACCCAGTATAGCCGAGCGTCTCGACATCACCGGGGCTGAGCGTCATGGCGCGATCCAGGTGAAAGCGGGCGCCGGCGAAGTCGCGCCGCATCTGGAGCAGCATGCCGAGCAGCCAATGTCCCTGAGGATCCAGGGGATCGAGGGCAATCGCCTGCTGCGCATGGCTGATCGCCCGCTCCCGCCGGCGGTCTTCTTCCCCAGGCGTGATGCCGCCGGTCGAGACGTAGCACACGGCGAGCCCGCAATGGGCGGCCGCCGAGGTCGGATCCTGCTCCAGCGCGCGGCTGAAATGCTCGAGCGCTTTGGCATGCGACGCGTGGGCGATCGAGCGCTGGTGCTCGCGGCCGCGCAGGCAGTGCTCGTAGGCGCTCAATGACTGGATCTCCCGGTGGCGTATCCGCTCCAGCTCCGCCTGCTCGACCTGCACCGGGATGGTGGCCACGATGGCCATGGCCGCCTCTTCCTGGAACGAGGGCAGCTCCTCCCAGTCACCCTGGTAGTGTTCGCCCCAGAGTTGCCGCTGTGAGGTGTTGTCGACAAGACGAGCCGTCACACTCAATCGGTTGCCGGTGCGCCGGACGCTGCCCTCGACCGTGTAGCGGGCGCCGAGCTGGCGCAGCCGGGCCTCGGGATCGGGATCGCGACCGAGTGCGAAGGACGTGTGCCGGGCCAGGACACCGAGCCGCCGGAAGCGCGCCAGATCGGCGATGACGTCCTCCGTCAGGGCCGCTGGCAGGCTGACCAGCGTCTGGTCCTCGGAGAGGTCCCGGAAGGGCAGCACGGCCACGAGGGGCTTGCCCTCCGAGGGCACAGTCGCTGCGGCCCAGAACCCAGGCGGCATTGAACGGCTCCGGGGCAGAGCGCCCACCGATCTGGCGCACGGCCCGGGCGAGTTGCTCGACCTCGGCGCCCGGCTGGATCTGGAGATCACGTGCCAAACGGGCACGGAGCTCGCCATAGCGTCCGGCCGCGAGCGCACGCTCGCCCTGCGTCAGATGCAGTCGCATCAGCGCCGCGTGCATGCGCTCGCAATAGGGATCGATCCCGAGATAGCGCTGGGCACAGGCCTTGGCTTCCGTCACCTCGCCGCGCCACAGCCTGAGCGAGAACAGGTTCCAGAAGGCGGATCGGGCCAGATCGCGCAAGCGTTCCCGCTCGGGCAGCAGCCAGTCCTCGTACTCGCGGCTGAGATCGCCGACATCCGACAGGAGATCGCCGCGGTACAGATCGCAGGCTGCGGCGAGCGCCTCGAGCGTCCCTTCAGCCGCGAGAGCCTCGAAGCGCACGACATCAACGGCCACGCGATCCGGGTCGAGCCAGACTAATCGGCTGTCGCTGCGGAGCGGCCCCTCGCTTCCGCCAAGGAGCTTTCTGAGCTGATGCAGGACGAAGCGCAGGTTGCCCTGGGCGTGCGGCGGGTCAGCGTCCGGCCACAGCAACGCCTGGAGGGTGTCGCGCCGATGCTTCGTTCCGGGATGGGCAGGCCAGACGCGCGAGAAGCTGGGGACCCTTCTCCCCCGCGAGCTCGATGGGTCCGCGGTCGGGATGCCGCAGGCGAAGCCCGCCGAGCAGTGCGATCTCGAGTTCCGTCATGGATGCCTCGGACGCTGTCGCAGCAGGACCAGTCTAGCACCGCGTCAGGATACGCGAAACGCCGGGAGGCACCCGCCTAACGCTCCCCTAACGCTCCGTCGGCCCAACTCCCGCAAGCACCACACCCGGGAGTATTGATCCATGAGGAACTGCTCAACACCAAGACGGCCACACACGGCCCAGTCCCATGTGACCACCCTGGTCGCCTGTGTCCTCGCGTTGCCGTTGGCCGCCATTGGTCCTGCGCCAGCCCGCGCGGACGGATCCGGCGGATGCCTTGAGGGCGATTGGATCGCCGAGGCAAGAGCCTTCGTGGCGAACGAGACAGGCATTCCGGCCCCCGAGGCTTGCGTGCGCCTGGCCAGCAAGGAGCGACTGGACGGGCTCGTGTTCCCGGTTGCCCTCGGCGAGTCTCACGGCGAGGCCGTGGCTGCCGTCTACGTTCCGGCCACGCGAGAGATCCTCCTCGCTGACGATCTAAATCCTGGCACGCTTCTCACGCGCAGCTATCTTGTTCACGAACTGGTGCATGCGCAGCAGTTCACGAGCCGTGCGCATGAACACGTCCGATGCCCGGGAGTGCTGGAGGCGGACGCCTACGGCACCCAAGCCCTTTATCTCAGCACCTGGGGCCTACGGGAGGAGGCCTTCCTTCTTCAGATCCTGGGAATGTTCCAGAGTGCTTGCGGCTACTCGTACTAACCGACCCGCTCGCGCTTGAGTCGCGATGCCGAAGGTCAGGAAATGGCACGCCTGAGACCCAAGCTAGTGGTTTCCGCCTAACAAAAGAGTCCGTTTGAAGGATTCCCCTTAGCCGGTGTGCATGCGAGGCTGTGGCATGCGCACTGGCATCTCGATCACCCTGACGTCCTCGGACCGACATCGCCTTGAGGCGCTGACCAGCAACCGGAACACGGCCCAGAAACACGTCTGGCGGGCTGCCATCGTGCTGCTGAGCGCCGATGGCGTCGGCACCGCTGAGATCATGCGTCGGACCGGCACCTCCAAAACCTGCGTCTGGCGCTGGCAGGAGCGCTTCATGCAGGAAGGCGTCGACGGCCTGCTGCGCGACAAGACGCGCCCCTCCCGGATCAAGCCGCTCGGGCCTGACATCGCCGAGCGGGTGGTCACCCTGACATTGGCCGACCCACTGGCCGAGGCAACGCACTGGACCGCTGCTATGATGGCCAAGGAGACTGGCATCAGCGCCAGCGCCGTCCGGCGCATCTGGCGAGCGCATGGTCTCCAGCCGCACCGCTATCGCCAGTTCAAGCTCTCCAACGATCCCAAATTCGCCGAGAAGCTCCGCGACGTGGTCGGGCTCTACGTCGATCCACCCGCTCATGCCATTGTTCTCTCGGTTGATGAGAAGAGCCAGATCCAGGCGCTCGACCGCACCCAGCCCGGCCTGCCGCTGAAGAAGGGCCGGCTGGGGACCATGACGCACGACTACAAACGCAACGGCACCACTACGCTCTTTGCCGCTCTGAACGTGCTGGATGGCTCCGTCATCGGGCGCAACATGCAGCGCCACCGGCATCAGGAATTCATCCGCTTTCTCAATGCCATTGAAGCCCAAGTGCCACCTGGCAAGGCCGTGCACGTGATCCTCGACAACTACGCTGCCCACAAGCACCCGAAGGTTCGAGCCTGGTTGGATCGCCACGAGCGCTTCACCTTCCACTTCACCCCGACCTCATGCTCGTGGCTCAATGCGGTTGAGGGCTTCTTCGCTAAGCTGACCCGCCAGCGGCTCAAGCGCGGCGTCTTCTATTCGGTGGTTGACCTTCAGACGGCCATCAACCGGTACGTTGCCGAGACGAACGCCAGTCCCAAGCCCTTCACGTGGACGGCTGATCCAGATGAAATCATCGCCGCCGTCAGGCGTGGGCACCAAGCGTTAGATTCCATCCACTCGAGGGCAGCTAGCTTGGCCGAAGCAGACATTCGAAAAGGGCAGGGAACACTCTGATCTCATCCCAAGCCGATCTTTCTGTCGGGAGCCTAGAGTGCCGCGAGGACAGGGATCACCAAGCCTCGGACGCCAAGGCCATGCTCGAGCGTCGGACTGGAAACCGGCCTCCTGGGCTCTGGGGCTGGGCTGATGGTCGCAAGGCCATTGCCAGAGCTTGGCATGGAACGCTTTCCATTGTCCACGCTGGCCGGAAGGGCCTAAACTCGTCGCCGCGCGTTCAGGGCAGCGCTGGCCTGATGCCAGTCACATCAACCTCCCTGAGGAGGTCACCATGTACGCACGACTGACGACGTTTCGCGTCAAGCCCGACAAGATCGGTGACATGCTCCGCTGGCGTCAGGAGAACGAGGCCGCGATCTATGCTCAACTCGGCCTCCGGGAGTGGATTGGGCTCTTGGATGAGGAGGGCGAAGTCTTCGTTGTTTCCCTCTTCGAGAACCGCGCAGGCGCCCTGCGGGCACCTCGCCCGCGGTGAGCAGGGCGAGCACGGCATCGGGCGCGGGCGCGGGCAGGTAGGCGGCGAGGGCTTCGACGTCGGCGAGGCCCTTCTTGTCGTCGCCCCAGACCTCGGCGCCGAGGACGACGATCAGCCGCGTGCCGCCGAAGAGCCCGAGCGCATTGCAGGCACCCGCGGCGTCCTCGCCGCTCATGCCCTCGCCGTCGTCGTCCTGGCGGCGGGCCGTGAACTCCTCGATGGATCCGTCCTCCGCACGCACGCGCGCTCGCAGGCGGCGGATCGCGAGCTCGACCTTGGGCCGGTCGCTGCCGCCGATCAGATAGACGGGATCGAGGGGCGCGGCAGACATCGGTCGTGATCGTACCCGCGTCATCCGGCGGGCCTGCACGCGAGTGAGATGTCGCCCTCGCGGTCGGTGCGGCGCACGGGCACGCCGGCGCGGGCGAGCGCCCCGAGCGTCTGCGGTGAAGGGTGGCCATAGGCGTTGCCGGCCCCGACCGAGATCACGGCGAGTCGCGGGCGCACGCGCTCGAGGAGACGCGGGAGCAGCGGGTCGCCCGAGCCGTGATGCGAGACCTCGAGGACGCCCGCCGCGCCGAGGTCGTCGCCGAGCAGGACCTGCGACTCGGCGTCGGCCGGGAGCAGGAACGAGCACGCTCCCTGACGTGCCAGCACGACGAGCGCCGCGTCGTTCGGCGGTGACGCCCTCGTCGCGTGGCGCGGGCCGACGACGCGCACCACCGCGCGCACCGACCGCGGAGCTCGAGCCCGGCGCGGCCGCCGGCGACGCGCGTCCCGCGCTCGCGTGCCGCTTTCAGCGCCTCGCGCAGGCTCGTGCTGGTACCTGGGAGCGCCGGTGTCACGAGCAGGTCGACATCGAGCGATCTCAGGATCGCCGCGGCGCGGCCGTCGTGGTCGAGCTCGTCATGCGACAGGAACAACGCGTCGAGCGAGGTGATGCCGCGGCGGCGCAACCGGCGCTCGACTCGTGCGTCGGGCGGCCCCGTGTCGACGAGCACCCGCAGGCCCGGTGCCTCGATCAGCGCCGCATCGCCCTGGCCGACGTCGAGGAACGTGACGCGCAGGGCCCGCGGGGGTGCGGGTGAGGCCCGTGCCGACGGCCACGCCGACGCGAGCACCAGTCCCGCGAGCCCGCCCGCCACGGCGACGGACGGACGCCGCCGCACGATCCAGGCGAGCGCCCCACCGAGCAGGGCGCCGAGCAGCGCGCGGCCGGGCACGGCCCCGTCGAGCCAGGCACCGCAGCGCGCGACGAGGCCGACGTACGCACCGAGAGCGCGGATGGCCGCGTCGAGCGCGATCGTCGCCCCCGGCGCGACAGGCCACACGGCACAGGCCGCGAGGGCGAGCCAGAGGAGCGGCGCGACGGCCGGCAGTGCGAGCAGGTTCGCGGGCAGGCTGGCGACCAGCGACGTGCGGCCGAAATGCACCAGCGCGACCGGAGCCGTGGCGAGGGTGCAGGCGAGCGAGACGGCGAGCGGGCTGCACAATCGCAACGGCACGGGCGTCCCTTCGAGGCGGCTGCGGATGGCGGGCGCGACGCCGTGGATGGCCGCGACCGCGGCGAACGAGAGCTGGAATCCGGGCCCCGTGATCGCCCAGGGATCGAGCGCGAGCACCGCGGCCGCCGCGAGCGCGAGCAGATGCCACGGATCGCGAGCCGATCCGATCAGCCAGGCCAGCGACACGAGCACGCCCGTCGCTGCAGCGCGCACGACCGACGGCCCGCCTCCGACGATCGCCGCGTAGGCGACGACGGCGGGGATCGCGCATCCGTGTGCGACCGCTCTCGGGATGCCGGCGACCCACGCGAGCCCGAGCACGGCTGCGACCAGCAGCACGATGTTGCCGCCTGAGACCGCCAGCAGATGCGCGAGCCCGGACGCGCGGAACGCCTCGAGCGTGTCGTCGTCGAGCGTCGCGGTGCCGCCCAGCGCGACGCCCGTCGCGATGCGCGCCGACCGGTCGTCGCCGCCGGCCGCGAGCGCGGCGCGCGCTCCCCGCCGCCAGCGATCGAGCGCTCCCTGGACGCCTCCCCGCCGTCCGATCACGGTGATCGAGCGTGCCGACAACGTCTCGTGCACGCCCTGGTGCGCGAGCCAGGCGCGCCGGTCGAAGTCGCCGTGGGACGGCGGCACCGGGGCGAGCGAGCCGCTGACCACGAGGATCGCGCCCTGCTCCAGGGCGCCGCGCGCGCGGAGCTCGACAGGGTGACCGTGGAGTCTTCGCGATCGCCGAGCTGCCGAACGGCCCTTCGCCGCGGCTGGCCGTCGACCGCGATCCGCGCGCCGTCGACGTGCCCGACGAGCCCGCGCAGAGGATCGGCCGCGCGTGCGGCGAGCCCGTGGGCCGACCAGACCGCGCCGCCGATCGCGCAGGCCAGGCCGACGACGGCGATCGGGACGGCGCAGCGGGTCGCGCAGTGGAGCAGGGCGAGCAGAGCGAGCACGACGAGCGCGCGGCCGATCGCATCCGACTCGGCCAGCGTGGGCAACGCGAGGCCGACCGCCAGCCAGGGCGCGGCCGCCACGCCGAGGTCGTCGATGCCGGCGCCGCGCGTCACAGGGCCAGCCGAGCGCGCAGGGCCTCCAGGCGCACCGGCCCGATACCGCTGACCTCGTCGAGCTCGTCGACCGAGCGGAACCCACCGTGCGCGACGCGGTACGCGACGATCCGCTCGGCCAGGGAAGGGCCGATGCCGTCGAGCGAATCGAGCTCGTCGGCGCTCGCGCCGTTGAGGTGGACGGTCGCGGCGGGCGCGCTCGCAGCGGGCGCTCGCGCCCTGGCGCCGCCGGGCCCGCGCGCGGGCACGCGCACCTGCTCGCCGTCGGCGAGCAGCGCGGCGAGGTTGACGGAGCCGAGCTCGGCGCGCGGGCCGGCACCGCCCGGCGCGCCGAACGGCGTCGCGCGCGCGGCTCCCGGACGACAGGCGGTAGACACCGGGGTGCCGCACCGCGCCGACGACGTGCACGGTGACGGGCCCTCGCGCGGGCTCGGCGAGCGCCGGCGGCCCGCCCGTGCTCACGGAGACGGCCGGCGCGAGCTCCGGCGCGGGTCGCCGGCGAGCTCGGCAGGAAGCGCCCGGCGAGCACGAGCGCGGCGCCCGCGGCGAGCAGCAGGACGAGCACGAGGCGGCGATCGAATTGCATCGTCGAACGGTGCGCGAGAGCGCGGTCACGAGATCTACGCCGGCGTGTGCCGGAAGCGTGCCGATGCTCAGCGCACGACGAAGTTGACGAGCTTGCCCCGGACGACGATCACGCGCACGATCTCGCGCCCGTCCAGGTGGCTCGCGACGTTCTCGAGCGCGCGCGCGTGCTCGCTCGAGCTCCTCGTCGGTGCTCGCGGCGGCGCGCGCTGAAGCGGCCGCGCAGCTTGCCGTTGACCTGCACCGCGATCTCGACCGTGTCGTGCACCAGGAACGCCTCGGCGGCGATCGGGCCACGGCTCGCTTCCACAGCCGCTCGCCGCCCAGCTGCTCCCACAGCTCCTCGGCGATGTGCGGCGAGTAGGGCTGGATCAGCGAGATCAGCGTCGAGGTCGCGAAGCCGACGACCTCGGGCTCGGCGGCGTCGCGCTGCGCGGCGACCTCGTTGAGCAGCTCCATGGCCGCGGCCACGGCGGTGTTGAAGTGGAAGCGCTCGGCGGAGTCGCGCGTCGACTTGTCGATCGCCCAGTGCGCCTTGCGGGCCAGCGGCTTGCCCGGCCTCGCTCGAGGCCGTCCGGAGACGCCGGCGACGGCGTCACGCGCACGCCGGCCGCGGCCAGCCCGCCGGTCAGCGCCCACAGCCGCTGCAGGAAGCGATAGCAGCCCGCGATGCCGCCGTCGGTCCACTCCGCGTCGTCCTCGGGCGGGCCGAGGAACAGCGCGTAGAGGCGCAGCGAATCGGCGCCGTAGCGAGCGACCAGCTCGTCGGGCGCGACGACGTTGCCCTTCGACTTGGACATCTTGGCGCCGTCCTTGTAGATCATGCCCTGCGTGAACAGGCGCTTGAACGGCTCCTTGAAGCCCACCAGGCCGGCGTCGTAGAAGACCTTCGTGAAGAAGCGCGAGTAGAGCAGGTGCAGGATCGCGTGCTCGACGCCGCCGATGTACTGGTCGACGGGCAGCCAGCGATCGACGTCCTCCCGGTTCCAGGCCGCCTCGCTGTCGTGCGGGTCGACGTAGCGGATGTAGTACCAGGACGAGCACATGAACGTGTCCATCGTGTCGGTCTCGCGCTTCGCATCGCCGCCGCACTTCGGGCACGGGACGTTGACCCAGTCCGTGGCGGTCGCGAGCGGCGACAGTCCCTTGGGCCGGTAGTCCTCGATCTCCGGCAGCACGACCGGCAGCTGGTCGTCGGGCACCGGCACGAGGCCGCAGGCGGGGCACGAGATGATCGGGATCGGGCAGCCCCAGTAGCGCTGGCGCGAGATCAGCCAGTCGCGCAGCCGGTAGTGGATCGTGGCGTGGCCGACGCCGCGCTCGGCCAGCGAGCGCGACGATCGCGGTGTAGGCCTCGTCGGCCGGCAGGCCGGTGAACGGCCCGGAGTTGATCATGACCTCGTCGGCCGTGTGCGCGGTGTAGGCCTCGTCCTCCGGCGGCTCGCCGCCCGCGGGCGCGATCACGGGCACGATCGGCAGCCCGTGCTTGCGGGCGAACTCGAAGTCGCGCTCGTCGTGCGCCGGCACGGCCATGACCGCGCCGGTGCCGTAGCCCATCAGCACGTAGTCGGCGACCCAGATCGGGATCTCCTCGCCGGTCACCGGGTTCGTGATCGTGCGCCCGGTGTCGACGCCGGTCTTCTCCTTGTCCTGCGCGCGCTCCTCCTCGGAGTGGGCCGCGTGGTGGCGCACGTAGTCCAGCACCGCCGCCTCGTGCTCCGTTCCGGCGACCAGGCGCGGGATCAGCGGATGCTCGGGCGCCAGCACGAAGAACGTCGCGCCGAACAGCGTGTCGGGCCGCGTCGTGAAGACGGGGAGCGACTCGTCCAGGTCGCGCTGGTGGAACAGCACCTCGGCGCCCTCGGAGCGGCCGATCCAGTTGCGCTGCATCGTCAGCACGCGCTCGGGCCAGTCCTCGAGCAGCGCCATGTCGTCCAGCAGCCGCTGGGCGTAGTCGGTGATCTTGAAGTACCACTGCGCCAGCACGCGGCTCTCGACGAGCGCTCCGCAGCGCTCGCAGTGGCCGTCGATGACCTGCTCGTTGGCGAGCACCGTCTGGTCGACCGGGCACCAGTTGACGGGCGCCTCGTTCTTGTACGCGAGCCCGCGCTCGAACAGCTGCAGGAAGATCCACTGCGTCCAGCGGTAGTACTCGGGCTCGGCGGTCGACAGCTCGCGCGACCAGTCGATCGACCAGCCCATGCGCTTCATCTGCTTGCGGATCGCGACGATGTTCTCGTTCGTGACGTCGCGCGGGTGGACGGCCCTCACGGATCGCGGCGTTCTCGGCCGGCAGGCCGAACGCGTCGTAGCCCATCGGGTGCAGCACACGCAGACCGTGGCGGCGGCGCTGATGGCAGAGCGCGTCGCCGATCGTGTAGTTCTTGACGTGCCCCATGTGCAGATCGCCCGAGGGGTACGGCAGCATCTCGAGCACGTACTGCAGGCGCGAGGCATCCTCCCCCGGCTCGGGGTTCGGCGTGATGAAGGCCTCGGCGTCGTCCCAGACCTTCTGCCACTTGGCCTCGACCGCGGCTGGGTCGTAGCGCTGCATGCTCGCTGCCTTGTCGAAAACGTCTACAGAAATGGAAACGCCTCTCCGTGGAGAGGCGCTGCGGATCCTCCGTCGGCACCTTCCGTGCCGCCGTGAGACCCGCTCAGAGAAGAAGGAGTGCGCGTTCGCACATCGTCATTCGAGTCTATCAGCCGCCTGCGGGGCGCTCCATGCAGCGCTCCGTCGGGGTGGTGAAGCCGAAGCGCGCGTACAGGCGGTGCATGTCCTGCGTGTGCAGGATCCAGCGCAGGCTGCGCGTGGGGGCCATTCTCGACGGCCTCGCGCACGAGCTCGACGCCGAGGCCGCGGCCCCGGTACTCCGGCAGCACGTAGACGTCGAACAGCCACGCATAGGTGGTGTCGTCCGAGGCCACGCGGCAGAAGCCGATCTGGCGATCGCCGTCGTACAGCCCGACGAGGCGCGCGGCGTCGTCGATCAGGTGCTGCATCGTCGCGAGCGGGCGCCCGATCGCCCAGTACGCGTGCTCGCTGACGTAGCCGTGCACGGTCGCGACGTCGATGCGGTCGCGGTCGTCGTCGAGCTCGATCCCGGGCGCGACCTCTCGCCGCACCGGCGCGCTACTTCTTCTTTGCGCCTGCGGTCGGTCTTGCGCGCCGTGCCGGCGGCGGCCTTGCGGGCGCGCTTCGGCTTCGCGGCCTCGCGCGGGCCGGCGGCGACCATGCGCGCGGCCTTCGACTTCTTGCGCGCAGCGGTGTTCGGGTGCAGCGCACGACGGGCGGCGGCGCGGTCGACCAGCACCTGCAGCTGCTTGTGCTCGCCGTCGATCACGTCGGTGTCGCCACCGTCGATCGCCGTCTCGAGCCGGCGGAAGTAGGTCTTGATCGTCGTCTTGTAGCGCAGGTTCTCGAGCCGCTGCCTGGCGGCTACCTTGATGCGCTTCTTCTGTTGCTTGATGTTCGCCACGAGCACAGGACGGTAGCAGGAAGCGGCTTTCCAGGGCTGCGCATGCCGTTCTACGTGGCCTTGACGGAGCGCTGCGCGACGATCTTGCCCGAGCGCGTGAGCACGGCGCTGATGGTGCCGCGCCGGCCGCGCAGCGCGAGCGAAGTCGGTCACCTTCGCGACCGGCTTCCGGGTGGCCGACTTCAGCGTCGTCTTCTTGCCCTTGTAGCGTGCGGTACCAGGTGAGCTTGAGCGTGCCGCCCTTGGGCAGCGCCGCGAAGTGGAAGCTCGCGAACAGGCCGCGCGAGGCGCGGATCGTTCGCACGGCCTTGCCGGTGCGCGTCGCGCTGAGCTTCTTGACGTCGACCACGCCCTCTGGCGGGGCCGCGAGCTTCGCCTCGATCTCCGCGCCCCTCGCGAAGCTCGCGGACGGGTCGAGCACGATGCGGTAGCTGCCCGGGAGGAACGTCGCGGGCAACCGGATCGTGCGCGAGAAGTCCGGCCCCGTCAGCTTGACCGAGAAGTGGAACTTGCGCGCCCTGCCCTTGAAGACGTCGAGGACGTAGGTGCCGGCGAGCGGCACGGTGCCCTTCACGACCAGCGTGCCGGTCACGCGGCTCTGCTTCCACCTCGCGCTGAACGTTGCGCTTCCGACCGTCGCCTGGGCGTTCGCGACGACGATCGCCACATCCGCTCCCGCCGTGTTGCCGGCCGTGTCGGTGACCGTGACGTGCGCCGTGTAGCTGCCCGGAGCGGCGTAGGCGTGGGTGACGCTCGCGCCCGTCGCCGCTCCGCCGTCGCCGAACGTCCACGCGGGCGTCCCGGCGGTCGAGAACGCGTCGGTCGGCGTGGTCGCCAGCGTGAGCCTGGAGCCCGCGAACAGGGCACCCGTCACCGTGGGCGCCGGGATGACCGGCGGGGCGGCGTCGTAGTACGAGAGCAGCACCGGGTGGTAGGTGCCGTCGTAGGGCGTGCTGACCGTCGCGAAGTCGCCACGGCCGTCGCCCGAGAGCGACGGCGTCGTGCCGTTGGGATGTGCCGCCGTGAGCGGGCGGACGTCTCCCCAGACGCCGGCGGCTCCCGGCGTCCTGACACGCGCCTCGCCGACGTTGTTGCCTCCCGTCTGGTGCTCCCAGACCGCCACCACGGTGCCGTCGTCGCCGATCGCCGCCGTGGGGCCGTTCGCACCTGCGTCGTTCACATCCTCGGTCGCACCCCAGAGGGTCGTCGACGTGGCGCCGTAGCGCGCCTTCACGCTCGAGACGGCGCCGACCGCCTGCAGCCAGACGAGGACGGCCGTACCGGACGGAGCCACCTGCAGCGTGACCGAGGAAGCCATGGACATCGCCGTCGTCGGGCTCAGGTCGCCCGATGACTGCCAGCCGCCGGCCGCCGGTCGCAGCCTCGCTTGCAGAACGGTGGCGGGGCCGGCGACGGTGTAGGTGTAGGCCGCATAGGCGTTCCCGGCGTCGTCCATCCCGAGGGCCAGGCTCGCGTCCTGCACGGTCGTGACGGCGGGGGCGACATCCTCAGGCGTCGCGGGCCATTCGCCCGTCCTCGTGCGGGTGATCGCGCGCAACGTATTCGCCCGGAAGATCACCACCGCCGCGCCTGACGCGTTGATCGTCGCGCGCGCAGACTGGACGGCGAACATGATGCCGCCGGGCCCTGAGTAGGGGTACGTGCGCAGGGCGAACGCGTTCGTCGGGCCTTGCCGGTAGGCGACGGTCAACTCGGTCGTCGGACCCGGCCCGAGTCCGGCGAGCACGGCGTCGCCCGCTGCATTGACGGCGAACCCGCCGATCGCGAGTGCTGGGCCCGGGAGCGGCGCCAGCGTCGGCGCGGGGGCGCCCGCCGCCCACGTCGCGATCGTCGTCGCGCCGCCCGAGGTGTATGCGACCGAGATGTTGCCGCTGCCGTCGACGGCGGGAAAGAGGGGCGTCGCGCTGACCGGGGCGGCAACGGTGACCGGGGCGGACCACGTTCCCCCGGCCCGCTTGCGCGCAAATGCGATGCGGCCGCCGTTCGCGTCGTCCCACCAGGCGGCGACGGCATCCCCCGAGCGCCCGAGCGCGATCGTCGGACTGGGGTCGCGCATTGACAGTTGCCTCGGAGATCGTGGCCGGGCCCTGCCAGGCCGCGGCTTCCGCGCTCGCCGCGAATGTCAGGGCGAGCAGCGCGACGACGGCGAGCGTGGCGGTTCTTGCGGCACGGCGACTGCACATGCCGAGCACGCTAGCGACGACCTCGCGGCAATTCAACGCACGTCCGGAGGATCTGCCTAGGATTGGACGTCGGCGGCAAGTCCAGCAGTCCGGGAGGTAGACACATGACACGTCTGATGCGCATTGCGGCTCTGGCCGCAGTGGTGACGGCAGTGGCGGTGGGTGTACCCGGCGCTGGCGCCGACACGACCTGGACGAAGGTGTCGACCGACTTCAACGCGAATATCGCGATCCCGTCGCTCGGCCTGACCGGGACGACGGCGGTCGTCGCCTGGACGCAGCAGACCAGCCCGTCCACGTCCGATCTCAACGCGGTCAGCTTCACCACCTCGCCGACGCAGGACGTGATCGGGGCGGCACAGTCCAAGGTGCTCACGGGATGGGCGCAGATCGACTACACACACGCACTCTTCCCGGCTCCCGGCGGAGCCCTCCAGCTGATCTACAACGGCATCCACTCGACGACGACCGGCGATCCGCTGAACAACATGGCGACGACGCTGCGTAACGCCGACGGCAGCTGGGCGGCGCCCTTCGCGGTGTCGGGGTCGAGCTCCGGCCCGACGACCGCCGTGCTCTCCGGCGCCACGCCGCTCGTCGCCGGCTACGCGACGGCGGGCATCGAGATCTTCAATGCGGCCGTGGCCCACGCGCCGGGGGCGTCCGACTACAACCTGCAGCCCCAGCTCGGCGGCTGCTGCGGCTACTCGCCGCGCATGGCGCTCGACAGCGCCGGCCATCTCTGGATCGCGTGGTACTCGAACGCGACGGGTGCCACGGGCATGTACCTGCAGCAGCTCGACCCTGCGACGGGCGCGCCCATCGGCGCGCCCGCGCTGGCGCCGAACAGCGAGAGCAGCAACAACAACAGCTTCGGCGCCAACCTTGCATGCGCTGCGACCTGTCGCCTCGTCTACGGCAACTCCCCGGCTGCCGGGCCGGCCAACACGATCGTCTCCTGGTGGCCTGGCCAGACGCCCACCACGATCGCCAACCTCGCCACGACCGGGCAGGGCGCCGGGCGCGTCCTCGCGACCGCCTACCGCGCGGACGGGCGCCTCTGGGTCGCCTGGTTCGACGGCAAGACCTATCGGGCGACGCTCGGCGACTCCACCGGCGCCGGCGGCGAGGTGCAGGATGCGGGCGTGCCCAAGGGCTCGGCGGGCGGTGCCTACGCCCTCAACGGGATCGCCGTGGGCGACAACTTCCTGCTGGCGGCCGACTACGCCTGGGACGCGGCCGCCACCCTCCCGTTCGCGATCTTCGTGAACACGATCGCGCCGCCGGCGCCGGTCACGAAGGCGCCCGGGCCGCGCGACGTGCAGCTCGCAGGCCGGGCCGGGCAAGACGTTCCGCATCCAGGTGCAGTACACGGTGCCGAAGGCCTGCACGGCGGCGGCGCCGTGCACGCTGAAGGCCGAGCTGCGCACGCGCACCGGCCGGCGGCTCTACGCCGTCACGCCGCTCCCGGGCGACACGAAGCTCGTGCTCGGCACGCGCGGCAAGGTCGCCGTGCCCAAGGGCAAGAAGGGCAAGATCCGCTTCTACATCGCCGTCAGCAAGGCGCAGCTGCTGAAGGCGCCGTTCTCGACCGAGGGCGGTTCGCGGGTCGCCGAGACGCGGTTGCGGGTCTGGTACACCCCGAAGGGCTCGAAGCAGGCGCTGTCGGTGCGCGACGGCCGCATCAAGGTCTCGATCGCGCGCATCAAGTCCGGCGCGCTGCCCGGGCTCAGCGGCATCTTGTAGACACGCGGGCGCGCGCGACCGCATCCACCGTGGTCGCGCGCGCCTATCCTGATTCCCCGTGAGTCAGCCGCCTCTTGGAGCTTGTTTCGAAATGAGCGCGGCGTCCGGAGCGGCTGGATCGGCCTCCAGGCGCTTACCGGGGCGCCGGTGGCCGTCCGGGCGTTGTCGTAGTGCGCCCCGGCAAGCACCTTCCGGCCGACCCGGGGGCTCGCTCGCTCCGCGAGGCGGCCCCGGGGCTTCGCAGGGACGCCGCCCGCCTCTTGAACAGGCGTCCCGCCTGCCCTGCGAGCCGGCCGACGCCCCTGCTCGCTCCAACCACCCCGGACACCACGCTCATTCCGAAACAAGCTCCTAGGCGCGCCGCACCCGAGGCACCCGAGGCACCCGAGCGGCGTCGCATGGCGGTCTCGACCGCGCTCTTCGCCGTCGCCACCGGCGCGAGCCGCCTCGTCGGCATGCTCCGCGAGGCGGCGACCGCGTGGATCTTCACGGTGCAGGGCGAGTCGATCAACGCCTTCACCGTCGCGTACCAGATCCCGAATCTGATCCGCTCGCTGGTCGCCGACGCGGCGCTCGGCGCCGCGTTCGTGCCGATCTTCAACGAGCTGCTCACGAAGGGCGAGCGCGACCGCGCCTGGCGCGTCGCCTCGACCGTGTGGTGGCTGTCGTTCGCGGGGCTCTCCGCGATCACGGCGATCGCGATGGTGCTCGCGCCGCAGTTGCTCGCGCTGTTCGGCTACCACGGCTCGCTCGGGGTGGGCCTCGCGCGCGTGATCTTCCCGACGGTCGTGATGCTCGGCCTGAACGGCCTCCAGACCGCCATCCTGAACGCGCTCGACGAGTTCTTCCTGCCGGCCATCGCGCCGGTGGCGTGGAACCTCGTGATCGTGGGCACGCTGGTCGCTCAGCCTGCCGTTCCTGGAGACGACCGACCAGCGGCTCTACGCGTACGCCTTCGGCATCCTGCTCGGCACGGCCGTGCAGCTCGCGATCCCGTATCCCGCGATGCGCCGCCTCGGCCGCATCGAGTGGTTCTGCGATCCACGCGACGAGGCCGTGCAGCGCGTGTTCTCCCTGATGCTGCCGGTGACGCTCGGCCTCGGGCTGATCAACCTCAACCTGCTCGTCAACACGTGGTTCGCGGCCGACGTCGACAAGGACCTCGGGCCCGCCGCCGTCGACAAGGCGTTCCGGATCTACATGCTGCCGCAGGGCATGTTCTCCGTCGCGGTGGCCGCCGTGCTGTTCCCGGCGCTGTCGCGGCGCGCGGCGGCCCGCGACGGGCCGGGATTCCGCGCGCTCGTCGGCTCCGGCCTGCGCCAGATCGCGTTCCTGCTCACTCCCGCCGCCGCCATCTGCGCCGTGCTCGCGACGCCGATCGTGCGCCTGCTCTACGAGCACGGCCGCTTCACGCCCGAGAACACGGAGGTCGTCGCGTCGTGCCTCGCCGCGTTCTCGCTCGGGCTCGCGTTCAACGGCGCGATGCTGCTGCTGAACCGCGCGTTCTTCAGCATGCAGCGAGCGTGGGTCCCGACCCTCATCGCGATCGCGAACCTGCTCGTGAACGGCGATCGCTCAACTGGGTGCTCTCGAGCCGGCTCGGGATCTGGAGCATCCCGCTGGCCACCTCGATCGCGAACATCGTCGGCGTCGTCCTGCTCTACATCCAGCTGCGACCGCTCGCCGGGCGCCTCGACGAGCGCGAGCTCGTGCGCGCGCTGGTGCGCATCGCGGTGGCCACCGCGCTGTCCGCCGGCGTGGCGTACGGCGTGTGGTGGGGGCTCGACGCGCTGCTCGGCGAGTTCGTCCTGGTCCAGTTCGTGACGCTCGGCGCCGCGCTGGCCGCCTCGGTCGTCGTCTACGTGCTGGCCGCGAAGGTGATGGCGATCGAGGAGCTCAACGACGTGCTCATGGTCGGTCGCGCCGCCGCCGGCAGAGCCGGCGACCTGTCGACAGCTGTAAGCCTGCCAAGATTGGGCAGTGGAGCAGTCCCGCATCCGTAACTTCTCGATCGTCGCGCACATCGACCATGGCAAGTCGACGCTCGCCGACCGCATCCTGCAGCTCACCGGCGCCGTCGCCGAGCGCGACATGCGCGAGCAGATGCTCGACTCGATGGATCTCGAGCGCGAGCGCGGGATCACGATCAAGGCCCAGGCCGTGCGCGTCCCGTGGACGTACGACGGCGAGCAGTACGAGCTCAACCTGATCGACACGCCCGGGCACGTCGACTTCAGCTACGAGGTGTCGCGCTCGCTCGCCGCCTGCGAGGGCGCCATCCTGGTCGTCGACGCCGCGCAGGGCCTCGAGGCGCAGACGCTCGCCAACGCCCACCTCGCGATCGACAACGACCTCGAGATCGTGCCGGTGCTGAACAAGATCGACCTGCCCGCGGCCGATCCCGAAGGCGTGTCCCAGCAGGTCGTCGACTTCCTCGGCGGCAGCGTCGACGAGGTGCTGCGCATCTCGGCCAAGACCGGGGTCGGCGTCAGCGAGGTGCTCGACGCCGTGTGCGAGCGCATTCCGCCGCCGACGGGCGATCTGGACGCGCCGGCGCGCGCGCTCGTGTTCGACTCCACCTACGACCAGTACCGCGGCGTGATCGCGTTCGTCCGCGTCGTGGACGGCTCGCTCAAGGCCGGGCGACGAGATCATCGGCCTGCAGAGCAACGTGCGCATGACGGTCGAGGAGATCGGCGTCATGACGCCGAGCCTGCAGCCGATCCCGCGGCTCGACGCGGGCGAGGTCGGCTTCATCGTCACGGGCATCAAGGACGTCTCCGAGGTGCGCGTCGGCGACACCTTCACGCATCAGCGCGGCGGTGCGACGCGAGCCGCTCCCCGGCTACCTCGACGTCAAGCCGATGGTCTTCGCCGGCCTCTTCCCGACCGACGCCGACGGCTACCAGGACCTGCGCGACGCGCTCGACAGGCTGCGCCTCAACGACGCGTCGCTGATCTACGAGCCCGAGACGAGCCAGGCGCTCGGCTTCGGCTTCCGCTGCGGCTTCCTCGGGCTCCTGCACATGGACGTCGTGCGCGAGCGGCTCGAGCGCGAGTTCGATCTCGACCTGCTCGTCACGACCCCGAACGTCGCCTACGAGGTGCTCACGACGCACGGCCTCGTCGAGGTGCACAACCCCTCGCAGATGCCGGACGCGAACTCGATCGAGGAGACGCACGAGCCCTACGTGAAGGCCTCGCTGATCGTGCCCAAGGAGTACGTCGGCACGGTCATGGAGCTGGCGCAGGAGCGGCGCGGCGAGTTCGATCACATGGAGTACCTCTCGCCGACGCGCGTGCAGGTGCTCTACGAGCTGCCGCTCGCCGAGATCGTGCTCGACTTCTACGACCAGCTCAAGAGCCGGACGAAGGGCTACGCCTCGTTCGACTACGAGCTCTCGGGCTACCGCGCGTCGAACCTCGTCAAGCTCGACATCCTGCTCAACGGCGATCCCGTCGACGCGCTCAGCCTGGTCGTCCACCGCGACCGCGCCTACGAGGCCGGCAAGGCGCTCGTCGAGCGGCTGCGCAAGGTGATCCCGCGGCAGTTCTTCGACGTGCCGATCCAGGCCTCGATCGGCTCGCGCATCATCGCGCGCGAGACCGTCAAGGCCAAGCGCAAGGACGTGCTCGCCAAGTGCTACGGCGGCGACGTCACGCGCAAGCGCAAGCTGCTCGAGAAGCAGAAGAAGGGCAAGAAGCGCATGAAGATGATCGGGACGGTCGAGGTGCCCCAGGAGGCGTTCCTGGCCGTGCTGTCGCTCGACGGCGAGGGTACGTCGCGGAAGTAGCGCGAGTGTGACGCGGATCGCGGTCATCGGGCACGTCGAGTGGGTCTTGCAGGCGCGCTCCGCGCGAGCCGCTCGAGCGCGGCGAGATCGTGCAGCTCTACGACACGTTCGAGGAGCCCGGGGGCGGCGGCGGCGTGGCTGCGCGCTCGCTGCCGGCGCTCGGCGCCGAGACGCGCTTCTTCACGGCGCTCGGCGACGACGCGGCGGCTGCCGCCGCCGAGCGCGTGCTGCAGAGCGACGGCTGCGAGCTGCGCGTGGCGCGCCGCGCGGGCCCGCAGAACCGCGTGACCACCGTCTCCGACCCCGACGGCGAGCGCACGATCCTCATCCACGGGCCGAACGCGCATCCGGACGATCGACGACCCGCTCGACTGGGACGAGCTGGCCGGCTTCGACGGCGTCTTCTACACCGGCGACGATCCGCGCACGGTGGTCGCCGCGCGGCGGGCGAAGGTGCTCGTGGCCACGGCCCGGCGGCTCGAGAGCGTGATGGAGAGCCGCGTGCAGGTCGACGTGCTCGTGGGCTCGGCGACGCGACCGCGGGGAGCGCTACGACCTGGCGCGATCTGCCCGTGCGGCCGCGGCTGTGCGTCTGGACCGAGGGCGCCGAGGGCGGTCACTACCTGGCCGAGGACGGCAGCGACGGGTCGCTGGGAGGCGGTGCGCCGCCGGGCCCGATCGTCGACACCTACGGCGCGGGCGACGTCTTCATGGCGGCGCTGACGCTGGGCTCGCGCGAGGGCCTGGAGCGCGACGAGGCGCTGGCGCGCGCCGCCCGCTCCGGCGCCGCGCAGCTCACGCGCCGCGGAGGCGGGCCGAGCTGATCCGCCACCTCTACGTGCACGTCCCGTTCTGCGCGCATCGCTGCGGCTACTGCGACTTCGTGACGGTGACGGGCCACGGCGCGCTGCACGAGCGCTACGTCGCGCCGTGCTCGCCGAGCTGGCACAGGAGCGCGAGCGGCTCGCGCCCGAGCTCGAGACGGTGTTCGTCGGCGGCGGCACGCCGACGCTGCTCGGCGCGCAGCTGCTCGGCCGAGCTGCTCGACGGCCTGCCGGCCGCGCCCGAGGTGACCGTCGAGGCCAACCCCGAGACGGTCGACGACGAGCTCGCCGCGATGCTCGCCGGGCGCGGCGTGCGCGTGTCGCTCGGCGCGCAGTCGTTCGGGCACGCGCAGCTCGCGGTGCTCGAGCGGCGCGCGACGCCCGGAGCAGCGTGCGCGAGGCGGTCGCGCGCCTGCGGGCTGCGGGCGTCGTCCAACCTCTCGCTCGACCTGCTCTTCGGCGTGCCCGGGCATGGGGCGCGCCGAGCTCGACCGCGATCTCGACGAGGCGCTCGCGCTGGCGCCCGAGCACCTCTCCTGCTACGAGCTCGAGGCCAAGCCCGGCACGCGCTTCACGCACCGCCACGGCGCCGAGCTGGCGCGCCAGGCCGAGCTGCTGGAGGATCACTACGAGCACGTGATCGCGCGCCTCGGCGCGGCGGGCTACCGCTGGTACGAGACGGCGAACTTCTGCCGCGACGACCGGCGCGCGCAGCACAACCTGGCCTACTGGACGGGCCGCGACTACCTCGGCATCGGCATCGGCGCCGTCTCCACGCTCGGGCTCGAGCGGCGCACCAACCGGCCCTCGCTGGCGGGCTTCATCGACGCGCTCGAGCGGGGCGGCGCCACCGCGCTCGCTCGAGCAGCTGACGCGCCGAGGAGCGCGCCCGCGAGCGCCTGCTGCTCGGGCTCCGGCTCGACGTGCCGCTCGCGGTCGCCGGGCTCGAGCACGCGATCGACCCGGACGGGCTCGAGCGCATGGCCGTCACTCGGGCTCATCGAGCCGGCTGACGGTACCCTGCGGCTCACGCCGCGCGGGCGCCTGCTCGCGAACGACGTCGTCGCCAACGTGATCGCATGAGCCCCGACAGGCAGCCCCTCTCCCCGCGCCAGGAAGCGCTGCTCCTGCGCGTCGTCGAGGCCTACATCGAGGCCGGCGTGCCGATCGGCTCGCGCACGCTGGTCGAGCAGGGCGCGATCGTGGCCTCGCCGTCGACCGTGCGCCACGAGCTCTCCGAGCTCGAGGGCCTGGGCATGCTCGGCCATCCGCACACCTCCGCCGGCCGCGTGCCGACGACCGAGGGCTATCGCTACTACACGGCGCTGCTCGAGCGCCGCGGGCATCGAGCCGCGGCCCGCTCGCGGTCGACCTCAGCGGCGCGCGCGGCGAGCTCGACTCCGCGCTCCGGCTGACCGCCGAGGCGCTCGCGCAGGCGACCGACCTGCTGGCGGCCGTCTCGGCTCCCGTCGCTGGACACGACGGTGGTGCGCCACGTCGAGCTCGTGCCGCTGCAGCCGCAGCTCGTGATGGCGGTCGTGATCACGGCCTCGGGCGGCGTCGCGAAGCGCCTCTTCGTGTTCGAGCAGGCCGTCGACGCGGGCCTGCTGGAGTGGGCGCGCGACTACATCAACGAGTCGATCGTCGGCCTGCGCCTGGGCGCGCGCACGCTGCGCGCGCGGCTCTCGGACCCGTCGCTCGGCACGGCGGAGCGGGGGATCCTGGAGCGCCTCGAGCCCGTCTTCACGCAGCTCGTCGACGAGGGCTCGCTCTACCTCGGCGGCGCCGCCGGCCTGCTCGCCGACCTGCGCGACGGCGAGCTGGCGTCGCTGCGCGAGGTCGTGAGCGCCCTCGAGGAGCGGCTGCAGCTGCTGGCGGCGCTGCGCGACGTGCTCGACTCCGACCGCGGCTGGATCCGCGTCGGCGACGACTCGGTGGCGCCCGCGCTCCGCTCGCTCTCGCTGGTGGCGGCGAACTACGGCATCGCCAGCCGCAACCTCGGCACGGTCGCCCTGATCGGCCCGCAGCGCATGGACTACGTGGGCGCGATGCGAGCCGTGCGCGGCGCAGCCCTGGCCCTCTCGGACTTCGTGGAGGAGATCTACGACGCGTGAACATGCGCAAGATCGGGGTCTGACCCGCAACGTTGCGGGTCTGACCCCGATCTTGCATTCCTCACCCTCAAGTAGAGGGTGAGAGTTTGCGCAGACAGTAGAATCCCGAACCCAATGGCGAAGCAGGACTACTACGAGTTGCTCGGCGTGAGCCGCGACGCGAGCGACGGCGAGATCAAGAAGGCCTTTCGCGGGCTGGCGCGCGAGTTGCATCCCGACGTCTCCGAGGCGCCGGACGCCGAGGCGCGCTTCCGCGACGTGGCCGAGGCCTACGAGGTGCTCTCGGACGAGGATCGCCGCGCGCGCTACGACCGCTACGGGCACGAGGGGGTCGCGGGCCAGGGCTTCCACACCGAGCGCTTCATGGACTGGGGTTCCTGGACGACCTGCTCGGCTCGCTCTTCGGCGGCGGCTTCGCCGGTGCGACGGGCCCCGAGGCCGGCGCCGATGCGCAGACCGCGATCGAGATCGATCTCGCCGAGGCCGCCACCGGCGTGCACATCGACCTGGACCTCGAGCTCGTCACGACCTGCGAGGTGTGCGAGGGCGACGGCGCAGCCGCAGGGTGCCGAGGTGCTGCACCTGCAGCGAATGCGAGGGCGCGGGTCAGGTGCGGCAGGTCGTGCGCTCGCCGCTCGGGCAGCTCATGCGCACGATGCCGTGCCGCAACTGCGGCGGGCGCGGTCAGATCCCGGAGCGTCCCTGCCCCGACTGCCGCGGCCGCGGCCGGCGCCCGCAGCGGCGCAAGCTCGGCGTGGACATTCCCGCCGGCATCGACGACGGCCAGGCCGTGCGGCTGACCGGGCACGGGCACGCGGGCGAGCTCGGCGCGCCGGCCGGCGATCTCTACGTGCGCGTGCACGTGCGCCCGGACGAGCGCTTCGTGCGCGACGGGCTCGATCTCGTCGGGCAGCTCGACCTCCGCCTCTCGGAGGCCGTGCTCGGGACGACCCGCACCGTCGAGACGCTCGACGGCGACGAGCAGGTCGAGATCGAGGCGGGCCTGCAGCCGGGCACCGTGATCGTGCTCAAGGGCCACGGCATGCCGCGCCTGCGCGGCGGCTCGCGCGGCGATCTGCGGCTGATCGCGAACGTGCAGGTGCCGCGCGCGCTCGACGACGAGCAGCGCAAGCGTCGTCGAGCGCTTCCGCGAGCTCGAGGCCGAGCGCAACTACGCCGATCCCGAACGCTCGCGCGGGGGCCTGCGCGACCGGTTGCGGCGGGCCTTCGGGTGATCCGCCTCGTGCTCGCGTGCGCGCCGGGCGACGAGGCCGAGGAGATCGCGCGTGCGGCAGTGCTCGAGGCGTTCGCGGACGGGCGTCGAGGAGCGCCGCGCCGCCGCGCGGCGGGCTCGAGCTCGCGGTCTACTGCGCGGATCGTCCGGCGCGGCTGCCGGACGTCGCGGGCACGTGGAGCGAGGAGTCGGTCGCGGACGGCTGGGAGGACGGCTGGCGCGCCTTCCACACGGGCCGCACGGTCGGCAGGCAGGCTCTGGGTCGGGCCGCCGTGGGAGGCGCCGCCGGCCGGTCTGCCGGCGGTCGTGATCGATCCCGGGACAGCGCCTTCGGCACGGGATCGCACGCGACCACGCTGCTCTGCCTCGAGCTACTGCTCGAGCAGCCGCCCGGGGCCGATGCTCGATCTCGGCTGCGGCTCGGGCGTGCTCGCGCATCGCGGCTGCGCGCCTCGGTCATGCGCCCGTGCTCGCCTGCGACGACGATCCGATCGCCGTCGAGGTGGCGCGCGAGAACGCCGCCGCGCAACGGCGCTGCGATTCAGGTCTGGCAGTGCGACGCGCTCTACGACGAGCTGCCGAAGGCCATCGCGCTGTGGCTCGCGAACCTGCAGCTCGCGCCGCTGCGAGGAGCTGCGCCTGGCGCCCCGATCTGCCGCCGCGCCTGATCGTCTCGGGCCTGCTCGCGGGCGAGGCGTTCGCGATTCCGGGATACCGGATCGCGGAGCGCCGGACGCTGGACGGGCTGGGAGGGACTGCTGCTCGAGCGCGAGGCGGCCGCGTGAGCTTCTCGGTCGAGTTCCTGGGCTGCAAGATCTCGCAGACCGACATGCAGGGCGTGCGCGAGCGGCTGCTGGCCGGCGGGCTCGAGGAGGCGCGCGAGGGCGGGGCGGTGCACGTCGTCAACACCTGCTGCGTCACGCACGAGGCCGTGGCCAAGAGCCGCAAGGCCGTGCGCGCCGCGCTCCGCCGGGGCGCCGGGCACGTCTACGTCACGGGCTGCGCGACGCGCCTCGGCGCCGACGCGCTCGGCGCCGCGGACGCGCGCGTCACCGTCGTGCGCGAGACCGCGGAGGAGGCGGCCGAGCGCATCGCGCGCGAGCTCGGCGCGACCGCCTGCGTCGGCCCCGAGCCGCGTCTCGACCGCACGCGCGCGTTCGTCAAGGTGCAGGACGGCTGCACGTTCGGGTGCGCGTTCTGCGTGATCCCGAAGGTGCGCGGCGCGAGTCGCTCGCGTCCGTTGCGCGCCGTGCTCGACGAGGCGCGCCGGCGCATCGCCCAGGGGCACCGCGAGCTCGTCGTGACGGGCGTCAACCTCGGGCTGTACCGCGACGCCGAGGAGCGCGCGAAGCTGCCCGACGTCCTCGGCGCGCTCGGCCGAGCTGGACGGCCTCGCGCGCGTCCGCCTCTCGTCGATCGAGGTCAACCACCTCAGCCGGCGGCTCTGCGACGCGCTCGCCCACCCGCGCGTCTGCCCGCACCTGCACGTGCCGCTGCAGTCCGGCGACGACGGAGTGCTGCGCGCCATGCGCCGCCGCTACGACCTCGCGACCTATGCCCGCCGCATCGAGCGCGCCCGCGCGGCGGTGCCCGGGCTCAACCTCACGGGCGACGTCATCGTCGGCTTCCCGGCGGAGGACGGCGCGGCCTTCGCGCGCACGCTCGCGGCCGTCGAGGAGCTCGGGTTCTCGCGCCTGCACGTGTTCCCGTACTCGCCGCGGCCGGGCACGCGCACGGCCGATGCGGATCCCGTGCCGCCGGCCGTCAAGCGGCGCCGCGCCGAGCGCCTGCGCGCGCTCTCCGACCGCCTCGGCCACGAGCGCCGGGCGGCGCGCGTCGGCGCTGCGCGACCGCGTGCTCGTCGAGCGCGTGGACGCCGATGGACGCCTGCACGGCTACGGTGCCGATTACACCGCGTACGAGTTGCGCGCGCATGCCGGCGCCGGAGTCGGCGACCTCGTCGAGGTCGTGCTGGAGGCGCCGGGCGAGCGGGCTGGCACAGGGGAGGGTGTTGTGATCGATCGCATCGACAAGGACGTCAAGACCGCGATGAAGTCGGGGGACGCCGTGCGCCGCGACGCGCTGCGCCTCGTGCTCTCGTCGCTGCGCGACGCCGAGAAGGACGCGAGGCGCCCGCTCACCGACGACGAGGTGCAGGGCGTGCTGCGGCGCGAGCTCAAGCGGCGCCGCGAGGCGGCCAAGGCGTTCCACGAGGCCGGGCACGCCGATCGCGCCGCCGCCGAGGAGAGCGAGGCCGCGCTGATCGAGGGCTACCTCCCCGCGCAGCTGCCGGACGAGGATCTCGAGGTCATCGTCGAGAGCGCGATCGCGAAGGTCGGTGCGACGTCCCAGAAGGAGATGGGCCAGGTCATGCGCGAGGCCATGGCGCTCGCTGCGGGCCGGGCCGACGGCAAGCGCCTGCAGGAACGCGTGCGCGCCCGCCTCGCCGGCTGATCCGGCGAGGTCAGCAGCAGCTCGGCCGCGGGCGCCCGGTTCACGAACACCTCGTCCAGGGCGGTGCGCAGGCCGATCGCGAGCGCGCCGTAGAGCACGGCGGCCTCCCCGAGGCTCGAGATCTCGAGCCTCGGCGGATACGGCAGCCAGGTGGCGAGCATCCCCCGGATCGGCTCCAGCAGGAGATCGCCGTTCGCGCCGATGCCGCCGCCGAGCACGACGAGGCCGACATCCGCGACCGCGGCGACCGGAGCGATGTGGAGCGCGATCCGCCGCGCGACCTCGGCGACCACGGCCTGGGCGACCCGATCTCCGCGGCGGGCGGCGGTGAAGACCTCGCGCGGCTCGTACGGCGGCGCCAGTGACGTCGCAGCCCCCGTCGGCCGCCGCCAGCTCCGCGGCGTACGCGCTGACCGCGTTCGCCGACGGGTCGAAGTCGCTGCCGAACGCGAGCAGCGCATGGTCGAGCTCGCCGGCGGCGCCGTGGCGGCCGGAGTGCAGCTCGCCGCCGAGCACGAGTCCCATGCCCAGGCCGGTGCCGACCGAGAGGAACGCGAAGTCGTCGACGCCGCGCGCCACGCCCTGCCATTCCTCGCCGAGCGCAGCCAGGTTGATGTCGTTCACGAGCGTCACCTCGAGCCCGAGCCTGCCCGCCAGGTCGTCGCCGAGCACCATGCCCTCGAGCTCGAGGAAATGCGTCAGGCTGAGTCGCCCCTCGGCGTCCACGACGCCGGGCACGCCGACGACCACGCGGCCGATCCGCTCGCGGCCGGCGTCGGTGGCCTCGATCAGCGACGACGTGACCGACTCGATCGCAGCGATCGCCGCCTCGGCGCTCGGACCGCCCAGCTCGACGTCCTGGCGGACGCGGATGTCGCCGACGAGGTCGCAGACCGCGCCGCGGGCGAAGCGGGCGCCCAGGTCGAGGCCGAGCACGAGGGCCGCGTCGGGGACGGGCTCGAAGAAGACGGCCCCGAAGCTCAGTCCCGCGGGGCGGTGCTCGGACTCGCGCACGAGACCCGCCTCGAGCAGCGACTGCAGCGCGAGCGAGACGGTCGGCTTCGAGATTCCGGCACGGCGCGAGATCTCTGCCCGCGAGATCGGCGCATCGGCCCGCACGGCCTCCAGCACGGTGCGCTGATTCAGCCTCTTGAGCAACGGTGGAGTTGCGCGGTTCAGCTCGTCTCCGGCCATCTGGTTGCGAATCCTAACGGAAAGTACCGGCTGCAAGCCATGCTTGACGCGGACGGCGGCGTCTGTTTCACTTCGTATTCGTAAAGTAAACTAACTCGATTCCATCTCGACTGCCCGAGCCGGATCACGCCGAAACCGCAGGAGGTCACATGAAACGCCTGACGACGATGGTCGTCCTGGTCGCCGCCCTCACCCTGCTCGCTGCCGCAGGAGGGTCTGCCAGGAGCACGGCACCCGCCAAGACGTCGGCGGCTCGAGCGACCTCGCTCACCGTGTGGGTCGGCTGGTCCGCCCGCGAGCTGAACGAGTTCAAGAAGGTCGTCGCCGAGTACGACGCCAAGAACGCGGACGTGACGGTCAAGGTGGTCGGCGGGATCAACGACGACAAGATCACCGCAGCGCTCCGCTCCGGCAACGGGCCGGACGTCGTCAGCTCGTTCACGTCCTCGAACGTCGGGCTCTACTGCTCCTCGGGCGGCTGGATCGATCTCGCGCCGTACATCTCGAAGAGCAAGATCGACATGAACCAGTTCCCGGAGTCGACGCGCTACTACACGCAGTACGACGGCAAGCGCTGCGCCCTGCCGCTGCTGGCCGACGTCTACGGCTTCTACTACAACAAGGCGCTCTTCAAGAAGGCCGGCCTGACCGGCCCGCCGAAGACGATGGAAGAGCTCACCGCCTACGCCAAGAAGCTGACGGTGAAGAACGCCGACGGCTCGCTCAAGGTCGTCGGCTACGACCCGGAGTTCGGCTTCTACCAGAACACGTCCGGCGCGTATCAGACGCTGTTCGGGGCGAAGTGGTTCGACAGCCAGGGCAAGTCGAGCCTCTCGACCGACCCGGCCTGGTCGCGTCTGCTCAAGTGGCAGAAGAACCTCGTCGACTTCTACGGACATGACAAGCTCGTCAAGTGGCAGGCGGGTGCGGGTGACGAGTTCTCCGCCTCGCACGCCTTCGAGACGGGCAAGCTCGCGATGATGATGGACGGCGAGTGGCGGGTGTCCTTCATCGCCTCGGAGCACCCCGATCTCGCGTACGCCACGGCGCCGATGCCGGTCGACGGCGCGAAGGCGAATCTCTACGGCGGCGGCTACATCAACGGCACCATCATCGGGATCCCGAAGAACGGCAAGGACAAGGACGCGGCCTGGGATCTCGTCAAGTACCTGACGACGAACGATCACGCGCTCGCGAAGTTCTCCAACGGGATCAGGAACGTCCCCTCGACGCGGTCCTCCTCGAAGTCCAAGGAGCTGAAGCCCGACAAGAACTTCGCGATCTTCTCGAAGATCTTCGTCAGCCCGCATTCGACGACCACGCCGATCACCTCGGCCGGAGCGGAGTACCTCGAGTCGTTCCAGAGCTACCTCGCGAAATGGCAGTCGGGTAAGGCGAAGGACCTGCAGAAGGATCTCGCCGAGCTCGACAAGCAGATCGACGCGAAGCTGAAGCAGACGGGCGGCGGCGTCCCGTGACCGCTGCGCCGGCAGCCGGGGCGCACGAGCGCGCCCCGGCGCCGGTGCCCGACCGCCGGCGGGCGAAGCGGCGGGCGGCGATGCGCCGGCGCGGGACCGTGCTGCTGTTCATGAGCCCGTGGCTCGTGGGTTTCACGGTCTTCTTCGCCTACCCGCTCGTGATGAACGCGTACCTGTCGTTCACGCACTACGACCTGCTCAGCCCGCCCCGCTGGATCGGGCTCTCGAACTACGAGTACCTGCTCGGCACCGATCCGCAGGTCTGGCCCGCGATCAGGAACACCCTGTGGCTGCTCGTCTTCATGGTCCCGCTGCAGGTGTTGTTCGCGTTCGGCCTGGCCGTGATGCTGACGCGCGCCAGGCGCGGCGTCGGCTTCTTCCGCACCGTCTTCTACCTGCCCGCTCTGATCCCGCCGGTCGCGGCCACGCTCGGCTTCGTCTACCTGCTCAATCCCGCCACCGGACCGGTCAACACGTTGCTCGCCGAGATCGGGATCGAGGGGCCGCTCTGGTTCAACGACCCGTCCTGGGCCAAGCCGTCGCTCGTGCTGCTCGCGCTCTGGGGCGTCGGGAACACGATGATCATCTTCCTGGCCGCCGTGCTCGACGTGCCCCAGCATCTCCACGAGTCGGCCGAGCTCGACGGCGCCGGCGCGCTGCAGCGCCTCCGCTGGGTGACGCTGCCGACGATCAGCCCCGTGATCCTCTTCTCGGTCGTGCTGGCCGTGATCCAGGGGCTCCAGTACTTCACGCAGGCCTACGTCGCCGCGACCGTGGCCGGCGGCTCGGCGTCGCAGGCGGGCACGCAGAGCAACCTCGAGGTCGGCTACCCGGAGGGCTCCACGCTCTTCTATCCCGTGCTCCTCTACTACCACGGCTTCCGCTTCTTCAACATGGGCTACGCCGCCGCGATGGCGTCGCTGCTGCTCGCGGTCGCGTTCGTGGCCACGCTCCTGATCCTGCGCAACTCACGGCGCTGGGTGCACTACCAGGGAGGCGTCCGGTGAGCGCCCCGGGGGCCACGGCCGAGCCCGGGCTCGAGCCGGTCCCGTTCGTCCGCCGCCGACTGCCGGCCGCGGTTCGCAGGCGGCGGCTGCTGGTCGCGATCGCCGATCACAGCGTGCTCATCGCGCTGGCGGTCATCTTCCTGCTCCCGGTGGTGTTCATCCTGCTGACCTCGCTGATGACGAACGAGCAGGCGCTCTCGTCGCAGCTCTGGCCCGACCCGTTCCAGTGGGAGAACTACACCGAGGTGTTCAACAGCGCGCCGCTCCTGCGCTGGGCCCTCAACTCGTTCATCTACTCGAGCCTGGCGACGATCGGGCTGCTCGTCTCGAGCGTGCCGGTGGCCTACGCGCTCTCGCGGCTGCGCTGGCGCGGGCGCGAGGCGATGCTCCTGGTCGTGCTCGTGGCCCTGATGCTGCCGCCGCAGGTGACGGTCATCCCGCTCTACGTGATGTGGTCGAAGCTGCATCTGACCGGGTCGCTGTGGCCGCTGATCCTGCCGAACTGGTTCGGCGACGCGTTCGCGATCTTCCTGCTGCGGCAGTTCTTCCTCACCATCCCGCAGGAGTATCTCGACGCCGCGCGCGTGGACGGCTGCGGCGAGTTCCGCATCCTCGTGACCGTCGTGCTGCGCCTGGCGAAGCCGGCGCTCGCCGCCGTCGCGCTGTTCTCCGTGCTCTACACCTGGAACGACTTCTTCCTGCCGCTGCTGTACGTCGGCGAGAACCCCGACAACTGGGTGGCGTCGATCGGGCTCGCGCAGTTCCGCGGGCTCCATCAGGTGCAGTGGAACCTCACGATGGCGGCGACGCTGCTCGTGATGCTGCCCGTGATCGGCCTCTTCTTCATCGCCCAGAAGGCCTTCGTCGAGGGCGTCACGCTGACGGGCGTGAAGGGATGAAGATCGCGGTCATCGGCGCCGGGTCGACCTACACGCCCGAGCTCGTCTCCGGTCTCTCGCGCGAGCGCGAGCGCATCGACGTGAGCGCGCTCGCGCTGCACGACATCGACGGCGAGCGCCGCGAGATCGTCGGCGGCATGGCGGCGCGCATGCTGGAGCGACAGGCCTTCAGCGGCGACCTGCTCGTCACGGACGATCTCGACCGCGCCGTCGACGGCGCCGACTTCGTGCTCGTCCAGATCCGCGTCGGCGGGCAGGCGGCGCGCCTCTCGGATGAGACGATCCCGCACGCCTGCGGGTGCATCGGACAGGAGACGACGGGCGCCGGCGGGCTCGCCAAGGCGCTGCGCACGGTTCCGGTCGTGCTCGACATCGCCGAGCGCGTCCGCGCGCGCGCCGCCGCCGGCGCGTGGATCATCGACTTCACGAACCCGGTCGGCATCGTCACCCGCGCGCTGCTCGACGCCGGTCATCGCAGCATCGGTCTCTGCAACGTCGCGATCGGATTTCAGCGTCGCCTGGGGGCGATGCTGGGCGTTGCTCCCGAGCTCGTCGAGGTGGATCAGGTCGGCCTCAACCACCTCACGTGGATCCGGGCCGTCCGCGTCGCGGGTGAGGACGTGCTCCCGGCGCTGCTCGCCGAGCGCCCCGACGAGCTGGCCGCCGAGGTGGCGCTGCCGCGGCAGCTGCTCGAGGATCTCGGAGCGATTCCGTCGTACTACCTCCGCTACTTCTACGCGCACGACGCCGTCCTGGCCGAGCAGCTCGCCGGAACTCCTCGCGCGACCGTCGTCGCCGAGATCGAGCAGCACCTGCTCGAGATCTACCGCGATCCGGAGGTCGACGAGAAGCCGCCGCTGCTGGAGCAGCGGGGCGGCGCCTTCTACAGCGAGGCGGCGACGGGCCTCGTGGCCTCGCTCGCATCCGGCTCCGGCGAGCTGCACGAGGTCGACATCAGGAACGACGGCACGCTCGCGGGGCTCGCCGACGACGACGTCGTCGAGGTGCCGGCGCGCATCGAGAACGGCGTCCCCGTCCCGCTGCCTCAGGCACCGCTCGCAGCGGAGCTGCTCGGGCTGACGCAGCACGTGGCGGCCTACGAGCGGCTCGCCGTCGCCGCCGCACTCAGTGGCGACCCCGCCGACGCGCGCAAGGCGCTGCTCGCCCATCCGCTCGTCGGTCAGTGGGGGCCGGCGGAGGAGCTGGTCGAGCGGTTGCTCGCGGCCGACGAGAAGCACCTCCACCGGTTCGCCGCGCACCGGGGCGCGGAGCGGTGAGCGGCCCGCTCGTGCTCGCCGTCGACGGGGGGAACTCGAAGACGTACCTCGCGCTGCTCCGCGTCGACGGCTCGCTGCTCGCGCTCGTGCGGGGGTCGCAGAGCTCGCCGCACCACCTCGGCGTCGAGGGGTGCCTGTCGGTTCTCACCGGGCTCCTCGGCGATGCGGTCGGCCTCGCGGGCATCGCGGAGGGAGAGCCGCTCGCGGAGACCGGCGTCTTCCTGCTCGCGGGCGTCGACTACCCGAGCGAGGAGGAGGAGGTCACGAGCGCGCTCTCGGCGCGCGGATGGGTGACACGGACGATCGTCGGGAACGACACGTTCGCCGTGCTGCGCGCGGGCACCGCCCGTGGCTGGGGCGTCGCCGTCACCTGCGGCGCCGGCATCAACTGCGTCGGCGTCGGCCGCGACGGCCGCCAGGTGCGGTTCCCCGCGCTGGGCGCGATCACCGGCGACTGGGGCGGCGGGTACGACGTCGGGCTCGCCGCGGTCAGCGCCGCGGCCCGCAGCGAGGACGGCCGTGGCCCGCGCACGTCGCTCGAGCAGGCGATTCCCGCGCACTACGGCCTGCGCACCCCGGCCCAGCTCGCGGAGGCGATCCACCGTCACGAGATCCCCGAGCGGTCGGTGATCGGGCTCGCGCCGCTGATCTTCGCCGAGGCGGCCGACGATGCCGTCGCGGCCGAGATCGTCGATCGGCTGGCGGCCGAGGTGGTCACGCTCGCACGCGTGGCGCTGGAGCGGCTCGACCTGACCGGCGAGAGTCTCGAGGTGATGCTCGGCGGCGGCATGTTCCGATCGCGCGACGCGCGGCTGCTCGAGGCGATCGATCGCGGCCTGCGCGACATCGGGCCCGGCCTCTCCGCCCACGTGGCCGACTCGCCGCCGATCGTGGGTGCGGCGCTACTCGGGCTCGACGCCGTCGGCGCGGACGAGGAGGCAGCACGCCGGATCCGTGCCGAGCTCAGCGTCGCGGTCGACCGCTTCGAGGCGAACGCGGTCGCCGGCGACCCGGCAGACGCCTATCTGGAGGTCGAATGATGGCCGACGTTCGCTTCATCCAGGCAACGAGGGTCTACCCCGGTACGACGGCGCCCGCGGTCGACGCCCTCGACCTCGACATCGCCGACGGCGAGTTCGTCGTGCTCGTCGGCCCGTCGGGCTCGGGGAAGACGACGGCGCTCCGGATGCTCGCCGGCCTCGAGGAGGTCGACGCCGGCGCGATCATGATCGGCGACCGCGACGTCACCGATGTCGCGCCGAAGAAGCGCGACATCGCGATGGTGTTCCAGAACTACGCGCTCTATCCGTACCTCACCGTCGCCGCCAACATCGCGTTCCCGCTGAAGATCGCGAAGATGCCGAAGGCCGAGCGCGAGACGCGCGTGCGCGACGTCGCCGCACTGCTCGGACTCACCGAGTTCCTCGAGCGCAAGCCCGGCCAGCTGTCGGGCGGGCAGCGTCAGCGCGTGGCGATGGGACGCGCGATCGTGCGCCAGCCGAGCGTCTTCCTGATGGACGAGCCGCTCTCGAACCTCGACGCCAAGCTGCGCGTCCAGATGCGCGCCGACATCGCCGAGCTGCAGGCGCGGCTCGGCACGACGACGGTCTACGTCACGCACGACCAGGCGGAGGCGATGACGCTCGGCCATCGCGTCGCGGTGCTGAAGGACGGCCTGCTGCAGCAGTGCGACGCCCCGCGCGTGCTCTACGACCGCCCCGCCAACTCGTTCGTGGCGGGATTCATCGGGTCGCCGGCGATGAATCTCTTCACGGTTCCCTGTGGCGCGAACGGCGCCGTCTCACTCGGGGGGACGGTCGTGGCGGTGTCCCCGGCGGCCGGCCAGGCAGCCGCCGCCTGCGGCATCTCCGACGTGGTGGTCGGGATCCGCCCAGAGGCTCTCGACCTCGCGAGCGACGGCATCGCCGCCCACGTCGAGGTGGTCGAGGAGCTCGGCGCCGACGCCTACGTCTTCTGTGTCGCGGATCTCCCGGGGGGCGAGACGAAGCTCGTCGCGCGCGTCGAGGCGGCGAGCCGGCCCGAGCGCGGGGCGCGCGTGTGGCTGCGGCCGCGTGCCAGCGAGGCGCTGCTCTTCCACCCGGTCACGGGCGACCGGCTCGGCTGATCAGCTCGATCGCGTCTGGGCGCCGACGGCGCCTCGGGGTACCATTTGGGTGTGGCAACGCTCACGTTCCCCATCGACAACGCCCTCGCCCAGGAGCTCGGCGCGGACCGCGATCGCCTGCTCGAGGCGGTTGCGGAGCGTGCGGGCGCCCGTGTCTCGCTGCGCGGCAACGAGGTCATCGCCGAAGGCAGTGACGCGGCCGTGGCACAGGTCCGCCTGCTCCTGGAGGAGCTCGCGGGGCTCGTCGAGCAGGGTCTTCCCGTCGGGCAGCAGACCGTCGAGGCCGTCGTCGGCGTGCTCGACGCGCAGGGCCGCTCGGTCGACGTGCTGCACGACGTCGTGTGGCGTCACCGCGGCAAGAAGATCGCGCCCAAGACGCTCAACCAGAAGCGCTACGTCGATGCGATCCGCAGCTCGACCGTCACGTTCGGCGTCGGGCCCGCCGGCACCGGCAAGACGTACCTCGCGATGGCGCTCGCCGTCTCGGCGCTCGACGACCGCTCGGTCGCGCGCATCATCCTCACGCGCCCCGCGGTCGAGGCCGGCGAGCGGCTCGGCTTCCTGCCCGGCGACATGCTCGCGAAGGTCGATCCGTACCTGCGCCCGCTCTTCGACGCGCTCTACGACATGCTCGACGCCGACCGCCTGGCGGCCTACATGGAGAAGGGCATCATCGAGGTCGCCCCGCTCGCGTTCATGCGCGGTCGCACGCTCAACGACTCGTTCATCGTGCTCGACGAGGCCCAGAACACGACGCCCGAGCAGATGCAGATGTTCCTCACGAGGCTCGGCTTCGGCTCCAAGATCGTGGTCACGGGCGACCCGACGCAGAACGACCTCGCCCGCGGCGAGCGCTCGGGCCTGGCCGACGTCTCCGAGGTGCTCCCGGGCATCGCCGGCATCGAGTTCGTGAACTTCGGCTCCGAGGACGTCGTGCGCCACAAGCTGGTGCAGCGCATCGTCTCCGCCTACAAGGAGCGGGCCGAGCAGCGCGAGCAGTCGGCGCGATGAGTGCCGCGCCGCTCGACCTCGAGGTCGAGGGCGCCGAAGATCACGGCATCGATCCCGGCGCGCTGCGCGAGCTCGCGCTCGCCCTGCTCGCCGCGGAGGGCGTCGAGGGGCCGTCCGCGCTCGGCATCGCGTTCGTCGGCGAAACGCGAGATGCGCGCGCTCAACGCCGAGCATCGCGACGCTCGACGAGGTCACGGACGTGCTCGCCTTTCCGATGGACGGCGTCGACGAGCTGCCGCCCGGCCTCGAGCGCCAGCTCGGCGACGTCGTGATCTGCTTCGCGCAGGCCGAGCGGCAGGCCGGCGAGGCGGGCGTCGAGACTGCGCGCCGAGGTGCGCACGCTCGTCGTCCACGGCCTCCTGCACCTGCTCGGCCACGACCACGAGGCCGACGCGGGCGAGATGCTCGCGCGGCAGGACGAGCTCATGCGCGGTGCTGCCCGAGCTGTGACGCCCCGGGCACGCTGCGGCACGGTCCCGTCACGCTGTGCGCCCGTAGCGTGGCTGCGTGCAATCTGCGCCGCGCCCACCCGCATCCGTGCCGCTCGGCGGCAGCGTGCGGGCATCCCGCGCCGCCCAGCTCGCGTGCCCGTCGGGGCCGCTGGCCGCGGTCGATCTCGCCGACGGGCGCGCGCTGCTCGCGGAGCTCCGCGGATCGGTCTGGGTGGCCGTTCCCGCGGGCGACGCGGTGGTCGAGCCGCCCGTGGAGCGGCGGCGTGCAGGTCGTTCGCGCGCACGGCATCGCCCGCGCGCCGCCGCCGGCTCGGAACGGTCGTCGCGCTCGCGGCCGCGCTCGGAGCGGCCGCAGTCGCGCTCGCCACGGGATTCTCGGGCTCGCCGCCGCCGGCAGTCGCCGGGCCGACCCCGCCGGTGAGCGCCGCTCGCACGATCGTCCCGGTGGCGACCGCGGTGCCCGCGCGGGCGCGCGGAGGGCGCGCGGTCGCACTTCCGGTCGCCGCGGGCCGTGCCGCCGGCGCCGTCGCCTCCACCACCGCCTCCGGCGCCGCCTCCGCGCTCCCGTGGCACCGCCGCCGGTCGATCCCGCCCCGCCGCCCCTGCCCGAGCTCCCGCCGGCACCCACGCTGTGATGGACGTGTGCCAGACTGGAAGCGATGAGCGGACGCTCACCCACGCCCGCCGAGCTCGCGCTGTACGAGCGGGCCTGCGCCGTGCGCGAGCGCGCCTACGCGCCGTACTCGCAGTTCCCGGTCGGCGCCGTGCTGGTGGCCGAGGACGGCCGCACGTTCGAAGGCGTGAACGTCGAGAACGGCTCGATCGGCCTCACGATCTGCGCCGAGCGGAGCGCCTGCGTCCGCGCGGTCAGCGAGGGCGCCCGGCGCTTCACGACGATCGGCGTCTCCACGCACGAGTCGGCGCACACCGGCTCGCCCTGCGGCGCCTGCCGCCAGTTCCTGTCCGAGTTCGGGCTCGATCTCCTGGTCGTCTACCGCCGCGACGGCGAGGTCGTGACCGAACCGCTGTCCGACCTGCTCCCGGCGGCCTTCGAGCTGCGGAGCTGAGATGCGCAGCGGCTTCGTCGGTCTCGCGGGTCGCCCGAACGTCGGCAAGTCGACGCTCACGAACGCGCTCGCCGGCGCGCACGTCGCGATCGTCTCCGACAAGCCGCAGACGACGCGGCAGCGCGCACTCGGCGTCGTGCACGGCGACGACTTCCAGATCGTGCTCGTCGACCTGCCCGGATTCCAGAAGCCGTTCGACGCGCTCACGCGGCGCATGCAGAGCTCCGTCGACACGAGCCTCAAGGACGTCGACGCGGTCCTGTTCGTGCTCGACGCGAGCGAGGTCTCGGGCGGCGGCGATCGCTTCATCGCCCAGCAGCTCGCAGCCACCGGGGCGCCGGTCGTGATCGCGCTCAACAAGGTCGACCGCCTCAAGCCGCCTGCCATCCTCGAGTCGATCGCGGCAGTGTCCGGCCTGCTCGAGGACTACGTGGCGCTGCATCCGGTGAGCGCGCGCACGGGCGACGGGGTGGAGGAGCTCAAGGCCGAGCTCGTCGCGCTCCTGCCCGAGGGGCCGGCCTACTTCGAGGACGGGCGTCGACTCCGATCAGCCGCTCGAGCGGCGCATCGGCGAGCTCGTGCGCGAGCAGGCGCTCGCGCGCACCCGCGAGGAGGTGCCGCACGCGATCGCCGTCGTGGTCGACGAGATCAAGGCGCCGCGCGGCAAGCACTCCGGGCGCGTCACGGCCACGCTGATCGTCGAGGAGACGAGCCAGCAGGGCATTCTCGTCGGCAAGGACGGCGCGACCGTGCGCGCGATCGGGACGGCTGCGCGCCCCGAGATCGAGAAGCTGGTCGGCGGAAGTATCTACCTCGACCTGAGGGTTAAGGTTCGCCGGGGCTGGAGGCGCGACGACTCGCTCCTGGAGCGTTTCGGCCTGTGAGCCGCGCGCAGGAGGAGTTCGCCCGCTCGCTCGAGGCCACGCTCGTCCGGCCCACCGCGAAGGTCGCCGACGTGACCCGGCTGGCGGAGAGCGCGCGGGCAGCTCGGGTGTGGAGCGGTGGTGGTCCTGCCGCCGCTCGTCGCGACCGCGCGCGCACAGGTCGGGCGGGGCGCGGTGCGCGTGGTGGCGGCGGTCGGGATTGCCGTTCGGCGCCGAGGGCGCCGCCGCGCTGGCGGCGAGCTGCGCGCAGGCGGTCGGCGACGGCGCGGACATCCTCGATGTCGTCGTCTCGCTGCCGCTGCTCGCCAACGGCGACTTCCCGGCCGCGCGCGACGAGCTCGCGCGGGCCGTCGCGGCAGCGAACGCCGCCGCGCCGGAGGGCCGGCACGTCGTCGTGCGCGCGGTGATCGAGACCTGCTACCTGGAGCCCGCGGCCTGGCGACTGGCTGCGCGGCTGGTGCAGGCCGCCGGGTGCGACGGCGTCGTCTGCGCGACCGGGCTCGGCCCCGAGGGCGCGACTCCTGCCGCGATCGAGGCGCTCCGCGCCGAGCTGTCGCCGGAGGGCGTCGTCAAGGCGCAGGGCGGCATCCGCTCGCTCGCCGACGCGCAGCGCGCGCTGGCCGCGGGTGCGGATCTGCTCGGTGTCGCCGATCCCGCCGGCCTGCTGGCCGAGTTCGCGGAGGCCGGCCCCGCCCGGCGGCGCCGTCCTGCAGGAGGGTAGGCTCTGGACGTGAGCGACCTTCCAGGCTGGGCGGCATGGCTGCTCCTCGCGCTGGTGCTGATCGGCGCCGAGGCGCTCACGCTGGAGTTCGTGCTCATCTACTTCGCGCTCGGCGCGGTCGTGGCCGCGGCGGTCTCGCCGTTCGTCGGCATCGCGGGCCAGGCAGCCGTGTTCGCGGTCAGCTCGGTCGTGCTCATGGTGCTGACGCGGCGTCCGCTGATCAACTGGACGGGCCGGCACCGCAAGGCGACGAGCCTCGAGGACATCGCGGGCGAGTCGGCGGTCGTCACGCTCACGATCGACAATCGCGCCCACACGGGGCAGGTGCGGGTCGGCGGGGAGTACTGGACCGCGCGCACCCCGAGCGACGACGATCCGCCGATCCCGCCCGACACCGTCGTCCGCATCGAGTCGATCGCCGGCGTCACCGTGCGCGTCGTGCCCAGCGAGACCGGCGTGAACATCCCGCGCGAGTCCGGCGTGAACATCCCGCGCGAGTACCAGTGACGGCCGCCGCGGCGCGGGCGGGTCCCCGTCCACCGCGTCCCGGCCCAGCTACCCTAGACGCCGGCGCCGGAGTGGCGGAACTGGTAGACGCACCGGACTCAAAATCCGGCGGGGGCAACTCTGTGCGGGTTCGATTCCCGCCTCCGGCATCACCCACGCATGACGACGACCACCACCAAACTCTGGATCGTCAACCATCAGACGTTGATGGCGGCGGAGGTGCCGATCCTGCGCTCGCTCGGCTGGGAGGTCTTCGTCCCGAAGCTGACGCCGCATGACCGGCCGGCTCGCTGCGACGACCGCCGGCGCGGCGCGCCCGGTTGCGCCGCGAGGGTGCGCGCCTGACACCGAGCGGGCGCGCTTCGCGGCTCCGGCATGATCCGGGCGATGGAGGTCACCGATCGCCCGCTGCTCGCGCTCGCTCCCGTGCTGGCCGCCGTGCTCGCGATCGTCGTCGTCGCGATCCTGCAGGGCGCGGACGCCGTCGCGGTGGCGCTCCCCTCCTTCCTGACGGTTCTGCCGCTGCTGCGCGCGGGCAGGACGGCCTGCTACCTGGCGGCCGGGTTGCTGGCCGCGATCGGCGTGGCCGAGTACTCCTTCGGTGGTCTCTTCCTGCTGCCCGTGGCCGCGGTGCTGGCCTGGGTCGGCCATGTGCTCGACGCCTAGAGCCGCCGCCTGCGCGGCCCTGCTCGTCTGCCTCGCGGTGCTCGCGGCCGGGTGCGGCGACGACGGCGCCCAACCTGCGCCCGTCACCACCGCGACGGCCCCGCCGGCGCCCCTGCGCACGCTCTACGTGCAGGCGCCGCTGACCGGGCCGGCCGCCGACGAGGGCCGCGCGATGGTGGACGCGGTGCGCCTCGTCGTCGGCCAGGCGCACGGGCTGGCCGGCGACGCGCGCGTGATCGTGCGGACGCTCGACGACGGCGGAGTGGGCACCGCGACCGATCCGCAGCGCTGCGCCGACAACGCCCGCCGTGCGGTCGCCGATCCCCGTGCCCTGGCCGTGATCGGGACCTACGAGCTGGCCTGCAGCAAGCGCGCGCTGCAAGTGCTGCGCCCGGCCGGACTGCTGCTGGTCTCGCCGCTGAACGCGGCCGGCAATCTGCCGGGAGCGCTCCGCCTGGCGCCGACGACCGCCGACCAGGGGACGGCGGCGGCACAGCTCGCCGAGGCGCTCGGGGCCACGCGCGTCGCGATCGTCAGCCAGAGGCCGGGCGCCGCCACCGCGTTCGCGACCGCTCTCGCCTCCGCGGCTGCGCGGCGCCGGCATCGACCCGGTCGTCGATCTGGACGCCTCGGCGACGCCGATCCCCGTGCTCATGGACGAGCTGCTGGCGGGGCGGATCCAGGTCGTCGCCCTGGCCGGCTCGCCCGGCCCCTGGGCGGACGAGCTGCTGCGTGCGATCGCGGCGCTCCCGAAGGCGCAGCGCCCCTCGGTCGTCGCGCCGCAGGCGTTCGGCACGCTCGCGTTCCTCGACGAGGCCGGCGCGGCCGCCGACGGCGTTCGCGTGCTCTCGCGGTTCGTGCCCGCGGAGCAGCTCGGCGGCGACGCGCGCGACTTCGCGCGGCGCGTACGCCGACCTCCACGGGCAGCCGCCGCCGGTGGCGCTCTACGCGGCGGACGCCGCGCGCGCCGTCCTCGAGGCGGTGGCGGGCACGACCGCTTCGCGTGCGGCGGTGGCCAGGGCGCTGCGCGCCCTGCCGCCCCACGACGGCCTGCTCGGCCGCTGGGCTGCGACCCCGTCCGGCGGCGTCACGCCGCGGCGGCTGGCGGTGCTGCTCGTGGCCGGCGGGACGTTTCGCACCGAACGCGTGATCTCGGTCGCGGAGCCGTTGCCGTCGTCCGGCGGGGTGAAGTAGACTCGCGCAGAGGCGTGCGGCGATGCCGGCGTGCGCCTGTCCCGATGGGGGGACGTGCAAGCGGGGCGGCAATGCGAAAGACTGCCGTCGCCGTATTCATGCCACCAGGAGGACGCCAAGTGGACAAGCGCGAGCTGATCGAGCGCTGTCGCGAGCACGACGTCAAGTTCGTGCGCCTGCAGTTCACCGAGCTGTACGGCCAGCTGAAGAACATCTCGATCCCTGCCACGGAGCTCGAGAAGGCTCTCGACAACGAGCTGATGTTCGACGGCTCCTCGATCCGCGGGTTCAAGCGCATCGAGAAGTCGGACATGTATTTCCACCCCGACCCCGCGACCTTCCAGGTGCTGCCCTGGGGCGAGCGCGAGTCCGGCCGCACCGCGCGCATCATCTGCGACGTCGCCGACCCGGACGGCACGCCGTTCGCCGGCGACCCGCGCGTGCAGCTCAAGAAGGTGCTCGCCGACGCCAAGGCCGAGGGCTACGAGATGTCCGTCGGGCCCGAGGCGGAGTTCTTCCTCTTCAAGCGCGGCGAGGAGAACCGGCCGACGCTCGACCCGCACGACCACGCGTCGTACTTCGACGTGTATCCGGACGATCTCGCCGAGGACACCCGCCGCGACATCGAGGACGAGCTCACGAACCTCGGCTTCAACCTCGAGGCGTCGCACCACGAGGTCGCGATCGGCCAGCACGAGATCGACTTCCGTCACGCCGACGCGCTCACCACCGCCGACAACCTCGTCACGTTCCGCTGGGTCGTCAAGCACGCGGCCGCGCGCAACGGCATCCACGCCACGTTCATGCCGAAGCCGCTGTACGGCGAGAACGGCTCGGGCATGCACATCAACCAGTCGCTCTCGCGCGGCGGGCAGAACGCGTTCTTCGACCCGAGCGACGAGCTCCAGCTCTCGGCGACGGCCTACGGCTACATCGCCGGCCTGCTCGAGCACCTGCCCGGCCTGACCGCGATCTGCAACCCGACGGTCAACTCGTACAAGCGGCTGATCCCGGGCTACGAGGCGCCGGTCTACATCGCCTGGTCGCCGGGCAACCGCTCGGCGGCGATCCGCATCCCGGCCAAGCGCGGCCACTCGACGCGCGCCGAGCTGCGCACGCCCGATCCCGACCGCGAACCCGTACCTCGCGTTCGCGTGCCTCCTGCAGGCCGGGCTCGACGGCGTCAAGAAGGGCCTGCGCCCGCCGGCCCCGGTCGACGTCAACATCTACCACCTCACGGACGAGGAGTCGGCCGGCCTCGGCATCAAGGGCCTGCCGCACAACCTCGAGGACGCGCTCACGGCGCTCGAGGCGGACACGGTGCTGCAGACGGCGCTCGGCGACCACATCTACGACGCGTTCCTCAGCGAGAAGCGCAAGGAGTGGGCCGACTACCGCGAGCAGGTCCACGACTGGGAGTTCAAGCAGTACCTCGACCGGTACTAGGCCGCCCCGTCGGCCGAACGGCGCGCCGAGCTGCTGCCTGAGCAGCTCGGCGGCGCCGCTTCGCTAGCGCTTCCGGGTGGTGAACAGCTCGGTCACGTAGGGCAGCGCCACGTCGTCGCGGCCGCGTGTGTCGGGATGCGTGTCGAGGAGGTTCCCGACCTCTGCGAGGAGGCGCGCGCGGGCCTCCTCGCCGAGCGTCGCGACGAAGCTCACCGACGCGACGCGCTCGAGGATCACGTCGCGGCCAGGCCTGCCGCTGTGCGGCCAGCTGCGCAGTTCCAGGGGCTCGAAGGCGGGATTCCCGTCGAAGCCCCGGCGCCATTCGCCCTGCGCGTGGCGCGGAACGTCGCCGGCCTGCGCGTCGAGGATGCGCGACAGCTCCGAGACCCACCCGACGCGTTCGTCGCGCCGGTTCCAGATCAGGGCCACCAGTCCGCCGGGTGTGAGTACGCGCGCGATCTCGGCCGTCGCCGCGACCGGGTCGAACCAGTGGAACGCCTGCGCGGCGATCACGGCATCGACGCTCGCGCCGGCCAGCGGGATGTGCTCGGCGACGGCGTCGAGCGGCTCGGCCGCCGGGGCGGTCTGTGCCAGCAGCTCGCGCATCCCCGCGACGGGCTCGAGCGCGATCACGCGCGCACCGCTGCCCGTGAGTGCGCTCGTCAGCTTGCCGGTGCCGGCACCCAGCTCGAGCAGCGTCCGGCCCGGCGCTGCGCGGGAGTCGGCGAGGATCGCCTCGATCGCGGGCAGCGGGTAGCCGGCGCGGCCGCGCTCGTAGGCCGCCGCGGCGCGGTCGAAGCCGACCGCGGCCTGTGGATGGACGCCCGCTCTCACGCCAGGCGCAGCGGCACGGGCAAGTCCGGGCTCGAGCAGCATGGCGCGGAACCCGAGCGGCACCGCGATGGCGCGCTCGTCGGGCCGCAGGCGCAGCGGGCGCCGAGCCTGGATCTCGTAGCGCCAGGCGACCGAGCGCGCCTCCACCGCCGGTGGCAAGTCGGGCGGCAGGGTGAACTCGAAGGCCGCCCAGTGGGCCTCGGCGAGCCCGTCGACCACGAGCTCCTGCGACCACAGCGTGCGTTCGTGCCAGCGCGGGAACCGCATCGAGTGGCGTGCCGGAACGATGGGTATCCGCGGCGGCGCCTCGCGCCAGGCCTCGATGCAGCGCGTCCGCATGACGATCGGCCCCGCCGTCAGCTCGCGGTCGCGGTGCACGCGCCCGGCGATCGTCCCGCCGCCCCTCAGCTCGGCCGTGGACAGCTCGACGTGGAAGCGCCGCGCCTCGTAGTCGCCGACGAGGCGCATCGCGAGCGCCTGCCGCTCGGCCTCGCTCAGGACGGGCATGCGATCTCCAGCGTGCGGCGCGCGTCGCCGGGCTGCGGGTACTCGCTCGCACGCGCGCGCACCCGCCATGTCAGCGCGCACGCGCGGCCCGAGACGCTCGGCGGCGTGTCGTCCGGGCACGACCAGCGCGAACGTGCCGTCGCTGCGCGGCGCGACGCTCGCGGCGGTGAACTCGAGCGTGGCCTCCGGCGACGACTCCACGCGCACGAGATCGACCGCCCAAACCGGTTCGCCCCGGCGACACGCTCCCGCGGATCACGTCACCCGGAACGGCCCGGTCGCGCTCGAGGACGAGCTCGACGGTGCCGCTGGCACGCGCGCTCATTGCCGCAGTATCGCGCCGCAGCGCAAATCCGCCAAGGACTCCTCGGGCGCCGCTCTTTGACACGATGCTCGGGTGCCGGCCAAGCCCTCCGAGCTCGATCTCAACGACGGCCCGCGCGCGCGTCGCGCCTCTTCCTGATCGACGGCAACTCGCTCGCCTACCGGGCCTACTACGCGCTCCCCGAGGAGCTCGCGACCACCGACGGCTTCCCGACGAACGCGCTGCTCGGCTTCGCGAACATGCTCATGCGGCTGCTCACCGACTACCACCCCGAGGGCGTGATCGTGGCCTGGGACACGCGGCCGGTGCACCGCCTCGAGCGCTTCCCGGGCTACAAGGCCTCGCGCAAGCCGACGCCGTCGCTGCTCAAGCAGCAGCAGCCGTACCTGCGCCCGCTCGTCGAGGCGTTCGGGTACCGCAACGTGGAGCACGAGGGCTACGAGGCCGACGACGTGATCGGCACGCTCAGCCTGCGCGCCGACGAGCAGGGCATCGCGACGTGCGTGATCTCGCACGACCGCGATGCGTTCCAGCTCGTCTCCGACAACGTCAGCGTCCTGCTCTCGCCGCGCGGCGTGACCGACGTCCACGTCTACACGCCCGAGCGCGTCGAGGCCCGCTACGGCATCCCGCCCCGGCTCGTGCCCGACTTCATCGGCCTCAAGGGCGACACCTCGGACGACATCGCCGGGCGTGCCGGGCATCGGCGACAAGACGGCGGCCGACCTGCTCGTGCGCTTCGGCTCGCTCGAGGGCATCTACGCGAACGTGGACTGCCGTGCCGGGCGACAAGCGGCGCCAGACGCTGATCGAGCACCGCGAGGACGCCGAGCGCTCGAAGCTGCTGGCGACGATCGAGCGCGACCTCGCCGCTCGACGTCGACCTCGGCAAGGCGCTCGCCGACCCGCCCGACCGCGCGACGATGGGCGAGCTCTTCCGCCGCTTCGAGTTCCGCGGGCTGCTGCGCCGCGATCGACGAGCTCGAGGCGGCCGTGCCGCGGCGCCGCGCTCGAGCGCGAGGAGCACGCGGTCGGCGCGCAGCGCGGCGACGCCGGCGCGCTCGCGGCGCTGCTGGCCGCGGACGGCCCGATCGGCATGGCCGGCGACGGCGCCGGGCTGCTCGGCGTCGCGCGCGGCGAGCAGGCGCTGCTGATCGAGGAGAGCGCGGCGACCGCCGCGCTCGCCGCGAGCCGAGACGCCGATCGTCGCACACAGCTTCAAGCAGCTTCGGCGGCGCGCTCTGCGAGGCCGGCGTCGTGCCCGCGTTCGACACCGAGCTGGCGGCGTACCTCATCGACCCGGGCCGCAGCGAGTACGACCTCGACGACCTGCTCGCCGAGCAGGGCCTCGCCGTGGCCGGCGCGGACGGCGACGGCGACGCCGTGCTGGCGCGCCGCGCCGCCGGCGCACTGCTGCTGCACGCGCCGCTCGCCGCGCGCATCGACGAGCGCGAGCTGCGCCCGCTGATGCGAGGACATCGAGCTGCCGCTCGTCCCCGTGCTGTGCGCGATGGAGCGCGCCGGCGTCGCGATCGACTCGGCCCGGATGGGCGAGATCGCCGCGCGGGTCTCCGAGCAGGTCGAGGCGCTCGAGCTGCAGGCCTACGAGTACGCGGGCGAGCCGTTCGTGCTCGGCTCGCCCAAGCAGCTCGGCGAGGTGCTCTTCGAGCGCCTCCAGCTGCCGGCCGGGCGCCGCGGCAAGACGGGGTACTCGACCGACTCGAAGGTGCTCGCGAAGGTGCGCGACCTGCACCCGATCGTGGCGGTCGTGGAGGAGTGGCGCGAGCTCTCCAAGCTGCTCTCGACCTACCTGGTTCCGTTCCCGTCGCTGCTCGGCGAGGACGGCCGGCTGCACACGACGTTCTCGCAGGTCACGGCCGCGACGGGCCGGCTGTCCGCGCAGCGCCCGAATCTGCAGAACATCCCGATCCGGACGCCGCTCGGGCGCGAGCTGCGGGCGACGTTCGTGGCCGCGCCCGGCCATCGGCTGCTGTCCGTCGACTACTCGCAGGTCGAGCTGCGCATCCTCGCCCACCTCTCCGGTGAGGAGCTGCTGCGCGAGGCGTTCGAGCGCGGCGACGACATCCACGCCGTCACGGCCGCCGAGGTGCTCGGCAAGGAGAAGGACGATCTCAGCAAGGACGAGCGCAACCGCGCCAAGGCCGTCAACTTCGGGATCATCTACGGCATCAGCGCGCACGGCCTCTCCGAGCAGCTCGGCATCGAGCGCGACGAGGCGCAGGCCTACATCGACATCTATCGCGGGCGGATGCCGCTCGTGGCCGAGTTCATCGAGCGCGCGATCCACGACGCGCGCGAGCGCGGCTTCGCCGTCACGCTGCTCGGCCGCCGCCGGCCGATCCCCGAGCTGCGGGCGCAGAGCTGGAACGTCCGCTCGCTCGGCGAGCGCCTGGCCGTCAACACCGTGATCCAGGGCTCGGCCGCCGACATCATCAAGCTCGCGATGGTGCGCATCCACCGGCGCCTCGCCGAGGAGCGCCGCGGAGCGCGCCTCGTGCTGCAGATCCACGACGAATTGCTGGTCGAGGTGCCCGACGTGGAGACCTCCGCCGTGCGCGACCTCGTGGTCGAGGAGATGTGCGGCGCGTACCCTCTCGACCCGCCCCTGGCGGTCGACAGCGGCGTCGGCGACGACTGGCTCGCCGCCAAATCCTGAGGAACCGGGCGGTTCCTACCGCGCGACGCGCCGCCGGAGATCGCGTCGCTCGGTACAATCCACCGCGAAAGCGGCGTCGCGCCGTGCGCTGCCGCGTGGAATCTGAGGAAACCCCCTACCGATATGCCCCAAACGAACGCTGAGATCATGACCGCCGAGCCCGGAGTCTGGGTCGAGGTCGACGGCAAGCTGGTGCCCGATTACGACGCGAAGATCGTCTCCTTCGAGGAGGGAGACGTTCTCACGGGCCTGGTCGTGCGCGTCGATCGCGACGAGATCCTCGTGGACGTTGGGTACAAGTCGGAAGGCGTGATCCCGCTCTCGGAGCTGTCGATCCGCCGCAACATCGACCCGTCCGAGGAAGTCGCCCTCGGCGACGAGGTCGACGCTCTCGTCCTCACCAAGGAGGACAACGAGGGTCGCCTGATCCTCTCCAAGAAGCGCGCCCGCTTCGAGAAGGCGTGGCGCCGCATCGAGGAGGCGGCCGAGAGCGGCGAGGCAGTCGAGGGGCTCGTGATCGAGGTCGTCAAGGGCGGGCTCATCATCGACCTGGGCGTGCGCGGCTTCCTGCCGGCGTCGCTCGTCGACATCCGCCGCGTGCAGGATCTGGACGAGTTCCTCGGCCAGCCGCTGCGCTGCCGCGTGATCGAGCTCAACCGCTCGCGCAACAACGTCGTGCTCTCGCGCCGCGCGGTGCTCGAGGAGGAGCGGCGCGAGGTGCGCCAGCGCATCCTCGACACGCTCGACGTCGGCCTGGTCGTGGACGGCCAGATCTCGAACATCGTCGACTTCGGCGCGTTCGTCGACCTCGACGGCATCGACGGCCTGATCCACATCTCGGAGCTGTCGTGGAGCCACGTCACGCACCCGTCGGAGATCCTCGAGATCGGCCAGAAGGTGCGCGTCAAGGTGCTCGACATCGACCGCGAGCGCCAGCGCATCTCGCTCGGCCTCAAGCAGACGCAGACCGACCCCTGGCAGCAGGTGCTCGACCACTACAACCAGGACGACGTCGTGCACGGCCGCGTCACGAAGGCCGTCACGTTCGGCGCATTCGTCGAGATCGTCCCCGGCGTCGAAGGGCTCGTGCACATCTCGGAGCTCGCCGCGCACCACGTCGAGAACCCGCGCGAGGTCGTGCAGAACGGCCAGGACGTGCTCGTCAAGATCATCGAGATCGACGCCGAGCGCCGCCGCCTCTCGCTCTCCATCAAGCGCGTCGAGGAAGAGGACGAGGTGCAGCCGCTGCTCGTCCTCGAGGGCGTGCCGATCCCGCGGCCCGCCCCGGCTCCCGTAGCCGATGACGACGCGGCCGAGGCCGAGGCGCCCGCCGACGGCGATGCGGTCGCCGAGGACGGTGCCGAGGCACCCGAGGCAGCCGCAGAGGTAGCCGACGCGCCGGTCGAGGAGGCCGCAACCGAGGCGCCCGCAGCCGAGGAGGCCGTGGCCGAGGAGGCGCCGAGGAGCCGTCGCCGAGGCGCCGGCCGCCGAGGAGGCGCCCGCCGTCGAGGAAGCCGCCGCAGACGAAGCGCCCGCCGCCGAGATCGCCGAGGACCCGTCGGCGCCCGAGCCCGAGGCCGAGGCCGAGGAGGTCGTCGCCAGCGAGGAGGAGTCCGCGCCGGAGCCGACGCTCGGTCTCTCCGACGAGGTGTTCGCCGACGAGGCGCCCGCCGCGGAGGAGCCCGAGGCCGAGGAAGCCCCGGTGGCAGAGGCCGAGCCCGAGCCTGAGGCGAGCGCCGAGGACGAGGACGACGCCGAGGTCAAGGCGGAGGCCCCCGTCCCCGACGCCGAGTAGGAAGCTCGTGCTCCTCGGGCTGACCGGGGGAATCGGGGCAGGCAAGAGCACCGCGCTCGCCGCGTTCGACCGGCTCGGAGTCCCGACGCTGTCGTCGGACGCGGTCGTGCACGGGCTCTACCGCGAGCCGGACGTGCGCGCGGCCGTGGTCGAGCGCTTCGGCCCGGACGTGCTGGGACCTGACGGAGAGGTTGCGCGCGCGGCAGTCGCCGCACGCGTCTTCTCCGACGACATCGCGCGGCGCTGGCTCGAGCAGTTGCTGCACCCGCGCGTCGGCGCGGAGCTCGAGCGCTGGCGCCGCGAGCACGAGGCCGCCGAACCCGGCGCGCTGCTCGTGCACGAGGTGCCCCTGCTCTACGAGGCGGGTGTCGCGGATCGCTACGACGGCGTCGTCCTCATCACCGCACCGGACGAGCTCCGGCGCGCTCGCACGCCGCAGCGCTTCGACGAGCGTGCCGCCAAGCAGTTGCCCGAGGCCGGCAAGGTGGCGCAGGCCGATCACGTGTACGTCAACGACGGCACCCCGGCCGAGCTCGAGCGCTGGGTCGCCGAGCTCGTGGCCCGCCTGCGCGCGGCATGAGCCGGACGCGCAAGCGCACGCACCGGCTGCGGCGGCTCGCGTGGATGGTCGCGGGCATCGTGGTCGTTGGCGCGGTGCTCTACGGGCTCTTCGGCGAGAAGGGCCGCGAGATCCTCGAGCGCAACGAGTATCCGTTGCGCTACCCCGCGATCGTGCGCGGCCACGCGAAGCAGTACGACATCGACCCCGCGCTGCTCGCAGCGGTCATCTACAGCGAGTCGCGCTTCCGCCCGCACGTCCGCAGCGCGCAGGGCGCGATCGGCCTCATGCAGCTCCTGCCGAGCACGGCCGAGGGCATCGCGACCCGCACGGGAGGCACCGCGTTCGTGGCGTCCGACCTGGACGATCCCGAGATCAACGTGCGCTACGGCGCCTGGTACCTGAGGCACCTGCGCCAGCACTACCAGGGACTCCCCGACTCGACGACGCTCGCGCTGGCCGCCTACAACGCCGGCATGGCGAACGTCGACGAGTGGGTCGCGAACACGACGCCCGGACAGCCGCTGAAGATCCCGCCGGCCTTCGCCGAGACGCGCCACTACCTGAAGGGCATCGAGCACGCGCGCGGCGTCTACAAGCGCCTCTATCCCGGCGAGCTCGGCCTGAAGCCCCCGCCGTCCTGACGACTGCTCAATTGGGGCCTGGCCCCAATTGAGCATTCCCTGCAGCAGCGGCCGGGGGACGCTGGGGCGATTTCCTAGACTGCAGGAGTGAGTCTCTACCAGTTGAGCGAGGGGTACGAGCCGACCGGCGATCAGCCGCGCGCGATCGCCGAGTTGGCGGAGGGCGTGAACGAGGGTCTGCAGTACCAGACGCTGCTCGGCGCGACGGCGACGGGCAAGACGTTCACGATGGCCAACGTCATCGCGGCCGTCGAGAAGCCGACGCTCGTGATCGCGCACAACAAGACGCTGGCCGCACAGCTCTGCAACGAATTCCGCGAGTTCTTCCCGACGCACGCCGTCGAGTACTTCGTCTCCTACTACGACTACTACCAGCCCGAGGCGTACCTGCCCTCGTCGGACACGTACATCGAGAAGGACTCCTCGCGCAACGAGGACATCGACCGTCTGCGGCACGCGGCGACCTCGTCGCTGCTGCGCCGCCGCGACGTCATCATCGTCGCGTCCGTCTCGTGCATCTACGGCCTCGGCTCGCCGAGCGAGTACGAGGAGCAGCTCGTGACCGTGCGCACGGGCGAGCCGTACTCGCGCGACCGGCTCCTGCGCGCGCTGGTCGACATCCAGTACCGCCGCAATGACGTCGTGATGGGCCGCGGCCGCTTCCGTGCGCGCGGCGATGTCGTGGAGGTGCAGCCGGCGTACTCGGAGACGGCGTACCGGATCTCGCTGTTCGGCGACGACGTGGAGTCGATCACGCACTTCGACCCGCTCAGCGGCGAGGTCTACGCGCGCGAGGACGAGATCACGATCTACCCCGCGACGCACTACGTGGCGACCCCGCCGACGATCGAGCGCGCCGCCATGGGCATCCGCGAGGAGCTCGAGGGGCAGGTCGCCTGGTTCGAGGAGCAGGGCAAGCTGCTCGAGGCCCACCGCCTGCGCCAGCGCACGGAGTACGACCTCGAGATGATGCAGGAGCTCGGCTACTGCAACGGCATCGAGAACTACTCGCGGGCGCTCGACGGCCGCGCGCCCGGGCAGGCGCCGTTCACGCTGCTGGACTACTTCCCGGGCGACTTCCTCGTCATGGTCGACGAGTCGCACCAGACCGTCCCGCAGATCGGCGGCATGTACGAGGGCGACCGCTCGCGCAAGGAGTCGCTCGTCGCGCACGGGTTCCGGCTGCCGCTCGCGATGGACAATCGCCCGCTGCGCTTCGACGAGTTCCTCGAGAAGGTGCCCCAGGCGATCTTCGTCTCGGCGACGCCCGGGCCGTACGAGATGCGCGTGTCCTCGCGCGTCGTCGAGCAGATCATCCGCCCGACCGGTCTGGTCGACCCCGAGGTCGAGGTGCGGCCGACGCGCCACCAGATCGACGACCTCCTGGCCGAGATCCGGCTGCGCGAGGAGGCCGGAGAGCGCGTGCTCGTGACGACGCTGACGAAGAAGATGGCCGAGGACCTGACCGACTACCTGATCGAGTCGGGCGTGCGCGCGCGCTATCTGCACTCCGAGATCGACACGCTGGAGCGCATCTCGATCATCCGCCAGCTGCGGCTCGGCGAGTACGACGTGCTCGTCGGCGTCAACCTCCTGCGCGAGGGCCTCGATCTCCCCGAGGTCTCGCTGGTGGCGATCCTGGACGCCGACAAGGAAGGCTTCTTGCGCGGCCAGACCGCACTGATCCAGACGATCGGACGCGCCGCGCGCCATGTCAACGGGCGCGTCGTCATGTACGCCGACAAGCGCACGCAGGCGATCGCCGGGGCCATCGACGAGACCGGGCGGCGCCGCGCGATCCAGCTCGCCTACAACGAGGAGCACGGCATCACGCCGGCCTCGATCGTGAAGGGCGTGTCCGACATCTTCGAGCTGCTCTCGCTCGGCGACGCGCCGCACGTCCCGAGCCGCCGGCGCGCGTCGGGCAAGGTCGAGGGCATGACGCGCGAGGAGATCGAGGAGCTCGTCGTCACGCTCGAGCAGGAGATGCTCGCGGCCGCCGAGGAGCTGCGCTTCGAGTACGCCGCGAAGCTGCGCGACGAGCTCAAGTCGCTGCGCCACGAGCTCCTCGCCATCGGCACGGGATAGTGTCCTGAGTCGGAAGTTCGCAGACGCGATTGCACCGTCCGCGCCCAGACCACCCGGCCGGCACACTCGCGAGCACCGAACGTACGACTCAGGACACGTCCATTCCGCGGAGCGTGCCTACTAGCGCAAACCGGCATGGACCGGGGAGTCGCGGCACGCTATCGTCGCTCGCGTGATCCTCTTCGACTCGCCCATCTCGGGCAACTGCTACAAGGTCCGCCTCCTGGCCGCGCACCTCGGCCTGCCACTCGAGCGCCACTCGCTCGACGTCGTCGATCGCTCCGATCGCCCCGATCTGATCGGCCATCTGAACCCGGCCCTGCGCGTGCCCACGCTGGTGCTCGACGACGGCCGGCCGATCGGCGAGTCGGGCGCGATCCTGTGGTACCTCGCAGGCGGCACGCGCTTCGTGCCGGAGGACGCCTACGACCAGGCGCAGGCGCTGCAGTGGATGTTCTTCGAGCAGTACGACCACGAGCCGAACATCGCCGTCGCGCGCTTCCGGCTGAAGTACGCGCCGAACCCGGAGCAGTACGCGGATGAACTGCCCGGCCTCCACGACGGCGGCTATCGCGCCCTGGCCGCGATGGAGAAGCACCTCGCCGGCGGACGCGACTACTTCGTCGGCGGGCGGCTGAGCGTCGCCGACTTCGCGCTCTACGGGTACACGCACGTGGCCGGGGAGGGCGGCTTCGACCTCGATCGCTTCCCCGCGGTGCAGGCCTGGATCGCGCGCGTCGCGGCCGAGCCCGGCCACATCCTCATCGACGCCTGAGGATTGCGTCAGGCCGCGAGCGCGGTCGAGCCGGTCTTGCGCCGCAGCGCCTCGACGCAGTGCGTGTCGAACTGCGAGCCGGACAGGCGCTCGAGCTCCGCGATCGCGGCTTCGGCGGTCATGCGCGGCTGGTAGCTGTGGCCGCGCGTCATCGCCTCGTAGGCGTCGGCGACGTGCAGGATGCGCGACTCGAGCGGGATGACCTCGCCGGCGAAGCCGTCGGGGTAGCCCTCGCCGTCCACGCGCTCGTGGTGGTGGCGGATCCAGGTCGCGATCTCGCCGAACCCGCAACGCTCGATGATCCGCGCTCCCCGCACGGCATGCGAGGCGATCTCGATCCACTCGGCATCGGTGGGAGGCTCGTCCTTGGCGAAGATGGCGTCGTCGACGTCGAGGTAGCCGACGTCGTGGAGGAGGCCGGCCAGGCGCACCTGGTCGACCCGCTCGCGTTCCAGGCCCATGAGCTCGGCGATGCTGGCCGCCAGCTCGGCGACGGTGCCGCTGTGGTCGTAGCCGCCGCCGTCCTTGGCGTCGACCGCCGCCGCGAGCGCGGCGGCGAGCGCGTCCTGCCTGCGCCCGCCGCGCGTCTCGAGCGTGGCGATGTCGAGCTCGGGGGAGTGCACGCGAATCTGCGAGGTCATGCGCTTGGCGGCCAGCAGCGCGGTGTCCGCGCGGCGCATCAGGTCGCTCGTCAGCGTGTTCATGTCGCCGACGGCCACGCCGACCGCCACGCTCGGGCCGTCGCCGCCGTGCTGCACCCGCATCGCATCCTGCACGCGATGGGCGTAGCGATGCCCGGCGTCGGCGCCGACGCCCTCCAGGATCGCTGCGAATTCGTCACCGCCCAGGCGGTAGCCGGGGGCCGTCGCGTTGGCCGCGCGCAGCGCAGCGGAGACGGCGCGGATGCGCTCGTCGCCGACCGCGTGGCCGAGGCGCTCGTTGGTCTGCTTGAGGCCGTCGAGATCGAGCATGACGAGGCAGACGCGGCCCTTCGCGAGCGCCTGCGAGAGATCGTCGTCGAACGTGCGCCGGTTGCGCAGGCCGGTGAGCGGATCGGTCGTGGCGGCCTTCTCGAGATGGGCGAGCTTGGCGTCCGTCCCCGCGCGGGCGCGGCGACCCGTGATCCGCAGCAGGACGAAGAGCGCGGCCAGCACGACGAGCCGGCCGGGGAACGCGATCAGCGTCAGGTACCACGCATAGCCCTGCTTCGAGGACACGTCGGCCAGCGTCGCGGCGGTCGCGGCGCGCTCGCCGCGGCTGAGGCGATCGAGCGCGACCCCGAGCCGATCGCCCGCGCGCTTCTGTGCGCGCAGCGTCGCCGCCCTGCCGGCCGGAAGCGCGAGCGCCCGGCGCTCGGCGGAGAGGGCCTGGCGCGCCGCGCGCACGCGCGGCGTCGGGTCGAGCCCGGCCAGTTGTGCGGACGCGCGGTTGACGGCGCGCCGGCGCTCGGCGGTCGTCGCGGCGGTCGCGAACCCGGCGGCCGAGGCCTCCGCCGCCTGCAGCGCGTGCACGTGCTCGCGCGCCCGCTCGGTCCCCCGGCCGGTCGAGCGCTGCGCCCAGATCGACAGGCCCGTGACGATCACCATCAGCCCGATCACCGTGAGGATCACGCGGCGACTGGCGATCCGGTCGAATCCGGTCAACGCGGAAGTGCTGTCACCGGCCACGTTTCCCCCATCGGCGGGGACGTGCCATGCCTGCGGGGGATCCGCGTCACTCGAAAGGGGGACACTGACTCTCAAGTTCGGCTTGCCTTCTGCCGAAAACGGAGGCATGCGGGCAGGCATATTCACGAAAACGGGCGTCGCGCTCACCCTCTGCGCGGTCGTCGCACCGGTATCCGCCCAGGCGGCGTGCAGCTCCTCGGTCACACGCGCCTCGGCGACGGCGAGCATCCCTTCCAGCTACCTCGCGCTGTACCAGAAGTGGGGGAGCGCATACGGCGTGCCGTGGCAGTTGCTGGCGGCCGTCGGCTCGGTCGAGTCGCGCCACGGGAACGACCCCGGCGCCTACGTGCCGCACACGCGCGGCGTGCTCGGCCCGATGCAGTTCCAGGCCGGGTCGAACAAGGCCGCGCGGCGCGTCGACGCCGCGGGCAATCAGGGCTTCGGCGGCACCTGGGGCATCTACCGCAAGTCCTCGGGGCACCCGCCGTACCGCATGGACGATGCGGACGACGAGATCGCGGCGGCCGCGGCCAAGCTCGCGTACGACTCCGACCACGGACGGCTCTGGCCGCGCGCGCTGTGGCGCTACAACGCGCTGCACTCGTACCGCAAGACCGTGCTGCGGCGCGCGGCGCGCCTGGGCATGAACTCGGCCTGCGGCCTGCTGGCGCAGTCGGAGCAGGCCTCGCTCACGGGGCCGGCCAAGTCCTCCGCCCCCGCGAAGACGTCGCCCTCCGCCGCCTCGACGCCCGAACAGTCGAACCTCGATCGCGCGCTCGCGGCCACGCCGAAGAGCCTGCTCTCGAACAACTCGCTCGCGTTCGCGCCCGCCGCGGCCGACGACATCGCGCACCACGTCGCGGACAAGCGGCTCGTCGCCCTGCTCGCGTGGATGGCGCAGCGCCACGGCGTCGTCGTCACGGTCATCCGCACGGGGCACGCGCGCTACGTGGCCGGCACGCACAAGGTCTCGAACCACTGGTACGGCCGCGCGGCGACGATCAGCGAGGTCGACGGTCGTCCCGTCTCGGCGAGCTCGGACGCCGCCGCGGCGCTCTGGAAGGAGCTGCTGACGGCACCGAGGTCGATCCGGCCCGACGAGATCGGCGCGCCGTGGTCGAGCCCGGCCAACCCGCGCTGGTTCACGGGCCCGGGCGAGCAGGCGACGCTCCACGTCGGCTTCGACGCGGTCGGCGCCAGGAAGGCCTGAGGGCTAGGTGACCTTGACCTCGCCCTTCATGCCCTTGGCGGCGTGGCCCTTGATCGCGCAGTAGAACTCGAACTTCCCGGCCTTCGGGAACGTGACCGTGAAGCTCGCGCTCTTGCCCGGCGCCACCGGCTTCTTGTTGTGGATGCCGACGTCGTGCACGCCCTTGCCGTCGAACAGCAGGTCGTGCGGGAACTTGCCCTTGTTCGAGAGCGTGACCGTGTACTTGACGCCGTGCTTGAGCGTCTTCGGGATCCCGGTGATGGTGAACTCCTTCTCGTTCACCTTGATCGGGTTCGCGGCGCCTGCGGCGGCGGGCGCGATGAGCGCGGCCGCTCCCAGGGCTGCGACGGCGGTGATGCGGTGAGCGCGCACGGCGCCTCCTTCGGAGAGGGACGCCCCCTCTACGCGGACGGCCGGCCGCGCGGTTCGCTCGAGCCGGCAGACGGCCGCCGCCGCGAGCAGGTTCGGCAGTGCGCGTGCGGCGCCGCTCGCGCGCCCGCGCGTCTCGCCGAGCAGCACGCGCTCGCTCACGCGCAGGCCGAGCGAGCCGGCCAGCGCGTCGAAGTCGGCCAGCGTGCACATGTGGATGTTGGGCGTCTCGTGCCACGACTGCGGCAGCGTGCGCGTGTGCGGCATGCGCCCGCGCAGTGCGAGTGCCGCGCGCAGGCGCCAGTGCGCGAAGTTCGGGAACGAGACGATCCCCACCGGCGCGACGCGCATCATCCCGGCCACGACCGCGGCGGGCCGGCGGGTCGTCTGCAGCGTCCACGACAGCAGGACGACGTCGAACGCGCCGTCGGCGAAGTCGCGCAGGGCATCCTCGATGTCGCCCTCGCTCACCGGCACGCCGGCGGCGATGCACGCGAGCACGTCGTCGCCGTCGATCTCGATGCCGTAGCCGTCGCAGCCGCGCTCGGCGATCAGGTGCGCGAGCAGGGCGCCGTCGCCGCAGCCGAGGTCGAGCACGCGCGAGCCGGCCGGCACCATCCCGGCGACGACCTCGAGGTCGGGTCTCATCCGCAGGCCTCGAGCCGCATGCGCTCGACGAACGCCGCGACGGTGCGGTGATATTCGGGCACGGGCAGGAGGAACGAGTCGTGGCCGTGCGGCGAGGCGATCTCGCGGAACGTGACGGGGATGCGGGCGGCCGAGAGCACGCGCACGATCTCGCGCGAGTGCTCGGTCGGGAAGCGCCAGTCGGTGTCGAACGAGAGCACGAGGAAGCGCGTGCGGCTGCCGCGCAGCTGCTCGATCGCGGGGGCGACGTCGCCCAGCGGATCGAAGTAGTCCATCACGCGCGTGAGGTAGAGGTAGCTGTTGGCGTCGAAGCGGTTGACGAAGCTCTCGCCCTGGTACTCGAGATAGCTCTCGACCGCGAAGTCGATGCCGAAGCCGCGCAGCGGCTCGCCGTCGTGCTGCAGCCGCCGGCCGAACTTCGCGCGCATCGACTCCTCGGAGAGGTACGTGATGTGGGCGATCCGGCGGGCGAGCGAGAGCCCGTTGTCGGGGCGCACGCCGTGCTCGTAGTAGTCGCCGCCGTGGAAGTTCTCGTCCTCCATGATGGCCGCGCGCGCGACGGCGCTGAAGGCGATGTTCTGCGCGGTGAGCCGGGCGCTCGCGCAGATCACGAGGCCCGCTCCGAGGTCGTCGGGATGGTCGATCGACCACTGCAGGACCTGCATGCCGCCGACCGAGCCGCCGATCGCCGCGAGCGGCCGCTCGACGCCGAGATGCCGCAGCAGGCGCCGGTGGACCGTGACGAGATCGCGCACCGTGCAGAGCGGGAAGCGCAGGCCGTACGGCTTGCCCGTGCGCGGATCGCGGGAGGAGGGCCCCGTCGTGCCCTGGCAGCCGCCCAGGAGGTTCGCGCACACGACGAACAGCTTGTCGGTGTCGAGCGGCTTGCCGGGGCCGATCAGGTTGTCCCACCAGCCGCGGCGATCGGGGTTGCCGTGGTGGCCGGCGGCGTGCGCGTCGCCCGTCAGCGCGTGACAGACGTAGACGCAGTTGGACGCCGCCGCGTCGAGCTCGCCGTAGGTCTCGTAGGCGACCTCGACGAGATCCAGCTGCTCGCCGGATTCGAGCACGAGCGGGTCGCGCTCGTCCCAGAGCGCGACCCGCTGTGTCTCCACCAGACCGAGCGAGCGCTCGACGCTCCCCGGTACGGCCGTCACGTCAGCCCTACGCCGTGACCGGGACCCGAGCCCGCGCGAGCGCCTGCTCGAGGTCGGCGAGGATGTCCTCGATGTGCTCGATCCCGACCGACAGGCGCACGGTGTCCTGCGTCACGCCGGACGCCGCGAGCTCGTCGTCGTTGAGCTGCGAGTGCGTCGTCGTCGCGTTGTGGATCGCGAGCGACTTGGCGTCGCCGATGTTCGCGAGGTGGCTGAAGAGCTCGAGGCTCTCGATGAACTTCTGGCCGGCCTCGCGCCCGCCCGTGATGCCGAACGTGACGAGACCGCCGAAGCCGCCCGAGAGCGTCCGCTTGGCGACCTCGTGGTAGGCCGAGCTCTCGAGGCCCGGGTAGTTCACCCACTCGACCGCCGAGTGGCCCTCGAGGTGCTTCGCCACGGCCAGCGCGTTCGCCGAGTGCCGCTCCATGCGCAGCGGCAGCGTCTCGAGGCCCTGCAGGAACAGGAACGCGTTGAACGGCGAGAGCGCGGCGCCGGTGTTGCGCAGCAGCACGGTGCGCACGCGGCCGATGTACGCCGCCGGCCCGAGCGCTTCGCTCCAGACCACGCCGTGGTAGGAGGGATCGGGCTTCGTCAGCCCGGGATAGCGCTCGGCGTGCGCCGTCCAGTCGAAGCGGCCGGAGTCGACGACGATGCCGCCGATCGACGTGCCGTGCCCGCCGATGTACTTGGTCGCGGAGTGCACCGAGACGTCGGCGCCGTGGTCGAAGACGCGGCAGTGGATCGGCGTCGGCACGGTGTTGTCGACGATCAGCGGCAGGCCCTGCGCGTGCGCCGCGTCCGACCAGGCCTTGATGTCGACGATGTTGAGCTTCGGGTTGCCGATCGTCTCGGCGAACACGAGGCGCGTCTTGTCGTCGGTGAGGCGGGCGACCGCGTCCGGGTCGTCCGGGTCGGCGAACCGCACCTCGATGCCGTACTGGGGCAGCGTGTGCGCGAACAGGTTGTAGGTGCCGCCGTACAGCGTCGACACCGAGATGATGTTGTCGCCGGCGCGCGTGAGGTTGAGCACGGAGTAGGTGACGGCGGCCTGGCCCGAGGCGGTCGCGCAGGCGGCGAGCCCGCCCTCGAGCGCCGTGACGCGCTGCTCGAACACGTCCCAGGTCGGGTTCATGATGCGCGTGTAGATGTTGCCCGGCACCTTGAGCGCGAAGAGATCCGCGGCGTGCTGGGTGTCGTCGAACTCGTACGACACGGTCTGGTAGATCGGGACCGCTCGCGCCTTCGTCGTCGGATCGATCGTCTGACCCCCGTGAAGGGCGATGGTCTCGGCGCGTTGTCCGCTCATTTGCGTGGTATTCCTCTCGGATTTCGCGTCCCGGGAACGAAAAAGGCCCCCCGTGTCCCGGAGGGCCTTCGGCGTCGCGGAGCGTTCCACGAACCGGCTGTCATCTTCCGCTCTACGCACCCGGGACGGAGACGCTCGGCGCTGGATGGAGCACCTGGCGGGCGGGTGCCCCGGTTGCTGCGGTGTCGTCGGGCCAGTTCCCTCGACCGCTCGAGATGACGATGCGGGCGAGAGCCTAGCACGCGTGCGCGGACCGCGAGCGGGCTGCGAATCCGGTGAGACTCCGGCAGTTTCCGCTGTTTTGCCGGGCAATCTTGACTGCATCTTGATGCCTGGCGAGCGAACCTTAACTCGTCCTGAACCCCGGCCGCCAGACAATGGGGGAGCGGCGAGATGCGACGTGCCGAGTTACGAAAGCACCGGTCCGGGGAATATCCCCGCTCGGAGCTGCGTTCTTCTACACGGATGACCGTGAGGGGGCAAAAGAGGCTCTCGACGGTACCGGGCTACGAACAGAGACAGACGGCGCAGACCGCCGAGGAGTTGAGAGACACCGTGATCGCCACTGAAAATACCGCACTTGCGCCCGAACTGGAGGGGCTCGTCGAGCGTGGGCTTGAGCGTGGTCATGTGACGCTTGCCGAGGTCAACGAGGCACTCGCAGAGGTCGGCGACGAGGCGATGCCCGTCGAGGAGGCCACGCGTGAGCTCGACGGCATGGGCATTGAGGTGCGTGACGAGGAGAACGCCGACCAGCGCGGCCCCGTCGTGCTGCCGGTCGCCGATGGCCCCACCGACTCGCTCGAGCGCTTCCTCTCCGAGATCGGCCGCTATCCGCTGCTGACCAAGGTCGAGGAGATCCAGCTCGCCAAGCGCGTCGAGGCCGGCGACATGCTCGCCAAGCGCCGCATGGTCGAGTCGAACCTGCGTCTGGTCGTGTCGATCGCGAAGAACTATCGCGGGCAGGGGCTGGGCTTCCTGGATCTGATCCAGGAGGGCATCCTCGGCCTGATCCGCGCGGTCGAGAAGTTCGACTGGCGCCGTGACCTCAAGTTCTCGACCTACGCGACCTGGTGGATCCGCCAGGCGGTGGCCCGTGCGCTGGCCGACAAGAGCCGCACGATCCGCCTCCCCGTCCACGTCGTCGAGCGCCTGCAGAAGGTCAACCGTGCCGAGCGCACGCTGATGCTCCGCCTGCAGCGCGAGCCGAACGAGGACGAGATCGCGGCCGAGTCGAAGCTGCCGATCGAGCAGGTGCGCATCGTCCGCGAGGCCGCGCGCTCCTCGATGTCGCTCGACGAGCCCATCGGCGAGTCCGGCGAGTCCTCGATGTCCGAGGTGCTCAAGGACGACAACGCCGTCGACCCGGTCGATGCGGTCGACTCCGCCCACCGGCTGAACACGCTGTCGGGTGCGCTCGAGGCGCTCCCGGAGCGCCGGCGCCGCGTGCTCGTCCTGCGCTACGGCCTGGACGGCGGCGACGCCCGCACGCTGGACGACATCGCCCGGGAGCTCGGCCTGACGCGCGAGCGCGTGCGCCAGATCGAAGTCGAGACGCTCGGTCAGCTCGCGACGGTTCGCGAGCTCCAGGATCTGCGCGACCGCGCAGCCTGAGTCACAGAGATCGAAATACCCGCCTGATCACGACCCCGATCACGCGAGGCGCGAACGAGGGGCCGGCTGTCCAGAGACATCCGGCCCCTCGATCTGCGTCCAGGTGCGTCCGTGGGGGTTCGCCTCCAGGATCGCCTCGGCGACGCGCTCCGCGTCGCTGACGAAGCGCACGTCGCGTCCCCGCGGCCCGTCGCCGAGCCTGAGCGTCGCGTAGCCGAAGAGGTTCCCCGCGAAGCTGTGCTCGACGCCGGCGGTGTGGATGGCGCCGAGCGGCATCGTCTCCCAGGCGCGGCGCACGGCACCACGGGGGGCGACCACGAAGACGCGTCTGGTGGTGAGCGCGAAGAGCGAGCGGTCCCACTGCCACACGGCGCGCGCGAAGCGCAGGACCGTCCGGCAGGCGAATGCGAGCGCGAGCAGGTCGAGCGCGATGCGCACCGGATCCGGAGCCGACGACTGGGCGAGCAGAGCGAGCACGATCGCGACGGCGAGCACGACGCCGAGCGCGCGCAGGAGCGCGGGCAGCAGAGCGGCCGGGTGCGGCCGCGTCGCGAGCAGGAGGCGCTCGCCGGGCTCGAGTTTCGTGCGCGCGCGCGACATACGAAGGACGTGCTTCGCCGCCGGTGGGCAGCGTCCTGCCCAGACCCTATGATGCGAACACTTGTTCGGCTCTCAGGCCGCTGCTAGGCTGACCGAGCCGTGAGGCCCACATGACTGAAAACCGCTTACTCAACGACGAAATCGTCATCCACGGAGCGCGCGAGCACAACCTGCGCAACGTGACCGTACGGCTCCCGCGGGGGCGGCTCGTGTGCATCACGGGCCTCTCCGGATCGGGCAAGTCGTCGCTCGCATTCGACACCCTCTACGCCGAGGGCCAGCGTCGCTACGTCGAGTCGCTCTCGGCCTACGCGCGCCAGTTCCTGGGGCAGATGGACAAGCCCGACGTGGACTCGATCGAGGGGCTCTCGCCCGCGATCTCGATCGATCAGAAGACGACGTCGAAGAACCCGCGCTCCACCGTCGGCACCGTCACCGAGGTGCACGACTACCTGCGGCTGCTGTTCGCGCGCATCGGGCGGCCGCACTGCCCGATCTGCGGGCGGCCGATCGCCGGCCAGTCCGCCGAGCAGATCGTCGATCAGGTGCTGGCGCTGCCCGAGGGCACGCGCTTCACGGTCGACGCGCCGCTCGTGCGCGGCCGCAAGGGCGAGCACCGCGACGTGCTCGAGAGCCTGCGCGGCGAGGGCTTCACGCGCGTGCGCGTCGACGGCGAGACGTACCTGCTCGAGGACGTGCCGGCGCTCGACAAGAAGTTCAAGCACGACATCGCGGCCGTCGTCGACCGCCTCGTGATCAAGGACGACCTGCGTCAGCGGCTGAACGACTCGATCGAGACGGCGCTGCGCATCGGCGACGGCCTCGTCGAGGTGCGCGAGGTCGACGGCCCCGTTCACACGTACTCCGAGAAGTTCGCGTGCCCCGAGCACGGCGTCTCGCTGGCCGAGCTCGCTCCGCGCACGTTCTCGTTCAACTCGCCGCACGGCGCGTGCCCGGCCTGCACCGGTCTCGGCGCGACGCTCGAGGTCGATCCGGAGCTGGTCGTGCCCGATCCGGTGCTGTCGATCCGGGAAGGCGCGCTGGCGCCCTGGAACGTGGCGGGGTCGAGCTTCTTCGAGCAGGTGCTCGAGGCGATCGCCGACCGCTGGGAGGTACCGCTCGACAAGCCCTGGGGCGAGCTCTCGCGCGAGCACCAGGATCTGTACCTGAACGGCACGGGCGGCGAGCGCGTCTACGTGACGTACAAGAACCGCTACGGGCGCAAGCGCTCGTACATGACGGCCTTCGAGGGCGTCGTCGCGAACCTCCAGCGCCGCTACCGCGAGACGCAGTCGCAGCTCCAGAAGGAGCGCATCGAGACGTTCATGTCGATGCGGCCGTGCTCGACCTGCGGCGGCGCGCGGCTGCGGCCGGAGGCGCTCGCCGTGACGGTCGGCGGCCACAACATCGACTACATCTCGCGGCGCGCGGTGCACGAGGCGCTGGCCTACTTCCGCGAGCTCGAGCTCACCGACACGGAGCGGCTGATCGCCGACCGCGTGATCCGCGAGATCCGCGAGCGCCTGACGTTCCTCGACGACGTCGGCGTCGGCTACCTCTCGCTCAACCGCGCCGCGCGCACGCTCTCGGGCGGCGAGGCGCAGCGCATCCGCCTCGCGACGCAGATCGGCGCGAGCCTGGTCGGCGTCCTCTACATCCTCGACGAGCCGTCGATCGGCCTCCACCAGCGCGACAACGCGCGGCTGATCGCGACGCTCGAGCGCCTGCGCGACATCGGCAACACCGTGATCGTCGTCGAGCACGACGAGGAGACGATGCGGGCGGCCGACTGGGTCGTCGACATGGGCCCGGGCGCGGGCATCCACGGCGGGCGCGTCGTCGCCGAGGGCACGGCGGCGGACGTCGCCAAGACGCCCGGCTCGCTGACCGGCCAGTACCTCAGCGGCCGGCGCTCGATCCCGGTGCCGGCGCGGCGCGACGGCGAGACGGCCTGGCTCAAGGTCAGCGGCGTGACCGCCAACAACCTGCAGGACATCGACGTCGAGATCCCGATCGGGCGCTTCGTCTCGGTCACGGGCGTCTCCGGCTCGGGCAAGTCGACGCTCGTCAACGACGTGGTCTACCGCGCGCTCGCCAACCGGTTGCTGCGGGCCCGTCTCAAGCCGGGTGCGCACCGCGCGATCGAGGGCCTGGAGCAGTTCGACAAGGTGATCGAGATCGACCAGTCGCCGATCGGCAGGACGCCGCGCTCCAACCCCGCGACCTACACCGACCTGTTCTCGCGCGTGCGCGAGCTCTACTCGCTCACGCCCGAGGCGCGCACGCGCGGCTACACGCCCGGGCCGCTTCTCGTTCAACGTCAAGGGCGGTCGCTGCGAGGCGTGCGCGGGCGACGGGATGATCCGCATCGAGATGCACTTCCTGCCGGACGTGTACGTGCCGTGCGAGGTCTGCAAGGGCAAGCGCTACAACCGCGAGACGCTCGACATCCGCTACAAGGGCGCGTCGATCGCGGACGTGCTCGCGATGTCGGTCGAGGAGGCGCTCGAGTTCTTCGGCAAGGAGCCCAAGCTCCGCCGGCGGCTGCAGACGCTGCACGACGTCGGGCTCGACTACGTCAAGCTCGGCCAGCCCTCGACGACGCTCTCGGGCGGCGAGGCACAGCGCATCAAGCTCGCGGCCGAGCTCTCCAAGGTCGCGACCGGACGCACGCTGTACATCCTCGACGAGCCGACCACCGGTCTGCACATCCACGATGTCGCGAAGCTGCTCGAGGTGCTCCAGCGCCTCGTCGACGCCGGCAACACGGTGCTCGTGATCGAGCACAACCTCGACGTCATCAAGCAGTCCGACTGGGTCATCGACCTCGGCCCGGAGGGCGGCGACGCCGGCGGGCGCGTGATCGCGACGGGCACGCCGGAGCAGGTCGCCGAGGTGAGCGAGTCCTACACGGGCCAGTTCCTGCGCGGCGTCCTCGCGGCGCCGGACGAGACGCCCGCCGAGGCGCTCGCGGTCTGACCGATGTACGAAGCTCTAGCGGTCATTCCGCTAGAGCTTCGTAGGCGTCGCGCGGGTGCCGCCCCGGGCAGGATGGCGACACCCGCACGCCTGTTCTCATCTACGTCGAGGTCCGACCGGATGTCAATGCACCCGGCGGTTCGGCGCCGTTCAGCGCCGGGCTGCGACCGGGGTCGAGATCAGGTTCAGCGAGACCTCCCAGAGGCGGCCCGCCGCCTCGGGATCGAGCGCGTACGAGCGCACGCCGGGCCGCGGCCGGTCGCTGTCGTCGACGGCTGCCTCGTTGCAGTCCTCGAAGTAGCGGCCGCCGACGCCCTCGAGCCGAGGCGACGTCGCGACGAGCACCGAGGTCGCGGCGCCCTGCTCCGTGGACTTCCAGTGGAAGGTGCCGGAGCGCTCCGCCTCGGCCCAGCGCTCCTGCGTGGCCGGGTCGTTCTCGACGTAGCGCTGCAGGTTCGTGCGGATCGCGCCGGGCATGAGGGCGTTCGCGGTGATGCCGTCTGCGGCCCAGCGCTTCGTCGCCTCGACCGCGAACAGCACGTTGGCCGTCTTCGACTGACCGTAGGCCAGCCACGGGTCGTACTCGCGGTGCTCGAAGTGGATGTCCTCGAACACGACCGGCGAGAGCCGGTGCGCGCTCGAGCTGAGCGCGACGATGCGCGCGTCTCCGGCGGCCGCGAGCGCCGGGTGGAGCCCGAGCGCGAGCGCGAAGTGGCCGAGGTGGTTGGTCGCGAACTGTCGCTCCCACCCCTCGGGCGTGTGCTCCTCGGGCGAGGCCATCACGCCCGCGTTGTTCACGAGGATGTGCAGCGGGCCGCGCCACGCGTCGGTGAACGCGGCGATGGACGCGCGATCCGCGAGATCGAGGTGGCGCACGTCCACGTCGGCGTTGCCCGTCGTGGCGGTGATGTCGGCGGCGGTCTGCTCGCCCGCGTCCGTGTTGCGCACGGCGAGCGTGACGGCGGCACCGGCTCCTGCCAGAGCGCGCGCGGTCTCGACGCCGATGCCGGACGCGGCGCCGGTCACGACGACGCGGCGGCCGCTCAGGTCGATGCCGGCCGACGACCTCGGCCGCAGTCGACTCACGCCCGAATTCGGTGGTGATGGGTGGCATGGGGAACCTCCGTGTGGATCGGGAAGCGGAGGCATCCTCCGCTAATCCGGCACACTACCGGAGGTACCCTCCGCTTACAAGGAAGTCCCGCGGGACGACCTAGTTCTCGATCAACTCGATCCGGTAGCCGTCGGGATCGCGCACGAAGCAGATCCGCGTCGTACCGACCAGATACGGCTCGCGCTCGGGCTGCACGCCCTTCTCGTCGAGCGCCGCGAGCGTCGCGTCGAGGTCGTCGACGCGGATCGCGACGTGGCCGTAGCCCGTGCCGATCTCGTACGGCTCGGTGCGATCGTGGTTGTGCGTCAACTCGAGCCACGGCTCCGGGTCGCCCGCATAGGCGAAGAAGTGATTCGTCGCCTCGTCGCGGATCGGTGCCTCGCGCACATGCTCGAGCCCGAGGCACTCGGTGTAGAAGCGGATGGAAGCAGCGGGGTCGAGGACCCGGTAACACGTGTGAGCGTAGGAGCCTTTCATGCGAGCAGTCTACGAAGATCCGCGCCGTGACCACTCGTGCCACGAGCCCTCGTAGTTCTCGGCGGGCACACCGGCCGCGAGCAGCACGGCGACGGCGTACGCCGAGCGCGAGCCCGAGTGGCAGTAGCAGACGATGCGCCCACCGGTGTCGACGCCGCGCTCGCGGAGCAGGGCCGCGACCCCGCCGCCCGCCTCGGCGATCTCGGCGACGTCGATGTTGACGGCCCCGGGGATGTGGCCCTGAACCGGATCGCACGGATAGCCGCCCGTGCCGTCGTACTCGGATGCTGCGCGGACGTCGAGCACCTGCACCTCGCCGTCCGCGATCAGCGCCGCGAGCTCGTCCCCCGTCACAGAACGCCGCCGTCGTCGTCGGCGGTGACCGGCGCGCCCGCCTCGACGAGTCGCTGGAACCGCTCCAGCTCGTCGGCCGGGATCGCATAGGTGTGGCGCTCCTGCGGGAACCGGCGCGCGCGGACGTCGTCGGCGTAGCGGGTGACGGCGTCGACCGCGAGGTCGCCGAGCGCGGCGTACTGCTCGACGAAGCGCGGCAGCGTGCCCTCGCCGAGGCCGAGCAGGTCGTGGTACACGAGCACCTGCCCGTCGCAGCCCGCGCCCGCCCCGATGCCGATCGTCGGGATCTCGAGCTCGCTGCTGATGCGCTCGGCGACGGGAGCCGGAACGGCCTCGAGTACGAGCAGGAACGCGCCGGCGGCCTCGGCGGCGTGCGCATCGTGGAGCAGGCGCAGCGCCGCCTGAGCGGTCTTGCCCTGTGCGCGGAACCCGCCCTGGGAGGTCGCGGTCTGCGGCGTCAGGCCCAGATGGGCGACCACGGGGATGCCCGCGCCGGCGAGGGCGCGGATGCGCGCGAGCATCGGGCCGGCGCCCTCCAGCTTGACCGCGTCGGCGGCAGCCTCCTTGAGGAACCGCCCGGCGGCGCGCAGGGCGTCCTCGTCGCTGACCTGGTACGACATGAACGGCAGATCGGCCACGACGAGCGGGCGCCGGCAGGCGCGCGTCACGGCGGCGGTGAGCATGAGCATCTCGTCCATCGTCGCGGGCACGGTCGAGGAGTGGCCGAGCACGACCATCGCCGCCGAGTCGCCGACCAGCACGAGGTCGACGCCGGCGCGCTCCGCGACACGCCCGGACGGGTAGTCGTAGGCGGTGATCATCACGAGCGGGCGGCCGTCGCGCTTGGCCTGCACGAGCTCGTGCAGGGGCAGCTTGCGAGTCGCGTCCGAGCCGTACTGCGGGGTGGTCATGCGTCCTCCAGGGACCGGTTGTCGATCAGGCGCGTCGTGCCGACGACGGCGGCGACGAGCAGGACTGCGGGATGGGACGGGTCGTACGGGCCGAGGTCGTCGCGCCGGCGCAGCTCGAGGTAGTCGGGCGCGACGGCGAGGCGGGAGCGCGCGGCCTCGCACAGGAGATCGGCGTCGCGCTCGCCGCCCGCGTAGAGCCGCCCGGCGTCCGTCAGCGCGTGCGAGATCGATGTCGCGCGCTCGCGCTCGGTCGCGGACAGGAATCGATTGCGGGACGACAGCGCAAGGCCGTCGGCCGCGCGCACGGTGGGCACGCCCACGACCTCGACGCCGAGCGCGAGGTCGCGCGCGACGCGGCGCACGATCACGAGCTGCTGGAAGTCCTTCTCGCCGAAGAACGCCTGGCGCGGCCGCACCAGGCCGAAGAGGCGCGTCACGACCGTGGCGACGCCGCGGAAGTGCCCGGGGCGCGAGCGGCCCTCGAGCTCGTCGCCGAGCGGGCCGGGATCGACGGTCGTCGCGAAGCCCGGCGGGTAGATCGTCGCCGCGTCCGGCGCGAACACGACGTCCGCTCCCTCCTCGCCCGCGATCGCGACGTCGGCCCGCTCGTCGCGCGGGTAGCGCGCGAAGTCCTCGCCCGGCGCGAACTGCGCCGGATTCACGAACAGCGACATGACGACCGTCCCGCCGGACTCGCGCGCAGCGCGCAGCAGCGCGCGGTGCCCCTCGTGCAGGGCGCCCATCGTGGGCACGAGCACGACGTCGTCGCGGCCGGCGAGCACTGCCTCGAGCTCGGGCAGCGTGCGCGCCACGGCCGCGCGCGTGCGCGATGGCGATCGGATCGGCATATGAGTTCGGGTACCCCTCCGGTGGATGGAGTCCGCTCCGGATTGTACCTCCGCGGAGACAACTGCCCGGCAGCGCGCGATACGATGCGCGAATGCCGATCTACGAATACGCGTGCCGTTCGTGCGACCACCGTTTCGAGGAGCTCGTCTCGAGCTACGGCACGCTCGTGGCGTGCCCGCAGTGCACCTCCGGCGAGGTCGAGAAGCTGCTCTCCACGTTCTCGGCGAAGACGGCCGGCGGGGCCCCCGTCCTGCGCGCTCCCGTGGGCGGTGGCGGCGGCCGCGGCGGTTGCTGCGGCGGCGGCTGCGGCTGCCACTAAGACGCGGGCTTGACCGCCGACCTGGCTGTCGAGTGGGCGGGGTGCACGATGTGCGCGCTCGCGGCCTCGCGCACGCTGGTGGTGGCCGGCGAGGGGCCGATGCCGGCGGAGCTGATGCTCGTCGCCGACGCGCCGGGCTTTCATGACGACCGCCTCGGCCGCCCGCTCGTGGGGGCGCCCGGGGAGCTCCTCTCCGAGCTGCTCGCCTCGATCGGTCTGGAGCGCCGCGACGTCTACGTGACGACGCTCGTCAAGTGCCGCCCGCCGGGGACGCTGAGCCCCGGCGAGGACGAGATCGCGACCTGCCGCGACAAGCTCGAGCGGCAGGCCGAGCTCGTGCGGCCGCGCGTCGTGGCGGCACTCGGCGACCTGGCGACGCGCACGCTCGCCGGCGGCCCGCACGGCGTCACGCAGATGCACGGACAGGTGCGGCGCGCCGAGCTCGCGGGGCGCGACATCACGCTGCTGCCGCTCTACCACCCGGCGGCGGCCCTGCACAACGCGCGGCTGTTGCCGGCGCTCCAGGCCGACGTCCGCCGCCTCGGCGAGCTGCTCGGGCGGGCGCCCGTGGCATCCGCGCCGGAGCGTCGGGCGGAGCCGTCCCCCGAACCGGTTTCGAACGATGAGCAGCAGCTCGGCCTCTTCTGAGCGCGAGACCGCCGCGCTCGCGGCGGCCCTGGCCCAGGAGCTCCCGCGCGGGGCGGTCGTGTACGTCGAGGGCGAGCTCGGCGCCGGCAAGACCGCGTTCGTGCGCGGTGCGGCGCAGGCACTCGGCGTGACCGGCGCGGTCACGAGCCCGACGTTCACCGTCGCGCATCTCTACGAGGGCGGCGACGGTGCGGTCGCCCACCTCGACCTCTCGCGCAGCGAGCGCGTCGACGACGCCGCGTGGGGCGATCTCGAGCCCTACTTCGACGATGTGCGCGCCGTCTTCGTCGAGTGGGCGAGCGTCGGCGCCGGCGTGCTGCCCGCGCCCGAGGCCGTCGTTCGCATCACGGTGCTCGACGACGGCACGCGCCAGATCGATGTCCGTCGTCAGTAGTCTGATCCGCGTGCCGAGCGACGATCTGACGTTGGTGATGGACAGCGCGACCGCGCGCGCGGTCTGCGGACTCGTGCGGGACGGCCGCGAGCTCGCGTTCGCGAGCGCCGAGGGCGGGCGCGCCGCGCAGCGCTCGCTCGTGCTCGTCGACGAGGTCCTCGCGCGCGCGGACCGGACGCCCGGCGACCTGTCGCGGATCGTCGTCGGCTGTGGTCCCGGCTCGTTCACCGGCCTGCGGATCGGGATCGCGACGGCACGGGGCCTCGCGCTGGGGCTCGGTCTGCCGTGCTCCGGGGCCTCGACCCTGGCGGCGCTCGCGGCCGGTGCGCCGGGAGCCCTGGCGCTGATCGACGCCCGGCGCGGCGAGCTCTTCGCCCCCGGCGGCGACGGCGAGGCGGCCGTCGCGCAGCCGGCCGAGATCGCCGCGCGGATCGCTCCCGGGACGCTCTGCGTGGGCGACGGCGCGGTGCGCTACCGCGCCCTGCTCGAGGCCGCCGGGGCGCTCGTGCCGCCGGACGACGATGCGCGGCACGCGCCGGGCTCGACGGCGCTCGCGGCCCTGGCCGGTGCGCGCGCTCCCGAGCCCCTCTACGTGCGCCGGCCCGACGCGGAGCCGCAGGTCGCATGATCGAGGTGCTCCCGCTGCAGATCGACGCCCTCGACGACATCGACGCGATCGAGCGCCGTGCCTATCCCACACCGTGGTCGCGCGCGATGTTCACGGGCGAGCTGACGAAGCCGAGCGGCCGCTGCTACGGCGCCTACGACGACGATCGCCTGATCGCGTACCTGATCGTCTCGCGCTATCCGGACGCCTGGCACGTGATGAACCTCGCGGTGGATCCCGACCACTGGCGCAAGGGCGTGGGGCGGACGCTGCTGGAGCGGCTCTTCGCCGACACCGCACGCGACTCCGAGCGCGGGATCACGCTCGAGGTGCGGGTCTCGAACGCCGCGGCGATCCGCCTCTACCGCTCCCTCGGGTTCCAGCCGACCGGCATCCGCCGCGGCTATTACACCGACAACCGCGAGGACGCCCTGATCATGTGGCGGGATCCGCCGAGCGCGGACGCGCCGGCCGCCGCCGGGTGATGATCCTCGCGCTCGAGACCTCGTGCGACGACACCTGCGCCGCCGTCGTGACGCGCGACGGCGAGGTGCGCGCGAGCATCCGGTCGTCCCAGGACGAGTTGCACGCGAGCTTCGGCGGGGTCGTGCCCGAGATCGCGTCGCGGCGGCACCTCGAGCTCGTCGTTCCGGTCGTCGAGTCCGCGCTCGCCGAGGCCCGGGTGACGCTCGGCGACATCTCCGCGCTCGCGGTCACGCAGGGGCCGGGGCTGATCGGGGCGCTGCTCGTCGGGCTCTCGGCCGGCAAGGCGCTGGCGTATGCGCGCGGGCTGCCGCTCGTACCGGTCGATCACCTGCTCGGTCACATCGCGGCGCTGCGCCTCGCACCGCTCGGTCTGGAGCCGCCGTTCGCATGCCTGCTCGCCTCGGGCGGGCACACGCTCGTGCTCGACGTGGCCGACTACCCGGCCCCGCGGCGCCTCGGCGGGACGCGGGACGACGCCGCCGGCGAGGCGTTCGACAAGGGTGCCCGCCTGCTCGGCCTGAGCGAGGCGGGCGGCGCCGAGCTCGAGCGCGTGGCGAGCGCGGGCGATCCCGAGCGCTTCCCGTTCCCCCTCGTCCTGCGCGGCCAGGAGGGGCACGATCTCTCGTTCTCCGGGCTCAAGACCGCGCTCCTGCGCCAGGTGCGCGAGCTCGGCGACGCGCTGCCGGACGCACGCGCCGACCTGGCGGCGGGCTACCAGGCCGCGATCGTCCGGCAGCTCGCCGAGCGCGCCGAGGCAGCGCTCGACGCGACCGGCCGCACGACGCTGGCCGTGGTCGGCGGCGTGGCCGCCAACGGCGTGTTGCGCGCCGAGCTCGCCGAGATCTGCGCGCGGCGCGGCGCGCGCCTCTGCCTGCTGCCACCCGCGCTGTGCGTGGACAACGCCGCGATGATCGCCGCGGCGGCGTTCGCGGCGCCTGCGCTCGAGCCGGGCGAGTACCTCGCGCTCGACGCCTACGCGCGCAGCCCGCTGGCGGGGTAGACCGCCGGTGAGCGGGCCGGGCAGGCCCGTGGGGTCGTGTACCCTCAGCGGGTCATGACGCGCCGCCGCCGCTTGCGCACGCGCACGCTCGTTGTCTCGCTCGCGGCAGCGCTCGCCGTGGCGATCGTGCTCCCCGCACTGGGTGCGCCCGATCCGACGCAGGGCGCGCTGCGCTCGTGGGATGCCGTGATCACCGACGGCCGCGCCGGCGAGCCGCTGCCCCTGCAGGTGATCATCGTCCTGGCCGCGCAGCCGGCGGCCGCGATCGACAGCCCCGACGCCGTCAAGACCGCGACGGCGACGCAGCAGCTCGACCTCGACGCGCTCACGCAGGTGGGCATCGTCGTGAACGTGCAGTACCGCTTCGTGAATGCGCTGAACGCCGTCTCGGCGACGGTGCGCCCCGACCAGCTCGCGCAGATCCGGGCGGCGCCCCAGGTCGCCGGGGTCTATCCGGTGCGCAAGATCTATCCGGCCGCGACGGTCGCCAAGCAGCTCACCTCTGTCGGGCGAGCCGGACGCCCGATCGCCGGCGCGCGTGCGGGACGCGGCGTGACGGTCGCGTTGCTCGACGGCCCCGTCGACACCGGCCACCCGTACTTGCACGACCTCGCTCCCGGCTGGAACGCGATCAACGGCAAGGCGGCGGATCCGTCGCCGGGGCCTCTGGCCTCGGCCCACGGCACCGCGATGGCCGGCATCGTGGCCGGCCGCGACGGCCCGGCGGACCTGCACGGCGTCGCCCCGCTCGCGAAGCTGCTGCCGATCCAGGTGATGGAGCTGCAGCACGGCAGCCTCAGCGGCACCACCGCCACCCTGCTGGCGGGCGTCGACCGCGCGCTCGACCCGAACGGCGACGGCAACCTCTCGGACCACGCGGACGTGATCCTGGCGCCGGTCGCCGAGCCGTTCGCGGCCTTCGGCGCCTCGCCCGAGACGATCGCGGCGGAGGGCGCCGAGCGCGCCGGCGCCGTGCTGGTGGCCGCGGCCGGAAACGACGGCCCGACGGGCGCCCGCTTCGGCACGATCGCGACGCCCGCGGCCTCGCCGGGCTGGCTCGCGGTCGGCGCGAGCGACGGCCGCACCGCGCTGCCGCGCGTCGGCGTGACGTTCACGACCGACAACGTCGACAGCGAGCTGCACGACATGCCGCTGGCCGGCGCGCTGTCCCCGGTCAGCGGGAGCCAGATGGCGCTCGTGCTCCCCGCCGGCCCGACGGCTTCCGACTCCGCTGCGCGCACCGGCCGACATCGTGCCGGGGACGGACGAGGACGACTTCATCATCGACGGCACGAGCATCGTCAAGGGCAAGGCCGTGCTGCTGCCGCGCGACGGCGCGATGATCACGCAGCGCGCGATCGCCGCCAGCGCGGCGGGCGCCAAGGCGCTCGTGCTGTACGGCGACGGCGGCGTGCCCGAAGGCGCGCTCGGCCTCAACGATCGCGTGAAGCTCCCCGTCGTCGTGATCCCCGGGGAGCAGGGCGCGGTCGCCGCGGGGACGCTGCTGACGGGCGGCGCGGTGACGGTGACGTTCGGGACGGCGGACGCGGACGACAATCCGTCGACCGGCTCCATTGCGGCGTTCTCCTCCACCGGGCTCGCGTTCGACGACTCCGTCAAGCCCGACCTCGTCGCTCCCGGCGTGGCCATCACCAGCTCCGCGCCGGGCGACGGCTACATGGCCCAGACCGGCACGTCGGTCGCGGCCGCCCAGGTCGCCGGGGCGGCCGCGCTCGTGCTGCAGGCGCATCCCGACTGGTCGCCGGGCGCCGTGCGCGGAGCGCTGGTCGGCACGGCGCGCGCGGTGCGCGACCTCGAGGGCGACTCCGCCGCGCCCGTCGAGGCGCAGGGCGGAGGCTCCGTCAACCTGGCCGCCGCGAGCGCGGCGACGGTCGTCGCGGAGCCCTCGTCGCTGTCGTTCGGGCTGGCGCGCGCGCCGCGCGTGAGCGTGAAGCGCGTGCTCACGCTCACCAACACGAGCAAGGCGACCGTGCACGTGACCGTGTCGCTCACGCGCGACGGCGGGGACGACGGATCCAGCGTCTCGCTCTCCGGCGCGCCGTCGAAGCTGGCGATCGCGCCGGGCGCAACCGTCCCGGTGCCGCTCACGCTGAATGCGCACGACCTTCCCGACGCGACGACCGTCGTGGGCGGCTGGCTGCTCGTCCTGACGGACGGCGGCGGCACGCTGCGCGTGCCCTGGGCGATCGCCCGCAGCGCCGACCTCGCCGCGGGCCTGATCGGCGGCACGTCGCTCGTTCCCCCGCTGCTCGAGCCGAGGACGAACGGCGAGCCCGCCGCGAGCCTGACGCTCGTGCTGGGCTCTGCGCGTACGGACGGCGAGGCGCGGCTCGAGATCTCGCCCGTGCAGCGCCTGAGCGTGGATCTCTACCGCGGCTCGCTGCTGATCGGGCGCATCATCGAGCGCCACGAGCTCCTCCCCGGCAGCTATCGCTACGGCATCACGGGCATCGACCCGAGCACCGGCAAGCCGCTCACGCCGGGCATCTACCGGCTGGTGATCGACGCCGTCTCGAGCGACGAGGTGACGAGCGAGCGCCAGCTCGGCTTCACCATCGCCGGCTGAGCGGCGTGGACGCGGTCGAGATCGTGCTCTACGAGGGGGCCGGCTGCGGGCTCTGCGGGCGTGCGGCGGAGCTGCTCGAGCGCGAGGCGCCGCGACTCGGATTCCGCCTCCGGCGTATCGCGATCGACGGCGACGACGAGCTCGAGCGGCGCTACCGCGTCGAGCTTCCGGTGGTGGTCGTCGACGGCGAGGTCGCGTTCACGCAAGCCGTCGCAGCGGGGCCGCTGGAGCGCGCCGTGGGCCTCGCACAAGCTCGTCGCCGGAAGGCGGGTTCGTGACACCACATTTGCCCTTCTGACGCGGCGTTGCGCAACAGTCTGCTACTGATACGAGCGCGGTCGGGCCACGGGTTCGACCGGCCGCTTCTCCCCACGACGAATCGCAGGAGTTCCCCAGTGAGCGAACGTCTCACGGTCGGCGTTGCAGCGCGTCTCTCGCGCTACTTGCAGGTGCTGACGCAGGCCAAGAAGATGGGTCGCAGCTCCATCTCGTCGCAGGACGTGTCCGAGTACACGCACATCAACGCGACGCAGATCCGTCGCGATCTCTCGGCCTTCGGAAAGTTCGGCAAGCGCGGCGTCGGCTACAACATCGATGCGCTGATCGCCGAGATCCGCGGCATCCTGCGCACCTCGGGCCAGCACAACATCGGGCTCATCGGCGCGGGGCGGCTGGGCCAGGCGATCGCCGGCTCGTCGATCTTCGCCGACCACGGCTTCCACATCGTCACGATCTTCGACGACGACCCCGCGAAGATCGGCACCGAGCTGGGCGGCGTCGCGATCCGCTCGACCGCCGACCTCACGGCGCTGGTCGCCGAGCACAACATCATCGCCGCCGTCATCGCCGTGCCCGCGGGCGCGGCTCAGAGCGTCGCCGATCAGCTCGTGAAGGCCGGCGTGCACATCATCTTCAACTACTCCGAGGCGCTTCTGCAGACGCCGGCGGACGTTGTCGTGCACAGCTCGAGCCCGGCCGTCGAGCTCCTGCACGCGCTCTACTTCTACCTCACGTAGGGGCGCCGCGGCGAGCGTCCGGGGCCGCGCTCGCGCGTCCACTCGGCGACCGTCCAGATGGTCTCGAGCGCGATGAAGGCGACGATCGGCGCGGCCCACAGGCCGACGGACCAGCCGAACACGCCGGCGATCCCCAGCAGGAGGAAGTAGACCCGTCGCGATCGCTCCACGCCTGCCGTATCGGCAGATTCCGGCCGCGGCTGGAGATGCGATTGCGCTGGTAACCTCGCGGCGATGGGCCTCAGCATCCCTGACCCGCTTGCGGCGCTCGACGAGGCGCGCGGAATCTTCGACCGCTCGCAGGATCTCACCCTCGCGATCGAGGAGGAGTTCCAGATCGTCGACCCGCAGACGCACGGCCTCGTCAACCGCTTCGCGGAGCTCAAGGCGCGCGCCGACGCGACGCCGCTCGGCGAGCACACGGCCGGCGAGCTGATCTCGTCGGAGATCGAGATCAAGACCGGCCGCTGCGAGACGTTCCCCGAGGCTGCGCGCGCGCTGATCGAGCGCCGGCGCGCGCTGCTCGACGAGGCCGACGCGATCGGCGTCGCGCTCGCGGCCTGTGGCACGCACCCGTGGTCGCCGTGGTGGGAGCAGGAGATCATCGACACCCCGCACTACCGCATCGTCGAGGGCACGCTGCGCTACGTCGCCTGGCGCAACAACACGTTCGGCATCCACATCCACGTCGGCGTGCACGGCGCGGATCGCGCCATGGCGTTCAACAACGCGATGCGCTCCGTGCTCCCCGACCTGCTCGCGCTCTCGGCCTCGTCGCCCTGGTACGAGGGGCGCTACACGCACCTGCACTCGACGCGCACCCAGCTGTTCACGCGCATGTTCCCGCGCTGCGGGATCCCCGAGCCGTTCGACGGGTGGGCCGACTACGACCGCTTCGTGCGCTGGCTGGTGGAGACCCGCTCGATCAAGGAGCACACCGAGATCTGGTGGTGCGTGCGACCGCACCAGTCGTACGGCACGGTCGAGCTGCGCAACGCGGACGCGCTCGCCGACGTGCGCGAGTCGCTGGCCGTGATGGCCTACGCCTACGCCCTCTCGGCGCGCCGCCTGCGCGCGATCGACGAGGGCGAGCCGTTCGTCGAGCTGCGCGGACGCCATCTCGAGGAGAACATGTGGCGCGCGATCCGCTGGGGCATGTCGGGCGAGCTGATCGACTACGAGCGCGGCATGCAGTCGGTGCCGGCCGCCCAGCGGGTGCGGGCGCAGCTGGCCGACGCCGCGCCCGAGATCGCCGCGCTCGGGCTCGAGTCCTATCTCGAGCCGCTCCACCGGATGCTCGAGGGCGGCAACTCCGCGCAGCGCTCGATCGCTGCTCTGGAGGCGGGCGTGCCGCTCGAGGAGCTGTTCGCGGATCAGGTGCGCGTGACGCGCGAGTCGGTCGATGCAGCACTGGCACAGGAGGTGGCACGTGGCTGAGCACGATCACGACCACGATCACGACCACGGCGGTGGCCACGATCACGAGCACGATCACGGCGCCGGCGGCGACTACGACCAGGGCGATCCGGGCGCCGACGAGATGCGCGCGCTGCTCGCGCAGCAGCTCCTGGGGATGCGCCCCCGCGACCTGCTCGCCCAGACGGCCGTGATGCTCGCGAACCAGGCGGCCATCCGCCTCGGCATGGCGAGCCCCGAGCACGCCGATCGCGAGCAGGCGCGCGAGGCGATCGACGCGCTCGCGGGCGTCGTCGAGCTGCTCGTGCCGCTCTCGCCGCCCGATGAGGTCGAGGCGCTGCGGCGCGATCTCTCGCAGCTGCGCATGGCATTCGTGCAGACGGCCGAGGCATCCGCGGCGCCGGCGGGAGGGCCCGCGCCGGAAGCGGAGCCGCCTCCGGAAGAGGATCGGCCGTCGATCTGGACGCCCGGAGGCGAGGTCTAGCTCGAGCTCCACCGGCCCGTCGGCCGGCGACTCCGTGACGCTCCAGGGAGTCTCGAGGGAGTCACAAGCAGAAGCGCATCCGGCGTGCGCAACCGGCCGCGCCTGTTACGATCGCCGCGCGCGCCGCGGTGCGCCTGAGAGATCTCAGAGGCCTGCCGCACGGCGTCAGGCTGGTTTCTTCCCGAAACGGAGCAGATTCGGTTATGCAGACGTTCCTGGTGGAGCACAACGTGCTCTTCGCCCTGATCTGTGGCCTGTTGGCCGTGGCCTACGGCGCGTACCTCACGCGCTGGGTGCTGGCCCAGTCGCCCGGCAACGAGCGCATGCGCGAGATCCAGGCGGCGATCCAGGAGGGAGCGTCCGCCTACCTCAACCGCCAGTACCGCACCGTCGGCGTCGTTGCCGTCGTCGTCGCCGCGATCCTGCTGGTGGCGGGCATCTGGTCGGACGACCTGGGCTGGAAGGTCGCGCTCGGCTTCGTCATCGGCGCCGTGCTCTCCGCGGTGGCGGGCTATGTCGGCATGAACGTCGCGGTGCGCGCCAACGCGCGCGTCGCCGAGGCGGGCCGCACCGGCCTCGGCGAGGCCTTCGACGTCGCCTTCAAGGGCGGCACCGTCACGGGCATCCTCGTCGTCGGCCTCGGCCTGATCGGCGTTGCCGGCTACTACGGCGCCCTGCGCCTGGGCGACGTCTCCGAGAGCGACGCGGTGCGCGCGCTCGTCGGCCTCTCGTTCGGTGGCTCGCTGATCTCGGTGTTCGCGCGCCTCGGCGGCGGCATCTTCACGAAGGGCGCCGACGTCGGTGCCGACCTCGTCGGCAAGATCGAGGCCGGAATCCCCGAGGACGACCCGCGCAACCCGGCCGTCATCGCGGACAACGTCGGCGACAACGTCGGCGACGACGCCGGCATGGCGGCCGACCTCTTCGAGACCTACGCCGTCACGCTCGTGGCCGGCATGCTGCTCGCACAGCAGTTCAAGTGGGGCACCGCGGGCATCGCGATCCCGCTCGTGCTCGGCGGCATCTCGATCATCGCGTCGATCATCGGCACGCAGTTCGTGCGCGTACGGACCGGAGGCAGCGTGATGGGTGCGCTCTACAAGGGCGTCATCATCACCGCGGGCATCTCCGCGCTGGCGTTCATCCCGGTCATGCACTGGCTGTTCGACGAGCTCCCGGCCGACGCGATCCTCAACGGCGCGGGCTGGGGCAGGCTCTACTTCTGCGCTCTCGTCGGACTCGTCATCACGGCGCTCCTGATGGTCATCACCGAGTACTACACCGGCACGCGCTGGGGACCGGTGAAGCGAATCTCGGAAGCCTCGACCACCGGCCACGCGACGAACATCATCGCGGGCCTCGCGAAGTCGATGGAGGCCACGGCCGCGCCCGTGCTCGTGATCGGCATCGGCATCCTCGTCGCCTACAAGCTCGGTGACATCACCGGCATCGCGGTCGCGGCCGTCGCCATGCTCTCGCTCGCGGGCATGATCGTCGCGCTCGACGCCTTCGGGCCGATCACCGACAACGCGGGCGGCATCGCGGAGATGGCGGACATGCCGGAGGAAGTGCGTGGCATCACCGATCCGCTCGACGCCGTCGGCAACACGACGAAGGCCGTCACCAAGGGATACGCGATCGGTTCCGCAGGCCTCGCGGCGCTCGTGCTCTTCGACTCCTACTCGCACGAGCTCGTGGCGCAGGCCGCAGATGCGGGCAAGGCGGTCAACGTCGCGTTCTCGATCTCGAACCCGTGGGTGCTCGTCGGGCTCCTGATCGGCGGGATCATGCCGTACCTCTTCGCCTCGCTCGCGATGGAGGCCGTCGGCCGCGCCGGCGCCGAGGTCGTGCAGGAGGTGCGCCGCCAGTTCCGCGAGATCCCGGGGATCATGGAGGGCACCGCGCGGCCGGAGTACGCGAAGTGCGTCGACATCGTCACGAAGCGCGCGCTCAAGGAGATGCGGATCCCGTCGCTGATCCCGATCGTGATCCCGATCGTCGTCGGCCTGATCTCGTACGAGATGCTCGGCGGCCTGCTCGTCGGCACGATCGTGACCGGCCTCTTCCTGGCCATCTCGATGACGGCCGGCGGCGGCGCCTGGGACAACGCCAAGAAGCTGATCGAGGACGGCGCGCACGGCGGCAAGGGCTCCGACGCGCACGCCGCGTCGATCACGGGCGACACCGTCGGCGATCCCTACAAGGACACGGCCGGACCCGCGATCAACCCCATGATCAAGATCACCAACATCGTCGCGATCCTGATCATCCCGCTGATCGTCCACTTCCTCTAAGCGAGCGGCGGGACACCACGCTCCCGCCGCGAGCGCTAGATTTCGGCCGCATGCGCTCGTTGGCAGCCGGCTGTCTGGTCGGGGTCGCTCTCGTGATCACGGGCTGCGGCACGTCGAATGACGCCGGGAAGGTCGCGGTCAACACGATCGAGGACGACTGGGAGGGCTTCTACATCGCCTCCAGCGACCCGTTCCCGAGCCGCCCCGATCTCAAGGGCCAGGACACGATCCGCAGCATCCACTGCGGGGACAAGAAGCAGGAGGGCGCGGGCACGCTGACCTGCACGCTCGTCGTCGGGGCCGGTCCGACGGGCGGCCGGCAGACGACGCTCCGCGTGCTCGTGCGCTTCGACGACCAGGATGTCCTGCGCCAGTGGAAGTTCACCGGGTAGCGCGTGCCGCTGCTCCGCCGCCGTAGCTCGCGTGGTCTCCCCGCCGTCCTCGGCGTCGGGGACATGTTCTCGACGGCCTACGGCAACGTCGGCTCGTCGATCTACTACGCGCTCGGCGTCACGGCGCTCTACGCCGGGGGGATGACGCCGGTCACGTTCGCGATCTCGGGCGTGATCTTCGCGTTCACCGCTGCGACCTACGCCGAGGCGACGGCGCGCTTCCCGGAGGCCGGCGGCTCGGCGTCGTTCTCGCGCCGCGCCTTCAACGAGGCCGTCTCGTTCTTCGCCGCCTGGGCGCAGATGCTCAACTACACGGTCACGATCGCGATCTCGGCCTACACCGTGCCGCCGTACCTCTCGGTGTTCCCCGGCTGCGGCTTCATGCGCAACGGGCTGACGGGGCAGGTCGTCGTCGCGGCCGGGCTCTGCATCGTGCTGGCGCTGCTGAACATCCGCGGCATCCAGGAGTCGGCGCGGCTCAACATCCTGCTCGCGATCGCCGACCTCGCGACCCAGGCGCTGCTCGTGGTGGTCGGCGTCGCCCTGATCCTGAATCCGCAGGTGCTCGTCGGCAACGTGCACTTCGGCACCACGCCGACCGTCTCGGCGTTCCTGATCTCGATCCCGATCGGCATGGTCGCCTACACGGGCATCGAGACGATCTCCAACATGGCGGAGGAGGCGCGCGACCCCGCGCGCGACGTGCCGCGCTCGATCGGCCTCGTGGCCGCGGCGGTGTTCGCGATCTACGCGTTCCTGCCGGCGGTCGCGCTCTCGGCGATGCCGGTGCACGAGACGCCGGCGCTCTCCAACCCGCCGGGCACCGAGGGCACGCACTTCACGACGGCGCTCGGCGCCAAGTACGCCGGCGATCCCGTGCCAGGGCATCGTGCAGAACCTCGGCCTGGGGCCGCTGACGACGCCCGTGAGCTACTACGTCGGCCTGCTCGCGGGCACGATCCTGATCATCGCGACGAACGCGGGGCTGATCGGCGTCTCGCGCCTGACGTACTCGATGGGCGTGCACCGGCAGTTCCCCGACTTCCTGCGCACGGTGCACCCGACCTGGCGCACGCCCTGGGTCGCGATCGTCGTCTACACGTTCGCGGCCATCGGCATGATCGGCGCCGCCAAGGTCGCCGGCGGGCAGGGCGTCGCGTTCCTCGGCAACCTCTACGCGTTCGGCGCGATGCTCTCGTTCACGATCGCGCACGCCTCGGTGATCGCGCTGCGCCTGCGCAAGTCGAAACGCGATCCCGAGCAGCCGTTCCGCGCGCCCCTGAACATGCGCGTGGGCGAGTGGGACATCCCGGTGTTCGCGGTGCTCGGCGGCATCGGGACGTTCCTGGCCTTCCTCGTCGTCGCGACGCTCTTCCCCGCCGTGCGCTGGGCGGGTCTCGGCTGGCTCGTGCTCGGCATGATCGTCTACGTCGCCTACCGCAAGCGCCAGGGGCTGCCGCTCACGAAGACCGTCTTCGCGGACACCAAGGTGCGCGGGCCCGCGATCGAGATCGAGTACCGCACGATCGTCCTGCACATCACGGATGCTCGCGTCGCCGACGAGATGACGGCCACCGCGCTCCGCCTCGCCTCGGAGCGGCGCGCGCGCGTCGTCGCGCTCTACACGCTCGAGGTGCCCACGTCGCGCGCGCTGTCGGAGATCGCGCCCGAGGACGAGGAGCGGGCCAACAGGCAGCTGGCCGAGGCCGAGGCGCTGGGGCAGCTCTACGGCGTGCAGGTGATCTCGCGCCTCGTGCGCACCCGCAATGCCGGGCGCGCACTGGTCGAGGAGGCCGAGCGCCGCGGCAGCGAGATCATCGTGCTCGGCACTCCGGGCCGCTCGGTACGCTCCGCGCGCCTGTTCGGTTCGACGGTGGACTACGTCCTGCGGCACGCGCACTGCAAGGTGATGGTGGGCGCGACGCCCGAGTGGCGGGGCGCCGCCCGCGCCGTCGGGCCGGCAGTAGGAGGCAGCTCGTGACCCCGCGCAACCGCATCTCCCTGATCCTCAGCGCGTTGCTCGTCGTGATCGGCATCGTCACGATCTTCCGCACGGCGCTCGGCGGCGGCGAGGGCGTCGCCGTCGGCTACATCTTCGGTGCGGCGCTGACGCTCGCCGGGCTCGGCCGCGGCTGGCTGGCGCTGCAGATGTCGAGGCGCGAGGACTAAGTGGCTGATGGCCCGACGCCTCCCAGTCCTGCAGCGCGTCGTCGGCGAGGACGCGCTCTTCGCGGCGATCTACGGCACGATCTCGTCGTCGCTGTACTTCGCGCTCGGCGTCGTGTCGCTGTACGCGCTCGGTCTGACGCCGATCGTCCTGCCGGTCGTCGGCCTGCTCGTCGCGCTCGCGGCCGGCGCCTACGCGGAGGGTGCGACGGCGACGGGAGGCGGCTCGCCGCTGATCGTCAAGCGCGCGTTCGGTGACGCGGCGGGATTCCTGGTCGGCTGGGCGGTGCTGCTCGACCTGCTCGTCGTCGCGCTGCTCTCGGCGCTCTTCGTGCCGCGCTACGCCGAGGCGGCCGTCGGCCACATCGGCGAGATGAGTGGTCGCTCGGCCGAGTTGATCGGGGTCGGCGTGATCGTGCTGCTGGGTGCGGGCAGGCTCGTGCCGCGCGTCTCGCGCACCGACCTCGTGCTCCCGCTCGCAATCGTCGACATGCTCGCGCAGCTGACGCTGGCCGTCCTCGGCCTGACGGCGCTCGGGCACCTCGACGCCCTGACGCAGTCGATCGACCTCGGCGCCGCGCCGACCTGGACGTCGCTCGGCTACTCGCTCCCGATCGCGCTCGTGGCGTTCACGGGCGTCGAGATCGTCGCGGGGCTGCTCCAGGAGTCGGCGAACCCCGCCCGGCCGCTGCGCCGGATCACGCTGGCCGCGATCGCGGCCACGGTCGGCGCCTACGTCGTGATCGCCACCGCCGCGCTCTCGCTCCTTCCCGTGCACGAGGCTCCCGGAACGCCCTCGGGCCACGCCAGCGACCTCTCGACGATCTGGGGCACCGCGCCGCTGGCGGGCGCGGCCGAGGCGATCGGTGCCCAGGCGTTCGGCACGACGGCCGGCGACGTCGTCCGCGTGCTCGTCAGCCTGAGCGCGATCGGCGTGCTCGTGACGAGCGCGGGCGTGGCGCTCGGCGCGGGCCTCCGCACGCTGCGCGCGCTCTCGGGCATGGGCGGACTGCCGCCCACGCTGATGCGCCGCTCGCGCCGCTGCGGCGTCGAGCCGGGGGCCGTCGTCCTGCTCGTCGTGCTCTCCGCGGCGCTGATGCTCGCGGTCTCGCTGCTCGGGAGCGAGGTGGACGCCCTGGCGTCGATCTACTCCTTCGGCATCCTCATCGCGTTCATGGGCGTGTTCGCCGCCGTCGTCATGCTGCGCGTGCGCGAGCCCCAGCTTCCGCGCGTCGTGCGCATGGGCGGCAGCGTCCGCTTCGGCAGCAGCTCCATCCCGGTGCTCGCGCTGCTCGGCCTCGCGATGTCGTGGGCGCTCTGGGTGCTCGATCTCGGCACCCACCGGGCCGGGCGCATCCTCCCCCCGATCTGGCTCGGTCTCGGGTTCCTGGTGTTCGTCGGGATGCGGCGCCTGCAGGGCAAGCCGCTGCTGAAGCGGATCGAGACGGTCGCCCCGCCGCCGCTCGAGGTCATCGACATGCAGTTCGGGACGATCCTGGTGCCGCTCAAGGCGCGCGGGCCGATCGAGGAGGAGATGCTCGCGATCGCGTGCAAGCTCGCGCAGGAGCAGGGTGCGCGCGTCCTCGGCGTCAACGTCGTGGAGGTCCCGCTCGCGCTGGCGCTGGACGCGGACATCCCGGGCACCGGCGAGAAGGAGGACGCGCTCCGCGAGTCTGACCGCGTTGTTCGCCCAGGACTACGGCGTGCGCGTGGACTTCATGGCGCTGCGCAGCCGCGCGATCAGCCACGAGATCGCGCGCGTCGCGCGCGAGGAGGACGTCGGTCTGATCCTGGTCGGCGCCGTGCCGCACATCGGCGCGCTCGCCGGCCGCCAGCAGGTGTTCTCCGAGACGATCGAGAACCTGCTGCGCCGAGCGCACTGCCGCGTGATCGTGACGTCCTTCCCGCCCGGCACCGCAAGCGTCGCCGAGGAGACGCCGGATGAGCCCCGCATCCGCCCCGGGCCGTCCCCGGTCTCGTAGTCGCACGAATCGGGGCCTGGCCCCATTCGTGCACGATGGGTCGTGGGAACGCCTGTTCGGGCGTGGTTGAGCAGAAAGTCGAATGAGCGTCCTCGAGTTACGACCGCGAGGGCATGCTCACACGCTCAATTCCAGCGACGCGGCCGCGCACGACGGGACGAACTGATCCTCGTCGAGGACGTGCCGTTCGGCTTCGGCAGGTCGAGGGCGCCGTGTGCCGGTTCGGCGATCGCACGAGCGAGCCAGTGCGCCGATCGCCGCGAAATATCATTACACGCGGGACGTTTGTGTCATGGAGTGGCGGGGAATCAGCCCGCCGCACAGACCAGCACACCGCGCGGCTCCCACCGGAGCGCGCCCATACGTACGGAGGCCCGCATGGGCATCATCGCATTCCTCATCCTCGGCCTGCTGGCGGGAATCATCGCGAAGGCCATGCTCCCGGGAGAAGATCCCGGCGGCATCATCGTGACCATGTTGATCGGCGTCGCCGGCGCCCTCATCGGCGGATTCCTGGCGGCGGCCCTCTTCGACGCCCATCCTCTCGATGAGTTCTTCGACATCTCGACCTGGATCACGGCCATTATCGGCTCGATCGTCCTGCTGGTGGTGTACCGCATGATCGTGAGTGGCCGCCACGGCGGCGGTCGACGCGTCCTGCAGTGACGACGCGGTGACTGGTGGACGCCCCAGCGCCTGGCGCTGGGGCGTCTCAGGATCGAAGAAAGTGTGCTGGAATTTCTACTCGGCACCTCACCGCGACGATCGACTTCAGCAATGCGCTGGCGATGGCGCGGCGATCGACGAGCCGTGGCGCGTGCCTCGCCAGTTACGACGTCGGTGGGCAGCCTTCCGGGAAGTGCCTCGAATCCGACTTGTAGCCGCTCACCGGCCGCACACCGTGCGGTCGCTGTCGTCGCTACCCACCAGCCAGAGCGTCACGGCGCGGGCGGCAGCTCTCCGTCTGTCGCACCTGCCGGGAGATCCGATGTGCTCGTCCGGCTCGACTCCTCGGGCACGCCTTCGTCATAGTCGGGCTCTGCGTCAGGAGGCTCGACGGGCACATCGGGCTCGTCGCATTCGGCGATCGTGGGGATGTCCTTCGGCTGATTCGACATGCACGACACTGCCCGAGGGACGCGGTTTCGAATCCTCGCGCGGGAGGCGCTCAGGCATCGTCGTCGGCGTCGGAAACGCGAGACGCGGTAGGATCACCGCCCCGAACTCGGAGGATCATTGTGAGCGTACTCATCCGCTTCTCACCGCCGTCGCTAACGGCAGAGCAATACGACTCCGTCGTGGCGCGGCTACGGAGCGATGGAGTCTTTCCCGCTGACGGGCTCGACTACGAGATCTGCTTCGGCACGGACGGTAGCCTCAAGGTCAGCCAAGTCTGGGACTCGAAAGAGCAGATGGACGCGTTCGGTCAGCGCCTCATGCCCATCCTCCAGGAATTCGGCATCAATCCCGGCGAGCCCGAAATCGTCGAGGTGCACAACATCATCAAGCCGTAAGCCGGGGAGACCCCGTCGGCTACTCGCTCGCGCACCTTTCGTCGCCTCAGAGGGCCAACCGCGACTGCTGACCGTTTGCTGCCCGAGGTTGCGCCGCGCGCGTCTAATCCAGCAAACGAGAGGCGAGCCGTCCCGCTCCAACGTCTCGGAGCGGACTCCACGGCGTCGGCCTCTGCGAGCTCGGCGATTCGATCGGTGCAGTACGCGACCTCGGCGGCGCTGATCTGGATGCACGCCAGGAACAGCCGCCGCCAACACTTGGATCACGAGCGCCTTTGAGCCCGGCGTGCGCATCGTTGGTCGTCGAGGTGCCAGGCGTTTACCAGCGGTTTGCCAGCGGCGACCGGCAGCCTGCCCGCATGACGTGGCGAAGGGCCGCGTCCGGATGCGGAGGTCGATCGCATGATCAACAAACTGCAGTGGGTCGCCATCACGCGCGTGCGCCGAACCGGGACGCTCGGGTTCGCGCTCGCTCTCGCGCTGCTAGCCGTGCCGGCGGCTTACGGGGCCGATGGGAATCCCTGGCACATCAACATCTACGGCACCGGCTCGGCAAGGGCGCACACCGTAAAGGCGGCTACCTACGAAGCAATCGAGAATCCCTGGCACATCAACATCTACGGCGCCGGCTCGGCAAGGGCGCACACCGTAAAGGCGGCTACCTACGAAGCAATCGGGAATCCCTGGCACATCAACATCTACGGCACCGGCTCGGCAAGGGGGAGGTGAGCATATTCGCGCGATCGTAAAAAGGGGGTCGGCCGCGACACGGCCAACGTTCGCGGTGGCCCCCGAGCGGGGTGGGGGTCGGAGAGATTTTGGAGCCCCACGGCCGAAGTGCTTGCCGTGGCCGGGGGAGCTCCACGGTCATCCCCGCTGCGAGGTGGCGCGAACGTCCCGGACTAGTGGTCTTTCCGCTGAACGCACCGCGGCCCGTCAAGGTGGGCGCGAGCATCACCGGCAGGGATTCGCCGCGCCTCGCACCGGCGCGGCGATGGTGTCCTCCGGCCCGCCGAGATCGCGCGGGCGCGGCTGACGTGCGGACTCCGCCAGGGGATCGCTTGCTTCATGGACGCCGCGGAGGTCGCGGGGATCGCACGGAACGTGCGGGCCGTCCGGAGGCGGATCGCCGATCGGCGGGGGTTGCCCGGGCGTGGGCTCGGGAGCAAGGGGGTGCGGGAATCTTGCTGTGCGTATAGGTATCGGTCATGGGTCCACCTGCCCGCTTTCGCGCGTCGAATCACACGGCGCATCGTTTCGCTGCGGCGCGCGGCGGAGACAATCCGGGACACGCGACACGAAAGGCGGCCCATGCCCGACGACGTGCACGACGAGACGATCGAGCAACGGCCGCCGGGCCCCGTCGCCGCGAGCACTCCAGTGCGGCGTCAGGTTTCGAGCAGGCAGCAGCGGGAGGAAGGTCAGCGCGAGCGGGGGTGCGCAGCGAGGACTCCGAGGTCTGTCGAGCCCCCAGCTCGCCGAGCGTGCGGGCAAGGAGCGGCGCGCACGCGAAGACACGGGATTCCGCTGGCATCCGCTCGAGGATCGCCGAGAGCCCGACACCCAGACGCTCGCGCTCTTCGGCCTGCCGGAGGACGAGAGCCTGAATCTGGCCGCTGCGCTCGCTGCCTTGATCCATCCGGACGACGCCGAGGCTTATGCCCAGGCGGTGGCGCGCTCGGTCGATCCGTCGGGTGACGGGAGCCTCCGGCACGACCTCCGCATCGCGCTACCGGACGGCAGCGGAGCGATGGGTCGAGATCGCGGCGCACACGACGTTCGGGCAGGATCCGCCTCAGCCAGTCCGCATGGCGGGGGTCGCGACGGACATCAGCGAGCGCAAGAAGGCCGAAGCGCGTGAGGCAGAGGCGCGCGAGAACGAGGCCGAGCTGCTGCGCGAGCAGCGCCGGGTCGAGCTCGAGCGCCGCGATCTCGCGAGCCGCTTCCAGCGTTCGCTACTGCCAAGGGTCGATGCCCGGCCGCGCGGCGTCCGCCTCTGCAGCCTCTACCAACCCGGCGAGAGCCAGGATGCTCCTCGGCGGCGACTTCCTCGACGCGTTCCCGCTCTCCGACGGCAGGCTCGCCCTAATGATCGGCGACGTCGCCGGCCACGGCCCCGAATCCGCATCGCTGGCGGTCGCACTCCGCGCGTCGTGGCGCGCCCTGCTCCTGAGCGGCACGGTCTCGTCCGACACGGTGATCGCCGCGCTGCACGAGATCGCGCTCGCCGAACAGGCGAGCGAGGAGGCATTCGCCACCGTGTGCGTGTGCAAGATCTCGGCCGACCGCGACGAGCTCGTGGTCAGCGCCGGCCATCCCGCCGCGATCGTCGACTCGAGCGAGACGATCGCGTCTGCACGGAACTATCGCGCCGCCGCTCGGCATCGCGCCCCGCGCCGACTGGCCGAGGAACAGCGCACGCGTCGCCGCAGGGACCGCATCCTGCTGCTATACCGACGGCCTCACCGAGGGTCGCGCCCGGCCTGACGATCAGGAGCGCCTCGGCCTGCCGGGACTCCTCGACGCGCTGCGGCGTCGGGGTGCCGAGGGGCGGGCTCGAGCATACGCGGCCGAGCGGCTAGCCGGGATGCGGAATCCTGGGCGTTGCCGACCTCAGCCGTCTCCTCCGCGCGAAGCTCCTCTTCCGCGCGTGGTTCCCGATCCTCCGTCTGCAGACGGTCGTCCCGACGACCGGCGATGTCGGCAGTGGTCATGTCCTCGCTCATCGCGCACGCTCCATTTTCTCGACGATGGACTCGTGATCAACGCGGATAGTCCGGGGTTGACCGACCAGTGGCGATGCCCACCCGTCTCGGGCCAAAACCCGAGCCAAAACCTGCGTGGCGGCGATGGCGTTCCGCTCTCAGATCCGGTGCATGCGGCGCGCAGCTGCCAGGGTGCCGCAGATGAGCAGCGCCATGAGCCCACCGCCGCCCAGAAGAACTGCGGCGAATCGAAGAACGACGGGTGGAAGTTCATGCCGAGCGCACCGGCGATGAAGGTCGAGGGCAGGATCACGGCCGAGGCGATTGGGTGGAAGTTCATGCCGAGCGCACCGGCGATGAAGGTCGAGGTCAGGATCACGGCCGAGGCGATTCGTGAGAACCTTCCTGTTGGAGGCCTGGCGCACCCAGGTGTTGAGGGCGCCCAGGCGAGGAACGGCGTGCCCTGCGTGGGGTCGTATCGCTCGACGGCGCGCATGATTCCGCCGCGATCCGCGGGTCTGTCGGCCACGCGAGCGACTCACCTTCGTGTCGGCCGTTTGGAGTCCGGGCACCACGAGAGATTGTCGATAGGCGGTCTCGTCTGGGCCGCGGGTGCCGGCGCCCACTAACCCTCTAGGGCACAGAGTTCGATCCCACTCGTTCACGATGGGGTCTGCTCAAATGGGGCCAGGCCCCTTTTGAGCAGTGCAGGTCAGTCCCCGGCCGTCGAGCTCGCCGGGGCGCCGAGCGTCGAGGCCGCGCTCAGCAGCTTCGGGCCGAGGACTGCGGCCACGAGCAGCGTCGCGACGCCCATGCCGACGTAGAGGGCGCGCAGGTCGACGACGTGGGCGAGCAGGCTCGCGGCCGTCGCGCCGGCCGTCATCGAGGCGATCGCGATCGCCCGGCCGGTGATGCCGACCCGCGCCTGGAGATGGGCGGGAGCGTGGCGCTGGCGCTCGCCGATCGCGGTCGTGAAGCTGACCCACTGCGCCAGGCTGAGCACGATCCACACGATCAGCACGTGCCAGAACGCCGTCGACACCGCGAGCGCGAGCACCGAGAGCCCGCTGATGACGACGCCGCTGACGATCACGACCGGCGGCCCGATGCGGCCCTCGAGCCAGATGATCAGCGGCCCGGTGGCGACCCCGATCAGCGCGCCCAGGCCGAGCACCCAGCCGACGTGCCGGCCGTCGAGGTCGATGACGTCGCGCAGGAACGGCACGATCAGCGCCTCGGAGCCGTAGAAGGCGAGGTTCCACGCGATCGTCGTGATCGTGATGCGCCGCACCATCGGCGTGTCACGGATGACGTCGATGCCCTCGCGCATGGCCTCGCGGATCCCGCCGAAGTTCGGCTTCGGCGGTCGCAGGGGGCTGCGGATCGCGATCGCGCAGACCGTCGCCAGCGCGAACGCGCCGCACTGCACCGCGATCGCGCGGCTCGGGCCGAACGCCTCGATCAACTGGCCGCCGAGCGCAGGGCCGCTCACCATCCCGGTCGCCCAGACCGTCGAGAGCAGTCCCTGGGCGCGCCCGAACTGCGCGGGGCCGACGATCTGCGCGATCGCACCGAAGGCCGCCGCGTCCGCGAACGTGCGCGCTATGCCGATCGCGAAGGCCACGCTCAGCGACCAGCCACTCGGGCGTCGCGCCCGAGATCGCCCAGAGCGGCACGGCCAGCGCGCACACGGTCTGGGTCGAATGCGCGGCGATGATCACGCGCTTTCGGCTGCGGCGATCGCCGGCGACGCCGGCGAAGAGACCGAAGAGCACGTAGGGCACGAGCCCGAACACGGCGACCAGTCCGGCAGTGGACGCGTCGCCGCCCGCGTCGAGCACGAGCCACGGCAGCGCCACGAGGCCGATGCCGGCGCCGAACGAGTCGCACAGCTGTGCGGCGAGCAGCCGGCGACCGTCGCCGCTCTGGAGGAGTCCCTGCGGCGCCGTCACGCGGCGAGCACGCGCAGAACGCGCGGCTGGCCGTGGCAGAAGTCGAGCGTTGCGATCTCGTCGACGGCCGAGCGCGCGTTCTCCTCGGATGCCGGGTGGGTGAGGAAGACGAGCGAGGCCAGGTCGCCGGCGTGCGGGCGCTGGATCATCGCGCCGAGCGAGATGCCGCGATCGCCGAAGCGCGCGGCGATGCGGGCCAGCACGCCCGGCCGGTCATTGACCTCGAGGTGCACGTAGAGCGGGCTGCGCGCGCGCCCCGGCGGTTCGAGCGGGAGGTCGCGGAAGGCAGTCCCGACCTCGCCGGCGGGGCGCGGGCCGAGTACGGACAGGAGGTCGCCGATCACGGCCGTGGCCGTCTCGGCGCCGCCGGCGCCAGGTCCCTGGAGCGTGATCTCGCGGATCTCGCGTCCGCGCAGCATGACGGCGTTGAAGCTGCCGCTCACGCGCGCGAGCGGGTGCTCGTGCGGGACGAGCACGGGCGCGACGCGGGCGGCGATGCCGTCGTCGGAAACGCGCGCGTGCGCGAGCAGCTTGACCGCGTAGCCGAGCTCGTTCGCGAACGCCACGTCGTCGTCGTGGAGCTTGTCGATGCCCTCGAACGGCACGTCGTCGATGTGCAGGTGACGGTGGAACGCGAGCGAGGCCAGGATCGCGAGCTTGGCGGCCGCGTCTGCGCCGCCGACGTCCTCGGTGGGGTCGGCCTCGGCGTAGCCGAGCTCCTGCGCCTCGGCCAGCGCGTCGGCGTAGCTCCGGCCGTCGCGCGCCATCGCGCTGAGCATGAAGTTGGTCGTGCCGTTGACGATCCCGATCAGCTCGTCGACCCCGGCCGCGGCGAGCGACTCCTGCAGCACGCGCACGACCGGGATCGCTGCGCACGCCGAGGCCTCGTAGCGGAGCTGCGCCCCGCCGCGCTCGGCGGCCTGCTGCAGCTCGGCGCCGTGGCGCGCGAGCAGCTGTTTGTTCGCGGAGACGACGGAGACGCCGCGCTCGAGCAGCTCGCGCAGATAGCCGAGCGTCGGCTCGACGCCGCCCATGACCTCGGCCACGACCTTGATCGACGGATCGTCGCGGATGTCCTCGAAGCGGTCGGTGAGCAGGCCGGGCGCCGCACCCTCGCGCTCGCGCCCCGCGTCGCGCACGAGCGCGCGCACGACTCGCACCGGCCGGCCGGCCACGCGCTCGACGACGTCTGCGCGCTCGCGCAGCAGCCGGTCGACCGCCGAGCCGACGGTGCCGTATCCGAGCAGGCCGATGCCGAGCGGTTCATGTGGTCACCGGGGCGGGATGATAGGGCCCTTCCGCCCGTCCCCGCGCTACGCTCCCCGCTCATGCTGGATGCAGAGCACGGGACGGGGAAACACGCGGTCGTCGTCGGCTGCGGGCGTGTGGGGTCGGCGGTGGCCGTGCGGCTCGCCGCGGGCGGCTGGGACGTGGCCGTGATCGACGAGCGCGCGGAGACGTTCCAGCGCCTCGGCGAGGGCTTCCAGGGCATCACCGTCGAAGGCCATGCGCTCGACATCGCGACGCTCCTCGCCGCAGGGATCGAGCGCGCCGAGGCGGTCGTCGTCGCCACCAACGGCGACAACACGAACGTCGTGTGCGCCCAGATCGCGCAGAAGCGCTACGGCGTCAGCTGCGTCGTCGTGCGCGTGCTGGATCCGGCGCGCGCCGAGCTCTACGCGGAGCTCGGGATGCGGACGGTCTGCCCGACCTCGGGGGCGATCGACGTGCTCTCCGAGACGGTGCTCTCGCACACGGCGGCGATCTGATGTACATCCTCATCGCAGGCGGCGGCAAGGTCGGGCGCAACCTCGCCCACGAGCTGCTGAAGATGCGCCACGAGGTCACGGTCATCGAGCAGCGCGCCGACCGCTATCGCCTGCTCGAGGAGGAGCTCGAGCACGTCGCCCAGCACGGCGACGCGACCGAGCTGATGGTGCTCGAGCGCTGCGGCATCGAGCGTGCCGAGCTGGTCGTCGCCGTGACCGGCGACGACGAGGACAACATCGTCGTGTGCCAGGTCGCACGCGAGCGCTACGGCGTCGAGCGCGTGATCGCGCGCGTGAACGACCCTCGCAACCACGAGCTCTTCGACCTGCTCGGCATCGCGCCGTCGGTGTGCGCGACGACGTCGATCATGCGCCTGATCGAGCACGAGCTGCCCGACCACGAGCTCGTGCCGCTGCTCGAGCTGCGGCGCGAGGGCCTCGAGGTCGTCGAGGTGCAGCTCGGCGACGACATCGCGCAGCGCCGCGTCTCCGAGATCCCGTTGCCCGAGGGAGCGCGTCTGATCGCCGTCCTGCGCGCGGGCGCGTCCGACATCGCCGGCCCCGAGACGATCGTGCGGCCCGGCGACCAGGTGCTCGCGATCGCGCGCTCCGGGCTCGAGGACGACCTCCGCCGCGCGCTACTGACGTAGCTCGGCGAGCTCCTCGCGCGAGCTGACGTGGCGGCCCTCGCTGACTCCGAGGGCCTCGAGGGACTCGGAGTAGCCGTCGCCGGCGGGCTCCAGCACGACCGCGTCGAGCCGCCGGTCGAGCCCGAGGAACCCGAGCGTCGCGGCCGAGGCCTCGCGCGGGCCCTGGCCGTAGACGGCGAGCCGAACGCCGTCGGCGCGCAGGGCCGCGAGCAGCGCGGCCGTGCCCGGATCCCGCCTCAGATGCACGCGGGCGTGGTCGTCGTAGAAGCGCGCCAGCTCGAGTCGCCACGAGCTCACGTCCTCGCCCGCCCAGGCCTCGAGCGCCGCGACCGAGGACTCGCGTGCGGGTACCCCGGCGACGTCGAGCTCGCGGATCGAGGCGAAGCGGCGCGACAGGTGCTCGAGCGCGAGCGGCCAGATCGCATCGCCGCCGGGGGCGATCACGCGCTCGGCGAAGACGATCGCGTCGGTCATGCCGCGAGCTCGCGCACGCGCGTGCGGGTTCCGGCGAGCGCGGCGAGGGCGATGCCGATGCCGTCGATCGCGACGTCGTTCGGGGTCGCGCCCCGGCCGGGCACGAACGACTGGTGCCACTCGTCGCTGACCGCGTAGGCGAACGCAGCCGCCATCGCGACGGGCACCGCGGCGGCCACACCCGAGCGGCGCAGCGCGCGCAGCAGCAGGAGCGTCAGCACGAGATAGCCGGCCACGTGCCCGAGCTTGCGCAGCAGCACCTCGGACTCGGGCAGGTGCCCGCCGCCGTGCATCGACGAGAACGCGAAGATGATCGCCATCCAGGCGAGCGGCGGCAGCCAGCTGGAGGCGACGCGTCCCACGCCCCGCATCGTGTCAGACGGGTGCGGGTGCCTCGTGCGGGTCGCGCTCCGCCCCCGCGGACGCGGCGGACCGCGCCGGGAGCTCGCCGCGCAGCTCCTGGTAGTACAGCCTCGAGCTCGGCGGCCACGCTGACCCACGAGTAGCGCGTGGTCGCGGTGACGCGCCCCTCCGCTCCCATGCGCTGCAGCTCCGCCGGGGAGTCGAGCAGATGGCCGAGCGCGGCGGCGAAGGCGCTCGCCTCGTCGGGCGGCGCCACGAGCAGACCCTCGCGCCCGCTCGTCATCAGCATCTCGAACCCCGAGATCATGCTCGCGACGACCGGGCGCCCGCAGCTCATCGCCTCGAGCAGCACCATCCCGAAGCTGGCACGCTGGCACGGGGTGCAGAAGACGTCGGCCGAGGTGTAGTAGCGCGGGCGGTTCCAGTCGACGCGACCGGCCCACTCGACGGCGGCGGCGACCTCGGGCGCGAGCCGGGCGGCGTAGTAGCGCCGCAGCGGGCCGTCGCCGACCACGCACAGGCGCGCGTGGCCGTCGCGCGCGCGCCACAGCCGGTCGAAGGCCTCGAGCATGATCCCGAGGCCGTTGCGCGGGTCGAAGCGGCCGAGGAAGAGGACGACCGGGTCCCCGCTCTCGCGCAGCGCGTCGATCGGCCGGGCGCTCGGCGAGAAGTGATCCTCGTCGATGCCGTTCGGGATGACGCGCCAGTCGAACTCGGGGAAGTAGTGGTCGAGTGGCTCGATGCACGCGTCCGAGACGACGATGTGCCCGTGCAGCCGGCTCAGAGACGCGCGCGTGGGCGCGTGCACCAGGTCGCGGATACGGCCCGGCGTGAACACGGAGTGGTACGTGCCGACGCCGACGGTGCCCTCGGGGAGGACGAACGGCGCGAGCATGAAGAAGCTCGGGTTGTACGGCGCGTGGATGTGCACGACGTCGAACTTCCGCGCGCGCAGGAACCGCCGCAGCTGCATCGTCCCGCCGGGGAAGACGGTGTGCAGCGTCTGCGAGCCGTTGCCGTAGAGCGGCAGCGCGAGGCCCATGTGCACGAGCTCCACGCCGTCGGCCGCGAGCACGCGCTCGCCCCGGTCGGCGGCGCGCGGGGCATGCGGCACGCGCCCCGTCACGATCGTGACCTCGTGCCCGCGCGCGGCCAGGTTGACCGCCTGCCCGTGGACGTGCTCGGTGATGCCCCCGAGCTGCGGGTAGTAATAGTCCGTGAGGATGCAGACGCGCAAGCGCGGACGTCGGGTCAGTCGCCGAAGGTCGCCGTGTAGCCCACCGAGGCGAGCCGCACTCCGACCAGTCGCAGGGCTTCCGAGTAGAAGTCGATCGGGTCGATGCCGTACCCCGAGCGGACGAGGTCGCCGAGCTCCGCGTCGGCAGGGCCGAGCAGCTCCGACCAGAGCTCGAGCAACTCCTCCATCACGCTCGTGATCACGGCGGTCGTCCGCTCGGGCGCCTGGTCCATGCGCCGGCGGACGTACGAGACGCCGATGCCGATGTGCCGCGCCTCGTCGCGCGCGACCAGGCGCTGGCCCTCGGCGAGCCCCGGGAACGCGAGCCGCTCGTACTGCGTGGCGGCGAGATTCTGCGCGGTGCGCGCGATCACGCCCTCGGCGAGCAGGTGGTAGACGACCACCGCCGCGAGGAACTCGTCCTCGTCCGAGGTCGCAGAGAGGCGCCCGACGTGATGCTCGAGGCGGGCATACAGCGCCTCGGCGACGAGATCCATGTTGCGGTCGGCGACCTCGCGCACTGCGTCGATCCCGCCGTGGACGCCGAAGACCTCGTCGTAGATGCGCAGGACGGCCTGCAGGTGGCGGTGCTCGTCCGAGACCTGCGTCGCCAGCAGGAGCTGCACGTCGTAGCTCGGCGCCGCGAGCAGGAACGGCGCCAGCAGCCGGGCGACGCTGAACTCGGCGTGGAAGCGGTGCGCGAAGATCCAGACCATGCCCGACTGCGCGCTCGCGTCGAGTGACTGGAAGCTGTGGCGGTCGGTCTCGAGGTCGAGCGCGAGCGCCGACCACTGATTGCGCTCCCAGTGTGCGTAGAGGGCGCTGAACGGGGATGCTCGCCCCTCCAGTGCGGCGACCTCGGCAGCCGCCTCCGCATCCGCTCTTGCAAGTAGATCGTTCTGATCAGCCATTGACCGAATAGCCTCCGTCCGGGCATCCTGGCGTACAGCCGCGCAAGGTTACAACTCGAAGCGAAATTTCGCGCGGCGGCATTCCATCGTCACCGATGAGATTCCTCCCCAAACCTCGCCAGGCCGCCCTCGCGCACGGCGCTCCGATCCGCAGCGCCTGGCGCGGGCGTGGGTGGGTTTCTGGGTGGTGCCCCCTTCGGGGAGCGGTATTCCGGCGATTCGAGAGCTAGGGTGACCGGGCCGGCGGCGGTGCCGCGCGGGCCGGCGACAACGGAGGTTCGAAGGACATGAAACGGCGCTCGCTCATCGTGGCCCTCAGCGTGATCTCGGCCCTCGCCGTCCTTCCGTCCGGGGCAGCCGCTGCGACGGCACCCGCCGCCGCGCCGGTGCTCACGAGCGCGCCGTTCGCGACCCTGGTCAGCTTCAGCTGGACGCCCGGCAACGGCCTCAACACGTCGCAGTCGGTGTTCCGCAGCGACGGGCCGTGCGCGATGCCGGTCAGCAGCGGCCAGATCCAGCCTGGGAGTCCGTATGCGGGCAACACGACCGCCGGCTACATCGCCAACGTGGCGGACGGCGTGTACTGCTACTACGTGCAGGCCGCCGATCTCCTCTCGACGGCCAACAGCCCGGGGTTGACGGTGATCGTCGACACGCACGACCCGGCGGCGACCATCGCCATCCCGAACGCGTCGGCGGCGGGCGTCGTCAGCGGCACCGTCTCCATCTCCTCCACGAGCGCGGATGCCGCCTCGGGCGTCGCCACGAGCGTCCAGCACATCGGCGCGACCGGAGCCTGCCCGTCGGGTCCGGTCATGGGTTCCACCTGGGACACGACGGGTGTCGGCAACGGTCTCTACGACGTCTGCAACGTCGTCGCCGACAATGCCGGCCACGTCGTCGTCGCCACGATCACCGTGACGGTGGCGAATGCCCCGCCCGCACCGCCCGCCGTGCCGCCGGTCGCCCGCGCGGCCGACAAGAAGGCGCCCGGCGCGCCGAAGAAGCTCACCGCGACGCTCGCGCTCACGAAGGCCGGTGCGAAGACGGCGCGCGTGACGCTGCGCTGGGTCAAGCCCACCGCGCGCGATCTCGACCACGTGATCGTCGTGCTCAACCTCGCGCATGCGCCGAAGAACCCGACGGACGGCACCCTGATGTACAGCGGGCTGGGCGACTCGGCCGTCCTGCGCCTGCGCTCGGGCCGCTCGGGCTACGTCGCGGTGTTCGCCTACGACCAGAGCGACAACGTCTCCAAACCGGCGCGCAAGCGCATCTCGGCTGCCTCGCCGGTTGCGCTGCTCCCGCTCAAGGGCGCCGTGGTGGACGCCGCCCCGCACCTGACCTGGACGGCGAAGAAGGACAGCGCGTACTACAACGTGCAGATCTTCCGCAACGGCCAGCGAGTGCTCATCGCCTGGCCGTCGCGCGCGTCGTACAACGTGCCGAAGGGCAAGCTCGCTTCCGGGACGTACGTCTGGTTCGTGTGGCCGGCGGTCAAGAGCGGCGGCGCCTCACCCAAGTTCGCCGACCTGATCGGCCGCTCGACGTTCGTCGTCAAGGCCTAGGCGATTCATTCCCAACTCCTCGCGCGGCTGGTCGCGCACGGGAACCGCTGTGCTCACCTCAATCGCAGGTGCTGTCGACCAGCGCTCGAGCGACTCTGGCCTCGAGTTGGGCTGGGTACCGCTGCACACCCGCGGGTAGGTCGGCCACACGCCCCTTGAGGATCGCGTCGAGACCGAGCAGCATGATCGCCGCGAAGGGGTCGAAGAGTTGCGGTGCTGCAGTGCCCAGACCGGCCGCCAAGTTCACGAGGCTGCCCCGGTTGAGCAGATGCACGCGTCGGCCGTTCACTTCATACCGTTCGAGATGTCGACGCAGGTCGGTGTGGGGGTGCTGATTCAGCCAGTCGACGTCGATCTCACGGTGGCTGTGGCCGACGTTCATGAGGATCGCGCCGTCGGGGAGGCGCTCGATCTGTGCCGCTCCGACCACGCCGTCGAAGCCGGTCGCGGTGACGACCACGCTGGCTCGGCGAACGGCGTCGTCGAAGTCGGCGACGCGGCAGCCGTGGTGCTGCGCCTGGATCAGCCGAACCGGGTCGAGGTCGACCACCGTGACGTTGGCGCCCAGATCGCGGGCGCGCAGCGCAACGCCCTGACCAACGGGGCCGAACCCGACCACGACGATCTCGCGGCCGTACAGCGACAGTCCCGTTATCGCAGTGAACGCCGGCCAGGTCTCGGCGCCGACGTGATGCCGATTGTGAATGAGCTCCTTGAGCGCGATCCCGTTCCAGTCCAGGACCGGGAATGGGATATCGAGGCCGGCCAGGCGGTGCAAGCCGGTCGTGGTGGCCTCGAGCGCACCAGCGGGCCGGTGGCCCGCTGCCGCTGTCATCACGATCAGCTCACCGCCCATGTCGCACAGCGCGTCGGCTGGTTCGCGCGCGAGCCAAGCCAGTGCGTCGGCGTGCTCGGCGGCAGACATGCCGGCGTGGCCGCGGATCTCGACGCCCATGGTGGCGAGGTGCGTCGCGGTGCGATCGTCGGTGCTGTCCGGGTTGCATGGCGCCATTCGGACTCGGGCCCCAGCCTGGACGAGCGGCGAGACGATGCAGAAGGTGTCGGGCAGGATGTGCTGGTGACACGCCACGGTGCGGCCCGACAGGTCCGAGGCCGCGACCTCCGCGCCGAACGCGGTGGTGATCGGGTTGGTCCACGCGATCCATTCAAGCTCTGTGGTGTCCACGGCTCCAGTACATCATCTGGTCGCCGCCGGCGAGCGTCTGGATGTTCCCGGTCCTCGCACCGCCCATCGCTGAGGCGAATCCGTAGAGTGTCTCCATGCCGCCCGGCGAGGCCGCAGGAAACCCACGAACCGAGCTTCCCCAGCTCCTCGAGCACGGGCGTGAGGCGTATGCAAGGCGAGAATGGCGTGGCGCGCACGCGTCGCTCGAGACTGCCGATCAGGCGACGCCGCTGGGAGCCGAGGATCTCGAGTTGCTCGCGACATCGGCGTCGATGCTCGGCCTCGACGACGAGCATTTGCAGGTTCTCGAGCGTGCGCATCACAAACATCTGGAGGCCGGCGAGACGCGCCGAGCCGCCCGCTGCGCGCTCTGGGCCGGCACTCACCTACTGATCCGCGGAGAGATGGCGCGTGGCGCGGGGTGGCTCGCCCGGGCGCAGCGACTGGTCGAGCAGGAAACGAGCGATTGTGTCGAGCGGGGATACCTGCTCGTGCCCATGATGATGGGGCAAGAGGCCGCCGGCGATTCCACCGCCGCCTACGCCACCGCGGTGGCTGCGGCTGGTATCGGGGAGCGCTTTGGTGAGGCCGATCTGCTCGGCCTGGCGCGCCACCAGCAAGGCCGCCTCCTGATCAAGCAGGGCCAGCGGGAGGCCGGTTTCGCCCTGCTCGACGAAACCATGCTCGCCGTCACCGCCGGCGAATTCTCGCCGATCGTCACCGGGTTGATCTATTGCAGCGTGATCGAGGGGTGCCAGCAGGTCTACGAGCTGGGCCGTGCTCAGGAATGGACCGCGGCTCTCACGCGCTGGTGCGCGGAGCAGCCCGACATGGTCAGCTTCACGGGCAGGTGCCTGGTGCACCGTGCGGAGATCCTGCAACTGCGCGGAGCCTGGCCGGCGGCACTCGACGAGGCACGGACGGCCGAGCGGCGATTCGGCCAGGTGATGCACGAGGTCGCAGCCGGCGAGGCCGCGTATCGCAGGGGAGAGATCCACCGCCTGCGCGGTGAGCGCGCCGCCGCGGCACGGGCGTACCGCGATGCCAGACGACGCGGCTGGGATCCGCAGCCGGGGCTTTGCCTCTTGCGGCTGGCCGAGGGGAACACCGACGCCGCTGCAGCCGCGATCCGGCGCGCCGTGGGCGAGACGTCCGGCGCGTCGCAGCGCGCGGCGCTCCTTCCCGCCTACATCGAGGTCATGCTGGCGGTGGGCGCTGTCGACGACGCGCGCACGGCCTGCCGGGAGCTCGAGGAGATCACCGACGGTTTCGGGAGCGCGGATGCTCGCCGCGGCGCTCGCACAGGCAAGGGGGGCGATCGCCCTTGCCGAAGGCGATGCCTGGGCCGCCCTCGTGCCGCTGCGTCAGGCGTGTCGCGCGTGGCACGAGCTCGATGTCCCGTTCGAAGCCGCGCGCGTCCGCGTGCTTGTCGGGCTGGCGTGCCGTGGGCTCGGCGACGCGGATACCGGCACGCTGGAACTGGAGGCCGCCCGAGAAGTGTTCGCACGACTCGGGGCTGCGCCGGACGTCGCCCGCGTCGACTCGCTCGCCCCGAGCGGCGACGCGCGCAGTGCCCATGGACTCTCGCCGCGCGAGCTGGAGGTGTTGCGCCTGGTCGCCGGCGGCGCGACGAACAAGGCGATCGCCGCGTCGCTCTTCCTCAGCGAGCGGACGGTCGAGCGTCACCTCAGCAACATCTTCTCCAAGCTCCGCGTGCCTTCGCGCGCGGCCGCCACCGCGTACGCGTATGAGCACCAGCTGATCTGAGCCGCGTGGGTGGAAACACCCACGCGAGCGACGGCGAAGGATGCGAGGTTCCTCCGATGTCGCGGCGTCGTGGCTTCCCTAGCCTCGGTGGGAGTGGAACCGACAGGAGGACACCGTGACCACGCAGGAGCTCGAACAGACGCAGCAGGCATGGGAAGCCATCGCCGAGGGCTACGACGAATTCGTCACGCCGACGCACATGTCGCTCGGGGGTGAGGCGCTCCTTCTCGCCGGCATCGCTCCGGGTCTGCGATTTCTGGACGTGGCCGCCGGTAGCGGGGCGCTCAGCCTCCCGGCAGCGCGCCTCGGCGCGCTCGTGACGGCGACCGACATCACCCCGGCGATGATCGAGCGGCTCGCTGAGCGCGCCCGGCGGGAAGGCCTCGACGTCGAGACGCGAGTCATGGATGGTCACGCGCTCGAGCTGGACGACGACCACTTCGATATCGCCGGTTCGCAGTACGGGGTCATGCTCTTTCCCGATCTGCCGCGCGCGCTCCGCGAGATGAAGCGGGTGACCAGGCCCGGCGGCCGCGTGTTCCTGGTCGTGTACGGCGCGCCGACCCAGGTCGAGTTCCTGGGATTCTTCATGGCGGCGATGCAGGCGAACGTTCCCGGCTTCACGGGGCTTCCGCTGGATCCGCCGCCGCTGCCGTTCCAGGTGGCGGATCCCGATCGGCTGCGGCAGGCGCTCGTGGCCGCCGGCCTGAAGGACGTCCGCGTGGAAACGGTCACGCAGGCGACGGAGTTCCGTTCCGGCAGGGCATCTGTGGGACTGGATCGTGAACAGCAACCCGCTCGCGACCATGCTGGTCGCCGACCTTACGAACGCGCAGGAGGACGCGGTGCGCGACGCGCTGGATCGCATGCTCCGCGAACGCTCCGGGGGCCGCGGCACGCGGCGGTACTGACCGACCCGAACCACATCGGCGTCGGTACGGCGTAGGGCATCCTCCGACTCGGCGCGGATTCGGTGACGGTGCCCGAGCGACGATCGCGCCTGAGGGTCAGTCGCTCAGCGCGCGGATGGTTCCAGGATCACGACCGCGATCGGCACGATCTCGACCTTGATCGGCGGTCGGCGCTTGGATGTCGTCGTCTTGATCGTGCGTCCTGCGGCACGCGCCGTTACGCGGCCGGCCGCGTTCTTGGCGACGATCCGGCAAGCGATCACCGTGCCGGCATCGGTGCGCTTCACGCGGTACGTCTTCTTCCGAGCGCCGGCTATTGCCCGGCCATTGCGCAACCACTGGTAGGACATCTTGGCGTTCCCGGTCAGGATCGCTGAAACGCGCAGAACCCTGCCGGAACGCGGCGTGCCGCGCACGACCGCGCGACGGGTCAGCTTCGGCCGGCCCAGCACGAGCAGAGATTCAGACGATGCCTCCGCAGAACCTTGCGAGTTCGTGCCCTTCACACGACAGGCGATCTGCTTGCTGCCGTCCGCCGCAGCGAGCGTGTACGAGGACTCGCGCTGTCCCGGGATCACGGCACCGTTGCGCAGCCAGGCAACGATCGTGGTCGGAGCAGGAACGCCGGAGAATTGCGGCTCGCGGCACGTCAGTGTCTTGCCCACCGTGCCCGTGCCGCTGAGGGTCGGAAGTGCTTGCGTGGTGGGTGCCGCAGTCGTGAGAAAGGTGATTGGGAGGACGAGGGGATCCGCGTTGTCGAAGCCCGAGTCTGGCGAGTACGTCGAAGCGGCTATCGTCATCGACGTACCGCTCATGGCGCTCACCTCATCGAGACGAACGCTGAATCCGACCGTACCGGGATTGACCGGGAGCGGCTTCGCGGGGACGAAGATGGAGCCATTCCAGGCGACGAGGTCCGCGCTCGATGCCGTCAAGAAGGCCTCGAAATCTGCGCCGCTCGATCCCGTCGCGAGGTCGCCATCGGTGTTCAGATCGATGTAGGAAGTCTGCTCGCCGAGAAGCGCGCCGGTCCCGACATCGAGTACCACCGTGAGCGTACAGTCACCGCTCAGACTCGCCTGCACGCTGCGGATATCTGCGCCCAAGCTGTTGACGTCGCCGCTGACGTCGGGCGCAACCTGAGAGCTGGGCGTGGCAGAGCACGCTGCGGCTCCGCTCGCGGCAGGCGAAGCCAAGCCCGCGCACAGAGAGCCGACAGCAAGCACGACGCCGACCGTGGCCTTTCGCACAGCATCCTCCTAGGAGACGCGAATAGCTTATAAGGCATGCGACCGTCGGCACGGGTAGCGCGGCCGCGTGCAGCGGCAGTCGATTCGAACAGGCAGGGCTATTCCGGCACGGTTTGACACAGACACGTATCGAGGCGCAGCGCGACGATGAGCGAATGCCTCATAGACGCTTCCTTTCAGCGCTCGTAGCTCTGGCTCTCGCTTGCCTGGGCTGCTCCAGCGCATACGCGGGCCAGTACACGCTGACGTACGACTTCGCGCGGCGATCTGTCCGGCTGGAGCGGCTACGTCGAACCGGGCTACGTCCTCTGCGGACGCGGCGCCACCGCGGGCTGTCCCGACGTCTCGACGAACCGCATCCTCGCTCAGCCGGGCGCAGGCCAGGCCGTCTGGTCGCAGGGCCGGTGGGAGTGGACGGCGCCGCCGGGCACGCAGATCGTCGGCGGCTCGCTGGCGTACCGGACGCGCATGCGCCACTCGCAGTTCTACGCGCGGGTGAAGATGCGCGCCGACGGCGTCACCTGGGACGCGGCGCCGACCCTCGTCAACGAGCAGCAGACGACGGCCCTGACCGATCACGTCATCCCGCTCGCCGGCGGGTTCCGCCAGGTCGGCGTCGCGCTCTACGCGCATCCCGCGGTCGCCGGGCTCGTCACCGACCCGTGGGACGACTACGTGACGCTCGTGCGGATGGTCGTGACCGTGCAGGACGCCACGCCGCCCGCGCTCATCTGGGTCGACGGCGGCGGCTTGCTCGACGGGGCGTGGCATCGCGGCGACGTCTGCGCGACGTTCGGGCTCGGCGACCGCGAGTCGGGCGCCGGCGCCGTCTGGCTCGCCAGCGGCGCAGCGTCCGCGGTCTGGAATGCGACGCCCACCGGCTCGCAGTACCAGCCGGCCGCCGCCTATGGCCAGCCCACGCTCTGCCTGGGAGCGGCGGCGCTCGGCGACGGCATCCACGCGGGTGCCGTCGGGGGTCTGGACGCCAGCGGCGAGCAGGCCGCGCAGATGCCGTTCACGGTGCGCATCGACGCCACGCCGCCGTCGGCGCGCCTGCTTGCGCCCGGTGCCGTCGCATCCGACGCCCGCCCGGGCGTCGAGCTCGAAGTGGGCGACGCCGCGAGCGGCATCTCCTCGGTCGCTGGCCCAGATCGATGGCGTGACGGTGCCGCTGGATCTCGCCGGAGCGCGCGCGAGCGGGCGGCCCGGCTCGCGGTTGGCCTACGGCGCGCACACGCTCGCATGGTCGATCGTCGACGCGGCGGGCAACCGGACCGACGGGAGTGCGCGCTTCGACGTGCCCGACACGGAGCCGCCGTCGTTCGGCGCGCCCGAAGCCGCCGAACGGCGCATCGCTCGCCTCCGGCGAGGTGCTGAGCGCAGCGGTCGCCGTGCACGACGACGGCTCCGGCCTCGATCCGGCCACGGCCGCGCTGACGCTCGACGGCGCGCCCGTCGATCACGTCTGGCACGCCGAGGGCGTGGTGCACGGCGTCGTCGGCGCTCGGCTCGCTCGCGGGCGTCCATCACCTCGTCGTCACGGCCGCCGATCGCGCCGGCAACGCGGGGCGTCTCGCCTGGGACATCTCCGTCGCCGGCGGCGCCGGCTCACCGGGCGGCAGCACTCCCGCGGGTGGCGGCGCGCGCCACCGGCGGCCCGGCGGGAGCGGCACCCGGAGCGCCCGGGAAGGCCGCTCGTGCCCGCGCCGCCAGGGTGCGCGCCGTGAAGGCGCGTGTCGGCTCGGCGAGGCCACGGGTCGTGATCGTCCGCCTGCGAGCCGGCGCCCGGCTGCGCATCGTGCTTCGCCTGCGCTGCGGCTCCGTCGCGCGAACGCTGCGCGTCCGCGCGAATGCCCGCGGGGTCGCGACGGTGCGCGTCGCCTGCGCAGGCCCGGCGACGGTGCGCATGGTCGCCAGGCCCGGCAGGCTGCTCGTGCACATCGCCGCCCGCCGGCTCCCGCTGCGGCTGCGAGTGCAGCCGCAGCGCCGCTCCGCGCCGACGGTCGCCCGGGTCACCGGGCAGCTCGCCGAATTGCACGGGCACGTCGTCGTGCTCGAGGCGCTCACCGCGACCGGCTGGCGCCGCGTGGGTCAGTCCCGCGCCGACTCCTCGGGGCGCTTCGTGACGTCGTTCGCCATCGTCCGCGCCGGCCAGTTCGCGCTGCGCGCCCGGGTGGCGGCGCTGGCCGCCATCCCGAGCGCGCCGTTCGTGCTCACGATGCGCTGATCTCGGGCACGAGCGCGGGGCGTGCGGGAGCGTCCGCGGTGGCCGCCCTCATCTCGGCGTTCGCGCGCTGCTGCCGGCGCCCCGGCACGAGCAGCGCGAGCAGCGCACCGCCGGCGAGCGCGGCGGCTCCGACCCACACGGCGGGCACGAGGCCGTCGACGAACCCCTGGCCCGTGAGCGTGGAGCCCTGGCTCGTGAAGACGCTCGCGAGCACCGCGACGCCGAGCGCCCCGCCGACCTCGCGGATCGCGTTGTTGGCGCCGCTCGCCTTGCCCTCCTCGCTCGGGTGGACGCTCGAGAGGATCATGTTCGCGACCGGCGCGAAGACGAGCGCCATGCCGATTCCCGCGAGGATGAACGGCAGGATCAGGCTGCTGTACGCGACCGTCGGCGAGCTCACGCTCGCCAGCCAGCCGAGCGCGATCGCCTGCAACGCGAGTCCGGTCGCCATCAGCGGCCGGCTCCCGATGCGATCCGAGTACACGCCCGCGAGCGGCGCGATGAACATCGGCATCAGCGTCCACGGGAGCGTGCGCACGCCCGCGTCGAAGGCCGAATAGCCCTGCACGGTCTGGAGGAACTGGGCGAGCAGGAAGATCGATCCGAAGATGCCGAAGCTCATGATCATCGAGACGCCGTTGGTGGCGCTGAACGCGCGGCTGCGGAACAGGTGCAGCGGCAGCATCGGAGCCGGTGCGCGGCGCTCCCAGGCGACGAACGCCCCGAGCAGCGCGACGCCGAGGCCGAGCGACGCCACGATCTCGGGCGATGCCCAGCCCTGGTCGTTGCCGCGCACGATGCCCCACACGAGCGCGAACAAGCCCGGTGCTCGCGAGCACGAGCCCGCGCACGTCGAGCGCGCCGTCCGGGCCGTGGCTCTCGTCGAGGAAGCGGTATGCGAGCGGGGCGAGGGCGATCCCGATCGGGACGTTCAGGAAGAAGATCCACTGCCACGACAGCCCATCCACCACCGCGCCGCCGACGACCGGCCCGAGGGCGACGGCGAGGCCGCTCAGGCCCGACCAGATGCCGATCGCGAGGCCGCGTCGCTCGGCCGGGAACGCCGCCGAGAGCAGCGTCAGGCTGAGCGGCATGACGAGCGCGGCGCCCAGGCCCTGCGTTCCGCGCGCGGCGATCAGCATGCCGCTCGAGTTCGCGAGCGCGGCCCACAGAGAACCGGCCGTGAAGATGCCGAGCCCGGTGGCGAAGACACGCCGCCGGCCGAAGCGGTCGCCCAGGGAGGCGCCCGTGAGCAGGAGCGCGGCGAAGGTCAGCGTGTAGGCGTTCACGAACCAGCCGAGCTGCGAGATCGATGCGCCGAGATCCGCCCGGATGCTCGGCAGCGCGTTCGTGACGACGAGATTGTCGAGCGTCACCATGAACACGGCGGCCCCGGTGATCGTGAGTGCGAGCGCCTGGCGGCGCCTCTCGGATGTGGATGCGGCGGACATGCCGACTCCTTTGTTATTGGTCGATTACTACCTTGGGCCGATAGTAGTAATCGACTGATACCATGTCAAGGAATGAGTCAGAAACCGGCACGGCACACCGCGGATGAGCGGCGCACGGAGATCACGGCGGCAGCCGCGATCGAGTTCGCGCGCCGTGGCCTCGACGGCGCGACGACCGACCGCATCGCCGAGCGCGCCGGCGTCTCGCAGCCGTACGTCGTGCGGTTGTTCGGGACCAAGAAGGCGCTCTTCCTCGCCGTCGCGAACCGCGCCTTCGAGCGCATCGCCGAGGCGTTCCGCAGCTCGGCGGTCGGCGACAGCCCGGACGAGCGTCTGCTGAGCATGGGGAAGGCCTACGTCGCGCTGCTCGCGGATCGCGACGAGCTCGCGCTCCAGCTGCAGCTCTACGCCGCGGCCTACGACCCCGAGATCCGGGCCTGCGTGGCGACGCGCTTCGCGCAGCTGCACGAGATGTGCGGCGAGCTGTCGGGCGCCGGCCCGGAGCAGCTGCGCGCGTTCATGGCCCAGGGCATGCTCTGCAACGTGGCGGCCGCCCTCGACATGCCCGCAGATCGCGTGGGACGAGAGCTGGGCGCGCACGCGGCTGGCGGAGCTCGAATCCGCTCCCGCGCCCGAGCGTTAGGCACGAGCGGAGCATCCCTGCGAGTGTCCGCCGCTCGCGGGCGAGCCCACCCCGAGCGCCCGGGAGGCGCGGGCATGGCCCGTTGCTATCGTCGGGAGGTGAGCGTGGCCACCGACGCCAACGACCAGCTGCTGGCTGGTCTCAACCCCTCCCAGCGGGAGGCGGTGACCCTGCCCGACGGGCCCGCGCTGGTGATCGCGGGAGCCGGGTCGGGCAAGACGCGCGTGCTCACGTCGCGCATCGCGCTACCTGCTCGGCGAGGGCCGCGCGCGGCCGCACGAGGTGCTGGCGATCACGTTCACGAATCGCGCCGCGGCCGAGATGCGCGAGCGCGTCGAGCTGCTCGTGGGGCAGTCGCGCGGCATGTGGGTGATGACGTTCCACGCGGCCTGCGGGCGCATCCTGCGCCGCGAGGCCGACCGCCTCGGCTACCGCTCGAACTTCACGATCTACGACCAGGCCGACCAGGTCCGCGTCGTCAAGGCCTGCCTCGAGGAGCTCGGCCGCGATCCGAAGCGCTTCCCGCCGCGCGGCATCCACTCGCGCATCTCCTCGGAGAAGAACCGCCTCGTCTCGGCGGCGCAGTTCCGCGAGAACATCGGCAACTTCTTCGACCAGGTCGTGGCCGACGTCTTCGAGCTCTACGAGCGGCGCCTGCACGCCTCCAACGCGATGGACTTCGACGACCTGCTGGTGCGCAGCGTCGACCTGCTGGAGAGCTTCGACGACGTGCGCGAGCGCTGGCAGGGCGCGTTCAACCACCTGCTCGTCGACGAGTACCAGGACACGAACCACGCGCAGTACCGGATCGTGCGCCTGCTCTCCGACGCGCACCGCAACGTGATCGTCGTCGGCGACGCCGACCAGGCGATCTACACCTGGCGCGGCGCCGACATCCGCAACATCCTCGACTTCGAGCGCGACTTCCCGGACGCGCGCGTCGTGCGCCTGGAGCAGAACTACCGCTCCTCGCAGCGCATCCTCGATGCCGCGAACGCCGTCATCGAGCACAACGCGGGCCGGATCGAGAAGCGGCTCTGGAGCGAGCTCGGCAACGGCGAGCCCGTCCGCGTGATCGAGGCCGACGACGAGCACGACGAGGCGCGCATCGTCGCCGCGCGCATCGGCGCGCTGATCGAGGGCGGCTCGAGCGCATCGCAGATCGCCGTCTTCTACCGCACGAACGCGCAGTCGCGCGTGCTCGAGGATCTGCTCGTCCGCCACGGCGTGCCCTACCAGGTGATCGGCGGCCCGCGCTTCTACGAGCGCGCCGAGATCAAGGACGCGATGGCGTACCTGAGCGTGCTCGACAACCCGACCGACGACATCGCGCTGCGCCGCATCATCAACCAGCCGCGGCGCGGCATCGGCGACGCCAGCGTCGACCGCATGGCGGCGACCGCCGGCTTCGCGAGCGGCTCGCTCTGGGACGCGCTCGCCGATCCCGACGGCGCCGGGGTGAGCACCGCGGCGGCCCGCTCGGTGCGCGCGTTCCGCGCCCTCATGGACGAGCTGCGCGACCGCGCCGTCGAGCTGCTCGGTGGGCGACCTGCTCGAGACGCTGCTCACGCGCACCGGCATCATCGAGGCGCTCGAGGCCGAGCGCACGATCGAGGCGTCGGGCCGCATCGAGAACCTGCAGGAGCTCGTCGGCGTCGCGCGCGAGTACACGGCGCGCAGCGAGGAGCCCTCGCTCGCCGGCTTCCTGCAGGAGGTCGCGCTGACGGCCGACGCCGACGCGCTCGCGGCGGCGGACGACGGCGGTCGCGTGACCCTGATGACGCTCCACAACGCCAAGGGCCTCGAGTTCGACGCGGTCTTCGTGATCGGCATGGAGCAGAACCTCTTCCCGCACGTGCGCGCGATCGAGGAGGCGAACATCGAGGAGGAGCGCCGGCTCTGCTACGTCGCGATCACCCGCGCGCGCCGCGAGCTGTCGCTCGTCTACGCCCGCCAGCGCACGCTCTTCGGCGCGCGCGGCAACAACCTCCCGTCGCAGTTCATCGACGAGATCCCGGCGAACCTGGTCGAGCGCGAGCGCAAGGCCCGCAGCTTCGGCTCGGCATCGCGCGGCGGCTCGGGCTGGCAGCCCTCGAGCGCCGGCGCGACGACGCAGCTCCAGGGCATCGCGCCGCGCGACGAGCTCCCGCAGATCTCGGTCGGCGACAACGTCGAGCACGACCAGCTCGGCGAGGGCGTCGTCACCGGCACGGCCGACGGCGGCCAGGTGATCGTCCGCTTCCGCTCCGACGGCTCCGAGCGCCGCCTGCTCCTGGCCTACGCGCCGCTCAAGCGCATCTGACCGCCCGGGTCTCCCGGCCCAACGCCGTTGGTATCATCCGCCGCGCGGGGCGATTAGCTCAGTTGGGAGAGCACCAGCTCGACAAGCTGGGGGTCACTGGTTCGAGCCCAGTATCGCCCATCCCGCAAAGCAGCATGAACATTGGGATTGCGGCCATCCCGCAGCGGCCGCCCCCGCAACCGCCGACAGGCGATATCGGGGGTTTCGCGTGGGATTTCGGCGGCAAAAGCTTTGCGGGAGGTTTTGCGGGGACTCCGGATCGATCACCAGGACGCAGCGGCTGGCATGCGCGACGATTCTCGTGATTCCAGGTAGTCGCCGGATAGGCGAAGACACGGAGAAGCCCGCTCGCGCCGGCCCCTCATGCCTTCCCGATGTTGATGACATCGCATACGACCCCAACTCGGCGGCTCCAGCGCCAGCCACGGCGAAGGGGGGAGCGCCGCGGGCAGCGGCGCTCCCTGTCTCGTCAACGCAGCCCGATGCTGACGTGGTAGGTCTGGCCGTCGTCCAGCCTGACGCCGATGCGCCAGTAGCTGCCGGCCTGGGAACTTCTCGGTGCTTCCAGTTGTAGATGTACTGGCGCGCAGTCGCGTCCCACCGGAAGGTACCCGCGGTGTCGGCTGCCGCGCTGAACGCCGACTCGTTCACGGCAGCGGTGATGAGCGAGCCTTTCGCCGGCACATCCACAGCGGCGCTGCGCCGCCTGCACGATCGCGCCTGTCGCGCTCCCGCAGCTGGAACTTGACCGGAACGGTGCTGCCCGCCTTGGCGACGCTCGTGGCGAGCGTCGTCAGGCGGTCAGTGGTCGAGACGGGTTGCAGGAAGAACGCCTGGTCGCGGGCAACGGCATAGACCACGTGGTAGGACCCGGTCTGCGTAGTCGTGTTGCCTGCGCGATCGCTCGCGGTGGCGACGTACGCGAAGGTTTCGACGCCGTTTGCCAGGCCACCGCTGACGGCGACCGTGCAGCTCGCGATGCCGGAGAGCTGTCGCCGGCCGTGCACGTCGGTGTCGGCACTGCGCCGATCCGTACAGGCCGTTGCTCACGTTGACGTGGGTGATCGTCGGCGGCTCCTGATCGACGGCGATATCCGCGACGGTGGCGGACGCGGCATTTTCGGCCGCGTCGCTGGCGGTCCACGTCACGCTCTGGCGCGCACCGTTCGTGGTCACGACGACCGCGCCGGGGCAGACCGCCACGCCCGAGCCGGGTTGGTGACCGGCGCCCTCCGGATCGGAGCACCTGAACGACACGGTCGGCGGCGTGACGTACCAGCCGTTGTTGCCGAGCGCCCCGCCTGTGATCGCGGCGATGATGACCGGCGCCGTCCTGTCCAGGCGAACAGTGGCCTCGTCATAGCCGGTGTTGCCGACCAGATCCGACGCCTGACCGGTGATGGCCCGAGTGCCCTCGTCCGCGATGATGACGTCGGGGGTCAGCGTGCCGGAGTCGACTCCGGAGCCGGCGTTCGTCGTCCCGCGCCGCGAAGTGGACGAGCGTGTCGGCGTTGCTCCAGCCTTCCGCATTCGCGAGCGGCTGGAACGTGTGAGTCACCGTCGGCGCGATGTTGTCGTGCTCGAGCTCGGCGAAGTTCGGCGGCTCGACGTTTCCTGCCACGTCCACGGCGTTAATACTGCACGGTGGCGGTACCCGAGCCGTCGAGTGTGACATTCACGGTGACGCGCGCGCCCGGCTCGATCTGCCACGCTGTTTCGCCGATCTTGTAGTGGATCTCCGCGACGCCCGACGGGCCCGTGTCGGCGGCGGCGAGGACGACTGCGGCCGCCGAGCCGGTGCACCATCCGTTCCGGGCAGTGCACTGGTTGTCGGTGTTCGTCTGGGGCGGGCTGCCGTCGATGGAGTACCGCCGACGGTGACCCCAGCGACGGTGTTGCCGGCGTAGTCGGCCGCCTCGCCGCTCGTGACGCTCTGATTGGCGCCGTTGTCGGCGAGGACCTTGCTGCTCGGGCATGTGGCAGTGCCGGAGCCCGCCGAGCCGTCGGCGAGCGCCGGGTCCGCGCAGTCGAAGCCCACGGTCACGGAACCGCCATACCAGCCGGCAGCATTCGGGCTTGTCGTCGGCGCTCCACTGATGACGGGCCCGTGGCGGTCGATATTCACAGCGTGCGGGCCGACCGGAGAACGCGGCGGTCGTGGTGTTCCCCGCGCGGTCCGCGACGCTCGACCGGCCCGGCGGAGAGGCCACGACCTTCGGCGGTGATCGTGCTGGTGCTCGGTGCGGTGGCCGTGTCGATGCCCGACAGGCCGTCCGTGGCCGTCCAACTGACGGTTACGTCGCGGTTGTACCAGTCGCGGTAGAAGGATCGTTGGTCGGGTTCTCGACGACCGAGCCCGTGAGCGCGGGCGCCGTGAGGTCGATGTTGATGTCCTCGACCGTTGCATGCGCGATATTCCCGGCACTGTCCTGGGCCTGACCGGCGACGATCTGCGCCGCACCTCGTCGCCGACGTCGACCGGCGGGGTGCAAGCGGCGATGCCGGACTCGGCGTCCGCGCAGTCGAACGACACCGAGACCGCCGTGTTGTTCCAGCCGTTGAGGTTCGCCACGGGCGTGCGCGAGCCGCTGATCGTCGGCGGGATGCCGTCGATCTGCATCGTGATCGTGTTCTGCTTGGCACTCGCGATCTCGCTGTTGCCGGCCTTGTCGACGCTCCAGAACGTGATGGTGTGCACGCCCCTCGGGCATCGAGGAACGGGGCGTCGTACTCGCGCGCGTCGCCGCCGTCGATCGAGTAGGACGTTGCTCGATTCCGGAGAGGTCGGGACCGGTCGTCAGCGTGACCTCCACGTCGCGGTCGTACCAGCCCACTCGCGAGCGGCTCCGGCACCGAGGCTGAGGTGGCGGGCGGCGTCCGGTCGATGCGGATTCCGCCGACGGTAGCATTGCTCGTGTTGCCGCGCGGTCGCGTACGGACGCGCTCGCGGAGAGATCGCTGCCCTCGCCGCCGATGACCTCGTCGGCAGGTGGGTTCCCTGCCACGCCGGAGAGCTCGTCGGCGGCGGTCCAGTGGACGATCACGTCGCCGCGATACCAGCCGTTCGGCGTTCGGTTCGGTCGTGGCCACGCCGTGCAAGCTCGGCGCGTGTAATCGACGTCGATCCCGTCGACGGTCGCTCAAGCTGTTGCCCGCCGCGTCGACTGCGGTGCCGGTCGCCGACTGGCCGGCACCCTCGCCGATCGTCTTCGGCGCGGGGCAGGCGTCGATGCCGGAGAGGCGTCGTCGGGCACGGTGAACGAGACCGGTGCGACGGAATGGTTGTACCAGCCGTCGGCGGTGGGCGAGCCGTCCGCCACTGCCGAGATCGTCGGCTGCGTCTCGTCAAGGCTGACGGTCGCCGGGTCGGTTGCCGTGTTGCCGGCGTTGTCCAGCGCGGTGCCGGTGACGGACTGGCTCTGGCCCTCCTCGTCCACTGTCTGTGGCGAGGTGCAGTCAGCGATGCCCGACAGTGCGTCGGCGCAGGTGAAGGTCACGGTGACGTCGCGTTGTTCCAGCCGTTCGCGTTCGCAGGCGGCGCCTGTGTGTGGCCGATCGTGGGCGGCGTCTTGTCGATCGAGATCGTCGAGGGTCTTCGGCTCCTCGCTGTTGCCGGCGTTGTCCAGGCTCCACCAGCGCAGCGTGTGGTTTCCCTCGGTCTTGATGGACACGCTCGTCCCGGTGAGCGGAGCGCCGCCGTCGAGGATGTAGTGGGTGGAGGAGACGCCCGAGAGCGCGTCGGCGGCATCCAGCTCGACCGTGACATCCGTGTTGTTCCAGTGTGTCGGCGCGGTGGCGGTCGTGTCTCCGGCGCAGTCCTGTCGATGTTCACGGCGGGCGTGCTCGACGCATTCGTGGTGTTGCCCGCAAGGTCGGACACCGATGCGCTCGCCGTGAGCCCGACACCCTCGCTGAGATCGTGCGGTCCGCCGGAGCGCCGCCCGCCAGACCGGAGATGTCGTCGCCGGCCGTCGAATGGATGGTCACGTCGTCGTCGTACCAGCCACCGGCGTTCGGGGCTGGTCGCAGGCTAGCCGCTGAGCGTCGGCGCGACCTTGTCGATGCGCAGGCCGGAGATGGTGGCGGACGCGGCGTTGTCGGCATTGTCGGTCGCCGCGCCGGTCACGGACGACGGGTTTCGCTGGTCGTCAGCGTCGTGGTGGCCGGGCAGCTCTTGATGCCCGCAAGTGCGTCGCTGCAGGTGAAGCTGACGACGATGTTCGTGTTGTTCCAGCCGGCGGCGTTCGCGGCCGGGCTCCGGCTGCCGGCGATCGTAGGCGCGGTTTTGTCGAGCTTCACCACGACCGCTCCGGTGGCCTGGTTTCCGAGGCGGTCGGAGGCGCTGGCGATCTTCGTCGTGCCCGCGGCGTTCGCGGCTGCGAGTTCGTCGCCGGGGACCGGCACCGCTGCCACGCCGAGCCCGCGTCGGTCGCAGTCCACGTGATCGCGACGTTGCCGTTGTTCCAGCCCGCCGCGTTCGGCTGCGGCGAGGTCGTCCCGGTCACAACCGGGCCGGTGTTGTCGAGAACGAACGAGGCGCTCTTCCGGCGTCTGGCTCTGGCCGGTGCAGTTGTTGGCGTTGAAGTTCGGCGATGCCGCGGCTGTTACGGTTTGGACATCCGTCCCCGCCTCCGGCGGTGAACGTGAACGTCCAGCTCGACTTCGCCGTGGCTGCGCGTCTGCCGCGCCGCGAACGCTCCAGTGATTTCCACGCACTTGGTGTCCGACGAGGTGCTGACCGTGAGCGTCAGCGCGCCGCCGCTCTTCGCATACAGCGTGCCGGCGACGTTCACGGTACCCGCCCCGCCGCTGAATGCGGCGGAGCCGACCGACGAGCCCAGGGCGGTGAGCCCCATCAGCGGGAAATATTCCGACCCGAGCGGCGATCCCGGCACCGGCGATTACGGCCCCGCCTGCGACCCCATCGCCATCGTGTGCGTTCTGCCTTGCTGATTCCTTGTGGTTCGTGCGAAGGTCTCGACGGTGATGTCGGCGGGCTCTGGCCCACCGCGCCGGGCGGTGTCGAGCGCATCGATCGCGCCAAGCTGCTCGTCGCTGAGCTCGAAGTCGAAGACGTCGATGTTCTCGGCGATCCGCGCCGGGCGGGTCGACTTCGGGACGACTGCGCGGCCCTGCTGCAGGTGCCAGCGCAGCATGACCTGAGCGGCCGTCTTGCCGTCGGCCGCCAGCGATCTCGCCGATGACCGGGTCTTGCAGAGTGCTGCCGTGGCCCGTGTCGCGATAGAAGGTGATGCCGCCGATCGGCGACCACGCCTGCGTGAGGATCTGCTGCTCCGCGTTGCGGGCCTGCACGTCGCGCTGCGCGAAGTACGGATGAACCTCGATCTGGTTGACCGCCGGCACCACCGTCGCGTGCTCGCGCAGCGCATCGAGGTGGTCGACCATGAAGTTGCTGACCCCGATCGCGCGAACCTTGCCGGTGGCAAGCAGCGTCTCGAGCGCGCGATAGGCGTCGAGCGTCTTCTGGAAGTCCGACGGCAGGGCCTGGTGGAGAATCAGCAAGTCGATCTGGTCGACGCCGAGCTTGCCCGCGCTCTTCTCGAAGGCATGCAACGTCTGCATGGTCGCCGTAGTCGCTGATCCAGACCTTGGTCTCGACGAAGACATCGGAGCGATCGAGGCTGGATTGGCGCAGGGCGTCGCCGACTCCGCGCTCGTTCGCGTAGGAGGCGGCGGTGTCCACATGCGTGTATCCCATCTCCAGCGCCGCAAGCACCGCTGCGGTCGTCTCCTCCGGCGGCGTCTGGAAGACACCCAGCCCGAGCGCCGGCATCTGCACGCCATTGTTGAGCGTGATCGACGGGACGGCGGTCATCAAATGACTCCCTTCTTCCTGAAGATCGATGGTCTGGCCTGACCTGGCTGACGCCGGGGCTCGCGGTGCTCACGGGAGAGACCATGCCACCTCTCGAACACGCCTGACAGGCACTGTCACAGGGGTACTCGCGGGCCCCCCGACGAAGACAGGGTCACGCGTACGCTGCGGCCGTGGGGGCCGCCAACGACATCAACGAATTCCTTACCTCGCGGCGGGCGCGCATCTCGCCCGAGCAGGCGGGGCTGCCCTCCTACGGCAGGCGGCGCGTTCCTGGACTGCGGCGCGAGGAGGTCGCCTCGCTGGCAGGCGTGAGCATCGAGTACTACCGCCGCCTCGAGCGCGGAGGGGTGACCGGCGTCTCCGAAATCGTTCTCGAAGCACTCGCCCGCGCGCTGCAGCTCGACGACGCCGAGCGCGCACACCTCTTCGATCTCGCGCGTGCCGCGAGCCCGCTGCCGCATCGCGCCGCTCGCGGCCTGCCGGCGAGAAGCGCGTCCACCCGGTCTTGCAGCGCCTCCTCGACCAGATCGAGGCACCCGCGATCATCAGCAACGTCCAAGGCGACTACCTCACTGCCAACATGCTCGGGCGCGCCCTGTACGCCCCCGTGTTCGAGAGCCCCGAGCAGCCACCCAACAGCGCCCGCTTCACGTTCCTCGACCCGGCGGCTCGCGACTTCTACCCCGACTGGGATCGCCTCGCCTCCAGTCGGCTGCGCTCCGCTCGCACGCCGGACGCGACCCCTACGATCGCGCACTGCAAGATCTCATCGGCGAGCTGTCGACGCGGAGTAGCGACTTCCGCGTCCGCTGGGCGGCGCACGACGTCCGGTTCCACCGGTCGGGGAGCAAGCGTTTGCACCACCCGATCGTCGGAGAGCTGGAGCTCAGCTACGAGACCATGACGCTCGACGCACACGACGGCCTGCGCCTGGCGCTCTTCACCGCCGAGCCCGGTACGACCTCCCAGGACGCCCTCGCCCTACTGGCCAGCAGGAACTGGCCCCAGACGTGGCGGCCCGTGTTGATGCCGTCGAAGATCGGATCGACGATGCGCGCAGCGCCGTCGACGATGTCGAGCGGCGGGTGGAAGCGGGGCTCGCGAGCTTCCGCTCGGCGATGTGCGCGGGTCTTCGTCGCGTGACCCAGCCCGTGTCGACGCTGTTCATGTGGATGCCGTCGCCGAGCGTAGTCGGCCGCGATGTCCGGGTCATCATGTTGAGCGCGGCCTTGGCCATGTTGGTGTGCGGGTGTCTGTCGGTCTTGAAGCGCCGGTAGAACTGCCCCTCCATCGCCGACACGTTGACGATGTGCTTGTCGCGCTTCCGGGGTGCGCGAGCAGCAGCGGCTCAGCCGGGCGTTCAGCACGAACGGCGCCACGGCGTTCACGAGCTGCACCTCGAGGAGCTCGACCGTCGCACCTCGGTCGAGCGCAGCCGCCAGCTGTTCGCCCCGCGGGTCGACCTGCTGCAGATCCGCGTCGAGACGAACCCTAGGGGAACAGCTGACCGCCGACGTTCACGTCCTCCGGGGGCAGCGCGCACCGAGACAGGGCCGGCGCTGCCGGCGAGCCCCTCGCCCTCGCCGACCAGCGCTCGACGCGCCCCCGCACGCCGGAGCGCACGCAGCGTCTCGAGCGGCGCGCGGGCGCCGGCTTGCCGCGCTCCCGTTCGGCACGCCGGACTCGGCCTCCAGCAGGTGCCGATAAAACCCAGGCGGTCGCCGCACCGTCTGGCAGGCGTTGTTCACCACGAAGTCGAGCCGACCTGCGTCTCCCTCAGAGGTGGCAGAAGGCCTCGACGGAGGGCGTGTAGCGCAGATCGAGCCCATAGATCTCGAGCCGGTCGCTCCAGTCGTCGTAGTCGGCCTCGCGCCGCGTACCGAGCGAGCCGGCGTCCACAGGGAACCGCGTCGTGACGATCACCCGCGCGCCGGCCCGCGGCAGCTTGATGGCGGCTTGATACCCGATACTTCACCCGGGCGCCGCTGAGCAACGCGACGCGCCCGCGAGGTCGGCGGTCTGCGTACGCTTGGCGAAGTTCAAGGCCGCCGCACTCCGGGCAGAGCTGATCGTAGAAGTGGTGGACCTCGACGTAACTTCCGCTTGCACACGTAGCAGTGCTGCTCGCCGTCGGTGCGACCACCACGGGCGGCGTCCCCTCGTCGTCGACGGTCTGCGTCTACCGACGTCGTCCGGCACGAAGACGTTCGGCGTCATGAACACGGGCTTGGCCCGCAGCCCTGGCGGATGCCCGTCTCGGTGAGCACGGCCTCGTCGCGCTCGAGCTTCGATGCCTTCGCCCTGCGCCGCGCTGCCTTGCCCGATTGGCGCCTGCGCGCCGCGTCGGGTTCGTACAGGTCGCCGGCCGCGTTGAGCAGTCGCGTGCGCTCGGCGGGCGAGAGCGCCGAGATCAGGCCGCGGTCGCTCGCGAGCGACTCGAGCTCGTTGGTGAGCTCTCGCAACCGCTGGGCGATGGCGTCCGGGCCCTGCTCCATCTCCTCGTCGGACATACGACCCGGAGGGTATCCGCGCGCCGCGGCTCGGCCGCGTCGACCCTTCCCGGGCGGTTCTCGGTCTTCGCCGGTGTCAGTCGGCCCACCAGCCGCGCTGACCTTCCACGTCGGCGCGCGGATTGTCGCCGAGGTTCGGCGCACCGAAGACGAGGATCTCGAGGCCTTCCGGCCCGCCCTCGTAGCCTCGCCATACGCCGGGCGGGACGCGCACCACGTCCCACTCCTTGACTTCGACGATCTCGTCGTCGAGCTTCATCCGCCCGCTCCCGCGCACGACGACGTACACCTCCTCCTGCTGCTTGTGCGTGTGGCCGTAGGGAAAGCGATAGCCGGGCGGAATGCGCTGGTAGCCGAGGCCGGATTGCTCCAGCCCGAGCGCCTTGCTCGCATGGCGGAACTCCAGGCCCGGCGCGCCGTCGAAGTTCGCACCGAGATCCTCGGGTTGAGGGATGGTGGCAGGTCGAGGCAGCTGCGGAGGTGCGCCTCGACGAGGTCGACCCCCCACACGTCTCGCACCATCTCGTGTATCCGGCCACCACCCATGCGAGCGTTGACCTCGATGATGCGGGGCCCACGGGTTGTGCACTTGCCCTCGACGTGGAGGACGCCCCGCTGAAGCCGAAGGCCGTGACGGTCTGCGCCGACGAGGTCGACGAGTTGGCGGACGCGCTTCGGTCGTGGTCGGCCGGAAGGTGAAGGCCGGTCTCCTGGAACGACGGTTCGGCCGTGGGCCAGTTCTGTGAGACGCTGGAGAACACGCACCGGCCCGCGTGCATCACGAGGTCGACGTCGAACTCGACGCCGTCGAGATACTCCTCGAGCAGCAGGTCGTTGCCGGCGCGGAAGATGCCGTCGTGCTCGGGCCGCACGACGTCGCGGACGAGTGAGTAGATGCTCGGCAGCGACTCCGAAGTCGTCGACGCGGACGCAGCCCATCGCCTTCGCGCCGAACTCGGGCTTCACGACCGCAGGGAAGCCCGATCTGGCCGGCCGCGGCGAACAACTCGTCGAGCGACCGCACGCGCATGGCGCGTCGGCGTGGGCAGGCCCAGCTCCGGCGGACGTCTCCCGAGTGCGAACCTTGCTACGGGCGGCGTCGACCGCTGCGGGAGGGTTCCGGGCAGCCCCAAGCGCGGCGGCACACGTGCCGCGACGCACACGCTGTCCTCCCAGAACGTGAGCACGCCGTCGGGGCGAGACCCCTGCGCCGGCGCGCACCACTGCCTTCGGCGTCCACCTCGGCGTCGCCGGACGACCTGCACCGGGAGCCATGCACGGGCGATGCCCTCGTCGACGAGTGCCTCGGACCAGTGGCCGGGCTCGTCCACGATCACCAGCCTCGCGCCGAGCTCGGCCATCCGGGCGTGGGTGCGACGCTTGCCCGCGTAGCCGGCGCTGACCACCACGACGGTCGCGCCGTCGACGCTCACGCCGCGCCCCATGCGGACGTCGTCCACGAGCGGCGTCGGGGACGGCCACGCGTGGTCGCGGCCGGGGCCGTTGGAGCGATCGAGCGCCGACAGGAGCGTCGGCGACGACTGCAGCGCGTCGAGCAGGACGTCGCCCTCGAGGCGGAGAATCCGTGCTCTCCTCCGCGGTCGTGACGGTGGCGTTGCTGGGTGCTTTGTCGAGCAGGCCGCGCTCACCGAACTAGTCACCCGCGCCCGAGGCGTAGCCACCTCCTCGCCCTCACGATGCACGACGACGCTGCCGTCGACGACGGCGTAGAAGGCATGCGCGGGCGCGCCCTCGACGACGACGTCGACCCCGGCGGGCAGCGGACAGATCTGCGAGGCGGAGGCGAGCTGCTCGAGCACCAGCCTGCGGCACACCGGCGGTGATCGGCAAGTCGTCGATCACGGCGACCCGCTGTCGACAGGGCGTCGGCGCGCTGCCGGCTCAGGACATCGAGCCCGCGGAGGCGAGCCAGGCACCCGAGGTGACGATCACGGTCAGCGACGCCGAGTACGAGGAGGCTCGTCGCGCAGCGTCGTCCGCGTGATCAGGACCGGCGCGAGCACGGCGCCGGCGACCATCGCCGCCACCGACAGGGCGTCGAACACCCCCATGACGCGACCGAGGACGTCGGCGGGCACGACGCGGGCGAGCGCCGTCTCGGCGACCACCTCGCAGCCGACCATGCCGATGCCGCCGAGCATGGTGACGGCGAGCGCGAGGACAAGCTCGATCGCCGGCGTAGATGAGCTGCGTGGCGCAGAACAGCGCGCCCGGCGCCGACGACGATCGCCGACACCCTCGTGCTCGAGCGCCAGCCGGCCGTTGATCGTGGCGCTCAGGAGCCCCCCGACGCCGGCTGCCGCCAGCAGGTAGCCGTATCCGCCGGCGCCCGAGCTCGAGCGCGCTCCTCCGCGTACAGCACGAGCTGAACGGTCTGGGCGCCGTAGGTGAACTCCACCATGGCGACGACGACGAAGAGCGGGACGACGAAGGGCGTGACCGCGCGCGACGCGCAGCCCGTGCCCGAGCTCGGAGCGCACTGCCCCTCGATCGTCGGTGCTCGAGCTGGTGTCGGGTCGGCGGCGCATCGTCGAGATGAGTGCCGCCGACACGGCGAACGTCGCCCCGTTGACGAGGAAGGCCACCGAGGCGGGCGCGACGGCGAGCAGGACGGCGCCGATCGCCGGACCGACGACCACTGCCGAGGTCCTGCACCGTGTGCAGGAGTGCGTTGGCGGCTCCGAGCCGCGACTCCCCGACGAGCCGGGGCAGCAGCGCCACCGCCGCCGGCCGCTCTGCTGTCCCCGCCGCCGAGGCCAATGCCGTGAGGGCGATGACCACCACGACCGGCCGTCGGCCGGCCACGACCGCCGCGAGGGCGAGCATCAGCACGGCACGCGCGAAGTCGCCGACCAGCAGCACGGTCCGGCGGTCGTAGCGGTCGGCCACCGAGCCGCCGAGCGGGCCGAGCAGGACGTACGGGAGCAGCCGGCAGATCGTGGCCGCGCCGACCCACGCCGCCGAGCCCGTGGCGTTGTAGACGTAGCCCAGCAGCGCCGCGTTGTAGAGCCAGTCGCCGAGCTGCGAAGCGGCGCTCGCACCGATGAGTGCGCGGGCGTCGTGGATGGCGAGAACGCCACGGTAGGCGCCGCTGGTACGCACGGGCCACGTTAGTCGCCAGCGATTGCCCGGCGCAAGGCGCCGTGGCCGCATCCGACGCGCTACCGTTGCCCTGTGAGCAGCCAGCGAGTGCCCGGTGGAGTGGTGCACAAGCTCCCCGCAGACCTGCGCGAGGCGCTGATCGCCAACACCACGGCACTCGATGCCTGGAAGGACATCACGCCCTTGGCGCGCAACGAGTTCATCTGCTGGGTCGAGGATGCCAAGCAGGAGACGACCCGAGAGCGCCGCATTCGCCGAACCCGGGAGGAGCTGGAAGAAGGCCAGCGCCGGCCGTGCTGCTGGCCGGGGTGCAAGCACCGCGAGCGCACCGGGCACGCCGACCCCGCGTAGCCGGCGGAGGCACCGCTTGCCGGTCGCATGCGACCGCCGAACGACAGCGCAGTTGGTGCCATCCGGCCCGCCCCTAGCGTCGAAGGGATGAACCCGCCCCGGCAGCCGAGCCCTCTCGCAGCGGCATGTGCGGTGGTGGCCCTGCCCGTCTCCTGGAACCCGTTCTTCCCGCTCGCCTTCGGGCCGATCGGTGTGCTCGCCGCCGCGGCGAGTCTCACGGTTGCGCCCGTGAGCCGGCGAACTCAGACTGCTCGCGCTGATCGCCGTCGCCGTCTGCCTGGTCTTCTTCGCGGTCGGCCTGTGGGCGTGCTCGCCCATCCGTCGCCGGGCGGCCCGGTGCTCGGGTCGCCGAGATCTTCGCGGCAGGTGTAACGCCGGGGTCAGCCGGCGTGCCGCAAGCGGCGGAAGAACCCGCCACGCGGCAGGTCCGGCGGCAGCCGTCACGCGCGCTCGTGAGCGCGGCGATCCCTGCCTCACGGCTCGTATGGGTCGTCAGGCACGTCGCAAGGCCGGTGCGTCGCGCGACCGCCCACATGGCGTCCGCCTCGAGCGGGATGAGGAGCTCCAGTCGCCCGCCGCGCGCACGCAGGCGTCTGCAGGTCGCGATCAGGCGCCCCATCGCGGACAGATCCAGACACGTGCAGTCCGAGAGATCGACCAGGATGCGCGCGCCGTCGCCGGTGGTGCGGAGTGCCGCGGTCAGCAGGTGAGAGTCGCTGAGATCGTGTTCTCCGACGAGCTTGACGATGGTGACGCCCTGGACGGAGTCCAGTTCCACGGCGGCAGGCGCGGCGTTCTTTGCGACGGCGCTCTCGATCGCAATGCGCACCATCGCATCAGAACCTGCCGGGTTGAGTGGGAAGGCGGTGTCCATCGAGCTCTCCGCTTCTAAGGAGCGTCGGGTGAATCGGGGATGCACCCATCGAACTACATCGGTGTAAGTGAGTCGTAAGTCACCCGAAAAGGTTGGTTTCCGCGAGATGTAGTTCATGTTGGCGGCGGCGCGGCAGGCCGGCGCTCGCAAGAGTCCACGCGCATCGCCCGTAGCCTCCGGGTATGCGCGCGCAGACCGCCGTGGTGAGCATCGTCGCGCTCCTCGCCGGTGCGGTCGCGTCGGCGATCGGCGGTGGGAGCCGTAACGGCGCGACGTCTTCCAGGCTCAGGCCGGCGCGCACCGGTAGCTGTCGCCATCAACCGATCTTCGTCGTGCGGGCGGACGGGAGCGGGCTCCGCCGCGTGACGCCCTGGAGTTTCGAGAGCTACTCGACACCGCACCCCGGCAAGTCGGCCAACCTCTTCACGATCCGCCCGGACGGCCGTGCGATGACGCAGATCACGCACTTCGGCGGCGGGGACACGCACGCGTTCGGACCCGCGTGGTCGCCGGACGGCCGGAAGATCGTCTGGCACAAGATCGGGCCTGCCGTCAATCAGTTGTTCGTGAGCGACGGCGACGGCGGCAACGAGCGCCAGCTGACGCGGATGCCCGGCAACCCGAAGCTCAGCCATCCCGACTGGGGCCCCGCCGGCTGACGCGACGGGGCCCGCGACCCTTGCGCCGCCGGCGGCCCGCACTCTAGGCTCGCCGCATGAGACGTCTCGCGGTCGCGCTGGCGGTGCTGACGGGGGTGCTCGCCCTGCCCTCCCTGTCCAGCGCGAAGCCGCTCAGCTTCCACGACTGGAGCGTGCGCTGGACGGCCAAGGCCACGCGCGACAACGCGGCCATCGTCAACCGCTGCCAGAAGCTCTTCGGCGACAGCGACCTGAAATTCGGCATGTGCTACGTCAAGGCCGGGCGCGCGAACCTGCGGGCCGAGCGCGTCGTCTGGGAGAAGCGGGTGGCCCAGGTCATGCGTGGTCAGACGGTCGATTGCCGGGGCGCGATCCGCACCTACGCGATGGCCGCCCGGGTCAGGCAGACGGCGAACCTCGTGTACCTCGACGCGCACCGCCGCACCGCGCTGACGCGCATCGCGGGCGACATCGCCGGGAGAGCCCTACGCCACGCTGAAGACCATGACCGACGATGCGAAGGCGCGGGCGGTCGCGATCTGCGGGTAGCGGTCGCGACCGTGACACGCCGACGGCGGCTCGCTAAGCTGGATCCCGATGCTGCGGAACGTCAAGATCGACCTGTTGCGCAAGGTCGCCCTGTTCAAGGGGTGCTCGAAGCGCGAACTGGGCGAGATCGCCCGCATCGCCGACGAGATCGACTTCCCCGAGGGCAAGACGCTGATCACGCAGGGCGAGCCCGGGAAGCAGTGCTTCGTCCTGATCGAGGGGTCGGTGGACGTCGTCAAGGACGGCAAGAAAGTGCCGGAGATGCGCGGCGGCTCGGAGATCTTCGGCGAGATCGCGCTGCTCTCGGGCGGGCCGTCGACCGCGACCGTCACGACCGCGACACCGGTGCGTGCGCTCGTGATCGGGCCGCAGCAGTTCCAGAGCCTGCTCGAGCGCTGGCCGTCGATCCAGCGCCGCGTGCTGCACGCGATGAGCGAGCGGCTCGCACCGCACGTCATCTGAGCTGACGGTCACGCCATCTGCGCGCGATCGGTCGTCGTGTACGGACGCCCGTCCGGGGCGGCGTCCCAGCGCATGACGTGCTCCATCACGAAGCCGCCCATCAGGCTCGTCATGTCGAGGCCGTTCGGGCCGTCGTCCTCGAGCGCCTTCCACTCCGGGCTCGCCATCGTCTGCTCGTAGGCCTCGCGATCCTTGAACCAGACCTCGACGCAGCCGTCGTAGCCCAGACCCGCTCCGGCGTGCGCCTCGTCGATCGCGCCGACGAAGTGGTTCTGCACGTAGCGCAGCATCCCGAGGTTCCTGAGCGCGATCTTCCCGTGGTCGTTCAGCCACCACGTGCGCACTTCCTCGGGATCGCGATCCGCGCGGAACCGGAACAGGAAGATCACCTTGACCATCGGACGACTCCTCGCATCGGGTGGCCGCGGTTATAGCTCAGCGCGGAGCCCCGCGTAACGGATGCGCCGCGCGGGCGACAGAGGCCGCATGCGAACGTCCATCCTCCGTCCGCTCCTCGCGGTCGCCGCCATCTCCTGCGCGGCGAGCGCAGCAGCGACGCCGCCCGCACTCGCGTCCCCGGCCGCGACGAAGCCGCCGGTGGTCGTGATCAAGACGTCCAATCTCGGCAAGGTCCTGGCCACCACCGGGAAGCTCGGCCTCTACACCTGGAACGTCGAGAAGAAGGCGGGCGGCAAGGTGCGCTGCACGGGTGCGTGTGCGAAGGCGTGGCCGCCCGTGCTCGTCAAGGGCCCGGTGCAGCGCCGGATCAAGGGGATCGACGCGACGTTCGGGACGGTCAGGCGGCCGAGCGGCAAGACGCAGCTGACCGTGAACGGCCTCCCCGTGTACGTGTACGAGCACGACGCGCCGAACGTCGTCCTGTGTGACGACGTGGACGGCTGGTTCGCGATTCGCCAGCGCTGAGCCGGCTGGTCCGTCCCGGGGCCGCACACCGCTCTATGCTCCGCCAGACTCGGCGTAGACACGAAGGTGGGGATCAGGTTCATGCGGAGCGCTTCGCTGACCGGACGATCGCGTCGGCCGCCTGGCGCGATGCGGTTCGCGCCCCTGCTCGTCGCGGCTCTCGTGCTCGCCGGCGCGCTGGCGCCGGCGGCACGAGCAGAGACGGAGGTGAACCGCGCGCGGATCGTCTTCGTCACGACCAGTTGCTCCACGGGCAGCTTCGCCTGCCCTGGCTTCTTGCGGGCGCTGCGCACGAGCGGGATGCGTGGCCGTGTCGTCTCACCGGATGTGCGCGAGGACCCGGTCGGGACGCTGTCGCTGCTCGCCCGGCAGGGCTACGACCTCATCGTCGTCGAACTCAGCTACAGCGACGCGCTTGCGGCCGTCGCACCTCGATTTCCGAAAGCTCGCTTCGCTCTCTTCGACGCTCCGCTGGACTGGCTCGGCGGAGTCAGCAAGCGCAACGTGCAGGCGGTCGTGCTTCAGCCGCTTCAGGCGGCGTATCTCGCGGGCTGGCTTGCCGCTCGGCTCGAGCAACGGCGATCCGGCAAGGATGTCGTCGGCGCCGTCGGGGGCATCGACATCCCGCCGGTGAACGACTTCATCGTCGGCTTTCGCGCGGGCGCGCGGAGCGCCGACCCGGGCATCAAGCGTCCTCACCGGGTATTCGGACGACTTCCTCGACGCGAACAAGTGCGAGGCCATCGCACGGAGTCAGATCGCCCGCGGGGCCGGCACCGTGTTCAACGTCGCGGGTCTGTGCGGCCTGGGAACGCTGCGCGCCGCCAAGGATGCGGGCGTGTGGGGTATCGGCGTCGACACCGACCAGTCGTTCCTCGGCGCTCACATCCTCACGAGCGTCCTGAAGAACTACGACGCCGCGTTCCTCGAGCTGATGCGGCAGGTGCGCAGCGGCAGGATTCGCACCGATCGCACGACAGTGCTCACGCTCCGCCAGGGCGGTGCGGGTCTCGGGCGCGTCAGTCCGAAGGTGCCGGCTTCGCTGCGCGCCGAGCTCGTCCGGCTCCGTGCAGCGGATCGTCGCGGGTGAAATCGCCACCCCGCAGCGTTAGCTCGTCGGCACCGGCTGGACCGCGGCCCAGACCAGCCCGTCGCGCGCGACGACGTCGTGCGGTTCGCCTCCCACCGGGATGGTCGCCAGCACGTCGCCCGTCGCCGGATCGACGCGAACGATCGCGCGATCCGTCCAGGATGCAACCCACACGGCGCCGGACCCGAGTGCCACCGCGGTCGAGCCGTGTCCGGCGCGCGACGTCAGCAGCGTCGAGCCCCTCACGGGGTCGATCTTCCAGAGCTGTCCGCGGTCGGCGCCGGCCAGCCACACGGCCGACCGGTCGAGGGCGATCGCGAACGAGAACGCGCCCGTGTAGAACTCCGCGGTCACCTGCGCCGAGCTCGCATCGACGCGCTTCGCGCGGCTCGAGAACACGGCCGCCCAGACCGCGCCGCCTCCAGCGGCGATGTCGAGAGCCGGATTCTGGTCGAGATCGACTCGTCGCATGATCTCCCCCGAGTCGGGATCGATGCGTACGAGCCCGTCGAAGGCGCCGGCCCAGAGTCGCCCTTCCGCGAACCCGACGGCGGAGACGGTGGGCACGACCGGATCGTCCGGTTTCCCGAGCTCGATGCGCCGCGTCACGGCGCCGAGGCGGGAGTCGATGCGCACGACCATGCCGAAGCCACCGGTAGCCACCCAGACATTGCCGGCGCCGGTTGCGAGGCCGATCGCCGGGGCGCCGATCCCGATCGTCTTCACGACGCGCCGGCTGACGGGATCGATGCGCGTCACGGTTCCATCCTGGGCATCGCCGACCCAGATCGCACCGTCGCCCGAGGCGATGGACGCCGGCTTCGATCCGGCCGGGATCGACGCCACGACGCGGTTCGTCCTCGCGTCGATGACGACCACGGCCGGGGCGGTGACGACGACCGGGGTAGGGCCATCGTGGTCACGTGCGCCGGCGACTACGAATACCAGCGTCGCCAGCGCGACGCGCGAGGAGCACGCTGCCGACGACGATGCGCCGGCGCCGGATGCCGAGCCGGGAGCGCGGAGGAGGTTGCGCGTCGCGCTCACCTGCTCGCGGGCGCGGCGGAGACGCCGCCGGCGCTTCGAGCTCGGGATCCTGAGCGAGGATCGCGCGCTCGAGACGGTGGAGCTCCGGGCCCGGCTCCAGCCCGAGCTCGCTCGCGAGCAACCGGCGGCCGTCGCGGTAGGCCTCGAGCGCCTCCGCCTGCCGGCCGCTGCGGTAGAGCGCGAGCATCCACTGGCCCCGCAGGCGCTCCCGCAGCGGGTGGGCTGCCACGAGAGCGCGCGAGCTGCCCCACGATCTCGGCGTGGCGCCCGAGACGGAGCAGCGACTCGATCTTGTCCTCCGTCGCGCCTAGCCGCAGCTCCTCGAGACGCTCGATCTCGTCCCGCGCGAAGTCGTCGAAGGCAAACTCCTCGAGCGCTCGCCCCCTCCAGAGTCCGAGCGCCTCCTCGAGCACCTGTGCGGCCTCGGCCGCCGCTCCGTCGTCGAGCGCACGCCGTGCCGTCGTCGACGAGTCGCTCGAAGTGCTCTGCATCCACGGTGACCGCGTCCGAGCGCAGCGCGTAGCCGGGCTGCTGTGTCACGAGGAGGCCGCGACCGTCGCCGGATTCGTGTTCGGGTTCCAGCATCCGGCGTAGATGGGAGACGTACCCCTGAACCGCCTTCGTCGCCGTCTCGGGCGGATGATGACCCCACAGCGCATCCACGATGCGGTCGGTCGAGACCACCTCCCCGCGATGGATCAGCAGCAGGACGAGCAGGGATCGCTCGCGGCCGGCAGGCAGCTTGATCTCCCGGCCCCCGCGGCCGCGTATCTCGAGCGGACCAAGGACGTTGACATCCATTGAATGAGGCTCTCGACGGACGAGCCTATAGCACCGCTCCCGACCCGGTCCTTACCGGCGCCTGACCGCGCCCTACCGATCCCTGGACGAGCAGGCCGAGTCTCTGGCGCATCCGGCAGCCGCATCGGCGCACCGGGAGACAGGAGGGCGAGATGTTCGGCAGGAAGCTCGGTATCGGCACAGGCATCGTCGCGGCGATCCTGGTAGTCGCAATCGCCGTGCCCGCGGGTGCGCAACGCCCCGCCGGGCCGGCGCACGCCGAAGGCCCGGCCGTGGTACGCACGACGCCACCCGCGTGGCTGGTGGGCCTCCAGGCGAGAAGCGAAGGCTCTCAACCAGAAGTACGGGCTCGGGATTCGCACGCTGCGGGCGACGAGCGACGCCTGCGTGGCTCGTGGCGCTGAGCGCGCGCAGTGACGCCCTCAACCGCAAGTACGGGCTCGGCGAGTACGCCGGGACGAAGTAGCGACTCCTTGCAGCCAGGCGCCGCGCGGCGGCCCCGCCGGCGCGGCCGGGCACGCCCGGGCATCCGTCCCGCGCGTAGCACCGGCGTCCCCTCCCGATTGGTCTGACCTAATGCGGAGGTGCGGAGATGGGAGTTGTGACGGGCTGGCAGGGCCGGTTCTACGAGGACTTCACCGTCGGCGACGTGTACCGCAGCCGGCTCGGGCGCACGATCACCGAGACCGACAACATCTGGTTCACGAATCTCACGCTGAACACGAACCAGTCGCACTTCAACACGCCGTTCGCCGAGAAGTCGCCGTTCGGCAAGCCGCTCGTCAACAGCGCGTTCACGCTCTCGCTCGTGACCGGGCCTCTCGGTCACCGACGTCTCCGAGAACGCCATGGCGAACCTCGCCTGGGACGACATCAAGCTGCCGAACCCGGTCTTCGCCGGCGACACGCTGTGGTGCGAGTCCGAGGTGCTGGAGCTGCGCGAGTCGGCCTCGCGGCCGTACGCGGGCATCGTCGGGATCCGCTCGCGCGGCATCAATCAGCGCAAGGAGGTCGTGATCGAGTTCCGGCGCACGATGATGGTCTACAAGCGGGACGCCGAGCAGGTGCAGGATCTCTTCCCGGTCACCGACGCGGAATGGGGCGTCTGATCGCCGGCGCCGATCGCAGGAGTGCGCTGCGCGCGCGCCTCGCGCAGCCCGAGATCCTGGTCGTCCCGGGGGCGTTCGACGCGCTCACCGGCAGGCTGCTCGAGCGCGCCGGCTTCGAGGCGCTGTATCGCGGCGGCTACGCGGCCTCGGCCGCGGCCTTCGGACTGCCCGATCTCGGCATCACGAGCTCGACCGAGATGGTCGATCACGCCCGCCGCCTCTGCTCCGCCGTCTCGCTCCCCGTGATCGCCGACGCCGACACGGGCTACGGCGAGGTCGCGCAGGTGATCCGCACCGTGCACGAGCTCGAGCGCGCCGGCGTGGCCGGCATCCAGCTCGAGGATCAGGTCTTCCCGAAGCGCTGCGGGCACATGGAGGGCAAGGACGTGATCGCGCCCGAGCTGCACGAGCAGAAGCTGCGCGCCGCGCTGGACGCCCGCGCCGACCCCGACACGCTGATCGTCGCGCGCACCGATGCCATCGCCGTGACCGGCCTCGAGGACGCGATCGCCCGCGCGCACCGCTACGCCGCCGCCGGCGCCGACGTGATCTTCGTGGACGCACCGCGCTCGGAGGACGAGCTGCGCGCGATCGGATCCGCCGGGATCGGCAAGCCGCTGCTCGTCAACATCTCGGAGTACGGCAGGACGCCCGACCTGGGCGCGGCGGCCTTCGAGGCGCTCGGCTTCTCGATCGCGCTGTATCCCACCTCGACGCTGTTCGCCGCGTCGCAGTCGACGAAGGAGCTCGCCGCATCGCTGCGCGAGCACGGCTCGACGCGCGCGATCGTGCCGCGGATGATGCCGTTCGACGAGCTCAACGACACCCTCGGCAAGGACGAATGGGACGTGATTCCGTGAGTGCGAACGAGAGCATCTTCACCGTCGCCGGCACGCCGCTCGTGTTCGGGCCGGGGGCGGCGCTCGAGACCGGCTGGCACCTGCGTCAGGCGGGCGTCACGCGCGCGCTCGTCGTCACCGACCCGCAGCTCGCGGCGATCGGCCTGATCGACCCCGTCGTGGAGGCGATCCGCGCCGCGGGCGTCGAGGCCGAGGTCTTCGCCGAGAGCGGCATCGAGCCGAGCGAGTCGTCCGTCGCGCTCGCGGTCGAGGCCGCGCGCGAGGGCGGGTTCGACGGCTTCGTCGGGCTGGGCGGCGGGTCGTCCATCGACACCGCGAAGATCGCCGCGCTGCTCGCGACGCACCCCGGCGGCATCTACGACTACCTCAACCCGCCGATCGGCAAGGGCACGCCCGTGCCCGGCCCGCTGCTGCCGCTGTTCGGCGTGCCGACGACCGGCGGCACCGGGGCCGAGGCGACGACGGTGGCGATCATCGACCTGCCCGAGCACCACGTCAAGACGGGGATCTCGCACGCCTACCTGCGCCCGCTGCTCGGCATCGTCGACCCCGACCTGACGCTGACGACGCCGCGCGCCGTCACGGCCTCGGTCGGCCTCGACGTGCTCTGCCACGCGATCGAGTCGTACACCGCGATCGCCTACGACGCGCGCCCGCGCGCCGCCACGCCCGACGGGCGGCCGCCGTATCAGGGCGCCAACCCCGTCTCGGACGTCTGGAGCGAGCAGGCGATCCGCGCTCGCGGGCGGCGGCCTGCGCCGCGCGATGGCCGACGGATCCGACCGCGGGGCGCGCAACGACATGGCGCTCGCGGCGTCGGCCGCCGGCCGCGCGTTCGGGCAGGCCGGCGTGCACATCCCGCACGCGTGCTCGTATCCGATCGCCGGCCTCAAGCACGAGTGGAAGCCGCCGGGCTACCCGGGCGATGATCGCTTCGTGCCGCACGGCATCGCGGTCGTGCTGACCGCGCCCGCGTCGTTCCGGTTCACCGAGCCGGCGGCGCCCGAGCGGCATCGCCGCGCAGCCGAGCTGCTCACGGGACAGCCCGTCGAGGCCGGACGATCACGACGCGCTGCCGCGCGCGTTCGAGGAGCTCATGCGCGCCGTCGGCGCGCCCGCCGGGCTGCGCGAGATCGGCTACGGCGAGGACGACCTGCCCGATCTCGTAGCGGGCGCCGTGAAGCAGCAGCGCCTGCTCGTGTGCGCGCCCTGCCCGGTGACGGACGGCGATCTCGAGGCGATCCTGCGCGCCAGCCTGTGACCGCCGATACGAAACGTCCGACCTATTCCGGTGGGATGTTGACCGCGGCGCGCTCTGCATCTATAAACGGCTGACGCGCGGCGAACGACCGCCGTGCCCGGGCCTGCGCTGGCTGACCTGGCGACTGCCACCTGATCAGAGGGAGACGGAATGCGTCGAATCGGAGTCGACGTCGGCGGTACCTTCACCGACCTCATCTACATCGACGACGAGGCTGGGAAGGTCATCGTCCACAAGACGCCGTCGACGCCCGCGGATCCGTCGATCGGAACCGTCCAGGGCATCAGCGAGCTGTGCGCCATGGCCGGCATCGAGCCCGCGCAGCTCGACCAGGTCTTCCACGGGACGACGGTCGCGACGAACATCGTGATCGAGCACAACGGCGCCAAGGTCGGGATGATCACGACCAAGGGCTACCGCGACATCATGCACATCGCGCGGCACAAGAAGCCCATGAACTTCTCGCTCTGGCAGAACCTGCCGTGGCAGGCGTTCCCGATCGTGCGGCGGCGCTTCCGGCTCACCGTGAACGAGCGGATCGACAAGGACGGCAACGTCCTGATCCCGCTCGACGACGACGAGGTGCGCGCCCAGGTGCGGCGGCTCAAGGAGGCGCAGGTCGAGGCCGTCTCGGTGTGCCTGCTGTTCTCGTTCCTCAATCCCGAGCACGAGAAGCGCGTCGCGGCGATCGCGCGCGAGGAGTTCCCGGAGGCGTTCCTCTCGGTCTCCAGCGAGGTCATCCCGCAGTACCGCGAGTACGAGCGCTTCTCGACCGTCGGCCTCAACGCCTACGTCGGCCCCAAGGTCTCGAGCTACATCGGCCGCTTCGACGCCGCGCTGCGCGCGATGAACGTCAAGTCGGGCATCCACCTGATGACCTCGGCCGCGGGCGTCGCGACGCCCGAGGGCGCCATGGAGAAGCCGGTCAACCTGCTCATGTCGGGCCCGATCGCGGGCGTCGTCGGCGGCATCTGGACGGGCCGGCAGTCGGGCGAGAACAACGTCATCACGCTCGACGTCGGCGGGACGTCGGCCGACATCGGCCTCGCGCAGGACGGCAAGCTGCGCATGAAGCACCTCCTGGACACGAAGGTCGGGCCGTACCAGGCGATGATCCCGATGGTCGACGTGGACACGATCGGCGCCGGCGGCGGATCGATCGCATACGTCGACCCGGGCGGGATCTTCCGCGTCGGGCCGCGCTCGGCGGGCGCCGATCCGGGCCCGGTCGCCTACAACCGCGGCGGCACGGAGCCGACCGCGACGGACGCGATGGTCGTGCTCGGCTGGCTGCGCCCGGAGCTGTTCCTGGGCGGCAAGATGGGCCTGCGCGAGGATCTCGCGCGCGAGGCGATCGACAAGCACCTGGCCGGGACGCTCGGCACCTCCATCGAGGAGGCGGCGATGGGCGTCTACCGCATCCTCGTCCACTCGATGGTCGACGCGATCGAGCAGGCGTCCGTGCGCAAGGGCTTCGACCCGCGCGAGTTCGTGCTCGTCGCCGAGGGCGGCGGCGGCCCGCTCTTCGCACCGGAGATCGCGCCCGAGGTCGGCGTCAAGAACGTGCTCGTGCCGAGCTACCCGGGCATCACGGCGGCGCTCGGCCTGCTGACCACGGACATGGTCTACGAGTACGTCGCGACGTCGTACGCGATGGCCTCGGCGCTGTACACCGACAGCGCCGCCTGCGCGGCGCTCGAGGCGCAGTTCGCGAAGCTGCAGGAGGAGGCGATCGCGCAGTTCGAGACCGACGACATCGATCGCAGCCAGGTGCGGCTCGAGAACATCGCCGAGGCGCGCTACGAGGGCCAGGGCTACGAGCTGCGGATCGACGTCGGCACGGGCACGATCGACAAGGCCTGGATCGACGCCATGAAGGCGACGTTCCACGACATCCACGAGCGCGAGTACTCGCGCCGCTTCGAGGATGCCGACGTGCAGATCGCGAACGTGCGCGTGCGCGCCGTCGGCGTCATGCCGGGACTCACGGCGCCGCAGGTGGCGAGCGGCGACGCGACGCCGCCGGCCGGCGCGCTCAAGCTCACCGCCGACGCCTGGTTCCGCGATGGCGGCGAGCTCAAGAAGGTCGCGACGGCGTTCTACGAGCGCACCGAGCTGCTCGCCGGCAACGTCGTCGAAGGGCCGGCGATCATCACGCAGTTCGACTCGACAAGCGTCATCCCACCGGGCTTCACGTGCACGGTCGACGGTGTCGGCAACCTCGTCATCACCTACTCCGAGGCCGTCCAGCGCGCCGCGGAACGCGGACACTGAGAGGAAGAGGTTCTCCATGGCTGATCTGCCTGAAGTCGGTGTCTCTCCCGGCCCCCCACAGCGCAAGCGGGTCGACGTCGACCCCATCACGCTCCGCGTCCTCGGCGGTGCGTTCGACGCCATCGCCCAGGAGATGGCGGGCGTGCTCTTCCGCATGAGCTACAGCTCGATCATCCGCGAGTCCGAGGATCTCGGCGCGGGCATCTTCGACCCCGACGGGCGCGAGCTGTGCGAGTCGGAGTCGACGCCGATGCACATCGGATCGCTCCCCTGGTACATCCGCGGGTTCCTCCAGCGCATCAAGAAGGAGGATCTCAAGGAGGGTGACGTGATCATCCACAACCACCCGTACCTGGGCGCCTCGCACACCCCGGACATCGCCGTCGCCGTGCCGATCCTGTGGGAGGGCGAGCTGATCGGCTTCACCGCGGTGACCGCCCACGTGCTCGACGTCGGCGGCTCCTATCCGGGCATCAACGCCGACTCGTTCGACATGTACGCCGAGTCCAAGATCTACAACGGGCTCAAGTGGTACAACGAGGGCGTTCTCAACGAGGACCTCGACAAGATGGTCTTCGACAACGTGCGCACGGAGACCATGAACCGCGGCGACATGCACGCGATGATGGCCGCCTGCATCCTCGGTCGCGACCGCTTCTACCGGCTGCTCGAGAAGTACGGCGCGGACGTCTGCATGTCGTCGGCGTACGACTGGATGGACTACTCCGAGAAGCGCCTGCGCGCCGAGATCTCGAAGCTCCCGGACGGCGAGTACGTCGCGCCCACGGCCTGGCTCGACGACGACGGCCGCAACCGCGACGTGCGCCTGCGCGTCGAGACGAAGATCATCGTCCACGGCGATCACATCACGATCGACCTGACCGGCTCGAACGCCGAGGTGCCGACGGGGTACAACGTGCCCTTCGAGGGGTCACTGCTGGTCGGGGCGTACTTCGCGATACGTACGCTGCTGCTCGACCAGGACCGGCTCGACGAGCCGGTGCCGCAGAACGACGGGATCTTCCGCTGCGTGACCGTGGTCGCGCCCAAGGGGACGATCTTCAACCCGAACTTCCCGCGCGCGTGCTTCTCGCGCTTCTGCCAGGTCCAGCGCGTCGTCGACAACACGATCGTGGCGCTCTCGGCCGTCGTCCCGGATCTCGTGACCGCCGGCAACTCGGCGGCGCTGCACTTCTGCTCCTACGCCGGATTCATCCCGGAGAAGGGCGAGTACTGGCTCTACCTCGAGGTCGACGAGGGGTCGTACGGAGGGCGCAAGGGCCGCGACGGCATGGACTCGGTCGACTGCCTGATGGCGAACACGCGCAACAACCCCATCGAGGAGCTCGACATGCGCTTCCCGATGCGCTGCGACCGCTACGAGCTGCGCGACGACCCCGCCGCGCCCGGCCAGTGGCGCGGGGGCATCGGGATCGTGCGCAAGAACCGCTTCCTCGAGCCCGGCGTGTACTCCTGCGAGGGCGACCGCCACACCGATCCGCCGCGCGGCATCTTCGGCGGCTACGACGGGCTGCCGGGCAAGTCGACGTTCATCGACAAGGACGGCAACGAGCGCGACATCCCCGCGAAGGTGACCGGCTTCCTGTGCGGCGCCGGCGAGGTCATCCAGCTCACCGAGCCCAATTCCGGCGGCTACGGCAATCCGCTCGACCGCGAGGTGCGGATGGTGCTCGAGGACGTGCTCGACGACTTCACCTCCATCGAGCTCGCGCGCGAGGCCTACGGCGTCGTGATCTCGGAGGATCTCGTCGTCGACGAGAAGGCGACCGAGGAGCTGCGCGCGAAGCTGCGCAGCGAGCGCGGGGCGGACTTCCAGGGCGAGCTGCTGAAGCTCGTCTCGACGCCGCACCCGATGGCGATCTCGCCCTACGCGAAGGCGACGTGACGGAAGACTCCGGCTATGGCGACTATGGGCGCGGGACGGTCGAGCCCGGCGACCGTCCCGCGATCCTCGTCGTCGATTACCAGAAGGCGTTCACGACCGACGGCCTCGGGCTCGGCGGCACGCCGCTGATCGAGCGCGGCGTCGTCAACACCGCGCGGCTGCTGCCGGTCGCGCGCGAGACCGGCGTGCCCGTGTTCCAGTTCCACGTCTCGTTCGGCGAGGCGGAGGGCGGGCTCGGGCTGTGGAGCCGCAAGGTGCCGAAGCTCGCCGAGATCACGGTCGGCACGCCCTGGGTCGAGATCGACGAGCGCCTGCTCGATCCGTCCGACGCGGTGATCGCGAAGAAGTGGCCGTCGGTCTTCGCCGGCACGCCGCTCGCCGCGCTGCTCAACGCCCAGCGGGTCGACACCGTCATCGTCACCGGCTGCACGACGTCGGGCTGCGTGCGCGCCACGATCGTCGACGCGTTCTCGAGCGGCTTCCTCACGCTCGTGCCCGAGGACGGCGTCGGCGACCAGGCGCAGGGCCCGCACGACGCGAACCTGCTCGACTGCCAGCGGCGCTACTGCGAGGTCACGACGACCGACGCGTGCATCGAGTACCTGCGGCGCCGCGCCGCGGCATGAGAAGGCCGCCGCTCGAGGACGTCACGATCGTCGCCATCGAGCAGTACGGGGCGGGGCCGTGGGGCAGCGTCCACCTCGCCGACCTCGGGGCGGACGTGATCAAGATCGAGGATCCGCGCAGCCGCGGCGACGTCGGCCGCTACGTGCCGCCGTACCAGGAGGGCGAGGACTCGCTCTTCTTCGAGACGTTCTGCCACAACAAGCGCAGCGTCTCGCTCGACCTCACGCACCCCGAGGCGCGGCCGGTCTTCGAGGCGCTCGTGCGCTCGGCCGACGCCGTCTACAGCAACCTGCGCGGCGACGGGCCGGAGAAGCTGCGCATCCGCTACTCCGACCTCGAGAGCGTCAACCCGGCGATCGTGTGCTGCTCGCTCTCGGGCTTCGGCATGACCGGGCCGCGTGCCGAGGAGGGCGGCTACGACTACATCCTGCAGGGGTACGCGGGGTGGATGTCGCTGACCGGCGAGCCGGACGGCCCGCCCGTCAAGACCGGGCTCTCGCTCGTCGACATGGCGACCGGGTATGCGGCCGCGCTCGCGCTGATGTGCGCGCTCTGGGGTGCGCGCCGCGACGGCGTCGGCAGCGATTGCGACATCTCGCTGTTCGAGACGGCGATGAACCTCAACATGTACGTCTCGACCTGGCACCTCTCGCGCGGCTACGAGCCGGAGCGCATCGCCAACTCCGCGCACCCGTCGATCGTGCCGTTCCAGAACTTCCGCACGGCCGACGGGTGGATCGTGATCGGCTGCGCGAAGGACAAGTTCTTCGACCTCCTGTGCGGCGAGCTCGGGCTCGAGTGGATGATCGACGACCCGCGCTTCTCGCGCATGGCCGCGCGCCACGAGAATCGCGACGCGTGCGTGAGCGAGCTTGCAGCCGTGCTGCTGACCGATGGCTCGGCCTCGTGGCTCGAGCGGCTGCGCGCGGCCGGCGTCCCGTGCGGCCCGGTCAACGACATGGCCGGCGCAGTCAGCGATCCGCAGACGATCGCGCGCGACCTGATCGCCGAGACCGAGCATCCCGTGCTCGGCACCGTGCGCCAGATCCGCTCGCCGCTGCGCGTCGACGGGCGTCTCACCGAGCTGCGGCTCGCGCCCCGGCGGGGCGAGCACACGCGCGAGGTGCTCGTCGGGCAGTGCGGCTACTCGGATGCGGATGTCGACCGGCTCGCCGAGGCGGGCGTGTTCGGCGACGTCGAGGTCTAGGTCGTCGCGGCCGGAGCCGCCGGCTTCGCCTCCGCCGCGGGGAGGCTGACGATCACGATCCCGGCCACGACCACTGCCATGCCGGCCGTCGACCACGCGCCGGGGAGGTTGCCGCGGAACGCCTCGATCACGATCGCGATCACCGGCGCGAGGAACGCCCACGGGTACACGCGCGAGCCCGGCCAGCGCGCGAGAGCGCTGTAGAACGTCAGGAAAGCGACCACCTGCGCGCCGACCACGATGAACGCGATCGACCACCACAGCTCGGGCGAGTCCCAGTCGCTCCCGCCCAGATCGCCCGAGAGAAAGAGGTAGGGGAGCAGCAGGATGCCGCCGCAGAGGAACTGCGCGGCCATGATCCCGAGCAGGTCGAACGGCTCGCCGCTCAGTACGAGGTAGCGCACGAGCAGTCCCGCGCAGCCGTAGCCGATCGCGCCGACCAGCGTGAGGATCGAGCCGACGACCACGTCGCTGCCGCTCGAGGAGCCGCCGGCGAAGATGATCACGAGCACCCCGGCGAAGCCGACGGCGAGGCCGAGCACGCGCAAGGCGGTGATCCGCTCATCGAGTGTCAGCCGGGCGATCACGGCGACGAAGAACGGAGCCGTGTTGAGCAGCACGGCCGCGATCGCGGGCCCGGCGCGGACGGTTCCCTCGGCGAGGCCGACGAGTGACAACGCGGTGCCGCCGAGTCCCATCAGCGCGGCGAACCCCCAGAGGCGCCAGGTGCGCGGCAGCCGGGCGCCGAACAGGCGGAGGAACGGGAGCATCACGAGGAAGCCGAGCGCGCCGCGCGAAAACGCCGTGAAGGCGGGCGTCGTATGGCGCAGCGCGACCTCGGTCACGCTGAACGCGGCGCCCCAGAAGATCATCGTGATGAGCAACAGCAGCGGGACCGGGATGCGTGCGCCAAGACCTCTCAACGACGCGTGAGACTACACTCTTCCGCAAAGGTCTGACCTATTCCGGGACGAGAGGGAGACGCGTATGGGCGAACGGATTTGCAGCTTCGACGGCCTCGACCTCCGGGACGAGCAGCTCGACATCCTGAACGCCGTCCGGGAGTTCGTCGACAACGAGATCATCCCCGTCGCCCACGACCTCGAGGCGAGCGACACCTACCCCGAGGAGATCGTCGCCGGGCTGCGTGAGATGGGCCTGTTCGGGATGCGCATCCCCGAGGAGTACGGCGGCCTCGGGCTCGATCTGACGACCTACGCGCTCGCGATCGCGGAGCTCTCGCGCGGCTGGATGTCGGTCGCCGGGATCGTCAACGGCGTCTACATCGTGAGCGGCATGCTGGCCGGGCACGGCACGCAGGAGCAGAAGGACCGCTACCTGCCGGCGATCGCGGCGGGCGAGGTGCGCTGCTGCTTCATGATGACCGAGCCCGAGGCGGGCTCCGACGTGCGCGCCATCCGCACGACCGCGCGCCGCGACGGCGACGAGCTCGTGATCAACGGTCAGAAGATGTGGGTCACGAACGGCGCGCGCGCCGGTCTCATGGCCCTGCTCGTCAAGACGGATCCGACCGCCGACCCGCCGCAGGGCGGCATGACGGCGCTGATCGTCGAGAAGGAGCCGGGCACGGGCAAGCAGGGCGGGATCACGATCCCGGAGGAGGGGCTGCCGAAGCTCGGCTACAAGGGCGTCGAGTCGACCGAGGTCGTGTTCGAGGACCACCGCGTGCCCGGCCTCGACGATCCTCGGCGGGCCCGCGGGCGAGGGCCAGGGCTTCTACCAGATGATGAGCGGCATCGAGACCGGTCGCATCAACGTCGGCGCCCGCGGTCTCGGCGTCGCGCTGCGCGCCTACGAGCTCGCGATCCGCTACGCCCAGGAGCGCTCCGCGTTCGGCAAGCCGATCGCCCAGCACCAGCTGATCCAGGCGAAGCTCGCCGACATGGCCACGGGCATCGAGGCCGCCAAGCACCTGATCGCAGCCGCGGCGCGCAAGAAGGACGCCGGCGGCCGGGCGGACGTGGAAGCCGGCATGGCGAAGCTCTTCGCGACGGAGGTCGCCCAGCGCTGCGTCGAGGAGTCGATGCGCATCCACGGCGGCTACGGCTACTCGAAGGAATTCGAGATCGAGCGCCTCTACCGCGACAACCCCCTCCTCCTCATAGGAGAGGGCACGAACGAGATCCAGAAGCTGATCATCGCCAGAGGCCTCCTGCGCCGCCACAGCCTCTAGCGTGCAAGACCGGGGTCAGACCCGCGACGTGCGGGTCTGACCCCGGTCGTTGCGGACCTGACCCCGATCTTGCACGGCGGATACCCTCGCGGCATGTCCCGCATCAGCCACTTCCCCGCCGGTGACGAGAGCGAGCTCTCGCCCGAGATCCAGGCCCTCTACGCGAAGTGCCGCGAGAAGCTCGGGTTCGTGCCGAACGTCTTCCTCGCGTACCAGTGGCGGCCGTCGCGTCTGGCCGCCTGGATGAATCACTTCGACGCCGTGATGGAGCCGACCGAGTCCTTGCCCGCGGCCGAGCGCGAGATGATCGCGGTCGCCGTCTCGATGGCGAACGCGTGCTCCTACTGTCTCGTCGCGCACGGCTACTCGGTGCGCAAGCTCACGCGCGACCCGGTCAACGGCGATCTCATCACGCTCGACTACAAGCGGGCCGAGATCACGCCACGGCAGCGCGCAATCCTGGACTACGCCCGCGTGCTGACGCTCGCGCCGGCCGAGGTCGAGGACACCGACCTCGACACGCTCAGGGAGCACGGCCTGAGCGACGAAGACCTCTGGGACGTGATCGAGATCGCGGCGATGTTCAACTTCACGAACCGCATGGCGCACGCCACCGGGATGCTCCCGAACCCCGAATACCACGCGCTGGCGCGCTAAAGCGCAGCGCGCGGACAACACTCTGGGGACAGGTCCGCAAGGCCGGTGCCAGGTCCGCAGGACCGGGGTCAGACCCGCACGTTGCGGGCCAGACCCCGTTGTTGCACCAACGTTGGTGCGCCGCTTTGAATGCAAAATGCGGGCTTCTTCGCTTGCTTTCGGTCGGACGGCGTGGTTTTGTATGCACTCCTTGAGCGCCGCCTCGCCGATCACGCCCAGCCCGACCAGCTCGCTGCGCGTCTCCGAGGCGCTGCGCGAGGCGATTCTCTCGGGGGAGTTCGGGCCGGGTCAACGGCTGCGGACGGCGACGCTCGCGAAGCGCTTCGGCAGCTCGCGCACGCCCGTGCGAGAGGCGCTCGTCCAACTCGAGGGCGAGGGGCTCGTCGAGATCGAGCCGCGCCGCGGAGCGCTCGTGCGCTCGTTCGCGAGCTCCGACCTCATCGACCTCTACGAGATTCGCGCCCTGCTCGAGCCGGCCGCTGCCGCGCGCGCCGCGCTGCGGGTGCGCGAGGATCAACTCGACCGGCTGCGCGCGCTGGTGGCGCTCTCGGACGCCCGCGGAGGCCGCGAGGCCGCGGCGATCGAGGATCAGATCGGCTGGAACGAGGAGTTCCACGCGATCGTCATCGAGGCCGCCGCGAGTCCGCGGCTGTCGGCCGCGCTGCGGGCGACGGCGGGCATCCCGCGCAGCTTCCGCACGGCGTTCTGGCGCGACGAGGCGCACCGCGCGTTCTCGCAGACCTGCCATCGCGAGCTCGTCTCGGCGCTCGGCGAGGGCTCGGCCGAGCGCGCCGAGGCGGTCATGCGGATGCACATCCTGCGGGCCAAGGACGCGCTCGTCGCGGAGACGAATGGCAACTGACGCCCTCGCCAACGGGCCGCTCACCGGCCTGCGCGCGATCGAGTTCGGACAGCTGCTCGCCGGCCCGTTCGTCGGCACGCTGCTCGGCGACTTCGGGGCGGACGTCATCAAGGTCGAGGCGCCGCCGGGCGGCGACCCGATGCGGGAGTGGGGCCGGCTGCGGCACAACGACCACTCGCTGTGGTGGTCGGTGCTCAGCCGCAACAAGCGCTCCGTCGCGCTCAACCTGCGCGAGGCGCGCGGCCAGGAGATCGCGGCCGAGCTGTGCGCGACCGCCGACGTCATCGTCGAGAACTTCCGCCCGGGCACGATGGAGCGCTGGAACCTCGGCCCCGAGCAGGTGCACGCGGTCAATCCGGGCTGCATCTACGCGCGCGTGTCCGGCTACGGGCAGAGCGGCAGCTACCGCGACCGCGCGGGCTTCGCGGCCGGCGGCGAGGCGATCGCCGGCCTCCGCTACATCAACGGCTACCCCGACCAGGCGCCGCCGCGCACGGGCATCTCGCTCGGCGACACGCTGGCCGCGCAGTCGGCGTTCCAGGGGATCCTGATGGCGCTCTACGCGCGCGACGCCCGCGGCGCGACGGGCCAGGTCGTGGACGCCGCGATCGCGGACGCCTGCTTCGCCATGACCGAGTCGCTGACGGTCGAGTACGACAAGGTCGGCTTCGTGCGCGAGCCCACGGGCCCGTTCCTGCCGAAGATCGCGCCCTCGAACGTGTACCGCTCGAAGGACGGCAAGTGGGTCGTGATCGCCGCCAACCACGACACGCTCTGGAAGCGCCTGGCCGCGCTGATGGGCCACGAGGAGTGGGGCGACGACCCGCGCTTCGCCGATCACACCGCGCGCGGCGAGCACCAGTTGCTGCTCGACGAGCTGATCGGCGAGTGGGCGCTGCAGCACACCGCCGCCGAGCTCGACGACATCGTCAACGCGGCCGGCGTCGTGTGCGCGCCGGTCTACACGGCCGCGGACATCCACGCCGACCCCTGGTTCCGCGAGCGCGGGCTGGTGGTCGAGTGGGAGGACGACGTGCACGGCACGATCGCCGGCAACGGCGTCGTGCCGAAGCTGATGGGAACGCCCGGGAGCGTGCGCCAGGGCGCGCGCTGGAAGGTGGGCGCAGACAACGACGACGTGCTCGGCGAGCTCGGCCTCTCGGCCAAGGAGATCGCAGAGCTGAGAGAGACAGGCATCGCATGAGCATCGACACGCAAACGAAGGACGGCTGATGGCCTACCGCCTCGGCGTGGACGTCGGTGGGACGTTCACCGACCTGTTCCTCGTCAACGACGAGGACGACCTGCAGTTCAGGGTCAAGACCCCTACGACGCCGGCCGACCCGTCGCTCGGCGTCCTCACCGGCGTCGAGCGCATCTGCGCCGAGGCCGGCATCGCGCCGTCCGAGCTGCGCAACATCGTGCACGGCACGACGGTCGCGACCAACGCCGTGCTCGAGAGCAAGGGCGCGCGCGTCGGCCTGATCACGACGACCGGCTTCAAGCAGATCCTGCACCTCGCGCGCTCGCAGACGCCGGGCCCGCTGGCGGGCTGGATCATCATGATCAAGCCCGATCCGCCCGCGCTGCTCTCGGACACGCGCGAGGCGATCGAGCGCCTCGACGCGCGCGGCGAGGTCGTCACGCCCGTCGACCGCGAGCAGGTCAAGGGCATCGTCCGCGACCTCGTCGACTCCGGCGTCGAGTCGCTGACCGTCGGCCTGATCAACTCGTACGTCAACAGCGCGCACGAGGAGGAGATCGGGGCGATCGTGGAGGAGCTCTACCCGGGCTTCCCCGTCACGCTCAGCTCCCACGTGCTGCCCGAGTTCCGCGAGTACGAGCGCACGCTCACCGCCTGCATGAACTCGTACGTGCGGCCCACCGTCGCCTCCTACGTGAAGGGGCTGCAGAGCTCGCTCAAGGAGCTCGGCACCACCTGCGACGTCAACATCCTGCGCTCCGATGCGGGTCTGATGACGACCACGGAGGCGCAGCGGAACCCGATCTACGGCGTGCTCTCGGGCCCCTCCGGCGGCGTCGCCGGAGCGCTCCACGTGGCCGTCAAGGCGGGCTACCCGAACATCCTCACGTTCGACATGGGCGGGACGTCCACCGACGTCGCGCTGTGCCAGAACGGCGAGCCGACGATCGGGCGCGAGACGTCCATCAGCCACTTCCGCATCAAGATCCCGAGCGTCAACGTCCACACGGTGGGCGCGGGCGGCGGCTCGATCGCACACGTGCCCCAGCTGACCGGCGCGCTCCGCGTCGGCCCGCAGTCGGCCGGTGCCGAGCCCGGCCCGGCGGCCTACGGCAAGGGCGGCACCGAGCCGACGGTGACCGACGCGAACGTCGTCGTCGGCCACCTCCCGCCGCGCCTCCTGGGCGGCGAGATGGCGCTCGACGTCGAGGGCGCGCGCGCCGCGGTGCAGACCATCGCCGACGCGATGAACCTCTCGCTCGAGCAGGCCGCGGACGGCATCCTCTCGATCGTCAACGAGAACATGGCGGGCGCGCTGCGCCTGGTCTCGGTGCAGCGCGGCCACGACCCGCGCGACTTCGCGCTCGTCGCCTTCGGCGGCGCAGGGCCGCTGCACGCGAACGCCGTCGCGAAGCTCATGGGGAGCTACCCCGTGATCGTCCCGCCGTCGCCCGGCCTGCTGTGCGCGATCGGCGACCTCGTCGCGGACTTCCGCAACGAGTTCGCCCGCACGCTCATCCGCCTGGTGCGCGAGGCGCCGGCCGACGAGGTCGCGGGAATCCTCGAGGAGCTCGGCGGGCGCGCCCGCGAGTGGATGGACTCCGAGGGCATCGCGGCCGGCGACCAGCGCCTCAGCTACGTCGCGGACATGCGCTACCACGGCCAGGGCTACGAGATCCCGGTCGCGCTCGACGCGGCGAAGGTGCGCGCGGACGGCCTGGGCGACCTCGAGGAGCGCTTCAACGCGCTGCACGAGCAGCTCTACGGCTTCCGCATGCACGCCACCGCGAGCGAGATCGTCAACCTGCGCGCGATCGGCAACGGCTCGGTGCAGAAGCCCGAGCTGCCGACCGGCACCGCGGGCGGCGCGGATCCGTCCGGCGCCGTCGTCGAGGAGCACGCGATCCTCTTCGAGGGCGAGAACGTGCCGACGCGCATCTACGACCGCTCGAAGCTGAGCCCGGGTGCGCGCATCCCGGGCCCGGCCGTCGTCACGGAGTTCGACTCGACCACGGTGGTGCTGCCCGGCTTCACGGCCGAGGTCGACATCCACTTCAACCTCCTCATCAACCCCGGGGCGTGAGCATGGCTGCCACCGAAGAGCTGAGAATCGCCGCGATCCCGACCGACGTCGAGATCGATCCCGTCACGCTGGACATCATCGAGGGCGCACTCAAGAGCGCGCGCTACGAGATGGACGCCGTGCTCTTCCGCTCGGCGATGAGCCCGGTCATCCGGGAGCAGCACGACGAGTTCCCGATGATCACCGACCCGCGCGGCCGCATGGTCGTGGGGCAGTTCGGCGCCTACATCAACGAGATGATGGCCGACTGGACGCGCGGCATCTACCCGGGCGACGTGATCCTCTGCGCCGACCCGTTCAAGTGCTCGGGCTCGATCAGCCACACGAACGACTGGCTCGTGCTCGTGCCGATCTTCTTCGAGGACGAGCTCGTCGGCTGGGCCTCGCAGTTCGGCCACATGATGGACGCCGGCGGCCCGCTCCCGGGCGCGCTGCCGACGGGCGCCAAGACGATCTTCGGCGAGGGCATCATCATCCCGCCGATCAAGGTCGTCGAGCGCGGCGTCGTGCAGGAGGACGTGCTCGGGCTGATCCTCAACAACGTGCGCATCCCCGAGATGAATCGCGCCGACCTGTTCGCGATCATCGCCGGCTGCCGCGCGGGCGAGGCGCGCGTGGTGGAGCTGTGCACGCGCTTCGGCAAGCCGACCTACCTGGCCGCGCTGCAGGCGCTGCTCGACCGCACGCACGAGGCGATGCGCAAGCTGATCCTCATGGCGATCCCCGAGACGCCGCAGACGTTCGAGGACTGGGTCGACGACGACGGGCTCGGCAACGGCCCGTTCAAGATGAAGCTGACGATCTGGCGCGAGGGGGAGCACGCCTACTTCGACTGGTCGGGAACGGATCCGCAGGCCATGGGCCCGGTGAACTTCTACCTCTCCGAGGGCATGTTCAAGATGTTCATCGGGATCTACCTGATCATGGTGAACGACCCGCAGATCCTCTTCAACGACGGCTTCTACCCGCTGCTCCACGTCGTGATGCCGGAGGGCAGCCTGCTGCGGCCGCGCTTCCCGGCGGCGCTCGGCTGCCGCACGCACGCGCTCGCGCGCCTCTTCGACGTGCTCGGCGGCGCGCTCTGCAAGAACGCCCCCGACCTCAACACCGCGGCCGGCTACGGCACGAGTCCCTACATGCTCTACTCGGGCTGGAAGGAGTCGGTCGACGGCACGCAGCCGGGCGAGTTCTTCTACTCGATGGAGATCCTCTACGGCGGGATCCCCGGGCGCCCGATCGGCGACGGCATGGACGGCCACTCCTGGTGGCCGCTCTTCGAGAACATCCCGACGGAGTACCTCGAGGCCTACTACCCGATGCGGATCGACGGCTACACGACGATCCCGGACACGGGCGGGGCCGGCATGCACCGCGGCGGCAACGGCGTCGAGAAGCGCTACGTCTACCTCGAGCCGGGCGAGGTCTCGATCCACGACGACCGCTGGCTGACGCGGCCGTGGGGCGTTCTCGGCGGCCTGCCGGGCGCGCGCAGCAGCAAGCTGCTCGTGCGAGCGGACGGATCCGAGCAGGTGCTGCCGAGCAAGTGTGACGAGGTCGAGGTACAGCCGGGCGACATGCTCGTCTACCGCACGGCCGGTGGCGGCGGCTGGAAGGACCGCTTCGACCGGCCCGCGGAGAGCGTGGCGCGCGACGTCTCGTTCGGCCTCGTCTCCGAGGAGGGCGCGAAGGCGAACTACGGCGTCGTGCTCGCCGGCGACGGGAGCGTCGACGAGGCCGCGACCGAGGCCGAGCGCACCCGTCAGCGCAACGAGCGCGGCGACGCGCAGGCGTTCGACTTCGGGCCGTCGCTCGAGGAGACGCTCGCGAACTGCCTGGCCGAGACCGGCCTCGAGCCGCCGAAGCCGGCCACGCCGCTGCGCTGGTCGCCGCTCGAGCCGGGCGACGCGGCGCTCAAGCGCGTGCGCGACGCCGACGCGGCGGCTGCCGCCGGCGATTGATGGACGACGCGGAGTTCTACCGCGAGCGAGGGTTCGGCGGGACCGCCGGCTTCGGCCGGCGGCCCGCCCTGCTCGTGATCGATCTCGTCAACGGCTTCACGGATCCCTCCTCGCCGCTCGGCTCCGACCTCGACTCCGTCGTCGCCGCCACGCGGCGCTTGATCGATGCCTGCCGCGCCAAGGGCGTGCCGATCATCTTCACGACGGTCGCCTTCGACGGCGCGAAGAGCCAGGCGGCAGCGGTCTTCATGGCCAAGATCCCCTCGCTGCGCACGCTCGTCGCGGGCTCGCACGAGGTGCAGATCGATCCGCGGCTCGGCCTGCAGCCGAGCGACACGCTGATCACGAAGCAGTTCGCGTCGTGCTTCTTCGGCACCGCGCTCTCCTCGCTGCTCGCCGCGGAGGGCTGTGACACGGTGCTCGTGACGGGCGCGACGACATCCGGGTGCGTGCGCGCCTCGGCGGTGGACGCCGTCCAGCACGGCTACCGGCCGATCGTGCCGCGCGAGTGCGTGGGCGATCGCGCCCAGGCGCCGCACGAGGCCAACCTGTTCGACATCCAGCAGAAGTACGGCGACGTCGTCGGCGTCGACGAGGCGATCGCGGCGGTCGCCGCGCTCCCCGGCTAGCGCTGGGACTTGCGCTTCGGCTTGGGCTGGTCGAAGCCCTCGGTCGAGTTGATGCCGGGCTGGTAGTTGGCGCGCAGGAAGCCGAGATGCTCGTCCATCAGCCGCGCGCGCCTTCGCCTCGTCCCGCGCCTCGACGGCCTGGAAGATCTTCTGGTGGTCGAGCTCGATCTCCGCCATGACCTCTTTCGTCGGCCGCCGGCGGACGATCGTCGACTGCAGCACGGTGAAGATCGGCGCGGCGGCCACGACGAGCAGCTGGTTCTTGGTCGCCTCGAGCAGGTAGAGGTGGAAGTTGCGGAACTTCGCGAGCGCGTCGGCCTCCGCGACCGCGGAGATGTCGTCGCTGAGGCTCCCGGCGATCTTCTCGAGGTCGGCGTCGTCACGGTTGCGCGCGGCGATCGCGGCTGCGGGGCCCTCGATCATCTCGCGCGCCTGCAGCAGGTGCTCGAGCGTGACCGTGTTGGCGGCGGTCAGCAGGCCGTAGTTCGCCACGAGGAACTCGCTGATGCTGCCGACCGTCGGCTCGACGATGAAGTGGCCGCCCGCCATTCCCTTGCGGGTGTGGATCAGGTTGCGGGTCGCGAGGATGCGGAGCGCCTCGCGCACGGTCGTGCGCGACACGCCGAAATCGGCCGCGAGCTCGGCTTCGCTGGGCAGACGGTCACCCGGCTTGAGCTCGCCGCTGTTGATCATCTGCAAGAGCTGGTCGGCGACCTGCTCGTACGCTTTGCGGATCCTCTCGACCTTCATGCATCGCGCAGTATGCGATGTTCAGCGGTCGTCCGCACGCAAAATGTCGCGGGCGCGCGCTGCGACGGGGTAGTCGACGAACGTCCCGTCGGCGAGCTTGATCGATGAGACTCCGGCCGCCTCGGCCTCCCGGAAAGCCCGGTCCACCTCGCGCGCCCAGGCCAGCTCGCGCTCGCTGGGAGCGAACGCCGCGGCGGCGATCGGCAGCTGCCGCGGGTGAATGATGACCTTGCCCTGGAAGCCGAGTCGCCGAGCCCAGGCGGACGACACGGCGCAGCCCTCGTCGTCGTCCATCTGGAGGTACGGCCCGTCGATCGGCCGCTCCACACCGGCCGCGACGGCCGCGAGCACGACGGCGCTGCGCGCGTGGAGGTGCTCGAATCCGTCGGCCGTGAGCTCGGTGCCGAGGTCCTTCCCGAGATCGGCCGGCCCGATCAGCAGCGTGCGAATGCGCGGCGATGCGGCTGCGATCTCGCGTGCGGCGAGGATGCCGCGCGCCGTCTCGGTCATCGCGAGCAGGGCCACCGAGCCCGCGGCGACACCGGCGTCGCGCTCGAGAGCGTCGAGGCGCGCGGCGACGTGGTGGACGTCGTCGGGGCCGTCGACCATCGGGATCGTGATCAGCGAGATGCGCGAGAGCGCACCCGCAAGGGCGTCGAGGTCGGTATCGGTCAGCCCGCTGCGCAGCCCGTTGATGCGGACGCCGACGAGCGGTCCGCCCTCGGGCGCTGCCAGCGCGCTCTTGCACGTGACCGCGCGCGCGGCCTCCTTCTCACTCGCTGCGACCCCATCCTCGAGATCGAGCATCACCGCGGACGTGGCGAGCCCGAACGCCTTCTCGATCTTGCGGTGATCGTTGCCGGGGACGAAGAGCACGGTGCGGAGGGGAGGGAGAATGCTGTTCATCTCGGGCGAGAATACGTCAGACTTTCGAGCTGTGCGAACCCCCGCCGTTCCCGGCACGCGTGCGACCGGCGGCGCCTGGTCGGTCGCGCTCTGCAGCCTCGCGCTCGCGGCGGGGTCGTACGCGACGCTCGGCTTCGCTCCGCTTGCGCCGCTGATCCGCGAGGACTTCTCGCTCGCGCGCTGGCAGATCGGCGCGATCACGGCGATCGTCTTCGGCGGCGCGGCGATCAGCTCGGTGCCGTCGGGCCGCCTGACCGACCGCTTCGGCGCGCCGCCGATGCTGGCGGGCGCAGTCGCTCTCGTCGCCTGCGGCTGCGGGCTCGCGGCAGCGGCCCCGGGTGCGGCGCTCTTCCTCGTCGGCGTGGCGGCGGTGGGACTCTCCTACGGTCTGATCACGCCGCCGACGAACGTGATCGTGCGGGGAGCGCCGACGACGCGGCACCGCAGCCTGCTCATGAGCATCAAGCAGGTGGGCGTGACGATCGGCGGCTTCATCGCGGGCGTCACGATGCCGACGATCGCGCACGCCGTCGGCTGGCGGCTCGCGCTGCTCGCGCCGGCAGCGGCCTGCACGGCGGTCGCGTTGTCGGCGTTCCTGAGCCGCCGCACGCTCGGGCAGAACGCCGGAGAGGGCCGCAAGGCCGTTGCCATCGGCCTTCAACACGGGGAGTTGCCGGGTGGCTTCCTGCTCGGCGTGCGTGGATTCGGCTTCGTCATGGGCGGCCTGCAGCTCTGCTTCGTGACGTATCTCAGCCTGTATCTGAAGGAGGAGCACGGCTACGGGCTGGCGGTGGCCGGCATCTCGCTGGCGGTGACGATGGCCGCGGGAACCGTGGGGCGCCTGCTCTGGGCCGTCATCTCGGACCGGTACTTCGCAGCCCGCCGGGCGTCGGGTCTCCGCCTCAACGCCGTGCTCAGCGTGATCGGGATGACGGGCCTCGCGTTCCTGCCGTCCGGCGTGCTGATCTGGCCCTGCGTCGCACTCGTCGGATTCGCGAACATCGGCTGGAACGGCGTCTACATGACGCTCGTCGCCGAGACGGCGCCGAGCGGGCAGATCGGGCGCGTCTCGGGCAGCTCGCTGCGCGTCGTCTTCGCCGGTGCCGTCGTGCTGCCGCCGCTGCTCGGCCTGGTGGCCGACCACGCCGGCTGGACGGCGGCCTGGATGAGCGCGAGCGCGCTCGCCGCGGTCGCCGTGATCTCGATGAGCGCGGCCGTACTCGCGCAGGCGCACGACGCAGGGCTACAATCGTCTGACCTAAGAAGATCGACGCCGCGGAGCTCCCGGGAGGCCACGTGAAGGCACTGCGATTCCACGAGTACGGCGGACGCGACAAGCTGGTGGTCGAGTCCGTGCCCGATCCGGTCGCAGGGCCTGGAGAGGTCGTCGTCAAGGTCGGCGCCTGTGCGCTCAACCACCTCGACGTCGACTTCCGCGAGGGCATCTCGCGCTTCCCGCTCGAGTTGCCCCTGATCATGGGACTCGAGCTCGCCGGGACGATCGTGAGCCGCGGCGAGGGCGTCTCCGACGAGTGGAAGGTCGGAGATCGCGTCGCGCCGTACCTGATGGGCACGGACCCCGCGAGCGTGTTCACGCGCACCGGGCGCGAGAACCTCGCGCCGCAGGCGTTCATCGGCTCGACGATACCGGGCGGCTACGCCGAGTATGTGGCGATTCCCGAGCGCCATCTCGTGCGCACGCCCGACTCGATGACGGACATCGAGGCCGCGGCCTTCCAGATCGCCTTCGGCACCTCGTACCACATGCTCTTCACGCGCGGCGAGCTGAAGATGGGCGAGACCGTGCTGATCAACTCGGTCGGCTCCGGCATCGGCTCGGCGGCGGTGCAACTCGCGAAACTGGCCGGCGCCTACGTCATCGGCAACGCGAGCAGCGACGAGAAGCTCGCCAAGGCGCGCGATCTCGGCATGCACGAGGGCATCAACCACGCCACGCACGACGTGGCGGCGGAGGTCATGCGGATCACGGACGGCCGCGGCGTCGATCTCGTCTACGAGCACGTCGGCGGCAAGCTCTTCCAGGCCGGGCTCGACTCGCTCACGCGCGACGGGCGGCTCGTCACCTGCGGAGCGCACTCCGGCGAGGTCGTCGATCTCGACATCATCGTGCTGTTCCGCAACCAGACCCGCATCATCGGCTCGTTCACGTTCACCTCCGCCGAGTACGAGGAGGTGCTGCGCCTCGCCGGTCTCGGCCTGCTCACGCCGCAGGTGCACTCGACCTACTCGCTCGACGATGCGGCCGAGGCCTTCGAGGTCATGGAAGCGCGCCGGCACTTCGGCAAGATCGTGATCACGCCGTGAGCGAGGCGACGGCATCCCAGGAGCTGGCCGAGTGGGTCGTCGGCCTGCGCTACTCCGACATCGACGAGCCGACCGTCGCGTATGCGCGGGAGCTGCTGCTCGATCACCTCGGCTGCGCGGCGCGCGGCGGCGTGATCGACACGGCCGAAGCGGTCGGCCGCATGCTCGCCGCGGTCGGTGCCGACGAGGGCACGGCGCTCACGGCCGTCGTCGCCAAGGCGCCGCTGCGGCCGGAGTGGGCCGTCTTCGCGAACGGTGTCTACGCGCACTCGATCGAGCTCGACGACACCCACAGCGCGAGCTCGCTGCACCCGGCCGTCGTGACGATTCCGGCGGCGCTCGCGACCGCGGAGCTGCAGGGCTCGAGCGGCGAGGAGCTGCTCACCGCGATCGTCGCCGGCTACGAGGTCGCGTGCCGGCTCGGGCGCGCGCTCGACCCCCAGAAGGTCTACGCCCGGGGCTTCCACCCGACCGGGATCGTCGGGCCGTTCGCCGCCGCGGCGGCGACGGCGAAGCTGCTCGGCCTCTCGTCCGCCGAGCTCGCGCATGCGTTCGGCATCGCCGGCAGCCAGGCGGCGGGCCGGCTCGAGTTCTTCTCCGACGGCGCCTGGACGAAGCGCTTCCACCCCGGCTGGGCCTCGCACAGCGGCTACCTCGCCGCGCGTCTCGCGCAGGCCGGGTTCACGGGGCCGCTGCTCGTGTTCGAAGGGCGCGACGGCGTGCTCTCGGGCTACGGCGCCGCGGATCGCTCCGCGCTGCTCACGCAGGGTCTCGGCAGCCCGTTCGAGCTCGCCGAGACGAGCGTGAAGCCCTACGCCTGCTGCCGCTACAACCAGGGGCCGATCGACCTCGCGATCGCGCTCGCCAGCGAGCACGATCTGGGGCCCGACGACATCGCGAGCGTGCGCGTCGGCGTGGTCAGTCAGGCGATCCCGATCGTCGTCGAGCCGACCGAGCGCAAGATCGCCCCGACCAACGACGTCGACGCGCAGTTCTCGCTCCCGTATGCGATCGGCCTCGGCATCGCGCTGCGCAAGGCGACGCTCGACGAGTACGCCGAGCCCACGCTCTCGTCCCCCGCGGTGCGCGCGGTCGCGGCCAAGGTCGTGGCCGAGGTGCGGCCCGACTTCGACGAGCGCTTCCCGGCCCTGTGGCCGTCGGAGGTCGAGATCGAGACGGTCGACGGGCGCACGCTGCGCATGCAGACCGACTTCCCGAAGGGCGATCCGCAGAACCGGCTGAGCTACGCGGAGATGTGCGCGAAGTTCCGCTCGCTCGCGTCCTCGGCACTCTCCGACGACGAGCTCGATGCGATCGAGCGCGCGGTCGCCGACCTCGGCCCGGGTGGCGTCGGCGCGCTCATCTCGTCGATCTCCGCGGTGGGCGTGCGCTGATCCCGCCCGGGTGCTCAGACCCGGCTCGTGAACGCCTCGATCCCGTTGAGGTAGTCGAGCACGCGCGCGAGCGGCTCGACGTCGCCGAACTTCGCGTCGATGTCGAAGAGGTTCCACTCGACGACGCCCGGCACGCGGTCGCCGACCGCCTCGCGCACGACGATCGGGCGGAAGCCCTCCGCGATCGCGTCCTCGCACGAGTGGCGCACGCAGCCGCACATCGTCACGCCCGTGAGGATCACCGTGTCGACGCCGTGGGCGGTCAGGAAGCTCGAGAGGTTCGTGCCGTGGAAGCCGCTCGCTCGCTTCTTGACGATCACGTGCTCGTCGGGCAGCGGCGCGATGCGGCTGTCGATCTGGACCGCCTCGGTGCCCTCCTGGAGCACCTCGACGGGGATCTTCTTGACCCACAGCCCCATGTCGGAGCTGCCGCCCTTCGTGTTGTACGCCGTCGTCGTGTAGACGATCGGGATGCCCTTGGCGCGGCCGGCCTCGTTGAGCTGCTGCACGGCCGGGATGATCGTGTCCATGCCTTCGCAGGTGAACGCGTTGCCGGGTCGCGTCCAGGCGTTCGCGAGGTCGATGTGCACCAGCGCCGGGCGCGTTCCGAATCCCACGCGGCGCTGGAATCCGCGCTGGGCGTAGATCCCGGTGTCGGCGTTGAAGATCTTCTCCAGCGCCTCTCGGACTTCGCTTGCCTCGCTCATCGGGCTCCTTCCGGGGGTCGTCTGGAAGACTCTCGCAGATGACGGCGCGCACGATGGCCGACAAGATCTGGGACGACCACGCGATCGGCGACGACCTGCTGTTCATCGACCTGCACCTCGTGCACGAGGTGTCGAGCCCTCAGGCCTTCGAGGGCCTGCGCGCCGCGGGCCGCACGGTGCGTCGCGTCGACCGGACGCTTGCCACGGCCGACCACAACGTGCCGACGTGGGAGCTCTCGCGCCCGAACACCGATCCCGTCTCGCAGGCGCAGCTCGATGCGCTCACGGCGAACGTCGAGGAGTTCGGCGTGCCCTTCTACGGTCTCGGGCACGCGCGCCAGGGGATCGTCCACGTGATCGGGCCGGAGCTGGGCATCACGCAGCCGGGGATGACGATCGTGTGCGGCGATTCGCACACGTCGACGCACGGCGCGTTCGGCGCGCTGGCCTTCGGCATCGGCACGAGCGAGGTCGAGCACGTCCTCGCCACGCAGACGCTCGTCCAGAAGCGCTCGAAGGGCATGCGCGTGGTCTTCGACGGCCTGCCGGGGCGCGGCGTGGGGGCGAAGGACCTGATCCTGGGGCTGATCGCCCAGGAGACCTCGGCCGGTGCGACCGGGTACGTCGTCGAGTACGCGGGCGAGGCGATCCGCGCGCTCTCGATGGAGGGCCGCATGACGGTCTCGAACATGTCGATCGAGTGGGGCGCGCGCGCGGGGCTGATCGCCCCCGACGACACGACCTACTCCTACCTCGAGGGCCGCCCCGGCATTCAGGGATCGTTCGCCGAGCACGTGGAGCGCTGGTCGTCCTACCCCTCCGATCCCGGCGCGAGCTTCGACGCCGAGGTGCGCGTCGACGCCTCCGCGCTGGCGCCGCAGGTCACCTGGGGCACCAACCCCGGCCAGACCGTGCCCATCACCGGGAGCGTCCCCGAGCCGCGCGACGAGGGCGAGGAGCGCGCGCTCGAGTACATGGGCCTGGCGGCGGGCACGCGCATGGAGGACATCGCGATCGACCGCGTCTTCATCGGCAGCTGCACGAACAGCCGCATCGGCGACCTGCGCGCGGCCGCCGAGATCGTGCGCGGTCACTCCGTCGCGGCGGGCGTGCAGGCGCTCGTCGTCCCCGGGTCGATGGCCGTCAAGCGCGCCGCCGAGGAGGAGGGGCTCGACCGCGTGTTCACCGAGGCCGGCTTCGAGTGGCGCAACGCCGGCTGCTCGATGTGCCTCGGCATGAACCCCGACGTGGCGAGCCCCGGCGAGCGCGTCGCCTCGACCAGCAACCGCAACTTCGAGGGCCGTCAGGGCCCTCGCGCCCGCACGCACCTGATGGGGCCCGAGATGGCAGCAGCCGCCGCGATCACGGGCCACCTCACCGACGTGCGCGCGCTGTGACCGACGACACCCGCCGAACGAGAGGGGCGTGACATGGGCAGGCTGGACGGCAAGGTCGCGCTCGTAACCGGAGCCGGCTCCGGCATCGGCCGCGCGACCGCGGTGCGCTTCGCCGAAGAGGGCGCGAGCGTCGCGTGCGCCGACCTGCGCGGCGACGCGGCGCGAGAGACACGGCCGCTGCCATCGGCGGCGACGCGCTCGGCCTCGAGCTCGACGTGACGTCCTCCCCGTCGATCCGCGCCGGCGTCGCCCAGACCGTCGAGACGCTGGGTGGCCTCGACGTCCTCGTCTGCAACGCCGGCGTCACGATCGTCGGCAGCGTCATGGATCTCAGCGAGGACGAGTGGGACACCGAGCTGGCCACCAACCTGAAGTCGGTGTTCCTGTGCGCGAAGGCCGCCTGGGACCACCTCGCAGCCGGCGGCGGCGGCTCGATCCTCTCGACCGCGTCGATGGCCGGCCAGTGGGCGATCCCCGACGACGCGGCCTACTGCGCCTCGAAGGCCGGCGTGATCATGCTCACGAAGTGCATGGCCCTCGACGGCGCGAAGCAGAACATCCGCGCGAACTGCGTATGCCCCGGCTACACCCAGACGCCGATGATCGAAGGCTATTTCGAAGCCCAGCCCGACCCCGCAGCAGCGAAGTCGTTCGCAGAGAGAATGCACCCGCTGGGCCGCCTGGGCGATCCGCTGGATCACGCCAACGCCTTCGTCTACCTGGCGTCCGACGAAGCCGCCTGGGTAACGGGCACGGCGCTGGTAGTAGACGGCGGCATCACCTGCGGAGTCTGGGGCGGCTGAGAGCAAGAACGGGGTCAGACCCGCACGTGCGGGTCTGACCCCGTTCTTGCGGACCTGGCACCGGCCTTGCAGCGATTGGCACAGTGCTGGCACATCCGTGCGCAAAGGCGTTCGCTAGGCGTCTGCGAGCGTCGTGGCCATGCCTAGACCACCGAGACATGACTACCCCGGCGCCACGCACCACGTCTTCGTGCGTGGCGTTGCCCGCACCGTCGTCGCAGTCGACGACGCCGACTACGAGCGCAGCCTTCGCGTCCTCGCAAAGGTCGCATCGCGCTTCGATCTCGTCTGCCACGCGTGGTGTCTTCTCCCGAACCACGCCCACCTTCTCGTGACGTCGCAGCACGGGAATCTCTCCCGGGCGATGCACTGGTTCGGAACCTGCACGGCCCAGGCGTTCAACCTGAGGCACGATCGCTCAGGACACCTCTACCAGGGTCGCTTCGGCTCGCGGTTGGTCAGGAACGACCGCTATTTCCTGCAGCTCGTCCAGTACGTCGCGCTCAACCCGGTGCGCGCCGGATTGTGTGGATCACCGGCCGATTGGCCCTGGTCGAGCTACTCGGCCACTGCAGGGCTGTGTCCGGCGCCGCGCTTTCTCGACACCCAAGCATTTCTTGGGTTGCTCGAAACGGACGACTATGTCGCGTGGGTCGCTCAGGGCCTGGCGAGCCGAGGCACTCGACGAGCACGGCATTCCGCGGCCGCCTCCCCGACCGACGCTCGAGGAGATCCTCGTGGAGGACTCGAACCTTGCCATCGCGTTGGCGCACTTCCGCCACGGATACACCCAGGCGGCGATAGCCCAACATCTCGGCGTGAGTGCCTCTCAGATCTGTCGCCGGCTCCGCACGCAAGGCTAGGGTCAGGTCCGCAAGCACGGGGTCAGGCCCGCACGATGCGGGCCAGACCCCGTTGTTGCGTTGTAGGCTCTTCTTGTCTTTGGTCAGACGTAAGGAGGCGCGGTGGCTGACGCTCAGATCAACGGGGCTCGGATCTGGTACGACGTGCACGGGGACGGGGAGGATTTCCTGCTCCAGATCGGCGGGGCCGGGTTCGCGCACGAGAACTTCGGGTTCGTCACCGACAAGATGACGCCGCACTTCAAGGTCATCGAGTTCGACCTGCGCGGCTACGGGCTGTCCGAGCGGCCGGAGCAGGAGTACTCGATGGAGCTCTGGGCCGACGACATCAAGGGGCTGTTCGACGCGATCGGGGTGGAGCGCGCGCACGTGCACGGCACGTCGATGGGCGGCATGGTCGCGCTGGCGTTCGCGGGGCGCTACCCGGAGCGCGTCGACGGGCTCGTGCTCGACTGCGCGTCGGCCAAGTCCGATTTCATGGCGCGCGGGCACTGGGAGGTCTGGAAGCAGCTCGCGCAGGCCTACGGGATGGGCAGCGAGCCGCTCGCGCTCGAGATCGCGACCAAGTGCCTCTCGCGCCGCTTCCTCGACACGCCGGCCGGGCCCGAGACGGTCAAGGTCATCCAGGGCGTGCTCGAGCGCAACTGCGTCGTGCCGGTCTTCGCCGGCGCCTGCGATGCGATGGCGAACATGGATCTGCGGCCGTACGCTGCGAAGGTGACGGCGCCGACGCTCGTGATGACCGGCAGCGAGGATTGCCTCACGCCGATCGACGCGGGCCCCGACGGCGCCGGGGCGCGCTGGATCGCCGACAACATCAAGGACGCGTCGCTGTACGTGATCGAGGGCAGCGGCCACACGAACCTGATGGAGGAGCCCGAGCTCTCGGCGCGCGTGGTCATCGACTTCTTCCAGTCGGTGGCCGCCAAGCGGGCGACCGCGGTCTGATGCACGTCACGCTCTGCGACGTCGGCCCGCGGGACGGCCTGCAGAACGACAAGGTCTCGCTCGAGCCGGCGGTGCGGGCGGAGCTGTGCGATCGCCTGGCCGCGACCGGGCCTGCCGCGCATCGAGTGCGGGAGCTTCGTCAACCCGAAGGTCGTGCCGCAGATGGCCGGGGCGGAGGAGGTCTTCGCGGACCTGAAGCGCGTCGACGGCGTCGTCTACGCCGCGCTCGCGCTCAACGGCCGCGGCGTCGAGCGGGCCGTGGCCGCCGGCGCCGACGAGGTGCACCTCGCCTATCCGCTCTCCGACACGTTCTGCGCGCGCAACCAGAACACGACGCTGGCGGACGCGGCCGAGGCGCACGAGAGCATGATCGCGGCGGCCCACGCCGCGGGCGTGCGGGCGAGCGTGACGCTGGGCGCGTCCTTCGGCTGCCCGTTCGAGGGCCCCGTGCCCGAGGCGCGCGTGATCGAGCACGTCGAGCGCATGGCGCGCGCGGGCGCGGACGAGATCATGCTCGCCGACACGATCGGGGTCGGCGTCCCGAGCCAGGTGCGCTCGCTCGTGCCCGCGGCCCTGAGCGCGGCGCGGCGGAATCCCCATCGGCCTGCACCTGCACAACACGCGCAACACCGGATACGCGAACGCCGATGCCGGCATCGAGGCCGGCGCGACGCTGTTCGACGCCTCGATCGGCGGGCTCGGAGGCTGTCCGTTCGCGCCGCGGGCGACGGGGAACATCGCGACCGAGGATCTCGTGTACCTGCTCGACGGCCTCGGCGTGGAGACCGGGGTCGACCTCGCCGCGCTGATCTCCGTCGCGGAGTGGCTCGCGGGCGTGCTCGGGCGCGACCTGCCCGGGCAGCTGTACAAGGCCGGCCCGTTCGTCCCGACCGGCTGAGCGGGCCGTGACCGTCGTCGCATTCGTCGGGCTCGGCCGCATGGGACGTCTGATGTCCGCCCATCTCGTCGCTGCCGGACACGAGGTGCGCGGCTTCGATCTCGACCCCGAGGCGGCGGTCGAGGGAGTCGACGGGCGGGCGAGTGCGCGCGCCGCCGCCGACGGCGCCGACGTCGCGATCACGATGCTGCCCTCGCCGGAGGCCGTGCGCTCGGCGACGCTCGGGCCGGACGGCATCGCGGAGGGACTTGCCCCCGGCGCACTCTGCATCGACATGTCGACCGCGCCGCCGGGCCTGGCGCGCGAGCTCGCCGAGGCACTCGCGGCACGCGGCATCGAGGCGCTCGACGCGCCGGTCTCGGGCGGCACGATCGGCGCCGAGGCGGGCACGCTGACGATCATGGTCGGCGGCTCGGAGGCGGCCACCGAGCGCGCGCGGCCGCTCTTCGAGACCATGGGGAAGCTCGTCGTGCACGTCGGCGACCACGGCCTCGGGCAGGCGGCCAAGCTCTGCAACAACCTCTGCGCGGGCGTCAACATGGCGGCGATCGCCCAGGCGCTCGCGCTCGCGCGCAGCGAGGGCCTCGACCCGGCCGTGCTCTACGAGCTGATGACGAGCTCGACCGGCGACTCGCGCGTCCTGCGCACGCGCTTCCCGGCGCCCGTCAGCGACACGACGCCGGCGGCGCACGGCTTCGCGCCGATGTTCACGGTCGACCTGATGGAGAAGGACCTCGCGCTGGCCGAGCAGCTCGCGGCCGAGCACGGCCTCGAGGCGGAGCCGCTCGCGGCGGCCCTCGCGCTCTACCGGCGCGCGCAGGGGGAGGGCCACGGCGCGCTGGACTACTCGGCGGTCGCGCTCACGACCGGGGGCGCGGAGCTGTGAGCGCGGCGATCGAGCAACTCGTGGAGCAGCTCCTGACCGAGCTCGCCGTGCAGCGCGTCACGGTGCGCGTCGCCGTGCCCGACGCCGTGTTCCCGGTGCGCTACGAGGCGCTTGCGCCCGGCACGGGCAGCCTGCGCGAGGACACGACGGACCTGACGAAGCAGCCGGTGCCGCGCGTGCTCGCCGAGCAGGGCGGCCAGGTCGTGCAGGAGGACTCGGCGGCGGCGTTCCCGGACGACGCCGGCTTCCACGAGATGCGCGAGCGCTACGGCGGGATGCGCGCCCAGATCGTGACCGGCTGCTACCGCGACGGCGAGCTCGTCGCGCTGCTCTCGATCCACGACCTGCGCGCGCCGCGCACCTGGGGAGAGGCCGAGCGGGGCCACTGCCGGGCTGCGGCGACCGCGATCGCGAGGATGCTCGATGACGAGACATGAGCTGAAGCCGCCCATCCGGCGCTCCCTCGCGGACGCCCCCGAGACGGGCCACAACCGCTGGCACCCCGATCTGCCGGCCGCGCTCGAGGTGGAGCCCGGCGACGAGATCGTGGTCGACTGCCGCGACGGCATCGACGGGCAGATCACGCCCGCCACCCTCGACGCCGACCTCGCAAACCTCGACTTCAACCGCGGCCACCCGCTGACCGGTCCCATCGCCGTCCGCGGCGCCGAGCCCGGCGACGTCCTCAAGGTCGAGATCCTCGCGATCGAGACCGACACGTTCGGCTCCACCGGGATCTTCCCCGGCTTCGGGCTGCTCGGCGACCTCTTCGAGGAGCACTACCTCGTGACCTGGGGGCTGCACGACGGGGTCGCGACGTCGGGGCGGCTGGAGGGCGTGCGCATCCCGGCCGATCCGTTCATCGGCGTCATCGGGCTCGCCCCGTCGCACGAGCGGCTGGAGCAGTTCCGCGCGCGCGAGGCGGCCATCGCCGAGGCGGGCGGCATCAGTCTGCCGCCCGACCCCGGCGCTGCCGTGCCCGCCGTCGAGCCCTACGCGTCGACGGCGCTGCGCACCATCCCGCCGCGCGAGACGGGCGGCAACCTCGACGTCCCGCAGGCGCGCGCGGGTGCGACGCGTCTTCCTGCCCGTCGACGTCCCCGGCGCACTGCTCTCGCTCGGCGACATCCACTTCGCCCAGGGCGACGGCGAGGTCTGCGGCACCGCCATCGAGGTCCACGGCCGCGTCACGATGCGCGTCGACGTGCTGCCGGCCGCCCGGCTCGGCTTCCGGCCGCAGACGCCGGCGTTCGAGTCGACGGAGCCGGCCTGGAAGGGCGGGCGGAGGCACTTCGTGACGACGGGCCTCCCGATCCGCCCCGACGGATCGAACGCCGACATGGACACGACGCTCGCCGCCCGCAACGCGCTGCTCGCCATGATCGACTGGCTGTGCGCGGAGCGGGGCTTCACGCGCGAGGCGGCCTACGTGCTCTGCTCGGTCGCGGTCGACCTGCGGATCTCCGAGATCGTCGACGTGCCGAATCCGGTCGTGTCGGCGCTCTGCCCGCTCGATATCTTCCACCCGATACCTCCCAGGCGCGGAGCATGAGATGACAGACACGACGACCGACGACCACGACCTCTACGCGCGTCAGGGCATCGGCTCGCAGATCGGCTTCGGCGACCACCCCGCGGTGGTCGTCGTCGACTACCAGCTGGCCTTCACGCAGGGCCCGCTGGCGGGCGACTACCCCGAGGCCGCGCTGCGCTCGACCGCGCGCATCAGCGCGGCTGCGCGCGCGCTCGGCGCGCCCGTGACCTACTCGTACTGCGCCTACGAGCCGGATCTCTCCGACGCCGGCCCGTTCGGGGTCAAGTGCCCCGGCCTCGTGGCCTGCGTGCGCGGGTCGGACGGCTGCGACATCGATCCGCTCGTCGCCCCGGAGCCGGGCGACGTCGTGTTCGAGAAGCAGAACCCCTCGGCGTTCTTCGGCACGGACCTGCACGAGCGCCTGAGCGCGCTCGGCGTCGACACGGTCATCGTCTGCGGCACGACCACGTCGGGCTGCGTCCGTGCGACCGTGGTCGACGGCATGTCGCTCGGCTACCGCGTGATCGTGCCCGTCGAGGCCGTGACGGACCGGGCGCGCACGCCGCACCGCTCCGCGCTGTTCGACATGGGGCACAAGTACGCCGACGTCGTGCCGGAGCGCGACGTCCTCAGCGCACTCGCGCCGAGCTAGTCACCGCTCGCAGCCGGCGCCTCGGCCTGCGACGCCGCCATCGAGAAGTCCCCGTCGCTGTCTTCCTCGACGACCCTCGCCCGCGAGCGCCGCACGGCGACGCTGCTGACGGCCAGGAAGAGGGCTATGAGGATGATCGAGAACAGCGTCGTGAGCACGCCGAGCGCGAAGATGTACGGCTGGAAGACCGTCGCCGTCATCACGGTGTAGAGCTGCACGGGCAGCGTCGAGATGTAGCCGGTGACGAGGTACGTGCGCTCGAACTCGTTCCACGCGAGCGTGAATCCGAACAGCGCGGCTCCGAACACGCCCACCCACACGATCGGGAGCGTGACCTCGCGGAACGTGCGTATCGCGCTCGCCCCGAGATCGCGCGCCGCCTCTTCCGCCCTCGCGTCGTAGCGGTTGAACACGGTGAGCATCACGAGGAACCCGAACGGCAGCGCCCACACGACCTGCACGCCGAGCGCCGTCGTGTAGATGCTCGTGTCGCGTCCGAGGTAGGACGAGAGCAACGTCGACCCGAGCGACAGCAGCAGGCCGGGCGTCATCAGCGACAGGAGCACGAGGTAGAAGAGCGGCGTCGACCCGCGGAAGCGCTCGCGGAACGCCATGCCGAGCATGAGCGAGAGCACCGCCGTGATGATGCAGACGAGCGCGCTCAGCTTGAGCGACACCATGATCGAGTCGCGCAGCGCCGCCTGCGTCTCGTCGTTGACGAGGATGTCGTACCAGTACGACGAGAACAGGCCCGAGGCCGGAAACGACGTCAGGCCGCGCGAGCCCTGGAACGAGAGCACCGTCATGACGATGGTCGGCCCGTACATGAGCACGAGGAAGCCGCCGAAGAACACCCCGAGCACGCGCTGCAGCTTGCGCCCGAGCAGGACGTAGAGCCCGGCCATCACGGCGCCGACCGCGGCGATGCCGATCGCGAGCTCGATCAGCGTCTTCCACGACGCGTACAGCGTGTAGATCCCGAGCACCACGAGGGCGGCCGTGAGCAGCCACTTGCCGATCGCGTCCGCGGTCTTGTTGCGCGGCTTGGCCGAGGCGACGACCGAGACCGAGTCGCGGATCTTCGCGAACTTGAGCAGGATGACGACCCCGGCCATCATCGCGACGACCAGGATGGACGCGCCTGCCGCCGCCGCCGGCAGGTTCACGTTGTTGTAGTAGAGGTTCACCTCGTTGCCGACGGACGTGACCGTCGAGCCGCCGATGAAGCGGACGGTCGCGAAGTCGCCCATCACGAGCACGAAGATGAAGATGAGCCCGATCATGACGCCCGGCAGCGAGAGCGGCAGGATGACCTCGCGGAACACCTTGTAGGGCGACGCGCCGAGATCCTTCGCGGCCTCGACGGCGCTGTTGTCGATCGCCGCCAGCTGGAAGAAGACCGGCGTCACCATGAACAGCACGTAGAGCTGCACGAGCGTCAGGTTGACGGCGAAGTCCGAGTAGATCAGGAAGTCGAACGGGTCGAAGCCGAGCTTGTCCGCGAGGTAGTTGATCGCGCCGTTGCGCCCGAGTACGGGGTTCCAGGCGATGACGCGGATCAGGTACGCCGTCCAGAACGGTGCCAGCACGAGGATGAAGAGGGCGATCTGCTTGCGCAGGCTCTTGATCTGCGACAGGAAGTACGCGATCGGATAGCCGATCGCGAGGCACAGGATGCAGACGAACACGGCGCGCTGGAACGTGCGCAGGAGCGCGGTGCGATAGGTGCCCGAGTCCCAGATCGCGCGGTAGTTCTCGGTCGTCCAGTCCCAGGCCTCGAAGCCGTTGACGCTGCGGCTCCAGAACGAGACGAGCACGATCATCACGACCGGGGCGAGCAGGAAGACACACAGCCACAGCGTCGCGGGCGCCGCCCACAGGAACGTGGCGAGCCCGGAGCGCTTGATGCCGGACGTGGCCGCGACGGCGAGCGGCTTCTCGCCGAGCTGCGCCTCCACCTCGGCGATCTCCGCCAGCGCGCTCTGCTGCGCGGTGGGCAGATTCTCAGAGCTCAAGGACGTGCCCGTCCTCGACGTTCCAGCGCACGGTGACGGCACCGCTCTCGAGTTCGCGCATTTCCGCGTAGCGCGTCTCGGCGACCTTGGCGGTGAACGGCTCGCCGCCGACCTCGAGATGCAGCTTGACCGAGTCGCCGAGGTACTCGGCGAAGTTGAGCCGCGCCTCCGCGACGTTCGGCCCGCTCTGGGCGGGCGCGCCGGCGACGACGTCGATCGTGCCCGCGCGGACGGTCATCGCCGCCTCGTCGCCGACCTTCCCGGTGCCCTTCACGCGGCCGGCGATGTGCGGCGCGCGGATCGTGATGGTGTCGCCGTCGACCGACTCGATCGGCCCGCGCACCGTGTTGTTGTCGCCCATGAAGCGGGCGACGAAGACGTTCTTCGGGAAGCGGGCGAGCTCGGTCGGCGTGCCGGTCTGCTGGATGCGCCCGTCGTTCATGACGACGATGCGGTCGCTCATCGAGAGCGCTTCCTCCTGGTTGTGCGTCACGTGGATGAACGTGATGCCGAGATCGCGCTGGAGGGCGCGCAGCTCGACGCGCATGCGCAGCTGCAGCAGGCGGTCGAGGTCGCCGAAGGGCTCGTCGAGCAGGATCGCCTTCGGGCGCGTGACGAGCACGCGGGCGAGGGCGACGCGCTGCTGCTGACCGGACGAGAGCTCGCGCGGCTTGCGATCGCGCATCGTTCCGAGGCCGACCATCTCGACGGCGTCGCCCGCAGTCTTCTCGCGCGCGGCCTTGTCGATGCCGCGCATCTTGAGACCGAAGGCGACGTTCTGGAGCACCGAGCGGTGCGGGAAGAGAGCGAAGTGCTGGAAGACGGTGGTGACGGGGCGCTTGGCCGGCTCGACGCCGTTCAGCACCTGGCCGTCGAGGCTGATCGTGCCCGAGCTCGGCTCGTCGTGGCCGCCGATCATCCGCAGGGTCGTGGTCTTGCCGCAGCCCGACGGGCCGAGCAGCGTCACGTACTCGCCGTTCTCGACGTGCAGGTTGGCGTCCTCGACTGCGGTCACGTTGCCGGGGAAGACGCGGTAGACGGACTGCAACACGAGCCCCGAGCCGTCGCCGCTCGTAGGAGCGTTGACCTCTGGGGATGCGGAGGGTGTGCTCACGAGTCAGGCACCTTCGACTGGGAGGGACGGAGGGTGGAAGTACGAGCCTACAGCGTGCAGCGGGCGGCCAGAAGGCCGCCCGCTGCGCCGTAGTCGAACTGCGGCTTCGCGCTGTGCCATGAAGATCAGGCGGTGATGAACTCCTGCCACTTCTGCAGCAGATAGTCGCGGTTCTTGCCCTGCGAGTTCCAGGCGTAGAACCGGCCGGAGCGCTGCTCGTAGGAGCCGCCGTCCCGCTTGGCGCCGGGCTTGATGCCGGGCTTGCCGTCGGGGCCGACGAGCGCCTTCGTGGCTGCCTTGCCCTTGAGCCAGTAGTTGTCGGCGGACACGCCACCGAGCGCCGGGTTCGAGGTCAGGCCCTTGTGCGAGGCCGAGATGTTGGCGTTGTAGTAGCCCTGCGTGGCCATGATGCCGGCGGGCACCGGCGTGTTCCACCAGTTCAGGTAGTCGTAGGCCGCGTCGAGCTTGTCGCCCGTGACGTGCGTGAGGATGGCGTTGCCGCCGCCCCAGCCGCGGAAGCCTTCCTTCGGCGCCGCATAGCGGACCGGGAACTGGGCTTCCTGCAGCAGCGTGACGGCCGGCGACCACATCGACTCGACGACGACGGCGCCGGACTGCATGAACTGCACCGACTCCTCGAAGGTCGACCAGAAGGCCTTGAAGTGGCCGGCCTTCTTGAGATCCTTGAGGATCGTCGTGAGGTCGTCGATCTCCTTCTTGGTGGGATCGCCGAGGTCCTTGATCGACAGCTTGCCGGAGGCCTTGGCGGCCATGCCGGCGTCGATGAACCCGATGTCCGGGTCGCTGATGAGCGCGACGCGGCCCTTGTAGTCGTTGTCGAAGAGCGCGGCCCACGAGTCGAGCTTGCCGCCGACTTCCTTCTCGTTGTACCCGAACGAGTCGGAGTTGTGGTTGCCCGGGATCATCGTGAGCCAGTCGGTGGCGCCCGTGGCGAACTTCTTCTTCGAGTTGTCGAGGAAGATCTTGCGGAACGGCGCGTCACCCTGGCCCGGCGGGACGCCCGGCTTGAGCGAGCCTTCCTTGATCAGGCGCGAGATGCCGGCGAACGCGGTGACCTTCTCGACCGGGATCGGGATGAGGTTGCCCGACGGCCACACCTGATCCAGCTGGTGGTAGTAGCCGGACATGATGTCCTGCGTCTTCGGCTGCGTCAGGACGATCTGGCCGATACCCGGCGTGTCCTTGACGGTGAAGCGCAGCTTGACGCCGGGATGCGTCTTCTCGTACGCCTTCTGAATCGCGGGGATCAGGTCGACTCCGAGCCCGACGACGCGCAGCGTCCCCTTGTATGCCGACGACGCCTTGTAGCCCGCGCTCGCCTCGGCTGCGAACAGCGCCTCGGTCGAGAGGGCGGCGAGGCCTGCGAGGGCGGCGCCCCTGCCGAGCACCTGTCGCCGATCCATCCGGTTGTCGCTCATAGCTTTTCGGTCTCCTTCCGAAAGTGGTCGAACCCGAACTCCCCTGTGAACCGGGCTGCACCGCCCAGCGACCCACCGTGAACCGGGCTGCACCGCCCAGCGACCTTACGTTTTCCAGACGCGCACGGATCGACGTGCCGTTCTGCGGCCAGGATGCGTTTATAGACGCCTTGCACAGGCGTGTCAACAGATCCCATACCTCTCGATCCAGCCCTCTCTGGAATACGTCAGACGATTTAGAGCAGCTCACCGCGGCGTGGCCGGTGCTCGGGCCTCGAATTGCATTCTGTGACGTCGCTCCGACGGGTTGGTTAGCCGCCGGCCCCAGGAATCCTCGCGACGCTCCGATCGGCCCTCCGCGCATACACTCGCCCGCAAACGTCCGACGTTAGGAGGGAGCCGTGGCGGAGCGCATCGACCGGGAGCGGTCGCGAGAGCGCATCGAGCGCGATGTGGAGACCCTCGCGGGCTCGGATTACACGCTCAGCGACAGCGCGATCTGCCGCTACGCCTACACGGACGAGTACCGCAACACGCTCGCGTACTTCACGGCCGAGCTCGAGCGCATCGGCTTCGCCGTCTGGCAGGACCCGGTCGGCACGCTGATCGCCTCGAACGTCGCCCCGGACGCCGCGGCCTTCGGCGTCGGATCGCACTGCGACTCGAACCGCAACGGCGGCAAGTACGACGGCACGCTCGGCGTGTGCACGGCGCTCGAGGTCTGCCGGCTGGCGGCGGAGGCCGGCGACGGCCTCCCGCTGCGGCTGATCTCGTTCCTCGAGGAGGAGGGCTCCGGGTTCGGCCAGATGCTGCTCGGCTCGCGGATCATGCTCCAGCGGGTCACCGAGGAGGAGTTGCGCGAGTCGATCCGCGACGAGCACGGCGTCTCGTTCTGGGACTCCGCCGAGGCGGCCGGCTACGAGCCGGCGCGCTGGCGGGAGTCGATCCACGCACTCGACAACCTGACCGGCTGGGTCGAGGTGCACATCGAGCAGGGCCGCGTGCTGCAGGACACCGCGACGCGCCTCGGGATCGTCGAGGCGATCGTCGGCTACATCCACGGCGACCTCCACTTCACCGGCCGGGCCGATCACGCCGGCGCGACGCCGATGGACTTCCGGCTCGACGCGCTGATGCCCGCCGCCGAGACGATCGTCGAGCTGGAGCGGCTCGCCCGCGAGATCGGGGGCGGCGTCGTCGGCACGGCCGGCGAGCTCGAGGTGCAGCCCGGGCTGATCAACGTCATCCCCGGCGGCGTGCGCGTCTCGCTCGACCTGCGCTCGGTGTCCGAGCTGCACGGCGAGCTGTGCGACCGGATCGTCGCGTTCGCGCGCGAGCGCGGCGAGGCCCGCGGAGTCGGCGTCGAGTTCGTCAAGCGCCAGGACCTGCCGGTGCAGCCGATGGACGCCGGCGTCGTCGGGGCGCTCGCGGCGAGTGCGGAGGAGAGCGGCGAGACGTTCCGGCAGATGCCCTCGGGCGCCGCCCACGACACGCAGTGCGTGGCCTCGCGGGTGCCGAGCGCGATGGTCTTCGTGCCGTGCCTCGACGGCCTCTCGCACACGCCGCTCGAGCAGGCCGACACCGCCGACGCGGCGCTCGCCGCGGAGGTCGTCTACAGCGCGATCAGGGGGATGGCGAGCTGAGCGCCGTCCCGCCCCTCGGCCGCGTCGGCATCTGGTCGTCCGCCTTCGCGCTCGCCCCGGCGGCCGAGCTGCGCACGGCGGCGGCCGAGATCGAGCAGCTCGGCTTCGGTGCGCTCTGGTTCCCCGAGGGATTCGGCACCCGCGAGTCGCTCTCGACGGCCGCGCTCGTCCTCGCGGCGACCGAGCGCGTCCCGGTCTGCACGGGCATCGCGAACATCTGGGCGCGCGACGCCGTGGCGTCGGCGACCGCGGCGCGCTCGCTGATGGAGGCGTTCCCGGGGCGCTTCCTGCTCGGGCTCGGCGTCAGCCACCGCCAGCAGGTCGATCCGCGCGGGCACCGCTACGCCAGGCCCGTCGCGCACATGCGCTCGTATCTCGGCGAGCTGGACGTCGCGCCGTACCACCCCGAGCCGGATCTGCCTCGCATCCCGCGCGTGCTCGCGGCGCTGCGGCGTCCCATGATCGAGCTCGCGCGCGAGTGCGCCGACGGCATGCTCTCGTACCTCGTCACGCCGGCGCACACGGCGATGGCGCGCGGTGTTCTCGGGCCCGATCGCCTGCTCTGCGCCGAGCAGGCGATCCTGCTCGCCGACGACCCGGCCGAGGCGCGCAGCATCGCGCGCGAGCGCACGAGCTGGTACTTCGACCTCGGCAACTACCCGCCGAGCCTGCGCGCGCAGGGCTTCACGCGACGAGGATCTCGCCGGCCAGGGGAGCGACCGGATCATCGACGGGCTGGTGGCGTGGGGCGGGGTCGACGCGATCGCCGCGCGCGTGCGCGAGCACCTCGCCGCCGGCGCGGACCACGTCTGCATCCAGCCGCTGCCCGACCGGCGGCGACCTCTTCGCGCTCGCTGCCCTGCGCGAGCTCGCGCCCGCGCTGCTGTGACGGCTACTTCTTGCGCGGGGAGCGCTTGACGAAGTCGTCCGCGAGCTCGTCGAACGTGCACCAGCGCACGCCGTCGTGCTTGTTGATGTGCTCGATGATCCGCTCGTGCATCAGCAGCTGGGCGGGCCGCCCCGAGACGTCGGGGTGGACGGTCATCGTGAACACCGCGTAGTCCATCTCGCGGTAGACCCAGTCGAACTGGTCCATCCACATCTGCTCGATGTCGCGCGGGTTGACGAAGCCGTGCGAGTTCGGCGCCTTCTTGATGAACATCATCGGCGGCAGGTCGTCGAGGTGCCAGCTGGCCGGGATCTCGACGAGATCGGTCTCCTCGCCGCGCACGAGCGGCACCATCCAGTCCTCGGCCTTCGCCGAGTAGTCGATCAGCGTCCAGCTGTCCCCGACGCGCACGTAGTAGGGCGTGAAGTCGTTGTGCATGAGCGAGTGGTCGTACTTGATCCCGAGCTTGAGGAGCAGCTCGTTGGTGATCGTCGAGAACTCCCACCAGGGCGCGACGTAGCCCGTCGGGCGCCGGCCCGAGACCTGCTCGATGAGGTCGACGCACTTGCGCATCACGGCCTCTTCCTGCTCGGCCGTCATCGCGATGGGGTTCTCGTGCGTGTAGCCGTGCATGCCGATCTCGTGGCCCGCCGCGACGATCTGCGCGACCTGCTCGGGGAACGTCTCGATCGAGTGGCCCGGGACGAACCAGGTCGCCTTGATCCCGTTGCGCTCGAAGAGATTGAGCATCCGGGGCGTGCCGACCTCGCCGGCGAAGAGCCCGCGCGAGATGTCGTCCGGCGAGTCGCCGCCGCCGTAGGAGCCGATCCAGCCGGCGACCGCGTCGATGTCGACGCCGTAGGCGCAGAGAATCTCTTTGGCCATGCTTCTCCCTCGAGGTCAGACTTTTCGGGTGGGACGCTACCGCCTCTCCGCAACGGCCACAATGCCGGTGTGTGCTCGCTCTGCGGAACGCTGTATTCGACCCGGCACTGGGCTGAGGCCCCGGGCTCCGGCGCGGCCGTGGACGCGCGGCGCGCCTGGATGCGCGACCGCGTGCGCCGCGTCGAGCTGCTCAATCGCGTGCTGGGAACGCTCTCGCTCGACGTCGACGACTGGATGGGCACGGCCTACGTGCTGCGCACCCGCACCGGCGAGGCCGTGCTCTGCGCTGACCTTGCGACGCTCTTCGCCGAGGCCGAGCGGCTGACCGGGCGCAAGGTCGATCCGCTCGACGGCGACCTGCTCGCGCGCTGGAGCGCGGCGTGAGCAGGATCCCGATCACGCTCATCACGGGCTTCCTCGGCAGCGGCAAGACGACGCTGCTGCGCGAGCTGCTGACCGATCCGGCGCTCGGCGAGACGGTCGTGCTCGTCAACGAGCTCGGCGAGATCGCGCTCGACCACCACCTGCTCTCGCGCATCGACGAGCGCACCGTCGTGCTGGCCTCGGGCTGCGTCTGCTGCACGATCCGCGCCGACCTCGCCGACGAGCTGCGCGACCTCGAGGTGCGCCGCGCTCGCGGCGAGATCCCCGGCTACGAGCGCGTCGCGATCGAGACGACCGGCCTGGCCGATCCCGCGCCGATCCTCTCGACGCTGCTCACCGACCCGATGCTCGAGGCGAACTTCCGCATCGACGGCCTCGTCACGACGGTCGACGCCGTCAACGGGGTCGCGCAGCTGCGCGACCAGCCGGAAGCGGCCAAGCAGGCGGCCGTGGCCGATCGCCTGCTGATCACCAAGACCGACCTGGTCGATCCGGAGCAGCTCGCCGAGCTGAGCCGCCGGCTGGCGCGCGTGAACCCCGGCGCGCAGCAGATCGAGGTCAGGCACGGGCAGATCGCCGCGAGCGAGGTGATCGGCGTCGCGGCCCAGGACGCCGCCGCGGCGCTGCGCGAGGCGCTGCACTTCAGCGCGGCGGTCTCCGCGCACGACGAGAGCGGCCACGTGCACGACGCCTCCGCGCACGACCATCGCATCCGCGCGTTCGCGCTGCGCTTCGATCAGCCGCTCGACTGGACGATGTTCGGCATCTGGCTCTCGATGCTGCTGGCGGCCCGCGGCGAGGACGTGCTGCGCGTCAAGGGCCTGCTCAACGCCGAGGGCAGCGCCGGCCCGGTCGTCATCAACGGCGTCCAGCACGTCATCCACCCGCCGGTGCACCTGCCGGAGTGGCCCGACGACGACCACTCCTCGCGGCTCGTCCTGATCGTGCGCGAGATCGCCGCCGACGCGGTGGAGCGCTCGCTGCTGGCGTTTCAGGAGCTCGCCGGGTTGAGCGGCGGCACGACCGGAGCTAAGATCGGCGCGTCAAACGTCTGACCTATTGGAGGACAGCATGGCCAGTGCGCCCGCCGCGGTCTCGTACGAGGCCCTCGCGAAGGCCCCCGACACGTACTTCAAGGCCGTCGACGCGATGGACATCGAGGGCGTGTTGTCGCACTTCGCCGACGACGCGACCCTCACGGTGCAGACCGACCACGTCACGTTCACCGGCGCCGCCGAGATCCGCCGGATGTTCACGGACTTCTTCGCCGCCTCGGTCTCGATCGGTCACGAGATCCGCAACATCGTCGTCGAGCCCGGCGAGCTCAAGGTCGCCACCGAGCAGGGCTACTTCGGCGAGCTCAAGGACGGCTCGAAGAACGACATGCACAACTGCAACTTCTTCACCTTCAACGAGGAAGGCAAGTTCTCCCGCGTGATCATCTGGATGGCGGGGACGAACCCGCTTCAGTGATTCAGTAGGTCGACGTTCTAGCGGAATGAGCGCGAGTCTTCGCGGGGAGGCAGGTCCGCCTCCCACGCGAGCGCGGCCGCGAGCACGGTCGCGTCGCTGCGACCCGAGAACAGCACGCCGTCGCGCGTCGTCGCGGACGGCCAGCCGAGCCAGTTGAACGGCCGCACCGTGGCCGTCACCCGTGCGCGGTACTCCGGCGTCTCCTCCTCCTCGACGAGCGGGAGGTCGCACGGCAGGGTGGGGGAGACGAGGACGTCGTAGTGCAGCTCGCGCAGGCAGCGCGCGCGCCAGGCGTCGACCTCGTCCCAGAGCGCGCGATAGGTCACGGCCGGCAGCTCGAAGCCCGGGTCCATCTTGCGCTGCAGGTCGGGCGAGTACTCCGCGCGCCGCGCCGGGTAGAGCTCGCGGTGGGTGTAGGCGCACTCGGCCGCGAAGATCGGCAGCGCGTGCTCCCAGGGCGGCAGCGCCGCCTCCTCGCAGTGCGCGCCCGAGGCCTCGAGCCTGCCCATGTCCGCGATCGCGCCGAGCACGCCGACGCGCAGGCCGGCGAGGCGCGGCTCGGGGCGCGGCACGTCGGCCAGCACCTCGAGCGCGAGCGCGCACTCCTCCATCGTCCGCGCCATCGGCCCGGCGTGGTCGAAGACCGGGACGAGCGGGAAGCAGCCGTCGATCGGCACGAGTCCGTGGCTCGGCTTGAAGCCGGAGGTGCCGCAGGCGAACGACGGGATGCGGATCGAGCCGCCCGTGTCCGTGCCGATGCTGAGGGCGGCGAGGCCGGCCGAGAGCGCCGCCGCGCTGCCGCCCGAGGAGCCGCCCGCGATGTGGCCGGGCCGCCGGGGGTTGCCGACCGTCCCGTAGAACGGGTTCTTGCTCGTCACGCCCCAGGCGAACTCGTGCAGGTTGGCCTTGCCCACGATCACGGCGCCGGCGTCGACGATGCGCTGGATCGCGGTCGCGGTGCGCGTCGGCACGTGGTCGCGGAAGACCTCCGAGCCGTAGGTCGTGCGCATGCCCGCGGTGTCGAACAGGTCCTTGGGCGCGAAGGGCACGCCCGCGAGCGCTCCCATCCGGCCGGTGCGAGCGAGCGAGCGCGCGTCGAGCAGGGCGCGCTCGCGGTCGCTCGTGATGAACGCGTTGAGCTCGCCCCGCGCCTCGATGCGGTCGAGGTGGTGGGCGACGACCTCCTCGGCGGAGACGTCGCCCGCGCGGACGCGCTGTGCGATCTCGTGACAGGTCCACTCGTGCATGGCTGGCCGTTCTACCAGACCGGGCTCATCGGTTGATCCCGATCAGCACGCCGCCGGCGACGATGACCACGGCCGCGGCGACCAGTCGGGGGCCGATCGCCTCGCGGCGGCCGAGGAACAGGGCGGCGAAGATCACGCCCCACAGCGACTGCGTCGCGTTGAGCGGCGCGACGATCGTCACGCGCCCGCGATCCAGCGCGACGATCAGGCACAGATAGGCGCCGCCGAGGATGATCCCGGCCGGCAGGAACGGCTTGATCGCAGCGCGCACGTCCACGGGCGGCCGGTTGCGCCGCGTCGCGTACGCCCACGCGGCGACGACGATCGCGGCCGCCCCGAGCGAGACGACCGTGCGCAGCAGCGGCTCCATCGTCGCGTCCTCCGAGCCCCAGCGCACGAGCGTGTCGCGGGTCGCGAAGAGGGCGGCGCAGACGACGGCCAGCACCGCCCCGAGCGTGCGGTAGCCCTCGGGCTTCGTCCGCTCGAACGAGATCGACGCGCCGGCGACGACGATCAGCGCGGCGCCGGCGACGAGGCCCGCGTTGACGCCCTCGCCGAGGAACACCGCCGCGAGCACGAACGAGAGCAGGGGCGCGACGCCGACCAGCACCGCGGTGCGCGCGGCGCCGGCGTGGCGCACCGGCGGACACGAACACGACCTGGGAGATGCCGGGCACGACCGCCCCGATCGCCGCGAACACGAGCACGTCGCGCCGGTCGATGTCGTCGGCGAAGGAGCCCGTGACGAGCGCGACGAGCGCGACGACCACCAACCCGAGCGTCGCGCTGACCGTCGCGCCGACCTCGACGGGCACTCCGCGCGAGAGGCCGTAGCGGATGGCCACGGTGTACGCGCCGAAGAGCACTCCGGCGAGCGCACCGAAGAGGACGGCATCCACGGCGCGAGAGCATAGGTCAGACCTCTGGCGGCGCCGGGGTATCATCGGCGCGAATCCCCTGACCCTCGGGAGGGCGTCTCATGTCGAAGAAGATCATCCGCGGCGGCACGATCGTGACGGCCGTGGACACCACGACCGCAGACGTCCTGATCGACGGCGAGAAGATCGCGGGCGTCGGCAACTTCGACGGCGTCGACGCGGAGGTGCTGGACGCGACGGGCTGCTTCGTCATGCCGGGCGCGATCGACAACCACACGCACATCTCGATGCCGTTCGGCGGCACGACGACCGCCGACGACTACGACACCGGCACGCAGGCAGCGGCGGCGGGCGGCACGACGTGCCTCGTCGACTTCGCCCTGCAGATGGAGCCCAACGGCCTCAAGTCGTCGCTCGAGCAGTGGATGGGGCGCGCCGAGGGCTGCGCGCACGTCGACTACGGCTTCCACATGGCGATCACGAAGGCCGACGCCGGGACGTTCGCCGACATGCAGTCGATGGTCGACGCCGGCGTGACGACGTTCAAGGTCTTCCTCGCCTACCCCAACGTGCTGATGGTGACCGACGACCTCTTCCTGGCCGTGCTCGAGCGCAGCAAGGAGACCGGCGGCCTCGTGATGGTGCACGCCGAGAACGGCTTCGCGATCGACCACCTCGTCAAGAAGGCGCTCGCGGCCGGCGACACCGATCCCATCTACCACGCACTCACGCGGCCCGAGGAGTTCGAGGCCGAGGCGACCGGGCGCGCGATCCGGCTGGCGGAGTACGCCGGCGCGCCGATCTACATCGTCCACGTCTCGTGCAAGCGCGCGGTCGACGAGGTCATCGCGGCGCGCGCGCGCGGCGTCGACGCCTACGGCGAGACCTGCATCCAGTACCTGTTCGCGTCGATCGACGACCTGCGCCGCCCCGACTTCGAGGGCGCGCGCTACGTCTGCTCGCCGCCGCTGCGCGACGCCTCCAACCAGCCGCACATGTGGGACGCGCTCAACTTCGACCACCTGCAGTCGATCTCGACCGACCACTGCCCGTTCACCGACGAGCAGAAGCGGCTCGGCTTCGGCGACTTCTCGAAGATCCCGAACGGGCTCGCGGCGATCCAGCACCGCGTGCCGCTGCTCTGGGAGCACGGCGTCAAGTCCGGCCGGATGACGCCGAACCGCTTCGTCGAGGTGACGTCGACGGCGATCGCGAAGATCTTCGGCCTGTACCCGAACAAGGGGACGATCGCGCCCGGCGCGGACGCCGACATCATGATCTTCGACCCCGAGCGCGAGCACGTCTTCTCGACGGACACCTCGTTCATGAACGTCGACTACGACCTCTGGGACGGCCAGAAGGTCTCGGGGTCGCCGCGGCAGACGCTGAGCCGCGGGACGGTCGTGTTCGACGACGGGAAGATCGTCACGAAGCCGGGCCACGGGCGCTTCGTCAAGCGCAGCGTTTTCAGCCCGCTCTAGCGGGGTAGACTGACAAGAGATGCCGCGCCGGTCGCTGTTGCGTCGGACGTCCGGCGTGCTGGCCGCGGCACTCGCTCTCGCCGCAGCCGCCGCGCTCTCGTTGCCTGCGCGCGAGGGACGTAGCGCAGGCCTCCGCACCGCTGCCGCCCGCGCCGTCCGGGGCGCTGCTCGCCCGTCTGCGCGTCGTCCTGCCCACGCTCGTGCTCGACCGCGCCGAGGCGCGGGCGCTCGACTTCGACGTCCAGTCGAACACGTTCGACAACCAGTACCCGCCCAACCTCTCGGCGACGTTCCGCCTGCCGCTCCCGGGTCAGACGCCGAACTCGCCGATGGTGACCGAGTTCTGGGCGGGAGGGTTCCTGCTCGGCAAGGCCGAGAACCTGCAGGGCCACTCGCGCCCGGGCAACGTCGTCGTCGTGGTGTGGGCGTTCAGGAAGCCCGAGGGGGCGTACCGCAGCCTGCGCGCGCTGCGCGATCTCTCCGGCCTGCACTCGACGCCCAGCTCGTTCGCGCCCGGGGCGATCCTGCTCTCGCTGCCCGGCACGGGAGTGAGCGATCTGCTGTGGGTGCGCGGGCGCGCGCTCGTGCGTGCGACGGCGGGCCTCCGGCAGGGCGGCGCCTCGATGCTGCGCGCCCGCGATCAGGTGGCGCGCGCGATCGACGCCAAGATCAAGTCCGAGCCGTTCATCTCCGCCTACTCGCTCGCACCGGTGCAAGCGCCCGGACCTCTCGACGTTCGCCGGCCGGCTGAGCTCGCTGCGCATCCCGGACAACGACCTCCCGGGCGGCCTCGACACGGAGTCGTGGATGGTGCGCGCGCAGCCGCGACGCCCGCGACCGGCTGCACGACGATGCCGCGGCGCAGAAGCTCGCCCGCAGCTTCCAGGCGCTCGGGTTGCGCGGCGGCGCGACGCAGGTGATCTCGGTCTCGCAGATCCACGGCAACTACGTCACCTACGCGTGGGCCTTCCCGACCGCCAGGGCCGCGCAGGCGGCGCTGCGTGCGGCGACGCGGCAGGGCGGCGTGCGCGCCGCTCCGGCGAACGCCGTGCGCGCGGCCACGCGCGTCGTCCGGCCGGGCACGCTGCTGCGCGACGACCTCTTCTGGGTGCGCGGCAAGCTGCTGCTGCAGGTCGGCGGCTACGGGCCGCCGGGCATTCCGCTGCTGCAGTCGCGCCAGGAGCTGGTGGCGCGCAAGCTCGACGCGCGCGCGTCCGCGCTGCGATGAACTGGGATTCGGCGCGGGGCGCCGAGCGCGTCGCGACGGCCTACGCCGCCCCGGACCTGGCCGCGGTCCGCGAGCGCCAGGTCGATCTGCTCGGCCCGGCGGCCGGCTGGCGCATCGCCGATGTCGGCTGCGGGCCCGGCGCCTTCGCCGAGGCGCTCGTCGCGCGCGGCGCCCACGTGACGGCGATCGACTCGGCTCGCGCGATGCTCGACGCCGTCGCGGCGCGGGCGCTCGGCTGCGATCTCGTCGAGGCCGACGCGGCGTCGCTGCCGCTCGAGGCCGGGTCGCACGACGCGGCGTGCGTCGTCCAGGTGCTCGAGTACGTCGACGATCCGGTCGCGGTCCTGCGCGAGGCGGCGCGGATCGTGCGCCCGGGCGGCGTCGTGCTCGCCGCCGACACCGACTGGGACACGCAGGGCTTCAACGTCGCCGATCGCGAGCTCGGGCGCCGCATCGTGCAGGCCTGGGCCGACGGCAAGCCCGACGGCTGGGCGGGCCGGCGGCTGCGCGGCTGGCTGACGGCCGCCGGCCTCGTGCCCGAGGATCGCTGCGTCGTCGTGCTCGACGCGACGGAGTGGGGCGGCGACACGTTCATCGCGCACAACTGGCCGTACTTCCGGCGTGCGCTCGAGAAGTCGGGGCGCGTGCCGGCCGCCGATCTCGCGCGCTTCGAGGCCGAGATCGACGAGTCCGCCGCGAACGGCGCGTTCTACTGGAGCGTCGTGCGGCACGCCTGGCGCGCACGCGTGCCGGGCTGACGACCGCGCTCACTCGCTCGCGAGCACCTCGTGGAAGAACGCGGTGACGATCTCGACCGCCTCGTCCGGGCACTCGAGCAGGTCGGCGTGGCCGATGTCCGGGAACTCCACGAGCCGCGCGAGCCCGGGCTTGAGCTCGGCGATCTGGCGCGCCGAGAAGCCCGACTTCGCGAGCACCGGCGGGCAGAGCATGTCGTAGGTGCCGTTCGTCATGAGGATCGGCCGCTCGAGCTTCTGGACGAGCGGCTCGAGGTCCATGACCTCCATGGCGAGGCAGGCCTGCCGCACGGTGAACGTCGAGTTCAGGCGCGTGATCTGGCGCACCATCTCGAACGTGTTCTCGCCCTCGGGCTTCTCCAGGTGATGGCAGCCGACGGCCTGCGTCGTGACGTGGTCGGCGAAGTCGTCCCAGCTCATCGTCTCGGCGCAGCGCCGCCAGAAGCGGAAGATCGCCTTGCGGTGGACGTCGGGTCGCGCGAAGGCGACGTCGGGGCAGGCGGCGATGCACCGCTCCGGGTACTTGCAGGCGAAGGCGAGCGCGATCATGCCGCCCATCGAGGTGCCGTGCACGAGCACGCGGTCGAGCCCCACGGCGTCGAGCAGCGCCGCGCCGTCGTCGGCCCAGCCCTCGATGCTGTAGCTCTCGCTCGGGCACGTCGGAGCGCCCGTAGCCGCGCGCGTCGAACGACAGCAGGCGGAAGTTCTCGCGGAACCCGTCGTTCACGAGCCCGAAGTTCTGGCGCCCGAACAGCGACCCGCCGAACTGCAGGATCACCGGCTTGTCCTCGGGCCCCGTGAACTCGTAGTAGAGGCGGATCCCGTCGGGCAGGGTGGTGTAGGGCATGGCGAGATTCCTCCGGGTCGGGCTGCTCGAGTGGGGCCAGGCCCCATTTGAGCAGGGTGCGAACTGACTGCGCGGCGAGCATAACGGCGTACGTCTGACTTTTCATTCGGCGGGTCGCCCAGGTAGTGTCGGCGCGTGGTCGAGCCGATCATCGATGCCCACTTCCACGTCGACGACGTCCCGGCGCTCGGATGGCACATGCCGCCCGAGCTCGCGATCGAGCAGCTCGACGCGGCGGGCGTCCAGACCGCGGTGATCATGACGATCACCGACGCGCCCGAGGTCAACCCGACGGCGCTCGAGATGATCGCCGACGTGTGCGCTCGCTGGCCCGGGCGCTTCGAGGCCTACGCGCGCATCCACCCGTGGTACGGCGAGGAGGCCGAGCGCCTGCTGGTGCGCGCGATCCGCGAGCTCCGCTTCGTCGGGCTCAAGCTGCACCCGGTCACGACGATCTCGCACCCGGCCGACGAGAGCTCCCTGCGCCTCATCCGCGCCGCCGCGCGGCTCGGCGCGCCGACCATGATCCACTGCGGCGACGACCCGTTCTGCACGCCGCTCGAGCTCGAGCAGGCCGCGATCCGGGTGCCCGAGGCGACGATCGTCTTCGGGCACATGGGTGCGTACTTCCACAGCGAGGATGCGCTCGCCGTCGCCGAGCGCTGCGAGAACGTCATGCTCGAGACCTCGGCCTGCCCGTATCCGGAGCGCATCGGCGAGGCCGTGCGCCGCGTCGGCGCCGAGCGCGTGATCTTCGGGTCGGACGGCCCCGGGTGCCCGCCGGCGATCGAGCTCGACAAGGTGCGCCGCGCCGGACTCTCGCCCGCCGACCTGCGCAAGGTGCTGTACGAGAACCAGCGGGCGCTGATGGATCGGGTCGAGCGGTGATCGCCGACGCGCTCGTGTACGCCGGCGCGAGCCTCTACGGCACCGGTCGCACGCTCGACCAGTTGCTGGCCGCGGCGCGGGAGGCCGGTGTCGACCACGTCGTCGCCGCGCCCGCCAAGCCGCGCGACTACGACCTCGCGGGCGCCAGCGAGCGGCTCGCGGACGAGTGCGGGGCGAGCGCCGGCCGCGCCGTCTGCCTGGCCCGCCTCGACCCCTGGCAGGACGACGCGGCCGACAGGCTGGCCGCGCTGCTCGAGCACCCTGCGGTGCGCGGGCTGCTCCTGCATCCCTGGGAGGAGACGTTCCCGGCCAACAGCGATCGGCGCCGTGGCGCTCGCCGGCGCCGCCGCGGCGCGCGGCTATCCGGTGCTCGTCGAGGCCGGGCACCCGCTCGTGGCCGAGGCGCTCTCGCTGTCCGACCTCGCGCGCGCGCGTCGACGGAACGGTCGTGATGACGCGCGGGGGCCAGGTCAACATGGCGGGCCTGGCGCAGCAGTCGGCCGACCTCGCGCTCGCCGCTGCGCCGAACCTGTGCGCGCTCTCGGCGGGCATGTACCGGCAGGACTGGCTCGAGAGCTGCGTGCGCCAGTTCGGGGCGGCGCGGCTGCTGTACGGCTCGTGCGCGCCCGTCTTCGACCTCGGCTACGAGGTGCAGCGCGTGCACCGTGCTCAGATGGACGATGATGCGCGCGCGGCGGTGCTGGGAGGCAACGCCGCGGCACTGTTCGGAATCGCGACGGAGGGCTGATGAGACGGGTGCTGATCACGGGAGGCGCGTCCGGCATCGGCGCCGCGTGCGTGCGCCGCTTCCAGGGCGACGGCTGCAGCGTGGCCGTCCTCGACCGCGACCAGGGCGCGCTGGAGGCGAGCACCGCGGAGTTCGGCACGACCTGCGACGTCGCCGACGCCGACTCGCTCGCCGCCGCGGTCGACGAGGCCGCGGCCGCGCTCGGCGGGCTCGACGTCGTGGTCGCAGCGGCCGGCATCGCGGCGCGCGGCACCGTCGCCGACACGGACCCGGACGACTGGGATCGCGTGCTCGCCGTGAACCTGCGGGGCGTCTACCTGACGGGGCGCGCGACGATCCCGCACCTGCGCGCCGCCGGCGGCGGGGCGATCGTCAACATCGCCTCGCAGCTCGGTCTGGTCGCCGCCGCCGGCGCCGCCGCGTACTGCGCCTCGAAGGGCGCCGTGATCTCGCTCACGCGTGCGATGGCGATCGACCACGGGCACGAGGGGATCCGGGTCAACTGCGTCTGCCCGGGGCCGACCGACACGCCGCTGCTGGACCCGTACTTCGGCGCCGCGGCGGATCCGGCGGCCGAGCGGAGGGCCTACGAGGCGATGCAGCTGCACGCGCGCCTCGTCACGGCCGATGAGATCGCCGGTGCGGTGGCCTACCTCGCCGAGCCCGGCGCGAGCTCGACGATGGGCGCAGCCCTCGTCGTCGATGGGGGGTACATCGTCCGATGATCGTGCATCCGGTCGGAGACACCGCCGAGATCGTCATGCAGGTCGACCACTCGACCCTGGCGGGTGAGCTCGCCGAGCTCTGGCCCGGGCTCGAGCCGCGCGAGAGCGTGCTCGTCGCCGCGACCTACCACGACTGCGGCTGGCGCGTGTGGGAGGCCGCGCCGCGCCGCGACGAGGCGACCGGGCGCCCGCAGAACTTCCTCTCCGTGGACATCGACCTGCACCTGCAGTTCTACGAGCTGGGGATCCTGGAGGTGAGCGAGCGCGACCGCTACGCCGGCATGCTCGTCGGCAAGCACCTCGCGGGCATCTACCGGCAGCGCTACGGCACGCAGGCCGCCCTGACGCATGAAGCGCGCTCCCGAGGTCCAGCACAAGGTCGACGAGTTCGTCGCGCGCGTCGAGGAGCGGTTCCTCACGCAGCAGCGCCAGCTGGGCGTTCCCGATGACGAGTTCTGGCGCAACTACGTGCTGCTCCAGGTCTTCGACCGTCTCTCCCTGTGGCTCTGCAAGGGCGATCCCTCGGGAACCGGAAGCCTGCAGATCGCCCTCCCCGACGGAGGCGAGCTCGTGCTCACCCCGACCGCCGACGGCTGCGCGCTGCAGCCGTACCCGTTCACGAGCGAGCCGGTGACGGTCTCGGTCCCCGTGCGGGTCGTGCCGCTGGACGGCTACGCGAACGACATCGACTGCGCCGCCGCGGTGCTCGCGGCCCACGTCGAGCGGCGCACGTCCGTCACCGCCTGATCGGCGTGCTCTGGGGACGGCCCCAGTCAGCTGCTCCCGGATCGCACGATCGGTCGGCCGACTGCTCAGTCGCCCTTGTTGTAGTCCCAGGTCACCCAGGCCGTGGGCGTCATCGTGACGATCGTGCGGCCCTCGGCCATGATCGGCTCCGTGTAGAGCTTCGCGTCCTCCTCGCCGAGGTACTTCACGAGCGCCTTGTAGGTGACGTCGAGGATCAGATCGGGATCCTGGGAGAGCTCGGCGTCGCCGCGCACGGTGATCGAGCGGGCTCCCGCGGCGAGGCCGTCGGCGAGGCGGTAGTCCTCGTCGATCACGAGGCTCATGCGGGGATCGCGCGCGAGGTTGGTGAGATGCACGCGGCCGGCGCCGAGCGTGTGCAGGAACTTGCCGTTCTCCCATACGAACCAGATCGGCGTGAGGTGCGGATACCCGTCCGCGCGCTGCGTGGCCATGCGGGCCATGATCCTGCGGTTCAGGTACTCGTCGATCTCCGCCTGGCTGAGGGCGTTCTCGGGCGTCGCTGTCGACTTGTTGCTCATGGGGCCTCCGCTCGGGTTCCGGCCGACACTACCGTGCGCCGCTGGGTACGCTCAAGCGAACGTCCGACATTTCTCCTGGAGCGTCCCGATGGCCCCGCGGTTCGGCATCTTCCTGTCTGCACAGCACCCGCCGGCGATGACGGCGAGCCAGATCGCGCGCGACTGCTGCGAGCAGGTGCGGCTCGCGCGCGAGCTCGGCCTCGAGGACGTCTCGGCGGGCCAGCACTTCCTCACCCAGCCGTACCAGATGCTCCAGCTCGTGCCCCTGCTCGCGCGGATCGCGGCGGAGGCGGGGGAGATGCGCGTGGGCGCCGGGATCCTCCTGCTCACGCTGCTCAACCCGGTCGAGGTCGCCGAGAACGCGGCCACGCTCGACGCCATCACCGACGGCCGCTTCGTGCTCGGCCTCGGGCTCGGCTACCGGCAGGAGGAGAACGACGCGTTCGGCCTGCCGGAGAAGCGGCTGGCCGTGTTCGAGCAGAAGCTCGACGTCGTCCGGCGCCTGCTCGAGGGCGAGGCGGTGACCGCGGAGGGGCACGGCTTCCGGCTGCACGACCAGCAGCTCGCGCTGCGGCCGACGCAGACGCCGCGGCCGCCGATCTGGCTCGCCGCGAACAACGACAACGCCGTGCTGCGCGCCGCACGGCTCGCCGACGCGTGGCTGCTCAACCCGCACACGAAGCTGGACGAGCTCGAGCGCCAGCTCGTGCTCTACCACGCCGAGCGCGAGCGCTGCGGCCTGCCGCCGGCGACGGAGATCCCGATCATCAAGGAGCTCCACGTCGGCAGCGACGACGAGTCCGCGATGCGCGCGGTGCGGCCGTATCTCGAGGACAAGTACAAGGCGTACGTGCAGTGGGGCCAGAGCGAGGTGCTGCCGGAGGGCGACACCCTCCGGCAGGCCTTCGAGCAGCTCGCGGAGGGCGGCCGCTTCATCGTGGGAGGCCCCGAGAGCTGTGCCCGCCAGGTGCGCGAGCACGTCGAGCGCCTCGGCGCGACGACGCTTCCTGTTCCGCTTCCAGTGGCCGGGCATGCCGCAGGAGCTGGTGCTGTCCTCGATGCGGCGCGCCGCCGAGGAGGTCTTCCCGCTGCTTCGCGACGTGCCGTCGAGCTAGACGCCCGCGGTGGCGGCGACGCCCGCCCAGGCGGGGCGCTCGCAGCAGGCCTCGGCCCAGGTGGCGAGGCGCGGGATCGCGGTCAGCGGAATGCCCGTGCGCCGCAAGCGGTGGAGCACCGGGGTCGCCGCGACGTCCGCGATCGTGAAGCGGCCGCAGCAGGCCCACGGCGAGGCGTCGTCGAGCAGGCCCTGGAAGCGCTCGAGCTTCGGCAGCGCCGCGGCGAACGCGGCGTGCCCGCCGTCGGGCGCAGGCGCCTCGGCGCCGAGCCCGCCGCCGGCGCGCAGGCCGTACGCGGCCTCCTCGATCGGCAGCAGCGCGGGGCGCAGGTACGTCGCGATCGCGTCGAGCAGCCAGTTGACGGTGGCGCGGTCGGGCAGGTCGGAGGGGTAGATCTGCGTGTCGCCCGAACGCGTCGCGAGGTAGCGCAGGATGGTGTTCGACTCGGCCAGCTCGAAGTCGTCGTGGATGATGGCCGGGATGCCGCCGAGCGGATTGACGGCGAGGTGCCAGTCGGGGCGCGGCTGCGCGAACGGCACCTCCCGCAGCTCGGCGGTCTGACCCAGTTCGGCGAGCAGGAATCGCACCTTCTGGGCATTCGACGAGCGGGGGTTGTCGTGGAGCACCAGCGGCATCGGAGTCCTCCTCGTGGTTCGGCTCGCGGACGCTAGCATCCTGGCGTGGCATTAGGTCTGACATCCGATCAGATCGCGATCAGGGACGGCGTCGCGGAGCTCTGCCGGCAGTTCCCGGGCGAGTACTGGCGCGAGCTCGATCGCGAGAGCGCGTACCCCGAGGCGTTCGTCGCGGCGCTGACCGAGGGTGGCTGGCTGGCCGCGCTGATCCCCGAGGAGTACGGCGGCATGGGCCTCGGGCTGAGCGACGCGGCGCTGATCCTCCAGGAGATCAACCACCAGGGCTGCAACTCCGGCGCCTGCCACGCGCAGATGTACATCATGGGCACGATCCTGCGCCACGGCTCGCAGGAGCAGAAGGAGCGCTACCTGCCCGCGATCGCCTCCGGCGACCTGCGCCTGCAGGCCTTCGGGGTCACCGAGCCCGACGCGGGCAGCAACACGCTCGCGCTGCGCACCCGCGCCGATCGCCGGCCGGACGGCGGCTGGCTGGTCAACGGGCAGAAGATCTGGACGAGCCGCTTCGCCCACTCCGACCTGATGCTGCTGCTCGCGCGGACGTCCACGCCGGCCGCGGGCGAGCGCCGCACGGGCGGGCTCTCGACGTTCCTCGTCGACCTGCGCGAGGCAGGCGACGCGATCGACGCGCGGCCCATCCGGACGCTCATGAACCACGCCACGGTCGAGCTCTTCATCAAGGATCTCGAGCTGCCCGAGGATGCCCTCGTCGGCGAGGAGGGCAAGGGCTTCTCGTACATCCTCGACGGCATGAACGCCGAGCGCATCCTGATCGCCGCCGAGTGCGTCGGCGACGGCCACTGGTTCATCGAGCGCGCGAGCGCCTACGCGCGCGAGCGCATCGTCTTCGACCGCCCGATCGGCCAGAACCAGGGCGTGCAGTTCCCGCTCGCCCGCGCGCATGCCGCCGTCGCGGCGGCCGAGCTGATGACCTGGAAGGCGGCCGAGCTGTTCGAGGCGGGGGAGCCCTGCGGGCCCGAGGCCAACATGGCGAAGCTGCTCGCGTCCGAGGCGTCGTGGGACGCGGCCAATGCCTGCCTCAGCACGCACGGCGGCTTCGGCTTCGCCGAGGAGTACGACGTCGAGCGCAAGTTCCGCGAGAACCGGCTCTACATGAGCGCGCCGATCCACAACAACCTGATCCTCGCGTACATCGGCCAGCACGTGCTCGGCATGCCGAAGTCCTACTGAGGCCCGTCCGGCTCGGGCGACCACGGCCACGTCGGCACGTGCGCCTCGCGCGGCGGCGTGAAGCCGACCTCCGAGTTGCGCATGGCGATGCGGGTGCCCCACTCGACGTACGCGCGGAACGTGCGCCGGAAGCGCTCGTCCGACGGCAGCCCGGCCTCGTCGAGCGAGGCGTAGAGCAGCTCCGCCCAGCGCGCCCGCTGCGCTTCGGTGATGCCGCGGTTGATGTGCGCGAGCACCATCGCCGGATAGCCGCCGCGCTCCTCGGTGTAGCGTCGCGGCCCGCCGAAGACCTCGGCCAGCCACAGCGCGACGCGCTCGGGGTGCTCGTCCGGCATCGCCCCGAAGAGCGGCTCCAGCTCGGGGTCGACCCTGACCTTGCCGTAGAAGATCCGGGTCAGTCGCCGTAACGCTTCGATGCCGCCCAGATGCTCGTAGATCGTCTCGTCCATCGCTCGTCCCCCGGTCGCGGATATACGATACGGAAGTGTAATGGATAGAAGCGCGACACGAGGAAGGCCGCGCAGCGCGGCGATCGACGAGGCGGTGCTCGCGGCCGTGCGCCGGCAGCTCTCCGAGGGCGGGTACGCGGCGCTCTCGTTCGCCGCCGTCGCGGAGGAGGCGGGCACGACGCGGCCCGCGATCTACCGCCGCTGGGCGACCAAGGCGGCGCTGGCCGAGTCGGCCATGGCCTCGTATCCGACCGGGGATCCGCCGGTGCGTGCGGCGGAGCTGCCGTCGGATCCGTTCGTCGATCTGGTCGCCGAGCTCGAGGACTTCCGGCGCGGCGTCAGCCGGCCCGGGCGCCTCTCGCTGGTCGGGACGATGCTGCAGTCCACGACCGCTCCGGACGCGGCCGCGCGCTACCGGGCCCGCGTCGTGGCGCCCAGGCGCGCCCGGCTGCGGGCGATCCTCGAGCGTGCGGTGAAGGAGGGCGCCATCGATCGCGACGCCGACCTCGAAGTCGCCGTCACCATGCTCACCGGGTCCTGGTACGCGCGCTGCCTCGCCGGCGACGCCGAGCCCGGCGACTGGCCGCGCCGCGTCGCCGAGCTCGCGTGGCGCGCACTCGGCGGCGCCACCGCGTAGGGTCCGCGCGTGGCGGGCGAGCGATCGACGCGGTGGATTCGCATCCTGGGAGGCGTCGTCGGCGGCATCTATCTCGCGCTCGGCGCCGCCGAGCTCGTCTCGCACCTCGACGAGCCGGCGAGCCTCGCGTTCTGGCTGCCCTCGCTCTGGGGCGGCGGCGCGCTCGTCCTCTACGGCGTCTTCGGGCGCGCGTTCGTCTCCGCGAAGCTCGTGACCGCGGGGGCGCTGCTCGGCATGCTGGCGACGGCGTGGACGCTGATCGTGCCCGTCCTCGCGATCGCGCTCGTGGTGCTGACGTACAGCCGCGCGCAGCGCGGACCGGCGGCGCCGTGAAGATCACCGGCGTGCGCACGTTCGTCGTCGGCAACCCGACGCCGGGCTACGGCGGCCGCTACTTCATCTTCCTGAAGCTCGAGACCGACGCCGGCATCGAGGGGGTGGGCGAGGCCTACGTCGCCACCGTCTCGCCGCAGCTCGTCGCCGGCATGATCGAGGACGTCGTCGCCCGCCACGTGGTCGGGCGCGAGCCCTTCCACATCGAGGCGACCTGGCGCGACGTCTACACGGCCGGCTACGGCGGCCGGCCGGATCCCACGCTCGCGGGGGTGCTCTCGGGCATCGAGATGGCGATGTGGGACATCGCCGGCAAGGCCGTCGGCAAGCCCGTGCACGAGCTGCTCGGCGGCCGCGTGCGCGAGCGCCTGCGCTCGTACAGCTACATCTACTCCGAGAGCGGCGACGCGACGGACGTCTACCTCGACCCCGATCTCGCCGCGACGCGGGCGGCGGAGTACGCCGCGCTCGGCTTCACCGCGCTCAAGTTCGATCCGGCCGGCGCGTACACGTCGTTCGACCCGCACCAGCCGTCGCTCGCCGACCTCGACCGCTGCGAGCGCTACGTCGCGCAGATCCGCGAGGCCGTGGGCTCGCGCTGCGACCTGCTGTTCGGGACGCACGGGCAGTTCACCGTCTCGGGCGCGATCCGCCTGGCGCGGCGGCTCGAGCGCTTCGATCCGCTCTGGTTCGAGGAGCCGACGCCGCCCGAGGCGCCGGAGGAGATGGCGCGCGTCGCGCGCGCGACGTCGATTCCCGATCGCCACCGGCGAGCGGCTGACGACGAAGCACGAGTTCGCGCGCGTGCTCGAGACGGGCGCCGCGTCCATCCTGCAGATGAACACCGGCCGGGTCGGCGGACTGCTCGAGGCGAAGAAGATCGCGGGCATGGCCGAGTGCCACTACGCGCAGATCGCCCCGCACCTCTACTGCGGGCCCGTCGTCGGTGCCGCCAACATCCAGCTCGCGCTGTGCACGCCGAACTTCCTGATCCTCGAGGGGATCGGGCGCTGGGACGGGATCCACGCCGACCTGCTGAAGGATCCGATCCGCTGGGAGGACGGCTACGTCATCCCGCCGACGGCGCCGGGCCTGGGCATCGAGCTCGACGAGGCGGTCGCGCTCGCCCATCCGTACGTGGGAACGCAGCTGCATCTCGAGCCCCTGCCCGGCGAGCAGACGGTGCGGCCCGACTCGCCGTGAACGTCGGCTTCGTCGGTCTCGGCAACCTCGGCCGCCACCTCGCCGCGCGCGTGCTCGCCGGGGGCTTCCCGCTCACGGTGCACGATCGCGAGCCGGCGGCCGTCGCCGCGCTCGCCGACGCCGGCGCGAGCACCGGCCGCCTCGCCGCGGGCCGTCGCCGAGGCCTCCGACTGCGTGATCACCTGCCTGCCGTCGCCCGCCGCCGTGAGCGCCGTCGTCTCGGGGCCCGGCGGAATCGCCGAGGGCCTGCGCCGCGGCGGGACGTGGATCGACATGAGCACGAACGACGCGCACGAGCTCGAGCGCCTCGCGGCGCTGCTCGCCGAGCGCGGCATCGCGACGCTCGAATGCCCGGTCACCGGCGGCGTCCACAAGGCGGCCGCGGGCGAGATCACCGTCATCGCCGGCGGTGACGAAGCGGTCTTCGCCGCGCATCGCGAGCTGCTCGAGGCGATCGGCGCGCCGGTCATCCACGTCGGGCCGCTGGGCAAGGCGTCCGTGATCAAGGTCATCACGAACATGCTCGCGTTCATCCACCTCGTGGCGGCCGGCGAGGCGCTCATGCTCGCCAAGCGCGGCGGGATCCCGCTCGCGACCGCGTACGAGGTCATCCGCGAGAGCTCGGGCAACTCGCTTCGTGCACGAGACCGAGAGCCAGGTGATCCTCAACGGCTCGCTACGACATCGGCTTCACGATGGATCTCGCGGTCAAGGATCTCGGCTTCGCGCTCGACCTCGGGCGCGAGCTCGGCGTCCCGCTCGAGCTCGCCGCACTCGTCGAGGAGACGTTCCTGCGCGCGCGCGAGGAGTACGGTGGCGACGCGTGGTCGAGTCAGGTCGTGAAGCTGCTCGAGGATGCCCTCGGGGTCGACCTGCGCGCGCCGGGCTTTCCCGCCCGGCTCACGTGACCATCGTCTCTTTCTTGCGCGCTGGCGGCCTGATATTCAATAATCCGGATTGACGGATGGAAGCCGCCACCCGCCTTTCCGCTCTGCACGCCGCACCTCCCCTGCTCGGGGAGCTCGGCCTGCTCGCCGACGCCACGCGCGGGCGCATGCTGGCGTGCCTCGACGGCGTCGAGATGACCGTCGTCGAGCTGTGCGAGTCGCTCGCGCTGCCGCAGTCCACCGTCTCCCGCCATCTCAAGCAGCTCGCCGACGCCGGCTGGGTGGACGCGCGGCGTGACGGCACGAGCCGCCGCTACGCGCTCACCATCGACCGCCTCGACGAGCCCTCGCGCCGGCTCTGGGAGCTCGTGAGCGAGAGTCTCGCGGAGTCGGTCGCCGTGCGCCTCGATCTGCGCCGCCGCGAGCAGGTGCTGGCGCGCCGCGAGCGCGACACGCGTGCGTTCTTCTCCGACGTCGCCGACGAATGGGACCGCCTGCGCGGCGAGCTGTTCGGCGCGACCACCGATCTGCAGCTCCTGCCCGCCCTGCTCGACCCCGACGTCGCGGTCGGCGATCTCGGCTGCGGGTCGGGACGCCTCGCGGCGACGATCGCGCCCTACGCGCGCTCCGTCGTGGCGGTCGACGCGTCGCCCGAGATGCTCGACGTGGCGCGCTCGCGCCTCTCCCGTTTCGGCAACGTGCAGGTCGTCGAAGGCCAGCATCGAAGACCTGCCGCTCGAGTCCGGGTCGCTCGACCTCGCGCTCGTCGTCCACCTTCTGCACCACGTGGCCGATCCGTCGGCCGCGCTCGCCGAGGTCGCGCGCGTGCTGCGTCCCGGCGGGCGGCTCGTGATCGCCGATGTCCTGCCCCACCCGTACGAGGAGTACCGCCGCACCATGGGTCACGTCTGGCTCGGCTTCGGCCGGCCGGCGATCGAGGCGGAGTTCGACCAGGCCGGCCTGACCGGCGAGCGCTGGCACGAGGCCGGCGTCGAGCCGGGTGCGCGCGGCCCTGCAATGTTCGTGGCGACGGCCGTCCGGCCGCGCGCCCCGCAGCTGAAGAAGACGACCACAAACCGAAGGGAACCCTGATGGCTGTCGCATCCGACACCCACGCGTTCGACCTGGAGCATCGTCCGGGCAAAGTGCCCTACAAGGTCGCCGACCTCGGGCTCGCCGAGTTCGGCCGCAACGAGATCCGCCTCGCCGAGCAGGAGATGCCCGGGCTCATGACGCTGCGCTCGCGCTACGAGGGCCAGTCCCCGCTGGCCGGCGCGCGCATCATGGGCAGCCTGCACATGACCGTGCAGACCGCCGTGCTGATCGAGACGCTCGACCTCCTCGGCGCCGACGTCCGCTGGGTCTCGTGCAACATCTTCTCGACGCAGGATCACGCCGCAGCCGCGGTCGTCGTCGGCCGCCCGGAGACCGGCGGCACGCCGGAGAACCCGCGCGGCATCCCGGTCTTCGCCTGGAAGGGCGAGACGCTCGAGGAGTACTGGTGGTGCACGGCCCAGGCGCTCGAGTGGCCCGACGGGTCGGGCCCGACGCTGATCGTCGACGACGGCGGCGACGCGACGATGCTGCTGCACGAGGGTCTCGACGCCGCTGCCGCGGGCAGCGTCCCCGACTTCGACGCCGAGACGCAGCCCGAGGAGTGGGGCGAGGTGCTCGGCCTGCTGCGCAAGGAGCTCGCCTCCGACCCCGGCCGCTACGCGCGCCTCACGGCTGACATGCGCGGCGTCTCCGAGGAGACGACGACGGGCGTCCACCGCCTCTACGTGATGGCCGAGCAGGGCAAGCTCCTGTTCCCGGCGATCAACGTCAACGACTCGGTCACGAAGTCGAAGTTCGACAACATCTACGGCTGCCGCCACTCCCTGACGGACGGCCTCTGCCGCGCGACCGACGTCATGCTCGGCGGCAAGCTCGCGCTCGTCGCCGGCTTCGGCGAGGTCGGCAAGGGCTGCGCGCAGGCGCTGCGCGGCCAGGGTGCCCGCGTCGTCGTCACGGAGATCGACCCGATCTGCGCGCTGCAGGCGTCGATGGAGGGCTACCAGGTCGTGCGCCTCGAGGACGTCGTCGAGTCGGCCGACATCTTCATCACGGCCACGGGCAACTTCGACGTGATCACCGCCGAGCACATGTCCCGCATGAAGGACAAGGCGATCGTCGGCAACATCGGCCACTTCGACAACGAGATCGACATGGCCGGCCTCAAGCGCATCGAGGGCATCAAGCGCGTCCCGATCAAGCCCCAGTACGACGAGTGGGCGTTCCCGGACGGGCACTCCGTGATGATCCTCGCCGAGGGCCGCCTGCTCAACCTCGGCTGCGCGACCGGCCATCCGTCCTTCGTGATGTCGGCCTCGTTCACCAACCAGGTGCTCGCGCAGCTCGAGCTGCACGCGCGCGCGGAGGAGTACGAGAAGCGCGTCTACATGCTGCCCAAGGAGCTCGACGAGGAGGTCGCGCGCCTGCACCTCGAGCACCTCAGCGTGCGCCTCACCGAGCTCACGGACAAGCAGTCCGAGTACCTCGGCGTGCCGCTCGAGGGCCCGTACAAGCCCGACCACTACCGCTACTAGGAACGACCGGGACCGCTCAATCGGGGCCAGGCCCCAATTGAGCGGTCCGCGCTAGAACGGCGGCAGCGGCGCCGGGCCGACGATCGTCTCGACCATGTGGGCGGTCGTCGACGTCATCAGGAAGAGCGTGCGGCGCTCGGCTCCGCCGCCCCAGCAGAGGCTGCCGCAGACCTCGGGCGTCTCGACGACGCCGATGCGCTCGCCCTCGGGCGTCAGCACCCAGACGCCGCCGGGGCCGGTCACCCAGACGTTGCCGAGCTCGTCGCACTCCATGCCGTCGCAATTGCCCGCGCCGGCCCCGCCGAGGCCGACGCCCTCGCAGATCACGCGCGCGGGGCCGAGCGAGCCGTCGGCGGCGACGTCGAAGACCTTGACCGTGAGGTTGCCCGAGTCGTTGACGTAGAGCAGCTTCTCGTCGGGGGAGAAGCAGAGGCCGTTCGGGTGGTCGAACTCGTCCTCGGCCACGACGAGCTCGCAGGTCTCGCCGCCGCCTGGCGGCACGCGGAAGAGCGCGTTGTAGCCCACGCCGTTCTGCGTCCGCTCCTGGCCGATCCAGTCGTTCCAGCGGCCGTAGTCGGGGTCGGTGAAGTAGATGCTGCCGTCGATCCCGCGCGTCACGACGTCGTTCGGGCTGTTGAGGTACGTGCCCTTGTAGTGGTGGGCGACGAGCTCGCGCTTGCCGTCGCGGAAGCGCACGAGGCAGCTCGACCGACCTGCTCGCACACGAGCAGGTGGCCGTCGTTGTCGAAGGCCATGCCGTTGCCCTTGAACGTGGGGAAGAGATCGAGCTGCATGCCCTCCGCGCGCGTCCAGCGCCAGCGCGCGTCGCCGGGGATGTCGCTGAAGAGGAGGCAGTTCTGCGCGCGCGTCCCAGACGGGCCCCTCGGTGAACTCGTAGCCGCTCGCCGATCTGGGTCAGGCTCGGCGCCGGATCGATCAGCGCAGCAAGATCGACGGTCATCGGCTCGCTCCGTCGCTGCTGCGGTGCCGGGCGCATCGTCGGGCTGCTCAGGTCCATCGCCGTGTCCGACATGGGCGGCTCGCCCTCGCGGAACGGCACGACGACCTCGCTGCGCCGCTCGAACAGCCAGCGGCCGTCGACGAGCCGGAAGATGTCGTCGTAGCGCGCGACGATGCGGTTCTCGAAGTCCATCGTGATCCAGACGACGTCGGTGCGCGCGCGTGCGCGGTCCGGCTCGAGCAGCTCGACGAGCGGCGGCGAGTTCATGTGCTTGCCGTTGTAGTCGTCGGGCAGGCAATTGGTGAGGAAGTCGAGCACGGCCTGCTTGCCCTCGAACGACATGCCCGGGCCGACGAAGGCCGCGTCGTCGGCCCACAACTCGGCGAAGTCGTCCCAGTTCTTGTCGTCGTAGAAGATCGCGTAGCGCGCGATCTGGTCGCGGATCTCCTGGATCGCGACGAGTCGCTCGAGCGCGTCCATCAGCCGCGCCAGCCGCGCCGGCTGAGCAGTCCGCTCGCGGGCGCGCAATCCCAGCCGCCGAACGTGATCTGCGGGAACCACTCCGGCAGCTTGATGTCGCCGCTCTCGATGCGCGCGTTGAGATTCGTGCGCCACTGCTCCTGGGTGCCCTCGTACTCGTACACGGCGAGGTGCTCGAACGGGCCCTCGTTGCCGCGCTGCGGCGTGATGTTGAAGCGCCGCGCGTTGAGAAAGCCCGGGCTCTCGATGTTCTCCTGCGCGTGCGCCTCGTACCAGCGGTCGTAATCTGCCGCCGAGATGGCCTCCGGGCGCTTGCTGAAGACGAGGTAGAGATTCGTCGCCACAGTCTGCTCCTGGCTCGCTTCGATGGACGCTCTCCGCGTCGTCGCGGACGTGCTCGATCGTATATCTTTTCCTCGATGACCGGTAGGCGGCAGCGCGGGTGAACGATCTCGGGCCGGTCGGCATCTGGAGCCGCGAGCTGCGCTTCGGCGAGGCCGCCGACATGCGCGACGGGCGCGGCCGAGCTCGAGGAGATCGGGGTTCGGCACGCTGTGGATCCCCGGCGGCTTCGACGGGCCGCTGCTCGAGATCTGCGCGGACCAGCTCGGCGCGACGCGGCGCGTCGCCGTCGCGACCGGGATCCTCAACGTCTTCGGCCACGACCCGGCCGACGTCGCGCGCGAGCAGGCGCGCATCGACGAGCGGTTTCCCGGCCGCTTCCTGCTCGGTATCGGCGTCGGACACGCGAAGTTCCTCGCCCCGGAGGCGGCCGAGCGCTCGCGCCGGCCTCTGGAGGTCATCGCGCACTACCTCGACGAGCTCGATCGCCACGCGCCCGCGGGCACCGCGCCGGCGCGCGCCATCGCGGCGCTCGCGCCGCGGATGGTGCAGCTCGCACGCGAGCGCACGCTCGGCATCCACCCGTACATGGTGCCCGTCGAGCACACGGCGGAGGTGCGCGCCGCGCTCGGCGCGGGCCCGCTCGTCGCGACCGAGCTGAGCGTCGTGCTCGGGGGCGACCTCGAGGATCTGCGGGAACGCGCGCGAGCCGACCTTGCGCTCTACCTCACGCTGCCGAACTACGTCAGGACGTGGGGCCGGCTCGGCTACGGCGAGGACGACCTGGCCGACGGCGGCAGCGACCGGCTGGTCGATGCGATCTACGCGCTCGGAACGGTCGACCAGGTCGGCGAGCGCCTGCGCGAGCACCTCGCCGCGGGCGCCGACCACGTCTGCCTGCGCGTCGTCACGAACGCGCCGATGCTCGGCGCGGACGAGCCGCTGCCGCGCGACGAGTGGCGTCAGCTCGCGCCGCTCGCGCTCATCAGCTCGAGGTAGCCGCGCGGCGATCGTCTCGCGGTCGGCGAGGCCGAGCGCCGCGACGACCTCGGCCAGCGCGTCGGCCTCCGCGGGCGACTCGCTCCCGGCGATCGCGAGCACGCTCTCCAGCTCGACGAACGAGCCGAGGCCCGTCGACGTCGTCGAGGTGGATGCGGACGTTGCGGTGGAGGAACAGGCGGCGGCGCTTGGTCACGACGCCGACGACGCCGTGCGCCGCGGTCAGCAGGCTGAGCAGCGCCTCCGGATCGGTCGCCGGCGCGCGCCAGTAGCTGCTCGAGCGCAGGCCCGACTCGTGCGCGCGCAGGTAGAAGATCAGCTCGCCGGTGCGTCGCTCGATGTCCTCGCGCAGCTTGAGGCGCCCGCGCGCGACGCCGAAGTAGGTGTCGCGCTGGACGAGCAGCCCGCCGTCGGCGGCACCCGAGCGCGCGGCAAGCGCGCTCGCTGGCGCGCGGGTCGGCGTCCGCGGCCTTCAACTCGATGTTCTCGTGCTCGCCCAATGCTTCTCGCTAGTCCTGCCGGTAGAGGTGCTCGAAGAAGTTTCGCGTCCACCGGTGTCGCGTCGCGAGGCGGTCCACGACCCCGCGGGGGAGGGGCTCCTCGTTCAGGAGCGCCATGTTCTCACGCACGAGGTCCTCGGTCTGCATCGAGACGATCGCGGACGTCACCTGAGGCTGCGAGAGCACGAACCTGATCGCAAGCGCTGCGAGCGAGGATGCGGTCCCGGGCACCCACTCGCGCAGCTCCTCGATGCGCTCGACGTACTCGCGCCGGCTGCGTGCGGTGAAGAACTCGCGGCGGAAATCCCCGACCGCGAACTCGGTGTCCTCGCCGACGGCGCCGGCGAGGCCGCTCTCGTCCAGCACTCCCCGGGCGAGCAGCGCCACGTTGCCGGAGGCTGCACACGGCGCGAGGCAGTCGAGCGCCCGCGAGTCGAAGATGTTGACGACCGTCTGCACGCTGTCGACCTCGCCGGACGCCACGAGCTCGAGCGCGACGTCGTGCCGGTAGTCGGGCAGCGAGACGCCGATCGCCCCGGCCTTGCCACTGCTCTGGAGCTCCCTGAGTTCGTCCAGCCAGTAGCCGTCGACGCCCCAGGTGGGCCAGTAGAGATGAAGCTGCGCCAGCTCGACGTGCTCGCGTCCCAACTCGCGCAGCGACTGCTCGAGACTCGTGCGGATGCTGCCGCGAGGGAAGACGGTGTCGACCGGGAGCGGGCGACCCCAGCGCTCGCGAGGTCCGTGGCTGAGGATCTTCGTCGCCACGACGGGAGGCTCGCCCGTCCACTCCCGCAGCGTCTGCCCCAGGAGCGCCTCGGACTCACCGTATTCACGGGCGGTGTCGATGAGGTTGCCGCCCTCCTCCAGGTACGCCAGTACCGACCGCACCGCGGTGCGCCGATCGACGGCTCCGAATGCACCCGCGATCGCCCAGGCGCCATAGCCGAGTCTCGAAACGGGCCTGCCGAGCGCCGGCACGTCGGGGCGGTCGGTCAACGGATCTCGAGCTCGTCCAGCGGCGGGTGGCGCAGGAGGTTGAAGATCTCCGGGCCGGTGAACGGGCACATCACGGCCGAGCGCCCGTGCTCGGTCCAGTAGTAGCTGAGCGCCCGTGGGTCACTCCAGACCTTGCGCCCGTTGCGCTCGTCGACGTCCTCGTTGAAGCGCCAGTACGCCTCCTCGGTGGGCTCGATCGCCTTCTTGTCCTCGAGGATCAGGCGCTCCATGCACTGCATCGCATAGCGCGTCACGAGCTCGTGGAAGGCGCCGGGGCCGAGCCCGCCGTTCGTGTTCGGGCCGTACACCGACCAGAGGTTCGGGAAGCCCGGGATCATGCAGAAGCGATGGGCGCGGGCGCCGCCCTTCTTCCAGAACTCCTCCAGCGTCCTGCCTCCCCGGCCGGTGACCTTCATCGGGAACAGGTAGTCGGATGCCTGGAACCCGGTCGCGTAGACGATCACGTCGACGTCGTGCTGCGTCCCGTCGACCGTCTCGATGCCGGTCTCGTTGATCCGGCGGATCCCGTCGCTCACGAGCGTCACGTTGTCGCGCAGGACGGCGTCGAGCACGCAGTAGTCCGTGTCGACCATCACCGCGCGCGCCGACCACGGCGGGTGCGTCGGGCGTCATCGTCGCGAGGAGATCCGGGTGGTCGCCGAGCTTTTCCTCGAGGAACGCGAGCGACGCCTCGCGCGTCGTCTTGTTGAGCGGGCTGACGGTGTGGGGATCGTCGAAGTCCGGATCGATCTCCGTCAGGCGCCAGAACGCCTTCCCGGTGCCGAGCGTCCGCAGGCGCATGAAGTTCGTGTAGTACGGGAAGTTGCGGTCGAGCCACGCCACCTCCGGCGGGAACGGCGAGAGGTAGCCCGGCACCCCGAACAGCCACTGCGGCCGCCGCTGGAACGCGACCACGTGCACGTTCCCCAGGGCGAGCTCCGGGATCAGCTGATAGCCCGTGCAGCCGGTACCCACGACGGCGACGCGCTTGCCCTCGAGGTCCGTGCCCTCGGGCCAGCGAGCCGTGTGCCACGACGGGCCCCGGAAGCTCGCCGCGCCCTCGATCTCGGGGATCTGCGGCCGGTTCAGGAAGCCCGTGGCCGTGACCACGGCATTCGAACGCAGGCGGCTTCGCCCCTCGGGCCCCTCGATCTCGATCTCCCAGGTGGACGATTCCTCGTCCCACGTCAGCGCACGGACCTCCGTGTTGAAGACGATGTCGTCGCGGAGCTCGAACGTGTCGGCGACCCAGTCGAAGTAGCGCTGGTTCTCGGCCCAGTCGCAGAACGGGCTCGAATACGGGAAGTGGGCGCCGAAGATGTGGGTGTAGCCGCGGCTCGGGGTGTCCACCCGCGCTCCCGGATAGCGCGTCTCGTTCCACGTGCCGCCGACGCCGGCGTTCTTCTCGATCACCGTGTACCGGATGCCCGCGCGCTTGAGCATCAGCGCGACGTTCAGGCCGCCCAGTGCCGCTCCGATGATCGTCACCGAGAAGTCCTGGAGCCGATCCTGCGGCGGAGGTTGCCGCCATTCGTGACTCCG
>CAVPLI010000005.1:0-737491 GCA_963705965.1 uncultured Actinomycetes bacterium | reverse complement strand
GGTGCGGTCGCGCGCGGAGGCCGAGGAGCTCGTGCAGGACGTTCTGCTCAAGGTGTGGATCAGGCGCGCGGCAGCTCGAAGGTGGGCGTCGAGCTCAAGTCATATCTCTTCCGCGCCACTCGCAACCGTGCCCTCAATCACATCAGGCGAGGCAGGATCGAGCGTCTATGGCGACGCGCGATTCCTCCCGAGGAGCCGTCGGTGTCGCCGCACGAGGCCGGCGACGTCGATGCCACCGAGGCCGCAATCCGTCGCGCGATCGACGCACTTCCGGAGAGGTGCCGCGAAGTGTTCCTGCTGAGCCGGGAGCATGGCCTTCCATATAGTGCGATCGCGGCGACGATGGATATCTCGATCAAGACAGTCGAGACACAGATGGGCCGAGCCTTGAAAGCGCTTCGGGGGCGCTGGCGCCGTATCGCGACTCTCCGTAAGAAACCGGCTTGTCAGAGTGCCTTGCCGTTCACGTGTATGGCTTGATGAACGCACTGAATGGTGCGTTCGCGCGCGCACGACGAAACGGCACCAGCACTTTCACGGAGAGCATACCATGAGACGGAACTCATTTCTTCGATCGATCATCGGGACGATGCTCGTGGGCGGCCTTGCCGCCTGCGAGCACGCACCTACCACGCCTGTCTCGGCGGACAGTCTCGCGTCCGACGATCGCGGCGCAGCCGCGACTGGGCGGGGCGGCACGACAGTGACGCCGGCGGATTCGGCGCGCATCTGCAAGCAGGACGAGCTCCCGAATCTGACCGCTCGGCAGATCGCGCAGATTCGCGCGCTTTACCAGGCGTTCAACGACGCAGTGGCGGAGGATCTCCGTTTCATCGCGGCGGTGGAGAAAGCGGCGCGCGAAGCGAAGGAGGCGGAAGCAACCGCGGAACAAGTCGCGGCGATCCTTGCCCGCGCTGACGAAGCAAAGCGGCACGTTGCGGCGCTCGAGAGGCGGCTGCGCGCGGCGATCGCGGACATCCTCACGCCGGATCAGCGTGAGCGGCACTGCACGCCGGTACTCGCACCGTAAGGAACTGGCCCTCGTTCGGGTTAGGCATCAGTCGACAGCCTTCCAGCTGTCCTCGACGCCTCGCCGAGGATACGGACATTTGTATTGAACGTTGACAAATTGAACGAACACACTTGACAGCTCAGCAGTTGCGCTTGTAAATTGCTTCCCTCTGGGAGTCGCGTCCCGATCGTCACGAGTCGAATGTCTCGCCCATTTCATGCGCAGACAGACGACCAACCCCGCAGCGCAGTTCGCTCCGGGCAGACCATCGGCGGCGCGATTTGTCGTTTACAGCACATCATCCTCAACCGCAGGAATAAACCTCGACCTCATGACGGCGTTCACCTCTCCTCGATTCCTTCGCCCACGACAGTTCGGCACGCGCCGGCACGTCGGGCTTTGGAGCGCACCACTCGGCGCCATCATCGGCGACGTGTGCGCACGAGCGAGCGTCGCCGTCGATGTCGAAAGCATGACCGGCAGGTCCGACTATGGACAGCCGAAGCGAAGCACTGGTGCAGGATCCGCGAATGGAGGACGCACTCCCTAGAGTGTGACCACAGTCCCGGATCACGGAGCGGAATCACACGCCCCGCCTGCGCCAACTGCCAGGTGGGGCGTTTTGCATGTATCCGCTGTTTGACAAGTGATGGTCTGGAACCGGAATCAGCAATCACGTTTGCAGTCCAGATGATCCGTCGCCGGCCGGCGCGGCATGATGCCCGAGTGGAAGGAACGCGACTCCCACCATTCGGGTATCCGCTGCCGCGTCGCGCCGTCGACGATCACAAGCAATGCGCGTATGGGCTTTTGCCGCGCGCGACCGGGAACCGTAGCTCAACGACATCAGAGCGCGGTGCCGCCGCACGACCTCCCATGGCCTGACGAAGGCGGGACCGTGCGGACACACGACATCGAGATGCGGGTTGAACTCCCGCCAACCCGGGCTCCATTTTCACATTGGCTGTGGCGTGGTGTGTCACAGTCAGTTTTGCCTCGGTGATCGGTTCACCGGTCACCGGCTTTTGTGCTCTCGCAAAGCCCTCTATCGGGAACCGGGATCCAGGATTTGGGCGACCGGTTGAAGGCTGCCGGTTTCGGGTTCAACTGCGTTCGCAGTTGCATTCCGTTGTTGACCTTGAACCGGCGGCCTTGAACCGGCAACCCAGGACCTGGATTCCGGGTAAGTGTTCTCGAGCGGTTGCCAGGCGTTCACACACAATCACACAATCACCACTCGACCACAGGAGGACGAGCCATGTTCGACTTCACGCAGCACGTTTCGACGCGCTTCCTCGGTGCTACACAACATCACGCCGCAGCGCGAGCCGATCACCGGTTCCACCCAGGTCCGCAACACTGCCGGCGGGTACGCCTGGCCCGCCGATCACTGGACACGCCTCGACCGGTTCCTACTCTCGGGGTCCGAGGACGGGACGTACTACATCGGCGAGCGCGCGCTGACGCGGGAGCACGCCACCGCGGCCGAGACGTGCATCGCCGAAATGGCGTGCGCGTCGTTGGTCGCTCGACCCGTCCGGCCGGACCACCGCGACGATCCCGGGCTTCCGCTCCTCCCACGGCATCGAGCCGGGCATGTCCACCCAGCAGTTGCCCGAGGCGTCGACCACGATCTCGTTGAACGGCTGCCCGGCCAGCGCCGTACGGCGCCAGGTCCGGCCCGGCGACCACACCGGCAGTGGTGGTGACCACGAGGCGTCCGTCGGGGAGCCAGTCGATCGAGAACGGCAGCCCCTCGACGCGCGCCACCACCTCGCGCGACGCCGTCGGCGGAGAAGGCGAGCACCTCGCCCGCCACCCAGTCGCACATCCAGAACCGGCCGTCGTGCCACCGGGGCGATTCGCCCATCTGGATCCCGGTGGCGAAGATCTCCGTCATGGACGGTCAGACTTCCACGCGACGACGGGACTCATCGGGTCCGGCCCGCCCGGGCGGCGGACCTCGACGCACCTCGCAGCCGATCGAGAACGCCGGCGGGCCGCTGTTCGAGGAGTACTTCGGCGACGCCGATCGAGCCGATCCTCCTGAGCCCGGCCATGGACGGCCGGCAGCGCGGCGACGAGCCGGGCTTCCTGCTCGTGGCGGCCACTGGGGAGAGCCGGTGGGCTTCGTGCACGTCGACGTCATCGACGGGTACGCCCACCTCGAGCAGCTCTCGGTGCTGCCCGAGCACGAGGCGACGGGGGATCGGGTCCGCGCTGGTCCGAGCCGCGATGGACGAGGCCCGGGCCCTGGGGTTCGACCGGCTCAGCCTCTGCACCTACCGCGACGTGCCGTGGAACGGCCCGTTCTACCGCCGTGCTCGGCTTCGCCGAGGTGAGCCGACCTCGCGCCGTACGAGCTGCGGCTGCGCGAGAAGGAGCGCGAGCTCGGTCTGGACGTGAACGGGGTCCGCGGTCGTGATGGAAGTCGCACTCAGGTGAACAGCCTGCTAACCGGTCAACTAGGCTCCGCGCCATGACTGAGCAGGCGCCGGAGCCCCGCACGTTCGCGACGATCGGGGTCGTCGGCCTCGGCACCATGGGTGCCGGCATCGCCGAGGTCTTCGCCCGCAACGGCTTCGCCGTCATCGGCGTCGAGCTGAACGACGAGGCGGCTGGCCCGCGGGCGCCAGCACCTCGAGCACTCCACCGCCCGCGCCGTCAAGCGCGAGAAGCTGACCGAGGCCGAGGCGGCCGAGCTGCTGGGCCGGATCACGCTCAGCACCACGCTCAAGGACCTGCACGACGCCGACTTCGTGGTCGAGGCGGTCGTGGAGTCGCTCGAGATCAAGAAGCAGATCTTCCAGGAGCTCGACGGCATCGTCGCGCCCGAGGCGATCCTCGCCACCAACACCTCCTCGCTGTCGGTCACCGAGATCTCGACCGCCAACGCCCACCCGGGCCGCGTGATCGGCGTCCACTTCTTCAACCCGGCGCCGGTGCAGAACCTCGTCGAGATCATCCGCACGGTGGTCACCGAGCCGCAGGTGCTCGACGACGTCACCGCGCTGGTCGAGCAGCTCGGCAAGAACCCCGTCGTCTGCGGCGACAAGGCCGGCTTCATCGCCAACACGCTGCTGTTCGGCTACCTCAACCACGCGGTCGCGATGTACGAGGGCAAGTACGCCTCCCGCGAGGACATCGACGCCGCGATGCGGTTCGGCTGCGGCTACCCGATGGGCCCGCTCGCAGCTGCTCGACCTGATCGGCCTCGACACGGCGTACGAGATCCTCGAGACGATGTACCGCCAGGGCCGCGACCGGCTGCACGCGCCGGCGCCGATCCTCAAGCAGCTGGTCACCGCGGGCATGCTCGGTCGCAAGACCGGCCGCGGCTTCTACACCTACGACGGCCCGGACAGCCCGGTCACCGTCGCCGACGACCTCACGCCGTCGCGCGGACGACCAGCCGCAGCTCCAGCACCAGATCACGAGGGTCGGCGTGGTCGGCACCGGCACCATGGCCAGCGGCATCGTCGAGGTCTTCGCCAAGGCCGGGTACGACGTGCTGTTCGTCGGCCGCAGCCAGGACAAGGTCGACGGCGTCGTCGCCGCGATCACCAAGAACTTCGACAAGCAGATCCAGCGCGGCCGGGCCACCGAGGACGACAAGGCCGCCGTGCTCGGCCGGGTCACCGGCTCCGCGTCGCTCGACGACCTCAGGGACGTCGACATCGTGGTCGAGGCGATCGCCGAGGACCTCGCGATCAAGACGACGCTGTTCGAGAACCTCGACGAGATCTGCAAGCCGGGCGCGATCCTGGCCACCACGACCTCCTCGCTGCCGGTCATCGCGCTGGCCCGGGCCACCGAGCGGCCGCAGGACGTCATCGGCATGCACTTCTTCAACCCGGCGCCGGTGATGAAGCTGGTCGAGGTCGTCTCCACGGTGATGACCGACGACGACGTCACCGAGACCACCCGGGCGCTCTGCGACAAGATCGGCAAGGTCGGCGTCTCGTGCGCGCGACCGGGCCGGCTTCATCGTCAACGCGCTGCTGTTCCCCTACCTCAACGACGCGGTGAAGATGCTCGAGGCGCACTACGCGACCGCCGACGACATCGACACCGCGATGAAGCAGGGCTGCGCGCTGCCGATGGGCCCGTTCGAGCTGCTCGACGTGGTCGGCAACGACGTCTCGCTGGCGATCCAGCGCGAGCTCTACCTCGAGTTCCGCGAGCCCGGCTTCGCCCCGGCCCCGCTGCTCGAGCACCTGGTCACCGCCGGCTACCTCGGCCGCAAGACCAAGCGCGGCTTCCGGGACTACTCGGCCCGCTGACGGCCTGCGGCTCACCTCGCCGTACGACGCGTCGACATGCGGGCCATGGACAACCGACCGCCGCGATGCGGTGGTCTCAGGGCATGACCTCCGTACGTCGCGCCGCCGCGCTGCTCGCCCCGCTGGCCCTGCTCGCCGGGCTGCTGGTCGCCGGCCCGGCCGAGGCCGCGCCCGCCGCCCAGGTCCGGCAGCGCAAGCCGAAGTGCCAGCGCACGCTGGCGTCGTACCCGATCCTGCGAGCCGGGTGACCGCAAGGACGCCGTGCGCACCCTGCAGTGCTCGCTCAACGACGTCGGCGTCGGGCCGGTCGTCGTGGACGGCTTCTACGGTCCGCAGACCAAGGCCGCGGTCAAGGAGATCACCGACGGCTTCGAGGGCACCGGCGCCCGCACCCCTACCGGATCAACAACGGCTTCTGGGTGCTGCTCTTCGGCCGCCAGCTGCCGCGACAGCAACCTCGCGCATCGGGGCGCACGGCCCGGTCGTCAAGGTGCTCCAGCGGGCGCTCCGGGCCGCGGGCGGCACCTCGTCGTCGACGGCAGCTTCGGCGCCCAGACCGAGACGGTCGTGAAGCGCCTACCAGAAGGAGCACCACGTCCAGCCCGCAACGGCGTGGTCGACGAGGACACCCGGTTCTTCCTCGGCATGGGCGGCGTCATCGGCCAGCTCAACTAGCGCTCGTACCTCAGCTCCAGCAGCAGCGACGGCACCTGCGGGTCGTCGGCGTCGACGACCGCGACCAGGTCGAGCACGTCGTCGCGGTGCCGCGACCAGGGCCAGCCCCTCGACCTTGGCGACCGCACCGTCGAGCAGCGGGCAGCTCGACCAGGTCGACCACGCCGGTCGCCGTCGAGCAGGGCCAGGGCGGAGCCGACCACCGGCCCGTCGTCGTACGTCGATGGGGCTGTCCTCGGCCGCGGCGCTGACCAGCACCAGGCCGTCCGGGAGCGCGACCGCGTCGGTGATCGCGAGCCCCACGCCGGCCACCGTCCCGAGGTCGTAGCGGCGTACGTCCGACGACCCGGACCGCGGCCGGCGCCGCCGGACGCCACGGCGAGGAGGCCGTCCAGCGTCGACGTCGACGCTGGCGCTGGGCGCGCCGGCGGACGGCAGCCCCCGCTGGAACCACCGCAGCGCGTCCGCCGACCACGGCGGCGCCCTCGAGGTTGAGCTGGTCGGCCGGGACTCTCGAGCGCGTCGGCGACGGCGGCGTAGACCGGGCGCGAGGCCGGCGACCAGGACCGTGCGTCTCCGACAGCAGGACGCAGCGCATCCGGGCGGGCGTCGACCCGGAGCCGAGCGCCAGGCGTCCGGCCGTCGGGCAGGGCGACCACCGCCTCGAGGTCCGGCTTGAGCGCCTTGGTGCCCGCTGGCCTCCTCGAACAGGTCGTGGCCCTCGACCGGCGCGACGAGCCGCAGCGGCCGGCCGACGCCGTCCTCCCACACGCAGCCGTGGGTGGCGTCGTCCTGGACGACCAGCCAGCCGGCGCCGTACCGCGCGACCCGGAGGCGGCCCGCACCGGCGTCCCGTCCGCGAACCGCAGCGGCGTGGCGACGTCACGAGGTCGACCCTCATGTGACGATCGTCTCAGGGGTACCGGCTCGGGCATGAGCGTCGAGACAGGTCGCATCACCACCGACATCCCGGCCCGGCTGGACCGGCTGCCGTGGGCCCGCTGGCACTGGCTGATCGTGATCGGGCTCGGCACCGTCTGGATCCTCGACGGCCTCGAGGTGACGATCGTCGGCTCGATGTCCGACGCGCTCGAAGCCCGAGCGACACCGGGCTGGGCATGAGCAGCTTCCAGATCGGCTTCGCCGGCGCGGCGTACGTCGCCGGTGCCTGCATCGGAGCGCTGTTCTTCGGCCAGCTCACCGACCGGCTCGGCCGCAAGAAGCTGTTCATGGTCTCGCTCGGCGTCTACACGGTCGCCACCGTGCTGACGGCGTTCTCGATGAACCCGGCGTGGTACTTCGCGGCGCGCTTCCTCACCGGCGCCGGCATCGGCGGTGAGTACGCCGCCATCAACTCCGCGATCGACGAGCTGATCCCGGCGAAGTTCCGCGGCCGGGTCGACGTCGCCATCAACGGCTCGTTCTGGGTCGGCGCGGCCGCCGGCGCGCTGCTGACCATCCCGCTGCTCGACCCCACCGTGATCGACCAGGCGTGGGGCTGGCGGCTGGCCTTCGGCCTCGGCGCGATCCTGGCGGTCGGCATCCTGCTGGTCCGCCGCAACGTGCCGGAGAGCCCGCGCTGGCTGTTCATCCACGGGCGCGAGGACGAGGCCGAGTAGATCGTCACAGGACATCGAGCGCACGATCGCCGAGGAGACCGGGGAGGCAGCTCGCACGACGTCTCCGAGACGATCACGATCCGCCAGCGCAAGACGATCGGCATCCCGATGATCGCGAGGACCGTGTTCACGCTCTACCCGAAGCGGACCGTGCTCTGCTTCTCGCTCTTCGTCGGGCAGGCGTTCCTCTACAACGCGTTCTTCTTCACCTACGGCGACACGCTCTCGACGTTCCTCGGCGTCAAGCAGACCGGCTGGTACATCGCGGTGTTCGCGGTCAGCAACTTCGTCGGCGCGCTGCTGCTGAGCCCGCTCTTCGACTCGATCGGCCGGGTCAGGATGATCACCGGCACCTACGTCGTCTCCGGGGTGCTGCTCGGCGTCACCGGCTTCTTCCTCGGCGACTTCACCGCCGTCACGCTCACCCTGATGGGGTCGATCATCTTCTTCTTCGCCTCGGCCGGCGCCAGCGCGGCGTACCTCACCGCGAGCGAGGTCTTCCCGATGGAGACCCGGGCGCTGTGCATCGCGTTCTTCTACGCGATCGGCACGGCCGCGGGCGGCATCGCCGGCCCGCTGCTGTTCGGCTGGCTGATCGACAACGCCACCGCGTCCGGGGACATCTCCAAGATCGCGATCGGCTACTACATCGGCGCCGCGCTGATGATCGCCGGCGGGATCGTCGAGGCCTTCCTGGGCGTCAAGGCCGAGGGCCAGTCGCTGGAGAGCATCGCCCAGCCGCTGACCGCCGAGGACGCCGGACACCGGCTCGAGCGGCCGACGCCACCGAGCCCGCCAACGCCTGAGAGGGAGCACGTCATGCCGATGCCACCACCCAAGGCCAGCACCGAGGGCAAGCGCGACCGCCAGGTCTTCCACGAGATGGGCCAGATCGTGCGCGCGCTCGAGGCCAACGGGCCGCAGCCGCCCGACCGGCTCGCCGAGCTGGTCGGCGCGGCGTACTGGGAGCACGACCGGTTCGAGCGCGCCCTGGCCTTCGTCGTCCAGGACGGGCTCGCGCACCGCACGTCCGACGGGCTGCTCGCGGCGTCCTGAGGCACCCGTGGCTCGGGCTCAGCCGGCTGCTCGAGGCGCGTGCGGACCGTAGGCTCGGGCATGCGGGCCTGATCCTCGTCGTCCTCGTGCTCGTCGGCCTGGTGGCGCTGGCCGTCGTGGCCGGCCGGCGCAACCAGGAGCGCGCGCTCGAGCGCGACGCGCCGAGCTGGAGCCGGTGCAAGAAGCTGGCCTTCGAGGACGTCACCGCCCTCGGCACCGACCTCCAGGACCTCGACGGCGAGCTGGCCGGCCAGCGAGCTCGACGCGGGCGCGCGGGCCGACTACCAGCGGGCGCTCGACGCCTACGAGGCCGCCAAGACCGCGGCCGACCGGCTGACCGCGCCCGAGGACGTCCGGCACGTCACCGAGATCATCGAGGACGGTCGCTACGCCATCGCCTGCGTGCGCGCCCGGGTGGCCGGTGAGCCGCTGCCGACCCGGCGGCCGCCCTGCTTCTTCGACCCGCGGCACGGGCTGTCGGTCGACGACGTCGAGTGGACGCCGCCCGGCGGGACGCACCCGCCAGGTCCCGGCCTGCGCGCTGGACGCCGAGCGGGTCCGCGCCGGCGCCGAGCCGGACACCCGGCAGGTGATGGTCGGGCGCGCAGCGGATGCCCTACTACCAGGGCGGTCCGGCCTACGCGCCGTACGCCGCGGGCTACTTCGGTGGCGGCATGAACATGCTGTTCACCGGGCTGCTCATCGGCTCGTTGCTGGACGGTGGCTTCGGCGTCGGCGGTGACGGCGACGGCGGCGACGGCGGCGGCGACGGCGGCGGCGACGGCGGTGGCGACGGCGGCGGCGACGCGGTGGCGGCGATCGGCGGCGGTGACTTCGGCGGCGGCGACTTCGGTGGCGGCGACTTCGACGGTGGCGGCGACTTCGGGGCTTCGACTTCTGACCGCTGACGGTAGGTTCGTCGCGGTGATCCCCGGCGCTGGTCGGCCTGCTCGTGGCCGCGGTCGTCGCCGTTGCCCGACGGGCACCGACGTCGACTACCAGCTCGGCGGTGCCGCCGAGCCGCCGGCCAACGTCGGGATCGTGGTCCGCGACCGCACCGATCCGCCCGCGGCCGGGCGCTTCAACGTCTGCTACGTCAACGGCTTCCAGACCCAGCCGAGCGAGAAGGCGTTCTGGCGCAAGCACCGCGAGCTGGTGCTGCGCGACGCCGACGGCCGCCCGGTGGTCGACGAGGCGTGGGGCGAGTTCCTGCTCGACGTCCGCACCGCGGCCAAGCGGCAGGCGCTGGCCCGGATCGTGGGCCGCTGGGTGCGCGGCTGCGCGGCCGCACGGCTACGCCGCCGTCGAGTACGACAACCTCGACTCCTTCACCCGCAGCGACGGGCTGCTGACCCGACGCGCAGGCGATCCGGTACGCCGCGCTGCTGGTCGACGCGGCGCACCGCGCACGGTCTGGCGGCCGGCCAGAAGAACCTCGCCGGCTTCGACGGCACCACGATCGGCTACGACTTCGCGGTCGCCGAGGAGTGCGGCCGCTACGACGAGTGCCAGCGCTACGTCGACGACTTCGGCGACCAGGTGCTGATGATCGAGTACCGCACCGAGGACTTCGTCGAGACCTGCACCGACGTACGGCGCGCACCCACGCCGTCGTGCTGCGCGACCGCGACCTCACGCCCGCGGGCGTGCACCGGTGGTGCTGACCAGCCTGCACACGACGAGCTCGGGGAGTCCGGCAGCCGGGTGGTCTTCTGCCACGGGCTGTTCGGTCAGGGCAGCAACTTCACCGCCATCGGCAAGGCGCTCGCCGAGGACCACCGGGTGCACGCTCGTCGACATGCCCGACCACGGTCGAGTCGCCGTGGAGCGACCAGTTCGACTACCTCGCCGCGGCCGACCAGGTGGCCGACCTGCTGTCGGCCGACGACCCCGTCGCGCTGGTCGGCCACTCGATGGGCGGCAAGATCGCGATGCTGGTCGCGCTGCGCCACCCCGAGCTGGTCGAGCGGCTGGTCGTCGTCGACGTGGCGCCGGTGCCCTACGACCACGCCACCGAGTTCGACGGCTACATCACGGCGATGCGCGCCATCGACCTCGACGCCCTGCCAGCGGCGGTCCGAGGCCGACGAGGCGCTGCGCGAGGCGGTGCCCGACCCGACGGTGCGCGGGTTCCTGCTGCAGAGCCTGCGCCGCGAGGACGACCACTGGCGGTGGCTGCTCAACCTCGAGCTGCTGGGCCGCGACCTCGACGCCATCACCGACTGGCCCGAGGCCGCGCTGGCCGGCACCGCGCCGTACGACGGGCCGGTGCTGTGGGTGGGCGGCGCCGACTCGCGACTACGTGCGCGCCGGAGCTACGTCGCGGCGATGGACCGCTGGTTCCCGCGCAACCGCCGGGTCACCGTCAAGGGCGCCGGCCACTGGGTGCACAGCGAGCAGCCGCGAGGTCTTCGTCGAGGTGCTGCGCCGGTTCCTCGCCCAGCGCTGAGCTCCGGTCCTACCGCTGGCGCGCCCGGTAGGCCGCCACGGCGTTGCGGTTGCCGCAGGTCGTCGAGCAGAACCGCCGGGAGCGGTTGCGCGACAGGTCGAGCACCACGCCCTCGCAGGTGTCGTCGGCGCAGACCGCGAGCCGGGACATCTCGTCGGCGCGGATCACGTCGATCATGGCCATCGCGGTCTCGACCAGGATCCGCCGGTCGAGGGGCTGCGTCCTGGTCGATGGCGTGGATGTGCCAGTCGAGCCGGTCGTGCCGGACCAGCTGGGGGACCGCCCGGGCCTCGCTGAGCATCGGCGTTGACCGAGCTCGACGGCGGCCGTCGCGGTCGGCGGTGAGCAGCTCGCGCAGCCGCGGGCGGAGCGCGCGGACGGCGTCCAGCTCGGCCCGGGTGCGGTCGTGGCGGCCGGTGTAGCCGTAGAACGCTCCCAGACCAGGTCGAGGTCGGCCACCGTGGTCAGCGTGTCCGGCTCGACGGCCGCTGTTGGCCAGCGTCACCGCGGCCTGGAGCGCGAGCTCGGTGTCATGGGTGAAAACCACGTTGACAGATTACCGCATGCTCGCGTAGTGTCATGTGTCATGAGCACGTTGACCCATGACGCCGCTCGACGTCGCGCCGGACGGCGCGCCGGCGCGCTCGCGGCTCGCCGCGGGGCTGACGCTTCGCGGTCGTCTCGGCGGTCTCCTTCGGCCTGTCCGGAGCGCTGGCCCGCGGTCTGATCGACACCGGCTGGAGTGCCGGGGCGATCACGCTGGTCCGGGTGGGGCTGGCGGCGGCTGGCCCTGACCCCGTTCGGCCTGGTCGCGCTGCGCGGTCGCTGGGACGTGCTGCGCCGCAACCTCGGCCTCCTCGTCGTCTACGGCGCCGTCGCGGTCGCGGGCGCGCAGTTCTGCTACTTCTCCGCCGTCCAGCACATGCAGGTCGGTCCGGCGATCCTCATCGAGTTCACCGCGCCCGCCGCCGTCGTGGTCTTCCTGTGGCTCCGGCACGGCCAGCGGCCCGGTCGGATGACGCCTGGCCGGCGCGGGCTCGCCGCGCTGGGCCTGGTGCTGGTGCTCGACCTGCTCTCGGGCGCCGACCTGAGCGTCCCGGGCGTGCTGTGGGCGCTGGGCGCGATGGTCGGCTGCGCGACGTACTTCATCATCAGCGCCGACGACGACAACGGGCTGCCGCCGCTGGTCCTGGCGCTGGGCCGGCCTGCTCGTCGGCGCGCTGGCGCTCGGCGCTGCTCGGCGCTGGTCGGCGTGCTGCCGATGCGCGGCGTCGACCGACGTCACGTCGTACGCCGGCGTCGCAGGTCGCCTGGTGGGTGCCGCTGGTCGTCCTGGGCCTGGTCACCGCCGCGCTCGCCTACGTCACCGGCATCGCCGCCGGTCGCGGCGGCTCGGCTCGCGGCTGGCGTCGTTCGTGGCCCTGCTCGAGGTGGTCGCGAGCGTCGTGCTGGGCCTGGCTGCTGCTCGACGAGCTGCCCGGCGCCGTCCAGCTCGTCGGCGGGCTGCTGATCCTGGCCGGCGTGGTCGCGGTGAAGCTGGGCGAGAGCTCGGTGGTCGAGCCGGCGCCCAGCCCGGCCTGACGCCAGGCGGCGCTACAGTCCGTGCGGTCACGGTCGCAGTGATGCCGTCGGCTCCGACGCCCAGAGCGGCGCGCACGGCGCGACGCTCCGGACGGCACCTCGTGGCGCACGGTGCCGCGGGCTGGCAGGACGCCGCGCTGGTCCTCGCGAGTCGAGCGCGCGATGCAGCAGCCGGGCGGCGACCGAGCCCGCGGGGCCGACGGTGACGACAGCGCCGTTCTGCGGCGCTGGCCGCGAGCTGGCCAGGACGCCGATCGCCGCGGCTGCGGCAGGAACGTGACGTCCGCGAGGTCGACGACGAGCGCCGGTGGTCAGCTGGTCGTCGCCGTCGGGCTGACTCGTCTCGCGGCGAGCGCTCGGCGCTGGACTGGGCCGTCCAGCTGCACCGTGCGGCCCGAGCCGCTCTGCCGGCGCTCGTCGAGCGGCTCGTGCCGGTCGAAGGCGCCGACGTCACGGCGGAGACGACCCGGCGTGTCGCGACCGCCATCGGCAGCCCGTCGGCTAGACGTCGATCCGCAGCCGCACCGTCACGACGTCGTCGAGCCCGATGCCCTCGGCGTTCCGGCCCGGTCCTTGAGCGGCACGACGTAGCGCCCGTCCTTGGGCCACAGCGACGTCGGTCCAGGTGGTCGCGCCGATGGTGCACCGCGACCGGGATCATGCCCCAGCCGTAGGTGATCGCCGCGGCCAGCGTCCTGGATCAGCAGCGGCGTCGTCCTCGGGCACCCAGACGAAGTGGTACGGCGCCGGCCCGCGCCACTCGAAGACCGCGTCGGTGAACTCGAGGTCCATGGCGTCAGCGCTGGTCCTGGCGGCGGACGAACACCTCGCGGGTCAGCATCAGGATCGCCGCGGCGGTCGGGATGGCCAGCAGCGCGCCGACGACGCCGAGCAGCGCGGCGCCGACCAGGGCGGCGATGACGGTGACCGCGCCGGGGACGTCGACCGACTTCGACATCACCCGCGGGTAGATCACGTAGTTCTCGACCTGCTGGTAGATCACGTAGAAGATCACGCAGGCGATGCCGATCTTCGGGTCCTCGGCGAACGCGATCGCGGTGACGACGACGGCGCCGATGGTGGCGCCGATCATCGGGATCACGTCGAGCAGGGCGACCACGAAGGCCAGCGCGACGGCGTACTTCCCGAGACCGACGACGAACAGGAACACCAGCGACGAGATGCCGGCGCACATCGCGACGATGAAGGCACCGGAGACGTAGCCGCCGACGCTCTCGAAGATCCGGTCGCCGAGCCGGCTGACCCGGTCGCGCCGCGAGGCCGGGGCGAGGCGGTAGAGCGCGGTCTTGGTGGTCGTCGAGCGAGGACAGGAAGTAGAGCGTCAGCACCAGGACGATGAAGGCGTTGAACAGCGCCCCGAGCACCGCCAGGCCGATGCCGAGCGCGCCGCCGAACAGGGTGCCGACGAAGTCGCCGCCGGTGACGTAGTCGCGGACCTTGTCGATGACGTCGTACTCGTCGTCGAGGTCCTGCACCGTGCCGGTTGTGCTGCAGCTGGTCGAACCACTCCGGTGCCTGGTCGGTGATCGAGCGGCACCTGGTCGGTGATCACCGGGACGATGGCGACCGAGGAACAGCGTGACCGCGACGATCACGCAGACGATCACGACGACGACCGCGTAGCCCCGCCGCAGCCCGCGGCGCTCGAAGAACGACGACCGCGGGGTTGAGTCCGGCGGCCAGGAACAGCGCCACCACGATCAGGATCAGCGTCGAGCCGATCGCGGCGATGTTGGTCAGCAGCCAGTAGGCCAGCAGCGCGCCGGAGGCGCCGACGAAGCCCACGATAGAACGGCGCCCGGTGGTCCAGCGGCGGCCCGGGCTCACCGAGGTACGACGGGCCGCCGACCGCGCCCGTGTCCTCGGTCTCCGCCGGATCGGCGTCGCTCGGTCGCGTTCGGCGCGGGCGGACCGCCTCGCTCGCGGCCGACTGAGTGCTCACGGTCCGCCCGGTACCCGGCTTCCGGACCTCAGGCGTCGTCGTCGCCCGAAGCCGGCGACGACGTCGCGCAGCGAGGCGAGCTGGGCGGTGATCGCGTCGCGGCGCTTGGCCAGCCGGTCGACCTCGGCCTTGAGCGGCGGCCACCTGGCGCTGCTGCTCGGAGTCGCCGCTGGCGATGATCGACTCGGCCTGGGTGTTGGCCGCGGCGATGATCTGCTCGGCCTCGCGACGGGCGCGGGTCAGGATGCCCTCGGCCTCGCGTCTGCGCGCCTGATCGCGGGCCTCGGTGGCCTGGTGCGCTCGCCTCGCGGGCCCGCTCCTCGGCCGCCGTGGCCCGCGCCTCGGCCTCCTCGACCAGCCGCTTGGTCTCGGCGAGGGCGCTGCGTGTGGTGCTCGGAGGCCTCGCGGGCCAGCCGCTCGCGGTCCACGGCCAGCATCCGGCGGGCCTCCTGGACCTCGCGGTCCACGGCCGCCCGCGACTGCTCGGCCTCGCGCTGGGCGCCGGTCCGCAGCTCGCTGACCTCCTGCTGGGCGGCCAGCCGGAGCTGGTCGGCCTCGCGCTGGGCGCTGGCCACCAGGTCGGACGGCCTCGCTCTTGGCGATGCTGCGCTCCTGCTCGGCCTCGGTCATCACCCGCGCGCGGTGGTCGTCGAGCTCCTTGGTGTGCACGATCCGCAGGTCCTCGGCCTCGCGGGCGGCGTCGGCCTTGATCGCCTGGGCGTCGCGGGCGGCCTGCTCGCGGATCTCGTCGGCGTCGCTCTGGGCGACCGCGCGCATCTCGGCGGCCTCCTCCTCGGCCAGCCGCAGCATCGCGCTGGCGCGGCCGCCGAGGCCGGCGTACGACGGGGTCTTGGCCTCGTCGAGCTGGTGCGCAGCTCGGCGAGCGCCGTCTCGAGCTCGCTGACCCGCGCCTCGGCGCGGGTCGGCGCGCTGGCCGAGCTCGGCGTGGTCGGCGGCGAGCTGGCGCAGCCGCGCGTCGACGGCGACCTTGTCGTAGCCGTTGCGGCGCACCGTGGGCAGCGGCGGCAGCGGCCGCGGCCGGGGCTGCGGCCGGGGCGGCTGCGGCCGGGCCGGCTGCGGGGCCGGCCGCTGCTGGGCGGCGGGCGCCGGCGGGATCACCGGGCGCGCCTCGGCCGGCTTCTGCTGGACCGGCACCTGCCGGGTCGGCTCGGGCGGCCGGCTTCGCGTGGCGGCGGCCACCGGCTCGGCCTCGGTCGCCTCGGCGTCGGTCTTCGGCGTCGGCTCGTCGGCTCGTCCTCGGCGTCGGCCTCGTCGACGTCGGCAGCCTCCGGCCTCGGGAGCCTCGTCGGCCGCGGCGTCCTTGGTGAGCAGCGGGATCACCTGCGTCTTCTCGGCGTCGGCGGCGCTCGGCCCAGCTGGCCGTGCCCTTCCGTCGTGGAGCCCGCCTCGGGCTCGTCGTCGTCGAAGATGGACAGACCCGCCTGGTTGCTCATGGGGTGGACCGAGCTCCTTCGCATGGGACGAGTGAACGCGCCCATCCTCCCCGATCGACCGGGGTTTGGCACACCCGGTCTGGCAGGAGCGCGTTCAGACGCCGCGGAACCGGTTGATCGCGTCCTCGTGCGGGGCGCGGAACTCGGGGTCGCGCACGCCGAGCCCCTCCTCGGGGGCCAGGCAGAGGACGCCGACCTTGCCCTGGTGGGCGTTCTGGTGGACGTCGAGCGCGGCCTGGCCGACGTCGTCGAGGGGGTAGGTCCGCGACAGCGTCGGGTGGATCTTGCCCTTGGCGATCAGCCGGTTGGCCTCCCACGACTCGCGGTAGTTGGCGAAGTGCGAGGAGATGATCCGCTTGAGGTTCATCCACAGGTAGCGGTTGTCGTACTCGTGCATGTAGCCCGAGGTGGACGCGCAGGTGGTGATGGTGCCGCCCTTGCGGGTCACGTAGACGCGAGGCGCCGAAGGTCTCGCGGCCGGGGTGCTCGAAGACGATGTCGATGTCCTCACCGCCGGTGAGCTCGCGGATCTTCGCGCCGAACCGCTTCCACTCCTTCGGGGTCCTGGGTGTGCTCGTCCTTCCAGAACTGGTAGCCCTCCTCGTTGCGGTTGATGACCAGCTCGGCGCCCATCGAGCGGCACGATCTCGGCCTTGTCCTCGCTGGAGACCACGCAGACCGGGGTGGCGCCGCCGTTGAGCGCGTACTGCGTCGCGAAGCCGCCCAGGCCGCCGGAGGCGCCCCAGATCAGGACGTTGTCGCCCTGCTTCATGTCGCCGCCGTTCTTGCTGACCAGCTGGCGGTACGCCGTGCAGTTGACCAGGCCGGGGGAGGCGGCCTCCTCCCAGGTCAGGTGGGCCGGCTTGGGCATCAGCTGGTTGGCCTTGACCAGCGCGATGTCGGCCAGCCCGCCGAAGTTGGTCTCGAAGCCCCAGATCCGCTGCTGCGGGTCGAGCATCGTGTCGTTGTGGCCGTCGGCGTCCTCCAGCTCGACCGAGAGGCAGTGCGCCACCACCTCGGTGCCGGGCTTCCACTTGGTCACGCCCGGGCCGGTGCGCAGCACCACGCCGGACAGGTCGGAGCCGACCACGTGGTAGGGCAGGTCGTGCCGCTTGGTCAGCGGCGAGAGCCGGCCGTACCGCTCGAGGAACCCGAACGTCGACACCGGCTCGAAGATCGAGGTCCAGACGGTGTTGTAGTTGATCGCGCTGGCCATCACCGCCACCAGCGCCTCGCCCGGGCCGAGCTCGGGCAGCGCCACGTCCTCGACGTGCAGCGACTTGCGCGGGTCCTTGTCCCGCGGCCTCCATGCCCTCGAACATGTCGACCTCGTCCTTGTGCACCGTCGCGGCGCGGTAGGACTCCGGGACGTCGAGGTTGGCGAACTCCTCGGGGGCCGGTGTCGCCGGCGAGGATGGCGTCGAGGATCTGCTGCATGGGCGGAGGTTACCTGTCAGTAATGGAGGGATTCGACCGGTTGTGACCATTCGCGCCGGGTCGCGTCGACAGTCACCCGTGGTCGAGTGACTGATGCGGTCACTCGACTCGGCGTTGCTGACCGTCAGTACGCCGATCGGCGTCAGTGCGGTCGGCGGCGGGCTCGACGAGCTCGACGAGGATCCCGCCGGCGTCCTTGGGGTGGACGAAGTTGATGCGGGAGTCCGCGGTGCCGCGGCGCGGCTCGTCGTACAGCAGCCGCAGGCCGCGCTCGCGCAGGGTCGCGCTGACGGCGTCGAGGTCGGTGACGCGGTAGGCCATCTGCTGGATGCCCGGGCCGGAGCGGTCGAGGAACTTCGCGATCGTCGACTCGTCGTTCAGCGGCGCGAGCAGCTGGATGCAGGAGCCGGAGTCGCCGACCGCCATCATCGCCTCGCGGACGCCCTGCTCCTCGTTGACCTCCTGGTGGGCCAGCCGCATGCCGTAGGTCGTCTCGTAGAACGCGATCGCCTCGTCGAGGTCGGGCACGGCGACGCCGACGTGGTCGATCGCGGTGAAGAGGTCGCCGGTGAGGCCGGCAGCGGACGTGTCGGAGGTCATGCTGGGCATGGTTACAGAGCGCTAACCGGCGAAGTAAGGTCGAATCCCGCCTCCGTGGCGAGTCTTTCGTCACGTTCGTGCCTGGAGGTCAGCCGATGTCCCGCCATGAATCTGCACAGCCCGTCCGTCATCGTCGCCGGGGCCCGCACCCCGATCGGCCGCCTGCTCGGCGGGCTCAAGGACCTCACCGCCGCCGACCTCGGTGGCGTCGCCATCAAGGGCGCCCTGGAGAAGGCCGGCGTCGCCGCCGACCAGGTCGACTACGTGATCATGGGCCAGGTCATCCTGGCCGGCGCCGGGCAGAACCCGGCCCGCGGCGCCGCGGTCGCCGGCGGCATCCCGATGAGCGTCCCGTCGATCACCATCAACAAGGTCTGCCTCTCCGGCCTCAACGCGATCGCGATGGCCGACCAGCTGATCCGCGCCGGCGAGGTCGAGATCGTGGTCGCCGGCGGCATGGAGTCGATGACCAACGCCCCGCACCTGCTGCCGAAGTCGCGCGAGGGCTTCAAGTACGGCGACACCACGCTGGTCGACTCGATGGCCTACGACGCGCTCTACGACCAGGTCACCAAGCAGGCGATGGGGCTGCTGACCGAGGAGATCAACGGCGCCGCCCAGAACCTCACCCGCGAGGAGCAGGACGAGTTCTCCGCCCGCTCGCACCAGCTCGCGGCCGAGGCCTGGAAGAACGGCGTCTTCGACGACGAGGTCGTCCCGGTCGCGGTGCCCGCAGCGCCGGGGCGACCCGGTGATGGTCACCACCGACGAGGGCGTCCGCGGCGACACCACCGCCGAGTCGCTGGCCAAGCTGCGCCCGGCGTTCAGCAAGGACGGCACCATCACCGCCGGCTCGTCCTCCCAGATCTCCGACGGCGCCGCCGCCGTCGTGGTGATGAGCAAGGCCAAGGCCGAGGAGCTCGGCCTCGAGTGGCTGGCCGAGATCGGCGCGCACGGCATGGTCGCCGGCCCCGACTCCTCGCCTGCAGATGCAGCCGGCCAACGCGACCGCGCTGGCCTGCGAGAAGGAGGGCATCAGCCCGCCGACCTCGACCTCGTCGAGTTCAACGAGGCGTTCGCCGCGGTCGGCATCTCCTCGGCCCGCGAGCTCGGCCTCGCCGACGACAAGGTCAACGTGAACGGCGGCGCGATCGCGCTCGGCCACCCGGTCGGCATGTCCGGCACCCGGGTCGTGCTCACGCTGGCCCTCGAGCTCAAGCGCCGCGGTGGCGGCGTGGGTGCGGCCGCGCTGTGCGGTGGCGGCGGCCAGGGCGACGCCCTGATCGTGCGTGTCCCGTAGACGGTCGACAGCAGGTCGACGACCTCGTCGCGCGCGCCCGGGACGGTGAGTCCCGGGCGGTGGCGCGGCTGGTCTCGATGGTCGAGGACGGCTCGCCGCAGCTGCGCGAGGTGATGGCGGCGCTGACGCCGCACGCCGGCCACGCGCAGGTCGTCGGCATCACCGGCTCGCCGGGCGTCGGCAAGTCCACGACCACCAACGCGCTGGTCACCGAGCTCCGCAAGGCCGACAAGCGGGTCGGCGTGCTCGCCGTCGACCCGTCCTCGCCGTTCTCCGGCGGCGCCCTGCTCGGCGACCGGGTGCGGATGCAGGACCACGCGACCGACGCGGGCGTCTACATCCGCTCGATGGCCTCGCGCGGCCACCTCGGCGGCCTGTCCTGGACGACGCCGCAGGCGCTGCGGGTCCTGGACGCGGCCGGCTGCGACGTCGTGATCGTCGAGACCGTCGGCGTCGGCCAGAGCGAGGTCGAGATCGCCGGGCTCGCCGACACCACCGTCGTGCTGATGGCGCCCGGGCCTCGGCGACGGCATCCAGGCGGCCAAGGCCGGCATCCTCGAGATCGGCGACGTCTACGTCGTCAACAAGGCCGACCGCGACGGCGCCGAGCAGGTCCGCCGCGAGCTGCGCTCGATGATCGCGCTGGGCGACCGGCCCGAGGGTGGCTGGAAGCCGCCGATCGTCCTCACCGTGGCCCAGTCCGGCCGCGGCCTCGACGAGGTGGTGCGGCGAGCTGGACCGGCACCGTGCCTGGCTGGAGGAGAGCGGCGAGCTCGCCCGGCGGCGTACCCGCCGGGCCCGCGACGAGATCGAGGCGATCGCGGTCGCCGCGCTGCGCGAGCGCTGGGAGGACGTGAGCGGCGCTCTGCGGCGGGTGGCGACCTCGACGCGCTGGCCGAGGCCGTCGTGGCCGGGGAGAAGGACCCCTACGCGGCGGCCGACGAGCTGGTGGCCAGCTCCACCGACTGACCCTGCTGGTCGACGGCGGCCCGCGGCCGGCCGGGCAGGAACGCCGCGGCCACCGCGACGGCCACGGTGGTCGCCACCAGGTAGACCAGGCTCGCCTCGAAGGCGTCCACCATGCCGTGGTCGAGCCGACCGAAGAAGATGATGCCGACCAGGGCCACCCCCACGGCGTTCGCCACCTGCTGGAGCGTGGACGATCGTCCCGGACACGGTGCCTGCCTGCTGCGGCTGGACCGAGCGTCATCACGACTCCGACCAGCCCGGAGAGCGTCACGCCCATGCCCACGCCGCCGACCGCGAGGCCGGGGATCAGCCAGAGCACCGAACCGCCCACGCCGATCTCGGCGACCGCCACCAGCACCAGCGACGTGCCCCGCGCCGAAGGTCAGCGCCGCGAGGGCGATCCCGCCCCGGGCGCCGAAGCGGCCCGAGCACCCGAACGGCGCTGCGGGTGCCGACCATGTAGGGCACCGCCACCGCGGTGAAGACGGCGCCCGAGGCCAGCGCGCCGAGGCCGCGGCCGTCCTGGAGGTAGAGCGCCAGCACCAGGAAGTACGCCGCCATGCCGGTGAACAGCACGAACTGGCCGAGCTGCCCCGCTCCGACCGGACGAGCGCGCATCGGCTCGATGTCGACGAGGGGCGCGATCCCGCGGCGGCGCAGCGCGACGCCCCGGAAGCCGGCGAAGACGGCGAGGACCGCGGCACCGCCGAGGGTCACCCAGGTCCACAGCGGCCAGCCCTGGCTCTGCCCCTCGACCAGCGGCAGCACGAGTGCGGTCAGCGCGCCGACCACGAGGACCGTCTCGACGACGTCCGGACGCAGAGGTGTCGACCCGCGTGTCCGGCAGCAGCCGCGGCGCGGCGACGAGGGCGGCGATGCCGATCGGCACGTTGACCAGGAAGATCGACCGCCAGCCGGAGCCGGCGATGTCGAGGTGGATCAGCAGCCCGCCGATGAGCTGGCCGGAGGCGGCGGCCACGCCCATCACCGTGGCGTAGGCGCCGAGCGCGCGGACCCGCTGCGGCCCGTCGTACACGTCGCCGATGAGGGACAGCACCGTCGGAGCGACCATGGCCGCCGAGGCGCCCTGCACCAGCCGGGCGACGAGCAGCGTGTCCACGTCGGGCGCGAAGCCGCAGACGGCCGAGCTGAGCACGAACAGGCCCGTGCCGAGCATGAACATCCGCCGCGGCCCCAGCGGTCGGCGAGCCGGCTGGCCACCAGCAGCAGGCCGCCGAAGGTGAGCGCGTAGCCGGCGACCAGCCACTCCAGGGCGGTGGCGTCGGCGTCCAGGTCCTGCTGCACGGACGGCAGCGCGACGTTGACGACGAAGAAGTCGAGGACGATCAGGAAGATCCCGGTCAGCAGGACCGCGAGCGGCCCGCGCCGGAAGGTCGTTTCTGGGTCGGTGTGTGTTCATGCGGACTGTTCTCCGGCCTCCCGCAACGGGAGGGTCAATCCCCTTTCCGGGCGCTGGACTCTCCCGCAGGGGGAGAGTGCAGGCTGGGACGCATGACGGAGCTGCTGACCATCGGCGACTTCTCGCGGATGACGTTCCTGACCGTGAAGGCGCTGCGCCACTACCACGGTCGTCGGGCTGCTCGAGCCGGCGCGGACCGACCCGAGCAGCGGCTATCGCTACTACCGGCCCGAGCAGGTCGGCGCAGGCCCGGCTGATCCGCCGGCTCCGCGACCTCGACCTGCCGGTGGACGACGTCCGCACGGTGCTCGCGGCCCCGGACGAGGCCACTCGCAACGCCGTCATGGTCGAGCACCTCGACCGGATGAGCCGCCAGCTCGAGCAGGTGCAGGACACCGTCGAGTCGCTGCGCCGGATGCTTTCCGACGACGACGAGGAGATCGGGGTCAGCTACCGCGACGAGCCGGCCACCATGGTGCTGGCCATCCGCGGCCACGTCGACGGCGACTCGGCCGTCTCGTGGTGGATCGAGGCGTTCACCGAGCTGCACCGGCTGCTCCGCACCGCCGGCATCAGCCGCACCGGCCCGGACGGCGCCGAGTTCCCGACCGAGTTCTTCACCGAGGGCGGCGCCGAGCTGGTCGCCTTCGTCCCCGTCGACCGGGTGCCGGCGCTGTCCGGCCGGGTCGAGGCCGTCACCCGGCCCGCGGCGCGGTACGCCGTCGCGCTCCACGACGGTCCGATGGTCGACCTGGACGGCGCCTACTCCGCCGTCGGCCGGACGGTCGTCGAGCGGGCGGTGGCCTCGGACGGGCCGGTGGTCGAGCGCTACCTGCCGCTGGGCGACGAGGACGACCTCCTCGCCCACCACACGGAGGTGTGCTGGCCGGTCAGTGGCTGAGGCGGCCAACGGCGCGTCGTGCCGGCGTCAGCCATGCCCTAGCCTCCGACCGTGATCGCGTGCGGACCGATCACCCAGATCTGCTGGGTGACCGACGACCTCGAGGCGACCGAGCGGCTGCTGACCGAGCAGTTCGGGACCGGCGCGTGGACCCGGATCCCGGACGTCACCTTCGACGCCGACACGACGACGCTGCGCGGCGAGCCGGTCGAGTTCGTCGCCCACATCTCGCTGGGCTACGCCGGCGACCTGCAGCTCGAGCTGATCCAGCCGGTGCGTGGCCCGACCATCCACGCGGAGTTCCTCGAGGCGCACGGCCCGGGGCTGCACCACGTCTGCTTCGAGGTCGAGGACGTCGACGCGGCCTGCGCCGCCGCGGAGGCCGCCGGTGTCCCGGTGCTGATGCGGGGCTCGATGATGGACGGCGAGATCGAGTTCGCCTACGTCGACGGCTCGGCCGCCGGGGCGCCGTACGTCGAGCTGGCGCGGATCGGGCCGCAGATGCGGGAGTTCTACGCCGCGGTCAAGGAGGCACGCGTCGTGAGCGACGACCCGAAGGTCGCCGTGGTCACCGGCGTCGGCGCCGGCTCGCTCGGCGAGGCGACCGCGGCGGCGCTGCGCGGAGCTCGGCTTCCGGGTGCTGACCTCGACCCGGACCTGCCCGACGACGACCGACACCCACGCGCTGGAGCTGACCTGCCGGGAGTCGGTCGAGGAGTTCGCGCGCTGGGTGCAGGAGAGCACCGACCGGCTCGACGTCCTGGTCAACAACGCCGGCATCCACCTCGACCTGCGCTCGGCCTGGCACGAGCCGCACCTGGTCGACGGCATGCGAGGTGCACTGGCGCACCAACTACCTCGGCACCGCCCAGCTGACCCGGCTGCTGATCCCGCTGCTGCTCGCCACCGCCGACGGCCCACGGCGAGGCGCGGGTGGTCAACGTCGTCTCCAAGCTGCACGCCCGCGGCCGCAACGACGGGCTCGACGGCCACCTGTCGCCGTACGACTCCTGGTCGGCGTACGGCACCTCCAAGCTGGCCCTGGTGCACGAGGCGCACGAGATCGAGCGGCGGTACGGCGCGCGGGGGCTGCACGGCTACTCGGTGCACCCGGGCTCGGTGCACACCAACATCGCCGACCGCGGCCTCGAGACCGCGCCGCTCCTGGGCCGGCTCCGCAAGCTGGCCGCGCCGCTCGAGCGGCGGGCGCTCCAGGACGCCCGCCGACGGCGCCCGGACGATGATCTTCTGCGCGACCTCGCCGGAGGCCGAGCCGGGTGGCTACCACCGCGCGTCGGCGCCGAGCACGCCCTCGGAGGACGCGCAGGACGAGGAGGCCGGCCGGATCCTGTGGGAGAACACCTCCCGCTGGGTCGACCCGAGCGGCTGATCCCGGGGCCGCGGCGGCGCGCCGCGTGGAGACCCACTGGCAACTCTGGTAACACTAGACGCGTACCTGTGCCCACTTCCCCAGCACGACAGGACGGACACCATGAACAAGGGCGTGCTCGCCGTGCTCGTGGTCTTCTTCGGCTTCTGGATGTTCACCGACCCGCACGGGCTGGCCGACTTCACGCAGTCCACCGGTGACGCGCTGTGGGGCTGGGGCCAGCAGCTGTTCACGTCGCTCATCGAGTTCCTCGGCGACCTCTGAGCGGCTGCCGACCCTGTGAGCCTGCTCGCTCGGATCACCGAGCCAGACGTCGGTCGCTACCTGCTGCGCGACGAGGACGAGGTCGTCGTCGACGAGGTGCGCCGGCACTGGATCGTCTACGTGCTCCCGGTCCTGGAGCTGTTGCTGGCGCTGGTGCTGATGTTCGTCGGCACCTTCGTGATCGAGCCCGCCGACCCCGGCGGCTGGCTGGTGCTGGTCGGCCTCGCGCTGGCCCTGCACGCCGCCTGGGTGACGGTCCGCGAGCGCCGCGAGTGCTTCGTGGTCACCAACATGCGGGTCTTCCGGCTGCACGGCGTCCTCTCGACGCACCGCGCCACCATGCCGCTGCAGCCGGATCCTCGACATCACCGTCGACAAGCCGATCGTCGGCCGGATCCTCGGCTACGGCCACCTCACCTTCGAGTCCGCCGCCCAGGACCAGGGGCTGCGCGAGATCAGGTACGTCGCCCGCGCCGACGAGCGCGACCTCAAGATCCAGCGCGTCGTCCAGGTCGTCGGCCTGCGCGGGCCGCGGGTGCTGCGGTAGCTCGCGCCTGTTTTCGCGTCGAGTGGCGCGAAACGGTCGTTGGCAACCGATTGCCCACAGCCCGTTTGGCGCATCTCGACGAGAACTGGGCTCACTCGGCTGTCCACGGAGGCGGCTAGCGTCCGAGGCGTGGTCACCGCGGACGACGTACGTGCGGTCGGGCTGGCGCTGCCGCGCGCCTACGAGCGGATGGTCCGCGGCCGCTGGAAGCTCAAGGTCGGCCAGATCGTGTTCGCGGCGTTCAGCAAGGACGAGACCGACATGGGGTTCGGCTTCCCGAAGGCCGAGCGGGACGGGCTGATCGCGTCCGACCCGGAGACGTTCTTCCTGCCGCCGACCGGCGACCTGCGCTACCAGTGGGTCTGCGCCCACCTCGACCGGCTCGACCTCGAGGAGATGCGCGAGCTGGTCGACGACGCGTGGCGGATGTGCACGCCGAAGATGCTGCACGAGCTGCCCGAGCTGCCGGCGCCGGCCGCGGCCGCCTGGGCGGCGATGGACGCGGGGGAGTGGGGCGAGCTGCGGCCGCTGCTGCACCCCTACCTGCACTGGCACGACGGCGAGGTGGCCCTCCGCGGCCGGACCAACGTGCTGCGCCACCTCCAGCAGGTCCCGACGCCGCGGCCGCCGACCGCGGTCGAGGTGCGCGACGGCCAGATCTACCGGTGGAGTCGATGACCTCACGATCCATCCGGTCGGCGACGACCAGTGGGAGCTCGTGGCCTGGCTCTGGCAGGCCTACCGCAGCGACCTCGCGCCCATCGTCCGCGGGCTGCCGTACGCCGACGGCCGCTACGCGCACGGCCTGCTGGACGGCTACCCCGGCCCCGACCGCGCCGGCTACCTGGCCTGGCAGCCGCACCCGAACACCGGCGCTGACGCGCCGGTCGGCTTCGCGCTGGTCTCGCGGCAGGAGGAGCGGTGGCACATGGACGCGTTCTGGACCGCACCCGTCGCCCGCCGTGGCGGGCTCGGTCTCGAGCTCGCGTCGTACGTCATCGAGAGGCATCCTGGGCCATGGACGATCGCCTTCCAGCACGACAACGCCGCCGCGGAGGGATTCTGGAGGCAGGTGGCCACCGCGCTGTTCGGCCCCGAGGGCGAGGCCTGGACCGAGGAGCAGCGCCCGGTGCCCGGCAAGCCGGAGGTGCCGCCCGACCACTGGATCGAGACCGCTCCCTAGGATTGCCCGCATGACGCAGCAGCCGTTCTCGCGCCCGGGTGCGATCGACCTCTCGGGGCTGAAGCGACCCGCTGGTCCCGGCCGGCAGCCGTCAGGGCGCGGCCGGCGGTGGCGGCGGGGCGCCCGCCGGCGGGTCGTCGTACTGGCTGGACGTCACCGAGGAGAACTTCCAGGCCACCGTCGAGGCCTCGCTCACGGCGCCGGTGCTGCTGGTCTTCTACTCGCCGACCCGGCTGCCCGAGAGCTCGCAGATGGCACGCGACCTGGCGACGGTGGCCGAGGAGTTCGAGGGCCGGTTCCTGGCCGGGCTGGTCGACATCGACGCCCAGCCCGCGATCGCGCAGGCGGTGCAGCTGCAGTCGGTGCCGTTCGTCTTCGCGGTCATCGACGGCCGGCCGCAGCCGCTGATCCAGGACGTGCTGACCCTCGACAACCTGCGGGCGGCGATCAACCAGGTGATGCAGCAGCTCACCACCCAGGGCATCACCGGCCGGCACCAGCCGCGCCAGGCCGCACCGGCCGTGGCCGAGGAGGCGAGGACGGCGAGCCGCCGCTCGACCCGCGCTACGCGCCGGCCCAGGACGCCCTGGAGCGCAACGACTTCGACGGCGCGGTCGCGGAGTACCAGAAGCTCGTCGACGCCAACCCGGCCGACGCCGAGGCGGCCGCCGGGCTGGCCATGGCCAAGCTGCTGCAGCGCACCAAGGACGTCGACCTCGACGCCGCCCGCGCGGCCGCCGACGCCGAGTCCCGACGACGTCGCCGCCCAGACCCTGGTCGCCGACCTCGACATGCTCGGCGGTCGGGTCGACGACGCCTTCAACCGGCTGGTCGACGTGGTCCGCCGCACCGCGGGCGACGAGCGCAACCAGGCCCGCGAGCACCTGCTCGGCCTCTTCGCCGCGGTCGGCAACGACGACCCGCGGGTGCTCAAGGGCCGGCAGGCCCTCGCGTCCGCGCTGTTCTAGCTGAGCAGCTGCTGCGATAGCGTCCCCAGCCAGCCCGACGCGCAGGGAGGGACGCTCGGTGGGGGACGTGTTCATCAGCCATTCCTCGGTCGACGTGGATCACGCCCGTCAGGTGGCCGGGGTACTGGCGGACGCGGGCTACTCGGTGTGGTGGGACGACGAGCTGCGGTCCGGAGAGCGGTTCCAGGAGTCGATCATCCGCGAGCTGAACGACGCACTGGCCGTCGTCGTGCTGTGGTCTCGGGCGGCGGTCGAGTCGGACTGGGTGTACTCCGAGGCCCGGCGCGGCAACAAGCAGGACAAGCTCGCCCAGTTCCGGGTCGGCGGCATCGGCATCGACGACCTCCCGGCTCCTTTCGACGTGTTCCACTGCCCCGACGTGGCGGACAGCGAGGCGATGCTGGCCGGCGTCGCGGCCATCGTGCGGAGCTCGCATCGTTCGGTGCGCGAGCCGGCTGTCGAGAGCTCGTGGCGCAGCAACCTGCCTGCCTCGCGCACGCCGATCATGGGCAGGGAAGCGGAGCTGACCGAGCTCCACGCGGCGCTCGAGCGCGGCGAGGGGTTGGTGACGCTCACGGGGCCGGGCGGCAGCGGGAAGACGAAGCTGGCTGTCGAGGCGGCGCGAGACAGCCACGAGCTGTTCCCGTCCGGCGTCGTCTTCGTGGGCCTCGCGACGGCGACGGATGCGCCGACCGCCTGGGGCATGGTCGGTGAGGCCTTGGGTCTGCCCGACGCGCAGCGTGGCCGCCAAGGCGTGCTCGCCGCCCTGACCAAGGGACGCAGGCTGCTGATCCTGGACAACCTCGAGCAGCTCGACGGAGCTGCCGAGGTCGTCGATGCGATCGTCGAGTCGGCTGCCGGCTGCGCGCTGATGGCCACCAGCCGGCGGGCCCTCCACGTGCATGGTGAGCGCGAGTACCTCGTCTCGCCGCTCACCGTCCCAGTAGGGGACCGTTTGGACGCGGTCCGGGACTCGGGAGCGGTGGCGATGTTCGTCGAGCACGCGCAGCGAGTACGCCGTGACTTCACGCTGACCGAGCAGAACGCCGGCGAGGTCGCCGAGCTCTGCCGCCGGTTGGACGGCCTGCCGCTGGCCGTCGAGCTGGTCGCCGCCCGGGTCAAGTTCCAGCCCCCCGCCTCGCTCCTGAAGGGGTTGGACGGGCTGCTGGACCTGGCGTCGATGACGACAGACGCAGAGCACCGGCAGGCCACGGTCCGGCGCACCATCAGCTGGAGCTACGAGCTGCTGTCCCAGCCCCAGCAACGCGTCCTGGAGTGCTTCGGGGTCTTCGAGGGCGGGGCCGACCTCGACGCTCTGGACGCGGTGGCTGACGACGACGACTTGCAGCAGCACAGCGTGCTGGAGCTGCTCTACGACCTCGTCGACGCCAGCCTGGTCAGCGTTCACGACACGGTGGACGGACGGACCCGGTTCCGAGTTCTGGAGACGGTGCGCCAGTTCGCCAGGGACCAGCTGGACAGCCGAGAGGTGCTCCCGGTCAAGGTGCACGCCCATGCGCAGTTCTTCTACGACCTGGCCGGCCACCTCTACCAGGGATCGCGGTCCGCGCAGCACGGCCTCACGCGGGTTCGCTTCGAGGAGGAGGTCGCGAACCTGCGTTGCATGCTCGCGGCGACGCCCGAGAGTGTGCGCGACGACGGGTTCTACCCAGGACCGGTGCCACTCCCGCACCTCGTCGTGCTCGTGGCCTGGGTGTGCCTCCGGTTCGGTTCGCGCTGGTGATCATCCCGGCTGTGCTGTTGGTGCCGCGCCCGTATGCACCATGGAGCACGGTCCTCGCCTTCGGCGACTATCATGTCCCTGGGACAGTTCGCGTTCCTGTACCTCGACCACCGGACGCCTGGAGTGCCTCGCGCTGGCCGCCCTCGTGATGCTCGCCCAGGAGATCGCCTCACCATCGCCAGAGCTGTGCGCGACCTGCGTTCGCGGAGGCACCGGGACGAAGGGCATCGGGCTGGCGGCTCGGCTCGTCGGGGCCCGAGCGTGGTCGCTCTCGGCGACGTCGAGTACGTCACTGGCAGCGCCCATGGTGATCTGAGGCCGAGCGCGCCTCCTGGTCGCGGCGGATCGGCGACGCCGCAGCTCAGCGAGAGCTCGGGCGGCTCCGGCAGGCTGCCGCAGACCGTGCCGGTCGGCGCCCGTGCGCGCCGGTGCCGGTAGTAGCCGTTGAGCCACGCGGGGTTGGGGTCGGGCACCGGGCGGCAGCCAGGGCGGCAGCGTCGGCTTGTGCGGGTAGGTCGGGCAGGGGTCGTCCTCCCAGTCGGCGAGCGGGGCCACCTGCTGGCCGAGCTTCTCGGCCTGCCACTGCAGCTTGACCAGCTCGCGGCCGACCACGGCGCCGTACGGTCTCCGGCGGCGGGCCGGGCGGCAGGGGTTGCGGGTTCAGCTCGGTGTAGACCTCGATGGGTAGTGGAGGGAGCGGTTGCGGGTTGAGGGCCACCGGGCCGATGACGTCCCAGATGGCCGGGACGCGCGACGCGATGATCACGAAGAGGCGGGAGTCGATGTCCATGTCGTCAGCGTGCGCCCGGCCCTACGGCGCGGACATGACGCGAACGGGCCATTGGCAGCGTCAGCCGGACCCGGACTCGGTGTACGCCGGCCCGCCGCCGGCCAGGTTGGCCAGGGCGGCCTCGATCCGGCGCGCGGTGAAGTCGGCGCACCGCTCGCGCGACCTCCTCGACCGTGCAGAACGCGGCGTCCCGGATCTCGCGCTCCTGCCGGACGATCGTCGTCGAGGAGCGCGGCGTCGTGCTCGCCGCCGTCGAAGACCAGGCACAGCGCGTCGTCCCAGCCGCTCCACGGCGGCAGCCAGTCGGTGAGCAGCAGCGGGCCGGCCGGGATGCTGGAGCGCCGAGCTCCTCCTCGACCTCGCGGGTGACCGCGAGCTGCGGCGACTCGCCGACCTCGACCACGCCGCCGGGCAGGTCCCAGTCCTGCTTGTAGGTCAGCCGGCACAGCAGCACCCGGCCGTCCCGGTCGCGGACCAGCATCTGGCTGATCGCCCGCTTGCGGGGCAGGAACGAGTTGAGCAGCGCCCGGAAGCCCTCCGGCTCGTGGGCCGGCAGGTCGTCGGCCAGCCGCGCGTAGACGATCCGGTCGACGCGGCTCGCCGCTCGACGGTGACGCCGCGCATCACGCCCTCGCGGCGCAGCCCCGACCAGGTCGCGACCCGCTGGGCCGCGATCGTCGTCGGGGTCGACCACGCCTCGACCCGGGCGTGGTCGGCGAGCGCGGCCGCGACCTCGGCGCCGCACGACGTCGATCGGCTGGTCCGGCGCGACCAGCGTGATCCGGGCGACCCCCTCGGCCACGGTGCGTCACGCGAGGTCGGTCGGCTCGGTCACGGGGTCAGGCTAGTTGGTCCACGCGAGGTCACCTCGCTAGTCAGCCCGCGTGCGCGGAACCACACCGTCGCCAGCGGCGGCACGACGATGTCGGCGTACGCCGGCTGGCCGAGGTGGTCGCCCTCGACCGCGGTGATCCGCCCAGGTTGCCGACGCCCGAGCCGGTGTAGCCCTCGGCGTCGGTGTTGAGCACCTCGTCCCACTGCGCCGGCCGAGGGCAGGCCGAGCCGGTAGCCCTCGTGCGGGACCGCGGCGAAGTTCGAGACGCAGACGAGGTCGGGCCGCGTCGCGGCCGCGGCGGATGAACGTGAAGACGTTGCGGCCGGCGTCGTTGGCGTCGATCCACTGGAAGCCGCCCGGGTCGTCGTCGCGCTGCCACAGCGGCCGGCGAGCGCGACGTACGCCGCGTTGAGGTCGCGGACCAGCGAGTGCACGCCGCGGTGCTCGGGGTGGTCGAGCAGCCACCAGTCGAGCTCGCGGGCCTCGGCCCACTCCGACTCCTGGCCGATCTCGGCGCCCATGAACAGCAGCTGCTTGCCGGGGTGGGCCCACATGAAGCCGAGGTAGGCGCGCAGGTTGGCCAGCTGCTGCCACCGGTCGCCGGGCATCTTGCGCAGCAGCGACCCCTTGCCGTGCACGACCTCGTCGTGGCTGATCGGCAGCACGTAGTTCTCCGACCAGGCGTAGACGAGCGAGAACGTCATCTCGCCGTGGTGGTAGGCGCGGTGCACCGGGTCGTGCTGCACGTAGCCGAGCGAGTCGTGCATCCAGCCCATGTTCCACTTGAAGCCGAAGCCGAGCCCGCCCGTCGGACGTCGGCCCGGTGACCTGCGGCCAGGACGTCGACTCCTCGGCGATCGTGGTCACGCCCGGGGTCCGCTTGTAGACGGTGGCGTTCATCTCCTGGAGGAACTGCACCGCCTCGAGGTTCTCGCGGCCGCCGTACTTGTTCGGCGTCCACTCGCCCTCCTCGCGGGAGTAGTCGAGGTAGAGCATCGAGGCGACGCCGTCGACCCGCAGCCCGTCGGCGTGGAACTCCTCGAGCCAGTAGAGCGCGTTGGCGTAGAGGAAGTTGCGCACCTCGTTGCGGCCGAAGTTGAAGATGTGCGAGCCCCACTCCTTGTGCCAGCCGCGCTGCGGGTTGGGGTCCTCGTAGAGCGGCGTGCCGTCGAAGCGCGCCAGCGCCCACTCGTCGGTCGCGAAGTGGCCGGGCACCCAGTCGAGGATCACGCCGACGCCGGCCTGGTGCAGCCGGTCGACGAGCAGCCGGAAGCCGTCGGGGTCGCCGAACCGCGAGTCCGGCGCGAAGTACGACGTCACGTGGTAGCCCCACGAGCCGCCGAACGGGTGCTGCATCACCGGCATCAGCTCGACGTGGGTGAAGCCGAGGTCGGAGACGTAGCCGGGCAGCTCGTCGGCGAGCTCGCGCCCAGGTCTTGCCGCGCCGCCACGACGCCGAGGTGCAGCTCGTAGACCGACATCGGCTCGTGCACGTGCTGCTTCGCCGGCCGGGCGTCCATCCAGTCGGCGTCGCCCCACTCGTAGGAGGACTCGAAGACCTTCGACGCGGTGTCCGGCGGCACCTCGGCGTAGGCCGCCATCGGGTCGGCCTTCTCGCGCCACTGGCCGTCGGCGCCGAGCACGACGTACTTGTAGGCGTTGCCGGTGCCGACCCCGGGCACGAACAGCTCCCAGACGCCGGACGTGCCCGAGCTCGCGCATCGGGTGCTCGCGGCCGTCCCAGCTGTTGAAGTCCGCCTTGAGCCGGACCGCGCGCGCGGCCGGGGCCCACACCGCGAACGACGTGCCCGAGATCGTGTCGCCGAAGGGGGTGTCGTAGTGGTGCACCCGCGCGCCGAGCACGGTCCACAGCAGCTCGTGCCGGCCCTCGTTGATCAGGTGCAGGTCCATCTCGCCGAGCGTCGGCAGGAAGCGGTAGGGGTCGTCGACCGACGTGGGGGTGGCCGTCGTCGTAGGTCGACCTCGAGGCGGTAGTCGGGCACGTCCTCGCCCGGCAGCACGCCGACCCAGACGCCTTCGTGCTCGTGCGCCAGCTCGTACGTCGTGCCGTCGCCGTGCCGGACGGTGACCCGCTTCGCCAGCGGCTTGAAGGCGCGGACGGTCACGCCCGCCGTCGTGCGGGTGCGGGCCGAGGATCGAGTGCGGGCTGCCGTGCTCGCCGCGCACGAGCAGCTCGAGCTCGTCGACGGTGACGGGCTGGACGGCCGGCTGGGACCGACCCTTCGACGAGCGAGTCATGCTGCTCCGATCCTCGCCACGGCCTGGAGCGGGATCGTGACCCACGACGGGCGGTTGCGGGTCTCGTAGACGGTCTCGTAGACGGCCTTGTCGGCGACGTAGGCGCTGAGCAGCACCTGCTGCTCGGGGCTCAGCTGGCCGCCGGCGTAGGCGACGCAGGAAGTGGTTCTTGTTGCGCTCGGACCACTCCTGCGGCGCGGGTGTCGATCAGCTCGGCGTCGGTCTCGTCGCTGGTGCTCGAGCGACCGCTCGACCACGCGGGCGGCGTAGTCGAAGCTGCGCAGCATCCCGGCCACGTCGCGCCACGGCGAGTCCGGCAGCAGCCGCTCGGCCAGCGGCTTGGCCGGCTCGCCCTCGAAGTCGACGATCTTCCAGCCGTGTGACGTGCGCAGGGTCTGGCCGAGGTGCAGGTCGCCGTGGATCCGCTGGACGTCGAGGCCGTCGAGCTCGGAGACGGCGTCGAACGTCGCCCGCAGCGCTGGCGGCGTGCTCCGCCAGCTCGGGTACGACGCCCAGCGCGGCCTCGAGCCGTCCGGTCATGATCGCGGCGAGCTCGGCCGCGGCGGCCGCCGGGCGGGTCTCGGACGGGAAGTGGTCGCGCAGGGCCTCGTGGACCTCGCGCAGCGCCTCGCCGAGCCGGGTCGACTCGCCGGCGAAGTCGCCGCCGGAGTCGCTGGGCGTGCATCTCGGGGTCGGCGAACAGCGAGCGGACGCTGGCCAGCGCGAGGTCCCAGCCGTCGCTGGCGGTGCGCAGGAACTGCTGCAGCATCGCGAGCTGGAGCGTCCGGCCGCCGTCGTCGACGTCGAGCCAGCCGTACAGCGCGGCGACGTGCTCGGAGCCGGCCCGGGTCAGCACCTCGTGGACCTCGATGTCGGGGTTCACGCCCGGCGTCACCTTGCGGAACACCTTCATCAGCGCGTCCTCGCCGAAGGCCACCGAGGAGTTGGACTGCTCGCCGCTGAACAGCGTCGAGTGCGCCTCCAGGTCGAGCTCGTGACCCGGCAGCCGGTGGAACCGGAGTCCGCCGGTCTCGGTCGCTGCGTCGAAGGCCCGCTGCCACAGCGCCATGGCCTCGCGGTCGTGCAGCGCGTCGTAGGCGTGCTGCCAGCCGTGGTCGGAGTCCTCCCACCAGCCCACGAACGCGTGGTCGAGCCGGTTCTCGGGTTGCACGTAGAACGACAGGGGGACCTGGTAGAGCTCGGTCCCGCCCTCCTCGTCGGAGTAGGTGACCTCGACCAGGTGGATCACCACCACCGGCGGCCCGCCCGGAAGCTCGCCGAGGGTGCGCACGTCGGTGACTGCGTACGGACGTCCCTTGCCGCCGAACCACCGGGTTCGGTCGAGGAAAGCGGCGAACACCTCGGTCTCGAGGTGATGGGATGTCACAACAGCTGGCCTTCTTCCGGGTCGTCGGCCGCGGTCAGGCGGAACCAATAGAAGCCGTACCCGTGAGGGTCAGCAGGTACGGCAGCTCGCCGATCGCCGGGAACAGCACCCCGCCGATCAGCTCGATCGGCCGCATCCCCTCGAACCGGCGCAGGTCGAGCTCGACCGGCTGCGGGAAACGCGACAGGTTGTTGACGCAGACCACGATCTCGGTGGAGCCGTCGTCGGTGACGTGCTCGCGGGCATAGCTGAGCACCGAGGGGTTGGAGCCGCCGAGGTCGCTGAAGGAGCCGAGGCCGAACGCGTCGTACGAGCGCCGGATCTGGAGCATCCGGCGGTTCCAGTGCAGCAGCGACGACGGGTTCTCCAGCTGGGCCTCGACGTTGACGCTCTGGTAGCCGTAGACCGGGTCCTGGATCGCCGGCAGGTGCAGCTTGCCGGGCGTCGCCGACCGAGAAGCCGGCGTTGCGGTCGGGCGTCCACTGCATCGGGGTGCGGACGCCGTCGCGGTCACCGAGCCAGATGTTGTCGCCCATCCCGATCTCGTCGCCGTAGTAGAGGACCGGCGAGCCGGGCAGGGAGAGCAGCAGGGCGTTGAAGAGCTCGATCTGGTTGGTGTCGTTCTCGAGCAGCGGAGCCAGGCGGCGGCGGATGCCGATGTTGGCCTTCATCCGCGGGTCCTTGGCGTACTCGTCCCACATGTAGTCGCGGTCCTCGTCGCTGACCATCTCGAGGGTCAGCTCGTCGTGGTTGCGCAGGAAGATGCCCCACTGGCAGCCCGAGGGGATCGGCGGCGTCTGCTCGAGGATCTCCGAGATCGGGAACCGGGACTCGCGACGGACCGCCATGAAGATGCGCGGCATCACCGGGAAGTGGAAGCACATGTGGCACTCGTCGCCGCCGGCGTCGTAGTCGCCGAAGTAGTCCACGACGTCGGCCGGCCACTGGTTGGCCTCGGCGAGCAGGATCTTGCCGGGGTACTTCTCGTCGACGAAGCGCCGGACCTTGCGGAGGAACTCGTGGGTCTCCGGGAGGTTCTCGCCGTTGGTGCCCTCGCGTTCGTAGAGGTACGGCACGGCGTCCAGCCGGAAGCCGTCGAGGCCCATGTCGAACCAGAACGACACCGCTTCGAGGATCGCGTCGTGCACCGCCGGGTTGTCGTAGTTGAGGTCGGGCTGGTGGGAGAAGAACCGGTGCCAGAAGTACTGCTGGCGGACCGGGTCCCAGGTCCAGTTCGACGGCTCGGTGTCCACGAAGATCACGCGGGCGTCCTGGTACTTCTCGTCGCTGTCGGACCAGACGTAGAAGTCGCCGTACGGCCCGTCCGGATCCTCCCGGCTGGCCTGGAACCACGGGTGCTGGTCACTCGTGTGGTTCATGACGAAGTCGATGATCACGCGGAGGCCGCGCTTGTGCGCCTCGTCGAGGAACTCGTGGAAGTCGTCGACGGTGCCGATCTCGGGGAGGATGTCGACGAAGTCGGAGACGTCGTAGCCGCCGTCGCGCAGTGGACTGGTGAAGAACGGCGGGATCCAGAGGCAGTCGACGCCCAGCCACTCGAGGTAGTCGAGCTTCTCGATCAGCCCCTTGAAGTCGCCGGTGCCGTCGCCGTTGGAGTCACGGAACGAGCGGACCATCACCTCGTAGAAGACCGCGGTCTTGAACCAGTCGGGCGTGCTGCCCTCCTGGTCGGGGAACGGGTCGGTGTCGGGCGGTGGTGAGGTCTCGAGGACCGTGCCCTCCTCGACCTCCGGGTCGAGGTCGGCCGACGCCTTCTTGGCGGCCATCCAGGAGCTCCTCACGGTCAGGACGTGTGCGGGCTCGTAGCCGGGGTCGAGCCGCACGTAGTTGTGCTGGCTCCAGCTCCAGTCGGCCCCGGTGATCTCGTCGTGGACCGCGAAGCTGTCGCCCCACCGCAGCCCCAGCGCGGGCAGGTCGAGGTGGATGGTGGTCTCGCGGGTCGCGTGGGGGTCGAGGTTGACGACCGTGATCACGGTGTCGCTCCGGCCGTGGTCGAGAGCCGCTGACTTCGAGAAGACGAGGACGTTCTCGTCGTCGCTGCTGTGGATCACGGTGTTGCGCAGCCGCTGCAGGGCCGGGTGCGCGCGCCGGATCTCGTTGAGCCGCGTGAGGTACGGCGCGAGCGTGCGGCCCTCGGCGGCGGCGCCGTCCCAGTCGCGGACCCGGATCTGGTACTTCTCGCTGTCGAGGTACTCCTCACTCCCCGGGCGCACGGCGACGTGCTCGAACAGCTCGTAGCCGGCGTAGACGCCCCAGCTCGGCGACCCGGTCGCCGCGATGGCGGCCCGGACCTTGAAGGCGGCCGGCCCGCCGTACTGCAGGTAGGCGTGGAGGATGTCGGGGGTGTTGACGAAGAAGTTCGGCCTCATGGTGTGGTCGGACTCGTGGGACACCTCGCGGAGGTACTCCTCGAGCTCCCACTTGGCGTTGCGCCAGGTGAAGTAGGTGTAGCTCTGTTGGAAGCCGACCGCGCCGAGCCCGTGCATCATGGCCGGCCGGGTGAACGCCTCGGACAGGAAGATCACGTCGGGGTCCGTGCGGCGGATCTCCTTGAGCAGCCACTCCCAGAACGCCACCGGCTTGGTGTGCGGGTTGTCGACCCGGAAGACCCGGACGCCGTGGCTCATCCAGTGCTTGACGACGCGGAGCACCTCGCGGCAGATGCCGATCGGGTCGTTGTCGAAGTTCATCGGGTAGATGTCCTGGTACTTCTTCGGCGGGTTCTCGGCGTAGGCGATGGTGCCGTCGAGGCGCGTGGTGAAGAACTGCGGGTGGCTGGTGACCCACGGGTGGTCGGGGGCGCACTGCAGGGCCAGGTCGAGCGCGACCTCCAGGCCGAGGTCGCGGGCCCGCTCGACGAACGCGTCGAAGTCCTCGATGGTCCCGAGGTCGGGGTGGACGGCGTCGTGGCCGCCGTCCTTCGACCCGATCGCCCACGGTGACCCGGTGTCGTCGGGTCCCGGGGTCATCGTGTTGTTGGGGCCCTTGCGGTTGACCTCCCCGATCGGGTGGATCGGGGGCAGGTAGATGACGTCGAAGCCCATGGCGGCCACCGCGTCGAGCCGCTTCGTGGCCGTCTGGAAGGTGCCGGTCGCCACCGTTCCGTCGGCGGCGAGGGTGGCGCCCTCCGAGCGCGGGAAGAACTCGTACCAGCTGCTGAACAGCGCCAGCGGGCGGTCGGCGTACGCCGGGTAGGGACCCTCGATCGTGAGCAGCTCGCGGATCGGGTGCGCCTCCATCGCCGCCACGAGCGCCGGGTCCTGCAGCACCGCCAGCCGTGCGGCCGGCGGCCGGCCGGGGTCACCGGCCGCGTCGATCGCGCCCTGGAGCAGCTTGCCCTCGGTGCTGGCCGGGTCGACCTCGGCGAGCACCTTCTCGCACAGGAGCCGCCCCTCCTCGAACATGAGCTCCACGTCGACGCCGGCCGGGATCTTGAGCCCCGCGTTGTGCTCCCACGTCGCGATCGGGTCGGACCACGCGTGCACCTCGAAGGTCCACGCCCCGCCTACGTCCGGTGTCACCCACGCGTCGTAGTGGTCTGGGATCGACTCGTGCTTGGTCATCCGCACGGGTGGCCGTCGGCTGCCGTCGGGGGCGGTGAGCACCACCTCGGCGGCGAGCCGGTCATGACCCTCGCGGAACACGGTCGCGCGCACCGGGAAGGGCTCGCCGACCGTCGCCTTGGCCGCCTGACGACCGAGGTCGACGACGGGCATGACGTCCATGACGGGGATGCGTCCGACCATTTCTCCAACCTAGCGAGATCGCGGCGTGAGGGCGCATTGCCCACCTTCTGGGAGCGCGGTACCCGGGAGAGGGGAGACGGGTGGGCGCGTCCCCATGTCGCACCCACCCGCGTTCCTCATCAACGACAGGTGGGGGGTTGCGTTATGGGGCCCCTGACGCGGGACGACCGGTCCAGAGCACTCCGGACGTACGCGGAGGCTTGGAACGATCCAAGGGCACGCGCTAACGTCTGCGGGTGCGCGCCATCCGACGATTCACCGTCCGCCCCGTGCTCCCCGAAGCGCTCTCCGCGCTCGGAGAACTGGCCAACAACCTGAGGTGGTCCTGGCACCCGCCCACCCAGGACGTCTTCGCCTCGGTCGACCCCGTCCTGTGGGAGTCGACCGGCCGCGACCCGGTCCGGTTGCTCGGCGAGGTCGAGACCGGGCGCTTCGACGAGCTGGCGGCCGACGCTGAGTTCTGCGAGCGGCTCGGCGCGGTCGAGCGCGACCTCGCGGCGTACCTCTCCGAGGACCGCTGGTACCAGCGCCGGGTCCAGGACGGACCCGAGGCGATCGGCTACTTCTCGCCCGAGTTCGGCATCACCGCGGTGCTGCCGCAGTACTCCGGCGGCCTCGGCATCCTCGCCGGCGACCACCTCAAGGCCGCGAGCGACCTCGGCGTCCCGATCGTCGGCGTCGGCCTGCTCTACAAGCACGGCTACTTCAAGCAGTCCCTCTCCAGCGAGGGCTGGCAGCAGGAGACGCTACCCGGTGCTCGACCCCGACGAGCTGCCGATCTCGCTGCTCCGCGAGCCCGACGGCACCCGCGCCACCATCTCGATCGACCTGCCCGACGGGCCGCCGCTGATCGCGCGCATCTGGGTGGTGCGGGTCGGACGGGTCCCGCTGCTGATGCTGGACACCGACGTCGAGGGCAACCCCCAGCACTACGTCGACGTGACCGACCGCCTCTACGGCGGCAACAGCGAGCACCGGCTCCGCCAGGAGCTGCTGCTGGGCGTCGGTGGCGTCCGCGCCCTGCGGGTCTTCAGCCGGCTCAGCGGTCACGCGATGCCCGAGGTGTTCCACACCAACGAGGGCCACGCGGGCTTCCTGGGCATCGAGCGGATCCGCGAGCTGACCGTGGAGAAGGGCGGCCCGGAGGTCGACTGGGACACCGCGCTCGAGATGGGCCGCGCGTCCACGGTCTTCACGACCCACACCCCCGTGCCGGCCGGCATCGACCGGTTCCCGCGCACCCTGGTGGAGCAGTACTTCGGCGAGAACGGCGCCACGCCCGGCGTGCCGATCGAGAAGCTGCTCGCCCTCGGCAGCGAGGACTACGCCGAGGGTGACCCGACGGTCTTCAACATGGCCGTGATGGGCTTCCGGCTCGCGCAGCGCGCGAACGGCGTCTCGCGGCTGCACGGCCAGGTCAGCCGCGACATGTTCCACGGCCTGTGGCCCGCCTTCGACGAGGCCGAGGTCCCGATCGGCTCGATCACCAACGGGGTGCACGCGCCGACCTGGGTGGCCCGCGAGATGTTCGACCTCGCCGCCGCCCAGGGCGCGGACACGCACTCCGACGACGTCGACGCATTCCTCGGCGTCGTCGACAAGGTGCCCGGCAACGAGATGTGGGCGGTCAAGCGCCAGCTGCGCGAGCGGCTGGTCGTGGACGCGCGCCGACGGCTGGCCAAGTCGTGGCGCCAGCGAGGCGCCGCCAAGGCCGAGCTGTCCTGGATCGACAGCGCGCTCGATCCCGACGTGCTGACCATCGGGTTCGCGCGCCGCGCGGCGTCGTACAAGCGGCTGACGCTGATGATGCGCGATCCGGAGCGGCTCAAGAGCCTGCTGCTGCACCCCGAGCGGCCGATCCAGATCGTCATCGCCGGCAAGGCGCACCCTGCCGACGACGGCGGCAAGAAGCTGATCCAGGACATCGTCAAGCTCTCCGACGACCCGGAGATCAGGCACCGGATCGTGTTCCTGCCCAACTACGACATCGCGATGGCACAGCCGCTCTACCCGGGCTGCGACGTCTGGCTCAACAACCCGCTGCGGCCCTACGAGGCGTGCGGCACCTCGGGCATGAAGGCCGCCCTCAACGGTGGCCTCAACCTGTCGGTCCTCGACGGCTGGTGGGACGAGTGGTACGACGGCGACAACGGCTGGGCCATTCCCACCGCCGACGGTGTCGAGGACGTCGACAAGCGTGACGACCTCGAGTCCGCCGCGCTCTACGACCTGATGGAGCGTGAGGTCGCCCCACGCTTCTACGACCACGACGAGGACGGCGTCCCGACCAGGTGGCTGGAGATGGTCCGGCACACGCTCAAGTCGCTCGGCCCCAAGGTGCTGGCCACCCGCATGGTCCGCGACTACGTGCGCGAGCTCTACGCCCCGGCCGCCGGCAACGCCCGGCTGCTGAACTCCGACTATGCCGGCGCGGCCCGGTTGGCCACCTGGAAGAAGCGCGTGAAGGCCGCCTGGCCGAGCGTGCGAGTGGAGCACGTCGAGTCGTCCGGCGTCGGCGACGCGGCCGAAGTGGGCGCGGTGCTCAACGTCCGTGGGTTCGTCTCGCTCGGTGAGCTGACCCCCGACGACGTCGACGTCCAGGTCCTGCACGGCAAGATCGACAGCAACGACGTCCTCACCGACGTCACGGTCATGGACCTCACCCTCGCCGACACCTACGACGGCGGCCGCTACCGCTTCGACGGCGACATCCAGCTCAACCGCGGCGGCCCGTTCGGCTATACGGTCCGGGTGATCCCGCGCAACGACCTGCTCACGTCGGTGGCCGAGCTGGGGGTCGTCGCGATCGCCTAACCATGCCTGGCGTCATCCCGACGCCGGCTGAACCACGAAGTCCGGGCCAAGCACTCATTGACACGAGACGATCGCGAGCGGACATTGAAGGTTCCGCGAGTTACCCAGGATGACCCCTGATCGTGGTCAGTTGACGAGGGGTGGCGTGGCAGTGAGCCCAGCTAGGTCAGGTTCAGTACGAACGACTGCACGGGCGGTCGTCGCGGGCCGACTGCTGACCGTGGTGGCTCTGGGCTTGATGTGGCCTCAACCTGCATCGGCGGCGCCACAGAAGCAGGTGACGATCTGCCACGCGAGTTCTGCGGTGGTCCAACCCTATTTGCGGATCACTGACGACGCGAACTCGATCATCAGGGACCGCGGCCACGGGTCCCATACCGGCGCCGTGTTCCCCGCGCCGGGCTGGGGCGACATCATCCCTCCGTTCGACTACACGGACTCGGGTGAAGGGGTGACTCACTATCCGGGGCTGAACTGGAACGCAAAGGGCATCGCCGTGTGGGAGGCCGGGTGCGACGTCGAGTTCGTCGAACCGCCGGAGCCGACCGAGCCGCCCGCTTCGTCCGAGCCGCCCGCTTCGTCCGAGCCGCCCGCTTCGTCGGAGCCGCCCGCTTCGTCGGAGCCGCCCGCTTCGTCGGAGCCGCCCGCTTCGTCGGAGCCGCCCGCTTCGTCGGAGCCGCCCGCTTCGTCGGAGCCGCCCGCTTCGTCGGAGCCGCCCGCTTCGTCGGAGCCGCCCGCTTCGTCGGAGCCGCCCGCTTCGTCCGAGCCGCCCGCTTCGTCCGAGCCGCCTGCTTCGTCCGAGCCGCCTGCTTCGTCCGAGCCGCCCGCTTCGTCCGAGCCGGCGTCTGGTTCTGAGGCGCCCACCTCAACAACGTCGTCTACTGCCCCCGCGACGCCCCCGCTCCCGCCCGGCGCGACCGCGCCGCCGGCCTCGCCACCGGCCTCAGAGCTCCCCCCGCCCCTGGTGTCACCCGGTCCCGGTGTCGAGATCATGCCCGTATTGCTGGCTATCGCCATCACCCCCGGACATCACGTGGTCAGACTGGGGCTCCTGACCGTCGCGCAGCGGATGCGGCTGAAGGCCGAGATGGATGCCCGAGGCTGGATTCCCAGGGGTGCGCCCGAGGCCGGGCTCGGGGGGGCCAGCGCGAGTGACGGCGCCAGTGCCGCCTGGGTGATGGCAGGCGCTTCCTTCCTCGCACTCTCTTTCCTTGCAGGAATCGCGTTCTGGCGTCGACGCAGCTGGTCCTGAGACCTCAGATGCAGATCAAGCCGCTTCTAGGAACTATGGCCGTGATGTGCCTGGTCGCCACGTTGGGTTGTTTCGCGATGGCGTGGCGGTCGGCAGGTCACGACCACCTGGTCCCGATCGCCGCTGGTGCCTCCGCGGGGCAGTCGAACGCGTCGACCAGTACTGCGCAGGTGACGCCGCACCGGCTGTCCAGGGCCGGACAGACCAGCCCGCCGGTGCGGGTGGCGATACCGGCGATCGGGTTGTCCGCCACCGTGGTGCCTGTCGGTCTCGACAGGGCGGGACACGTAAAGATGCCTCCTCCCTCCGTGGCGGGTTGGTATCGGCCGGGGTCGGCTCGCGGTGTACCTGGACCCGCTGTCCTGGTGGGCCACGTCGACAGCCATGACGGGCCTGCGGTCTTCTACCGGCTCAGCGGAGTACGACTCGGTGAGAAGGTGCAGGTGATGCGAGCCGACGGCTCGACGTCCACGTTCACCATCGGGAAGATCACCGTCGTCTCTAAGACCGACTTCCCCTCCAGGGCGGTGTTCGCTCGCACGGGAGGAGCCGCCATCCGACTCATCACCTGTACCGGCCCCTTCGACACGGACACAGGCAGCTATGCCAGCTCGCTGATCGTCTGGGGTCACGCGACGACGTCGTAGCCGCCGCACCGTCCCGTCCACCGCGCCGTCCCGTGCGCCGGGCCGAGTATGGCGCTCGGACGGCGTCTTCGCCGCCGGATCCTTCCCTGCTTCCTCTCGTCGTGGCAGCCGGAGGAAAGCCGAGGGAAGGTCCGGGGAAGGTGTCGTCCCGATGCTTCCGGCATGAACAACACAGAGGTCGGCGCCTCCGCCCGGAGGACCCGGACCGTGACGGAGCGCGACATCGCGCTCTTCACCGAGATCACCGGCGATCGCAACCCGATCCACTACGACGCCGAGCTGGCCGCGGCCAGCCGGTTCGGCTCGCTCGTCGTCCAGGGCGGTGTGACCTCCGGTCTGCTCAACGCGCTCGTCGCCGAGCAGCTGCCAGGGCCGGGCAGCGTCTTCCTCGAGGTGTCGTGGCGGTTCCTGGCCCCGGTGCGTCCCGGGGACGTGATCACCGCGCAGGCCATCGTCACCTCCGTCCGTTCGGACAAGCCGGTCACGAGCCTGGCCACCCGGGTCACCAACCAGGCCGGCACCACAGTCCTCGACGGCACCGCCGTCGTGTGGCGGGACCCCGTCGTGGCCGCCGCCAGCAACGGTGCACAGCACCACCAAGACGCCGGAACTTCCGGCACCAACACTGAAGGGAAACAACCATCTGCGGCGCGAGCACCATCGCGATCGCCGTGACTGCCGAGAGCCCCGCGAACGACAGCCACCACACGGTCGAGGCGACGCGCCAGGCGCGGTCGCGCTCGCCCTTCGTGAGCAGCTCGTTGAAGATCGGCACGAACGCGGCGCCGAGCGCCGCGTCGGCGACCAGCGAGCGGATCAGATTCGGGATCTGGTACGCGACGGTGAAAGCGTTGATCGACTCGCCCTGCACCGTGAAGATCCACGCGGTCGCCGCCTCGCGGAGCATGCCGACGAGGCGGCTCGCGCCGGTGGCGACGGCGAAGAGCGCGGTCGAGACCGCCATGCGACGCCGCTCGGGTGCCTCGGGTGCCTCGGATGCGGCGCGCCTGGGAGGCGGCTGACTCACGGGGGATCAGGATAGGCGCGCGCGACCGCGGTGGATGCGGTCGCGCGCGCCCGCGCGTCTACAGAATGCCGCTGAGCCCGGGCAGCGCGCCGGACTTGATGCGCGCGATCGAGACCTTGATGCGGCCGTCGCGCACCGACAGCGCCTGCTTCGCGCCCTTCGGCGTGTACCAGACGCGCAAGCGCGTCTCGGCGACCCGCGAACCGCCCTCGGTCGAGAACGGCGCCTTCAGCAGCTGCGCCTTGCTGACGGCGATGTAGAAGCGGATCTTGCCCTTCTTGCCCTTGGGCACGGCGACCTTGCCGCGCGTCCCGAGCACCAGCTTCGTGTCGCCCGGGAGCGGCGTGACGGCGTAGAGCCGCCGGCCGGTGCGCGTGCGCAGCTCGGCCTTCAGCGTGCACGGCGCAGCCGCCGTGCAGGCCTTCGGCACCGTGTACTGCACCTGGATGCGGAACGTCTTGCCCGGGCCGGCCTGCAGCTGCACGTCGCGCGGACCCGGCGCCTTGGTGACCGGCGCCGGCGGAGCGATCGTGTTCACGAAGATCGCGAACGGGCAGGGTGCCGGTCGCGTTCCAGGCGTAGTTGGCGGCCAGCAGGAGGTTGTCTCCCACGGCGATACCGTTGAGCGCGTAGGCGCCGCCCTCCGTGCCCTTGGGCACGCCCGCGTCCTGCACCTCGCCGCCGGCGCCGGTGGAGTCGCCGAGCGTCGCCCGGTAGGTCTTGCCGTCGAACCAGGCGACCCAGAGGCGCCCGTCCGCGCGGTAGGCGGTCGCGAGGACGCGCCCGGCGCCCTGCCCGGTCGTCGCGAGATTGGCGATCGTGGTGGGCGCCTGGCCGGGCCACCAGGAGACGATCGTGTTGGCGGGCCCTGCCGCCGGGGAGTTGCCGTAGACGACGCGGCAGGTCGCCGCGCACGCGAGGTTCGTGCCGAAGCTGTTGTTGTTGCTGCTCTCGCTGTTGGGCGCGAGCGCAGGCGCCCCGATGGGCGCGCCCGTCGCGGGGTCGAGCTGCTGCAGGTACACGCCCGTCGCGCCCGTCGCGTTCGAGTACCACGCGATCCAGAGATGGCCGGCGCTGTCGAGCGCCATGCGCGGCGAGTAGCCGCAGCAGCCGCCGATCTGGGGCTGCAGGTTGTAGTCCGACGCCCCCGGCGCGTGCGCCACTGCCGCGTTGAAGATCTCGATGCCCTGCGTCGCGTAGCCGGCGACCAGTGGCGTCGCGCCCGAGAGCACGGCGGTCGTCGGGCCGGAGCTCGTTCCCGACACCGCGAACGGCGCAGCCCAGCTGCCGTCGGCATTGCGCAGCGTCGTCGCCATGGCGTTCAGCGGGTCACCGGTGGTCGTCGAGTGGATGCCGTTGTAGATCAGCTGCAGAGCCCCGCCGGGAGCCGGGAAGAGCGCGTGGGTGTAGTCGATCTGCGCCCAGCCCGTCAGGACCTTGGACTGTGCGGCCCCGATCACGTCCTGCGTGGGCGAGGTCGTGAAGCTGACGGCGTCGAGATCGGTCGTGGACGGGCCCGTCGCCTGCGTCCATGCCACCACCGCGGTCGTCCCGGTCAGGCCGAGCGACGGGATCGCGATGTTGGCGCTGAAGTCGGTCGACACCTTCGTCCAGGTCGTGTCGGCGCCCGCGGCGGGCACACCCACGGCCGCTGTCATCACCACTGCCGCCAGAGCCGCAATGCGCATCAGACGTGTCATGTGTCTACCTCCCGGACTGCTGGACTTGCCGCCGACGTCCAATCCTAGGCAGATCCTCCGGACGTGCGTTGTATTGGCGCCGGGTCGTCGCTAGCGTGCCCGGCATGCGTCGTCTCCCTGTCACAAGGACCGCTCTGCTCGCGATCGTCGCGGTTTTCCGTCCTCGCGTCTGCGAGCGCGGAAGCCGCCACCTGGCAGGGACCGGCGACCATCTCCGAGGCGACCGTCAATGCGCAGGCGACGCCGAAGGTCGCGCTCGGTCGCTCCGGCGACGCCGCGGTCGCGTGGCTGGATGACGCCGCTGCGGGCGGCCGCCTCGCGATGGCCCGCAAGCGCGCGGGCGGCTCGTGGTCGGCGCCGGTCACCGTGGCAACCCCGCTCACAGGAGTACCGGTCTTCGCCGGCGTCGACGGCGCAGGAAACATCACCGCGGCCTATCCGGCCGGCGGAACGACCTCGAGCGTCGCCACCTGGGCTGCCACGGCGACTGTGCCGACGGCAGCCCCGCTCCCCGGCAATCTCACCGTCACCGACCTCGCCGTCAATGCCGCAGGCGATGCCGTGATCGCCGGTCTGACCGACAGCCCGGCGGGACTCACGGTCGGCTATCGGAAGGGGCCGGCCGGCGCGTTCGTGCTCAAGACGTATCCGTATACGGACATCGGCCTCAACGTCACCGCCGCGCGCGTCGCGATCAACGCCTCGGGCTCGGCGGTGGTGGCTGCGGTCGCCGGTGACAGCCTCCGCGTCGTGACGCGCACGGGACTCACGGACTGGCCGGCGAGCGCAGCGCCCATCACGCCCACCACCGTCACGGGCAATCCATCCCCCGGGATCGACGACGCCGGCAGCATCGTGGTGGCGTTCGCCCGTCTCGCCGTCATACCGATCCTCCGAGCAGGCCGGATACCGGCAGGTGGCAGCTGGCAGGAATCGGGCGACCTCAGCTCGACCGCCGTCGGCTCCTCCGCCACGTCCATCAATCTCGTCGTGAACCCGCTCGGCTTCGCGGCGATCGTGTGGCTGCAGACGACGGCGGCCGGCACGAACGTCCAGGCTCGCTCCGGCGACACGTTCGCAGGCTTCCTCGGAGGGCCCGAAGACCTCAACGACGCCGGCGCGATGGACCCCGTCGCCGCGATCGGCGACGACGGCAGCGTGGTCGCCATCTGGGAGCGCTCCGCGACCGGCGGCAGCTTCCCTCAGGCGCGCATGCGCACCAACGGCGTCTGGGTCGAACTGGTGCCCCTCGGCGCCGTGCACCCGAACGCGACCAGTCCGTCGCTCTCGAGCGACGGGCGCGGGGACTTCGCCATGGTCACGGCGCCGGGGGTCAGCACCCATCCCGTCGTGCTCTCGTACTACGACGCCGCTCCGCCGGTGATCCCGGCGCCGACGGTGACGGGCAGCCTGTTCATCGGCGCCAAGCTCACGTTCGCGACGACGCCGACGGACGCGTGGTCGACCGCCGGCACGCCGACCTGGACGTTCGGCGACGGCACGCCGCCGGCGACCGGCGCGAGCGTCACGCACACCTACACCCGGTCGAGCAACTACGCGGTGCACGTCAGCGTCGCGGACTCGGTCGGCAACATCGGGGGCGCGGACTTCATGGTCGACGTCGCGGTGGGTCAGGCGACGCTCCGGAGCGCGAAGTTCAGCGCGAAGTGGAAGCAGAGCCGCCTCACCGGCACCCTTGCCGTCAGCGGAACCGTGCCGTTCGCCGGCACCTACCTCATCGACGTCTTCAAGGGCAGGGTGGGCAAGTTCCACTTCTCGGTGAAGCTCACGGACACGGACTTCTCGCGCACGATCCGGCTACCCGCGACGTTCCTCCCCGGGCGTCTATCGCGTCGTGCTCGACCCGCCGACGACGCTGGTGATCGGGGCGCAGATCGATGCGAAGCTCGCGGCCCCGCCAGAGGGCGTGGTCGACGTCAAGAAGCTCAGTGCGACGCGCAGCGGCAAGGCCGTGAGAACGATCCGCTCCTCGCGCGGCCTGTTCGCGAGCTTCCACTTCGCGGCGCTGCCCAAGGGCGGCACCCTCAAGCTCACCTGGTTCCGCACCTACAAGGGCAAGAAGACGACGCTGAAGTCGGCCACCCGGAAGCCGGTCGCGAAGGTGACCGATTCGCTCGCCCTGCGCGGCCGGCGCGGCACCATCAGCGCCGTGCTCACGCGCTCGGGCAAGATCGTCGCGCAGATCTCCGTCAAGGCGACCTAGAACCATGCGCAGCCCTGGAAAGCCGCTTCCTGCTACCGTCCTGTGCTCGTGGCGAACATCAAGCAACAGAAGAAGCGCATCAAGGTAGCCGCCAGGCAGCGGCTCGAGAACCTGCGCTACAAGACGACGATCAAGACCTACTTCCGCCGGCTCGAGACGGCGATCGACGGTGGCGACACCGACGTGATCGACGGCGAGCACAAGCAGCTGCAGGTGCTCGTCGACCGCGCCGCCGCCCGTCGTGCGCTGCACCCGAACACCGCTGCGCGCAAGAAGTCGAAGGCCGCGCGCATGGTCGCCGCGGGCCCGCGCGAGGCCGCGAAGCCGAAGCGCGCCCGCAAGGCCGCCACCGGCACGGCGCGCAAGCACGACCGCAGGCGCAAAGAAGAAGTAGCGCGCCGGTGCGGCGAGAGGTCGCGCCCGGGATCGAGCTCGACGACGACCGCGACCGCATCGACGTCGCGACCGTGCACGGCTACGTCAGCGAGCACGCGTACTGGGCGATCGGGCGCCCGCTCGCGACGATGCAGCACCTGATCGACGACGCCGCGCGTCTCGTCGGGCTGTACGACGGCGATCGCCAGATCGGCTTCTGCCGCGTGGCCTCGGACGACACCACCTACGCGTGGCTGTTCGACGTCTACGTGCTGCCGGAGTACCGGGGCCGCGGCCTCGGCGTCGAGCTCGTGCGCGAGGCCGTCGAGAACGGCCCCCACTCGCAGCTGCGCTGGATCCTGCACACGCAGGACATGCACCGGCTGTATGCGCGCTTCGGCTTCACCACCCCGACGGAGCGCTGCATGGAGCGCCCCGCAGGCGGCTGATAGACTCGAATGACGATGTGCGAACGCGCACTCCTTCTTCTCTGAGCGGGCCTCACGGCGGCACGGAAGGTGCCGACGGAGGATCCGCAGCGCCTCTCCACGGAGAGGCGTTTCCATTTCTGTAGACGTTTTCGACAAGGCAGCGAGCATGCAGCGCTACGACCCAGCCGCGGTCGAGGCCAAATGGCAGAAGGTCTGGGACGACGCCGAGGCCTTCATCACTCCGAACCCCGAGCCGGGGGAGGATGCCTCGCGCATGCAGTACGTGCTCGAGATGCTGCCGTACCCCTCGGGCGACCTGCACATGGGGCACGTCAAGAACTACACGATCGGCGATGCGCTCTGTCATCAGCGCCGCCGCCACGGGCTGCGCGTGCTGCACCCGATGGGCTACGACGCGTTCGGCCTGCCGGCCGAGAACGCCGCGATCCGTGAAGGCCGTCCTCCCCGCGACGTCACGAACGAGAACATCGTCGCGATCCGCAAGCAGATGAAGCGCATGGGCTGGTCGATCGACTGGTCGCGCGAGCTGTCGACCGCCGAGCCCGAGTTCTACCGCTGGACGCAGTGGATCTTCCTGCAGTTGTTCGAGCGCGGGCTCGCGTACAAGAACGAGGCGCCCGTCAACTGGTGCCCGGTCGACCAGACGGTGCTCGCCAACGAGCAGGTCATCGACGGCCACTGCGAGCGCTGCGGAGCGCTGGTCGAGAGCCGCGTGCTCGCGCAGTGGTACTTCAAGATCACCGACTACGCCCAGCGGCTGCTGGACGACATGGCGCTGCTCGAGGACTGGCCCGAGCGCGTGCTGACGATGCAGCGCAACTGGATCGGCCGCTCCGAGGGCGCCGAGGTGCTGTTCCACCAGCGCGACCTGGACGAGTCGCTGCCCGTCTTCACGACGAGGCCCGACACGTTGTTCGGCGCGACGTTCTTCGTGATGGCCCCCGAGCACCCGCTGATCCCGCGCCTCGTCGCCGGAACGGAGCACGAGGCGGCGGTGCTGGACTACGTGCGCCACCACGCGGCCCACTCCGAGGAGGAGCGCGCGCAGGACAAGGAGAAGTCCGGCGTCGACACCGGGCGCACGATCACGAACCCGGTGACCGGCGAGGAGATCCCGATCTGGGTCGCCGACTACGTGCTGATGGGCTACGGCACCGGCGCGGTCATGGCCGTGCCCGCGCACGACGAGCGCGACTTCGAGTTCGCCCGGAAGCACGGGCTGCCGATCGTGCCCGTGATCGCGCCCGCGGGCGGCGAGCCGCCGGAGGACGAGGCCTACACCGCGCACACGGCCGACGAGGTCATGATCAACTCCGGGCCGTTCACCGGCCTGCCGGCCGACGAGGCCTACACCGCCATCGTCGGCTCGCTGGCCGAGCGCGGCGTCGGCCACGCCACGATCCACTACCGGCTGCGCGACTGGCTGATCTCGCGCCAGCGCTACTGGGGCTGCCCGATCCCGATCATCTCGTGCCCCTCCTGCGGCCTCGTGCCCGGTGCCCGACGATCAATTGCCCGTCGTGCTGCCGGAGATCGAGGACTACCGGCCCAAGGGACTGTCACCGCTTGCGACCGCCACCGACTGGGTCAACGTCCCGTGCCCGAAGTGCGGCGGCGATGCGAAGCGCGAGACCGACACCATGGACACGTTCATGTGCTCGTCCTGGTACTACATCCGCTACGTCGATCCGCACGACTGCGAGGCGGCCTGGAACCGGGAGGACGTCGATCGCTGGCTGCCCGTCGACCAGTACATCGGCGGCGTCGAGCACGCGATCCTGCACCTGCTCTACTCGCGCTTCTTCACGAAGGTCTTCTACGACGCCGGCCTGGTGGGCTTCAAGGAGCCGTTCAAGCGCCTGTTCACACAGGGCATGATCTACAAGGACGGCGCCAAGATGTCCAAGTCGAAGGGCAACGTCGTGGCGCCCGACGAGCTGGTCGGCCGCTACGGCGCCGATTCGCTGCGCCTCTACGCGCTGTTCCTGGGCCCGCCCGAGGACGACGCCGAGTGGACGGACGGCGGCATCGCCGGCTGTTATCGCTTCCTGCAGCGGCTGTGGGCGCTGACCGGCGGGCTGGCCGCGGCCGGCGTGCGCGTGACGCCGTCGCCGGCCTCTCCGGACGGCCTCGAGCGAGGCCGGGCAAGCCCTGGCCCGCAAGGCGCACTGGGCGATCGACAAGTCGACGCGCGACTCCGCCGAGCGCTTCCACTTCAACACCGCCGTGGCCGCGGCCATGGAGCTGCTCAACGAGGTCGCCGCGCAGCGCGACGCCGCCGAGCCCGAGGTCGTCGGCTTCGCGACCTCGACGCTGATCTCGCTGATCCAGCCCTACTCGCCGCACATCGCCGAGGAGCTGTGGGAGCAGCTGGGCGGCGAGCGGCTGTGGGAGCGAGCCCTGGCCCGTCGCCGCCGAGGCGTTCCTGGTGCACGACACGGTCGAGATCGCGGTGCAGGTCAACGGCAAGCTGCGCGGCCGCTTCAGCGCGGCCGCCGCGAGCACCGACGAGGAGCTGACCGAGCACGCGCGCGCGCTCGAGAACGTCGCGAGCCACCTGGACGGGCGCGAGATCGTGCGCGTGATCGTCGTCCGGGGCAAGCTCGTCAACTTCGTCGTGCGCTAGCACGGCACGCTTCCGGCACACGCCGGCGTAGATCCGTGACCGCGCTCTCGCGCACCGTTCGGCGATGCAATTCGATCGCCGCCTCGTGCTCGTCCTGCTGCTCGCAGCGGGCGCCGCGCTCGTGCTCGCCGGGCGCTTCCTGCCGAGCTCGCCGGCGACCCGCGCCGGAGCTCGCGCCGGCCGTCTCCGTGAGCACGGGCGGGCCGCCGGCGCTCGCCGAGCCCGCCCGGGGGCCCGTCATCGTGCACGTCGTCGGTGCGGTGCGGCACCCCGGTGTCTACCGCCTGCCGTCCGGGAGCCGCGCGCGCGACGCCGTCCGGCGCGCCGGGGGTGCCGGCCCGCGTGCCGACCTCGGCTCCGTCAACCTCGCCGCGCTGCTCGCCGACGGCGAGCAGGTGCGCGTGCCCGCGCGCGGGCCCGGCGGCGCCAGCTGCGGGCGCCCCGGTGCGAGCGCGCCCGCCGCGACCGTCCACCTCAACGGCGCGAGCGCCGACGAGCTCGATTCGCTCGACGGCATCGGCCCCTCCCTGGCCGAGCGGATCGTCGCGTACCGCGTCGCGCACGGTGGGTTCCGCTCGGTCGACGAGCTCGACGAGGTCAGCGGCATCGGGCCGGTGCGCCTCGAGGCCCTGCGCGCTCGGCTCGCCCTGTGACGCGCCGCGCCGGCATCGACGACCTCGGCGTGGCGGCCGCGCCCTGGCTGGCGGTCGGCCTCGCGCTGCCCGCGCTGGCCGAGTCGGATGCGATCGGCCGCGCGCTCGTCGTGCTCGCGCTGCTCGTCCTGCTCCACTGCGCCGACCCGCTGCGCCGTCCCGATCGCCGTCGTCGGCCTCGGCCTGCGCGATCGGCGGCGCGGCGCTGGTCGGCGCACGGGCTCGCCGCACGCGCGGCCGATCCGCTGCGCGGCGCTCGTCGGGCACGTCGACGGCGCGCGGATCGTCGTCGAGGGCCAGCCGCGGGCGGGGCCGTTCGGCAGCTCGGCGATCGCGACGCTCGCACGGTCACCCTGTCGAGCTGCGCGCGCGCGGCGCCCTGGAGCAGGGCGCGATCCTCGTGGTCAGCGGCACGCTCGCTCCGGTGCCGCCGTCCCGCGGCGACTTCGACCGGCGCACCTGGCTCGCGCACCAGGGCGTGCACGAGACGCTTGTCGGCACGCTCGATCACCGTGATCGGACGGCGCGGCGGCATCCAGGGCGTGCTCGATCGCTGGCGGCGCGGAGCGCGCGCCGCGCTCGCGGCCGGCGGCGACGACCGGTCGGCGCGCATCGCGACCGGCGTCGCGCTGGGCGGCACCGCGACGCTCGACGACGACACGCTCGAAGCGTTCCGCGCGTCCGGGCTCGCGCACCTGCTGGCCGTCTCGGGCGGCAACATCGTGCTGCTGGTCGCAGCCGTGCTCGGACTCGCCTGGGTCGCCGGCATCCCGCGAGCGGTCGCGCACGGATGCGCGATCCCCGCCGTCGTCGCCTACGCGGCGATCGTCGGCGGCGGGCCGTCGGTCGTGCGCGCCGCAGCGACGGGCGTGCTCGTGTCGCTGGCCTGGCTGATCGGATCGGCTCGCGATCCGCTGGCATCTGCTCGCCCTCGCGGCGGCCGCGGTGCTCGCGCTCGATCCGTGGGCGATCACGGGGCCCGGATTCCAGCTCTCGTTCGTCGCGGTCGCGGCCATCCACGGCGTCGCGCCGCGCCATCCGCACGCGGCTCGAGGGCACGCCCGTGCCGCTGCGGTTGTGCAGCCCGCTCGCCATCTCGCTCGCCTGCACCCTCGCCACGGCGCCGGTCGCGCTGGTGCATTTCGGCCGCACGTCGCTGGTCGCCAGCCTGCCCGCGAACCTGCTCGCACTGCCGGCCGTCGCGCCGCTCCTCTGGCTCGCACTCGCGGCCTGTGCCGTGTGGCCGGTCGCGCCGGGGGCGACGGTCGCGCTCGACGCCGCCATCCGCGCTCTCGGTGCGTACGTCGGCCTCGTCGCGCGCTGCGGTGCCTGGCTCGACGGGGCCGCTGCCCGGCGCGCGCGCTGCTCGGCGCCGTGCTCGGCGGCGGCGCTCGCCTGGATCGTGCGGCGGCGTCCGTCCGTCGCCATGGCGGGCGGGCTCGCGGGACTGGTGCTCGCGTCGGCGTGGCCGTCGGCGCGGGCCTCACCCGCACCCCCGCGGGCCCTGCGCGTCACGTTCCTCGACGTCGGCCAGGGCGATGCCGCGCTGATCGAGGCGCCGGGCCTGCGGGTGCTCGTCGACACGGGGCCGCCCGACGCACGAGTCGAGCGCCGGTTGCGCCGCCGCGGCATCACCTCGCTCGACGCGTTGTTCCTCTCGCACGACGAGCTCGACCACGACGGCCGCGCCGCGGCGATCCTGAGATCGCTGCGATGTCGGCCTGCTCGTGACACCGGCGCTCCCAGGACCGAGCACGAGCCTGCGCGACGCGCTGAAGGCGGCGCGCGAGCGCGGGACGCGCGTCGTCGGCGGCCGCGCCGGGCTCGAGCTCCGGGTCGGCGCCGCGCGTGGTGCGCGTCGTCGGCCCGCGCCACGCGACGAGGGCGTCACTCGCCGAACGACGCGGCGCTCGTCGTGCTGGCACGTCAGGGAGCGTGCTCGTTCCTGCTCCCCGCCGATGCCGAGTCGCAGGTCCTGCTCGGCGACGACCTCGCGCGCGGCGGGCGTCCTCGAGGTCTCGCATCACGGCTCGGGCGACCCGCTGCTCGCCGCGTCTCCTCGAGCGCGTGCGCCCGCGACTCGCCGTCATCTCGGTCGGGGCGCGGCAACGCCTATGGCCACCCTTCACCGCAGACGCTCGCGGCGCTCGCCCGGGCCGGCGTGCCCGTGCGCCGCACCGACCGCGAGGGCGACATCTCACTCGCGTGCAGGCCCGCCGGATGACGCGGGTACGATCACGACCGATGTCTGCCGCGCCCCTCGATCCCGTCTATCTGATCGGCGGCAGCGACCGGCCCAAGGTCGAGCTCGCGATCCGCCGCCTGCGCGCGCGCGTGCGTGCGCGAGGACGGCATCCATCGAGGAGTTCACGGCCCGGCGCCAGGACGACGACGGCGAGGGCATGAGCGGCGAGGACGCCGCGGGTGCCTGCAACGCGCTCGGGCTCTTCGGCGGCACGCGGCTGATCGTCGTCCTCGGCGCCGAGGTCTGGGGCGACGACAAGAAGGGGCTCGCCGACGTCGAAGCGCTCGCCGCCTACCTGCCCGCGCCCGCGCCCGATGCCGTGCTCGCGCTGCTGACCGCGGGCGAGGTGCCCGCAGGGCGCCTGCGCACGCTCGTCGAGGACGCCGGCAGCGTGCTCGCGTACGACCTGCCCGGCAAGGAAGGCCAGCGCGAGTGGCTGCGCAAGCAGGCCGCGCGCGCCGGCGCCGACCTCGACGGCAGCGCGCTCACGCGCCTGCTGGAGCTGGCCGGCGACGACACGCAGGCCCTGGCGAGCGAGGTCGAGAAGCTCGGCCTGTGGTCGCGCGGCGAGACGATCACCGCCGAGCGCGTCGACGAGCTGTGCGTGCTGACCGCCGACACGCCGCCGTGGGATCTCACCGACGCGCTCGGCGACCGGCGGCCCGCCGACGCGCTGCGCGTGCTCGGCCGCCTGCTCGACGGCCCGGACGGCGACGTGCCGCGCTGGGTGCCGTCGATCGCCCGCCACCTGCGCCAGCTGGCCGTCGCTCAGCACGTCGCCGGAGCAGGGCGGCGGGCCCGAAGGACATCGCGCGCGAGCTCGGCCTGCGCAGCGAGTTCGTCGCCCGCAAGCTGTCCGCCAGTCGGCTCGCTGGACGCGCGAGCAGCTCTCCGAGGCGATCGTGCGCATCGCCGTCGGTCGAGCGCGAGACCCGCGGCGAGGGCGTGCTGCGCGACCGCTTCGCGCTCGAGCGCGCGCTCACCGAGGCCGTCGGCCCGGGTCGCTGACGCTCGGCCGCCCGCGCAGTCAGGCGCGGCGTACGTCCGTGAGCATGACCGGGCTCAGAGACCGGCGGGGTGGCGCGCGATGTAGCCCGTCGGGCACGCGCCCGGCGGTCGTCCAGCGCGAGCCGCCGCCCTTGCTCGCCGAGGTGTCGTAGCGCAGGCCGGCGACCACCATGTACGCGTGGTCGTCCCTGGCGTAGATGGTCACCCACTGGCCCGGGCCGGGCTCGCCCCACGTGTAGAAGTCGTACGAGGCGAGCGGCGTGTCGAGCAGGCCGGCGCCGTGCAGCGCGTAGCTCACGGAGCCCGAGCAGTCGTAGCCGGTGTCCTGCCAGTTCTGATGCCCGCCGCCGAAGCGATACGGGAAGTGCGCGATCACGTTGCCGGCCTGGATGATCGCCGCGACGGCGGCGGGGGCGCCGGCCGGCGCGATCGCGAGGCCGTTGCCGCCGACCTGGCCCCGGCCGGGCGGCGGCGGCGCAACCTGGCCGGTCGGCTGGTTCGTGGCCGCGGCCGTCGTCGGAGGCGTCGTGGTCGGTGGTCGTCTGGGTCGTCGTGCGCAGCGACACGGCGCCGGCGGTCGGGCCCTTGCGGGCGATGCGCTTGAGCGTGCGCACCTCGCGCTGCGTGAGGACGCCGTCGACGCGGAGGCCGGCTGCTCGCTCGAACATGCGGACGCTCGTGCGCGTCGCCGGGCCGAATGCGCCATCGGTCGCCGCGGGGTAGCCGAGCTTCGTGAGCGCGTTCTGCAGGGCGCGCACGTCCTTGCCCTGGGCCCCGACGCGCAGGCGGCGGATGCCGAGCCAGCGGCGGTCGCCGGGGCCGCCGCGCTGCGCGCGCTTGAGGACGTTGAGGAAGCGCTTCGTGACGCGGGCCGAGCGATCGAGGCCGGCGTCGGCGCGCAGCGTGCGCACCATCGTCGCGGTGTGCGGGCCGAACTGACCGTCCGGCTTCACCGGATAGCCGAGGCGGGCCAGCATCCGCTGCAGCTTCTTGACCGCCGGGCCCTGCACGCCGGGGTGCAGCGCGAGCAGCGACGGCGCGCGGGAGACGCTTCCGGCCTGCGCAGAAGGAGCCAGGGCCGCCGCGGCGAATACCGCCAGGAGAAGGAACAGCAAGGCCTTCGGCGAACGATGTGTGAGGTGGACGGGAGTCGGCATGGCTTCCGGAGAGGGCAGGGCGTCTCGTGGACGCCGGAGCAGGACGGGCGCGGTGGCGCAGGATGCGCGCCGCGGCTTGTCGGTGCCGACTGACCCTACAGGAGGAATTTGCGCCTGTCGTGGGTGGTCTTGAAACCCGTAGAGCGGATCCGAACTGGAACCGGCCGGAACCTCCCTCAGGCTGTCCCGCCGCGTAGCTCACGTGTGTACTGGACGCGCGCGGCTCAGCCGGCAGGCTCGCTCCAGGGCCAATTCGGCGTAGAGCCGCATCGCTGAGCCGAATGACGCGATCTCGACGTCCGCGCGCTTCACCTCGCGCACCGCGGGGGACGTCGCGCACGAGCCGGGCGCCGCGCGCGAGTCCCATCGGGAGCGTCCCGGAATGTGAATTCGCAGCCCGCAAGATGCCGTAAACGTGCTCTCCGCCCTCTCCGTCGACCGTCTCGCCGGCTCTGAGGTCGCGTTTCGCACGACACGCGACCTCCGCGATCGGGGCCCTCGCGACGCCCGTCGGCTCGCCCGCGAGGGCGGCGCGCGCGACGCTCACGCCGAGCTCGAGCCCGACCAGGTGCGACGGGCGCCAGAGCGCGGCGACGCGGCCGTCGCGCGAGGTCGAGACGCCGTAGGCGGCGAATGCGCCCGCGACGTAGCGATCGGCCGCGGCGACCGTCACGTAGACGCCCCAGCGCAGGTCGCCGTCGACCGGCGTGCCGTCCGGGTGCAGGCTCGAGACCACCTCGAGCGTGCCGCTGCGATCGAGGGCGCCGCCGTCCCCGGACGGCCGCAGCTGCGCCGCCAGATCGCGCGTACCGACGGCCGGGAAGCCCAGCCCCTGCGCCTGCGGCACGAGGCCGGTGGCGTTCGCGACGGCCGCCATCTCGACCGCCGACTTCGTGCCGTCGAGGAAGGAGCAGAACATCTTGGCGTTGAGGCCCGCGGTCTGCTCGGGCGGCAGGCCGTAGTGATCCCACACGGTCGCCGGCGTGACCTCGTGGTAGGCCGGCAGGTGCTTGGTGCCCTTGCCCGCGCACACGACCTCGAAGCCGCTGAGCCGTGCCCACTCCACCAGCTCGCAGATCAGCGCGGGCTGATCGCCGTAGGCGAGCGTGTAGACGACGCCTGCTGCCTGCGCACGCCGCGCCAGCAACGGCCCGACGAGGGCGTCGGCCTCGACGTTGACCATCACCACGTGGCGACCGTGCTCGATCGCCAGCAGCGCGTGGTCGACCCCGGCGGTCGCATCGCCCGTCGCCTCGATCACGACCTCGACGCCCGGCGCGGCGATCAGGCCGGGGACGTCGTCGGTGAGCAGGGTCGCCGCCAGCGCCGCCTCGGGCCAGCCGGCTCCCGACAGCCGCTCGCGCACGCGCTCGGGCGCGAGGTCGGCGACGCCGACGATGCGGATTCCGGGCGTGCGCAGCGCCTGCGCGAGGTAGAGCGACGCGAACACTCCGCCGCCGACGACGGCGACACCGATCGGGCGCCCGCCGGCCGCGCGCTCCTCCAACCGCCCCAGAAGCGTGCCCGCATGCACGCGACCATCATGCAGGGGCGGTCGGCGGGCGCGGCCGGCCGGCTCTCCGGCCGGCCGCGCTCCGCGTTCACGGCGTCAGGAGTGCCCCTGGTACTGCGCCTCGATGCGAGCCAACTCGGCCTCGTCGCCCTGCCTGATCGGGCCCTTGAACCAGTTCTTGGCGGACAGCATCCACCAACCACCGAAGAGCACGAACGCGCCGCCCACGGTCAGCGGTGCGTAGTTGACGAGGTTCCAGTCGAACTCGTCCTTGCCCGGGATGCCCGCCGGCACCGTCGGCATCAGGAAGATGATGCAGACGAGCGCGACCCAGGCGATCGCGAGCGGGTCGATCCACTTGTAGTGCTTGCCGAGCGTCCAACTGCCGGCCTCGAACTCGTCGCCGAGGCGCCAGCGCAGGAAGATCGGGAACACGAAGGCCAGATAGAGGCCGATGACCGCGATCGACGTGCCGACGAGGTAGCCGACGGCCGCGTTGGAGAGCGTCGGGAGCATCAGCGCCCAGGAGAGGACGCAGATCGCCGCGACCGCGTAGACGGGCGTCCGCCCGAGCGCGAGCCGGCGCCACGTGCGGTGCCCCGGCACGGCGCCGTCGCGCGAGAACGCGAACAGCATGCGCGAGGCCGAGGTCACGGACGCCGCGCCGCAGAACAGCTGCGCGGTGCACGCGATGATCAGCATGAACTCGGCCCACTTCGTGCTCGTGGCCGTCTGCCAGATGTACTGCACGTCGAACGCCCCGGCCGCGACGGTGCCCTCGACGTCCGTCACGGCGAACGTCACTGCGACGAGCAGGATGAAGCCGAAGATCACCGAGACGACCACGGACATGACGATGCCGAGAGCCGCGCCGCGTGCCGCGCCCTTCGTCTCCTCGCTGAGATGCGCAGAGGCGTCGAAGCCCGTGATCGTGTACTGGGCCATCAGCAGTCCGATGCCGAACACGAACCAGAAGATCGGATTCCCGAAGTTGCTGCCCGAGAAGCCGGAGGCGTTGATCGTCTCCGTGAACACGAACGACACGGACTGATGCTGGTCGGGGATCGCGATCAGGATCAGGACGATGATCACGACACCTGCCATGTGCCACCAGGCCGACACCGTGTTGAGCAGGTTGAGGACGTTGAGGCCCGCCATGTTGATGGCGAGGTGGAGCAGGATGATGCACGTGAAGACGATGAACACGTGCTCCTTCGTCAGCGTCATGTCGAACCACAGGTTCAGCAGCGACGAGACGAAGGTCGCGGCGCCGTAGTCGATCGCGGCGGTCACGGAGATCTGCCCGATCAGGTTGAACCAGCCCGTGAACCAGCCCCACCCCGGGCTTCCGAGCTTGGAGGCCCAGTAGTAGAGGCCGCCGGCCGTCGGCATCGAGGACGCGATCTCCGCCATCGCGAGCGCGACGATGATGCAGAACGAGCCGACCAGCAGCCAGCCCCAGGTGACGGCCACCGGGCCGCCGTTGTTGAAGGCGATGAAATAGGACGTGAGGCAGCCCGCGAGGATCGAGATGATCGTGAAGGAGATCGCGAAGTTGCCGAAGCCGCCCATGGCTCGATAGAGCTCCTGGGCATATCCGAGCTTGTGGAGCAGCGCCTCGTCCTCGCTCAGGTGCTGCTGCGCCGGGCCGGTCGTGCCGGCCGGTTCCTCACTACCCATAGAGCCCTCCGTCGTTCGGAATCCCGCCTGCGGCGGGTCGGGACGGGAGGGTGTCTACGGCATTCGCAGCGGGCCGTCAAGTAGCGATACGCACATTCGCCGTTCTAGGCGTCGGCATCCGGGGGGCGCCGCGTGCGCTTGCGCGCGGCGATCTGGCGTTTCTCGTCGAGCCGGCGCTCGACTGCGCCCCTCCCCGGCCGGGTCGGCCGGCGCGGCGTGCGCGGCCGCAGCGCCTCGCCGATCATGCGCGCGAGCCGCTCGCGGGCGATGCGCCGGTTCTGGTGCTGGCTGCGCTCGTCCTGCGCACTCGCACTGAGGACCCCCGCCGCCGTGATGCGCGTGCGCAGACGGTCGGTCAGCCGTGCGCGCTGGGCGTCGTCGAGTGCGAGCTCGGCCACGGCGACCGAGATCGTCACGGCGCTGTCGGTCGTGTTGACGTGCTGGCCGCCGGGGCCGCCCGCGCGGGCGGCGCGCACCGTGAGCGGTGCGTCCGCGAGCGCGCGCTCGCCGGCGGCGATCGGGTCGTAGGGCGTGGCGTCGTCGGACATGCGAGCCCACTGCATACCATGCCGCATGCCCGGCTTCCGAGAGCGCTTCCCGGCCGCGAAGCCGTTGATCGGCGTGATCCACCTCCCCGCGCTGCCCGGCTACCCCGGCTCGCCCGGCCTGGCGGCCGTCGTGGCGCACGCGCTGGCCGAGCTCGCGACGTATCGCGTCGGCGAGCTCGACGGCGTCCTCGTCGAGAACGAGAACGACCAGCCGCACCGCGTCGAGGCCGGACGCGAGACGATCGCGGTCATGACGACCGTCACGCGCGAGCTCGTGCGGGCCGCGGGCTCGCTGCCGGTCGGCGTCGAGATCCTGCTCAACGATCCCGAGGCATCGCTGGCGGTCGCGCTCGCGGCCGGCGCCGACTTCATCCGCACCGACTACTTCGCCGACGAGATGAGCCGTCCCGAGCACGGCCCGATGCGCATCGCGCCGGAGGTGGTGATCGCGTATCGCGCCGCGATCGGCGCCGAGCACGTGCTCGTGCTCGCGGACGTGCAGGTCAAGTACGCGCAGATGCTCACCCCTCGAACGCTCGCCGAATCGGCGCGCCGCGCCCGTGAGGCCGGAGCGGATGCCATCGTGGTCACGGGCACGCGCACGGGCGAGCCGCCCTCGCCGGACGAGGTGCGGGCCGCGCGGGACGGAGCGGGCAGCTGCCCCGTGCTCGTCGGCAGCGGGCTCGACCCCGGCAACGCGGCGCCGCTGCTCGCCGTCGCCGACGGGGCGATCGTCGGCACGAGCCTCATGCGGGACGGGCGCGCGACGCCGGAGCAGGTGACGGCGCTGACAGCGGCGCGCGCGTGAGGTTCGTCTGCGCGGCCGACTGCGGGGTCGACCGCTACGACGACCGCGACTTCGAGCGCGCCGGCGGCATCGGGCTGAACGTCGCAGTCCACCTGCGCCGGCTGTGCGCGCCCGGCGACACCGTCACGGTCGTGGCGCCGATCGGCGACGACGCCGGGCGGGCGATCGTGCTCGACGCCATGGCGCGAACCGGTGTCGAGCCCTGCCTCGAGGTCGTGCCCGGATCGACGCCCGTGCAGCACATCCGCCACGCGCCCGGCGGCGAGCGCGTCTTCGATCGCTACGACGAGGGCGTCCTGGCCGGCTTCCGGGTCAGCGAGCGCCAGCGCGCGGCCATCGCCGATTGCGACGTGCTGGCGACGACCGCGTTCGGCCAGGGACTCGCATTCTTCGAGTCCGTCATGGCGTCCGGGCGGCCTGAACTGCGCCTGGTCGATTTCACGAACGCCAACGACGTCGGCGACCCCGTCGCGTTCGCAGCGCGCTGGGCTCCCGAGCTCGACGTCGGGCTGTTCGGCCTGCAGCCGTCCGACGCGGCGCTGATCGACGAGCTGGAGGGGGTCGCACGACGCAGCGACCGCCTCTTCGTGGTCACGCTGGGCCCGGCCGGCGCCGTCGCGCTCGGCCGCCCCGAGCGCATTCACTGCCCGGCCCACGATGTCCGCGAAGTCGCGGACACGACCGGCGCGGGCGATGCATTCACGGCCGGATTCGTGTGCGAATACGCCCGCGGGCGCGATGTGGAGCGCAGCCTGGCGCGCGGGAACGAGGTCGCGGCCTCGACGCTCGGCCACCTCGGCTCGTTCGAGCTTCCGTGATCGCACTACCGCACGTTTGGGGTCTGGCCCCAAACGTGCGGGGTTACCATCCTCGCGTGGCGCCGCACGACACTCACGCCGCCTTTGCGGAGGCGGCGGCGCGGGACGGGGTCGTGCTCGCGGCCGCGTCGTTCGATTGGTATTGCGAGCAGGGGCACGTCGGGCTCGAGCGCGTCGCGAAGGCCCGGCGCGATCCGGCGCTCGTCGCGCCCGTCACCGCGGCGCTCGCCGTCCTCGCGGCGATCTACGCGCGCCTCAAGGGCGACGTCTCGGTGCTGCACGCGTCACGCGAGAACCTGCTGCTTCCGCTCGACCTCGTGCACGCCCCGAGCGGCACCGTGATCGAGGTCGACGGTTCCGAGCACTTCACCTCGAGCCGGCTGATCGCACTCGAGCGCTACCCGGGGGACGCTGCGGTCGCCTTCGACGTCGCGGAGCACGAGGAGCTCTGCCGTGCCTGGCGCGCGACGAGCGACGCGCTGTCGCGCGGCATGCCGGCCAAGGGCTTCGGCTTCGGAGGCGTGCAGCGGGAGCGCGCCTACCACGACGCGCTGCTCGATCTCGCGACGCCGGCGATGGGACATCCGCCGGTCATCCGGATCGCGGCCCTCGACGGCGACGGCGCCGCGGCCTACCTGCGCCACCGCGACTCGCTGCTCGCGCTCAGCGGCCCCTGAGCGTGCGGGGATCGACCGACTCGTCGGTGACGGCGACGTTGACCGTCCGGCAGCGCCCGCAGCGGACGCGCACCTTCTTGGTCATGTAGGCGGCGTCCATGCCCGTGGCCAGCACGTTGCCGCACTGCACGCAGACGTAGTCGTCGGGCCCGTTGCCGTTGAAGACGGGCCGCTCGGCGTCCTCCTGGAGAGCGGTGCCGCCGTCCTTCGGCACCTCGCCCTCGCGCACCGCGCGCATCGCGATCCGCGCCATGGGCTCAGAGCGCCCCGAGCTTGCCGGTGAAGTCGGCGATCAGCGCGTCGAGCACGCCGGCGACGACGCCCTCGCCCATCGACGCGGCCTTGCCGGTGATCTGCGCGTGCGTGTGCACCGTGCCGCCGCCCTCGTGCAGCGTGAACGTGACCGTCGCGTTCGCGTGCCCCTGGCCGCCGGCCTCGCGCGACTTGACGCTCATGACCGCCGTGTGCGCGGCGGCGTCCTGCTCGACGATTTCCACCGTGCCGGTGAATTTCATCGACATCGCGCCCATCTTCACCTTGATCTCGGCCTTGGCCGACTCGGGGCTCGTCCGCTCGACCACGCTACCGCCCTCGACGCACGGGATCACCTGGTCGAGGTCGAGGATCACGGCGTAGCTGTCCTCGAGTCCCCTCGCGGTCGAGAACGGATGGTCAAGCTCTACGGCCATGCGCGTCGTCCTTCGTCCGGGGTGGATGGATCACGTCGATCTCGCGGGCACTATACGCTGCGTTCGTGGCAATTCCGGCAGGCAGTTATCGGCTCGGACCGGACGACGGAACGCTGATGGTGCGCACGAAACGCGGTGGCGCCGCGGCCATGGCGGGCCACAATCTCGCGCTGCAGGTGACGGCCTGGGAGGCCGTGCTCGAGGTGGGCGCAACCCTCTCCGACTCGACCTTCGAGCTCGAGGTCGACGGTTCCTCGCTGCGCGTCATCGAGGGCACCGGTGGCATGCAGGCGCTCGGCGAGGACGACAAGGCGAACATCCATCAGACGATCGACGAGGAAGTGCTCAAGCAGGAGCGCATCACGTTCCAGTCGAGCCAGATCCAGGGCATGCCCGGCGACGGCGGGCTCTCCGTGCAGGGCGACCTGACGCTGCTCGGGGCGACGCACCCGTTCGCGTTCGACATCGAGATCGGCGACGGCGACATGCTGCACTGCCTCGCGACGCTGAAGCAGTCCGACTGGGGCATCAAGCCGTACTCCGCGCTCTTCGGCGCGCTCAAGGTGCTCGACGAGATCGAGGTCGAGATCGACGGCCACCTGCCGCCCGCGAGCTAGTGCCTAGTCGCGGTACACGGCCTGCGCGTCGAGCCCGCCCTCGACGCCCGGCGGCAACTCGCCCGTGCCGTGCGCGTAGAGGGCGACGTCCTCGATCGTCTTGGTCTGGGTCGGATCGCTGCCGTCGCCGTTGACCCACGCGCCGTTCGACCAGGTGAGCGTCTCGGGCGCGGCCCCGAGCGCCATGCCCGCGAGCAGCTGCGCCTTGGCGCGGATCTTCTCGGTGGCCTTTGCGATCGCGGCGGGCGCGCCCGCCGACGGGCTGGTGTTGAAGCCATGGCCGACGCCGAAGCGATCGGTGTCCGCCGGCACGACCTTCACGTCGAGCGCGGGGACGCCGAGGTCGTCGGCGACGAGTTGCGCGTAGCCGGCCTCGTTGCCGTCGGCGTCCGTCGTGAGGCTGAGCACCATCTTGCCGGTCGGGTGGACGCGCAGGAAGACCGCTCGGTACGCCTCGTTAGCCACTACTGACTCTCCTCGATCTCGGGGTTCGCAGGGGATGCAAGACGCTGTCGCTCCTGATGGGCGGTCAGCGCATTGTGCTCTTCCAGGTCGCAGAAGGAGGGCTGAGGCCCGCCCTGCGGATGGGCCGGGGCGGCGGGGCGCTCGCATCCGGGGTAGATGCAGATCTTGGGCGTGCGCTCGTTCATCCGTCGCCTTCGCCGGTCACCCAGCCGGGCGTGACATTGCCCTTGCTCGGCCCGTGCCCGCTCGGCATCGCCACCGAGCTGCCCGGCACCGGGGTGGCACTGGCCCACGTCTCCGTCTCGTCGGCGACCTCGCCTGCGACGGGCGGAGGGCCGCCGAGCACGGCCGCACCGCCCCGCGAATCGGCTCCGATCGCCTCGACGACCTCGCCGAGCGCCTGGAAGCTGTGCCCGCTGACGAGCGCGTCGCAGTAGGGCAGCGCGGCCACCATGCCACCGGCGCGCACCGAGAAGGCGCTCGCGCCGACGCGCGGGTTCACCCAGACGATGCGGTGCGCGAGACGCGCCAGGCGCTCCATCTCGCGCCCGACGAGCATCGGATCGCCACGCTCCCAGCCGTCGGAGAGGATCACGATCACCGCGCCTCGGGCCATGCCGCGGCGCCCGTGCCGATCGTTGAACGCCTTGAGTGCGTCGCCGATGCGGGTGCCGCTCGACCAGTCGGGGGCGGCCGCCGCCGCGCGCTGGATCGCCCGCTCCGGATTGCGCGAGGCGAGCATGCGGGTGAGGCGGGTCAGGCGGGTTGCGAACACGAACGCCTCCGCGTCCGGCCCGCTGCCCGCCGCGCAGGTCAGGAACTGCAGGTACGCGCGGGCGTAGGGCTCCATCGACCCCGAGATGTCACACAGCAGCACGAGCCTTCGGTGTGCGATTCGCCGGCGCCGCCGGGCGAGCCGGATCGGATCGCCCGCGGTCCGGAGGCTGCCGCGCAGCGTCCGCCGCATGTCGACGCGCTGCCCGCGGCGCCCCCGCTCGTAGCGGCGCGTGCGGCGCGTCGGCGTGGCCAGCTCGAGGCGGGACATCAGCCGGTACAGCTGCGCCAGCTCGTGCGGCTCGAGGCTGTCGAAGCGGCGGCCCGCGAGCCGTTCCTCGTCGCTCGACAGCGCCAGCGGCACGTCGACCTCGGGGCCTTCGGAGTCGTCGCCGTCCGCGCCGGGCGGGCGCGGCGCGATCGTTGCGAAGGAGTCCTTGGCGACCGCCTCGCCCGGCGACGTCTTGTGGTCCGGCGCCTGGCGCTCATCCGCCGGGGCAGACACGACGTGAGCGTCTTCCGGCTCGAAGGCCTCTTCCCCGCGATCGCCGAAGATCGCGAAGAAGACGGCGTCGAATGCCCTGACGTGGCCGGGATCGGAGACGAGGACGGCACGCGCCGTCCAGTACAGGCGCCGCCGTGTGATCGGACGGACGAGCGACAGTGCGCGCGCGAGGTCGGCCGAGCGGGCGGGCGTGACGGGCACGCCCGCGTCGTGCAGGCGCCGGCTCAGGGCGCCGGCCAGCGCAGGCAGATCGAGCTCGATCGTCTCGACCCCGAAGACCTCGTCGGAGACGCCGGCGTCAGTCACCGCTGCGCACGAGCTCCTCGAGGCCGGCCGCGCGCACGACGTCCTGGTCCTCGCCGTATTTCAGCACCGAGCCGAGCGTGCGGTCGACGGCCGCGACATCCAGGCGCTCCACGCCGAGCAGCGCGAGCGCCGCCATCCAGTCGATCGCCTCCGCGATCCCCGGCGGCTTCTGCACGTCGCTGTCGCGCATGCGCGAGACGGCGTTGGCGACCTGGACCGCGAGCGTCTGCGAGGAGCCCTCGACGCGGCGGCGCACGATCTCCACGACGCGCTGCGGATTCGGGTAGTCGATCCAGTGGTAGAGGCAGCGGCGCTTGACGGCGTCGTGCAGGTCGCGGGTGCGGTTGGACGTGAGGACGATGATCGGCGGGTGCGTCGCGGTGATCGTGCCGATCTCGGGGATCGTCACGCTCGCCTCCGCCAGCAACTCGAGCAGGAACGCCTCGAAGTCGTCGTCGGCGCGATCGATCTCGTCGATCAGCAGCACTGCGGGACGCGGGCCCGGGTGCTCGAGCGCCTGCAGCAGCGGCCGGCGGACGAGATAGTCGCGCCCGAACAGATCCTCCTCGCGCAGCGCCGACCCGCCGGCCTCGGCGAGCTTGATGCTGAGCAGCTGGCGGGGGTAGTTCCACTCGTACAGCGCCTCGGCGGCGTCGATGCCCTCGTAGCACTGCAGGCGCACGAGCGGCGTGTCGAGCACGGTCGCGAGCGCCTTGGCGGCCTCGGTCTTGCCGACACCGGCCTCGCCCTCGAGCAGCAGCGGCTGCGGCAGTCGCACGCCCAGGAAGAGGGACGTGGCGAGCCCTTCGTCGACGAGGTAGTCGGCCGCGGCGAGACCGCGCGCGAGCGTCTCGATGTCGGGCGCGCGCTCGCGAACCTCGTCCTCTGCCTCGCCCGTGACCTTCACGCGCGAATCAGTCCCCGACGCCGGCGTGGCCATGCTCCGAGGCGAACCGGGACTTGCAGCCTTCGCAGCAGAAATAGATCGTCTCGCCGTCGTGCTCGAGCGATGGCGTGGTCGCGACCGCCGCGACCGTCATCCCGCAGATCGGGTCGACGGCGAGCGCAGCGGCAGGCGCGTCCTCGCTCCCACCGGCCGCCGGCGCGGCCCGCGCGTGGTCGCGCCTTCGCGGCGGACGGCCACGATCTTCGCCAGGATCGAGAGCGCGATCTCGGCGGGAGTGCGAGCGCCGATGTCGATGCCGGCGGGAACGTCGATCCGGGCGAGGAGATCGACGGGGACGCCGTCGCCGCGCAACTCGGCGAGCACGCCCGTGCCGCGCTTCGGACTGGCGACGAGCCCGACGTACGGGAGATCCGCCTCGAGCGCGCGGCGCAGGATGTGGAGCTCGTCCCGGCCGTGAGCCGCCACCACGAGCGCGAGATCGCCGGCGCGCGGCTCGAGATCGGTGCCGTCGACCGCGACGGCATCGAGATCGAGCTCGGCGCCGATGCGCACGACGGCGCTCGCGATCGGCGTGTCGCCGACGACGAGCACGCGCGGCGCGGGCAGGACTGGCTCGAGGAACACCTCGATCGCACCTCCTGACAGGCACGGGTTCTGAACCGTCACCGTCCCGTCCTCGGCGACGACGTCGGCGCCGGCGGCGCCCGCGTCGTCCGCGAACGGGAGGATCTTGAGCAGCACGGCCTCGCCGCTCTCCATCGCCAGCAGCGAGTACGCGCGCACGCTGTGCTCGGTGCAGGAACCGCCGACGAAGCCCTCGATCGCGCCGTCGGCGAGCACGAGCGCGGCCATTCCGGGCTTGGCGCTCGTCGGGCGCTGCGCGTGCACGACCGTGGCGGTCACGAACGCCTCGCCCTGGGCGGCGAGCTCCTGCGCGCGACGGGAGAGGGCGGCGGGCATCATTGCGGTGGCTCGGGCCGTCCCTGCATCGCCGCCCACACGCGGGCGGGCGTGCACGGCATGTCGATGTGCTCGACGCCGTGCGTCTCGTAGAGCGCGTCGATCACGGCGTTCACGATGGCCGGCGGCGAGCCCACGTTGGGCGACTCGCCGACGCCCTTGGCGCCGAGAGGATGGTGCGGGCACGGCGTGACCGTCTCGCCGAGCTCGAAGTCGGGGCACTCGAGTGCGGTCGGGATGAGGTAGTCCATGAACGACGAGTTGAGGCAGTTGCCCTCCTCGTCGAAGCTGATGAGCTCCATCAGCGCGATGCCGACGCCCTCGGCGAGGCCGCCGTGGATCTGCCCGTCGACGATCATCGGGTTGATCCGGACGCCGCAGTCGTCGACCGCGATGAAGCGCCTGACCGTGACCTGCGCGGTGTCGGGGTCGACGTCGACGACGGCGATGTAGGCGCCGTAGGGATAGGTGAGGTTGGGCGGGTCGTAGATGACCTGCGCGTCGAGCCCGCCTTCCAGGCCTTCGGGCATGGCCTCGCCGCTGTAGGCCCGCAGCGCGATGTCCTCGATCATCGCGCCCTTCTCCGGATCGCCCTTGACGTACCAGCGGCCCTTCTCCCAGGCGAGGTCCTCCGGCCGCGTCTCGAGCATCGTCGCCGCGATCAGCCGCGCCTTGTCGCGCACCTTGCGCGAGACGACGGCCACGGCGGCGCCGGAGACGGGTGTGGAGCGGCTGCCGTAGGTGCCGAGCCCGTAGGGCGACTTGTCGGTGTCGCCGTGGCGCACCTCGACGTCCTCCGGCGGGATCCCGAGCTCCTCGGCCACGATCTGAGCGAACGTCGTCTCGTGGCCCTGCCCCTGTGTCTGCGCGCTGATGCTCACGACGGCCTTGCCGGACGGGTGCACGCGGAGGTCGGCGCCGTCGTTCATGGCCAGGCCGAGGATGTCCATGTGCTTGCGCGGCCCCGCCCCCACGCCCTCCGTGAAGAACGAGATGCCGATGCCCATCAGCTCGCCCCGCGCGCGCTTCTCCTTCTGCTCGCGGCGCAGCTCGGCGTAGCCCGCGATGTCCATCGCGACCTTCATGGTCTTGGCGTAGTCGCCGGAGTCGTACGTCCAGCCGGTCGTCGTCTCGTACGGGAACTGCTCGGGCGCGATGAAGCTGTTCATGCGCAGGTCGATCGGATCGACCTTCATCTCCTGCGCGAGCGCCTCGACCATGCGCTCGACGAGGTAGACGGCCTCGGTGATGCGGAACGAGCAGCGGTACGCCACCCCGCCCGGCGCCTTGTTCGTGTACACCGCCTTGACCTTGACGTGCGACGCCTGCAGGTCGTAGGAGCCGCACACGATGTGGAAGAACCCGGCGGGGAACTTGGTCGGCTGGGCCGTGCTGTCGAATGCGCCGTGGTCGGCGATGACGTCGACGCGCAGGCCCGTGATCTTGCCGTCCTTCGCGCAGATCTCGCTCTTCATCAGATAGTCGCGGGCGAAGCCCGTGGACATCAGGTTCTCGGAGCGGTTCTCGACCCACTTGACGGGCACGCCGGCGACGATCGAGCCGGCGATCGCGCACACGTAGCCCGGGTACACGGGCACCTTGTTGCCGAAGCCGCCGCCGATGTCGGAGCAGCGGATGCGGATCATGTGCTCGGCGAGCCCCGCGACGTGCGCGTAGACCGTGCGGTGGGCGTGCGGCGCCTGGTTGCCGTTGTAGATGTCGAGCTGCCCGGTCTTCGGGTTGAAGTCGGCGATGATCCCGCACGTCTCGAGCGGAGCCGGATGGCAGCGCGGGTAGATGATGTCGCGCGCCACGACCGTGTCGGCCTCGGCGAACGCCCTGTCGGTCGCCTCCTCGTCCCCGGCCTCCCAGGTCGGGCTCGCGAGATTGTCGCGCTGACCGGCCTTGTCATCGCGGATCAGCGGCGCGTCGGGGTCGAGCGCCTTGCGCGCATTGACGATCGCGGGCAGCGGCTCGTACTCCACGTCGATCAATTGCAGGGCGTCGTTCGCCGAGTACTCGTCGGTCGCGATGACGAATGCCACCTCCTGGCCCTGGAAGCGCACCTTGTCGCCCGCGAGCACGGCCTGCGTGTCGTAGGAGATCGTGGGCATCCACGCCAGGCCGAGCGTCTCGAGATCCTTGGCCGTCACGACGGCCGCGACGTTCGGATGGGCGAGCGCCTTCGAGGTGTCGATCGAGACGATGCGGGCGTGCGCGTACGGGCTGCGCAGGATCGCGCCGTGCACCATCCCGGGGAGGCGGATGTCGTCGAGGTAGGTGCCCGCGCCGCGGATGAAGCGCGCGTCCTCCTTGCGCTTGAGACGACCAAAGCCGATCGGGCGCTCGCTGGTGGCGCTGGGCAGATTCTCGGTCGTCGCCATGCTCAGACCTCTCTCTTCGCTGCTGCTTCGTACTCGGCGGCCCACTGCACGGCACTGACGATGTTCTTGTAGCCGGTGCAGCGGCAGATGGCGCCCGAGATCGCAGTGCGGATCTCGAGATCGGTCGGATCCGGGTTCTCGTCCAGCAACGCGCGCGCCGTCATCAGCATCCCCGGGGTGCAGAACCCGCACTGGAGCGCGTGACGCTCGTGAAAGCCCATCTGGACGGGGTCGAGCCGGCCGTCGACCTCGAGCGACTCGACCGTGCGAATCTCCCGCCCTTCGGCCATCACGGCCAGCGCGGTGCACGACTTGACCGGCTCGCCGTCGATCAGCACCACGCAGGCGCCGCAGTTCGACGTGTCACAGCCCCAGTGGGTGCCCGTGAGACCGACCGTCTCGCGGATGAAGTGCACGAGCAGCAGGCGCGGCTCGACGTCGTGCGTGACCTGCTCGCCGTTGACCGTCATCGACACGTTCACGTTCAGGCCTCCTCGCGCAGAGCGCGTGCAGTCGCGCGGCGCAATGCCCGCTGGGTGAGGACGCCTGCGAGATGGCGCTTGTAGTCGACCGGCCCGCGCCCGTCGGCGCCCGGAGAGCAGTCCTCCGACGCAATCGCGCCGGCCTGCGCGAACAGCTCCTCCGACGGCGCCTTCCCGCGCAGCAGCTCCTCGGCGCGCGTGAGGTGGATCGTCGTGAGACCGACCGCACTGAGTGCGATGCCGGCCTCGGCGATCGTGCCGCCGTCGAGCCACACGGCCGCCGACGCCGCGGCGATCGCCCAGTCGCCGGCGCGGCGCTCGACCTTCTCGTGCGCGCTGCCCGCACCCGGGCGGATGCGCAGCCGCACCTCGGTCAGGATCTCGCCGGCTCCGACCGCCGTCATGTACGGGCCGACGTGGAAGTCGCCCATGGCGACGACGCGCTCGCCGGCCGAGCCGCGGATGACGACGCTCGCCTTGGCGGCGGTGCACACGGCGGACAGGTCCTCGGCCGGGTCGGCCTGGCAGAGCGAGCCGCCGATCGTGCCGCGATTGCGCACCACGGGGTCGGCGATCACGTGCTCCGCATCGCGGATCAGCGGGTAGTGCTCGGCAAGCACGTCGGACTTCAAGAGGTCGACGTGCCGCGTCAGGGCACCGATCCGGATCTCACCTTCCGCCTCGCGGATGTAGGCGAGCTCGGTCAGCCCGTTGATGTCGATCAGATGCTCGGGATTCGCCAGGCGCAGCTTCATCATCGGCAGCAGGCTGTGGCCGCCCGCGATGACGCGCGCCTCGGAGCCGAGCTTCTCCAGGGACGCGATGGCGCCCTCCAGGCTGGTCGCTCGCTCGTATTCGAATGCCGCAGGAGTCTGCAACACGTACCCCTTCGCAAATCAGGAGCGGATGATCGTCCGCTCGCCTACAGAATGCCCGGTCTTGCGGGGTATTTTCGTTCAGGGATCGTTGGGCTTGGGCGCCGACGGGGGGCGCCTGCGCGGCGCCCCGATGTCGTCCCGCTGCTCGTACTGCTCCGGTGCGCCGGTGCCGATGACCGGCGACCGCGGCAGCTTCTCCGGACTCGTGTGACGGACGTCCGGATACAGCGAGCGCGCGGCGAGGCTGCCGCCCTCGACGTTCCGGAGCACAGCGCCGGCCGGGTTGGCCATGGCGATCGGAGCCTCGCGGCCGAGCCGGGCGAGCGTGAGCGTGCCTTTCGTATAGACCTCGGCGATGCGCGGCGCCTTGATCGTCGTCGAGTCGGGGAAGTTGCGCAGGCCGGCCGCGGCGGATCCCGGATAGAGGCCCTCGATCAGGCCGACGGCGTCCGCGAGGCCCGCCTTCTTGACGAGCAGCCCCTCGAGCAGGTCGACGCCGGCGTCGAGATTGGCGTTGATGTCGTCGACGACGGCGGCCACCGGCGCGCTCTTCTGGATGATCTCGCCGACGCTGACGATGACCTCGTCGAGTCCCGCCGTGATCTTGCGCAACTGCACGATCGTGGAGACGAGGTAGTAGACGAGCGCGAGCACGATCAGGACGACCGCCAGGATCGTGACCCCGCCCGGGGAGAAGATGGATGCGACGGGCATGCCGGCTCCTAGCTCGCGTCGTCGATGATCACGTCGAGCGAGCCGCCGTAGCCGGCGACCCCCGCGACCGTTTGCGCGACCTGATCCTGCGTCGTCAGCAGGAGTGCGGTGGCGTCGAGGTCCTGCGAGGCGGCGGCCGCCGCCTTGTGCACGCGGCCCACGCTCGGGACGATGCTCTGCGCGGTCGAGAGCACGCCGTTCAGCAGGTAGACGACGACGGGGAAGACCACGACGAGCAGCGCGAACGCGCCGATCCACCAGAGCGTCATTGCGGCCTCCTCTCGGCGACGATCGCCGCCTTGCGGGCGATGCCGGGAAGGGCGCCGAGAATGACCTCGAACTGGGCGTTGATCGCCTTGACGGCGCCCTCGAGCGGGCGCAGATGCTCCTCCTCGACGCCTTCCAGCGCGTCGGCGAGCGTCGCGAGCCCGATGGAGACCCGTGCGAGTCGCTGCCGCACGACGATCAGCGCCGAGGCCAGCACGACGATCACGACGACCGTCAGGGCAACGGTGAGCAGTGCCAGGAGCGTCGTGGTGCTCATGCGCCACCGAACCCGTCGGTGAGGGCGTTCATGTAGCCGTCCTGGACGACCGCTTCCTCGACGATCAGACCGAGCACCGGCGCGGTCGCGGTCAACTGCGGGATGTTCGCGGTGTTGCCGGCGACCTTGGTCGCGACCTCGAGCAGGCCGTCGACCGACTGCTCGATGCTCATGACGGCCATCACCAGCACGGCCAGGAGAGAGGCGACGACGAGCGCCGCGACGAGACCGACGGCGAGTGAGATCCACCAGTAGCCGTGCGCGGAGATGGCGGCGAGCGGAATGCTCATTTCCCGACCGCCACCTTGCGCAGGGCCCGTGCGGCATGCAGGATCCGCACGCCGGAGTCGTTGATCCGCCCGATGCCGGAGAGCGCGTCCGTCTGCTCGCGCACCACGTCGACCGCCTCCACCGAGGTCTTGGCCTGCGCGGCGATTCGCTGCGCGAGCATCACGATGACGATCACGATGATGGCCGCGACGGCGATCACGACGATGCCGAGCGCCAGTCCGAGCTGCCACTGCGCGGTTTCGGACATCAGACAGGCCGCCTGCCGACGAGCCCCGCTCGTGCCCGCGGGTCATTCCCTCGCATCCGCAACTCCTCGTGTCGATCTCGGTGGATGAGGACGTGCGTCACGCCTACGCGCGGTAGACGCCGTGCGGTTCGTGACGATATACGCGGGAAGACAAGAAGGCGAGTCGGGCGCGGAAGGACTTAGGCTTGCGGGATGCCCTCGACCCGCGCCGACGACCCCGCAGCGTCCCGCGCCAGCCGCCGCGACGCGCCCCTGCGGCGTGACGTGCGCCTGGTCGGCGACGCGCTCGGGCGCGTGCTCGTCGAGCAGGACGGCGAGGACCTGCTGGCCGATGTCGAGCGCGTGCGCAAGCTCGCGCGCAAGGCGCGCGAATCCGGCTCGCCGGCCGATCACGCGGCCCTCGCGGCCTACGTCCGCTCGCTCGACCACGAGCGCTCGACGTCGGTCTTGCGCGCGTTCGGGCTGTACTTCCAGCTCGCGAACGTCGCCGAGGCGTGGCATCGCGTCCGCAGCCGCCGCCGCTACGAGCGCGAGGAGCAGATCCCGCGCGAGTCGCTCGCCGAGGCGTTCGGCCGGCTGGCCGGCAGCGGCGTCGAGGCTCCCGAGCTGGCCCGCCGCGCGCAGGCCGTGTCGCTCGAGCTCGTCATCACCGCCCACCCCACCGAGGCCGCTCGCCGCACCGTGCTGCAATCGCAGCTGCACCTCAGCCGGATCCTCGAGGCGCTCGACGATCCCGCGCTCGCCGCGGCCGCGCGCCACCGCCTCGAGAACGAGGTGATCGCCGAGATCACCGCCCTGTGGCAGGCCGACGAGGTGCGTTCCCGCCGCCCGCGCGTCGTCGACGAGATCCGGCACGCGCTGTGGTTCTTCGAGACGACGCTGCTCGACGTGGCGCCCGACGTGCTCGCCGAGTATCGCGAGCGCCTGCCGGCTGCACCCGTTCCGTTCCGCTTCGGGTCGTGGGTCGGGGGCGATCAGGACGGCAACCCCGAGGCCGGGCCGCACACCGTGGGCGAGTGGCTCGAGCGCGCCCGCCGGCTGGCGCTCACGCGTTACCGCGTCGAGGTGCGCCAGCTCGCGCGCGAGATGGGCAGCTCGACCCGCATGGTGCCGGTGAGCGACGAGTTGCTGCGCTCGATCGAGCGGGACGAGGGCGAGCTCGCGGCCTTCGCGCTCGAGATCGGCGACCAGAACTTCGACGAGCCGTACCGCCGCAAGCTGAGCTTCATCGGCAAGCGCCTCGAGAACCTGCTCGAGCGCAACGACGAGCCCGCCTACGCCGGTGCCGACGAGCTGCTCGCCGAGCTCGAGCTGATGGATGCGAGCCTGCGCGCCAACCGCGGCGCGCGGATCGCCGACGGCGCACTCGCGGATCTGCGCCGGCGCGTGGAGCTGTTCGGCTTCCACATCGCGAAGCTGGACGTGCGCGTGCACGCCACCCAGCTCGAGGCCCCCGACGAGCGCACGCACGAGACATTCCGCGCCGTGCGCGCCGCGCGCGCCCGCCACGGCGCACGCGCGCTCGACACCGTCATCGTGTCCGGCACCGCTGGTCCCGCGGACATGCTGCGGGCGCTCCACATGGCGCAGGAGGAGGTCGGCGAGGATCTCTCGCTCGTCCCGCTCTTCGAGACGATCGCCGACCTGCGAGGGGCCCCGGCGACCATGACCGGCCTGCTCGACGACGAGCGCTTCGGAGCGCCTGGTGGAGCGCCGCGGCCGCCGTCTCGAGGTGATGGTCGGCTACTCCGACTCGGGCAAGGACGGCGGCTACCTGACCGCTGCGTGGGAGGCCTATCGCGCGCAGGAGGCGCTCGCCGCGCTGGCGGCCGAGCGCGACATCGAGCTCACGATCTTCCACGGCCGCGGCGGCAGCGCCGGGCGCGGCGGCGGGCCGACGCACGCGGCCATCCTCTCCCAGCCGCCGGGCCATCCACCGGGGCGCTTGAAGGTGACCGAGCAGGGCGAGACGGTCTCGAACAAGTACGGCCTGCCCGGGCTCGCGCACCGGAATCTCGAGGCCGCCGTCGCCGCCACGCTGCTCGCGGCCTTCCCCGACGCGCTCGGCAACGTGCCGCCGCCGCGGCGGGCGCGAGCTCATGGACGCGCTCTCCGAGGACGCGTTCGCGACCTATCGCGCGCTGGTGCACGAGGACGAGGCGTTCGTGGCGTTCTTCCGCGCGTTCACGCCGGTCGACGAGCTCGGCGTGCTGGCGCTCGGCTCGCGGCCCGCACGGCGGCCGTCGAGCGAGGCCTACCTGGCAGGCCTGCGGGCGATCCCGTGGGTCTTCTCGTGGACGCAGACGCGCACGCTGCTCCCGGCCTGGTACGGCGTCGGGACGGCGCTGGCGCCGCTCGCCGCGAGCGCCGGCGGCGTCCAGGATCTGCGCAGGCTCTACGCCGGCTGGCCATTCTTCCGCGCGACGATCGACAACCTCGAGATGACGCTCGCCAAGTCGTCGCTCGAGATCGCCCGCGGCTACCTCGATCTGGTGCCCGAGGGGGCCGACCGCGACCGGATCTGGGCCATGATCGCCGACGAGCACGAGCGCACGGTCTCGGCCGTGCTCGCGACCGTCGACGAGCAGGCGCTGCTCGACCGCCACGCCGCGCTGCAGCGCTCGGTCCGGCTGCGGAATCCGTACGTGGATCCGATGAACGCGATCCAGGTCGACCTGCTCGGGCGCTACCGCGCGGCGGGCTCCGACGACGAGCGCGCCCGCCTGGCCGCCCCGCTCGCGCGCTCGATCGCCGGCATCGCGGCGGCCCTGCGCAACACGGGCTAGCTAGCGGCCGACAGCGCGCTCGAGCTGCGCCTTGCTCATGCTCGAGCGGCCCTTGATGTTCTTGTGCTGCGCCTCGGCGTAGAGCTGGTCGCGGGTGCGGCCCTTCGCACGCCGCGTGCCCGAGCGGCGACCGCCGCGCTCACCCGACGACAGCGGATCCTCGGTCGACGTCTTGGATGCCGTCCTCGACTCGCCGTGCCGCGCGCGCTCCTTGTTGACGGTGCGCGCGGCGATCTCCTCGGCCTTGTCCTCGGAGCGGCCCTGCTCCTTCAGCGAGTCCTTGATGTGCTCGTACTGGCGGGCACGCTTGGTGCCCTTCTTGACGCCTGCAGGGGGCATGGGTCGACCTCCTCGGACGGTGTCGTGTGCACCGTCGTGATGCCCCGCCGGCGACGCTGAAACCGGCTGCGCGGCCTGCCCGCGGCGCGCTAGGCTCGGGGCGTGAGCATCGAAGAGAGAGCTGCGAAGTTCAGGCGCCTGCACGAGGGCCCGGGCGCATTCGTGATGCCGAATCCGTGGGACGCGGGTACCGCTCGCATCCTCACGCGGGATCGGCTATCCGGCGCTGGCGACGACGAGCGCCGGGCTCGCCTATACGCTCGGCCGCCGCGACGGCCAGAGCGCGGTCTCGCGCGAGGAGGCGCTCGAGCACTCGGCGCTGATCACCGCGGCGACCGATCTGCCGGTCAACGGCGATCTCGAGAACGGCTTCGGCCACGATCCCGAGAGCGTCGCCGAGACGATCCGCGGCGCCGCCGCGGCCGGACTGGTCGGCTGCTCGATCGAGGACTCGACCTCCGCACCGGGAGAGCCGATCTACTCGCTCGCCCACGCCGTCGAGCGGATCGCCGCGGGTGCCGAGGCGGCCGCCGCGCTGCCGTTCCCGTTCATCCTGACGGCCCGCGCCGAGAACTACCTCCACGGCCGCAGCGATCTCGACGACACGATCGCGCGGCTGCAGGCGTTCGAGAAGGCGGGAGCAGACGTGCTGTACGCCCCGGGCCTGCGCGACATCGAGGACATCCGCACCGTCTGCGCGGCGCTTTCGAAGCCCGTGAACGTGCTCGCGCTGCCGGGCGCGCCGAGCGTCGAGGTGCTCTCGGCCGCCGGCGTCCGGCGCATCAGTCTCGGCAGCGGCTTCATCAACACCGCGCTCGGCGCCCTCATCCGCGCGGCTCGCGACGTCCACGAGCACGGGACGTTCGGCTCGCTCGACGGATCGTCGGGCTCGGCCGACATCGCCGGGTTCATGCAGGGCGCAGACCGGGGCTGACACCTCCCGCCCGGGCCGGGCTCAGGTGCCGGCGGAGGCGCGGTCCCAGTCCGGGGAAGCACCACAGAGCCAGTTGAGCGCGTGCCGCCGCTCCCTGGCGATCGCCGCTGCATCTGCGTGCTCCCCGGCGTCGAGGTCGCGATACGCCGCGGCGCGCGCGCCCTCCAGTTGCTCGGCCGGCCGCAGGCTCGCGAGCCGGCGGAACTCGGCCGTCGGCGCGAGCAGCGGCACGAGCGACGTCGGATCCTCGAAGCGCGTGTCCTGGGCGGGCACCTCGGCGATCGCCGAGATCGCCCAGAGCAGGACACCCACGGACTCGCTGCGCCAGTCGGCGTCGACCGACTCCCGCTCCGACCAGTCCTCGAGCGACTTCGCGACGAGCGCACGCTCGCCGACGGTCAGCGCGTCGGCGAGGTTCTCCCGGCGCAGCCAGCGGTGCGATTCGGCCGCGTACTGCTCGGCCTTCTCCTCGTCGAGAGCACCCTCCCGCCGGTTGGCCACGACCACTCCGAGCATCGTCGTGACGGCAACGCAGAGCAGGCGATCGACGACCTCGTCCTGGATCGGCGGGCCCGGCTCGGTCTTGCGGCGACGGAACACCGCCCGATCCTAATGCTCCCTCCCGGAGGAGGCTTGCAGTCAGCGGGGGCGCGAGAGCTCGACGAGATTGCCGTCGGGATCGCGAACGTAGAGCGAGTCCATCGCTCCGACGGCTCCCTCGCGCTCGACCGGTCCGAGCTCGACCGGAACGCCCGCCTCGGCGAGCGCGAGCGCGACGTCGTCGAGCGAGCCCTCGATCAGGAAGCAGAGGTCGGCCGAGCCCGGCACGGGGCGCAGCGCATGGGGCAGGAACTCGGCGCCGGCCTTGTGCAGGTTGATCTTCTGGTCGCCGAAGCGCAGCGCGAGCCGGCCCCCGCCGAACTCCTCGGCGCGCATGCCGAGGCGCTCGTAGAACGCGACGGTCGCGCCGAGATCGGCGACCGTCAGCACGAGGTGATCGAGCGCGGCGATGCGCATACCGGGACTGTATGCGTGCACCCGTACCGAGCCGATACGGTCGGGCCCGTGACCGGCAACCTCCTCGACGGCTGGACGGCGGCCGAGTACGGCCGCTCGCGCCAGGGGGTCGCGTTGCGCGTGTTCACCCCGACCGCAGACCGTCCCGTCGCGGGGCTCGTGACCGCCGCCCAGCACGGCGAGGAGGCAGTCACCGCCCTGCTCGCGCGCCGCCTGCTGGAGCGCGTTCCCGGCGCCGAGACGGCCTGGGCGGTCGTTCCGGTGGTCAACCCCGACGGCCTCCTGGCCGGCACGCGCCAGAACGACGCCGGCGTCGACCTCAACCGCAACTTCCCGGCGTCGACCTGGCTTCCCGGCGAGTCGTTCACCTACCCGCCCGGCATCGATCCCGCCCTGCGCACGCCGGAGAACCGCACGAATCGCTCCTCGCCGGGAGCGCACGCCGGATCCGAGCCCGAGACGCGCGCCCTGATGGAGCTGATCGAGCGCCTCCGCCCGCCGCTCGTCGTCGACCTGCACAGCCCGCTCGAGCTGCTGCTCGTGCGAGGCGCTGCACCGCAGCCCGTGGTCGACATGCTCGCCCGCTCGGCCGATCTGCCGGTGATCGACGAGATCGAGGGCTGCCCGGGCGCGTTCGACGACTGGCTCGACGACAACGCCGTCCCTGCGATCGTCTACGAGATCGAGCAGGGCGGCCTGCCCGAGATCTGCGCGCGCCACCTGCCCGGGCTCGAGGCGCTCCTGCGCGGCGACGCGGTCAGTTCGAGCTGACGACGCGCCTGCGGCGCTGCGGCTTCACGTACTCGACGCGCACCACCGCGGCGCGCTTGTGGGTCGTCAGCTCCCCCGGGTACGGGCCCTCGAACGTGCCCGACGTCGGCGGGACGTCGCCGTAGTCGCGGCCGACCGCGACCGTCACGTAGCGCGGGCCGACGCGCCGGTCGTGCGTCGGGTCGATGGGCACCGCCGTGACGGCGCCGGTCTCGTCCTGCAGCAGCACCTCGACCCAGGCGTGCGTGCCACCGTCGCCGAGCAGGTGCCCCGAGACGTAGCGCGCGGGCACCCCGAGCAGCCTGCAGAGCGCCACCATGCAGTGCGCGTAGTCCTGGCACACGCCGCGGCCGGTCGCCCACGCCTCGGCCGCGGTCGTCTCGACCGTGGTGACCCCCCACTCGTAGGATGAAGTGGTCGTGCACGCGCGTGCTGACGAGCCCCGCGAGATCGAGGCCGGTCGCACCCGATGCGCGCAACTCCTCGGCCACGGCGCGCAGCGGCGCATCGGGACGCGTGAGGCGAGACGGCTCGCCGAAGCGGCGATCGAAGCCGATGTCGTCGGGGCTCTCGCCGCCGTCGATCGGCACGTGGCACTCGACGAGCGCCCACGTCACGAACTCGACGTGGCCGTCCACCTCCTCGAGCGACAGGTCGAGGACGACGTTGCCGAAGCTGTCGTACGAGCGCTCGCTCTCGAGGTTGCAACCCGAGACGCGCAGCTTGTGGGTCGTGAGGTGCTGGTGCCCGTGGTAGTCGGGCGGCACGACCATCAGGCGCTGGCGCAGATCCGTGATCGGGCCGGGATAGTCGTAGCGGAACGTCTGCTGGATGAGGACCGTCGCCTGGCGGATGTTCTGCCAGTCGATCTCGTCGTGGTCGATGCTCCCGAGGGTGGCGATCAGGTCGCCGAGCGTGTCAACGGCCATGTGGCCCGCCCACGCCGACCGCTGCGCTCTCGCTGCTCGTCTCGTCGGCCCACACCGTCATCGTCTCGAGGCTAGCGGGGCCATAGGTCGTCACCATCGCGACGTCGATCGCATCGCGGCCCCGGCCGATCGGCAGGCGGCCGATCCGGGGCGTGTTGAAGCGCGCGTCGTACGTCCACCAGCGCTCGCCGAGCCAGACCTCGAACCAGGCGTGGAAGTCCATGGGCGGGAACGGGCCCGGGATGCCGATGTCGGGCATGTACCCGAACACATAGCGGGCCGGAATGCCGAGTGCCCGGCAGAACGTCACGCCGAGCTGGGCGAAGTCCCTGCACATGCCGCCCCGGCGCTCCAGCACCTCGGCGACTGTGGTCGTCTGGATGCTGGGAACGCCGTACGCGACGTTCTCGTGGATCCAGTCGCAGATCGCGGCGACGCGCGCGGCGCCGCGCGGCGTCTCGCCGAACATCTCCCAGGCCGTGTCCATGAGCAAGTCCGACTCGCACAGGCGACTCGGCAGCAGCCAGTGCAGGAGCTCGGGCGGAAGCTCCTCGATGCGGTGCTGGACGTCGTCCTCGCCGGGCATCGCCTCGGGAAGCCGCGAGACGGCGACCGTCGCGTCGTAGGCGAAGAGCGAGCGCTCGGGGCCGAGGTCGAGGCGCCGGCAGACGTTGCCGTAGATGTCGGTGAAGCCCGCGGGCGCCGGCTGCGGCTCCCAGCGCTCGGCGACGATCGCGCCCTGGAGCGAGGAGTGCGGCTCGACGAGGATGACCGCGTGCGTGCCCTCCTCCTCCGCGAGGTACTCGATGCGGCAGCCGACGCGCAGCTCGATCAGGTCCGACAGGTCTTCAGTCCGCGCCACGAGCCTCATCCGATCTCCCGCTCAAAACACAAAAGCCCCAGCCTCATCAGAGAGGCTGAGGCGGCATCGCCCGACGAGCTCCCGCAACCGGCGGGCCACGGCCAGAGTACCGCGGAAGCGGCGGAGCGGCAACGGCGCCGGCGACCCGGGCCGTCGCGACCACCGGCACCGCGCGAAAGCGGGCCGGCGACGGAATGGAGCCGACGGGGATCGAACCCGTGACCTCCGCGCTGCCAGCGCGGCGCTCTCCCAGCTGAGCTACGGCCCCGCGGGAGCCGAGTCTACCAGGGTGCCGAGCGCGTTCCGGTCAGACGACCTGGCGCTGGGGCACCTGGCCCCAGAGCTGTTCCAGGCGGTAGAAGACGCGCGCTTCGGGCGTGAAGACGTGGAGGACCGCGTCGAGGTAGTCGAGCAGGATCCAGTCGCCCTCGCGACGGCCCTCGCCGCCCTTCGGCAGCAGGCCCTCGTCGTGCTTGAGGACGAGCTCCACTTCCTCGGCGATGGCCTGCACGTGGCGCGCGTTCTGGCCCGAGCAGATCACGAACGCGTCGGTGTATCCGACCACGTCCTCCATGTCGAGGATGACGACGTCCTCAGCCAGCTTGTCGGAGCAAATCGCAGCGATGCGATCCGCGAGCTCGTGCCCGCGGCTCAGCAGCCGGCTCCAGTCTCATACCTCACTTGGGTCACCTTACCACGGGTACTGGCAGGAGAGCTACCCGCGGTAGAGGCCCTCGGCCTCGATCAGCTCGCGCACGGGATCCGGCACCAGATGGCGGATCGGCCGTCCCGCAGCCACGCGCTCGCGGATCATCGACGAGGAGATGTCCACCTGCGGCATCTCGATGCGCTCGATGTCGGAGTCGGCGAGCACGTCGGGCGACACGCCCGGCCGGCGCGCCACGGCGATGCGGGCGAGCTGCGCGACGCGCTCGGGCTCGTGCCAGGTCGAGAGCGCCGCGTACTGATCCGAGCCGAGCAGCAGCACGAGGCCGTTGCCGGGATAGCGCTGGGCCAGCTCGCCCAGCGTGTCGACCATGTACGAGGGGCCCGGGCGCTCGATCTCGACGCGCGAGACGGTCAGCGCCGGGTTGCCGATCGCCGCCGCCTGTGCCAGGCGCAGGCGCATCGCAGCCGATTCCGCGGGCGCGGGGCGGTGCGGCGGCATCCCGGTCGGCACGAGCACGACGCGCGAGAGCCCGAGCTGCCAGGTCGCCTCCTGGCAGAGCAGCAGGTGACCCAGATGCACGGGGTTGCAGAGCGATCCGAGCACGCCCACGCGCGGTGTCTCCGTGCTCACCATTCGAGATCGTCCGCCTCGTCGTCGTCGAAGTCGTGGACTTCCTCGGGCGGCAGCGAGAACTCGAAGCGCTCGTCGCCGATCGCCACCTCCCACCCCGGCTTGACGCCCGCATGGCGCAGCGCCTCGATCACGCCGAGGCGGCCCAGCTCGATCGAGAGTGCGCGCACCCCCTCGGGCGTCGAGAGGTCGAGCTTGTCGACGAGCGACACGACCTCGCGGCCCGCGATGCGCACCGTGCCGTCGTCCCGCACGAGACGGAAGATGCGCTGCCGCGCCTTCGGGCGGTAGAGCAGGTAGTCGGCGAGCTCGTCCTCGCCGGTCCCGGCGGGCTCCGCGCCGCGCGCCTCGGCGAGCACGCGCTCGAGCGCGCCGCGCAGGCCGGCGACACCGGCACCCGTCGCGCAGGAGAGGCCGAGCACGTAGGGCGTTGCGTGCTCGTCGCGGGCCACCACCGCGTCGGGCGGCAGGCCGCCCTGCACGACGGCGTCGGCGAAGGCCTGGACGAGCGCCCGGCCCTCGGCCTCGTCGACCAGGTCGAGCTTGTTGAGCACGACGATCTGCGGCCGGTCGGCGAGGCCGCCGCCGTGCTTCGCGAGCTCGCCGTAGATCGCCGCATAGCGCTTGCGGCAGTCCTCGAGCGGGTCACCGGCCTCGGGATCGATGGCGACCACGTGCACGAGCGCGTAGGCGCGCTCGAGGTGCGCGAGGAACGCGTGGCCGAGCCCGACGCCGTCGGAGGCGCCCTCGAGCAGCCCGGGGACGTCGGCGACGGTGAGCTGGCGGAGATCGTCGAGCTCGACGGTGCCGAGCTGCGGCGCGAGCGTCGTGAACGGGTAGTCCGCGACCTTCGGCGTGGCATTCGAGATGCGGCGCAGCAGCGACGACTTGCCGGCGTTCGGGAAGCCGAGCAGCGCGGCGTCGCAGACCATCTTGAGGCGCAGCTCGAGGTCGGCCGACTCACCCTCCTCCCCCACCTCGGCGGTGCGGGGAGCCTGGCGGACGGCCGTCGTGAAACGGCGGTTGCCGCGACCGCCGCGGCCGCCGCGAGCGATCACGACCCGTGCGCGGGCGTGTGCGAGATCGGCGATCGGCACCTCGCCGCTGGCGTCGTAGACCTGCGTCCCCAGGGGCACGTGGACGATCGCGTCCTCGCCGTGCCCGCCGGTCTTGCCGCCGCCCTGGCCGTGCACGCCGCGCTGGGCGCGCAGGTGCCGGCGGAAGCGGAACGCCGAGAGGTCGCGCATGTCCGGGTCGGCGAGCAGCACGACGTCGCCGCCGTCGCCGCCGTCACCGCCGTCGGGCCCGCCCTTCGGCACGAACTTCTCGCGCCGGAACGACACGCAGCCGTCGCCCCCGCGTCCCGCCTCGACGACGACGGACGCGCGATCGTAGAAGTCGCCCTGGCCGCTCACGCGGCGAGGGCGACCTAGTCCTCGGCCGCGACGGTCACGACGCGCTTGCCGCGGCGCCGGCCGAAGCCGACCGTGCCCGTGACGAGCGCGAACACCGTGTGATCGCGGCCGAGCGCCGCGCCCGGGCCCGGATGGAACTCCGTGCCCTTCTGGCGAACGATGATGGAGCCGGCCGGCACGTGCTGGCCGGCGAAGACCTTGACGCCCAGGCGCTTGGCGTTGGAGTCGCGGCCGTTCTTGGAGGAGCCGAGGCCCTTCTTATGTGCCATTCCTTACGCCTCCTGCTCCGGTGCGGGCTCGTCGGCGGGCTTCTTCGCCGCCGCCGGCTTCCTGGGTGCTGCGGGCTTCTTGGCAGCTGCGGGCTTCTTGGCAGCTGCCGGCTTCTTGGCAGCCGCGGGCTTCGCCGCTGCCGGCTTCTTCGCGGCCGGGGCCTTCGCCTCGGCGGCGGGCGCGGCCTTCTCGGCGGGCTTCGCAGCCGCCTTCTCGGCCGGCTTGGCCGCGGGCTTGGCCGCGGCTTCGCCTCGGCCTTCTCGGCCGGCTTGGCGGCTGCCTTCTTGGCCGTGCCGATCGCAATCTCTTCGATCGTGATGCGCGAGAGGCGGCTGCGGTGACCGCGCGCCTTCTTCGAGCTCTTCTTGGGCTTGTACTGGAAGACGCGGATCTTCGGCCCGAGCAGATGCTCGTCGACCCGTGCCGTCACCGTGACCTTCGCAAGATCCGAGGCATCGATGGAGACGTCGTCGCCCGAGGTCGCGAGCAGCACGACCGGCGAGAACGTGGAGCCCGCTTCATGTGCGAGGCGGTCGACGGTCAGGTACTCGCCCTTGCGGACGCGGTACTGCTTTCCGCCGAGCGAGATGACGGCAAACACTGAGGGCCCTCGATCGATTGGCTAGTTGGAGAAACGCGGCCACGCAGCGGCCGCAGGAGGGAAGCATAGCGAACACCCGGAGAATGGGCCCCGCGTCCGCCGCGCGTGGACGGCAGCCGGCGAGCCCCTCGACCCGGGGTGCCGATCAGCGCCCGAGGATGCGCGAGATGAGGCCCTTGCGGCGCTCTTCCTCGCTGGCCGCGTCGCGTGCCGACTGCTCGCGTTGCGCCGCGGCTGCGGGCTTCGGCGTCGCTGCGGGCTCACGTGCTGCGGGTGCGGCCGGTGCAGGCTCTCGGTCCCCGCCCCCGGAGCTCTCGGCCCCGTTGGCGGCGCTGCCGCCCCCGGCTCCGCCACCGCTGCCGCTGCGCCTGCGGCGCTGACGCGGCCGTGCCGCGCCGGGCTCGCGCGGTGCGCGCTCGGAGACGGCTGCGACCGGCACGACGGGCTCGGCCGGCGTGCCGTTCGGGACGACCTCGCCGGCGCCGTTCTCGGCCGGCGTGCGCGTGCCGTTGCCGCCGCGCCCGCGGCGGCCGCGGCCACCGCGGCGGCGACGGCGCTTGGCCGCCGCCTCGCCGTCCTCGCTCGAATTCTCGGCAACCTCGCCGTCCGCGACGCCATCGCTCTCGACGTCGTCGGCGGCGACCTTCGCGGAGGCCTTCTTCGCGCCACCGCGCCCGCCGCCGCTCCCGCTGCCGCCGCTGCTCCCGCTGCCGCTCCGCCCGAGCGGCCCTTCTCGCGCCGCTGCTCGGCGGCGGTGCGGCGCTTCTGCCTGCGCACGCGGCCCTCGACGTCGAGCCGCTCGCCGACGCGGCGCTCGGGCTCGAGGATGTCGGAGACCTTGTCCACGACTTCGTCCGCGTCGATGTCCTCGACCGTGGGCCGGGGCGGCGGGGGTGCGACCGGGCGCGCCGGCTCGACGTCGAGCAGCGCGGCCTGGGCCGCGAAGCGCGTCGCACGCTCGATGCGCAGGCGCTGCGTCGTGCCGACGTAGGGCAAACCGCCCACGACCTGGACCTCGTAGCCCGCGCTGAGCCGCGACACGGCATCCGTCTCGACGAACCGGTGCGGCTCCAGGATCGGCAGCTTGAGCTCGTCGCCGGGCGCACACGGCGGTGCCTCGGCGCCGATCTCCGCCAGCGTGCCCTCGCCCAGCAGCTCGAAGTGATCCTTGGCCACGTCGGTGCGGCCGACGACGTCGAACGCCCGGCCCGTCTCGAACTCCAGCTCGTCGAGCCCGGCGCCGCCCGTCCCGATCAGCGTGCGCGCGACGCCGTCCTCGAGCTCGACCCGGAAGGCCTCGCTCTTCGACTCGCGCGCGATGCGCCTCAGGTTGCGCAGCATGTCGATCGCGAGCGACTCGTCGGAGAGCACGCGCCCGGTGCCCTCGCACGTCGGGCACTCGCAGGTCATGATCTCGCGCACGCCGTCGGCGATGTTCTTGCGCGTCATCTCGACGAGGCCGAGCGGCGAGATCTCGACGACGTAGACCTTGCTGCGGTCCTTCTTCAGCTCGCGCTGCAGGACCTCGAGCACGGCGTCGCGGTTCTTCTGGCTGGCCATGTCGATGAAGTCGACGACGATGATGCCGCCGATGTCGCGCAGGCGCAGCTGGCGGACGACCTCGACCGCGGCCTCGAGGTTGTTCTTGAGGATCGTGTCCTCGAGCTTCTTCGTCGTGCCGGTGAAGCGCCCCGTGTTGACGTCGACGACCGTGAAGGCCTCGCCGTAGTCGAACACCAGCGAGCCGCCGGAGGGCAGCGGCACGCGCCGGGAGAGCGTGGAGCGGATGCCCTGCTCGATCTCGTAGCGCTGGAAGAGCGGGCGCTTGCCCTTGTAGAGCTTGACGCGGTCGGCCAGCTCCGGCGAGGTGCGGCGCACGTAGGCGAGCACGCGGTGGTACTGGCGCTCGTCGTCGATCACGAGCTCGGCGACGTCGCTGCGGAAGTCGTCGCGCACCATCTGCAGCGAGAGATCGGGCTCGGAGTAGACGAGCGCGGGCGCCTCGGCGCGCTGGGCGTGGCCGCGGCTGACGTCCCAGAGCTTCTCGAGCAGGCGGACGTCGCGCTCCAGCTCGTCCAGGGACGCGCCCTGGGCGGCGGTGCGGGCGATCAGACCGCAGTCCTCGCTCGTCTTCATCTTCTTGAGCAGGTCGCGCAGGCGGTCGCGCTCGTCGCCCTCGAGCTTCTTCGAGACGCCGACGCCGTCGCCGCCCGGTGCCAGCACCATGAAGCGGCCGGCCAGCGACACGTCCATCGTGAGACGCGCGCCCTTCGAGCCCATCGGATCCTTCGTGACCTGGACGAGCACGTCCTGGCCCGGCTTGATCAGCTCCTGGATGCGCTTCGAGCGGCGGTCGCGGTCGTCCAGCTCGGGGAGGACGATCTCGGCGACGTAGAGGAAGCCGTTCTTGGGGAGCCCGATGTCGACGAAGGCCGCCTCCATGCCGGGCAGGACGGCGTCGACGCGTCCCTTGTAGATGTTGCCGACGATCGATCGGCGGCCGCGCCGCTCGATGTACGCCTCAGAGAGCTTGCCGCCTTCGACGATCGCAACCCGCACCTCTTGCGGGTCGGCGCTGGTCAGCATGCGTTTGACGTGAGTCATAAATATCTCCGTACCCCGCAGCGGCACGCACGCCGAAGAGCGCGCGCGGCGCGAGGTAAAAGTCGGGGTGAGGGCGCGCGTCCGCGCCGTTCAGGGTCGCTCCCACCGGTGCGCGCCGCGCACGCTCGAGGCGTGCCGCGGCAGCGGGCACGGCATGGAGGATCGTCATCAAGAACTCACAATAGCGGCGATGGGGTGGATGCCTCACCGCCCGCCGGCTCGAGCGGCTCGGGGAGGCGCTCCGGTGGCCCCTCGGGCGGTCGCTCCGGCAGCAGACGCTGCGGCAGGCGGGCGCGCAGCTGGATCCCCTGAACCACGCCGATCGCCGCCAGCACCGTGATCGTGCTCGAGCCGCCGGCCGAGAGCAGCGGCAGCGGAATGCCCGTGACGGGCGCGATCCCGATCGTCATGCCCACGCTGATGAAGATCGACGCGAGCAGCCAGCCGAACACGCCCGCGCAGATCAGGCGGGCGTAGAGCGTGCGCGCTACGGCCGCCGCCCGCAGGACGCGCCACAGGATGACGAGGTAGAGGCCGAGCAGGAGCATCGCCCCGACGAAGCCGCGTTCCTCGCCGAGCACGGCGAACACGAAGTCCGTGCGCCGCTCCGGCAGGAAGTCGTTGAGCGTCTGCGTGGCCCCTGACTTGCCGCGCCCGACGAGCCCTCCCGACCCGACCGCGATCTTGGCCTGCGACTGGTTGTAGCCCTCGGCGAGCGTGTTGCGATCCGGGTGCAGGAACGACGTCAGACGGTCGACCTGGTACGGCTTGAGCACCTCGACGCCGCCTGCGGGGAGCGCCCACAGCACGGCCACCGCGAGGATCACGGCGATGCCTCCGAGCAGCGCCAGGTGGCGGAGGCGGACGCCGGCGACGAAGAGCACGCAGACGAGCGACGCGAGGTACACGAGCGCCGTCCCGAAGTCGGGCTCGATGAAGACGAGCACCGTGGGCAGCGCCGGCATAGGCGATGCACGCGAGGACGAAGCGCAGCGTGCCGATGCGGCCTGCGTTGCGGGCGATCAGGGCCGCCAGCGCCAGCAGCAGCGTGAGCTTGCCGAGCTCGGACGGCTGGAACTGGAAGAACGGGAACTGGATCCAGCGCCGCGATCCGCGGGTCGAGAAGCCGAGCAGGAAGACGACCGCGACGAGTCCGATCGTGCCGATGTAGAGCAGCCACTCGAGGCGCCGGAAGCGCTCGATGTCGAAGAACGCGAAGAAGCAGAGCGCGATCCCGCCGAGAGCCAGGTAGATCTGCTGGCGGATCACGAACGAATCGCCACCGGAGCCCGTGCCGATGACGTCGAGCCCGAGCGCGGCGACGCCCGCGATCGCGAACAGCATCAGCCAGTCGAGCCGGCGCACGCGCCCGAACGCGCTCACGCGCCGGGTACGGCGGAGCTCGCGGGTGCGCACCCGCTCGCCGGGGATCAGGACGGAACTCACGTGGACCTGTCCACGACGGTGCCGACGTTCGGCCGCTTGACCTTGAAGTACTTGGAGTAGAAGTCGAGCGCGGTGAGCGCGCCGGCGACGCCTCCGTGGCCGCCGCGCTCGATCACGATCGAGGTGACGAGCTGCGGATCGTTGGCCGGGGCGTACGACGCGAAGACGGCGTAGTCGGGCTCGCCGACGCGCTGGGCGGTGCCCGTCTTGCCCGCGACCGGTATCTCGAACTGCCCGAACACGTTCGTGGCCGTACCCGCCGGCTGGTGCGTCGCGCGCTGCAATCCGCTGCGAACGGCGGTGAGCAGCGTGCTCCCGATGTTGATCCTGCGCCGCGGCGGGTTGGGCTGGATGCGCGTGGGCTCGTTGGGCGCCTGGATGGCGCTGACGACGTGCGGCGTCACGACGGTGCCGCCGTTCGCGATCGCGGCGTAGCCGACCGCGAGCTGAAGCGGCGTGACGTTGAGGTTGCCCTGCCCGATCGAGAGGTTGATCTCGTCGGCGGCGTTCCAGCTCGAGTCGAACAGCCAGTTCGGGTCGTAGGACGGCTTGCTCTGGTCGGAGAAGTTCTGCTTGTAGAAGTCCGTCTTCCAGGCGGGCGTCGGCAGCAGGCCCTTGTCCTCGCCCACGATGTCGATGCCGGTCTTGCTGCCGAAGCCGAACTTCGCCGCCCAGTCCTGCAGCGGGTGCCCCTGCTTGCCGCTCTCGCGGAAGATCATGTCGCCGAGGTGGTAGAAGTACGTGTCGCACGAGCGCTCGAGCGCGTCGATCAGATCGAGGCGGCCGTTGAACGCGTTGTCCCAGTTGTTGAAGCGCTTGTTGTAGTAGTAGGCGAACGGCGTGCACTTCAGCGTCTCGCTCGGCGTGACGAGCCGCTCCTTGACGGCCGCGATCCCGACGAACGGCTTGAACGTCGAGGCCGCCGGATAGCGGCCCGCGATGGCACGGTCGAGCAGCGGGTAATTGGCGGGCTCCCCGCCGTTGCGCGAGATGCGCTTCAGCTGGGCCTGGAACTTCGGCTTGCGATACGAGACGAACCAGTTCGGGTCGAACGTCGGGAACGAGGCCAGTGCGCGCACCTCGCCGTTCTTCGGGTCCAGCGCGACGAGCGCGCCCGCGTTCGCGCCCTCCGAGGCGTTGCTTCGCACGCCGTAGGCGAGCGCCTGCTCGGCGGCGCGCTGGGTGTCCAGGTCGATCGTCAGGCGGACGTTGCGACCGGGCACGGGCGCCTTGAGGTGGCGCACCGCTCCCGTCGGCTGGCCGAACGCGTCCACCGTCACCGCGTCGATCCCGTCGACGCCGCGCAGGAAGGCGTCGTAGCGGCGCTCGACGCCGCTCTGGCCGATCACGTCGCCGCGGTGGTAGTCGTGGAAGCGCGGATCCTTGAGCTGCTTCGGGCCCGATCTCCGAGAGCTGCCCGTAGATGTGCGCGCCGAGCGTGCGGTACGGGTAGTAGCGCAGCGGCACCTGCGCGACCGAGAGGCCCCGGAAGATCTCGGGGTTCTCCTGCAGGTACCACTTCATCTTCACGTCGATGTCCCGCGCGAGCGTCACGGGTGCGACCGGGTCCATGCGCAGCTGCCGGTCGACGCGCTCCCACAGCGGACGCGGCTCGAGCTCGAGCATGTTGGCCACGCGCAGCAGCAAGCGGTGCCGCTTGCGCGCTGTCGCGCACGGCGCCCGGGTCGAGGTCGAGCTCGTACGCGACGCGATTGCGCACGAGGACGCGGCCCTTGCGGTCGAGGATCTCGCCGCGCGGCGCGCGCACCACGACCTGCTTCTCGTGGTTGCTCGCCGCCTGCGCCACGAACGTGCGCGTGTTCAGCACCTGCAGCGCCCACAGGCGCAGGACGAGCAGCATGAACAGCACGACCACCGCGACGGCGAGCACGCCCAGTCGCATGTGGAGGCGCCCGTGGGGGCGCGGCGGGAAGCCGGCGTCAGGCGGTGGCTGCGACATCCGGCTCCGGGAGTGGCTCGGGAAGCGGGAACTGCCGGCGCGGCGGCGCCTTGACGCCCAGCGCGAAGCGCAGGAGCGCGAGCAGCGGGATCGCGAACAGCACGCTGGCCGCGGGCGCGGCGAGGAGCTTCACGCTGAACGCGCGCCCGAGCGCGCCGTCGCTGCCCAGCATGAAGGCGATGCCGCCCTCGGCGATGCGCACGAGCGCGGTGGCGAGCGCGACCAGGAGCAGGCTGCGCACCGCTGCCGGCGGCCGCAGCTTCTCGCCCGCGATACCGAGGCAGTAGCCGGCGACGCAGTAGATGAGCGCGTCGCGACCGAGCGCGTGCTGGGCCAGCACGTCGAGTGCGAGCCCTGCCCCGAAGCCCGCCAGGCAGCCGACCACCGGTCCCCGTGCGAGCGCGACGCCGCAGACCACGATCAGCACGAGATCGGGAGCGCCGGCGACGAGCGAGAGGTCGGCCGCGACCGCGAGCTGCAGCAGCACGGCCAGCGGCAGGATCACGCCGAGGACGACGATGTCGCCCGTGATGCGGCGCGGCGTCACGGCGCGGCCCCGCGGGCGGTCAGGACGAGCACGTGCGAGAACGCGTCCAGGTCCACCAAGGGCCCAGGCAAACTCAAACCGGGCACGACTAAGTCGGCGGCGAATCGCGAGACCGTCACGGCGTTGCCCCCGTCCGCTGCGTCAGGACGAGCACGTGCGAGAACGCGTCGAGGTCCACCAACGGCGTCACCTGGATGACCTTCACGAGCGCGTCCCCCGGGTCGTTCACCTGCGTCACGACGCCGATCGGGATGCCCTTCGGCAGGCGGGAGCCGAAGTTCTCCTTCTCGTCCTGCCAGCCGCTCGTCGCGACGACGTCGTTGACCTTCACGGCGAAGCGCTTGGGAACGTCGTCGAGCTCGAGCGAGCCCGAGTCGCTGCCGGGCCGCACGAGCCCGTTCGCCTGGGCGCTCGGCACCGACGCTCCGATCGCGAAGTCGGGACTGGTGATGAGGGTGACGACGGCGCTGCCGCTGTTGACGCGCTCAACGCGACCGACGAGCGCCGCGCGGTCACGGTCGATGCCGACGACCACGGCATCGCCCTTGCTCACGCCGCTCGTCGTGCCGCTGTCGATCAGGACGCGCACGGCATCGGGCTCGACCGGCCGCTCGATCACGTCGGCGCCGACCGGCGTGAAGTCCCTGAGCAGGCCGGAGAACTGGGGATTCCTCGTGAAGCCGAGCATCGTGCGGTAATCGGCGTTGTCCGCGAGCTGCTGCTGCTGGCGTGCCAATTCGACGGCCTGACGCTGGTTGATCGCCTGCAGCCGCTGCACCTCGTCACGCGCGTTCGCGAGGCCGCGGCTCCAGTCCCAGAGATCCCGGAACGGCCGCGAGACGCGGTGCACGGCGGCCGACAAGGGCACGGCGGTGTCGGCCACGGAGCCCTGTGCCCGATGCAGCGGCCCGTCGTCGACCTCGCGGTACCACGCCGTGAGCAGCCCAAAGGACACGGCAACGAGAAAGCCGAGCAAGATGCGGCGACGGATGACGCGGTCGATCGTCATCGGAAACAGGCGCCGGGCGGCGGCGACCTCGGCAGGGCGAGGCTGGCCACCGTCCAGCGGGACGGTTGCGCCATTCTACCCGCGCGGCTCTTTACGCCCTGTCGCGGGCGAGGCTCAGCGCCTCGCGCAGGTTGAGCGAGCCGTCGTAGAGGGCGCGTCCTACGACCGCCCCGTCGCAGCCCGCATCGCGTGCCGCGGCGACGTCCTCCAGCGCCGCGAACCCGCCGGCCGCGAGCAGGACGCCGTCCGTGACGGCGCGCACGCCGGACAGCAATTGCAGATCAGGGCCGGAGAGCGTGCCGTCGCGCTCGATCGCCGTCACCAGGAACGCGTTCACGCCGCGCGCCGAGAAGCGCTCGACGAAGGAGGTCGCGGACTCCCCGGCGTCCTCCCGCCACCCCGCCACGCGCACCGTGCCGTCGAGCGCGTCGGCGCACACGCAGATGCGCGCGCCGTGCTCGGCGGCGAGCGCCGCGACGGTATCGGGCTCGCGCGCGGCGAGCGTGCCGATGAGCACCCGCTGGACGCCCGCGGCCAGCGCGGCCTCGACCTGCTCGGCCGAGCGGAAGCCGCCGCCGACCTGGAGACGTATGCCGCGGCGCGCCGACAGGCGCGCGAGCACCGCGGCGTGCTCGGCGCTGCGCTCGCCGTCGCGAGCCGCATCGAGATCGATCACGTGCAGCCATCCCGCGCCCGCCAGCGCGAAGCGATCTGCGGCCTCGTCGGGCGTCTCGTCGAAGCCGGTCACGCGCTCGTAGTCGCCCTGCAGCAGGCGCACGACGCGCCCGCCGGACAGATCGACGGCCGGGATGACTTCCATTGCCATGACACCATGCTAACATGCCGCCTTGTGAACGCGACAACGCCAGGCAGGCCCGAGTGGCGCGACGACAACGTGGACGAGCTGCTGCGCGCGTTCGGGCTGCTGCGGAGCGACGAGGAGCGCGCGGCCTTCCTGCGCGACCTCTGCACCCTCGCAGAGATCCAGGCCATGTCCCACCGCCTGGCCGCCGCGCGGCTCGTCGACAAGGGCGTGCCCTACGCGGAGGTCGCCGAGCGGGTCGGCGGCTCGACGACGACGGTCACGCGCGTCGCCCACTGGCTGCGCCACGGCGAGGGCGGGTATCGCCTCGTGCTCGACCGGCTCGCACGGCGGCGCAAGTGACGCGCCGCGGCCTGCTCCGGCTCGCACTGCCCTCCAAGGGCCGGCTCGCCGAGCCCGCCACGCGGCTGCTGACCGACGCCGGCATCCAGTTCGAGACGACGGGCCGCACGCTGCACGCGCACGCCCACGATCTCGACCTCGACCTCCTGCTCGCGCGCTCGGACGACATCCCGGTGTGGACGGCCGCCGGCGACGTCGATCTCGGCATCGCCGGCCAGAACCAGATCATCGAGACCGGCGCCGACGTCGAGCCGCTGCTCGAGCTCGGCTTCGGGCACTGCCGGCTCGCGCTGGCCGTCCCGCAGGGCGCTGCGATCGCCTCGCTCGCCGATCTCGAGGGCGGCCGGATCGCGACGTCCTATCCGCGCACGGTCGCCGCGCGGCTCGAGAGCGCCGGCGTCACCGCCAGCGTCGTCACGCTCGGCGGCTCGGTCGAGCTCGCCCCGCGGCTGCACGCGGCCGACGCGATCGTCGACCTCGTCTCGAGCGGCGACACGCTGCGCCAGAACGGGCTCGTCGAGCTGGAGACCCTGCTCGAGTCGCAGGCCGTGCTGATCGCGCGGCGCGACCTCTCGGCGCAGCAGCGCGAGCTGACGGAGGAGCTGCAGCTGCTGATCGACTCCGTGCTCGCGGCGCGCCCCAAGCGCTACGTGATGCTGAATGCCCGCGACGAGAGCCTGGCCGAGGTGCTGGCGCTGCTGCCCGGCCTCGACGCGCCCACCGTGCTGCCGCTGGCACGCGGCGACATGCACGCCGTCCACGCCGTCGTCGACGCCGCCGAGATCGTACGGCTGCTCGGGCCGTTGCGGGCAGCGGGCGCGTCCTCGATACTCGTCCTCCCGATCGAGCACCTCATCGCATGAGCATGGAAGACCTCAGCAAGCGCATCCGCCCCGAGCTCGCGCGGGCGAGTCCGTACCGCTGGCAGGAAGGGATCCCGGACCCGCCGGTCGACCGCTTCGACATGAACACGCCCGCCGAGGGCCCGGCGTGGTACACGCAGGCCATCGCGCGGCTCGCCGCGATCCCGCCCAACGACTACCCCGACGCCTCGTACCTGCCGCTCAAGCGCGCGATCGCGGGCTATGTCGACTTCGACCCGCGCCAGATCGTCGTCGGGGCCGGCTGCGACGAGGTGCTGGCGCTGTGCGCCCAGCTCGCGCTCGGGCGCGGCGACACGGCGCTCGTCGCCAAGCCGACGTATCAGCTGTACACCGTCGCCAGCCGCAACGCCGGCGCCGAGGTGCTCGCACTCGAGCCGGGCGACGATCTCGCGCTCGCGCGCGAGGAGCTCGTGAGCAAGGCCGTCCGACGTCCGGCTCGTCTGGCTGTGCAGCCCGAACAACCCGACCGGCGAGGAGCTCGACAGGGCGCTCATCGAGGAGATCTGCGCGGCCTGCCCCGGCATCGTCGTGCTCGACCAGGCGTACCTCGAGCTCGGCGGCGAGGACTTCGCGCCGCTGATCGCCGACAACCCGAACCTCGTCGTCACCCGGACGTTCTCGAAGGGCTTCGCGCTCGGCGCCGCGCGCGTCGGCTACGGCCTCGCGCAGCCGGCGCTCGCCGAGGCGCTCGACGCGCTGCGCCCGCCCGGCTCGATCTCGTCGTGGTCGGCCGCCGTGGCCGAGCTCGCGTGTCGCGAGAGCGACGAGATGCGCGAGCGCTGCGCGGCCATCGTCGAGGCGCGCGGCGGCCTCGCCGCGGGCATGCGCACGGCCGGGGTCGACGTGCTCGCCCAGGCCGGCAACTTCATCCTCGCGCGCGCTCCGGTGCCCGACCTGTTCGAGCAGCTGGCCGCGCGCCGCTGCGTGGTGCGCACGTTCGCGCACGAGCCGCTGCTCGCCGACTGCTTCCGCGTGACCGTCTCGCACAGAGATGCCAACGCGCGGCTCCTGCGCGCACTCGCCGAGCTCGCGGGCGGCGATGCGCCGGTGGCCGAGGACGGCGTGCGCGGCGAGCGCGTCGCCGAGGTGCTGCGGGCGACCCGCGAGACGAGCATCGAGGTGCGGATCGGACTGCTCGGCGGCGGCCACGCCCGCATCACGACCGGCCTCGGCTTCCTCGACCACATGCTCACGAGCCTCGCGTTCTGGTCGCTCACCGACATCGAGCTGCACTGCCACGGCGATCTCTGGGTCGACGAGCACCACACGGTGGAGGACTGCGCGCTCGCGCTCGGCGAGGCATTCGACACCGCGCTCGGCGACCGCTCGGGCGTGCGCCGCTTCGGCTTCTCGCGCGCGCCGCTCGACGAGGCGCTCGCCGAGGCCACCGTCGACCTCTCGGGCCGCGGGATCGCCGAGCTCGACCTCGCGCTCACCGCCCCGGTGATCGGGCAGATGCCGTCGTCGCTGATCCCCCACTTCTTCGACAGCTTCGCGCGCCGCGGCCGCCTCGGCCTGCACGTGAGCGCGCGCGGCCAGGACTCCCACCACGTGGCGGAGGCCGCGTTCAAGGCGCTGGCGCTGGCACTGCGCGAGGCGGTCGAGCCCGACCCCGCCCGCAGCGGCATCGCGAGCACCAAGGGCGTTCTGTGATCGCCACGCTCGTCGACTACGGCGCGGGCAACCTGCGCTCGCTGCGCGCTGCGTTCGAGCGCACCGGGCGCGGAGGTCGCGGTCACCGACCGGCCCGAGGACGTCGCCGCCGCAGACTTCGTGGTGATCCCGGGCGTCGGCCAGGCCGCCTCGGCGATGGAGGGGCTGCGCGACCGCGGCCTCGACGACGCGATCCTGGGCGCCGTGCGCGGCGGCGCGCACCTCTTCGGCGTGTGCATCGGCATGCAGCTCCTGTTCACGCGCAGCGAGGAGGGCGAGACCGCGGGGCTCGGCCTCCTGCCCGGTACCGCCACGCGGCTCGTGGGCTCGCGCCGCCTGCCGCACATGGGCTGGAACGACGTCGAGCCGGTCGACGGGCACCCGCTCGCCGCCGCCTTTCCGGCGCCCTGCTACTTCGCGCACTCCTACGCCGTCCAGGACGCGGCCGCGCGCTGCGTGCTGGCGTCGACCCCGGTCGAGGAGGGCGGCTTCGCGAGCCTCGTCGGCGAGGGCCGCGTGGCCGGAGCGCAATTCCATCCGGAGCGCTCGGGCGCGGCCGGCGCCGCGTTCCTGCGCGCGGTCGTGAAGTGGGCCGGCGATGCTGCGTAAGCGCATCATCCCGTGCCTCGACGTCTCGGGCGGCCGGGTCGTGAAGGGCGTCAACTTCGTGAACCTGCGCGACTGCGGCGAGCCGGTCGAGGCCGCACTGCGCTACGCCGAGCAGGGCGCCGACGAGATCGTCTGGCTCAACATCACGGCCACGGGTGAGGATCCCGGCGTGCTCTCCCGGGCCGTCGAGCGCGCCGCCGAGCAGATCGACGTCCCGCTCACCGTCGGCGGCGGCGTCGGCCGCGTCGGCCGCGTGCGCGAGCTGCTGCTCGCGGGCGCCGACAAGGTCTCGCTCAACACCGCCGCGCTGGCGCGGCCGGGCCTGATCGAGGAGGCCGCCAACCGCTTCGGATCGCAGTGCGTCGTGTGCGCGATCGACGCGCGGCGCGAGCCCGATGGCGGCTGGCGCGCATACGTCGACGGCGGTCGCCGCGCGACCGATTGGGACGCGATCGCCTGGGCCGTCCACGCCGTCGAGCTCGGCGCGGGCGAGATCCTGATGACGTCGATGGACTCCGACGGCGTGCAGGACGGCTACGACCTCGAGCTCGTGCGAACGCTGTGCGAGGCCGTGAACGTGCCCGTCGTCGCCTCGGGCGGCGCCGGCAATCCCGGGCACCTCGCCGACGCGCTCGAGGCCGGCGCCGAGGCGGCGCTCGCGGCGTCGATCTTCCATGACGGAACCCACACGGTCGAGGAGACGAAGGCGGCCTGCCGCGCGCGCGGGCTGCCGATGCGATGAACGTCGATCCCGCAACCCTGAGCTACGACCGCGACGGACTCGTCGCCTGCATCTGCCAGGACGCCGCCACGGGCGACGTCCTGATGTTCGCGTGGGCCAACCGCGAGGCGGTCGAGCGCACGCTCGCGAGCGGCCGCGCCTGGTTCTGGAGCCGTTCCCGCGGCGAGCTCTGGGAGAAGGGCGCGACCAGCGGCAACGTCCTGACCATCGTCGAGGTCAGCGCGGACTGCGACGGCGACGCCCTGCTCTATCGCGTCATCCCGAGCGGCCCGGCCTGCCACACGGGCAGCGAGACCTGCTGGGGCGACCGCGCGAGCTTCCCCGCCGCGCTCGCGCGCACGATCGAGGCGAGGCGCGACGCCGACCCGAGCGAATCGTACGTCGCGCGCCTGCTGCACGGCCCGCGCGAGCACGCCGCGCGCAAGATCGGCGAGGAGGCGACCGAGGTGCTGCTCGCGGTGCCCGGCTCCGACGAGCAGGTCGGCGAGGTGGCCGACCTCGTCTTCCACTCCCTCGTGCTGCTGGCGCGCGACGGCCGAGACCCGCTCGACGTCTTCGCCGAGCTGGCACGCCGCCACGCCGCGAGCTCCTAGCTGCTCACGCCAGCCCGGTGTAGGTGTCCCTGAGGTATTCCTTCCTGGCGATCGCATCGCGCGAGGAGCGCAGGTAGCGGCTCCACGCCCCCTGCTCGTGGCACACCGCGCGCAGCTCCCAGACGCAGAACGTCGGGTGGTGCGCCGTGTCCACCGGCCACGGCTCGAACGCGGGGCGGTCGGCTCCGGCCTTCGCCCAGACGGTCTCCCAGAGCTCGTTCTCGTTGCGCCAGGTCGAGATCAGCAGGAAGTAGAAGTCCTCACCGCAGCGGTGCAGGATGACGAAGCCGAGCTCGCCCGCGAGCGCGTCGCGCCCGGTTGCCTCCTCCAGGCCCTTGCGCGCCAGCGCCGCGACGTCGCGCGGGATCGGCCGTTCGCCCTCCGCGATGTCGTACCACTTGAGCACGCCGCCGCCCGCCTCGACGGCCGGCGCCGGGTGGACGACCTTGGACAGGTGCTCGTAGCCCGGCGCGATGGCACCGACCTCGTCGAGGACGCTCATCGCCAGTCCTCCTCGGCGCGCGCGAAGTCCATGATCCAGTTCAGCTCCCACGTCTCCCCGCCGTCCGGCGAGAAGGCCTGCTCCCAGCGCGGCGACGGCGAGAGGACACGCGACCACGTGAAGCGCACGACGACCGGCCGCCCGGCGAACGTGTCCTCGCCCTCGAAGATGCCGATCCCGCCGGAGAACGATCCGAAGACCGGCGGATCGAGGACGCCGAGCCGGCGGCTGTCCGCCCAGTAGATCGACCACTGCCCCGTGTCGGCGTCGAAGAAGCGGAACGACATGCCGGTCATCCCGCCGTCGTGATCGGTGCGGAACTCGTCCTGGTTCCCCCGCCCGTCGAAGAGCGGGCGCGCGACGCTCGTCGCCGCGAACTCCTCCCAGTGATCCGAGCCGGTCATGGGCTCGCGCAGGCGCCGGTTGTGGATGTTCCAGCGGCCGAACAGGAAGTCGAACTCGGTTCCCGCCCTCACGGCCTCCATCGCGTCGTACATGGCGATCCCTTCCCCTTCGACGTCAGTGCGCCCACGCTATCGGCAATACAGGGCGGATCACGCCCTCTATGTGTGCTTGACTGCGCACGTGCTGACCCCGACGTCCCGTCTGCTCGAGCTGCTGGAGATCCTGCAGGCGCAGCCGCTCACGACCGGGCGCGAGATCGCGCAGCGCCTCGGCATCGACGCGCGCACCGTCCGCCGCTACGTCGAGGCGCTGCAGGCGCTCGACATCCCGGTGGAGGGGCAGCGCGGCGTCGGCGGCGGCTACCGCATCCGCCCGGGCTATCGCCTGCCGCCGCTGATGCTGAACGACGACGAGGCCGTCGCCGTCGTGCTCGGGCTGATCGGTGCGCGCGGATCGGCGCTCGGCAGCGGGGACGAGCCGGTCGACGGCGCGCTCGCGAAGATCCTGCGCGTGCTCCCGGCCCAGCTGCGCACCCAGGTCGTGGCGCTCGAGCAGACGCTCGGCTTCACGGCGGCCCCGCCCAGCGGCGCGCCCGTCAGCGGCGGCGTGGCGCTGCTGCTGGCCGACGCCATCCGGCGCCGGCGGCGAGTGCACACCGCCTACCGCTCGTTCTCCGGCGAGCCCAGCCGCCGCGACCTCAGCCCGCTGGGACTCGTCGTGCACGCGGGGCGCTGGTACCTCGCCGCCCACGACCACGGCCGCGACGACCTGCGCACGTTCCGCGTCGATCGCATGACGGGTGCGGTCGTGGCCGACCAGCCGGCGATCGCGCCGCCCGACGGCTTCGACGCCGTGGGCCACGTGAGCCTCTCGCTCGCCCGCGTGCCCTGGACATGGGAGGTCGAGGTGCTGCTCGACCTCCCCGTGGACGCGGCCGCCGGCCGCCTCCCGCCCACGCTCGCCGAGCTGGCGCAGGCCGGCGACCAGACGCTCCTGCGCATGCGCGTCAACACGCTGGAGTGGATGGCCGGAGTGCTCGCCGGTCTCGGCTGCGCGTTCACGATCCGCCGCCCGGACGAGCTGCGCGCGAGCGTCCAGGCGCTCTCGGAACGACTCGCAGCCTGCGCGTAGCGCCGTCGGAAGCTTTCCCCGCGCGACGCCGGGGCGGGTTAGCCTTGCGCGCATGAGCCGCCGCCCCGAGGCGCCCGGTGCCGTCGCACTCGGGGTCGCAGTGTTCCTCTCCGGCGCCGCGCTGCTCGGCATCGAGATCGTGGCGAGCCGCGTCCTGGCTCCGTCGTTCGGCAGCTCCCTGTACGTCTGGGGCTCCCTGATCGGCGTCGTGCTGAGCGGGCTCGCGATCGGCTACTGGGCCGGCGGCGTGCTCTCGGACCGCTTCCCGACGCCGTATCTCCTGACGGGGACGCTCACGCTCGGCGCGCTGCTCGTGCTGCTCGTGCCGGTGCTGGACGCCTGGGTGATCGAGCAGATCGTCGCCTGGGATCCCGGCCCGCGCCTCGATCCGCTGCTCGCGGCGATCGCGCTGTTCGCGCCGGTCAGCATCGTGCTCGCGGCCGCGACTCCGATCGCGGTGCGACTCGCGGCGCGTTCCATGGAACGGCTCGGGCGCACGGCGGGCCGCCTCTTCTCCGTGTCCACCGCCGGCAGCATCGTCGGCACGTTCGTCGCGGCCTTCTGGCTCGTGCCCGAGCTCGGCACCGACCAGGTGCTCGCGGTCGCCGCCGTGACGCTGCTCGTGGCTGCGGCCGGCTATGCGCTCGCGGAGCGCCTGCTGCCCGTCGCGCTCGCGCTGATCGTCGCCGTCGCGGCGGCCGGCGCGGTCGCCGCGACGCTCTCGCCACAGGAGTCCGGGCGGATCCAGTCCTCCGCGCTGCGGAACTGGTCGCCGCTCTACCGCGAGCACGAGCAGCGCAGCCCCGGCAATCTGAGCCCCGACCAGATCGCCGCCGAGGAATCGGGCTACGACGTGCGGGAGGCGCGCGACACGCGCTACCACCGCATGTACGTGCTCGACGGCAACGACGTGCGCTACCTCCGCTTCGACAGCACGTTCCAGAGCGCGATGGAGATCGACGACCCGTTCGCGACCGTCTTCCAGTACACCGACTACCTCCAGCTCGGCCTGGCCTACGCGCCGTCGACGCGCCGTGTGCTCTTCATCGGCCTCGGCGGCGGGTCGGCGGTGAAGCGCATGTGGCGGGACTTCCCCGCGCTCCGGCTGCACGCCGTCGAGATCGACCCCGAGGTCGTGCGCGTCGCGCACCGCTGGTTCGCGCTGCCACGCGACTCGCCGCGCCTCGAGGTCACGGCCGAGGACGGTCGTCGCTTCCTGCAGACGCACGACCAGCGCTGGGACATGATCGTCGTCGACGCGTACTTCGCGGACTCGATCCCGTTCCACCTCGCGACGGCGCAGTTCTTCGAGCTCGTGCGGTCGCGGCTCTCGCCGGGCGGCGTCGTCGTCGCGAACGTGATCGGAGCGATCGAGGGCTCGGACTCGAAGCTCCTGCGCTCGATGACGAAGACCTACCGCTCGGTCTTCCCCACCGTCGAGCTGCATCCGGTCGGCGGCGAGGGCGACTACGGCAACGTGATCGTCGTCGCCACCGAGGGAGCGCGGCCGAAGCAGAGCGTGCTCCAGGGCAACTGGAAGCGCCTGCGCGCGCAATCGCCGAAGGCACTCGACCTGCGCGGGCCGATCGGCGATCGCTGGGAGAAGCCCGTCCCGTTCAACGACGTTCCCCTGCTGACGGACGGCTACGCGCCGACCGACGCGCTGCTCATCGGCTAGATGATCTAGGCGAGGAGCGCGAGCAGGCGGCCGGTCGCGCCGGCGACGCGCTCGGGATCGTCGAAGGCCAGGCCGACGCGCGCGACGCCCGGCTGCTTCGTCTCGCTCGTGTGCATGACGCGCACGTTGGTGCGCGGGAGCAGCACGCCGAGCGCGTCCCGCACCTCGAGGCCGCCGTGCGCGCCGAGTGCGGGCGCGTCGCCCTCGAGCAGCAGGCCGACGCCGTGGATCGAGAGATCGTGCGTGAAGCCCAGCACCTCGCGCTCGCCCAGCAGCAGGCTGCCGCCCGCGACGAGGATGAAGCGCGCGACGCCGCGGCGGTCGCCGGTGCGCGTGATGATCCCGTGCCGGGAGACGACGAGCTCGGACTCGATGCCGAACGGGCGCACGACGCGCGTGCGCAACTCGTGCAACTCGCCGCCGAGGCTCCAGCCGACGACGGCGCGGTCGCCCACCTTGCATCCGGGACGGCTTGCGGTCTGCAGCACGAACGAGCGCTCGTCTGCGGCCGAGACGAGCGCCGGCAGGGGTTCGCAGATGTTGATGGAGAGGGAGACGAGAGAGCCGACGCCGAGCGGCATCTGCTCCTCGGAGATGGTGGCGATCGTGGCCATAGCTCTACCCTCGGCAGGAAATAGCAGATACCGCATCCCCCACAGAAGGGTTAGCGGTCTATGCGACAGTTGGGGGGTGTTGCGCCTCGTCCCGTCCCCGCCGGAGCTGACGGGGCGCGTTCGCGGGCGCGATCGCGATCGGGCTCGCCTACTCCGCCGGCCGCAGCTACGGCCTGACGCGCTCCGACATCGCCCGCAGCGCAGCGCCCGGCAATCCGGTCGCGGGCCGCGCGGTGCAGCTTGCGCTCGGCACCCTCGCGTCGCTGCCCGGTGCGCGTTCGCGCACACCCGCGCAGGCGATCGCCGGAGGTGCGGCCCTCGGAGTGCTCGCGTCGCGCGAGAGCCCCGCGTTCTCGGCCGGCGCGCACGCGCTGGCGGCGCTCGTCGCGCAGCGCGTCTCTACGAGAGGCGCGCTGCGGCGGCAGCTGAGGCGCGCGATCGTCTCCTCGCGGCCGAGCAGGTGGACGCTCTCGAACAGGCCCGGCGAGATGCTCGTGCCGGTGATCGCCACGCGCACCAGGCCGAAGACGACGCGCGGCTTGAGCCCGAGCTCGTCGCAGACGCCGCGCAGCGCCGCCTCGACCGCCTCGCCCGTCCAGTCGCAGTCCGCGAGCGCCGCGCCCACGGCGGCCAGGATCTCCGCAGCCCGCTCGTGCCCGGCGACCTTGTCCCAGGCCTCCTGGTCGATCACGACCGGACCGAAGAGGAACGAGCACAGCGGCTCGAACTCGGCCAGCGTCGCGATCTTCTCCTGCGCCAGCGGTGTGACCTCGACGACCCGATCGGGTTGCGACGCAAGCGGCGAGCCGCGCTCCGCGAGGTAGGCGGTGAGGCGCTCAGCCAGGTCGAACGTCGGCAGGGCGCGCAGGTAGACGCCGTTCATCCACTCCAGCTTCTTGGCGTCGAAGACCGCCGGCGCCGGGTTGACGCGCTCGAGCGAGAAGAGCCCGATCAGCTCCGAGAGCGTGAACAGCTCACGCTCGGAATCGAAGTGCCAGCCGAGCAGCGCGAGGAAGTTGACGACCGCCTCGGCGAGGTAGCCGGCCTCCCGCAGCTCCTCGACGCTCGTCGCGCCGTGCCGCTTCGAGAGGCGCTTGCGATCGGGGCCGAAGAGCAGCGGCAGGTGCGCGAACGACGGCACCGGCGCTCCGAGCGCCTGGTGCACCAGCACCTGCCGGGGCGTCGAGCTGAGCAGGTCCTCGCCGCGGATCACGTGCGTGATCTGCATGTCGGCGTCGTCGATCGGATTGGCGAAGTTGTAGGTGGGCACGCCGTCGGAACGCACGATCACGTGGTCGCCGAGCTGCGCGAACTCGAAGCGCACGTCGCCGCGGACGAGGTCGTGCACGACGCACTCGCCCTCGTCGGGCACGCGGAAGCGGATCACCGAGGAGTCGCCGGCGGCCTCGCGCGCGGCCCGCTCCTCGTCGCTCAGCGCAAGGCAGCGGCGCGAGTAGATGAACGGCCGTCCCTCACGCTGCGCCGCGGCGCGCTCGGCCGCGAGCTCCTCGGTCGTGCAGTAGCAGCGGTAGGCGCGACCCTCGGCGAGGAATCGCTCCGCGACCTCGTGGTGACGCGCGCGGCGCTCGCTCTGCACGTACGGCGCGTGCTCGCCGCCGACGCCCGGGCCCTCGTCCCACTCGAGGCCGACCCAGCGCAGCGAGCGCTGGATCTGCTCGATCGCCTCGGGGTGCTCGCGCGTCTCGTCGGTGTCCTCGATGCGCAGCACGAAACGGCCGCCGTGGTGCCGCGCGTAGAGCCACGAGAACAGGGCCGTGCGCACGCCGCCCACGTGGAGCAAACCGGTTGGCGACGGCGCAAACCGCGTGCGGACAGGGCTGGCCACGGGCCATGACTCTAGCCGGGGTGCGACCGGGCCGCATGATCCCTTCCGCACGTTCGGGGTCTGGCCCCAAACGTGCGATTGCTCAAATGGGGCCTGGCCCCATTTGAGCGGTCCCGGAATTCCGGCGTGCGCCGGATAGGCTTCTCACCGTGCTGTTGGGAGCCCATGTCTCGAGCGCCGGCGGGATCTACTCGGCGGTGGGGCGGGCGACCGACCTCGGCTGCCGCTCGCTGCAGGTGTTCCCGCAGAGCCCGCGCGTGTGGAAGCCGGCGGTGCACCCCGACGAGGATCTCGTGCGCTTCCGCGATCTGGCGGCCGAGGCCGGCCTCGTCGCCGTCAGCCATGCTCCGTACCTGATCAATCTCGCGGGAACCGATCCGCTCACGGTCGAGCGCTCGGAGGCGGTGCTCGCGCAGTCACTGCGCACGACGCGCGGCTTCGGTGGCCTGGCGGTGATCGTGCACCTCGGCTCGCACCTCGGGAGCGGCTTCGACGCGGGCCTCGAGCGCGCTGCGCCCGTGCTCGAGCGCGTCCTCGAGCTGGCCGGCGACGGCACCTGGCTGCTGCTCGAGAACACTGCGGGCGCGGGCGGGACGATGGGCCTCACGATCGAGGAGCTGGCGCTCGTGATCGACCGCTGCGGCAGGCACCCCTGGCTCGGCGTGTGCATCGACAGCTGCCACCTCTACGCCTCCGGGGTCGACGTCGGCGATCCCGCCGCGCTCGATGCCACGCTCGACGAGCTCGACTCCCGGATCGGCCTCGACCGGCTCAAGGCACTCCACATCAACGACTCGCAGATGCCGCTCGGCTCCAACCGCGATCGCCATGCGAACGTCGGCGAGGGCCTGATCGGCGAGCGCCTCTCGGTCTTCCTCGGGAGGCCGCGCCTGCAGGGCCTGCCCGCGGTGCTCGAGACGCTGGGACACGACGGCAAGGGCGGCGAGGACGACATGCGCGAGCTCGAGCGGCTCTGGCGGCTGGGCGTCGGCGGCTGAGGATGCGCGTCGCGGTCGTCGATCCGCAGGCCTTCACGCCGCCCTACGACGACGAGCTCTGCCGCGCCCTGTCGGCGGCCGGCGCGGACGTGGAGCTGCTGACGGCGCGCTTCACGCACGGCGAGGCGCCGGTCGCGCACGGCTACGTCCGCCGCGAGCTGTTCGGCCCGCCGCTCGCCGGCCTGATCGCGCGCCGCCCCGGCTCCCGTGCGCGGATCCCGCTCAAGGCCACCGGTCACGCCGTCGGCCTCGCGCGGCTCGTCCGCCGCGCCCGCGCCTGGCATCCCGATGTCATCCACTGGCAGTGGGCGCCCTCGCCCGCACTCGACCTCAAGGCGCTGCGCGCCGCCGGGCACGAGGCCCGCGCGACCGTGTTCACGGCGCACGACGTGCTGCCGCGCCGCTCGCGCGACGCCGCGCCGCTGTGGGCCGAGCTCTACGCGAGCTGCGACCGCGTGATCGTGCACGGAGCGGCCAGCCGCGACCGCCTGCTCGTCGAGGTCGGCGGCGTCCCGGCAGAACGGATCGCCGTGATCCCGCACGCGCTGCTCCACACCGGCGCGGGCATCGACGCTCGGCCCGAGCAGCTCGCACCGCACCTGCTCTTCTTCGGCCTGATCCGCCCCGACAAGGGCCTCGACGTCCTGATCGAGGCCCTGCCGGCCATCGCGCGGAGCGTGCCGGACGTGACGCTCGAGGTCGTCGGCAGCCCGCGCATGCCGGTCGAGCCGCTGCGCGCGCGCGCCGAGGCGCTCGGCATGGGGGAACGGATCACCTGGGATCTGCGCTTCGTCGCGGAATCCGAGGTCACCTCGGTGTTCGGCCGCGCGCGTGCGGTGGCGCTGCCCTACCGCTGGATCGAGGGCTCCGGCGTGCTCGCCACGGCGCTCGCCCAGGGCGTGCCGCCCGTCGTCACCGCCGTCGGGACGTTCCCCGAGCTGTGCGCGAACTACGACCTCGGCGACCCCGTCCCGCCCGACGATGCGGGCGCGCTCGCGGACGCGCTCGTGCGCGCGCTGACCGACCCCGCCGCCCGGGCGCGCGCCGTCGCGGGGATGGCGCGGGCGCGCGCGGAGCTGACCTGGGAGCGCACCGCGCGCATGACGCTCGACCTCTACGAACGCGCGCTCGCCGGCGCCTCGCGGGGCTCGCGCTAGCAGCGCCTCCGGCCGGCCGGACGACGCGGTCCGGCCGATCCCGTGGCACCCTGAGAGACATGCGGCTCCGTTCCGGTCTCCTCGCTCTGGTCCTGTGCGTCCTCCTTCCCGGCGCCTCCGCGATGGCTGCGTCGCCCGCCGGCACGCTGGCGCAGACCGCCGGCGCAGGCGGGTGCGCGTCCATGCAGGTCGCGCTCGGGTGCACCGCGGCGCACGGCCTCGACGACGCCCGGGCAGTGGTGCTGAGCCCCGACGGCAAGTCGCTCTACGTCGCCTCGGCGACGCCCGCCACCGTGACGACGTTCACCGCCGACTCGCGCAACGGGCTGCTGCAGCAGCTCAACCTCAGCGCCGGCTGCCTGACCTCGATCGCTCAGCCCGACTGCGGCGGCGCGCGTGCGCTCGAGGGCGCCTCGGCCATCGCGGTCTCGCCCGACGGCCTGCACGTCTACGTCGCCGCGGCCGGGGCCGGCGCCGTCGCGAGCTTCGCGCGTCAGCCGAACGGATCGCTCGTGCAGCTCAACGGCATCGCCGGCTGCGTCACGACCACCCTGACGCCCGGCTGTGCCAACGCGCAGGCCCTGGCGGGCGCCGACGCCATCGCGATCTCGCCCGACGGGCGCTTCGCCTACGTCGGGTGCGGCATCCGCAGACGCCATCACGGTGTTCTCGCGCGACGCGGCGACCGGTCGCCTGACACCGCTCGCCGGCACCGCCGGCTGCCTGCGCGCCAACCGCTCCACCTGCACGCCCGTCAGCGGCGTCGACTCGCCCTCGGGGATCGCCATCTCGCCGGACGGCGCATCGCTCTACGTCACCTCGACCGCCGGCACCCTGACCTCGTTCCGGCGCGACGTGACGACCGGGACGCTCACCCAGCTGCCGACCGGATCCGGCTGTCTCAGCGACGGCGCCTACAACGACTGCACGCCGATCGGCGGGCTCGCACGCGCATCGGCCGTCGCCGTCTCGCCCGACGGCACCACCGTTGCCGCGGCGGGCACCGACAGCGACGCCGTGCTGACGTTCCGGCGCGACGCCGCCACCGGCGCGCTCACGCGCGTCGCCTGCGTCACCGGCAACCCCGCGACGCCCGGCTGCGTGCTCTCGACGCTGGTGCACGGCCCGCGCGCGCTCGCCTTCCGCCCCGACTCGCGCATCGTCTGGGTCGCGTCCTCCCGGGCCGACTCGATCGTGACGCTGCAGCTCGATCCGGCGACGAGCGCCCTCACCCCCACGCCCGGCGCGGGCGGCTGCCTGCGGCGCCAGGCCTCGACCGATTGCCGCGCCGCGCGCTCGCTCGACGATCCGCGCGGTCTCGCCGTCAGCCCCGACGGGCTCGCGGCTCTTCGCGGTCAGCGCCCTCAGCGACGGCATCGCGGTCCTCGGGCCGCAGCAGGCGCCCAACTGCCTCGCCGTCCGCGCGGCGACGCCGGCCAACAAGGCGCGCTCGGTCGTGGTCGCGTGCTCGGACCCGAACGGCGACAAGATCGCGCTGACGATCGTCAAGAAGCCGCTGCACGGCAGGCTGGGCGCGCTCGCCAAGGCGACGGGCACCGTCCTCTATACGCCGTTCCCCGGGTACACCGGAGCCGACACGTTCACGTTCCGCGCGACCGACGGGATGGACGTCGGCCTCGACGGTGTGGCCACGGTGCGCGTGACGCTGCCCCCCAAGGCGCCCAAGGTGCGCATCCGCACGGCCCGCACGCGCCTGCTGCACGGCTCGAAGATCCACGTGCTCGTGGAGTGCCCGGCCGTCGCGATCGGCCCGTGCCGGATCGCGACGCACCTCGTCGTCAAGGGCCAGGCCGCGGGCTACGGATTCGCTCGCCTGGCGCGCCGGCACGACGGGGCGCATCGTGCTCAGCGCCGGGCGCCGTGAAGGGCCGCACGAAGGCGCAGGTCGTGGTCACCGTGCGTGACAAGACGCGCCGCGCGACGATCTCGCGGCGCACGATCCTGATCGTGCCCTGAGGCAGGGCTAGCTCAGGGCGTACTCGGTCACCGGCGGACAGGTGACGACGAGGTTGCGGTCGCCGTACGCGCCCTCGATGCGGCGGACGGGCGACCAGTACTTCATGCGCCGAAGGCCGGGATCCGGGTAGCAGGCGTCGTCGCGCGTGTACGGATGCGCCCACTCGCGCGTCAGCATCTCGGCCGTGTGCGGCGCGTTGACGAGCGGGTTGTCGTCGGCCGGCCACTCGCCGGCGGCGACGCGGTCGATCTCGGAGCGGATGCGGATCATCGCGTCGATGAAGCGGTCGATCTCGCCGAGATCCTCGGACTCGGTCGGCTCGACCATCAGCGTGCCGGCCACGGGGAAGCTCATCGTCGGCGCGTGCAGGCCGTAGTCGATCAGCCGCTTGGCGACGTCCTCGACCGTCACCCCCGTCTCCTTGGTGATCGGCCGCAGGTCGAGGATGCACTCGTGCGCGACGAGCCCGCCCTGGCCGGTGTAGAGCACCGGGAAGTGCTCGTTGAGGCGGCGCGCGATGTAGTTGGCGTTGAGGATCGCGACCTGCGTCGCCTGGCGCAGCCCGTCCGGGCCCATCAGGCGGATGTAGGCCCACGAGATCGGCAGGATGCTGGCCGAGCCCCACGGCGCGGCCGAGACGGGGCCCGGGCCGCTCGCCGGGCCGGCGGCCGGCTGCAGCGGATGGTTGGGGAGGAAGCGCCGGAGGTGGGCGCGCACCGCGACCGGGCCGACGCCCGGCCCGCCGCCGCCATGCGGGATGCAGAACGTCTTGTGCAGGTTCAGATGCGAGACGTCGGCACCGAACTGCCCGGGCTGGGCGAGGCCGACGAGCGCGTTCAGGTTGGCGCCGTCCACGTAGACCTGGCCGCCGGCGTCGTGCACGAGACCGCAGATCTCGCCCACGGACTGCTCGTACACGCCGTGCGTCGAGGGGTACGTGATCATCAGCGCCGCGACGTGCTCGGCGTGCTCGGCGAGCTTCGCGCGGAGATCGCCGAGATCGACGTTGCCGAGCTCGTCGCAGGCCACGACGACGACGCGCATCCCGGCCATGACGGCGCTCGCGGCGTTCGTGCCGTGCGCACTCGACGGGATCAGGCAGACGTCGCGCCCCTCGTCGCCGCGATCGCGGTGGTACTCGCGGATCGCGAGCAGACCCGCGAACTCGCCCTGCGAGCCGGCGTTCGGCTGCAGCGAGACCGCGTCGTAGCCGGTGATCGCGCACAGCCAGCGCTCGAGGTCGTCGATCAGCGTCACGTAGCCGTCGGCCTGGTCGAGCGGGGCGAACGGGTGGATCGTCGAGAACTCGGGCCAGGACACTGCCTGCATCTCGGTCGTCGCGTTCAGCTTCATGGTGCAGGAGCCGAGCGGGATCATCGAGCGGTCGAGCGCGACGTCGCGGCCCGAGAGCGTGCGCAGGTAGCGCAGCATCTGCGTCTCGGAGCGGTGCGCGCTGAAGACGGGATGGGTGAGGAAGTCGGAGCTGCGCGCGAGCCCGGCGGGAATCGCGTCGGGCGTCTCGGCGTCGAGCGCCTCGATGTCGCCCTGGACGCGGAACGCGGTCCAGAGCGCCTCGATCTGCGGCCGCTCGGTGACCTCGTCGCACGAGATGCCGACCGTGTCGGCGTCGACGCGCAGGAGGTTGATCCCGAGCTGGCGGGCGGCCGCGATGACGGCGTCGGCGTGGTACGGGACGCGCACGCGGATCGTGTCGAAGAAGCCGTCGTGCACGAGCTCGAGCCCGCCGTCGCGCAGCCCCTGCGCCAGGATCGCGGTCAGCCGGTGGACGCGCCGGGCGATCAGCTCGAGCCCCTCGCGCCCGTGGTAGACGGCGTACATCGACGCCATCACCGCCAGCAGCACCTGCGCGGTGCAGATGTTCGACGTCGCCTTCTCGCGGCGGATGTGCTGCTCGCGCGTCTGCAGCGCGAGCCGCAGCGCGGGGTTGCCGTCGGCATCGATCGAGAGCCCGACCAGGCGGCCCGGCAGCGCGCGCTCGAGGCCGCTGCGGACGCTCATGTAGGCCGCGTGCGGACCGCCGAAGCCGATCGGGACGCCGAAGCGCTGCGACGTGCCGACGACGACGTCCGCCCCCATCTCGCCCGGCGGCTTGAGCAGGACGAGCGCGAGCAGGTCGGCCGCGACGCAGGCCAGCGCGCCCTCGGCGTGCGCGGCCTCGATCAGCGGCGCGAGATCGCGCACCTGGCCGCTCGCACCGGGGTACTGCGCCAGGACGCCGAAGCAGCCGCCCTCGGGCAGGCCGCCGGCGAGGTCGGCGACGACGATCTCGATCCCGAGTGGCTCGGCGCGCGTCCCGAGCGTCGCGAGCGTCTGCGGGAACACGTCGACGTCCACGACGAAGCGGTTCGACGCCGCCTTGGAGGAGCGGCGCGCGACCGTCATGGCCTCGGCCGCGGCCGTCGCCTCGTCGAGCAGCGAGGAGTTCGCGAGCGGCAGCCCCGTGAGGTCGCAGACCATCGTCTGGTAGTTGAGGAGCGCCTCCAGGCGACCTTGCGAGATCTCGGGCTGGTACGGCGTGTAGGCCGTGTACCAGGCCGGGTTCTCGAGCACCTTTCGCAGCACCACCTGGGGCGTGTGCGTGCCGTAGTAGCCGAGGCCGATCATCGTCGTCATCACGCGGTTGCGGTGGCCGAGCTCGCGCAGCTCGGCGAGCACGTCGATCTCCGGCAGCGCGGCGGGCAGGTCGAGGTCGCTGCCGAGCAGGATCGAGGCGGGAACGGCCGCGCGCGCGAGATCCTCGAGCGAGGCGTGCCCGAGCAGCGCGAGCATGCGCTCCTGATCCTCGGGCGAGGGCCCGATGTGGCGCCGCGAGAACGGGACGGCGCGCTCGAGATCGACGAGGCGCTGCACGGTCAGAGACCCGTGACGAGTGCCGTGTAGGCCGTCGCGTCGAGCAGCTCGTCGAGCTCCGCGGGGTTCGAGATCTGCACGCGGATCAGCCAGCCCTGCCCGTACGGATCGTCGTTGACGAGCTCGGGCGCGTCGATCACGGCCTGATTGACCTCGGTCACGGTCCCCGAGCACGGCGCGACGATGCCGGACACGGCCTTGACCGACTCCAGCTCGCCGTACTCGCGTCCCGCCGTCACCTCGGCACCCACCTCGGGCGGCAGGTAGACGACGAGGTCGCCGAGCGAGTCCTGCGCGTACCAGGTGACGCCGAACGTGGCGGTGTCGCCGTCCACGCGAGCCCAGTCGTGCCCGTGGTGATAGCGCAGATCGTCCGGATAGCTCTCGGCAGCTGGCATCTAGTCAGAACCTCCTACGTACAGCGGCTTGCGCGCGGTGTGCGCCGGGAGCGTGCGCCCGCGCACGTCGACGGCGATGGCAGTATCGGGGTCGGCCAGCCCGGAGGGCACATACCCCAGGCCGATGCCGCGTTCGAGCGTGGGCGAGAACGTTCCGCTCGTGACCTCGCCGACGACCTCCCCGGCGTCCAGGATCGGGCACCCGGGCCGCGGCACGGCGCGCTCCTCGTCCATGCGCAGCGCCACGAGCTTGCGTCGCGGGCCCTCGGCGCGCGTGCGGGCGAGCGCGTCCGAGCCGACGTACGACTTGCCGGTGGCGCAGACCCAGCCCAGGCCCGCCTCGATCGCGTTCGTGTCCTGCGTGATGTCGTTGCCGTGCAGCGGGTAGCAGACCTCGAGCCTCAGGGCATCGCGCGCGCCGAGCCCGCAGGGCACGGCGCCGGCCTCGACGAGTGCGTCCCACAGCGCCACCAGCTCGGTCGCGGGGCAGATCAGCTCGACCCCGGGCTCGCCGGTGTAGCCGGTGCGCGCGACCGTGCACGACACCCCGGCGACGCGCGCCTCGGCGAACGTGAAGGCGGCCGCCTCGAGCGGGTCGATCCCCTCGCACAACGGCGCCAGCAGCGCGAGCGAGGCCGGCCCCTGCAACGCGAGCATGCCGTGCGCGTCGGACTCGTCGACGAGCGTCGCGCCCTCGGGACAGCGCTCCGTCAGATGTGCCATGTCGATGGCACGATTGCCGGCGTTGACGACGAGCAGGTAGCCGGCCTCGCGCCGGTACGCGATCAGGTCGTCCACGATGCCGCCGCGCTCGTTCGTGAGCAGCGTGTACTGCGCCTGGCCGGGCGAGAGGCGGTCGAGGTCGTTGGAGAGCACGCCCTGCAGGAACGCGTGCGCCGCGCTGCCGCCGACCTGCACCTGTCCCATGTGGGAGACGTCGAAGACGCCGGCCGCGGTGCGCACGGCGCGCACCTCGTCGATGACGCCCGCTGTACTGCACCGGCATCTCCCAACCGGCGAAGGGGACGAGGCGCCCGCCCGATTCCGCGTGGCGGCCGTACAGCGGCGTTCGCTGTAGCTCGTCCGGCACCGCGCGGACTCTATCCGTGCGGCGCGACGAAGCTCACCGCATGCGCGAGCGCGTTGGCGGCGCGCGCCTCGTCGGAGGTCATCGCGCCGATCGCGCACAGGAACGCGAACTCGTCGCGCAGGTGGGTGCGCATCATCTCGGGGCCGTCCGTCGAGACGGTCACCCGCACGCCCGCGTCGAGGAAGGTCCGGAACACCCGGCGCACCTCGTCGGCGTCGTCGAGCGCGCCGGTCAGGAGGTTGGAGGTCGGGCAGACCTCGAGCACGATGCCGGCCTCGGCGATCAGGGCGGTCAGCGCGGCATCTCCCGCCGCGAGGATTCCGTGGCCGATGCGGTCGGGCCTCAGCGTCTCGACCACCTCGCCGACCTCCTCGACGTACCCCTCCTCGCCGCAGTGCACCGTCACGCCGAGGCCCGCCGCGCGCGCCTGCTGCACGAGCGGCGCCAGCGGCGCGTAGGCGAAGCGCCCGCCGTGGGGACGCGGGCCGGCGATGTCGATGCCGACGACTCCGCGCGAGGCGTAGCGGCAGGCCTTCTCCACGATGATCTCGTTCTGGCGGTCGTCGAACGTGCGATCCATCATCAGGATCACGCCCGCGCGCACCTGCGGGTACTCGAGCTGCGCGCGATCGACGCCGCGCAGCGCCGCCAGGATGATGTGGTCGAGGTCGCGCTCGCCCCCGCGGTTGCGCTTCATCGGGTTGAAGCGCACCTCGCAGGTGGTGATGCGCTGCGAGCGGTAGCCGCCGCCGATCATCCCGTGCACGCAGCGCTCGACCGCGAGCGGGCTCGACTGGATCAGCTCGGTGACGTGGTAGACCTCGTCGAGCGCGTCCAGCCCGTCGACGCCGCGCGGATCGGAGATCGAGACCATGCGGTCGAACTCCCAGTAGTCGCGCGTCGGCAGCGCGATGCCCTGCGCGTGCGCCGACTCCCACATCACGTACGTCGGCACCGACCCGCCGAGGTGCGCGTGCAGCTCGGCCATCGGCTCGTCGGCCGCGAAGGGGCTTGCTTCCACCATCGCCCGGAGTGTAGGAGGGAGCCGCGATCCGTCCGCACCCGCGACTAGCGTGGGTCGCGTGTCCGGGACGCAGGAAGCGCTGTACGCCGAGATCGACCTCGAGCTGTCGTGGTCCGAGAGCGCGCTGCCGCAGAGCGAGCGCACGAAGCACGTGCACGGCCTCCACCCGTACCTCGGCAAGTTCCCGCCACAGCTCGCCGAGGCGCTGATCCGGCGCCACAGCCCGGCCGGCGGGCTCGTGCTGGATCCGTTCTGCGGCTCCGGCACGACGCTCGTCGAGGCCGTGGGGCTCGGCCGGGACGCCGTGGGCTGCGACGTCTCCGCCTTCAACGCGCTGCTCACCCGGGAGAAGACGCGCGCCCACGACGCCGCCGAGGTCGCGGCCGGGCTCGCCGCGACGCTCGCGCGGGCCGAGGAGCTGCTCGCCTCCGGCGACGTTCGCGGCAAGGCGCCGGCGTACCTCGGCGAGTGGTACGGCCCGGACGCTCGCCGCGAGCTGCTCGCCTACCGCGCCGCGATCGGCGAGGAGACGCCCGTGGAGCGGTCTCGCGACGCTGGTGCTGACGCGCGCGGCGCGCTCGGCGCGGCTCGTGCGGCACGACGCGCTCGACAGCGCGCGCGAGCCGGTGCGCGAGCCGTACTGGTGCCACAAGCACCGCCGCACCTGCCTGCCGACGGCGGGCGCGCTGCGCTTCCTGCGCCGCTACTCCCACGACGTCGCGGCGCGCGTGGCGGCGTTCGCCGCCGTGCGGCCGGCCGGCGCGAGCGCCGACGTCCATCACCTCGACGTGCGCGACCTGAGGCTCGAGCGGCCGGCGGACGCACTCGTGACCTCGCCCCCGTACGTCGGCGTCATCGACTACCACGACCAGCACGCCTACGCCTACGCGCTGCTCGGGCTGGCGCAGCGCCCGCAGGAGGAGATCGGCAGCCGCAGCCGCGGAGCCGGCGCGCGTGCGGTGCGCGCCTACGCCGACGACATGGTGGCCGCGCTCGCCACGAGCGCCGGCTGCCTGCGCCCGGGCGCGCCGCTCGCCATCGTCGTCAACGACCGTCTCGGCCTCTACGACGACATCCTCGAGCGCGCCGGCCTGCGCCTCGAGTCACGCACGCTGCGCCACGTCAACCGGCGCACCAGCCGCCGCGCCGGCGAGTACTTCGAGGAGATCCTCGTCGCGCGCCAGGCTGCCCTAGGCGAAGAGGCCCTCGCGGCGCACGTGCTCCGCGAAGCCGCGCGGGCGGAAGCCGAACTGCTGCTCGATCGCGTCCGGGGTGGTGGTGTTGTCGCTCGCGAAGAGCTCGAGCGCCGCGGGCGTGAGCGGTGGGCTGGGCAGCAACGCGAGCACCCGCGCCTGCACCGACGAACACCGGCACCGGCAGGTGCACCTTGCGCACGCTGCGCTTGCCGAGGCCCTCGCCGATCGTGTCGAGCACCTCGTCGTAGGTCGGCTGGTCGGGACCGCCGATCGGAAACTGCCCGGGGCGCATGTCGTCGGTGAGCTGGATCGCGCAGCGCACGACGTCCTCGACCCAGACCATCTGGAGGCGGACGGTGCCGTCGCCCGGGACGGGCACCGCAGGCGCGCGCTTGACGAGGCGGGCCAGCGCCTTGACGAAGGCCGAGTCGCGACCGCCGAACATGATCGACGGACGCAGGATCGCGACCGACTCGATGCCCGATGCGAGCACCGCGGCGTCGCCGCGCCGCCGCCCCGCCAGGTACGGGCCGGGCTCGCCCACGGTCGTGTCGATGCCGGCGAGGTGCACGAACCGCCGCACCCCGGCTGTCCTGGCGGCGGCCGCGAGCGCGGCAGGGCCTTCGGCGTTGACGCGGTCGTAGCCGCCGCGCGGCGGCTTGCGATCAGCCGTGATCGACGCGAGGTTGACGATCGCGTCGACGCCCTCGCAGGCCGCTGCGAGCGTGCTCGCGTCGGTGATGTCCCCCGTGACCGCCTCGACGCCGTCGGGCAGGTCGAGGCGCGACTGGTGCACGAGTGCGCGCACCGGGGTGCCGCGTTCCGCCAGGCGAGCCACCAGCCGACGACCGACATAGCCGCTCGAGCCGGTGACGAGCACGGTCCGGTTCGCCCCCACGCGGCCAGTCTAGGTCAGCCGGTCAGGTCAGGCGCGTCAGGAAGCGAGCAGGCGCTCGAGGCGCGCCCAGTCGTCGCTCTCGAGCGCGGTGACCTCGGCAGCGACCTCGCTGCGGCCATCGTCGAGCGGGCGCATGCGCAGGATCTGAGCGCGCATCGCGATCGGCTGCTGTCCCGGGACCTCGAGCGCGAGCTCCAGCTCGTCGTCCGGGTCGAGCCGGGACGCGGTGCGGAAGCGGATGCCGACGGCGCTGAGATCGACGACCTCGCCCTCGGCCGCACCCGAGCGGCGACCTCCCAGCCAGACGGTGCCCGCGTAGCGGCAACGGCTGAAGCGGCGCTCGCCGTCGACCGAGAGCACCGCGCTCGCGCGCAGACGCGCGTGCGCCCAGGCGCCGGTCGACTCGATTCGCTCGACGCCCAGCTGCACGAACGCGACGCCGCCACCCGTGGCGACGCGTACCGTGACCGGCATGCCGGGCACGAGCGCTCCGTCGGGGCAGGCCACGTCGACGCCGGCGCCGTCCACGCTCTCGACCCGCACCTGCACGCGCCGCCCGAAGGCGGTCACGGCCTCGAGCATGCTTCCGGACACGAGCAGCTCCGGCAGCTCGGCCAGCACAGGGGCGGTTGTGGACATGGATCTCATGCTAGTCCCGTGCTCGGCTGAAACAAGAGGCAATCTGGACGAGCGCTGCGGCTTCCCGCCGGAATCTGCATAAAGCGCGAGACGAATGGCGCGCGCGAGGTCGGCCGCGCCGCGGCCTCCGGCAGGCGGGGTGTTGCGGTCACCCGCGTGTCACACGTGCCGTGACAACTGCATCTATTGCTCTATGCCCGCGCGAACGACGCGCGTGCCCGGTGGCGGGCAACTGTGGGCAGTTGTCCGCCACTGGACGTGCGGCGCAGGCGAGCACTGCACCCGTGGCCGTCGCTCTCCGGAGTGTGGCCGCGGCATGCGCAAACGACACACGGCGCGGAGGTCGCGAAACAGCAATGCCCAGATCACCGCTCGCAATCCGCTCGGGCGCAGGAGACGTGCCGGCGCTCGCTGAGTGCCGATGGCAATCGACCGGGAGAACGGTCTGGCGCGCGACCTGTCAAACCACGAGGCGCCGGCGATGAGAATGCCACTGCTCGAGAGGCGCACCGGCCTGATCGGGATCGCGCTGGCGCTGATCGCCGGGACGGGTGGCGCCGTGCTCGCCCACAACTCGTTCGCGTACTCCGACCCGGGCCTCGGCCGAACGGCGGGCGTCGACGGCGAGCTGATCGCGACGATGGGCGACGGCACGATCCGCGCAGCCGTTCCACGTCTCCCTCGAGAGCGCGGCGGACGGACTGCCGTAGCGCGCCCGCGGCGCGCCCGGACGCGAGGTTCGCTGTCACACGTTCCGCTCATTGTGCATCCTTGTCGGTAGATGCATTCCCCAGGCCTCGACGACAGCGAACTGCTGCGGCGTGCGCGCGTGGACGCAAGCGCGTTCGCCGCCTTCTATCGCCGGCATGCCCGCGCTGTCTACCGCACACTCCTGAGTGACTGCGGCGACCCTGACGTGGCCCTCGATCTCACGGCCGAGACGTTCGAGCGCCAGGCACAGCGTCGCCGCCGGCGGCGGCGGAGGGCCGTCATCCTGGCCGCCGTGGCGGCACCGCTCACGCTCGCCGCAGCCGGCTCGGTCGCGGCCACCGGGTTCTTCGCGAGCACCGACCGGCACCTCTCCGCGCTGCGCGACGAGCGCCTCGAGGCAAGCGCTCACGCCACCACATGGATCGCCGGAGCCGCCGGCAAGCAGCCGCGCGACGCAGGAGGGCGGCGCACGTGGCTCGTCGGGGGGCACCGCGTCACCGGCTTCACGGCCGCCGACGGGAGCTTCTGCTTCCGCTTCGCCGGGGGAGCGGGCGGGTGCCTCGCGGAGCCCGGGCTCACGCTCGCGAGGCCGGTCGACGTCATGATCGACAACGCCCCGGGAACGCTGCGCGTCTACGGTCTCGCGATGGACGGCGTCACGTCCATCAGCCTGCGCGCCCGCGGTGTCACGCGACGTGCCGTCATGGGCCGGAACGCGTTTTACCTCGAGGCGAACTCGCTCGGAAGCCGCAGAGGGTTCACCGGGACGCTTATCGTGCGTTACGGCGACGGGACCACGCGACTGGTCCCGTTACGCATCGGCGGCTATGAGCGAAGAACACCAAAACTGCCCCCACGACTGCCCGGCCTCGTGCCGGTAGGGGATACGGCGGCCTAGCGGCCGCCGTACGAGGCCCGGTCCGGCGTTCTGGGGGCGCCGGGCCGGGCGCCTCGTACTCTCGCACCCTCACCAGAGGGTCCTCGAGTCGCCTCCGCTAGTGTCCGACGCATCTCCTCGCGGGCGTAGCTCAATGGTAGAGCGGCGGCCTTCCAAGCCACTGATGAGGGTTCGATTCCCTCCGCCCGCTTCCGAGGAGGCCGCGAGTGCGCGGCCGGTTCAGGCGTCGAATACGTGAGAGCGGGTACCACTCCACATGGAATCCGACCCGAGCAATGCGCATCACGATCGACCGGGCATCGGGCGGCTACCGTGTGCACGTCTGGATGCTCGGGAGTGACGAGCTCCTGTTCTGGAGCGACATCTACGCCTCGAAGCAGGGGGCGCAGAGGGCCGCGTACCACCTCAAGGCGCATGCCGGCAACGCCGCGGTCGAGGACATGACCGCGGCCGAGGTCACCGCCTAGCACTCACCCGTTCGGGGGACGCGGGCACGCCAGATGGGGCATAGCGTGCGAGACACGTCCACTCCGGACGGGCGCCCAGAAGCCGCGCCGGGCGATCGAGCCCCGACGCGATCATGACCCCCTCCCTCTCCACCAGCGGACGACCGGCGCCTCTCCGCGCTCTCGTCGCCGACGTCGCGGCCCCCGAGGCCGCGACGGAACGGCCGGTGGATCCGGCCGTCGCAGAGGTCGCGCAGGCGTTGCGCGGAGCGCGCGCGCGGACGGGCATGTCCGAGCAGCAGGTCGTCGCGATGCTCGCGGAGCAGGGCTTCAGGATCACGCGTCACCCGTCTGCGCGGCTGGGAGCGCACCGGCGTGATCCGCGTCGACGCGGCATCGCGCCTGGCCGACGTCTACGGCATCACGATCGACTCCCTCGCCGGGCGCCGCGCCTACCGCGCGCGCCACCGCGTCGGCCCCGACGCTCGAGGCCGGTCGATCAGCGCCGTACGAGCCCGAGCTTCGCGCGCGTCTCGTCCGGGCTGAGGATGCGCACGTTCATGGCGTCGAGGATGCGCACGGCGCGCTCGACGAGCTGGCCGTTGCCCGCCAGCACGCCGCGCGAGAGGTAGATGTTGTCCTCGAGCCCGACGCGGACGTTGCCGCCCGCCAGCGCCGCCATCGCGACGAACGGCAGCTGCAGGCGCCCGATCGAGAAGGCCGAGAAGATCGCGCCCGACGGCAGCTGGTTCACCATCGCCATCAGCGTGGGGATGTCGCTCGGGGCGCCGTACGGAATGCCCGTGCAGAGCTGGATCATGACCGGGTCGTCGATCAGGCCGTCGCCGATCAGCTCCTTGACCATCACGAGGTGCCCGGTGTCGAAGACCTCGAGCTCGGGACGGACGCCCAGCGCCTGGACGCCGCGCGCCATCGCCCGCAGCGTCGCAGGCGTGTTCGTCATGACGTAGTCGCCGCCCGCGGCGAAGTTCATCGATCCGCAGTCGAGCGTGCAGATCTCGGGCAGCAGCTCGCGCACGTGCACGAGGCGCTCCGTGGCGCCTGCCAGGTCCGTGCCGGCCGGATCGAGCGGCAGCGGCGTCTCGTCCCCGCCCAGCACGAGATCGCCGCCCATGCCCGCGGTCAGGTTGAGGACGACGTCGACGTCGGCCGCGCGCACGCGCTCGACGACCTCGCGATAGAGCCGCGGATCGCGCGAGCCGCGGCCGGTCTCGGGATCGCGGACGTGGATGTGCGCGATCGCGGCTCCGGCCTTGGCCGCCTCGATCGCCGCGTCGGCGATCGCAGCCGGGTGAATGGGCACCCGCTCCGACTTTCCCGTGGTGTCACCCGCGCCGGTCACCGCGCAGGTGATGAAGACCTCCCAATTCACTGGCTCGCCTCTCCAGACGTCGCTGCTGTGCGCGGGAAGCTACCCGACCGCCGGATGCGGCATCATCCGTGCCCGTGAACGACTCGACTCCTCTGCGCCTGGATGGGCGCTCCGCTCTCGTGACGGGCTGCGGCAGCGAGGCCGGCATCGGCTTCGCCTGTGCAGGGCTGCTGGCCCGGCTCGGCGCGCGCGTCACCATCACCTCGACGACCGACCGGATCGAGGCGCGCGCAGCCGAGCTGCGCGCAGCGGGCGCCACCGTGCACGCGCACGTGGCCGACCTCACCGACCGCGACCAGGCGGCCGCGCTCGTCGCCGCCGCCGAGGCCGCGCACGGGCCGCTCGACGTGCTCGTCAACAACGCCGGACTGGCGCAGATCGGCGTCGAGGTCGACGGCGCGCACTTCGCAGAGCTCCCGGAGCGGACGTTCCGGCACGATCTCGAGCTCAACCTGCTGACCGCGTTCCACGTCACCCAGGCGGCCCTGCCCGGCATGCTCGCGCGCGGCTACGGGCGCATCGTGATGGTCTCGTCGGTCACCGGCCCGCTCGTCACGACCCCGGGCTCGACCGGGTACTCGACCGCGAAGGCCGCGGTCGACGGGATGATGCGTGCGCTCGCGCACGACTGCGGGCGCCGCGGCGTCACCGCCAACTCGGTGCAGCCGGGCTGGATCGCCACGGCGTCATCGACCGAGAAGGAGCTGACCGCCGGGCGCTCGACGCCCGTCGGCCGGGTGGGCCGCGCAGACGAGGTCGCGGCCGCGGTCGCGTTCCTGGCCTGCGAGGAGGCCAGCTACATCACGGGGCAGACGCTCGTCGTCGACGGCGGCAACATCATCCAGGAAGCGCACGGGGTCGACGTCTACAGCTGAGCGGCGAGCCACGCGTTCATCACGGTGGCGACGCGCTCGACGTCCTCGCGGGTCGTCGAAGTGGTGCCCGATGCCGGCAAGCTCGTCGACCTCGATGCCCCGCAGGCGATCGAGCCCGTAGCGCCCGAGCTGATCCTGCACGTCGTCCTCACCGCCGAACAGCAGCAGCACGGGCCGCTTCCCGGCGAGATCGCGCAGCGCGCGGATGGCGGCGGCATTCAGCCAGGGCGCCAGTCCACCCGGCAGCAGCCGGCCGCGCGTGCCGCGCAGCACGGCCTCGCCGAGGCCCAGGCGGGCCATTGCGAGCACGCGCCGCGCGCCGCCGAGGCCGGCGAGCGCCGCACCCCGCCCGCCGGTCAGGACCACCGGGAGCGCGTAGCCGACGACGGCGCGCACGCGCTCGTCCCCCTCGGCTGCGCGCACGGAGGTCACCGCGCCGCCGCAGCTCCCGAACAGGACGAGCGGCGTGCCATCGTCGTCGAGCGCCGCGGTCACCGCCCGCAGGTCGTCGACGTGCAGGCCGCGCTCGATGCTGCGGTAGTGCTCGTGGATCGTCGCCTCGGGGACGTCGGCCTCCGCCTCGCCGAAGCCGCGCAGATCGGCGCGCACGACCCGATGACCGGCGCCGCAGAGCAGGTCGGCCAGGCGCGTCATCGAGCGGAACGGCCCCGAGCGCGGCAGCGGCCCGTTGGGCGCGATCACGATCGTCGAGCGAACGGTGCCGCCGGCTCGTGCGAGGTGCAGACGATCTCGGCGCCGTCGGCTGCGCGGACGACGAACGCACGGCGCCTCACGCGCGCGCCCAGGCCAGAGCGGCCGCCTCGAAGGCCGGCTCCTCGACCGTCACGCGCGCCTGCGGGAGCTGGCGGTGGAACGGCACGAACGTGTCGCGACCGCTGCGCAGCACGGTGGCGCGATCGCCCCAGGCTGCCAGCAGGGCCGCGGGGTGCGCCGCGTTGAGACCGCGCCAGAGCGCCGGCGGAAAGCGCTCGCCGTCGAGCACGATGGGCCGCCCGGCGTCGATCTGGGCGACCAGCGCATCGCGATCGTCGCCTTCGTCGGGGCCGCCGCGGCGCATGCGCTTGGCGATCTCGCTGCGCAGGTCCTGGCGGAGCGCGGCGCGCACGTCGAGGCAGGGATCGATCAGGAGCAGCGCGTCGGCGGCCGGCGGCTCGACGGCGGCCAGTGCGGGCACCGCGCCGTAGCGCACGGCGATCAGGCGCTGGTGCGCCTCCGGAAAGCGCCGCGCGAGCTCGTGCAGGCCGTCGCGGACGTCGGCGACGTGCGTCTCGAGCGAGGTCTCCTCGAACGCGAGCGCACTCTCGCCGCTGCCACGCGGATCGACCAGCAGCGCGCCGTGCCCTGCCGCGGCCAGCGCGCGCACGAGGCGGAAGAGCACGCGGCGCGCGCGCACGGCATCGACGCCGGGCGGCGAGACGACGAGCACGGCGCGGCGCGCGTCGGGCGGGCCGCCCGCGATGCCGTAGAGGGCGCCGTTGGGACCGAAGAAGGCGTAGTCGAGGGCAGGCACGCCGCACCACGCTACGACGACCGGGCGGACGGGTGGCAACCCTCTACGGGGCGTATGCTGATCGGGTGTCGCAGGTGCCTCTCGCCATCGCGTTCGGCGCGACCTCGATCCCGGTCGCGACGGCGCTGATCGCAGCGGCGTTCGCGGCGCGGCTCGGGGGCGGCGCGCTCGCGCGTCCCGCGGCCCACCGCGTCTGGTGGGCGCTCGGCTTCGCGTGCTTCGCCGCCGGCGCGGCCGCGGAGGCCTACGGCGCGTCGTACGGCTGGTCGCCGGTCACGTTCCGCATCTACTACCTCGCGGGCGGCGTGCTCGCGGTCGGTTTCCTGGGGCTCGGCGCGATCTGCCTGCATGCGCGCCGCGACGTCGCGCTCGTGATGACGGGAGCCGTTCTCGCCACCGCCGTCGCCGCCTCGGTCGGCGTCCTCAGCGCCGGCGTCGACACCGCGCTGCTCGCCGAGGGCGGCCTGCGCCCGCCGCCCAACGAGGCGCTCACCGGCCACGCGTTCCTGTACGCGATCGCGCTCAACACCGTCGGGACGCTGGCGCTGCTGGCCGGCATCGTGCGCTCGATCGTGCGCCGCGAGCGCGCGTTCGCCAACCTCCTGATCGGCGCGGGCGTGCTGGTCGTGGCGAGCAGCGGGACGCTCACGCGGATCGGCGACGCCTACGGCATCGTGCTCGCCGCCCAGCTCGCCGGGCTCGTGATGATCTACGCCGGATTCGAGCTCGCCACGCAGCGCGCCCCGCTGCGCCGGCCGGCCGCGCGCACGACGCCCGTCGGCGCCGGATGAGCGAGTACCGCAGGGCCTGCACCCGGCCGTCGTAGACTGCGGGCCACCGGGGCGTAGCTCAGCCTGGTAGAGCACCGCGTTTGGGACGCGGTGGCCGGCCGTTCGAATCGGCCCGCCCCGATTCGGCCGACGACTCTCCCGGAACCTTGCGAGATCTGCATTGTCAAGGGGTACCGCTGGTTGGATCCGCCACACCATCCGGCACTACCTGCGCTCACCCCTGGCCGGTCCGCGCACACCGGGTGTAGCTTCGCGGTGTGGAGCAGGGGACGGAAATCCAGATCTTGACGGCGCGCGACGTCGACGAGCTGCTCGCCGAGTGCGTCGAGGAGCTGCCGGCCTGGGTGCTCGACCGCCTGGGCGATTGCGTCATCCGAGTCGAGGCGATGCCGCGCTCCTGGCCCGTCGACCCGACGCCGCACCGCATCACGATCTACCGCGCGCGCCTCCTGGCGCACGCGACGACGCGGGCCGAGTTGCGGCGCCTCACGCGCGCCGAGCTGCTGCGTCTCGTGGTCGAGCGACTCGAGCTCGAGGCCGCACAGGCCGTCGACCTCGCCGAAGCCTGCCTCTAGACCGCTCGCTAGCGAGCGAGCGCGGCGCGCACCTCGTCGCCCAGCGACGAGGGATTGAACGGCTTCGTCACGTGACCGACGGCGCCGGTGCCGCGGGCGCGCTCGTTGTCGCCGATGTCGGCGCGCGCCGTCAGGAACAGCACGCGCGTGCCGGACAGCTGCGGGATCGTCGCGGATGCGCTCGGCGACGGCGAAGCCGTCCTCGCCCGGCATCATCACGTCCAGCAGGATCAGCTCGGGCTGCCACTCGCGCGCGATGCGCATGGCGGCGACGCCGTCGGGGGCCTCCTGCACGGCGAAGCCGTCGGCCTGGAGGTTGACGCGGCAGAGCAGCCGGATCGCGGGCTCGTCGTCGACGACGAGGATGCGCGCGTCGCCGGCCATCAGGCGACCTCGCGGCGCTGCGCCGACGCCGCGGGCGCTTCGCTCGCGGGCAGCTCGACGACGAACGTCGAGCCCTTGCCCTGCTCCGACTCGACCCAGATGCGGCCGCCCATCGCGGTCACGAAGCCGCGCACGAGGTAGAGGCCGAGCCCGATGCCGCGGATGCCGCGCGACATCGCCGCGTCGACGCGGAAGAACTTCTGGAAGAGGTTGCGCTGGTCGCGCTCGGAGATGCCGATGCCCTCGTCCGAGACGCGCAGCTCGACGACGCGGCGCCGCTTGCGCACGCGCACGGTCACGGTGCCGCCGTCGGGCGAGTACTTGATCGCGTTGTCGATCAGGTTGATCAGGACCTGGCGCACGCGGTCGGCGTCGGCCTCGGCGAGCGCGCCGCCCGGCGGCAGCACGAGCGCGAGCTTGTGCTGCTCGGAGCGGCCGCCGGCCCACGACGCGACGTCGCGCGCGACCGCGGCGACGTCGACCGGGGCGAGCGCCAGGCCGACGGCGCCGGTCTCGAGGCGCGCGGCGCTGAGCAGGCCGTCGACGAGCCGGTTGAGCCGCTCGGCCTCGCTCGCGATGTAGCGCACGAACGACGCGCGATCCTCCTCGCCGAAGCTCGCGTCCTCGCGCAGCAGCGTCTCGGCGAAGCCGTAGATCGAGGTCAGCGGCGTGCGCAGCTCGTGCGAGACGGTGGCCACGAAGTCGCTCTTGAGCTGCTCGAGCGCGCGCACCTCGGAGATGTCGCGCATCGCGAGCACGCGGCCCGGCCGGCCGTCGCCGCCGCTCATGTCGGCGGCCGTGACCGACAGCCAGAGCTCCTGGCCGGCGCGCGCGAGCCGGACCTCGGTCGCGATCGCGCCGGCGCCGGCGAGCAGGCCGTGCGCCGAGCCGTCGGCGTCGCCGAGCTCGCTCGTGAGCAGCTCGGCGAGCACGCGCCCGAGCGCCCGGCGCTCGGGGATCTGCGTGATCTGCTCGGCGGCGGCGTTCCAGAGCAGGATGCGGCCCTCGGCGTCGGTGGCGACGATCGCGTCGGCGACGCGGCCGAGGATCGCGGCGACGCGATCCTTCTCGCTCGCGACGGCCTCGTAGAGGAGCGCGTTGCGGAGCGCGACCGAGGCCGAGTTCGCGAACGCGGCGAGCGCCTCGACCTCGTCGTCCCGCAGGCGCCGCGGCTGGCGGCCGAAGATCGCCAGCATGCCCTGCACGCCGCCGTCCGCGCTCGCGATCGGCGCGCCGGCCCAGCTCGCGAAGCCGGCCTGCAGCACCGGATCGTCCGGCGCCAGCCGGCCGTCGGCGGCGAGGTCGTCGAGCGCGACCGGGCGGGAGGTGGCGAGCACCTCGGCCGCGAGCACGTCGCTGACCGAGAGGCGCTCGCCGCCGAGACTCTCGACCGGCGCGCCCTCGGCCGCGCGCAGGACGAGCTCGTCCTCCTCGAGCAGGCGCAGGGCGCAGGCGTCGGCGCCCAGCAGGCTGACGGCCTGCGCCACGATCTGCCGCAGCACCGCGCGCGGATCGAGGTCGGCGGCGAGCAGCGCGCCGACGCGCTGCAGCTCGCGGGCCGTCGTGCTCGCGCGGCGCTCGGCCTCCTCGAGCTGGACGCGCTCGACGGCGGCGGCCGCCGCGACGCGGAGCCGCTCGGCGAGCGCCACGTCGGCATCGTCGAACTCGCGCGTCCGGCGCCACAGCAGCGTCACGACGCCGGCGGCGGCGCGCGCGCCCTCGTGCGCGATCGGCACGGCCAGCAGCGCGGCGCCGGGCACGCGGCGGCGCTCCTCCGGCCGACACGCGCGAGTCGCTGCCGAGCCCGCCGGAGGCGACGACGCGGCGCTCGCGCAGGGCCAGCAGCTCGAGCCCGATGGGCGCCGCGCCGGTGCTCGCGAGGCCGTCCTCGAGCTCGGCGGCGAGACGCACGCGCGCAGCGTCGGCGCCCAGCGTCTGACGTGCGACGCGCGCCAGCGACTCGCGCAGCCCGTCGCTGTTGCGCGCCATCGCGAGCTCGGCCGTGAGCTCCGAGGAGGCGCGGTCGATGCGCGCCTGCGCGCCGCGCTCGTCGTAGGCCTGAGCCGTCTCGACCGCGAGCGAGGCGAGTCGCGCGAGCGCCTGGCCGAGCTCGACGTCGGCGGCGGAGAAGCCGGGGTGGGCGACGTACGACGAGATCACGAGCGCGCCGCGCACGCGCCCGCCGAGGCGCAGCGGGACCGCCAGCTCGCGGCGCACGGCGTCGAGCGCGCGGTGGACGGCGGGGTCGTCCGCCTCGTGCAGCTCGACGACCGGGCGCCCGCCGGTGATCGCCGCGCCCGCGGCGCCGACGCGCGGAGCTGACGACCGCGCCGAGCAGCGTGATCGGATGGCCGTGGACGTGCGTCACGCGCAGGCGCTCCTGCTCGGGCTCGTCGAGCCAGATGGCGGCGGCGTCGGCGTGCGAGTGCGCCCGGGACGACCTCCGCGAGGCGCTGCAGCACGCGATCGGGATGCAGCTCGGCGGCCAGCGACTCGGCCGCGCGCACGAGCGCGGCCTGCGCCGCCGCGAGCTGGCGTCCCGCGCTGCGCAGCCCGGCGACGCCGAGCGCCAGCGCGCCGGCGTCGACGACGCGATCGGCGAGCAGCTCCTCGTCGAGCGTGAGCGGGCGCGTGGGCGCGTAGGCCACGGTGCCGAGCGCGAAGCCGTCGAAGACCAGCACCTCCTCGGCGCGCGGGCGGTCCTCCTCGGGCGCGGCGGGCGCCGGGTACCAGCGCTCGGGCTCCTCGCCCAGGCGCACGCCGACGCTCTCGATCGGCAGCCGGCTGCGCAGCTCGGCGGCCAGCGCGGCGGCCACGGCGCCGCTGTCGTGGAGCGCCGCGAGCTTGCGCGCGACGCCGCCGACGACCGCGTCGAGGCGGCGCGCCGAGGCTGCACCCGCGCGTGCGGTGACGCCGGCGAGCGCGCTGCGGCCGACGGCCGCGAGGCCGTCCAGCAGCTCGCGCGCGTCCTCGTTGGAGGTCTCGGGCCCGATCGCGGCGAGCGAGGTGCCCGCGTCGCGCTCGAACGGGACGACGATCGACGGGACGCCCTCGGCGCCATGCTCGGCGAGCGCCGCCTCGACGCTCGTCGCGATCGCCGCCCTCGACGGGCAGCACGAGCACGGCGCGCGCCGAGAGCAGCGCGCGCGCCTCGTCGACGATCAGCGAGAGCACCTCGTCGCGGCTCGCCGCGGTGGCGCCCGCGGCGGCCACGCGGCTGGCGCGGTCGAGCGAGCGCCCGGGCGACAGGCTCCGCGTGACCGGCGTCGCGATGGAGCCCGCGACGGGCACCGCGAACGCTGCGGCGACGCCCGCCGCGATGGCGCCGACCAGCACGATCGCGATCAGCACCGGCGGCGTCGAGCGAGCAGCGCGCCCGCGGTGGCGAGGCGGCGCCCGCGACGGAGCCCGCGAGCACGAGCAGCGCGCCGCCCGCGGCCGTGCGGCGCGAGCGCGTGACGCGCGCGAGCGCGACCGCGAGCCGGATGCACCCGGCCGCGCAGAGCAGGGCCGCGAGCGCCGCGGCCAGGCGCAGCCCGTCGCTCACGATGTACCGCTCCCCACGATCGCTTCACCGTACCATGCGCGGCGGGGGCTCAAGCCGCGCCACTGTGCCGTTTGTGGACCTCTGGGGGTAGGCTTGGGTCGTGCCGTCGCCCACGCGCCCCACCCGTCTGCTGCTCGCGCGCCCGCGCGGGTACTGCGCCGGCGTCGAGCGCGCCGTCGAGGCGGTCGAGCAGATGCTCGCGCTGCACGGCCCGCCGATCTACGTGCGCAAGCAGATCGTGCACAACATCCACGTCGTGCGGCGGCTCGAGCAGCAGGGCGCGATCTTCGTCGAGAGCGAGGACGACGTGCCGGAGGGCGCGACCGTCGTGCTCTCGGCGCACGGCGTCGCGCCCGAGGTGCACCGCAACGCGGCGCTGCGCCGGCTGCGCGCGATCGACGCGACCTGCCCGCTCGTCACCAAGGTGCACAACGAGGCCAGGCGCTTCGCCGGCGCACGGCTTCACGATCTTCCTGATCGGCCACGCGGGCCACGAGGAGGTCGTCGGGCACGATGGGCGAGGCGCCCGACGAGATCGTGCTCGTGCAGACGTCGAGGACGTGGCGCGGCTGCCCGAGCCGCGCACCGAGAAGCTCGCCTACATCACGCAGACGACGCTCTCGGTCGACGAGACGACCGACATCATCGCGGCGCTGCAGGCAGCGCTTCCCGACGATCGTCGGGCCGCCCAAGGACGACATCTGCTACGCGACGACGAACCGCCAGGCGGCCGTCAAGTCGCTCGCGCGCGAGGTCGACCTGGTGCTCGTGATCGGCTCGGCGAACTCCTCCAACTCGCAGCGCCTGGTCGACGTGACGCGCGACCTCGGCGTGCCGGCGCACCTGATCGACGACGAGACGCAGATCCTCGACAGCTGGCTCGACGGCGTCGAGACGGTCGGCATCACGTCCGGCGCCTCGGCGCCCGAGTGGCTCGTCGAGCGCGTCGTCGACTGGTTCCGCGAGCGCGGCGTCGAGCGACGTCGCCGAGCACCACCTGATCGAGGAGAACGTGCACTTCGCGCTGCCGCGCGGCATCCGCGAGGCGCAGGCCAGCCCGAGCTAGCCAGGGGCACTAGTCCGGAGTGCGCGAGACGAGGATCTGCCCGAGGCGGATCTCGGCATCCAGCACGCCGTCGGCTCCGATCAGCGGACCGGTCGTGGACATGAGGATCTCGGTGCGCCCGCGCCCGAACGACACGAGATCCAGGAAGATGCGCACCTTCTTGCCCGTCGTGCGGTCGTCGTAGATCACGCGGTAGGCGCTCGTGAAGCGCGCGACGCGCGGGAACGGGAGCCGCGCGAGCGAGATGAACGTGAACTTGCTCGAGCGCGCGTCCTCGATCATCCGGTAGCGGAGGCAGGCGGGCACGCGCGGATCCAGCACGGTCCGCCTCCAATCCACCTGCACCATCTTGCGGGTCGCGAGCACGAGCGAGACGGTGTTGAAGGCGATCCCGGAGGAGTGGCGGTACGTGGCCTCGGCGATGCCGTTGACCACCAGGTCGGCCTGCTTCGGGCTGAAGCCCGGGCAGTGCGGGAACGGCGTCACCGCGGGCTTGACCGCGCCGCCCGTCCACCCCGCCGGCGCGTGCAGGTCGTCCGTGGTGACCACGGCGGCTCGAGCCGCCGCCTGGCCGCTCTTCGTCAGGTGCACCTTCGGCCGCTCGCCCGCCGCGCCGGCCGGGATCGCCGCCACCGCCGCGAGGAGCAGGCCCGCGGCAAGTGCGCGCGCCGTTCGGCGTGTGCTCGGCTTGTTCCAGTTCACGCTGATTCGCATCGGCTCGGCAGCGCTGAGTCTAGAGGCCCCGAGACAGGGCCGGCCGTCGTGCGGGCGCTCAGATCCTGGCGACAGCTCGCTCCGCCGCGGTGGCCAGCTCGTCCGCCGCCACCGCCAGGGCGACATCGAGGCGCCGGCCGCGGCGGGCCGATCGCCCGCACGTCGAGCGCGCCCAGGGCGCGCAGCGGGCTCGATCGACTCGGCACTGACCTTGCCCGCCGAGCACGATGCAGGGAACGCCGGCGTCGCGGCAGGCGGCGAGCACGCCGGCGACCGTCTTGCCGCGCGCGCTCTGGCGGTCGACCGAGCCCTCCGCCGTCAGGCAGAGCGCCGCGCCCGGCGAGCAGGCCGCGCAGCCCGACGAGCTCGATCACGGCCTCGCAGCCCGAGCGCGAATCCGCGCCGAGCGCGTAGAGCGCGGCGCCGAGCCCGCCCGCGGCGCCCGCGCCCGGGCGCTGCGCGACGTCGCCGCCGAACGCCTGTCCGAGGCGTGCGAGCGCGCGATCGAACGGCTCGATGTCCGCGCGCCGCAGGCCCTTCTGCGGCCCGAACAGCGCGGCCGCGCCATCCGGCCCGCAGAGCGGCACGTCCACGTCGTGCAGGACGCTCAGCTCGACGCCGCCGAAGAGCGCTCGCGCGGGCGCGAGATCCAGCTCGAGCTCGCCGAGCAGCGCCTCGCCGGTCGCTCCCGGCACGCGCGCGCCCAGGCCCGCGAGCATCCCGAGGCCGCCGTCGACGGTGGCCGAGCCGCCGAGCCCGACGAGCACGCGCGTGGCGCCGCGCTCGAGCGCGGCGCGCAGCAGATCGGCGAGGCCGGCCGAGCCCGTGCGGCGCGGATCGCGCTCGCCGCGGCACCAGCAGCGCCGAGGCCGACGGCCTCGGCGGCCTCGACCAGGAACGTCCCGCCGCCGCAGTCGCCGATCGCCGCGCGCCGCGGGCGCCCGAGCGCGTCGCGCGCGTCGACCTCGACGCGCTCGCGCCGCGCCCGGCCGCGCAGACGACGGCGAGCGTTCCCTCGCCGCCGTCGGCCAGGGCGCACGTGAGCGGCTCCGCCGCCGGCGCGGCGGACGCCCTCGGCGAGCGCCGCCGCCGCCTCGAACGCATCGAGCGCGCCGCGCAGCTTGTCCGGCGCGCAGACGACGCGCGGCACAACGGTTCACAGCCCCAGCACCGCGAGGTCGAGGTCGAGCAGGGAGCCGAGCACGAGATCGGCCTCGAGCTCGTGGATGCCCTCCGAGGGCACCGCGATCACGAACATGCCCGCCGCGCGCGCCGCGGCGGCGCCCGGCGGCGAGTCCTCGAACGCGACGGCCTCGGCCGGCGCGACGCCGAGCGCCTCGCAGGCGGCCAGGTACACGTCCGGAGCGGGCTTCGGCCGGCGTCCCTGATCGGGCGTGAAGACGAGGTCGAAGACGGCCGGCAGCCCGCTCGCGGCCAGCGTCGCGCGCACGGTCGCCTCGCGCGTGTTGGACGCGACCGCGAGCGGGAGGCGGCCGGCGACCGCCGACACGACGGCTGTGCGCACCCGGCATCGGCTCGACGCCGAGCTCGTCGAGCACGGCGAGGTAGCCCGTCGTAGACCTCGACGCAGGACGTCCGTCGGCGGCGCGTCTCGCGGCAGACCGACCCACTCGGCGATGCTCGCGCGCCGTGTTGTCGCCCGAGCCGCCGACCATCCGCTCGCGCAGCTCGGCCGTCCACTCGCCGCCGTGCGCCTCGACGACGCGCCGCTCGGCGACCGCCCAGCGCACCTCGGAGTCGATCAGCAGCCCGTCGCAGTCGAAGACCACGGCGCGCGGCGCGCGCGCTCACGCGCGCTCGACCGCGAACGTCGATCTCGGCGCCGCCCGCGGCGAAGCGGTGATCGCCGCCGCCGTCCGCGCTCGAAGCGCTCGCGCGAGCACCTCGCGCGCGATCCACTGCGCCGTGCGCGGCGAGCACGGCCGACCCGCGCTCGTCGGCCGCATAGCGCACCGCGATGCGGTCGGAGACGTCGAGGCCGAGCTCCTTGCGCACGTTCTGGAGGAAGCGCACGACGTCGCGGGCGGTGCCCTCGAGCGCGAGCTCGTCGGTCACGCGCGTGTCGATCGCGACGACGAGCGAGCCGTCGGTCTGCGCCTCGAAGCCCTCGCGCGCGTGCGAGCGCAGCTCGTACTCCCCCGGCGTCGAGCTGCTCGCCCGCGACCTGCACGACGCCGTCGTCGCCGAGCTCGTAGTCGCCCGCCGCGAGCGCGGCGCGCACCTCCTGCACCTTCGCGCCGAGGCGCGGGCCGAGCGCGCGGAAGTTGGGCACGACCTGCTGCTCGACGAGGCTCTCGAGGTCGGTCGTCGTGGTCACGGCCTTGACGTTGAGCTCGCTCGCGATCTCGCCGCTGAGGGCCGACGCAGCGCCTCGAGGCGATCGGCGCTCGCCGCAGGCCACGACCGCGGACGCGAGCGGCTGGCGCACGCGCAGCTTGGCCTCCGAGCGCGCGCGGTGCCCGAGCTCGCTGACCGCGCGCACGTCGGCCATCGGCGCCGAGCAGGCCAGCGCGCGATGCGCGCCTCGTCGGGCTCGCGGATAGCCCGCCAGGTGCACCGAGGACGGGCGCGTCCGGGCCGCAGCCGCGCGCGACCAGGTTGTCCCACATCTCCTCGGTCAGGAACGGCGTCACCGGGCCCATGACGCGCAGGCACTGCACGAGCGCGTGGTGCAGCGTCGCGAAGGCCGCGCGGTCGCCCTCCCAGAAGCGGCTGGCGCGAGCGGCGCACGTACCAGTTCGAGAGATCGTCCCAGAACGCCTCGACGGCCCGCGTCATGCTCGGCGAGTCGTAGGCGTCGAGCGCGGCGCGGCAGTCGCGCGCGAGCTCGCTGCGCTGCGCGCGATCACCCAGCGGTCGAGCGGGTTGTCGCTCTCGGGCCCGCGGTCGGCCTCGTCCCAGAGCGGCCGGAAGCCCTCCGGGTTCGCGTTCAGGACGAGGAAGCGGTACGTGTTCCAGAGCGTGAGCAGGCGCCGCGCGACGTCGCTGGCCGGGCCGTAGCCGAAGTTCATGTTCTGGCCGGTGTCCTGGCCGGCGAACATCCAGCGGCTGACGTCGGCGCCGATCTTCTCGATCGCGTCGTCGAACCAGATCGCGTTGCCCCACGACTTGTGCATGGCGCGGCCGTGCTCGTCGTGCAGCTTCTCGTAGCCGAGCACGCGCCGGTAGGGCGCCTGCCCGACGAGCGTGACCGACATGAACAGCTGCGAGTAGAACCACAGGCGGATCTGCTCGCGCATCTCCGAGATCCAGTCGGCCGGGAACCACTTCTCCCAGTAGGCGTGATCGGGCAGGTCGGCCTTCGTCAGCCCGACGCCCGCACCCGCGGCGAAGCCCTCGGGCTCGTAGCGTGTCGCGGCCGTAGCCGAGCGTCGAGAACGGGACGATGCCCGCGTCCAGCCAGCAGTCGCCCGACCTCGGGCACGCGCGTGGCCACGGCGCCGCACTCGGCGCAGTCGATCGTGACCGGGTCGATCCAGGGCGGTGCAGCTCCGTGCAGCCCGTCGAGGCCGGCGGTGGCGCGCTCGCGCAGCTCCTCCCGCGAGGCGACGACGTTCATGTGGCCGTCCGGGCAGAACCAGAACGGCAGCGGCAGGCCCCAGTAGCGCTTGCGCGAGATGCACCAGTCGCCCATGTTGCGCAGCCAGTCCTCCATGCGCTTGCCGAAGTGCGCGGGCGTCCACTCGACCGTGCGCGTTGGCGTCGATCATCGGCTGGCGGATCTCGTCGCAGCGGATGAACCACTCGTCGACGACGCGGAAGATCAGCTTCGTGCCGCAGCGCCAGCAGTGCGGGTAGCGGTGCTCGTGGGGCTCCTGGCGCAGCAGCCAGCCGCCGCGCTCGAGGTGCGCGACGACGAGGTCGGGCACCTCGTGCGCGCCGTGCCCGACGAGCTCGCCGTAGCCCGTCGACGAAGAGCCCGGCCTCGTCGACCGGCACGAGCACGGGCAGCTCCTCGCGGCGGCCGATCTCGAAGTCCTCGGCGCCGCAGCCGGGCGCGATGTGGACGATCCCCGTGCCCTCGTCGAGCACGATGTCGGCGTCGGCCACGACGCGATGGGCGACCTCGGCCTGCGCGCGCAGGTCGTCGAAGCCGGTCGCGTAGGGACGCCCGACGAGCTCCTCGCCGCGCACGCTCCCGACGACGCTCGCGCCGGCGCCGAAGACGGCCTCGCAGCGATCCTTGGCGACGACGTGGCGCTCGCCGCTCGAGCTCGACCCAGACGTACTCGGCGTCGGGCTTGACCGTCGCGGCGACGTTCGCCGGCAGCGTCCAGGGCGTCGTCGTCCAGATCACGAGCGCCTCGTCCGGGGCGTCGGTGAAGCGGAAGCGCACGTACAGCGACGGGTCGACGATGTCGCGGTAGGAGTCCGTCGCTGTGACCTCGTGCTGTGACAGTGAGGTGCCGCAGCGCAGGCACCAGACCATCGGGCGATGGCCCTGGTAGAGCCAGCCGCGGTCGTGGCAGACCTTGAGGAAGCCCCAGATGTAGCTGATGTTGGGGTCGGTCATCGTGAAGTACGACCGCTCCCAGTCCATCCACATGCCGAGCCGGCGCGACTGCTGCGGTCTGGACGCTCGAGTACTCGGCCACGCGGTCGCGGCACGCGCGCGCGAAGCGGTCGAGCCCGTAGGCCTCGATCTCGTGCTTCGAGTTGAGCCCGAGCGACTTCTCGACCTCGACCTCGACCCAGAGCCCCTGGCAGTCGAAGCCGTTCTGGTAGCGCTGATCCTCGCCGAGCGCCGCGTGGTAGCGCTGGAACAGGTCCTTCAGCGACCGCCCCCAGGCGTGATGCACGCCCATCGGGTTGTTGGCCGTGATCGGCCCGTCGATGAACGAGAACGTCGGCCCGCCGGCGTTCTTCTCGCGCAACTGCTCGAACGTCCCGTCGCGATCCCAGCGCTCGAGCACGCGGTGCTCGAGCGCGACGTGGTCGGGCTCGGCGGGGACGGGAGCGAAGGCGGGATCGGCGGGCATCGGTCGGATGATCGTAGCCGCGCGCCGCTTCGCCGCACCCGGCAGCGGGCTATCTGCCTGCCCGAGCCGGCCGCCCTGCTCCCTTGATGCGACGCAGACCTCACCTGCTCGTGCTCGTCATCGGGGCAGCCGCGGTGCTGCTCCTGTCGGCCCCTGCGCTCGGCGGCGGCGTGGCTCTCGACCGAGAGCTCCGCGCTCTCGGCGGCGCCAGATCCAGCAGAGCCCCGCGATCGCCGTCGACCCCGGCGACGCCGCTGCGCCGCCGTCGTCGCCGACGATGGCCTCGTGGCGCCGCCGCCGCACACCGCTGCGGCCTCGTCGGCCGACTGGTCGAGCCGGCCTGGAGCGGGCCGACGACGCTCCCGCACACCGGCTCGACCTCCGCCGGTCAGGCCGACGTCGCCTGGGGCATCGACGCGGCTCGCCGAACGTCTACGCCGGTCGAGCTGTCGGCTGCGAACGGCGGCAACCTCTGCACGCCCGCAGCAGCGGCATCTTCTTCTCGATCCTCGACGACGGCGGCGCGAGCTACGACTCGGCGCTGATCCGGTCAGCCGGCAACTCGACCTTCAGCCAGGCGATCGAGCCGGCGATCGCCGTCGATCGCAGCATCGGCCGCGTCTACGTCGCGTTCACCAGGCTCGACTTGGGGCTCGCCGAACTGCACCGGGCACGCCCGACAGCTCGCAGATCTAGCTGACCTACTCCGACAACGCCGCGGCCGTCGTTCGGGACGACCTGGACGACGCGCCGCGTCTCCCCGCTCGCGACGTCCGGCGCGGCTCACTACCGCAGCCCCTCGCTGGACGTCCTGCCGGACGGGCGCGTCGATCGTCGCGTTCCGCAACGACGCCTCGCGAGCCCGCAGATCGAGACCGAGACGTGCACCTCGCCCTCGCCGGCGAGCGAACTACTGCGGCCCGCCGAACGCCGGCGCGTCGGTCCCGGCATCGTCCTCGGCGATGCCACCGCGCCCGCGCTCGTGAGCGGGCTCGTCGGGCCGCCCACGCCGAGCGTCGTGGCCGCCGGCGGGCGCGTGACCGTCGCCTGGCACGCGAGCGCCGGTGGCGCCGTGCGCGCCGTTCGCCGCGATGTCGACGAACGGCGGCGCGTCGTACGGGCCGGCGCAGCAGATCGACCCGACGGGCGCCGGCAACCAGCTCGCCCCGCGAGCTCGCGGCGACGGCGGGCGGTCGCGTCGACGTCGCCTACCTCTGGGACCGCGGGAGCCGGGCAGCGTCGCCGCGACGGTGGCCTCCGCGCGCACCGCCGCTCGCCGGCGCGACGACCGAGGCCTGGGCGCAACCCGTCGTCGTGCAGTCCGTCGGCGCCGCGTCCGCGACGCCCATCAACGGGCAGGCAGCGCCGCTCGGCCAGGGCCTCGGTGTCGCGACGTCGTCGGTGTCCACTCCGCCGAGCCCGCTGCCCGCCGACCGTCGTGGCGTTCACGAACACCTCGCAGGGCGGCCAGGACGTCCACGTCGTCGGCCTCCTGCACGGCACGACGCGCGCCGGTGATCCCGACAGCAGACGGTGCGGGCGTCGAAGAACGTCGACCACGATCGTGCACGTGACGGCGCAGCGACGACGACGGTGACCCGCTCACGTGGTCGGCCGGGCGCGAGCCGGGAAGCCCGGCTCCGAGCGTGAGACGTCTCGGACGCCGCGCGCGGCGACTTCGCCTTCAAGGCCGCGGCCGACGGTCGGCACCGACACGTTCGAGGCGATCGCGACCGACGGCGTGCCGGGTCACGAGGCGCACGCGCCTGATCAACGTCAACGTCGTCAACGACCCGCCCGTGATCACGTGCACGACGCTCAGTCGCGCGCGAGGACACGCCGCTACGACATCCCGATCGCCGACTGCGTCAGCGATCCGAACGGCGATCCCGTCACCGATCACCTCGACAACGCCACGGGCGGCACCGTCGAGCGTGTCGCGGGCATGTGGTGCTTCGTGCCCGTCGCGCGACAGCACTGCGCCCGGCTCCTTCGTCCTGCACGCCGACGACGGCGACCTGAAGGCGGTACCGCAGATCGTCACCGTCACGATCGTCAAGCCCGCCGGGCAGGTCACGCTCGACGTGACGGACGGCAGCAAGCGCCGCGAGATCGCGCGCGGCGCATGTCGCTGCGCCTCGCGGGCACCGCGGTCGACGAGGTGGGCCGATCCCGCTGATCACCTGGAGCTTCGGCGACGGCTCCCCGGAGGTTCGCGGCACGAAGGTCGCGCACCGCTTCCGGCGAGGCGGGCACCTTCACCGTGAAGGTCACCGCGTCCGGCGCGACGGTGTCGATCAAGGTGATCGTGCGCCGCCGCGCCGTCGAGCTCATCGGCGTCCCCGCAGGTCGTCGACGGCGTGATGCAGGTGACGGTGCGCACGCGGGCCGCCGGCAAGCTCTCGCTGCGGGTGGACAGCCGCTCGCAGACGATCGACGTCCCGGCCGGCCTCGACCCAGCAGACGCTGCGCATCCAGGTGACGACCGGCCCGCTCGCGCGGCTCACGCTGCGCCTCAGCCGGCCAAGGCGACGAAGGCGCCCGGCCTCACGCTGCGCCGGCTCGTGCTCGTCTCGCCGCTCTCGGCCGGCGTAGCTACGCCGCGGGTCGCCAGCCACGCCGCGAGCGCGGTGCGCACGCCGTCGAACGCGAGCTCCTCGGCCGGCGGCAGCGCGTCCGCGCTCGAACCAGCGCAGCTCGGCGACGTCGTCGTCCGGGTGCGGATCGCCCGAGACGCAGCCGGCACTCGTAGAACGCGTTCATCGTCGCCTCGCCGGTGTCGCCGTAGATGTCGGGCACGGTGGTGACGAGGCGCCCGACCTCGATCTCGACGCCCGCCTCCTCGCGCAGCTCGCGCCGCACGCACTCCTCGAGCGACTCGCCCGGCCGCGTGAACCCGCCGGGCGTGTCCCAGAGCCCGAGGAACGGCTCGATGCCGCGGCGCCCGAGCAGCACGCGGCCGGCGTCGTCGAGCAGGATCGCGCTCGCCGTCGGCTTCGGGTTCAGATAGCTCGGCTCGCCGCAGCCGCGCGCAGTCCTGGCGCTCGCCGACCGGCGCGCCGAGCGGCGCCGCCGCACCAGGGGCAGAAGCGGAACGTCCGTACGTCCACGGAACGCGCTAGAGCGCGCCGCCGGCCGCAGTCGGCATGCCCGGATCGCTGCCGCCGTCGCCGCCGTCGCCCTCGCGCGCGAGGAACTCCTCGACGCGCAGCGCGTCGTCGCCGGCGCGCTCGACGACGCGCAGGAGCGTCGACATCTTGGCGACCTCCTCGATCTGCTCCTTGATGAACCACTGCATGAACTGCTCGCCCGCGAAGTCGCCGCTCTCGCGCGCCACGCGCACGAGGTCGGCGCACTGGTCCGAGACCCGCTTCTCCTGCTCGAGCGCCAGCGCGACCGGCTCGGCGAGGCCGGTGAACGTCGTCTGCGGCGCCTCGACGCCGGGGATGACGACGGCCTCGTCGGCGTCGAGCAGGTACTGGACCATGATCATCGCGTGATTGCGCTCCTCGACGGACTGCCGGTAGAAGAGCCCGGCGAGCTGCGGAAGCGCGTCCGCGTCGTAGTGCACGGCGATCGCGATGTACTGCTGCGAGGCAGCGAACTCGTTGGCGACCTGCGCGGTGAGGCGGTCGGCGAAGCGGGAGTCAGACATGTCCGCTGCAGCCTAGATGCAGCGGGTCGGCGACCGTCGCGCGGGCGTAGCAGTACGGTTAGCCGCATGCGCCTGCGTCGGGCTCGCAATCCTCGCCGCTTGCGTGCTGGCCGCGGGCACATCGGCGGCGGCCGGCGGCCGCGGCCCGACGCTGCCGGGCGCGCGCGCGTGCCCCATCTTCCCGGCCTCGAACGTCTGGAACAGACCCGTCGAGGACCTGCCCGTGGCGGCGAACTCGGCCGCGATGATCAGCGCGATCGGCACCGACGACTCGGTGCACCCCGACTTCGGGTCGTACCTCGGCTACGGCATCCCGTACAACGTCGTCTCGGGCAAGAGCACGCCCAAGGTGAAGGTGTCGTTCGAGTACGCGGACGAGTCCGACCGCGTCGGCTATCCGATGCCGGAGCATCCGCACCAGGAGTCGAGCGGTGACGCGCCACGTCCTGATCGTCGACAAGAACGCCTGCCGCCTCTACGAGCTGTTCGACGCGCAGCGGGAGCGGCGACAGCTGGAAGGCCGGCTCGGGCGCCGTCTGGAACCTGCGCTCGAACCACCTGCGTCCCGAACGGCTGGACGTCGGCGGACGCCGCGGGCCTGCCGATCCTGCCCGGCCTCGTGCGCTACGACGAGGTCGCCGCCGGCGCCATCCGCCACGCGCTGCGCTTCACGGCCGAGCGCACGGCACGCGCGCACATCTACCCCGCCCGCCACGACGCCGGCAGCTCCGGCGAATCCCTGCCGCCGATGGGGCTGCGCGTGCGGCTCAAGGCCTCGGTCGACATCTCGGGCTACGGCAAGCAGGCGCGCGTCGTGCCAGGCCCTCAAGACCTACGGGATGATCCTGGCCGACAACGGCAGCAACTGGTACATCTCGGGCGCGAGCACCACAAGTACCGCGACGACGACGTCCGCACGCCTCGAAGGACCTCAAGGGCTCGGACTTCGAGGTCGTCGACACCTCGAGCCTGCGCAACGGATGATCTGCAGCGCGACGGCTCCCCCGGATCGGGGGACACCCGGAGCCCCCGGCGAAAGCACGATGCGCACATGGGCAACCTCGCGCTCGCGCCGGCCGCCGTGCTCTTCCCAGTCGTCGTTCTGCCTGACGTACTTCCTCTGCGTCGGGCCGCGTCGTGCGATCGCGCTGACGCTGGCCGGCGTGGTCCCGCTGATCGCGATCGCGATCTGGCTCGACACGGGCGGGTCGGACGGCGCCTGCGGACCGTCGTGCATCGGGCCGCAAGGACGCCGCGCCGGTCGTCTGGTACTGGCGCTCTCCTGGATCGCTCGGCAGTCGCCGCGGGCACCGCCTTCGGCGCCTGGCGCGACCACGTCGAGCGGCAGGTCAAGAAGTCTCGAGCAACCGCCGCGCAGCCCGGCGCCTGAGCCGCCGCGCGAGCCACCAGGCGCCGCCCAGCAGGAGCAGGAACGGGCCGGCGACGATGACCGCGAAGAGCGCGCCGCGCCCGACCACGGAGATCACGCTCGAGGGCGTCGTCGGCCGTGCGCTCGAACCCGCCCGGCTGAGCCGGCGGCGCGATCGCGGTGCCGCGCCCGGTGACGAGGTCGAGCGAGAAGCGAGCGAATGCGGCGCGCTGCTGGGTCGCGTGGACGCCGCGCAGGACGCTCTCGAGCGCAGCTCTGCGAATCCGCGAGACGGTTCTCGAGCGTCGCGCGCTCGACGCTCCGTCAGCGACGGCGACAGCAGCTTGGCCTTGAGCAGCTCGATGCGGTGGCGCAGGGCGCGCAGCGCGGTTGCTCTCGCTGGTCGAGCCCGGCCTGGAGGTCGCGGATCTGCACCTGCTGCGCCGTGATCGTGCCGAGCGCCGAGAAGCGGCGGAGCGCCTCCTGTGCCCGGCCGACGGGCACGCGCAGGTCGATCACGGCGCTGCCGCTGCCGGCGCTCGGGCGTGCCGTAGTCGACCGTCACGACGGCGCCGCCGAGCGAGCGCACGGTGTCGAGCACGCTCTGCGTCGAGCGCGAGAGCTCGGCGACGCTGCCGACCGCGAGCCGCAGCGAGGCGGCGTAGTCCTGTGCGCGCTGCCCGTCGGGCAGCGGCGCGGTGGACGACGTGCCGATCGTGCTCGGGGGCGCCGGCAGGCCGCGAGCGCTTCCGTGCCCGGCGGCTGACGCCGTCGCAGTCGGACCGCCGCGAAGCTCGACGGGCGCGGCCTGGTCGGCCGCCGCAGGTTGGCGCTCGGCTACGGCGTCGATGTCGCGCGTCTGCGTCGCGACGACGCCGACGATCACGGCCGCGACGGCGGCGACGAGCCGAGTAGCGGGCGCGAGGCGCAGCTGCGGCCGGCGCAGGCGCAGGCCCGGCAGGCGGCGCGGCGAGGGCGCGGCCTCGGCCGGTGCGGTCGAGAGCGAGCGCACGCGCTCGCGCAGCTCCGCCGGGCGGCGAGATCTCGCCGACGGTCAGCTCGTCGAGCAGCGCGCCGATGCGGCGCTCGCGGCCGTCCGCGCCGGCCTCGCCGCGCAGCAGCGCCTCGAGCCGGTCGGGTGCGATCGGGTCAGACGTGCTCATGGGACTCCACCTCCGCTGCCAGCCGCGAGAGCGCGCGAGAGAGTCGCGTCGTGCACGCCGTCGGCGTGATCTCGAGCAGGCGCGCGGCCTCGCCGGCGTCGAGCTCGAGCAGGACGCGCAGGGCGATGACCTCGCGGTCGGCGGCGCTCAGCCGGGCGAGGCCCGTCTCGAGCGCTGCCGAGTAGCCGTCGCACAGGCCGGCCGCGTCCTCCGCGTCGCGCCCGGGCTCGCGCGGTCGCCGCGAGCCGCTCGCGCGCGCCGCGGCGGCGCTCGGCACGCAGGTGATCGAGCGCGCACGAGCGGGCGATCGCGAGCAGCCAGCTGCGCGGGCCGGCGCGGCGCGGGTCGAAGCGGTCGCGCTGCTTCCACGCGCGCTCGAACGCGTCGGCCGTGAGATCGTCCGCGAGCGTGCGGTCGCCGGTGAGGTAGACGAGGTAGCGGTGAACGTCGCCGAGGTGGGCCTCGACGAGCTCGTCGAAGGCCTCGGGGCCCGCCCCGGGCCGTGTGCGTATGCGCTTCATTGCCGGATCTACGCCGCAGCGGCCGCTGCCGTCACAGCGCTGCCGAGCGCGCCCACGGCTCGCGCCACCAACCGCTGTAGCTGCCGCGGTTCGCGAGCGCCACGAGGCCGAGCCCGCGCTCGGGATCGAGCCAGGCGAGCGTGCCCGAGGCGCCGAAGTGGCTCGCCGTCCGGGGACCGAGCGACGGGCCGGCCCAGTGCGGCTCGCGCTGCCCGCGCACGTCGAAGCCGAGGCCCCAGCAGAGGTTCGGCCACTCGCCCACGCCGTTGACGCCACCCGGCAGCGGCCCGAACTGCGGCGCGAGCATCTCCTCGACCGTCTCCTCCGCGAGCAGCGCGCCGCCGTCGGCGGTGCCGCCGGCGAGCAGGCAGGAGAGCAGCTTCCCGTAGGCCCGCGCGGTCGCGAAGCCGCCGCCCTGCGGCGGCCCGTCGCGCCGGAAGCGCTCCGAGTTGAAGAGCTCGTCCTCGCCGTAGCGCCCCGACTGCCAGACGCGGGCCGTCCGCGGCGCGTCGGCGGGCGCGAGACCGAGCGAGGCGTCCATGCCCAGCGGAGCGAGCACGGCCTCGTGCAGGTACGCGGCGCAGGGCATGCCCGGACGCGGCCTCGAGCAGGCGCGCCGCCTGGACGTAGCCGGCGTTCGAGTACCAGCGCTGCGTCCCGGGCGCGAACTCGGGCGGCTCCTGCCAGCGCAGGCCGGCCTCGGGCAGCCCGGCGCAGTGCGAGAGCAGGTGGCGGAGCGCGAAGCCGTCGCGCACCTCGGCGTCGAGATCGAGCAGCCCCTCCTCGAGCGCGACCATGCAGGCCGCGCCGACGAGCGGCTTCGTCAGCGATGCCAGGGCGAAGAGCGTGTCCGGACCGACCGGCTCGTCGCCGCGGCGCTCGCGCACGCCGGCGTAGCGCTCGGCGAGCACTCCGCGCGCGTCCACGACGACCGCCGCGGCCCCCGGCACGAGGCCGTCCGCGACCCAGCCGTCGATTGCTGCGAGCGCCTCCTCCACACGAGTCACCGTAGTGGATACGGCAGGTTCCGGAATTCTTCACCGAAGCGCAACGTTCTGGCGGACCACTCGATCCCGTTGGTACAGTGCTGACCCCGAAGCCGATCCAAATGGTACGAGGAGCGACCATGGCTGCAAACAGCGTGAACGACCGCAACGACGCAGACCTCGCCATCGGCTATCGCGCAGCGCTGCGCAGGGCGGCTGCCGCTGCCCGCGAGGCCGCAGTGCTCGAGGATCTCCTCACGGCGCGCGGCGCATCGGCGATCGCGGGCGACGAGACGCTCGAGGTCGAGACGATGATCGTGGGCGCCGGACGGCGCAGCCTCGAGCTGCACGAGACGTCGCTCTCCGCAACCTCGTAGGGCCGGCTTCCCTCGCCCTAATAGGTTCCGAAGCGTCCCCAGAGGGCGCGGGCGGACGCCTGCCGGCCCTCGTCGGAGACGCGCTCGGCGACGGCCGCCGCCACGCGTCTCGACCACGAACAGACCGCTCACGGCGCTCGCGAACGGCCCCGGGCTGTCGACCGCGCAGACCAGCACGTGGTCGGCGAGCCGGCGCGTTCGGCCCGAGCGCGTCGTCGCTGATGAGGACGATGGTGCCGCCGGCCTGGCGGAAGAACTCGATGACCTCGCCCGCCATGCGCGCGTACGGCCGGAACGTGACCACGAGCAGGCGATCGCCGGCGTGGACGTCGAGCAGCAGATCGGCCAGCGAGGCCGTGCCCGAGGCGATCAGCTGCACGTTCGGGACGAGCGGGCTGAGGAGGAAGAACGCGTACTCGGCGAGACTCGCCGACTTGCGCTGGCCGAACACGTACGTGCGCCCGTCACCGCCGAGCAGCTGCGTCGCGACCGAGTCGATCAGCTCGTCCGAGATCGCGCTGCGCGTGGCCTCGAGGTCGCCGAGGCAGGCCGAGAGCCAGCGGTCGAGCAGGTGGCCGTGCGGGGCGGCGCGCCCGGCTCCGCCCTGCCGCGAGAGCCGCTGCGACGCGGCGCCCTCCATGGCCTCGCTGAGACCGGCGTAGCCGCCGAAGCCGAGGCGCGAGCCGAAGCGGACGACCGCGGCCTTGGACACGCCCGCGGCGCGGGCGAGCGACTCGGCCGTCTGGAACGGCGCCTCGGCCTCGTGCTCGAGCAGCCAGGCTGCGATGCGCCGATCGTTTGGCGAAAGCTCGGGCAGCCGGGCGCGGATCAGCGCCGGAACGTCGACCGGTTCGGACACGGCGCGCAGCATAGGCGCTCAGGTTCCAGCAGACTCTGGCGGGGCCAACCCCTCAGCGCGAGCGATGCCACTTTCGGCATGCCGCCGGATAAGAAGGTGCTATGCGCTCCGAGGAGAGATGCGTGAGCATTGCCGTCGAGGACTGGGACGACCTCGTAGACGAGCCGCCCCGTCGAGGCAGGCGAGGGCGACAACCCGAGCAACAGCCCGCGCGCGAACCTGCACCGCCCACCGCGCCGCCGGCTCCCGTGCAGAGCGCCGTGCGCGCGCACCCGCGCCGGCACCGACCCCGGTCTACGAGGCCGCCCCGGCGCCGGCACCGGTCTACGAGGCCGCACGCTGCGCCGCACCGACCCCGGTCTACAAGCCGCGCCCGGTCACCGCACCGAGCGCCGTGTGGGATCCCGCCCCGGTGGCCGATCCGAGCCCGTCGCTCGAAGCGAGCCCGGTACAGGCGCAGCGCGCCGTGCACGCGCCCGTCATCGAGCCCGAAGTCGTCGGCGGAGCTCGAGACCTTCGCGGATTCCGAGACGTTCACGGAGCCCGAGGCCTTCATGCCGAGCCCGAGCAGCCTTCGCCGAGCCCGAGGCCTTCGCCGAGCCCGAGGCCATCGCCGAGCCCGAGGCCATCGCCGAGCCCGAGGCCATCGCCGAGCCCGAGGCCATCGCCGAGCCCGAGGCCATCGCCGAGCCCGAGGCCATCGCCGAGCCCGAAGCCCGAGCCCGAGGCCATCGCCGAGCCCGAAGCCATCGCCGAGCCCGAGGCCATCGCCGAGCCCGAGGCCATCGCCGAGCCCGAGGCCATCGCCGAGCCCGAGGCCATCGCCGAGCCCGAGGCCATCGCCGAGCCCGAGGCCATCGCCGAGCCCGAGGCCATCGCCGAGCCCGAGGCCATCGCCGAGCCCGAGGCCATCGCCGAGCCCGAAGCCATCGCCGAGCCCGAGGCCCTCGCCGAGCCCGAAGCCATCGCCGAGCCCGAGGCCATCGCCGAGCCCGAGGCCGAAGTCGAAGTCGAGCCGATCGACGAGCTCGCCCCGGACGCGGTGCCCGAGACGAGCCCGCTCCGTGCGCCGCGCCCTGCGCGCGGCGAGAGCCCGGTGCGCGCGCGGATCGCGGCGCTCGCGCCGGTCGCCGTCCCGCCGGTCGCCGTCCCGGCGGCCGACATCGTCGGCGACTGGGACGAGCTCGAGCAGAAGCCGTCGCGGGCACGGGCGGTCGCTCCTGCTCCGGAGCCCCCGCCCGAGGTCGACATGGGCGTCGCCAACTTCGCCGACGACTCCTACGGCGACACGCACGAGAACCTGCGCATCCCGGTCGTGCTCGCCGGCGCCAACGCCCTGTTCTGGCTCGTCGGACGCGTGTTCGGCGTCGTCGAGCTCGTCGGCGTCGCGTTCTTCCTCTCGATCGGGCTCCTGCTCGCGGCCTACATCATGCGCGAGTGGCAGCGCGACCGCACCGCACTGATCTGCATCGCCGGGGCGTTCCCGCTGCCGGTGACGATCATCAGCCTGTTCCCTGAGCTCAGGAGCGGCTAGCCCGCCTGCTCGACCGGCGCTTCTTCCTTCGGAGCGCCCTTCTGCGGCCGCGGCTTGAACTCGAAGCTCACGGTGCGCTCGCCCTTGGGGTCGAGCACGAGCATGGCGCGGTAGGGACGGCCGGTGCGGTTCGAGCGGAAGCCCGTCAGCTCCTTGGTCTTGCCTTCCTCGATCAGCGTGCGCACGATGTCCTCGGTCAGCTGCTTGCCGCCGATCGACTTCCAGATCACGAAGCCGCAGCCGGGCTCCTCGGCCGACTTCCAGGTCGAGCAGCCGAAGCCCTTCGCGTTCTCGATCAGGTGGCCCTCGCCGCAGCGCGGGCAGGTGATGTCGAGGTCGCGCCGCTGGAAGCGCAGCGCCTCGGGCGGCAGGTCGCGCAGGTAGGCGACCGTCTTCTCCGTGAACTGCGCGATGTCGCGCATGAACGCCTCGCGGCTGCCGCCGGCGCGCTCGATGTCGAGCAGGCGGTGCTCCCAGTCGCCGGTCAGGCTCGGGCTCGTGAGCTCGTGCTCGCCCAGCAGGTCGATGACCTGGATGCCCTTGCCGGTCGGCTGCAGGCGGCGGCCGTCGCGCACGATGTAGCCGACGTCGATGAGGCGCTCGATGATCGACGCGCGCGTGGCGGGCGTGCCGATGCCCGAGTCCTTCATGGCCTCGCGCAGCTCGTCGTCCTCGACGAGCTTGCCCGCGCCTTCCATGGCGGCGAGCAGCGCGGCCTCGCCGTAGCGCGGCGGCGGCTTGGTCTCGCGCGCATCGGACGCGACCTCGGTGCAGCGGACCGTCTCGCCCTCCTCGAGCGGCGGCAGCTCCTGATCGGTGCCCTCGTCCTCGTCGATCTCGGCGCCCTGGGCCTTCTGCTCGTCGGGCGGCGCCTCGCCGTAGACGGCGCGCCAGCCGGCCTCGAGCATGACCTTGCCGCGCGAGCGGAAGCTCTCGCCCGCGACCTCCGTCAGCACCGTCGTGTTCTCGAACACGGCCTGCGGATGGAACGCGGCCAGGAAGCGCCGGGCGGCCATGTCGTAGATGCGCTGCTCGTCGGGCGAGAGCTCGATGCCGACCTGCGGCGCGTTCGTCGGGATGATCGCGTGGTGGTCCGTGACCTTCTCGTTGTTGACGATGCGGCCGAGCGGCAGCTCGGGCAGGCCCTGCACGTAGGCAGCGCCCTTCGCGTACTCCTTCGAGCGCTTGCCGACGTGGCCGGCGATCTCCTTGAGCTCGGGGATCATGTCGCTCGAGAGGTAGCGGCTCGACGTACGCGGGTACGTGAGCACGGCCTTCTCGTAACAGCCCTGGGCGGCCGAGAGCGTGCGGCGGGCGGTGAAGCCGTGCCACGAGGCCGCCTCGCGCTGGAGCGCGGTGAGGTCGTAGAGCAGCGGCGGCTGCGAGCGCTGCGTGCGCTTGGACAGCGAGGTGACGTGGCCTTCGCCGTCGCGTACCCGCTCGACGATCGCGTCGGCGTCCTCGCCGGTGAGGATGTGCGTCTCGGTGCCGCGCACGTGGCGGCCGCGATACGCGGTCTTGTCCTCGGGCTGGAACGTCGCGTCGACGAGCCAGTACGGCGTCGGCTCGAAGGCCTGGATCTCCTTCTCGCGCCGCACCAGGATCGCGAGCGTCGGCGTCTGCACGCGGCCGAGCGAGACCACGGTGCTGCCGAACGCCGCGCGGCCGCGGATCGTCGCCGCGCGCGTCGCGTTCATGCCCACGAGCCAGTCGGCCTCGGAGCGCGAGCGCGCCGCGGCCTCGAGCGGCGCGAGCTCGCTGCCCGGCCGGAGGTGGCCGAACGCCTGGCGGATCGCGTCCTTCGTCATCGACGAGAACCAGGCGCGCTGCACCGGGACGTCCTTCTTGCCGGCGACGTCCAGCACGTAGGCGAAGATCAGCTCGCCCTCGCGCCCGGCGTCGCAGGCGTTCACGATCAGCTCGACGTCGTCGCGCTTCATCAGCTTGGCGATCGCGTCGAGCTGTTCCTTGGCGGACTTGCCCTCCGCGCGCGGCACGACGTCGAAGTGGTTCGGGAGGATGGGCAGGTCGGCCATCTTCCAGCGCTTGAACTTGTCGTCGTAGTGCTCCGGCGCAGCCAGCTCGGCGAGGTGGCCGACCGCCCAGGTGATGACGGTGTCCGGGCCCTCGAGATAGTTCTTGTTGGACTTGAACGTTCCCGTCCAGCGCCTTCGACACATCGACCGCGACGGACTTCTTCTCGGCGATGACAAGGGTGACTGACACGTGAGTCACGCTACCAGCTGGTGCCCTTCGCTACCCTCGATCGTCATGACGCGTGTCTTTTCCGGCATTCAGCCGACAGGCCAGAAGCACATCGGCAACTATCTCGGCGCGATCCGCCATTACGTCGCAGATCAGGAGCGTACGGCGCCGAGTCGATCTTCTGCGTCGTCGACCTGCACTCGATGACGCAGCCCTTCGAGCCCGCCGAGCTGACGGCCTCGACGCGCGACACGTTCGCGACGCTCGTCGCCTCCGGGCTCGATCCCGAGCGCGCCATCGTGTTCGTGCAGAGCCACGTGCACGAGCACGCCGAGCTCGCCTGGCTCTTCAACTGCATCGGCGACGACGGGCGAGCTCTCGCGCATGGTCGCGTTCAAGGAGAAGGCGGCCGGGCGCGAGTCGGTCTCGGTCGGCCTCTTCACCTACCCGGTGCTGCAGGCCGCCGACATCCTCCTCTACCTCGCCGACCGCGTGCCGGTGGGCGAGGATCAGCGCCAGCACCTGGAGCTCGCGCGCGACATCGCGCACCGCTTCAACTCGCGCTACGGGACGCTGTTCCCGCCGCCGCAGGCCGTCGATCCCGCCGACCGCGGCGCGCATCAGCGACCTCCAGGAGCCGAGTCGCAAGATGTCGACCTCGTCGCTCTCGAGCGAGGACGGCAAGCTCCTGATGCTCGACCCGCCCGACGTCATCCGCCGCAAGTTCAAGCGCGCCGTGACCGACTCCGGGAGCGAGATCCGGCACGACTGGGACGCCAAGCCCGGCGTCTCGAACCTGCTCGAGATCCTCCACGGCGTGACCGGCGAGGACGATCCCGGCGCTCGAGGCGAGCTATGCCGGCAAGGGCTACGGGCACCTCAAGATCGACGCCGCCGAAGCGGTCATCGAGCACCTCGCGCCGATCCGCGAGCGACACGCGGCGCTGATGGGCGACCCCGCCGAGCTCGACCGCCTGATGGCGCTCGGTGCCGCGCGCGCGCGCGCGATCGCCGCGCCCGTGCTGGCCGAGGCGAAGACGCGCATGGGCCTGCTGCCCGGCGCACCGCTGCGCACTCGGACGACCGATGAGTTCTGCGCGCGGTGACCGGTCTTAGGTAGAAGATGCCGAGACAGGAGGGTCGACGCGATGCCGACGACACTGCTGCTGATCGGGACGCGCAAGGGCTGCTTCGTGCTGGAGAGCGATGCCGACCGGCGCTCCTGGAACATGCGCGGGCCCGTACTGCGAGAGCTGGCCGGTCTACCACGCCGTCTACGACCCGTCCTCCGGCTCGATCTACGCGGCCGCGGCGAGCGAGTGGCACGGCGCCGGCGTGTGGCGCAGCCCCGATCTCGGCGAGACCTGGGAGCTCTCGAGCGAGGGCCTGGGCTACGGCGAGAACAGCGAGCTGAAGCTCTCGAAGATCTCCGGCCTGATGGCGGCCCACGGCCGGCTGATCGCCGGCGGCGAGGGCTGCGGCGTGTTCGAGAGCCGCGACGGCGCCCGCACCTGGCAGCTGCTCAGCACGCTCGACGACCAGCCGGGCCGCGACGCGTGGAACATCCCGTCCAACCAGCCGCCCGGGCATCTCGGCATGCCGGGCCTGCTCGCGCACCCGGACGAGCCGTCGCGCTTCTGGGCCGATCGTCCAGGGCTTCGGCATCTTCGAGACGACCGACAACGGCGCGATCGTGGACGCCGCGCAACCGCGGGCTGCGCGCCGACTGGCCGCTCGACGACCCCGAGGTCGGCTACTGCGTCCACAAGCTCGTGATGTCGCCGCGTCGACCACGACCGCCTGTACCAGCAGAACCACGTCGGCATGCACCGCAGCGACGACGCCGGGCAGTCCTGGAACGAGATCACCGACGGGCTGCCGACCGAGTTCGGCTTCGCGGCCGCCGCGCATCCGCACGACCGCGACAGCTTCTACGTCATCCCGCTCGACCCCGGCCACGGGCGCTGCATGCCCGACGGCCAGGCCGCCGTCTGGCGCACGCAGGACGCCGGCTCCAGCTGGCGCCGGCTCGATCAGCGGCCTGCCCGCAGCGCGACGCGCACCTCGGCGTCCTGCGCGAGGGCATGGCGATCGACTCCTACGACGTGCCCGGCCTCTACTTCGGCACGAGCACCGGACAGGTGTTCGCGAGCGCCGACGAGGGCGAGAGCTGGGACGAGATCGCGAGCTACCTCCCGGCGATCTCGTCGGTCGAGGTCGCGGTGGTCGGCATAGCCATGGCCGACGTTCACCTCCCAGCCACCCTCCCGCCGCTCTTCCGCGACCTGCCGCGCCACGTCGAGGTCGAGGCCGCGACCGTCGACGGCGCGATCGCCGAGCTCGACGCCCGCTGGCCCGGCCTGCGCGACCGCCTGTGCGTGCCCGGGCCCGAGCTGCGGCCCCACGTCAACGTCTACGTCGACCAGGAGCGCGCCGGGCTCGAGACGGCGCTCGGCGCGCAGTCGCGCATCGACGTGATCGCCGCGATCAGCGGCGGCTGAGCTCACACGAAGAAGCGGTCGAACGTGGCGGGCGCGATCGCCTGCACCACCGCCGGCACCCGGAACAGCCGGCGTGCGACCAGACCTCGCCGCCGCCGCGGTCGACCGTGCGCATGATCGTCCTCGACGCAGCGGTCGACGTCGATCACGACCTTCTTCCACCGCGGTGCTGCAGCAGCTCGTCGTGCGGGAACGTCGTCGTCACGACCGGGCCGGGATTGACGAGCGTGACCTCGATCCCGAGCGGCTTCGCCGCGACGGCGAGCGCGCGGCCCCAGGACGTGAGCGCGGCCTTGGAGGCGCCGTAGGTGATCGACCCGGACGACGAGTACGTGCCGAGCGACGAGGAGACGACGATGACCCGCGCCTGCGGCGACTCGCGCAGCAGCGGCCAGAGCTCCTGCGTCAGCGCGACGTGCGCGTAGAAGTTCGGCTCGAGCACGCGCCGGGCGCGAGCGACGTCGACGTCGAGGCCGGCGGTGCCGCCGCCCGTGCCGGCGTTGTTCGACCAGCCAGTCGAGCCGCCCGAGGCGCCGCACCTCGGCGACGAGCGCCGCGCGGCCTTCCTCGGTCGAGACGTCGGCGGCGACGCCCGTCACGCCGAGCTCCTCGACGAGCTGATCGAGGCGATCCTGCCCGCGCGCACTCAGGACGACGTGGCAGTCGCGCTCGATCAGGCGCCGCGCGATGCCGAGGCCGATGCCCGAGCTGCCGCCCGTGACGAGCGCGACGGGCCTGCTCACGCGGACGCCGCCTCGGGCTTCGCACGCGGATCCGCGCCCGCGCGCCAGGCGCGGGCCGCCACGCGCGCCGTGAGCGCGGGCGCCGCTCCCTGAAACGCGGAGGCGAGACGCCACCACTGCGGCACGTAGACCTCGATCGCGCGGCGATCGGCGGCCGCCAGCAGGCGCTCGGCGCAGTGCTCGGCGTCGACCGTGATCAGCCGCCCCCAGCGGCTGCGCAGGAGCCCACCCTGCGGGAAGCCGGGCGTCGGCACCGGGCCGGGGTTGACGATCGTGACCGCCACGCCGTGCTCGCGCGCGGCGGCGCCGTACGAGCGCGCCCACGACAGCGCGGCGCTCTTGGCGGACGCGTACGGCGCCGAGGGCGCCAGCGCAACCGTCCCGGCCACCGAGATCACCGGCACCAGCCGGCCGCGGCTCGCCTCGAGCAGCGGCCAGAACGACGTCGCCACGCGCACGAGTGAGATGTAGTTGACCTCGAACGACCTGCGATACGCCGCGAGATCGGCGTCCAGCACGCCCACGCGAGCCGGCGCACCGGCCGAATGGACGAGCAGATCGCACCCGCCCGCGGCCTGCGCCGCGGCGACGAGCGCCTCGACGTCACGCGTCCTCGGTCACGTCGCAGCGCACCGCGGTCGCGGAGAGCTCGGCAGCGGCCTCCGCCAGGGGCTCCTCGCGACGCGCGGCGAGAATCAGCTCCCAGCCGCCGCGGCGCCTCAGCTCCCGCGCAACGGCGAGGCCGATCCCGCTCGACCCGCCCGTGATGACCGCCGTGCGCACCGGGCGATCGTAGCTGCACGATTGGGGTCAGACCCCGATCGTGCGGGCTCGACGGAACGCCAGGTTCGCCTACCCCTTATGAGGGGTTTGCACATAGTGCGTATGGACACCTAGTTGTAGATTCGTGCATATTCGTAGCATGCGTCGCTTGCTTTGCATCGTGATCGGTCATCATCGGCCGGCAGTGGTGGTAGCGGGATACGACCAGGGGCACCCGGTGCCCCTCGTCCGCTGCGATCACTGCGGTCGCTGAGAGAGCCCGGGATCAGACCGGCGGGAGGCCGCAGAGCCTGCGCCGCATGACCGCGAGCGCGGCGCCCAGCTGCTCGTCGCCCACGGTCAGGCGCTCGAGGTTCGCGACGGTGCGCACCGGCCCGTCGAGCGGGTCATCGCGCCAGCAGAGCGTTGCGCAGGAAGCGGATGGGCTGGTCGTGCACGACCAGCAGCACGCGCTCGGCGTCGCGCCGGGCGAGCAGGCGCGCGCAGCCGCCGGCGTAGCGTGCGAGCGCGGCCAGACGGCTCTCGCCCCCGGGCATGGCCTGCCCGGGCCCGTGGAGCGCGCGCCACGCGCGATACGCACCGACGTCCCCGCCCTCGAACTCGCCGACGTCGATGTCGTCGAAGCCGGGATCGATCGCGATCGGCACGTCGCGGCGCCGACCCAGCAGGAGCATCAGCGTCTCGCGCGTGCGCGAGAAGCGCGTGTGCAGGGCGAGATCGAGCGGCATCTGCGCGAACTGCGGGGCGAGCGCGGACGCGGCGACCGCGCCACGGGCGTCGAGATGCACGGGAACGCGCGCGTCGCCGTTGAGCAGGCCGAGGCCGTTGTAGACGGTGCTCGCGTGGCGGACGAACGTGTAGGAGCGCTGGCACGATTGTCTACTTGTATACTTGACAAAGTTGCCGGGCCGCTGCGATAACGCACGGCTCGGCACGGCAAATTGGCGCGCGGGCCAACTCCTGCGTACCATCGCACGTCTAACTTCGCACCGACCCCCACTAGGAGGGAACTAGGCATGGATCGAGAGACCCGCAGGCGCCTCGAGGCGTGGCGCGCTGAGGCACCCGACCCCCACAACGCGGTGGTCGACGACCTCTTCGCCGGTGAGTGCGATCGCGCCGGCTTCATCAAGCGCGCGACGATGTTCGGCCTGTCCGTGCCGGCCATGTCGGCGGCGCTCGTCGCAGCCGGCGAGGCTCCTATGGCCTTCGCGAAGACGACTCGCGGCAAGGCCGGCGGTCGGCTGCGCATCGGCATGACGCCGATCCCGAAGGGCACGCTGGAGCCGTGGACGTACCAGGAGACCGCCGCACTGCAGCTCGGCGGCATCTCGGGTGAGTTCCTCAACCGCACCGCAGCAGAACCTCACGGTCGACGCCCGAGCTCGCGGTCAGCTGGAAGCCGAACGCCGACGGCAGCGAGTGGACGTACAAGATCCGCCAGGGCGTGAAGTTCGCCAACGGCAAGCCGTTCAACGCCGACGACGTGATGGCGACGTACGCGCGGCTGCTGACCGACGCGACATCGCAGGCCGGCTCCGCCTTCAGCGGCGTGCTCTCGCCCGCCGGCGTCACGAAGGTCGACGACTTCACCGTGTCGTTCAAGCTCGACACCCCGACGACGAGCTTCCCGTACCTCACGAGCTCGACGACGTATCAGGCGATCATCCTGCCGAAGGACTACGCCGGCCCGTTCGAGAAGACGCCGCAGACCACGGGCGCCTTCAACCTGGTCGCGTACACCCCGGGCGTCAGCGCCCGCTACGACCGCAACCCGAACTGGTGGGGCGGCTCGGCACCGCTCGACGGCGTCGATGTGACGCTCGGCGAGGACACGGCGATCATCAACGCCCTGATCGGCGGCCAGCTCGACCTGCTCAACGGCATCGTGTTCGCGAACAGCCGCGCGCTGTTCAACAACTCGAACGTCAAGATCTTCTCGGCCAAGCGGCGCCACGCACCGGCAGATCCCGATGCGCGTCGACCAGAGCGACAGCGTGCTCAAGGACAAGCGCGTCCGCCAGGCGATCGCGCTCACGCTCAACCGGCCGCAGATCGTCAAGACGCTGTTCAACGACCTCGCCGATCTCGGTAACGAGTCGCCGTTCGCGCCGGTGTACCCGTCGACGGCCAGGGTCCCGCAGCGGCACAAGGACCTCGCCAAGGCCAAGGCGCTGATCGCGGCCGCCGGCCTCAAGCCGGGCTGGAAGACGAAGCTCGTCACCTACCAGACCGCCGAGCTCCCGCAGCTCGCCCAGATCGTCAAGCAGGCGGTCAAGTCGATCGGCGGCAACCTCGAGGTCAAGATCCTCACCGGCACCCAGTACTACTCGGGCACCCCGACGACGACGCCGTGGCTCAACGAGCCCATGACGATCACCGACTGGGGCCACCGCGGCGTGCCGAACGTGCTGCTCAACGCGGCGCTCACGAGCAAGGCCGTCCCGAGCAAGAAGGCCGGCACCTGGAACGCGGCGCACTTCAAGAACAAGAAGTACGACGCGCTCGTGAAGTCGTTCGGCGCCGCCGTCTCGCTCGCCGACCAGCGCAAGTACGCGAAGCAGATCGAGCTGCTCCTCCTCGCGGAGACGCCCGTGATCTTCCCGTACTTCTACAACTCGCTGAACGCCGGCAGCCCGAAGGTCACGGGCTACAAGGTCGACCAGCTCGGCCAGCAGTACCTGAGCAAGACGTCGCTCTCCTAGCGACTCGCGTGAAGAAGGACCGGCGGCCGCCGCGCTCTGCGCGGCGGCCGTCGGCGTTTCCCTCCCGATCGGCCGGAGGTCACCCTGTTGTGAGAGAATCGCCGACTCGATGCTGATCTTCCTGGCTCGTCGTCTCGCGCTCGCCCTCGTCACGCTCGTCCTGCTGAGCATGATCGTGTTCGCGCTCGGGCCAGGTGCTGCCGGGCGACGTCGGGCGCAACGTGCTCGGCGGATTCGCCTCGCAGGAGTCGGTCGACGCCTTCAACAAGGAGCGCGGCCTCGACCGGCCCGCGGTCGAGCAGTACCTCGACTGGGCGAGCCACGCGCTGCGCGGCGACTTCGGCACGTCCTACACCTCCGGCGAGTCGGTCAACTCGATCCTCGCCCGCGCGCTGCCCAAGTCGGCCGAGCTCGCGCTCTTCGCCTTCTTCCTGATGATCCCGCTCGCGTTCATCGGAGGGCTCGTCTCGGCGCTCAAGGCGTACCGAGCGCCGGATCGGATCATCAGCATCGCCGGTCTCTCGCTCACCGTCGTGCCGGAGTTCGTCTCGGCGCTGGTCGCGATCGTCGTCTTCGGAATCGTCCTGGGCTGGCTGCCCGTCTCCGCGCGCTGGCCCGAGGGCTCGAGCATCCTCGTCCAGCTGGAGTACCTCCTGCTCCCCGCCATGGTGCTCGTCGGCGTGCTCTTCGGCTACGTGTCGCGCATGGTGCGCGCGGGCACGATCGAGGCGCTGGACGCCGACTACACGCGCACCGCCTATCTCAAGGGCCTGGGCCTGCGCACGGTGATGTTCAAGCACGTGCTGCGCAACGCGCTGCTGCCGACGATCGCCGTCGTCGCGACGCAGACGGGGTACCTGCTCGGCGGACTCGTGATCGTCGAGCGCGCCTTCAACTATCCGGGGATGGGCCAGGAGATCGTGAACCACGCGGTGCTGAAGGACTTCTCCGTCGTACAGGCGGGGGCCATGGTGATCGGCGCGACCTACCTCACCGCGACGGTGCTCGCCGACATCGCCTACTCGCTGCTGAACCCGCGCATCCGCTTCGGGACATCCGAATGAGCGCGGCCGCAACCACCCCTCCCTCGGCCGTCGGAATCCCGATGGCGGCTCCGGCGCGCAGCTCGCGCCGCGAGACGTTCACGCGGCTCCTGCGCACGCCCACGTTCCTGATCGCCGCGTTCGTGATCGCCTTCTGGACGTTCTGCGCGATCTTCGGCTACGCCATCGCGCCGCACGACCCGACGTTCCAGGGCGACGACATCCTGCATCCGCCGAGCTCGGAGTACCCGTTCGGCACCGACTCGCTCGGCCGCGACGTGCTCTCGCGCGTGATCGCGGGCTCCCGCAGCACGATGCAGATCGCCCCGGCGGCGACGCTGCTCGCGGTCATCGCAGGAAGCGCCCTCGGACTCGCGCTCGGCTACTTCAAGGGCTGGTTCGACGAGATCGTCAGCCGCTTCATCGACGCCTTCCTCGCGATCCCGGGGATCATCTTCCTGATCGCGGTGATCTCCAGCCTCGGCACCTCGGTGCCGACGCTGATCGTCACGATCGGCCTGGCCTTCACGCCGATCATCGCGCGCACCGTGCGCGCCGCTGTGCTCGCCGAGACGGAGCAGGACTACGTGCAGGCGGCCAAGCTGCGCGGTGAGCGGTCGCCGTACATCCTGTTCGTCGAGATCCTGCCCAACATCGTGCCGCCGATCATCGTCGAGGCCACGGTGCGGCTCGGCTACGCGATCTTCACGCTCGCCGGCATCACGTTCCTCGGACTCGGTCTGCAGCCGCCGACGCCCGACTGGTCGGTCGACATCACCGCGGGCTTCCAGAATCTCAACGACACCTTCCACGACGGCTACTACTGGACGGTGCTCTTCCCGGGGCTCGCGATCATCTCGATCTGCGTGGCGGTCGCGATGCTGGCCGATAGCCTGCAGCAGGTGTTCGACCGATGAGCGCACCCATGGCGACCGAGCCGAGGAGCGTCGAGGCGACGGCTCCGGCCCTCGAGGTCCGCGACCTCTGCGTCGACTACCGCGTGCGCGGCGTCTGGCGCGAGGTGCTGCGCGGCATCAGCTTCACGGTCGAGCGCGGCGGCTCGTACGGGCTGGTCGGCGAGTCGGGCTGCGGCAAGTCGACCTCCGCTCTGGCGGCGATCCGCTACCTGCCGCGCAACGGGCGCGTGAGCTCCGGCTCGATCACCGTCGCGGGCGAGGACGTGCTCGCGCTGCGCGGGCGCGACCTGCAGCGCTATCGCGGTGAGATCGTCTCGATGGTGTACCAGAACCCGGGCACCGCGCTGAACCCGTCGATCCGCGTCGGCAAGCAGCTCAGCGAGGTGTTCACCGCGCGCGGCTCGTCGAGCGCCGAGGCGCGCGATCGCTCGCTGGCGATGCTCCGGCAGGTGCAGATCGCCGACCCGGCGTCCGTCATGGAGCGCTATGCGCACCAGCTCTCCGGCGGCATGCAGCAGCGCATCGTGATCGCCATGGCGCTCGGCGTCGACCCCGCGCTGCTGATCCTCGACGAGCCCACGACGGGCCTCGATGCAACCGTCGAGGCCGAGGTGCTGGACCTCATCACCAAGCTGCAGGCCGAGTTCCACACCGCGGTCCTGTTCATCAGCCACAACCTCGGCGTGATCCGCAAGATGTGCTCGCGCGTGGGTGTGCTGTATGCCGGCGAGATGGTCGAGGAGGGCACCGCCGAGCAGGTCCTGCACGATCCCCGGCACCCGTACACCGTCGGTCTCCTGCGCTGCATCCCGCGCGGCGGCGTGCGCAAGGACCGCGGCCGGCTGGACACGATTCCCGGCTACCTGCCGCCGATCGGCGCCGATCTGCCGGGCTGCGTCTTCGCCGACCGCTGCGCGCTCGCGGAGGACGTCTGCCACACCGAGAAGCCGCCCTCGTTCCCGGTCGGGGGCGATCACATCAGCCGCTGCTTCTTCCACGAGCGCGCGCAGCAGCTCCCGCGCGCGATGGCGGCCAACCTCGAGGGCGCCGGCGACGTCACCCGCACGGGCGAGCCGCTGATCCGCGTCGAGGACCTGACCAAGATCTTCATGCAGCACGGCTCGAGCGTGCACGCGCTGGGCGGCGTCTCGACCGTGATCTGGCCGGGTGAGACGCTCGGGCTCGTGGGCGAGTCGGGCTGCGGCAAGACGACGTTCGCCCGCACGCTGCTCGGCATCGTCGAGCCGACCGCGGGATCCGTCGCGCTCGACGGCCGGGAGCTCGCGCCGGCGCTCGCGCAGCGCACGTCGGCCGACGTGCGCGCGCTCCAGATCGTCTTCCAGAACCCGGACTCGGCGCTCAACCGCCGGCACACGGTGCGGCGCATCCTGCGCCGCTCGCTCAAGCGCCTCGCCGGCATCACCGGCAAGGCGGCCGACGATCGCATCCGCGACGCTGACCGAGGCCGTCCGCCTGCCCGACCGCGCCATCCTGCAGCGCCCGGCGCAGCTCTCGGGCGGCCAGAAGCAGCGCGTCGCCATCGCCCGCGCCTTCGCGGGCGAGCCGCGCCTCGTCGTCTGCGACGAGCCCACCTCCGCGCTGGACGTGTCCGTGCAGGCCGCGATCCTCAACCTGCTCGTCGAGCTGCAGGCCGAGCGCGATACCGCCTACCTCTTCATCTCGCACGACCTCGGCGTCGTGCGCTACCTCGCGGATCGCATCGCGGTGCTGTATCTCGGGCGGCTCATGGAGCTCGGCACGGCCGAGGTCGTGTTCGGCGGGCCGCACCACCCGTACACGGAGGCGCTACTCTCGGCTGTACCGACGATCGACGGCGAGCAGCGCGAGCGGATCCGCCTCGAAGGCGACATCCCGAGTGCCGCAGATCCGCCCACGGGCTGTGTGTTCCACACGCGCTGTCCACGCTTCCTGGGCGACATCTGCGTCAACGAAGAGCCGCCGCTGGCCGAGGTCGAGCCGGGCCACCACATGCGTTGCCACATCCCCATCGAGGAGCTGCGCCAGCTCCAGGTCGACCCGCCCGTCCGGGCTCCGGTCGCCGACTGATCGTGGGCTTGCAGCGCGCGCGCCTGACCGCCCTCGCCGTGCTCTGCACGGGCGCGACCGGTCTCGCTGCCGCGATGCCTGCGCACGCCGACCGCATCGGCGACACGCGTGCGCAGGCCGAGCGCGCGTGGGCGCAGATCCAGAGCGACGGGGAACGGCTCGAGCAGGTCGTCGAGCGCGCGAACGGCGCGCATCTCCGGCTCATCCGCACCGAGCGCCGGATCCGCAACAACGAGACGATCCTCTCCGCGACGCGCGTCAACCTGGCGCACTCCAAGCAGGCGCTGAGCGCATCGCTGATCAGCGCGTACAAGAGCCCCATGCCCGATCCGCTGCAGGCAGCGCTCTCGGCGCGCAACTTCGGCGAGGTGCTCGAGCAGTTCACGCTGCTCGACCGCACGAACTCCTACAACGCGAGCATGTTGCGGGCGATCCGCGTCTACAAGGGCGAGATCCTCCGCCGCCAGCGGCTGCTCGCGCACGAGCGCACGGAGCGGCAGGCCACCGTCACCGAGCTGGACTCGCTGCGCGCACGCATCCGCATCTCGGTCGCGGCCGAGAAGCGGCGCTATGCCGGATTGCGCGCGGAGGTGCGCCGCCTGCTCGTCGAGCGCCGCCAGGCCGAGCTCGTGGCCTCGCGACGCGCGGCCTCCACGGGCGCAGGCGGCTGACGGCGGCGCGACGCCCCCGGTCGCCGTCAACGACATCGGCGGCGTGAGCGCGACCGATGGAGAGGCAGCCGCCGCAGCACTGCCCGCGCCCTCGTCGGCAGGTGCGGGCGCGGTCAGCCTCGCGCTCAGCCAGCTGGGCACGCCGTACGTCCCCGGCGGCGCCGCGCCCGGCGGCTTCGACTGCTCGGGCCTCGTCTCGTGGGCGTACGCCCGCGCGGGGCATCCGGGCCTGCCGCACTTCACCGGTGCGCTCTGGACGTCCGGCACGCGCGTCTCTTCACAGGGCGATCTGGCGCCGGGCGATCTCGTGTTCTTCAACGGCCTCGACCACGTCGGCATGTACATCGGCGGCGGCCAGTTCGTCGAGGCGCCGCATTCGGGCGACGTCGTCAAGGTGTCGCAGCTCGCCAGCCGCAGCGATTACCTCGGCGCGGTCCGCATCAGCGGCTGACGCTCCGCGGCCCTACTTCCGCTTGCGGCCGGCGCCCTTGAGCTCTGCGATCAGGGCGTCGCGCTTGCGCTCCGCCTCGCCGGCGGCCGTCGCGTCCCCTGCGCGCATGGCGATCTTGAACGCGCGGACCTCGTCCTTGAGCTCCCCCTTGAGCGTCTCCGCCCATTCCCTGGCGAACTTCTGGTGCGCCGCCTGCTTCGTCACGCCCAGCGCGGCGCCGATCTCGCCCCACGTGTGGCGCTGCACCGCGACGCGCACGGCCGCGCCCTGGCGCGACCCGACGTCGCGCTGAACCGCGCCGATGGCGCTCAGCGCCGCCAGCGGATCGGCCGCCACAACGTCGTCGAGCTGTCGATTGAGTTGTTCGCGGGTGGTGTCAAGGTCGTCCATAACCGTCAATCTACCTTGACAAGAATTATCACGTCAAGCCTTCTTGACGAGGATGCGATCCGCAGCAATCCCGGTGCCCAACCCAACCTCACCGTCCGATCCGGGTCTCGCGGGACCGCAAGAACGGGGTCTGACCCCGTTCGTGCGGTCCCGGATCGGCGGCACTTCCGGCCGTGCGGGGGTGGAATGCAGGCGCGCCCGCATCGGTTGGAACCGGGTGGGCCGTCCGCGGCGGGCGGCCGCGGGGCGCATGTACGCTCCCCGGACGACATCGAAGGAGACACCATGGGACTCACGATGGGCACGGGCCCGTTCGGCAAGGCGCCCGCCGGCACGTTCAACTTCGAGCCCGACGCGCCGAAGGATCACGCTCTCTACCTCGAGCCGTCCCCGCGACGGGTGCGCGGTGTGATCGGCGGAGAGACGGTCGTCGACTCGACCGACGTGTACCTGCTGCATGAGACGGGCTACCTTCCCGTGTGGTATTTCCCGCGCTCCGACGTGCGCTTCGACCTGCTCGAGGCGACGGATCACACGACGCACTGCCCGTTCAAGGGCGACGCCGAGCTACTGGACGATCCGCGCGGGCGGCAAGGTCGCCGAGAACAAGGTCTGGGGCTACCCCGAGATCCTGCCCGGCACGCCTGACATCACCGATCGCGTCGCGTTCTACTGGGACGCCGTCGACCACTGGTACGAGGAGGACGAGGAGGTCTTCGTCCACCCGCGCGATCCGTATCACCGCGTCGACATCGTCCCCAGCTCGCGCACGGTGAAGATCTCGCTCGACGGCGTGACGCTGGCCGAGTCGAGCCGGCCGATGGCGGTCTTCGAGACCAACCTGCCGACGCGCTGGTACCTCCCCAAGGAGGACATCGTCCCGGCCTACGAGGCGACGACGCGCAGCACCGCCTGCCCGTACAAGGGCACCGCGTCCTACTGGACGGTCGGCGACAACGAGAACGTCGCCTGGAGCTACGAGAGCCCGATCCCCGTCGCTTCCGCGCTGCAGGGACTCGTCGCGTTCTACGACGAGGTCGTCGACGTCGACATCGACGGCGAGCGCCAGGAGCGCGGCTACTCCCCGTTCGCCAAGACCGGGAGCAACGCATAGCGATGAGCACCGCACAGGCGACGCACTCGGTGACGCTCGAGCGCCGTACCGACATCGACCTCGAGAGCTACCGGCGCGTCGCCCGTGAGGGCGCCGGGATCGTCATCGGCGACGCGGCCGCCGAGCGCATGAGCGCCGCGCGCGACGCGTTCCTCGCGCTCGTCGAGAGCGACCCGTCGGCGTTCATCTACGGCGTCACGACGAGTGCCGGCGACGGCGCCGCGACGCTGCTGGACGCCGACCAGCGCCGCAACCTCGCGCGCATGCTCGGCCGCTCCGGCGCCTCCTTCGGCGAGCCGCTCCCCGAGCGCGTCGTGCGCGGGATGGTGCTGACGCGGCTCACGGGCATGATCGAGGGGAACTCCGGCGTGCGCCCCGAGCTGGCGCGCGCGGTCACGGGGATGCTCGACGGGCCCTTGCCCACCGTCCCCTCGCAGGGCAACGGCGGCAGCGGCGAGATCCTGCCGCTCGGCCACCTCTTCGGCGCGCTCTCGGCGCGCACCGTCGAGGACTCGCGCGAGGCGATGTCGCTGATCAACGGCTCGCCCTGCGCATCGGCGCTCGTCGCCGACGCCGCACTCTCGGGGCGCAATCGCCTGGCCGTCGCAGAGCGCGTCTGCGCGCTCGCGGCCGAGGTCATCCGCACGCCCGACGAGCAGCACTCGCCGCTGCTCGAGTCGCTGTGGGAGGAACAGCACGAGGTCGCGGCGCTGCAGTCGCTGCGCGAGCTGCTCGCAGGCGGTGTCGGGGAGCGGCGTCACTTCCAGGCGCCGGTCTCGTTCCGGATCCTCCCGCGGGTGCTCGGCCGGCTGCGCCGCGCGACCGCCGAGGCCGAGCGCGCGGCGACCTCGTCGCTCGCCGCAGTCAGCGACAACCCGGTCTTCGTACCGCCGTGCGAGGGCCATCCGCTGGGCGCGACCCTGTCCAACGGCAGCTACCACAACGCGCAGGCGCCGCAGGCGATGGACGGGCTGGGCATGGCCTGGGCCGACCTCTGTCAGCTGCTCGAGCGCCAGACGGAGCGCCTGCTGACGGATCCGACGGTCTTCGGCGAGGGCCACGTCCCCGTGAAGATCCTCTACATGGTGCAGACCTGGTGGGCCGAGGAGGCGCGAGCCGCAGCACAGCCGACGCTCATCCCGCTCGGCGGCTACGGCCAGAACGACACCTGCGCGCCGTCCTTCTTCGCCTGGCGCCGCCAGGAGCAGGTCGGGCGCTGCCTCGACGCGGCGATGGCGATCGTCGCCGCGATCTCGTCGCAGGCGATGGCGGACGCCGATCGCGAACCGCCCCCGGCCCTGGCCGAGCTGCTCGCCGACGTGCGCGCGCGGTTCCCGGTCGTCACCGAGGCGCACCCGCTCGGCGAGGAGGCCGGCCGGCTGGCTGCCTGGTTCACGGACTGCGCGCTGGCCTGAGCATGAGCGCGCGGTTCGTACCCAGCACCGTGGCCGTCGTGGCCGGCGATGCCCTCTGGATCGGGATCCGGGGCATGGACGTGCTCGTCCGCGACGCGGGCGACCACGACGAGCTGCCGACCGCCGACGAGGCTGCCGCGCTCGGCATCGCGCCCGTGCGCTCGCTCTACCTGGGCGAGCTGGACGGCGTGCCCTGCCGCTCCGCCGAGCTGCCGGATGACGCCGAGCCACCCGAGGGCATGGCGTTCCGCACGCTGCGCGACCTCTACGGCCGCGTCGACGAGCACCTGTGGACGCTCGCCGGTCGCGCGGCCCAGCTCGTCGAGTGGGATCGCACGCACCTCCACTGCGGGCGCTGCGGCACACCCACCGAGCACGCTCCGGGCGAGCGCGCCCGCCGCTGTCCCGTGTGCGGCCACGCGGCGTTCCCGCGCCTCTCCCCGGCCGTGATCGTGCGCGTCACCCGCGGCGACGAGATCCTGCTGGCCCGCGCGCAGCGCTTCCCGGGAACCATGTACAGCGTGCTGGCCGGCTTCGTCGAGCCCGGCGAGTCGCTCGAGGAGTGCGTCGCCCGCGAGCTCGAGGAAGAGGTCGGCATCGAGGTCGGCGACATCGCCTACTTCGCGAGCCAGCCCTGGCCGTTCCCCCACTCGCTCATGATCGGCTTCACCGCGACGTGGCTGAGCGGCGACCTGCGCATCGAAGAGGCCGAGCTGATCGACGCGCGCTGGTTCACGCGCGACGACCTGCCGGAGCTGCCCGGCAACCTCTCGATCGCCCGCAGGCTGATCGACGACTGGCTCTAGGCCGTCAGGCCTTCGCCATCTCGTCGGCGACGATCTCGCCGTTGCGGATGAAGGCGTGCGGATCCATGTCGGAGATCCAGGCGCGCACCGCGCTGTCCGGCACGCCGAGCGTGCTGGTGACGGCCTCGTGGATCGCCTTCAGGCACGCGGCCTTTTCCTCGTTCGTGCGACCGGGGAGCATGTGGATCTGGATGATCGGCATAGCGGGTCTCCTTGGATCGTGAGGCCCCTATGCTAACGGCGGCATGCGAGAACTGACCTTCGAGGACGCGCGCGCCGCGTCCATGGGCGGATTGGTGTTCGGCGCGGGCGGCGGAGGGCTCCAGCGCGGACTCGACGCCGCGCGCACCGTGTTCCAGGTCGGCACCCCGGTGCTCGTCGGGCTCGACGAGCTCGAGGGCGACGACCAGGTGATGATCATGACGGGCGTCGGCGCGCCCGGCACGCAGCAGCAGCTCGTGTGGCCGCGAGACGGCCTGCGCGCGCTCGAGCTCGCGTGCGAGGCGTGGGACGGGCACGGCGCGCTCGTCGGCACGATGACCGCCCACCCGGGCGCGTTCATGGCCGGCACGTGGCTCGCGAATGCGCTCGATCCGCACCTCGCCGTCGTCGACTGCAACGCCAACGGCCGCGGCCATCCGACCGTCGCCATGGGCGGCATGGGCCTCGCGAGCCGCACCGACATCAACGTCGTGCAGGCCGCCGTGGGCGGCGTCGAGGATCACCGCGGGCACATCGAGATCGTGGCGCGCGGCCCGGTGGGCGTCGTCTCGGACATCCTGCATCACGCATCGGCCGCGACCGGCGGCGTGCTGCTCGCGTCGCGCGGGCCGTTCCCCGTCGATTTCCTGCGCGAGCACGGAGCCGTGGGCGCCGTGTCCGCGTGCATCCGCCTCGGCGAGGCGATGCTCGCCGCCGAGGGCGAGGGCGGCGAGGCGATGATCGGCGCGATCACGAAGACGCTGGGCGGCCGCGAGCTCGGGCGCGGGCCGCTGCGCTCGGCGAACGTCGCCGTGCGCGAGAACTGGGACGTCGGCACGCTCGAGGTCGACAGCGGCTCGCAGCTCGTGATCCACGTCTGCAACGAGTACATGGCCGCCGACATCGACGGCAAGCGCGTCGCGACCTACCCGGACCTGATCGTCACGCTGGCCGAGAGCGACGGCATGCCGACCCCCGCCGCGCACCGCGAACCGGGCGAGCGCATCGTCGTGATCGCCGTCCCGCGCGACAAGATCCCGCTCGGCGCGGGCGTCCGCGAGGCGTCCGTCTACCGCGATCCCGAGCGGCTGCTCGGGATCGAGCTCGTCTCGCACGCCGGCGCGTCGTGACCGACCCGGTCGTCGTCGGAGCCGCCGGGATCACGGCGGCGGACGTCGTGCGCGTCGCCCGCGATCTCGCGCAGGTCCAGCTCGCGCCCGAGGTCGAGCGGACGATTCTCGCGAGCCGCGCAGTGGTCGACCGCGCCGTCAACGGCGACCGGCTGATCTACGGGCTCAACACCGGGCTCGGGCACATGCGCGACCACCGCGTGCCGCTCGACGTCCTGCAGCGCTACCAGCGCCAGATGATCGATGCCCACGCGAGCGGCATCGGCCCGCCGCTCGAGAGCGAGGACGTGCGCGCCGCGATGCTCGCGCGCATCAGCGGCGCCGCGCGCGGCGGCGCGGGCTTGACGCTCGAGGCGGTGCAGTTGCTCGTCGCGATGCTCAACGCGCAGGTGCACCCCATCGTGCCGCGCGACGGCTCGGTGGGCGCGGGCGATCTCATGCACATGGCCGCGATCGCCTGCGTCATGATCGGCATCGGCGAGGCCGAGGTCGGAGGCGAGATCCTGCCCGGCGGCGTCGCGCTGGCGAAGGCGGGTCTGACGCCGATCGTCGCGCAGCCCAAGGAGGGGCTCGCGCTCGTGAGCTCCAACGGCGTGGCGATCGGCGCGGGCGCGCTCGTGGCCGAGGAGGCGCTGCGGCTGGCGCGCCTGGCCGACCTCGCGTGCGCCCTCTCGCTCGAGGCCACGCGGGGGAACCCGAGTCCGTGGGACGAGGCCGCGGCCGGCGCGAAGGCGATCCCCGGGCAGATCGCTGCGGCGGCCCACCTGCGCGACCTGCTCGACGGCTCCTACCTGCACGACCCCGACACCGTGCTCTCGGTGCAGGACCCGCTGTCGTTCAGGGTCGCTGCTCAGGTCAACGGCGCGTTCCGCGAGCAGGTGGCGGCAGCGGAGCACTCCGTCGAGGTCGAGCTGAACGGGATCGGCGACAACCCGATGGTGCTCGTCGAGCGCGACACGATGATCTCGAACGGCAACTTCCAGCCGATGCAGCTCGTGCTCGCGTTCGACGCGCTGCGCGTGGGCGCCACGCACGTCGCGATGATCTCCGAGCGCCGCATGAACAAGGTGCAGACGATCCGCTTCTCCGATCCCAAGCTCATGCTCGCGGGCCTGAACGACGTCGAGATGGCCGAGCAGCGCCCCCGCCGCGCGCTCGTGCAGTACGCCGCCGCCGCGCTGCTGGCCGAGCTCAAGCACCTCGCCGCGCCGGTCTCCATCCACCTGCCGCCGCTCGACCTCGACGTCGAGGATCACGGCACGGTGGCCCCGAGCGTCGTCTTCACGACGCGCCGGGCGCTCGCACCTGCTCGACACGATCCTGACCTGCGAGGCGCAGATGGCGATCGACCTGATGGACGTGCAGGGCGTGCCGAGGCTCGGGCGCGGCACCGGCGAGGCGCTACGAGCGCGTGCCGCTCGGCGTGGGAGGCGGACCCGGACAGCGGCACGCCTCGGTCGCGCGGTCGAGACGACCCGCGCCGCCCTGCGCTACGCCCGGGTGGCTGACAGCACGCGCGAGCGCGGCGCGCGAGCCGACGGGGGTCTGCCCGCATGACGACCGCACCGGGCTGGCGGGTGCTGACGCGAGGCCCGAACGGTCGCACGCGTCCGTGCGACCCCGAGTGCGAGGTGCAAATCGGCTCGACCCACGGCAGCGTCTTCGAGCGCGGGCTGGGTCGAGTCTGGGACGGTGCCGCCTCGGAGCGTCGTCGGCGCCACGTCGCGGCCTAGGAGGCGAGCACGAGCGCGTGCTCGGCTCGCCACGAGAGCGTGACGTGCGAGCCGACGCCGGGGCGGTTGCCTTCGCTTGCGTCCTCGGTGTTCTGCGAGACGACGATCATGCGCGCGTCCGGGGCGATCTCGATCACGTAGTGGGTGACCGTGCCCATGTAGACCGACTCGACGATCGTGCCGTCGACGCTGACGCGGCCGTCCCCGCCGGGCCGAGCGCGAGCTTCTCCGGGCGGATCGAGAGGCACACCTGGCTGCCGGCGGCGATCTCCGCCGGCACGTTCGCCGGCAGCAGTGACGCCCGAGGTCAGTCGCACGCCGTCGCGCTCGGCCGTCGCGTCGAGCAGGTTCGAGATGCCGATGAACTGGGCGACGAACGAGTTGGCGGGCCGCTCGTAGACGTCCTCGGCGTTGCCGATCTGCTGCAGCTCGCCCTGGTTCATGACCGCGATCGAGTCGGACATCGTCAGCGCCTCCTCCTGGTCGTGGGTCACGTAGACGAACGTGATCCCGACCTCGCGCTGGATGTGCTTCAGCTCGAGCTGCATCGTCTTGCGCAGCTGCAGGTCGAGCGCGCCGAGCGGCTCGTCGAGCAGCAGCACCGCGGGCAGGTTGACGAGGGCGCGCGCGAGCGCGACGCGCTGGCGCTGGCCGCCCGAGAGCTGGCGCGGCTTGGCCTTCGCGCGGTCCGAGAGGCGCACCAGCTCGAGCATCTCCCCCACGCGGCGCGTGATCTCGGGCTTGGCGACCTTCTTGCGGCGCAGGCCGAAGGCGATGTTCTCGAACGAGCGAGAGATGCTCGAAGAGCGCGTAGCTCTGGAACACCGTGTTGACGTTGCGCCGGTAGGGCGGCACGTCCTCGACGGGCTGGCCCTCGAGCAGGATGTGGCCCTCGTCGGGCTGCTCGAAGCCCGCGATCATGCGCAGCGTCGTCGTCTTGCCGCAGCCCGAAGGGCCGAGCACCGAGAAGAACGACCCCTTCGCGATGTCGAGGTCGAGGCTCCTGACCGCGTACTGGTCGCCGAAGCGCTTGACGACGCCGCGGAGGGCGATCGTGAGTTCCATGGGCTCGCTCATTCGGCGGGAGGGGCGGCGGGAGGCTCGGTGCGCCGGCGCCAGAGCGTCAGCGGCAGGAGCGCGAGAGCGAGCACGAGCGTGATGCCGATCATCATCGTGCCGACGGCGTTGATCTCGGGCGAGACGCCGACGCGCAGCAGAGAGTAGATGCGCACCGGCAGCGGCGAGGTGCCCGCGCCCGGACGTGAACACGGACGTCACGAAGTCGTCGAACGAGAGCACGAACACGAGCAGCGCCGAGGCCAGGATCGCCGGATACAGCGCCGGCAGCGTGACGAGCCGCAGCGCGCCGAGCTCGGTCGCGCCGAGATCCATCGCCGCCTCCTCGACCTCGCGGTTGAGCAGCGACAGGCGCGCGCGCACGATCACGGTGACGTACGAGATGGAGAACGTGATGTGGCCGAGGATGACCGTCTGCGTCGAGAGCTCCATCTTGACCTGGCCGAAGAGCAGCAGCAGACCCACGGCCGTGACGATCTCCGGGGTGATCAGCGGCAGCAGCATGAGGATGTTGGAGGAGCTGCCGATGCGACCGCGCGCACGCACGAGCCCGAACGCGAGCAGCGTCCCGAGGACCGTCGCGACGACCATCGTCACGGCGGCGATCTCGAAGCTCGCGATCGAGCGAGTTCTTGATCTCCGGGTCGTTCCAGAACGCGCGGTACCAGCGGAAGCTCACCCCGCTCGAACACCTGGAGCGAGTTGGCCGAGTTGAACGAGAAGATGATGACGACCAGGATCGGGACGAACAGGTACAGGCACATGGCCGCGTACAGGCCCCACAGGAAGCGCGGCCGGTCGAAGCCCGTGCGACGGCGGCGCGGCGGCGCGTCGGCCGCGGCGCTCACATCGCCCCCTCGCGCGACGCGCGCGCGGCCGAGCGCAGGTAGAAGACCATGAAGATGGCGATGCCGAGCATGAAGCAGACCGTGAGCGTGCCGCCGAGCGGCACGTAGCCGCCCTGGTTGAACGTGCCGTTGATGACGTTGCCGATCATCGACGTGGCCGGCGAGCCGAGGAACTCGGCGTTCGCGAAGTCGCCGGAGGCCGGCAGGAACACGAGCACCGCGCCCGCGACGACGCCCTGGAACGTCGCCGGGAACGTGACGTAGCGGAACGTCTGCCAGGGCGTGCCGTAGAGATCCTTGCCCGCCTCGACGAGCGAGGAGTCCATGCGCTCGACCGCCGCGTACACGGGCAGCACCATGAACGGGAAGTAGCTGTAGAAGAGGCCGCCGACGACCGCCCACCAGGTCCCGAGGAACTGGACCGGCGGGTCGCCGGACATCCCGAGGTCACCCAGCCAGCCGTTGACGACGCCGTTGTCGCCGAGCAGCACGATCCACGCGTAGACGCGGATCAGGTAGTCGACGAACCACGGGCAGGATCAGCAGCACGACGAGCAGATGGCGCACGCGACCGCCGTAGCGGGCGATCACGTACGCCACCGGATAGCCGATCAGCAGGCAGAGGAGCGTCGTCAGCGGCGGCGAACCCCAGCGAGCGCAGGAACGCCGGGAGATACGCCTCGGTCAGGACCGTGTGGTAGTTGCTGAGGTCCCAGCCGTTGAACGGCCATGCGTAGATCACCCGGCCGAGGAAGTCGACCGAGCCGAACGAGGCTGCGACGATCAGGCCCAGCGGGACCAGGTACAGCGCGACGAGCCAGAGGCCCGGCGGTACGAGAAATGCCGACCAGAGGCCGCGCCGCACCGGGTGATGCCTGCCTTACGCCCTGATCTTCGACCAGGCGGTGTTCCAGAGCTGCAGGGTCTTCGGGATCCTGCGGCTTGAACCGCTGGCCGTTCTCGACCTCGTCGGTCGTGACCTTGAGCCACGGGTACTTCTTGGTGAGGCCGCCGTAGGTCTTCAGGCCGGCGGTCGTCATCATCGGGTAGCCGATGACCTTGACGTTCGCCGACGAGTTCTCGGGGCGCAGCATGTAGTCGATGAAGAGCGTGGCGGTGTTCGGGTGCGGCGCGTTCTTGAACGCGACCATCGTGTCGCTGCCGACCGGGATGCCCTCTTTGTTGACCTGGTACTTGAGCAGCTCGGGGTGCTTGCTCGCGAGCAGCGCCTGGTAGACCGTGCCCGACCACATGTGGGTCAGCCAGCTCGTCCCGTTGGCCATCTCGCGTGTTGAGGCTCGTGAACCCGCGCAGGCGCGGCTTGAGCTTGAGGATCTCGGCCTGCGCCTTGCCGACCGCCGAGGAGCTCTTGGAGTTGACGTCCTTCGTGCCCGTCGCCAGCAGGCCCATGCCGATGACCTCGCGGAAGTCGTCGAGCAGGTACGTGTGCTTGGCCGCCTCGGGGTGGTTCCAGAGATCGTTCCACGACCCCGTCATGCCCTTGACCTTGTCGGTGCGGTAGGCGATGCCGGTCGTCCAGATCGCATACGGCACCGTGAACTTGGCGCCCGCGTCGTACCACGGGTTGTGGAAGGCCTCGTTGACCTGGTCCCAGTTCGGTGAGCTTGGCGTGGTCGAGCGGCGCGAGGAGCTTGGCCTGGACGAGCTGCGCGGCGGTCTGCGCCTCGGGGAACGCGACGTCGTACTTCACGCCCGCGCGGATCTTCGCGAGCATGGTCTCCATGTTCGTGAAGTTCGATTCCTTGACCTTGACGCCGTACTCCTTCTCGAAGCCGCGGAGCAGCTTCGGGTTGATGTACTGCGCCCAGTTGAAGTAGGCGAGGTCGCCGTCGGGCTTGAGCGCCGTGCGCTTCGTCTGCACGGCGAGCACGGTGAGCGGATCGCCCATCGAGAACAGGCTGGTGCCGAGCGCGATGGCCGCCGGTGCGCTTGAGCAGCGTGCCGCGGTTGACGCGGCCGGACTGGTTCGGGCTATCGGACGGAGTGCTCACGACGGGCTCCCTCGGCGCGGCGGTCGGATCGGGGGACGCTACCAGGAACCCCGGTTGCTGACTAGGGACGATCGGATCGGAGGCGGCGGTTAGTGCAGTCCCTAGGCACCGCTCGCGAGCGCGTCGTAGACGAGCCGGTGGAAGTGCCGGATCGGGCTCTCGCTCTTCGGCAGGAGGCGGCCGTACGGGATCATCTGCGACTTCAGGCCGGCCTGCTGGACGCGCACGACGTCGGCGTCCTCCTCGAACGTCTTGTCGTACATCTCCATCCAGTCCGCGACGAACGTCTCGTCGGCCTCCGGATGCGAGTACACGTCGGCGTGGAACGCGCACGACTCGACGCCGGTCGGGCACGATCATGCCCGTGAACGCGACCTGGTCGTCCTGCGCCCAGAACGACGTCGGCCAGAGATAGATGAAGCGGAAGCCGTCGCCCGTCTGGCCGCCCCAGCGCGTGTTGGCGCGGCGCGCGTTGTAGGGCGTGAACTGGCACAGCAGGCCGCCGGTCTCGACCAGCTCGTAGACGTTCGCGTCCGTGATGAACGCGTCGCTGAAGCTCTTCGTGTGCACCGTCGGGCAGTGGTAGCACTCGGTGGCGTTCTCGACGAAGACCTTCCAGTTGGCCTCGATCGGATAGACCCAGTGCGTGCGGAACTTCCAGTCGGCGAAGCCCAGGTTGCGCTCGATCGCGAGCGGCTCGAGCGCCGGATGGACGTCCTGCAGGGGAGCCGCCGTGACGTCGGGATTGACGAACACGAAGCCGCGCCAGGTGTCGACCGCGACCGGGCACGAGCGAGTAGTCCTCGCGATCGAAGTCCATCTCGCGCGACATCCGCGGAGCGTTCTGGAGCCTGCCGTCGAGCGTGTACGTCCAGCCGTGGTAGCGGCACTGCAGGAGCTTGCGGCAGCCGTCCTTCATCGCCACCGGGTGGGCACGGTGCCGGCAGACGTTGACGAAGCCGTGGAGCTTCGCCCTCGGCGTCCCGTGTCACGACCACGGGCACGCGGCCCGATTGGCCGACGACGTGGTCGCCCGGCGAGGCGAGCTTGGCCTCGGGGCAGAGCAGCGTCCAGCTGCGGGCGAAGATCTTCTCGTGCTCGAGCTCGGCGACCTCGGGGTCGGAGTACCAGCGGGCCGGCAGCGTCCAGCCGTTGTCGAGGGCCTCGCCCGCCTCGTCGAGGCCGAGGGCGTCTTCCGGGGTGATCGCCATGACTAGAGTCCCAATCCCGGCCTTCGCGGCCGTCTCGATTGCGGTTTCGTAGCCGGCGTCCGCGTGGCGCAGCACGCCGATGCCGGGATCGTTGTTGAGCACGGCGCCGAGCCGCTCGGCGGCCTGCGCGGTGCCGTCGGCGACGGTCGTCGCGCCGGCCGACTGCGCCTGGCCGCCGAAGCCGTGCACGGCGACGAGATCGGCGTGCGAGGCGGTGTTGAGCAGGGCGTTCAGGATCGGCCAGTCGGCGATGCCGTCGGAGCCGTCGCATCATGCGCTCCGTCTCGCGCACCGGGGCGGCCACCGAGCCCGAGTCGAGGTGGTCGCGCGTGAACGCGATCGGGCCCGTGATGCGCCCGCTCGCGACCGCGTCGTTGACGAGCAGGCCGAGCTTGCGGCGGTCGCCGTAGCCGAGCCAGCCGATGCGCGCCGGGCAGGCCCGTGAACTGCACGGCCTCGCGGGCCGCGGTGATCCAGTGCGTGATCGGATCGCCCGCGAAGTGCTCGAGGATGATGTCGTCGACGGCGTAGATGTCGTCCGGGTTGCCCGAGATCGCGAGCCAGCGGAACGGGCCGATGCCCTCGCAGAAGAGCGGCCGGATGTAGCGCTCCGTGAACACGCCCATGTCGAAGGCGTCGGTGACGCCGAGCAGCTGGGCGCGCGAGCGCAGGCCGTTGCCGTACTCGAAGACCTCGGCCCCGCGCCGCTGGAACTCGAGCATGGCGCGGATGTGCTCGACGAGCGTGGCGTCGGCGCGCCGGATCAGCTCGTCGCGGTCGCGCGCGCGCAGCTCGTCGGCCTCGGGAGCGGTCATGCCGCGCGGGATGTAGCCGCGGATCGGATCCGTCGTCGTCTGGTCGGTGACGATGTCGGGCGTGATGCCGCGCTCGATCAGGGTGTCCATCACGTCGGCGATGTTGGCCACGAGCCCGACCGAGATCGCCTCGCCCTTGTCCTTCGCGCCGAGCACGAGCGCGAGCGCCTCGTCGAGGTCGTCGCTGCGGTGCTGCAGGTAGCCCTCGCGCAGGCGGCGGTCGACGCGCTCGGGGTCGACCTCGACGACGAGCGTGGCAGCGCCGGCCAGCACGCCGGCGAGCGGCTGGGCGCCGCCCATGCCGCCGAGCCCGGCGGTCAGCACGAGGCGGCCGGAGAGCGACCCGCCGAAGTGCTTGCGCCCGGCCGCCATGAACGTCTCGTAGGTGCCCTGGAGGATCCCCTGCGAGCCGATGTACTGCCACGCGCCGGCGGTCATGCCGCGCGAACACCGAGAGCCCGGCGTCGATCAGCTCCTGCCAGCCGGCGAACGTGGCCCAGCGGCCGACGACGTTGCCGTTGGCGATCACGGCGATCGGCGAGAGCCGGTGCGTCGTGAAGAGGCCGATGGGCTTGCCCGACTGGACGACGAGCGTCTGCTCCTCCTCCATCGTCTTGAGCGCCTCGACGATGCGGTCGTAGCTCTCCCAGTCCCGCGCGGCCTTGGCGGAGCCCGCGTAGACGATCAGCTCCTCGGGCCGCTCGGCGTTCTCGAGGTTGTTCTCGAGCATGCGCAGGATGGCTTCCTGCCGCCAGCCCTTGCAGCGGAGCTCGCCGCCCCGCTGGGCCTTGATGTTCCGCTCCGCCGAGATCGCCACTAGCCCGCCTCCTGCTTGCGAACGGGGCGCACCACGCGCCCCGAGCCCACCCGACGCCCGCACCTCGCCGCCCGCGAAGACGGTGGTGCCGCGCACGAGTACCTGCTTCACACGCCCGGTCACATCACGCCCATGGTACGGGCTCCAGCCCGCATGGCAAACGAGCTCTGCCTCGTCGATGCGCCAGTGCTCGTCCGGATCGAAGATCACGAGATCGGCATCGGCACCCAGCGCGATCGACCCCTTCTGCGGCGCGAGCCCGTAGCGAGCGGCCGGTCCTTCGGAAAGCACGTGCAGGAGCGTCCCCAGCGGCAATCCCGCGCTTGACCACGCCCTCGCTGAAGATCAGCGGCAGCGTCGTCTCCAGCCCGGGGACGCCCGAGCGCGCCGCGAAGATGTCGGGCGTGTCCTTGAGCTCGCGCGCCCAGCCGACGTGGTCGGACGTCACCTGGTCGACGCGGCCGGCGTCGAGCAGGCGCCAGAGCGCGTCCTGCTGCGCGCGCGGGCGCAGCGGCGGGTTGATCTTGGCGCGCCCGCCCAGGCGGCGCAGGTCGTCCTCGTCCATCACGAGGTAATGCGTGCAGGTCTCGGCGGTCGCGTCGACACCGTCGCCGAGCGCACGCCCGACGAGCGCGAAGCCGCGCTCGACGGAGACGTGGCAGAGGTGGGTGCGGCATCCGGTCGCCCGCCCGAACTCGAGCGCGCGCCCGATCGCCTCGCTCTCGGCGACCGGCGGGCGGGCGTCGGCGTGCGCCATCGCATCGGTGCGGCCCTCGTCCGCGAGCTTCTGCGTGAGGCGGCGCACGATGTCGTCGTTCTCGGGGTGGAAGCAGACGAGCGCGCCGATTCCGGCGCAGATCTCCATCGCGAGCAGCAGCTCGCCGTCGGGCACGCGCGGGAAGCGCACCGGGTGCGTCTCGAACGTCGAGACCTTGAACGCCGCCGCGCCGGCTGCGTGCAGGGGCGCGATCTCGTCCAGCCCGCCGCTCGGCGCGACCGTCGCGTAGAGGGCGACGTCGACGAGCGCCTCGGCCTCGACGTGCGCGACCTTCTGCTCGAAGCGCGCGAGCGTGTTGACGGGCTCGGGGTCGTCGTAGGGCATGTCGACGATCGTCGTGACGCCGCCCGCCGCGGCCGACGCGGTCGCGCGCGCGACGCCCTCGCCCGGCGCGCTGCCGGTGTGCACGTGGGCGTCGACGTGCCCGGGCAGGATGAGCTGCCCCGCCGGGACGTCGATCCGCTCGTGCGCGGTCAGCTCGCCGTCCTCCGCGAGCACGGCGATGCGCCCGTCCGCGATCCCGATCTCGCCGTCCGCGAGCCGCCCGCCGGGCAGCGCAAAGCGCCCGCTCACGACAAGATCCAGCATCTGCGGAGTCTACGCGCGCCGCGGCGCGGTAGGCTCGCGCCGTGAGCTCTCGCCACGATCGTCCAGATCGACACCGAGCACCCGAGTGCGTATCGGCCTGCCGGCCACTCGCTGGAGCGGGCGTCTCCAGCGGCGCCTGGCGAGGGCGTCCGGCGGGCGCCCCGTCGACGTCGTGCCGTACCTCGACGCGCGCGACCTGAGCCACGCGCACGCCGTCGTGCTCTCGGGCTCATCGGCGCCCTGGGCCGCCCACGACCCCGCCGCGCTCGACCGCCTCGGCGATGTCGTCTCCGCCTGCGGGCGGCCGGTTCTGGGCATCTGCGCCGGCATGCAGCTGCTCGGGCGCTTCGCCGGGGGCCACATCGACCACGCCGCCGAGCCCGAGATCGGCGAGCTCGAGGTCGAGGTCGTCGAGCGCGACGGCCTCTTCCGCGACGTCGGCGAGCGGCCGAGCGTCTGGCACTACCACTTCGACGAGCTGACCGATGTGCCCGACGGGTTCCGCGTGCTCGCCTCGACGCCGCGCTGCCGCGTCCAGGCGATCGCGAGCGAGGAGCGCGGCTGGTGGGGCACGCAGTTCCACCCCGAGTCCTACCGCTCCGCCAATCCCGACGGCGAGCGCATCCTGCGCACGTTCTTCGAGCTGGCCGCGGAGCGATGAACCTCAAGCGAAGATCCGTCACGGGCCCGAGGCCTCACGGGCGGGAATCAAGCCCGCCGTGACCCGGAGGATCAGCCGCCCGGCGGTAGCGCAAGCCGTCCAGCACGATGTCGAGCAGGCGCTCGACCTCGTCCGGCTCGACGCCCGGATGGCGGCGATGCCGCCGAGGAGGCGGGCGACGTCCGTGAAGTTGGCGTCCGGGCGGACGACTCCCGCCTCCTTGCGCGCGCTCGATGAGCGTGCCGCCGGCCGCGGTCAGTGCGGCTCGGCAGGCCTGGAAGACCTCGGCGTCGCGGTCGATGGAGGTGAGCATCTCGTCGGCGAGCGCGCGCTTCGTCGCGGCATAGCGGACGAACTCGTGGAGCCACTGGACGAGCGCCTCCCACGGCGGTAGATCGGCCAGATCCTCGGCCGAGCGCGAGATCGCCACGACCTCCTCGAGATACACGGCCTCGAGCAGGTGCTGGCGGGTCGGGAAGTGCCGGTAGAGCGTTGCGGGGCCGACGCTGCGCGCGGCGCGCGATGTCGTCCAGCGTCGCCGAGGTGCCGTCCTCGGCGAAGACGTCGCGAGCGACCGCGAGCAACTTCTCGTAGTTGCGTCGCGCGTCGGCGCGCTGCGGGCGCTGGATGGGGAGATCGTGGATGGTCGTCGGATCGATCACTGGCGAGCGGCCTCCTGGCCGCCTTGAAAAACGGAGGTTGTCTCCGTATACTAACCGGAGAGACTCTCCGTTAAGTTCTGGAGGGTCCCTCCATTTTAGCGCTCGATCGCGCTCGATCCAAAGGTGGTTCCGATTTCCGTGTCCTCCGTGCTCGTCAAGACCGCTCCACTCGTCCGTCCTCCGCTCGACCAAGGCGCCGAACACCGCGGCCGTCCTCGGGATCATCCTCGCGACCTATCTGATGATCGTGCTCGACGTCTCGGTCGTGATCGCCGCGCTGCCCCAGATCCAGAGCTCGCTCCACTTCTCCGCCACCAACCTCTCCTGGGTGCAGAGCGCCTACACGCTGACCTTCGGCGGCCTGCTGCTGCTCGGCGCGCGCGCCGGCGACATCCTCGGCCGCCGCCGGATGCTGGTCGCGGGCATCGTCCTCTTCACGCTCGCCTCGCTCGCCGGCGGGCTCGCGCCATCGGCGGCGTGGCTGCTCGGCGCGCGCGCCGTGCAGGGCGTCGGCGCCGCGATCGCCGCTCCGTCCACGCTCGCGCTGCTGACGACCACGTTCCGCGAAGGCCGCGAGCGCACCCGCGCGATCGCGTACTACAGCGCCGTCGCCGGTGGTGGCGGCAGCGTCGGCCTCGTGCTCGGCGGCATGCTGACCGACTGGATCTCGTGGCGCTGGGGGCTCTTCGTCAACGTGCCGATCGGCCTCGCCATCGTGCTGCTCGCGCCGCGCTTCCTGCCCGAGACCGAACGCCGCAGCGGGCGCTTCGACGTCACCGGCGCGCTGACCTCGACGCTCGGCATGACCGCGCTCGTCTACGGCTTCGTGCGCGCCGCCTCCGACGGATGGCTCGACCCCTTCACGCTCGCCTCCTTCGCCGCGGGAGCCGTGCTGCTCGCCGCGTTCGTCGTGACCGAGCGGCGCGCGGAGCAGCCGATCACGCCGCTCCACCTCTTCGCGAGCCGCCAGCGCTCGGGCGCGTACATCGCGCGCGTGCTGGTGACCGGCGGCATGTTCTCGTCCTTCTTCTTCATGACGCAGTACCTGCAGGGCGTCGACGGCTACAGCGCGCTGCAGGCCGGCCTGGCCTTCCTGCCGATGACCGCCGTCATGTTCGCGATGGGCCGTGTCGTCCCGTCGCTCGTGCGCCGCTTCGGGAACACGCCCGTGCTGATCGCGGGCCTGACGCTCGCGGTGATCGGTCTCGGCTGGCTGAGCCGCCTCACGGCGGGAACGGGCTACTTCCCGCACATCGCGGTGCCACTCGCCATCCTCGGCATCGGCATCGGCATCGCGTTCGCGCCGCTCACGACCGCCGGGATCGCCGGCGTCGCTCCGGGCGACGCGGGCGCGGCCTCGGGCCTGCTCAACGTCTCGCAGCAGCTCGGCGGCTCGCTCGGTCTCGGCCATCCTGATCACGCTCTTCGCGGCAGCCGAGAGCGGCTCCGCGTCCTCGGCCCGGCAGGAGCTCGCGCACGCCGTCTCGGTCTCGCTGACGGGCTCGGTCGTCTTCCTCGCTCTGGCACTGGCGGTGGTGGTCGTCCTGATCCGCCGTCCGGTCGCCGCGCCGATCGCCGGCGACTGATCCGCCACCCCGGGGTCAGGCTCGGCCACTTGGGGTCAGACCCCGCCTGGCGGGGCCAGACCCCGGGTGTCCCGCGGGGTATCCGGGCGCGAGAGCGCGACTGCGTCCTCGAAGCGGTCGATCTGGCGGAGCTGCGGGAAGCGCCACGCCCAGAGGGCTGCCGCGGCGATCGCCAGGACGCCGCCGATCGCGACCGCGGGGACGGCTCCGATGAGCGCTGCGGCCAGGCCGGACTCGAAGGCGCCCAGCTCGTTCGAGCCGCCGATGAAGACTCGCTCCACCGCTCCCACCCGGCCGCGCAGCTCCGGCGGGGTGAGGAGCGGGGCGAGCGTCGAGCGGATGAACACGCTGAGCATGTCGGCGGCGGCCAGGGCCGCGAGCGCGGCGAGCGACAGCAGGTAGCTGCTCGAGAGCGCGAACACGAGCGTGAAGGCGCCGAACGCGGCGACGGCGAGGAACAGGGTCGGGCCGACGCGTCGCTCGAGCGGGCGCGCCGTGAGCGTGAGCGCGACGATCAACGCGCCGGCGCCCGGGTGCGGCGCGCAGCAGGCCGTTGCCGAGCGCACCGACGTGCAGGACGTCCGCCGAGAAGACCGGCAGGAGGGCGGTTGCGCCGCCCAGGAGCACGGCGACGAGGTCGAGGGACATCGTGCCGAGCAGCGCGCGCGTCTTGAGGATGAAGCGCACCCCGGCGAGCGCCTCCGCGAGCGTGGGCGAGTGACGCTCGCCGACAAGGTGCGACCTGCCGATCGCACGCGGCACGAAGGCCACGCACGCGGCGCCGAGGCCGGCCGCGATCGCCGCGACGACGAACGGCGCGGGCGAGCCGAGAAGGTGGAGCAGGCCGGCCGCCACGGGCCCTGCGATCGTCCCGAACTGCCACACCGAGGCGTTCATCGCCATCACGCGCGGCAGCTCCTCGGTCGGGACGGCGGCAGCGAGCATCGGCACGTACGCGGGCGACGCGTACGACTGCCCGACCCCGATGAACAGGGCCATCAGATAGAGCGGCCAGACGCGGGTGTCGTTCGCCGCCGTATCCAGTGCGATGGTCGCGGTCGCCAGCGCGATCAGGCCGAGGCCGAAGATCGTCACGTAGCGCCGGTCGCGATGGTCGGCGGCGTGCCCGGCGGGCAGCGCGAAGAGCAGCGCCGGCACGAACTCGGCGAGGCCGATCAGGCCGAGCACCAGCGGATCGCCGCTGCGCTGGTAGCCCTCCCACCCGAGTGCGGTCTGCACCGCGAGCGCCGACGAGGTCGTGAAGAGCTCCCCGGTGAGCAGCAGGGCGAGTCCGCGTTGCACGGAGCCGGGCTAGAGCGCGCGCACGAGGCCGCCGTCGACCAGCGTGGCCGTGCCCGAGACGTAGCGCGCGGCCTTCGAGCAGAGGAACACCGCGACCTCGGCGAGCTCGCCCGGCTCGCCGTAGCGCCCGAGCGGGATGTCGCGCTCGGACGCCGCGCGCACCTCGGCGCCGGTCGAGCCGGTGCGCTCGGCGCGCGTGTCGTCGAGCCAGCGCACGCGCCCGGTGTCGATCTTGCCCGGCGCGATCAGATTGACCGTGATCCCCTTCGGGCCGAGCTCCTCGGCGAGCGTCTTGACGAGTCCGTGGATGCCAGGCCGGAAGACGTTGGAGAAGCCGAGCGAGGACAGCGTGGCCTTGATCGAGGACGACGCGATGGAGATGATCCGCCCCTGCTCCGAGGCTTCGAGGTACGGGAGCGCGGCGCGCGCGCCACGGGCGACCGAGAGCAGCACCGACTCGAACGCGCGCTGCCAGGCCTCGTCGTCGAACCCGAGCAGCGGGCCCGCCGGCGGCCCGCCGGCGTTGGTGAGCAGGATGTCCAGACCGCCGTACGCAGCCACCGCGGCCTCGACCAGGGCGGCCGGGCCCTCGGGCGTGCCGACGTCGATGCTCACGCCGGCGACTTGCGCACCGTGACCGGCCGCGGCCTTGGCCTCCTCGACGGCCGCGGCGAGCTTGTCGGCGTCGCGGCCGCTCAACATCACGTGGACGCCCTCGCGCGCGAGCGCGCACGCGATCGCCTTGCCGAGTCCGTCACTGGAAGCCATGAGGGCCGCGCGGCGGCCGGCGAGATCGAGATCCATGGCCGGGACGCTACATGCGCGCAAGGCCCGCGGTAGCGTATCCCGCCATGAGCACCGTCCTCTCGACGCTCGCCGAGTACGCACGCGCCAACCCGCGCTCGCAGGCCGAGCACGAACGGGCGCTGCGACTCTTCCCGAGCGGCCTCACGCACGACGCCCGCCGGCAGGATCCGTTCCCTCCGTGTGTCACGCGAGCCGAGGGCGCTTACAAGTGGGACGTCGACGGCCACCGGATCGTGGACTACGTGACGGGGCACGGTGCCCTCGTCGCCGGCCACTCGCACCCGGCCGTGGTCGAGGCGATGCGCCGCCAGGCCGGCCTCGGCCTGCATCTCGGTGCGAGCAGCGCGCTCCAGGCGGACTGGGCCGAGCGCATCGTGGCGCTCGTGCCGAGTGCCGAGCGCGTGCGCTTCACCTCCAGCGGCACCGAGGCGACGCTGCTCGCATTGCGCGTCGCGCGCGGCTTCACGCGCCGCAACCGCGTGCTCAAGCTCGCCGGGCACTTCCACGGCTGGCACGACGACGCCACGCCCGGCGTCGCGCTGCCGGTCGACACCGCTGCGCCGCTCGGGTCGCCTCCCAATCCCGATCTCGGCGTCGTCGATCCGTTCGCGGAGGGTGCGCTGGAGCGTGAGCTCGAGCGCGGCGACGTCGCCTGCGTGATCCTCGAGCCGACCGGCGCCGCCTGGGGCGCGGTGCCGCTCCCGCCCGAGCGCGTCGCCTCGATCGCCGCCGCCGCGCGTGCGAACGGCACGCTGGTCGTGTTCGACGAGGTCGTGACGGGCTTCCGCTGGTCGCCGGGCGGGGCACAGGCCGTGATCGGCGTGACGCCCGATCTCACCTCGCTCGCGAAGGTGGTCGCCGGCGGCCTGGCCGGAGGCGCGCTGACGGGGCGCGCGGACGTGATGGAGGTGCTCGCGTTCCGCGACGGCGAGCCCAAGGTCGAGCATCCCGGCACGCACAACGCGCATCCGCTCGCGGCGGCGGCCGGCATCGCGACGCTCGACCTGCTCGCCGACGGCAGCCGCCTGGCAGGCGCGAACGCCGTCGCCGGCGAGCTCCGCGCGGCGCTCTGCGCGGCCTTCGAGCAGCGCTCGACGCCCGGCTACGCCTACGGCCAGGCCTCCACCTTCTGCCTCATCTTCGGCGAGCGCACGGACGATCCGGTGACGCTCAAGCGAGGCGTTCCCGAGCCGCTGCTGAGCGCGCTGCAGTGCGCGATGCTGCTCGAGGGCGTCCACCTCTTCCACGGCTGCGGCCTGCTCTCGATCGCCCACGGCGCCGACGAGGTCGAGCTCACGGCGGGCGCCCTCGCGCGCTCGCTCGAACGCCTGCAGGACGAGGGCCTGATTCCGTGACGCACGACCTCGTGGTCGCGGGCGGCCACGTGCTCTGCCCGGCCACGGGCGTGGATGCGATCGCAGACGTCGCGATCGACGAGGGGCGCATCGCCGCCGTCGGCGAGGGCCTGACCGGCCGCGAGCGCGTCGAGGCCGCCGGCCTGCTCGTCGTCCCGGGGCTGATCGACCTCCACGTGCACGTCTACGACGGCGTCTCGCACTACGGCATCGACGCCGACACCTACCTGCTGCGGCGCGGCACGACGACCGGCGTCGACGTGGGATCGGCCGGCGCGCAGACGTTCCCGGGCCTGCGCCGCATGGTCATCGAGCAGGCCCGCACGCGCATCTACGCCTATCTCCACATCGCCGTCGAGGGCATGATCTCGCGGCTCGTCGGCGAGCTCGAGGACATCCGCTGGGGCTCGGTCGAGCAGTGCGTGCGCGTGGCCGAGGCGAACCGCGACGTCATCGTCGGGGTCAAGCTGCGCGCGGGCTATCAGATGGTCGGCCCCGATCCGCGACCGGCGGTGGCCCTCGCGCTCGAGGCTGCGGAAGCCCTGCGCCTTCCGCTCATGGTGCACGTGATCGACATGGGCATGCCGCTGCCCGAGCTGCTCGCGCGCATGCGACCGGGCGACGTCGTGACGCACTGCTTCCACGGCAACGACGGCGGGCTGCTGGACGAGGATGGGCGGGTCTGGCCGGAAGCCTTCGCGGCGCGCGAGCGCGGCATCCTCTTCGACGTCGGGCACGGCTCCGGCTCGTTCACCTGGCGGGTCGCGCGCGCCGCGCTCGCGCAGGGCTTCCCGCCCGACACGATCTCCAGCGACATCCACACCTACAACCACGCGGGGCCCGTCTACGACCTGCCGCGCACGCTCTCGAAGCTGCTCCACCTCGGCATGCCGCTGGCAGACGTGATCGCCGCCGCGACCTCGCGCGTCGGCACCCACCTCGCGCACGTCGCGCCGGCGGGCCTCGGCACGCTCGCGGCCGGGGCTCCCGGCGATCTCAGCCTGCTCGAGCGCCAACGCGGGAGCTTCCCGCTCGCCGACGGCGAGCACCGGCTCTCGGACAACGTCACCGAGATCGCGGGCGAGCGCCTGGTCGCACGGAGTGTCGTCCGCGCGGGCACGGTCGTGCCGTGCGACGAGCCGGCGTGACGAGCCTGCGCATCCACGGCGGACGCGTGCTCGCTCGCAGCGGCGTGCTCGACGGCGCCGACGTGCTGGTGGAGGACGGGCACGTCGTCGCCGTGGGCGAGACCGTCGAGGGCGCGCGCGAGCTCGATGCGCGCGGGTGCTACGTGCTGCCGGGCGGCGTCGACCCGCACACGCACGTGTACGAGGGCCTCGCCGCGCGCTCCGCTCGCCGCCCTGCGCTCGGGCACCACCGAGCTCGTGGCCTACGCCGCCCCCGACCCCGGCGAGCGCGTCGAGGATGCCTGCGCGCGCTGGGACGCGCTCGCAGCCGATGCGCCGGTCCCGATCGAGCCGCTCGCGACCGTGTACGAGCCCGGATCGCTCGACGAGGCCTCGTTCGCGGCGCTCGCCGCCCGTGGCGTGCGCGGCATCAAGCTGTTCCTCGCCTACCGCGAGCTCGGGCTGGACGCCGACGACGAGGTCGTCCTGCGAGCGCTCCTGTGGGGCAAGACGCACGGCGTCGTGCCGCGTCTGCACTGCGAGAACGCCGGTGCGATCCACGTGCTGCGCGAGCGGCTGCGGTCGGCCGGCGATCTCGGCATCGACGCCCACCCCCGCTCGCGGCCGCCGCTCGTCGAGGAGGAGGGGATCCGCCGCGCGCTCGACCTCGCGCGGCTGGCGGACGCTCCCGTCTACATCGTCCACGTCTCGACGGCCGGCGGCGTGGCGGCGATCCGGCGGGCGCGCGCCGACGGCCTCGACGTCGTCGGCGAGACCTGTCCCCAGTACCTGCTGCTCGACGAGCGCGTCTACTCGGGGCCGCTCGCCCCGATGGGCGTGATCTCGCCGCCGCTGCGCTCGCAGGCCCACGTCGAGGCCGTGTGGGAGGGCATCCTCGACGGCACGCTGAGCACGATCGGCTCCGATCACGGGCATCGCGGATCGCGTCCTACCGCGGCGTTCGACGAGATCGTGTCGGGCGGGCCGGGCGTGGCGGCGCGGATGCCCCTGATGCTGACCGCGGCGCTGCGCGACGGGCGGCTGTCGATCGAGCTGGCGACGCGCCTGCTGTGCGCAGGCCGCGCGGTCGAGGCGGGCGCGCCCGCCGACCTCGTGGTGTGGGATCCCGACCCGGTGTGGACGCTCACGCCGGCGACGCTCGCCGAGGGCCTCGACGCGAGCGTGTGGGACGGAACCGAGGTGCGCGGGCGTCCGCGCACCGTGCTCAGGAACGGCGAGGTGGTGGCATGAGAATCGGCCTGATCGGCTGCGGCTGGATCGCAGAGACGCATCTGGAGACCCTGGGCGCGCTCGGCGAGGAGGTCGTCTGCGTCTGCGACCCCGACCCGCAGCGGCTGGCCTGGGCCACCGGCGCGACCGGGGCGGAAGGATTCGCCGACTGGGAGTCGCTGCTGGAGCGCGGGAAGCCCGACGCCGTGCTCGTACTGACGCCGCCGCGCCTGCACCGCGAGGTGACGGTCGCGGCGCTCGAGCGCGGCCTCCCCGTCTACCTCGAGAAGCCCGTCGCCCGCGACCTGGACGATGCCCGCGCGATCGTCGAGGCGGTCGAGCGCACCGGCGTCGTGTGCGCGATCGGCTACCAGTGGCGCGCGATCGACTGGGTGCCGGACGTGCGCGCCCTCTTCGCCGATCGCGCGCTCGGCCTGCTCGCCGTGCGCATGTTCGGCGCCACCGCGGGACGCACCTGGTTCACCGACCAGGCGGCCGGCGGCGGCCAGGTGCTGGAGCGCGCGAGCCACGGCATCGACCTCGTGCAGGCGATTGCCGGGCCGGCCGTGCGCGTCTCGGCAACGGGCGCGAACGTCCCCCTCGCCGGCGCCGACCGCCCCGCCGGCAGCGAGATCGACGATGTCCTCGCGCTCACGCTCGAGCTCGAGCGGGGCGCGGTCGCGACCGTCCAGGTCGTGTGGCAGCGCGCCGGTCTGCAGCGCACCTACGAGGTCGAGGTGATCGGGGACGGCGCCCGCGTCGACTGCGTGCTCGATCCCGATTTCCACGCGACCGGGATCGCCGACGACGCGTCGGTCGACCTGCGCTCGGGTCATCCGAGCGTGCGCGGCATGCAGCGGTTCCTGGCCGCGGCGCGCGCCGGCGATCAGACGGCCGTCGCGTGCACGCCGGCCGACGCGACCGCCTCGCTCGCGACCGCGCTCGCCTGCGAGCAGGCGCTGAAGGCGGGCGGCCGGGTCAGCGTCTGAGAACCATCACCGCACGTTTGGGGTCTGGCCCCAAACGTGCGGTCGGTGCTTCAGTCGGCCTACGCGGCGGAGACGCCGGCGCCGATCGGGCAGGTGACGCCCGTGCCGCCGAGGCCGCAGTAGCCGCCCGGGTTCTTCTGCAGGTACTGCTGGTGGTAGTCCTCGGCCCAGTAGAACGGGCCGGCCTCGGCGAGCTCGGTCGTGATCTGGCCGCGGCCGCGCTCGCTCAGCGCCGCCTGGTAGGCGTCGCGCGAGCGGAGCACTGCCTCGCGCTGCGCGTCGGTCGTCCAGTAGATCGCCGAGCGGTACTGGGTGCCCATGTCGTTGCCCTGGCGCATGCCCTGCGTCGGGTCGTGGCCCTCCCAGAACGTCTTCAGGAGCTGCTCGAAGGGCAGCACCTTCGGGTCGTAGGCGACGAGCACGGCCTCCGTGTGGCCGGTGCGGCCGGAGCAGACCTCGCCGTAGCTCGGATTCTTCGTGTACCCGCCGGCATAGCCCACGGCCGTCGTGTAGACGCCGGGGAGCTGCCAGAAGAGGCGCTCGGCGCCCCAGAAGCAGCCCAGGCCGAACTGCACGACCTCGATGCCCTCGGGGAACGGCGGGACGAGCGGCGTGCCGAGCACGGTGTGACGGTCGGGGACTGCGATGGCCTCGTCGCGGCCGGGAAGGGCGTCGGACTCGGCGACCACGTCGCGCGACTTCGTCAGGAACTTCAGCATTCAAGAACCTCCAATTCGAGTGCTCTCGGTAGTCTCGCACGCCCCCGTCGGCGTTACAGCGCGGCCGCGAGGAACCGGCCCGCTGCGGGCTCGCCGGCGAATGTCCCGTCGCGCGCGATGCGTGCGGCCGCGCTGCATCACGAGACGCGGGGGCACGTGCGGGAGGTCGCGGAAGATGCCGTTGTCGACCTGCCAGTAGGGCGGCACCTGCGGCACGGGCCTCACGTCGCCGGGCTGCAGGAGGACGAGGTCGGCGTGCTTGCCGGGCGCGATCGCGCCCTTGTCGGGGAGACGGAAGATGCGCGCCGGGTTCTCGGCCGTCAGACGCGCGACGTGCTCCCAGCCGAGACCGTCGACCCGTCCGACCTGCGCCGCCATCAGCGGCAGGAGCAGACCGTTGCCCGCAGCGCCGTGCACCGCCTCGAGGAAGCCCGGCCCCGGCGCCTTGATCGGCGCGGGCCAGGCGGCGTGATCGGCGGCGACGACCTCGAGCGTCCCGTCCACGAGCCCGGCCCAGAGCGCCGCGCGGTGCTCGGCCGTGCGCAGCGGCGGGCTCATCACGAAATCGCCCGGGCGATCGCCGAGATAGCGCGACTCGTCCAGCAGCAGGTGGTGCGGGCAGCACTCGCCGTGCACCTCGAGCCCGTGCATGCGCGCGAGGCGCAGATGCTCGACCGCCCCGCTCGTCGAGAGGTGGACGCAGTAGGTCTCGGCGCCGCTCGCGGCGGCGAACGCGAGCGCACGGCCGACCGCGTCAGCCTCGGAGACGGGCGGGCGCGACGCCGCGAAGCCGGCATACCCCGTTGCGCCGCTTGCGATCGCGGCCTCGAGCCGCGGGCGGATGATCGGCCAGCTCTCGCAGTGCGCCTGCATGATCCCGCCGGCGGCCGCGACGGCCTTCCAGACGGTGAGCATGTCCTCCTCCTCCATCGGCTCGCCGAGCTGGCTGTAGGCCAGGAAGACCTTGAGCGACGGCACCCCGCGCGCCACGAGCTCGGGAATCTCGGCCAGCGCCTCGCGGTTGGCCTCGAGCATCCAGCAGTGCAGCGCGACGTCCACGGCGCTCTCGCGGATGTCGCTCAGCCGCCGCTCCAGCGGCGCCAGCAGGCCCTCGCCCTCGACCTGCATCGCGAAGTCGATGATCGTCGTCGTCCCGCCGGCGGCGGCCGCGCGCGAGGCGTCGTCGTAGCGGTCGGCCGAGGTCGCGGCCCCGCCGTCCATGAGGCGGTAGTCGAGCCCCACGTGGACGTGCGCATCGACCGCGCCGGGGAGGACGATGCAGCCGCGCGCGTCGATCTCCTCGCCGGCCGTCGCCTCCCCCGGCTCCGTCACGGCCACGATCCGCTCGCCCTCGATCAGCACGTCCGCCTCGCGGGCGCCGCCGGGGACGACCACGAGCCCACCGCGTACCGCGAGCCGCTCCGTCACGCCGCGGCGCCGGGCACGGGCTGCGCGCGCAGGAACGCCTCGAGCGCGTCCGCGTCGCCGTCGCTCGCGAACTCGGTCGGAAGGGCATGCCCGATCGCGGCCAGTGCCGCGCCGAGCGCCTCGCGCTGCGTCGCACCCGCGGGATCCGCTGCGGACGTCACCAGCACGACCGCGTAGCCGCGCCGGAGGTACTCGTCGAGTTGCTCGGCGACCTGCACGAGCCAACCGGCGGCGACGTCGTCGGGGTACCACGTGGCCGGCAGTTGCATGACGCCGAAGCCGGCGCGCTCGCACACGGCCAGCGCGTCGAGCCCGCCCGGCTCGGGATTGACGAGGGCGTCCGCGCAGACCGCGACGCGGAAGCCGCGCAGGTCACCCTCCACCGGACTCCCCGAGGAAGGCGGTCAGCTGCTCGCGCTCGACGGCCACGTCATGGCCCGGGAGCTGGTGCTCGATGCCGGTCGTGCGCACGTCGCCGAGACCGCGCTCGATCAGCTCGGCCTCGAGCTCCTCGCTGAAGATCCCGCGCCCCGGGACGAGCTTGTAGGAGTCGCCCGCGTCGGGCCGCCCGCCCCAATCCGCGTTCGACGAGGTGATGCGCACGCCCATCGACGGGCTGCCCTCGAGGCCGATCACGACGACCTCGCTCCCGCGCTCGACGTGCGCAGCGATGGCACCCGCGACGACGACCGCCTGGCGCCGGCAATGCCGCCGGAACGCGAGCGTGTCGGCCTGCTCCTTGACCAGCCAGAAGCGGTGGAGCCCGAGGAACCCGTGCTCGGGGCAGGGCATCTGCTCGATGCGCCAGCCGCGCTCGCGCAGCACCTCGACGAGCGGCGAGTAGATGCCGGGGCAGCGCGCTCCGCCGTCGGTCTTGGAGTTCTGGTTGAGCAGGCAGTGGGCGACGAACGCGACGCCGGGGGAACGGGATTCGGTCACATCGGGAGTATGTAGGCTCAGGGGCGATGGGACGCTTCGATGCACGCGCGACGGTGGACTGGCAGGGCTACGGCGGAAGCGTCTCGAGCGACTCCGGCATGCTCTCCACCGCGACGGCTGCGCAGGTCGAGCTGGGCGGTCCCGGCGGTGCGACGAACCCGGAGGAGCTGTTCGCGGCGGCGCACGCCAACTGCTTCACGTCGACCATCACGAGCATGGCGCGGGCGCGCGGGATCGACCTCGCACACGTGGTGACCGAGGCCAGCGTGCGACTCGAATGGAGCGACGACGCCGGCGATCACCGGCTGACGACGAGCGACCTCGCGGTGCGGCTGACCTCCGCGGCCGGCGAGAACGACCTGCGCACCCTGGTGGACGACGCGACGGAGCACTGCCCGGTCTGCCAGGCGATCCGCGGCAACGTCGCAATGCACGTGACGGCCGCGTTCGACGCCCCGTGAGCGCAGCCGCGCGCGCAGGCGCGCCCGTCGCTCTGATCGGCGCAGCGGTGGCGAACCTCGCCTGCGTCCCGCTCTTCGTCCACGCCTTCACGATCGCGTCGCCGCTCGGCGTGGCGCTGCTACGGCTGGTCGGCTGCGCGGTCGTCCTGATCGTCCTGCTGCCCGTCATGCGGCGGGTCGTCAAGCTGCGCGCCGGGCCCTGGTGGCATCCGGCCGTCTGGGCGCTCGGCGTGGTCGGGATGAACACGACGTTCTGGCTCGCGATCGACCGGATACCGCTGGCCATCGTCGTCGCCGTCTCGTTCACCGGCCCGATCGGCATCGCCGCCTGGCACAGCCGCACGCCCCGCCACGTGATCGGTGTCGCTCTCGTCGCGCTCGGCGTGCTCGCGCTGATCCACCCGGGCTTCGAAGCCGTCGATCCCGTCGGCCTGGCGCTCGCGTTCGCCAACGCGCTCACCTGGGTGCTCTACATCTCCGCGGTCCGGCGCCTCTCCGGCGAGTGGTCGCCGCTCTCGGCGCTCGTCGCCGGGACGATCGTCGGCTCGCTGCTGCTCGTTCCGGGCGCAGCCGCGACCGGTGGACTCCCGTTCGACCATGCCGAGGAACTCGCCATCCTCGCCGCCGCGGGCGCGCTCAGCGCAGGGCTTCCCTACATCGTCGAGCTGTTCGTCATGCAGCGGCTGACGACGCGCTCGTTCAGCATCATGCAGGCGCTCTACCCGCAGCCGGCGTCGTGGTCGGCGTGATCGGGCTCGGCCAGAGCTTGCGGCCGATCGAGCTCGCCGGCGTCGTGCTCGTGACGGCCGCGAGCATGCTCGCGCTGGAGAGCGCCATCGACCCGCCGGACGCCGCTCCGGCCTAGCTGCCGCCCTGACGGCTCAGGTACGCGCGCGAGGCGAAGTAGACGGCGGTCCCGTAGACCACGAGCACCACCAGGCTCGTCGTCCACCCGATCGGCAGCATCCCGACGATCACGACGGCGCCGACGACGTCGGCGAGCAGTGTCAGGAGCAGGATCCGGTTGCGGCTCACGGCTGGGAGGCTAGTCGGTCAGTCGCTCTGCGCCGGCACGCGCAGGAGCCTCCGCCGCAGCAGCTTGCCGCCGACCACGAGGATGAGGATGAAGCAGCACGATCCGAGCGAGATCGTGAGCCACTTCGGGCCCGGCAGGACGAACGGGATGACGACGCTGACGACGAGGCCGAAGAGCGCGACCGCCGCGAACGCGATCGTGAACCGGCGCGCGCTCGTCATCAGGTCGGGCGGCGGCGTGCCCACGCTCAGTACGCCATGAATCCGCCGTCGATCAGCACGTTCGCGCCGGTCATGAAGCGGCAGTCGTCGGAGGCCAGGAAGACCGCCAGTGCGGCGACGTCCTCGGGTGTGCCCAGGGTCGGCCACGGCGTGCGCTCGTGGGCGTACGCGATGATGGCGGGGTTCTGGCCGCCCTCGCGCGGGACCACGATCTTGCCGGGCGCGATCGCGTTGCAGACGATGCCCTGCCTCGGCGAAGTCGACCGCGATCTGGCGGGTCAGGTTGACCACGCCGCCCTTCATGGACGAGTAGGCGAGTGCTCCCGGCGCGCCGACCATCCCGTGCTGCGAGGAGATGTTGATGATCCGCCCGCGCACCTCGCCGTAGGGCTCCTGCGTGAGCATCTGGCGCACGGCTCGCTGACAGCACAGGAACACGCCGCGCAGGCCGACTCCGAGGACGAGATCCCAGTCCTCCTCGGTCGTTTCGAGCAGGCCGCCGGCGCCGGGGCCGTTGGCCACGGCGTTGTTCACGATCACGTCGAGGCGGCCGTCGCCGAGGTCGAGGGCGGCCTCGACCATGCGGTCGATGTCGGCGGGCTGCGACGCGTCGGCCTGCACGAAGCGCGCCACGCCGCCGGCGTCGGTGATGAGCTGGTCGGTGGGGACGCCGTCGTCGACATAGAGCTGATCCCGGCGCACGTCCCCGACGATCACGCGCGCGCCCTCGGCGGCGAGCCCGACGCACAGCGAGCGCCCGATCCCGGAGGCGCCGCCGGTGACGATGATCGTGCGGTCTTGAAGTCTCGCCATGCTGCGGACGGTAGCCGGTGGCTCCGGTCGGCCTCTAGTACGCCATGAAGCCGCCGTCGATGAGCACGTTGGCGCCCGTCATGAAGCGACAGTCGTCAGAGGCCAGGAAGACGGCGAGTGCGGCCACGTCCTCAGGCGCGCCGAAGCGCGGCCACGGCGTGCGCGATCGCACGTACGACTCCTCCTCGAGCTCGGGGTCGGCCGTGCCCTCGCGCGGCGTCAGGATCTTGCCCGGCGCGATCGCGTTGCAGACGATGCCGTGCTCGGCGAAGTCGACCGCGACCTGGCGCGTCAGGTTGACGACCGCGCCCTTCATGGCCGAATACGCGACGTGGCCGGGCGCGCCGACCAGGCCGTGCTCCGACGCCATGTTGATCACGCGGCCGCGCACGTCGCCGCGCGGTTCCTGCGCCAGCATCTGCCGCACCGCGCGCCGGCAGCCGAGGAACGTCCCTCGCAGCCCGACGTCGAAGATGATGTCCCAGTCGGCCTCGCTGGTCTCGAGCAGCCCCTTCGAGTACGGGCCCGCGACCATCGCGTTGTTGACCATGACGTCGAGACGGCCGTCGCCGAGGTCCAGCGCAGCCTCGATCAGCCGGTCGATGTCGCCGGCGCGCGTGACGTCGGCCTCGACGAAGCGCGCGACACCACCGGCCTCGGCGATGAGGCGCTCCGTCGGCACCCCGCCGACGTGCAGCGGCTCGCTCTGCACGTCGCCGACCACGACGCGCGCGCCCTCGGCGGCGAACGCGACGCTCATCGCGCGCCCGAGCCCCGAGGCGGCGCCTGTGACGACGATCGTGCGATCCGCGAGCCTCGCCATGCCGCAGACGGTAGAGCTCGACGCGATCGGCGGCGCCGTCCACCTACAGGTCTCGCGGGAATCTGCCGATCCAGACGGAGATGGACCCCGGGAGCCGATGAGCCAGCTCGACGACGACGCACTGCTTGCGAGCGAGGCAGCGCTGCACTCGGCCCTCGCGTCGATTCCCGCCGTGTCGGTCATCGTCGTCGACCACGCGGTGCGCATCCGCGCGCTGCACGGCAGCGCACTCCAGCGTCACGGCTACGTGCACGCGCAGATGCTCGGCAAGCGCGTCGAGGAGGCGATGCCGGGTCCCGTCTCGAAGCGGCTGACGCCGCTCTTCAGGCAGGCGCTCGCCGGTCAGGCCATCACGATCCACCAGCGCTCCGAGGATGCGACGGCGTTCTACGAATCGACGTTCAGCCCGGTCCGGGTGAGTGGGCGCATCGTCGCCGCCACCATGACCTCGCGCGACATCACGGCGCAGAAGCTCGCGGAGGAGAAGCTCTCGGAGGCCAATGCCCGGCTCGAGGCGGTCCTCGACCACAGCCCCATGGCGATCTACATGCGCGATCTCGACCAGCGCTGGATCGTCGCCAATGCGGAGACGTGCGCGATCATGGGCAAGCGGCCCGAGGAGCTCATCGGCCGGCCGATGGCGGAGGCCTTCGAGCCCGAGCTGTTCGAGGAGCTCGCGGCGAACGACCGCCGGGTCATGCGCGGTGGGGTCGCCGTCAGCTTCGACGAGACCGTCCCGGATGCGCGCACGAGCACACCACGCCACGTCTGGTCGCTCAAGTTCCCGATCCGCGACGCCGGGGGCGCGGTCGTCGGCCTCGGCGGCGTCTCGCTCGACGTGACCGATCGCGAGCGCGACGCCCGCGAGCTCGCCGCGGCCCGCGAGCTCTTCGAGCGGATGTTCACCTCGGCGCTCGTCGGCATGCTCGTGAGCCGCGCGAATGCCGACGGCACCACCGAGGTCATCCAGTGCAACCCGGCGTTCGCCCGCATGCTCGGACGCGCCCCCGCCGATCTGCTCGGAAGCGGCGCTGCGGAGATCGTGCATCCCGATGACATGCCGGAGCGGCGGCGCATGCTCGACGAGGTGCTCGCCGGCCGGGCGGCCTCGGGCGAGATCCGCTTCCGGCACCTCGACGGCACCGACATCCACGCGCTCGCGGCAGCGTCACTGACCCACGACGCCGACGGCGGCCTTCTGATCCTGCTGCAGGCCGTCGACATCTCCGAGCGCAAGATCCTCGAGGCCCGGCTGCAGCATCTCGCCGACCACGACGCGCTGACCGGGCTCTACACCCGGCGGCGCTTCGAGGAGGAGCTGGCGCGCGAGGTCAGCCGCTCGCGGCGCCACAAGCGCTTGGGCACGCTGCTCGTGCTCGACCTCGACGGCTTCAAGCAGGTCAACGACAGCTTCGGGCACTCGACCGGAGACGATGTCCTGGTGGCCGTCACCGGTGCGTTGCGAACGAGCCTGCGCGAGGGCGACATCGTCGCCCGCATGGGAGGCGACGAGTTCGCGGTGATCCTGCCCGACACGGATGTCGCCGCGAGCCGGATCGTCGCCGCGAAGGTCGTCGAGCTCGTACGCGCCCACGGGCTGGTCGCGCGCGGCAGGCGCCGTGCCGAGGTGACTGCCTCGGTCGGGATCACGGCCGTGCGCGGCGGGCGTGACGCCGCCCAACTGCTGGTCGAGGCGGACACGGCCATGTACCAGGCGAAGGACGCCGGCAAGGGCTGCATCACCGTGTACGGAGAAGGCGGCGCGGAGCGCGCCGCGGCATGATGCCCGCCGCCGCCCGGGCTAGCGCGTCTCGCGCTCCGGCTGCGACTCGGCGACCTGATCGGCGCTCACCGCGCCTCCCACGCCAGCGCATGCGCGAGCACGGCCGCCTCGTCGAGACCGGTGTGCATGAGGCCGTCCGCCGTCACGGCGGAGGGCCAGCCGAGCCAGTTGATCGGACGGGTGTACGCCGTCATGCGGTCGGTCAGCTCGATCGTGGCCGGGATGTCCGCGGGCGGCAGCTCACCGGGGAACGCGGGCGAGACGAGGACGTCCCACTCGCACCCCGCCGCGCTCGCCGCGCGCCACGTGTGCAGCGCCGCGACGAGCTCCGCGCGCTCGCCGGGGGACACGGCGAAGCCGACGGCCATCTTCGCGTGGAGGTCGTCGTCGTAGGCGTCGCGATGGCTCGCGTAGATCTCGCGGTGCACCTCGGCGACCTCGGCCAGGTGGAGGCGGACGAACGGCGGAGCGGCCGGCAGGCCGGCCGCCTCGAGGAACGCCTCGGTCGTCGCCGCGACATCGGACGGCGCGAGCCGGGTCACGCGCAGGCCGGCCGCATCGACCAGCGGCAGCGGGGCGCCGCGCAGGACGCCGAACGCCAGCGCGCAGTCGTCCATCGAGCGTGCGAGCGGGCCGACGTGGTCGAACGAGGGCGCGAGCGGCCAGAGACCGTCGGCCGGGACGCTGCCGAAGGCCGGCTTGAAGCCGGCCACTCCGCAGGCCGCGGCCGGAAGACGGATCGAGGCGCCCGTGTCGGTTCCGAGCCCGAGGGCGCACAGGCCTGCCGCGAGCGCGCTCGCATTGCCGCCCGAGGAGCCGCCCGGGATGCGATCGGGGCGCGCGCTGTTGACGACGGCGCCGTACGCGCGGTTGCGCGAGGTCACACCCCAGGCGAATTCGTGCAGGTTGGCCTTGCCGAGCATGATCGCGCCGGCGTCGACCAGGCGGCGCACGCTCGTGGCCGAGCGCAGCGGGACGTTGTCGCGGAAGATCCCCGAGCCGTAGGTCGTGCGCACGCCCGCGGTGTCGAAGATGTCCTTGACGAGCAGCGGCACGCCGGCGAGCGGCCCGGCCGGCTTCTCCCTCGCGCACGCGAGCGCAGATTCGCCGGTGACGGTGATGACCGTCTGCAGGTGCTCGTACTCGGCGATGCGGTCGAGGTGGTGGCGCGTGACCTCCTCGGCCGAGAGCTCGCCCGCCGCGACCGCGGCCGCGATGCGCCGCGCCGGCCAGGTGTGGAGGTCGCTCATCCGCCCGCCGCGTTGCGCTCGCCCTGGGCACGCGCCTGCGAGAGCGACTGCCGGGGGGTGAGCGCCTCCGGGTCGCAGACGAGCTCGAGCAGCGCGGGCCCGCCGGCGGCGAGCGCGCGCTCGAGTGCCGGCGCGAACTCGCCGGTGCTCTCCACCCGCTCCCCGAAGGCGCCGAAGCTGCGCGCGAACGCGGCGAAATCGGGATTGACGAGGTCCGTCGCCATGACGCGGCCCGGGTAGTGCCGCTCCTGATGCATGCGGATCGTCCCGAGCATGCCGTTGTTGACGACGATCACGAGGATCTGGAGATCGTTGGCGACCATCGTCGCGAGCTCCTGGGCGCACATCAGGAAGCAGCCGTCGCCCGCGAACGCGACGACGGGCCGCTCGGGGTGCACGAGCTTGCCCGCGAGCGCGGCCGGAACGCCGTAGCCCATCGCGCCCGAGAGCGGCGCGAGCTGCGAGCGGTAGCGGGAGTACTGCCAGAAGCGGTGCACCCAGACGGTGTAGTTGCCTGCGCCGTTCGCGACGATCGCGTCGGGCAGCCGCCCGCGCAGGTGCTCGAGCACCGCCGCCATGTCGACCCCGTCCCCCGGCGCGGGGTCGTACGTCAGCGACTCCTCGTAGCCGGATCGCGCGGCGGAGCTCCAGTCGGCATAGCGGCTGCCGTCGACCGGCTCGAGCGCGCGCGCCGCGGCCGCGAACTCGGGCAGCGACGAGACGATGCCGAGCGCCGGGCGGTAGACGCGACCGAGCTCGGCGGCGTCCTGGTGGACGTGCACGAGCGTCTGCTTCGGTACCGGTGGCGTGAGGAATGTGTAGCCGCCCGTCTCCGTCTCCGAGAGCCGTGTGCCGATCGCGAGCACGAGGTCGGCCTCGCGCACGCGCGCCGCGAGGGCCGGGTTCACGCCGAGCCCGAGATCGCCGCAGTAGACCGGGAGCCGGTTGTCGACCACGTCCTGGCAGCGGAACGAGGCCGCCGCCGGGATGCCGTTCGCCGTCAGGAACGCGACGAGGTCGCCGCAGCTCTCGGGCGTCCAGCCGCTGCCTCCGACGATCGCGAGCGGGCGCTCGGATGCGGCCAGCAACTCGCGCATGCGCGCGAGGTCGGCCGCCGCCGGCGCGGCGGCCACGCGCGGCACCGGTACGGCGTCGGCCGCGTCCGTCATGGCCGAGAGCACGTCCTCGGGCAACGAGAGCACGACGGGTCCAGGCCGGCCGGCGACCGCGGTCGCGAAGGCGCGCGCGACGATCTCGGGGATCCGGTCCGGCTGATCGATCTCGAAGACCCACTTGGCGACGCGCCCGAACATCTGCTCGTAGTCGATCTCCTGGAACGCCTCGCGCCCGCGGTGCTCGCGCGGCACCTGGCCGACCAGCAGCACGAGCGGCGTGGAGTCCTGCATCGCCGTATGCACGCCGGTCGCGGCGTGCGTCGCGCCCGGGCCGCGCGTCACCATGCACACACCGGGGCGGCCGGTCAGCTTGCCGTAGGCGTCCGCGGCGTTCGCGGCCGCGGCCTCGTGGCGGCAGGTGATCACGCGCAGCCGGTCGCGGTGCGCGTAGAGCCCGTCCAGGAGCGCCAGATAGCTCTCGCCCGGCACGCAGAACGCAAGCTCCACGTCGTGCAGGGCGAGCTGGTCGGCAAGCAGCTGCCCGCCACTCCTGGGAGCGGGACTCACAGCTGGACGGGCTCGTCCAGGAACACCGTGTAGCGCTGAGACTTGGGGCGATCGCGATCCTCGTCGCGCACGTAGCGGATGGACGGCGAGCCCTGGAGAGCGCGCGGAAGCACCATGCAGCGCACGAACGCGCTCGGCTCGTGCGCGTGCGTCGACGCGTACACGGGATCGGGCCCGGCCTCGAACCACGCCTCGCCGGGCGCGTAGTCGTGCTCCGTGCCGTTCGTCTCGATGCGGATCGAGCCGAACAGGAGCACCCGGATGCCCGGGCCCTGATGCGTGTGCAGGAACGCCTCGCCGCCGGGCGGGAAGTCGACGCGGTCGCAGCGCAGGAGGTACTCACCGGGCGGAAGGTCGAGCTCACGGGCCATCAGCGCGCCGGGCGCGGGCTCGTCGACGAGCTCGAAGCTGAGGTGATGCCCTTCGGTCGTCAGCTCGAAGGCGAGGTGCGTGAAGTCCGAGACGAACTCACCGTCGCTGTCGAAGTACGCCGTGTTGGCGTGGACGTCGTAGATCACGCGCGTCGCCGGTGGCAATTCGGCCACGCCGTGCAACTCGACGACCTGCAGATAGGTGCCCATCAGTTGAAGAACGCTCCCCCGTCGACCACGAGCGACTGGCCGGTGATGAAGTCGGCGTCCGGCGAGCAGAAGAACGCCACGGCGCCGACGATGTCGCCCGGAAACTGGTCGCGCTGGATCAGCCGGGCCTTGAGCGAGATCTCCTGCAATTTCTCCACCTGCACCGGATTCGCGAGCACGCCGTCCGACATCGTGAACCCGGGGGACACGGTGTTGACGAGGATGCCGTCGGCACCCACTTCCTTGGCGATCGCGCGCGTCATCGCGATCACGGCGCCCTTGCTCGTGACGTAGTGGAGCAGGAACGGCACGCCCTTGTAGGGCGTGCCCGATGCGATGTTCACGATCCGCCCGTACCCGGCGGCGCGCATCGCGGGCACCACCGCGCGGGTCGCGAGGAACATGCCGAGCACGTTGACGTCGTAGACCTTGCGCCACTCGTCGACGCCGATCTGCTCGAAGGGCTTGGGCTCGAGCGAGCTGTAGATGCCGGCATTGTTGATGAGCCCGTCGATGCGGCCGTAGCGCTCGAGCGCCGCGGCGGCCATGGCCTCGGTGTCGGCCTCACGCGAGACATCCACCGTCAGGCCCAGTCCGCCGAGCTCGGCGGCAGCGTCCTCGGCGCCCTGGAGGTCGGCCACGACGACGGTCGCGCCCTCCTCCTGCAGCCGCCCGGCGATGGCCCGCCCGATCCCCATGGCGCCGCCGGTCACGATGACGACGCGATCGGCAAGCCTCATCCGTCGATCCCTCCCATTGCGATGTACTTGATCTCGAGCCAATCCTCGATGCCGTACTTCGAGCCCTCGCGCCCGATGCCGGACTCCTTCATGCCGCCGAACGGCGCCACCTCGGTGGAGACGAAGCCCGTGTTCACGCCGACGATGCCGTAGTCGAGGCCCTCGCCGACGCGCCACACGCGCCCGACGTCGCGGCTGTAGAAGTACGCGGCGAGACCGTAGGGCGTGTCGTTGGCGAGGCGGATGCCCTCCTCCTCCTCGGAGAAGCGCCGGATGCCCGCGACGGGCCCGAACGTCTCGTCCTGCGACATCGCCATGTCGTCGGTCACGCCGGTCAGCAGCGTCGGCTCGTAGAACAGGCCGCCGCGCTCGTGGCGGTCGCCGCCGAGCAGCACCTCGGCGCCCTTGGCGCGCGCGTCGGCGACGTGCGCGACGACCTTCTCGAGGCCCTGCTGGTCGATCAGCGGCCCGACGTCCACGGCGGGATCGGTGCCGGAGCCGACGCGCAGCGCGGTGATCGCCTCGCGGTAGCGCTCGATGAACGCGTCGTGGATCCCATCCTGCACGAGCAGGCGATTCGCGGCGATGCAGACCTGGCCGGCGTTGCGGAACTTGCAGAGGACGGCACCGGCGACGGCGGCGTCGAGATCGGCGTCGTCGAAGATCAGGAACGGCGCATTGCCTCCGAGCTCGAGCGAGATCTTCTTGACCTGGCCCGCGCACTGCGCCATCAGCAGCTTGCCCACGGCGGTCGAGCCGGTGAAGCCGATCTTGCGCACGGTCGGGTTGCCGGTCAGCTCGCCACCGATCGCGGGCGCATCCTCGGCATCGCCGGTGACGACCTGGAAGACCCCCGCGGGAATGCCCGCGCGGTCAGCGAGCTCGGCCAGCGCGAGCGCCGAGAGCGGCGTCTGCTCGGCGGGCTTGCACACGATCGTGTTGCCCGCCGCCATCGCGGGCGCGGCCTTGCGCGTGATCATCGCCGACGGGAAGTTCCAGGGCGTGATGCCGCCGCACACGCCGACCGGCTGCTTGAGCACGACGATCCGCGTACCCGTCTGCTGGGCGGGGATCGTGTCGCCGTAGACGCGCTTGGCCTCCTCGCCCATCCACTCGAGGAAGGACGCCGCGTAGCCGATCTCGGCATCCGACTCGGCCAGCGGCTTGCCCTGCTCGCGCGTCATGATCATCGCCAGGTCGCGGCGGTGGCGGAGCATGAGGTCGGCGAACGCGCGCAGGAACGCAGCCCGCTCCCGCGCGGGGCGCGCGCGCCAGGCGGGCAGTGCGGCCGCAGCGGCCTCGATCGCGCGCCGCGTCTCGGAGGCGCCCATCCGCGGCACCTCGGCGAGCACTTCGCCCGTCGCCGGATCGTGCACGGGAAAGGTCGCGCCGGAGTCGGCCGGCGACCACGCGCCATCGATGTAGCCGCGGTCGCGCAGCAGCTCGGTGTCGTCGATCAGCAACATGCCCGGATGATGGCAGGCACGCTGAACCCGAGGGACGTATCGCGCTCGCGGTGAGCCTCAGTGCGCGGCTGCGGACTCGACGCCGAGGTATCTGCGCTGGGCGTCCGGGTCGTCGCGCAGGGCGTCGGCGGTCGTCTCGGCCGCGATCTGGCCGCTCACCATCACGAGCTGGCGCTCGGCCACCGACGTGGCGACGCCGAGGTTCTGCTCGACCAGCAGGATGCCCATGCCCTCGCCGACGAGCGAGTGGCAGGTCTCGATCACGTTCTCGACGATCGTCGGCGCGAGGCCCTCGGAGGGCTCGTCCATCACGAGCAGGTGCGGGTTGAGCAGCAGCGCGCGCCCGATCGCGAGCATCTGCTGCTCGCCGCCCGAGAGCTGCGTCGCGCTGATCTTCTTGCGCTCCGCCAGCCGGGGGAAGAGCTCGTAGATCGCCGACGGCGTCCAGCGTCCCTTGCGCGTCGCGCGGATCATGCGCAGGTGCTCGTCCACCGAGAGCGATTGGAACAGCCGGCGCCCCTGAGGCACGTAGCCGACGCCCTCCGCGGCGACCACGTAGGGCAGGCGCCCGCGCACTTCCTTGCCGAGCACCTTGATCGAGCCCTGCGTCTCGCGGCAGAGGCCCATCACGGTGTTGCAGAGCGTCGACTTGCCCATGCCGTTGCGGCCGATCAGGGCGATCGCCTCGGTGCCCATCGAGAACGAGACGCCCTCGAGGATGTGCGCCGAGCCGTAGAACGCATGCACGTCCTCGAGCTGCAGGAGCGGCGTGTCACTCATGCGTGAACTGACTGCCGAGGTAGATGTCGTGCACCATCTGGTTGGCGCGGATCTCGTCCGGCGTGCCCTCGACGACCTTCTCGCCGTCGTGCATCATCGTCACGTATCCGGCGACGCGCAGCGCGATGTCCATGTCGTGCTCGATCAGGATCAGCGTCACGTCAGGGGGCAGCGAGAGCAGCAGCTCCGTGAGCCGCTCGCGCTCGCCGCGCGAGAGACCGGACGCGGGCTCGTCGAGCATCATCAGCTTCGGATCGGTCGAGCTCGCCATCCCGACCTCGAGCTGGCGCTGCTGGCCGTGCGAGAGCGAGCCGACGAGCGTCTTCAGGGAGTCGCCCAGCCACACGCGCTCGGCGGCCGCGCGGGCACGCTCGCGCTGGTCCTTCTCGCGGGCGGGCGACTTGACGACGCGCAGCCGTCCGCCGTCGTGTCCCACGATGGCGAGGTAGAGGTTGTCCTCGACCGTCAGGCCCGGGAACAGGCGCGACTTCTGGTACGTGCGGGCGACGCCGATCCTCGGGCGCACGCGCGCGGGGAGAAAGGTGACGTCGGTGCCCATCACGTCGATCGTGCCGGACGTTGGCGCGAAGTCACCCGCAATCAGGTTGAACAGGGTCGTCTTGCCCGCTCCGTTCGGGCCGAGGATGGCGCGGCGCTCGCCGTGCGCGACGTCGAGATCGACGTCGCGCACGGCATGCACCCCGCCGAAGCGCCGACCGACCCCCCGCAGGCGGAGGATCGGATCGGCGGTTTCGGCAGCGACGGTCGGCGTCGCTTCAGGCAACGAAGCTCACTAGAGCTTCGTGACCTTCCACGGCACGTTGCCCGGCTTGCACTCCGGGCTCGACCCGCTCGGGGGCGGGCTCGTCCGCGAGAACGCGCCGCCGAAGGTCTGCGGCACGTCGACGACCTTGTAGACCGACTTCACGGCCAGTGCGCCGTTGTTGTCGTAGAGCTGCGCGACGAACGTGTCGGCGATCGCCTGCCGGTTGGCGTCGAGCTTCAGCGTGTACCCGTTCGGGTCGACGACGGAGACCTTGGCCATCGCCGACTGGAGGGCCTTCTGGCCGCCCGAGAGGTCGCCCTTGACCTTCTTGAGGCCGTAGATCAGGCCACGCGCGTTGTTGTAGTAGTTCACGAAGAACACGTTGCCCGGGCCGGTGACGGTGGCCTTGCCCTTGAGCGGGGGAAGCGCATTCCACGTCTTGCCGGTGAGGGTCTTGAACTTCGAGAACGCCTCGGACGGAACGTCGGCCACGGTGCCGCCGGTGCCGGAGTACGAGCCGGCGATGCGGAGACCGAGGTCGGCGAACGTGCCGGCCGTGTTCCAGAAGAGGTTGCCCATGTGCTGCTTGGAGTTGAGCTGGCCGAACTTCTGCTCGAACGCCTTCAGCGCCGTGAGCGTGCCCGTGCCGCCGACCGTCCAGAAGTAGCCGTCGGTCTGGTTGGGCGGATCGAGCTGCGCCACGTACGAGGAGTAGTCGGTCGTGTTCAGCGGCGGGAGCACGCGCTTGGTGACCTTGCCGCCCAGCGCGCAGAACTCGGCGATGAACCCGGCGGCCGACGTCCAGCCGAACGAGTAGTCGTCCTCGATGACGTTGACGTTGCGCCAGCCGAGCACGTTGTAGGCGACCCACCCGGTGCCGGCGTTCCACTGCGCGCCGTCGGCGTTCCAGCGGAAGAAGTTGGGTGCGCGCACGATCATGGTCGTGTCGAGTGCGCCCGAGGTGCCGTTCACGAACGTCTTGGTGGGATGCAGCTTCGCGTACTTGGCGACTGCGACGCCCTCGTCACCGGACAGCGGCCCGATCATGACGTCGGCCTTCTGCTTCTCCATCAGGCGCTTGGTCTCGCTGAGGGCGAGGTCGGCGGTGTCGTTCGAGCAACCGATGCCGACGATCTTGATCGGATGACCGTTGATGGCGCCGCCCTTCATGCCCTTGAGCGGATCGTTCTTGTTCACGACCTTGGCGCCGGTCAGCTCGACGAACGCCATGATCGCGCCACCGACATCGGCGCCGTAGAACGCGGCGAATGCGCCCTTGCAGTCGGAGAGGATGGCGACCTTGATCGGCGACTTCTCTGCCGACGCGGCGGTGGGCTTCGCGGTAGACGCGGTGGCCGTGCAGGCCATCACGAGTGCTGCGAGCGGAAGCGCGTACTTCAGCTTCCTCAAGCGCGAGAGATTCACGTGCGGTTCTCCTTTGTGTCGCTGCGGCACGATGCCTGGCAGATTGGACGACGAGAGGCCCGGCGAGTTAGTCGCCGGAGGGGACGGTTGCGGCGGGCGGAGCGGCCGGCGGAGCCGCGGAAGAGCGGCGCGTGAGCTTGTTGAGCCCGCGCTCCCAGATGCCGAGGAGGCCGTCGGGCGAGAGCAGCACGATGGCGAGGAAGATCAGGCCGATCAGCGAGTTGAACGTGCCGAGCTTCTGGCCGCCGATCGAGAAGTCGGTCGCCGCGAGGCGATCGTTGATGTAGATGTAGGCGAGCGCGCCGACGAACGCCCCCTCGATGCGGCGCATCCCCCCGATGACGGCGATGATGAGCACGTTGATCGTGGCGCCGAGCCCGATCGTCTGCGGGTCGACGTGGCCGTTCCACCAGACGAACAACAGGCCCGCGATCGACGCCATCAACGCTCCGAACCCGAATGCGAGCGTGCGGTGCAGCGCGACGCCGTAGCCGAGCGAGCTCATGCGCACGGGCTCGTCGCGCACGCCCTGCAAGGCGATGCCGAAGGGGGTGCGTATGAGATAGCGGATCAGCAGGTAGAGCAGCGCCGCGATCACGAGCGTGAGGTAGTAGAGGCGATGCGGATGGGAGTCGGTCGAGCCGATGACGTCCGGCGGAACGATGCCGCTGATCCCGCCGAAGCCCGAGATCTTCTCGATCTGCCCGAAGCAGAGGTACGCGATCACGCCGTAGGTCAGCGTGATCATGAGGAAGTAGATCCCGGTCGAGCGCGCCGCGAGGGCGCCGACGATCAGGCCGATCCCGGTGGCGATCACGAGCGCCGGGATGATCCCGGCCCATGGGCTGTAGCCGAGCGTCAGGCCCTTCGTGTCGACCGTCGTCATGTTGCCGAACACGAAGCCCGCGATCCCGAAGATGGCCGTCTGGGCGAGCGACACCATGCCGCCGTAGGAGGCCAGGAACACGAGGCTCATCGCGACGATGCCGAAGATCAGCACCTGCGTCAGCAGCTGGTCCACGGTGTAGGCGGTGAACAGCAGCGGCGCGAGCACCATGATCGCGACGGCAACCCCGCCGACCGAGCGCTCGATCACCCGTGTGGAGGTCACGCGGGCCGCCCGAGGATGCCGTACGGCCGCACTGCGAGCACGACTGCGAGCAGCACGAACGTGCAGATCACCGCGTATTGCGTGTTGCCGGCGGGCAGGTAGGCCGCCGAGAACGTGCCGATGATGCCGAACATCAGCGACCCGATCGCCGCGCCTCCGAGCGAGCCCATACCGCCGATGATCACGACGACCAGCGAGTTGAGCAGCCACGTGCTGTCGGTGCCGTTGGCGACGGCGGTCTGCGACGTGCCGATCACCGCGCCCATGCCGGCGAGCGCGGAGCCGACGAAGAACGCGATCATGAACGTGCGCTGGATGTTGACGCCGAGCGCAGCGACCATTGCGCGATCGTCCACGCCCGCGCGGATCACCATCCCGGTCCGTGTCCTCTTGAGCCAGAACCAGAGCGCGATGCCGATCACGATGGCGACGCCGAGGATGAAGAGGCGCGCCCCGGAATAGGAGAAGCCGGCGATGCGAAGGTCGACGAACTTGTTGACCGAGCCCGGGAACGACATGTCCTGGGCCGTGCCGCCGCCCGTGTGCACGATGACCTGGTCGGCCACGATCACGGAGACCGCGATCGTGATCAGCGCCTGGCGCAGCTCCTGGCCCTGGTTCCAGCGCAGCAGCAACTGCTGCATCGCGAGTCCGAGCAGCCCGGCCACGATCGCCGCGACGAACAGGACGACGAACCAGTTGAGCATGCTGACCTGATCCGACGAGACGGCGATGTTGGGATCGCCCGTGATGATCCGCCGCTGCACGTTGATCGCGACGTACGCCGCAACGAGATAGAGCGACCCGTGCGCCATGTTGACGACGCGCATCAGCCCGAAGACGAGCGTGAAGCCGCTGGCGACGACGAAGTAGAGACCGCCCAGCGTGATCGCGTCGAGCAGCGTCGAGAAAAAGGTGGTGGGATCGCTGTGCGCGGGCCGATCCGCGAAGATGAAAACGTAGACAATCCCGAACGCGAGCGCCGCGAGCGTCACGCCCCATCCGAGATGGCGTCGATAGGCGAGTGCGACCGGCATCGGCGGGCAGACGCTACAGCAAATTGCCCTCGACGCCAAACGCGTTCCGGAGGGCGGAACAGCCCGCTGGACGCCATATGGGCGGAGCCGACATACTCCCGGCGTGGCCTCTGCGCGCATCCTGCGACTTGACGCGCTCGATCATTTCGCGCTCGCCGACGGCGTGCGCGCGCGAGCCCTCTTCGGCGATGCCGCGATGCTCAATCTCGTCGAGCTCGACCCCGGCGCGATCGTCCCGGAGCACTCGCATCCGCACGAGCAACTCGGCATCGCTCTGAGCGGGTTGATCATCATGACCATCGACGGCGAGGAGACCCCGATGGGCCCGATGGACGCGATGCACATCCCGTCCGGCGTCGTCCACAGCGGTCGCGCCGGGCCCGAGGGGGCCGTCGTGCTCGACGTCTTCGTGCCCATCCGCGAGGACTTCCGCGCGCTGGCCGACGCCGCCGAGTAGATTCCACGCCGACAAACGCCCCAGCACCGGAGGATCCATGCCCATCATCCACCTGAAGATCTACGAGCAGCGGCTCAACGACGAGACCGAGCCCAAGCTCATCCAGGACTTCACGCAGGTGCTCGTCGACAACTTCGGCGAAGGCATCCGCGAGCACACGACGGTCATCCTCGAGGGAGTCAAGCCGAGCCGGTGGGGCGTCGCCGGCAAGGCCCTCTAGTCAGCCACGCATCCGGGAGGAAGCACGTATATGAGCGTCGTCGAAGTCAACGCGCCCGCATTTCTCGACCTGGTCGAGGCGGACGCCGAGCTCGAGTGCATCGGCTCGGGCTTCACCTTCACCGAGGGCCCGGTCTGGACGAACCGTGACGGCGGTTCGCTGCTGTTCTCGGACATGCCGGGCGACACCCGCCGGCGCTGGACGCCCGGCGGCGGCGTCGAGGTGGTCGCGCACCCGTCCAACAAGGGCAACGGCCTGAGCTATGACCTCGAAGGGCGCCTGCTCATCTGCGAGCACTCGACGAGCAGCGTGATCCGTGTCGAGCCCGACGGCTCGCGCACGGTGCTGGCTTCGCACTGGCAGGGCAAGGAGCTCAACAGCCCCAACGACATCGTCGTAGCGGCCGACGGCTCGATGGTCTTCACCGATCCGCCCTACGGCCGCTGGCCCGGCTTCGGCGTCGAGCGTGAGCAGGAGCTCGACTTCTGCGGCGTCTACCGCATCGCGCCCGACGGCGAGCTTTCGCTGCTCGTGGACGACTTCCTGAAGCCCAACGGCCTGTGCTTCTCGCCCGACGAGAAGACGCTCTGGATCAACGACACCGACGGCGGGCACGTGCGCCGCTTCTCGGTCTCCTCCGACGGCTCCCTGACCGGCGGCGAGGTCATCTACCAGATGGCGGAGTTCAGCCTCGAGATCGGCATCCCCGACGGCCAGAAGCTGGACGAGGCGGGCAACCTCTGGCTCTCCGGCCCCGGCGGCCTGCACGTCATCAACGCCGCGGGCGAGCTGCTCGGCCGCATCCTGACGCCCGAGAACGTCGGCAACCAGGCCTGGGGCGGCGACGACTGGAAGACGCTCTTCATCTGCACCTCCTCGACGGTGCACACGCTGCGCACGAAGGTCGCTGCGCACCGCACGCCCACGATGAACTGAGGAGTGAGAGATGGCTGATCTCGAACCAATCGACCCCAAGCGCACCGTCTTGATGGTGCTCGACATGCACCGTGACGTCGTTGCGGACGACGGCGCCTCGAAGGACTCGGGCGCGCCCGAGCACGCCGCCAAGCAGAACGTCGTCGAGAACATCAAGACGCTGCTCGACGCGGCGCGCAAGAGCGACACCGCGGTGCTCCACATCCTCCACCGCAAGGGCAAGGGCGCGCGGCCGCACGGCGGCATGAGCCGCATGTTCCGCGGGCTCCGCGAGGGCTCGGGGTTCGACGGCGGAACGCGCGGCATGGAGGTCATGCCCGGCCTCGAGCCGAAGGGCGACGACCTCGTGATCGAGAAGGAGCGCGCAAGCGCCTTCGCAGGCACCGAGACCGACATCGTGTTGCGGGCGATGGCGATCGACACGCTCATCCTCACCGGCGCGTGGACGAACTTCTCGGTCGAGAGCACTGCGCGCCAGGCCACGGACATGGGCTACCGCGTGATCGTCGCGAGCGACGGCACCTCGTCGATCAGCGACGAGTGGCACAACGCGGCGATCGGCTACGCGCTGACGTGGCTGTGCGAGATCGGCACGTCCGCCGAGATCGCCAAGAAGCTCTAGCTCTGGCGTCCGTAGGAACTCAGACGATGCGGGTGCGCGCGGCGCTGTTCGAGGCGCCGGGCGCCCCGCTCGTCGTGCGGACGGTCGACCTCGACCCGCCCGGGCCGAACGACGCGCTCGTGCGCATCGACGCGGTCGGCATCTGCGGCTCCGACCTGCACGTCGTCAAGGGCGAGTGGGTGCGGCCGCGGCCGATGGTGCTCGGGCACGAGGGTGCGGGCGTCGTCGAGGCCGTGGGCTCGGACGTCGACGACCTGGCCGTCGGCGACCGCGTCATCCTCTCGTGGGCGCCGGCCTGCGGCGAGTGCGGACCGTGCCTCGCCGGTCGCACCACGGCGTGCCTGCCGCTGCGCGCGGGCATCGGCGCCGGCACGCTCCCCGACGGTACGACGCGCCTGTCGCAGGACGGCGAGACGATCTACCGCATGACCGCCGTCGGCGCCCTCGCCGAGCGCGTCGTGATGCCGGCGAGCGGCGTGCTCAAGCTCACGCACGAGCTGCCCGCCGCCGAGGCCGCGCTGCTGGGCTGCGCGGCGCTGACGGGCATCGGCGCGGCGCGCGAGATCGCCGCGGGCGACGTCGTCGTCGTGATCGGCGCGGGCGGCGTCGGGCAGTTCTGCGTGCAGGGTGCGCGCCTGCGGGGCGCATCCGCCATCGTCGTCGTCGACCCGCTGCCGGCGCGCCGCGCACTCGCGCGCTCCGTCGGCGCGACGCATGACTGCGCGCCGGGTGAGCTGACCGACCTGCTCGCCGCGCTCGCGCCCGACGGCGCCGACTGCGCGCTCGAGGCCGTCGGCTCGCCCGCGACGGCCGCCGCCGCGCTCGCGAGCGTCCGCCCCGGCGGGCGCGCGACGCTCGTCGGCATGCCGCCCGCGGGGGCGCGCCTCGACCTCGACCCCGCCGAATTCACGAACCGCGAGAAGCTGCTGACCGGCACGGTCTACGGCTCGGGCGATCCCTCCGAGGCTCTGCCCGCCCTGCTCGAGGACGTCGCGGCCGGCCGCGTGCTGCTGACGCCGCTGGTCGGCCCATCCTTTCCGCTCGAGCGCGCCGAGGAGGCCATCCAGGCCGCCCTCGCCGGTGAGCCCGGGCGCGTCATCGTCACTCCCTAACCCCCTGGAGCCTGTTTCATGCGCCGCGAGATCACCGCGCCCGGAGTCGCCGAGCCGATCAGCCACTACTGCGACGCCGTGGAGGCCAACGGCTTCCTCTTCGTCTCGGGCTGTCCCGCGCTCGACGAGCACGGCGATCTGGTGGGCGGAGACGACACCGTCGCCCAGTGTGAGCAGGTGCTCAAGAACCTCGGCGCGATCCTGCAGGCTGCCGGCTGCGCGCCGGCCGACGTGGTCAAGGTCAACGTCTACCTGACCGACGTCGACGACCGCCCGCTGATCAATCCGCTCCGCCAGGCCTTCTTCGGTGAGTCGCGCCCGGCGAGCACGCTGGTGGGCGTGCGCGAGCTGCCGGTGCCGGGCATGAAGGTCGAGATCGAGGCGGTCGCCGTGCTGCCCGACCGCTTCGGCCGTGCCCAGCAGGGCACCCAGCACTGACGCGATCGCACGTTCGGGGCCAGACCCCAAACGTGCGGTGGGTGCACACGCAACGAACGCTCAATTGGGGCCAGGCCCCAATTGAGCGCATGGCACGTCAGGCGGCGCGCACGGGATTGGCGAGGATGCCGATCCCCTCGACCTCGACCTCGACGCGGTAGCCGGGCGCCAGGGCGACCTCGTCCGGCGGCACGATTCCGGTGCCCGTGAGCAGCACCGCCCCGTCGGGCACGGGGTTCTCGCGCACGCACCAGCCGGCGAGCTCCTCGAGGCTGCGGTGCAGTTTCGCGGTGCTCGTGCCGTCCTCGTTGACGAGCGCCCCGGCCGTGTCCCAGATGCGCACCGAGATCTCGAGCGGCGCGCTGGGATCGTCCGGCACGAGAACCGCCGGGCCGATCGCACAGCACGCGGCGAAGAGCTTGGCCTGCGGGATGTAGAGCGGGTTGGCGGCCTCGATGTCGCGCGCCGTGAGGTCGTTGCCGCCGATGAACGCGAGGATCTCGCCGTCCGCCCCGAGCACCAGGCCGAGCTCTGCCTCCGGCACCGTCCAGGTCGATTCGCCGCGCACGCCGACGGGCTCGTTGGGGCCGACCGTGCGGCGGCACCCGGCGTCCTTGAGGAAGATCTCGGGGCGCTCGGCCTCGTAGACGCGGTCGTACACGTCGGCCGCGGACTCGCTCTCCTCGACGCGCGCCGAGCGGCTGCGCTCGTACGTCACGCCGGCCGCCCAGATCTCCTCGGGCGCGAGCGGGGCCAGCAGCGGCAGGCCCGCGAGCGTGGCTGCGTCGTCTGCCGTGTGCTCGCCGACGGCCTCCGCGGCGCCGGCGGCGAGTCCCCTGCGCAGGGCTGCGATCGGGTCGCGCTCGCGCAGCTCGCGCACGACCTGCGGGGCCGCCGGATCGATCGCTCCGAGACGCGGCTCCGAGCCGCCGCCGAGGCGCACGAGACGCCAGCCGCGTGGTGTGAAGGTGGCCATCAGTACGTGAGCCTTCCGCCCGAGAGGTCGAACGCGGCGCCGGTGGAGAACGTCATCCTGTCGCTGCCGAGGAACGCGATCAGCTCCGCGGCCTCCTCGGTCTTCGCGAGACGGCCCATCGGGACGCGCGAGAGCATGTAGTCGAGGTGCTCCTGGCTGAGCCCTACGACCATCGGCGTCTCGACCGGAGCGGGCGTGACGCAGTTGACGAGTACGCCGGTCGTGGCGACGTCCTTGCCGATCGACTTCGTGAGACCGATCACCGCTGCCTTGGAGGCCGAGTACGCGGCGGCCATGGGGTTGCCCTCCTTGCCGGCGACCGAGGCGAGGTTGACGATGCGCCCGTAGCCGCGTGACGTCATGCCCGGCAGCGCCGCGCGATTCGCGAAGAAGACGCCGTCGGCGTTGACGGCCATCACGCGCCTCCACTCGTCGTCGTCGACCTCGTGGGTGCGCAGCGACGCGCCCGCGATGCCGGCCGAGCAGACGAGCACGTCGAGGCCGCCGAGCTCGCTCTCGACCCTGGCGACCGCGGCGTTCAGCTCCGCCGACCTCGTCACGTCGCCGGCGATCCCGATCGTCCCGTTCCCGAGCTCGTCCGCGGTGGCCGCCACGCGCCCCGGATCGAGATCGAAGATCGCGACGCGACCTCCGCCCGCCAGGATGCGCCGCGCCGTCGCTGCGCCGATGCCGCTCGCCCCGCCCGTGATGAGGGCGATGCGCCCCTCGAAGTCTGTGTCTGTCATTGCAGGCGTGTATAGCAGTCGCCCGATGGCGGTAGCCTCAGTGCGTGGATCCGCTCATCGACTACCCGCTCGGGGAGCGGCGGCCCGAGCTCGTGACGACACCCGGCGGCACGCCGCTCGCGGAGGTCACGCTGGACGCGCTGCGTGCCGGCCGCGTCTCGCCGGACGACCTGCGGGCGACGCCGCAGACGCTCCTCCGGCAGGCCGCCGTGGCACGTGCGGCGGGCAGGGAGCAGCTGGCCGAGAACCTCGAGCGAGCCGCCGAGCTGGCCTCATTGCCCGACGACGAGGTGCTCGCCGTCTACACCGCCCTGCGGCCGCGACGGGCGACGGCGGACGAGCTCGAGACGATCGCCCACCACCTGGACGCGTCCGACGCACCACGCTGCGCCTCGTTCGTGCGCGAGGCTGCCGTCGTGCTCGCCGAGCGCGGGCTCCTGCGGAGCGAGACGTGAGCGACGAGCCGCGCAGCGAGCGCTTCCGCGTGCGCGCGACCGCGCCGCTGCGGCGCGAGACGCTGATCCGGCCCGAGCCGTCGCTCGGGCTCGTCGCCATGAACGGCCCCGGCGACCCGGAGCCATCGCTCGTGATCACGGACGGCGTCGTCAGCGAGCTCGACGGCAAGCCGCGCGAGCGCTTCGACACGCTCGACCGCTTCATCGCGGCCCACGGCATCGACCTCGCCGTCGCACCCGAGGCGATGGCACTCGAGGACTCGGCGCTCGCGCGCCTGCTCGTCGACGTGGACGTCCCCCGCTCCGAGCTCGTGCGGCTCGCCCGCGGGCTCACGCCGGCCAAGCTCGCACGCGTCGTCGGCCTGCTCGATCCGGTCGAGATGATGTTCGCGCTCAAGCGCCTGCGCGCCCGGCGCGCACCCGCGAATCAGGCTCACGTCACGAACCTCAAGGAGAACCCGGCGCTGCTCGCGGCCGACGCCGCCGAGGCCGCGTTGCGCGGCTTCGCGGAGTGCGAGACGACCGTCGGCGTGTCGCGCTACGCCCCGCTCAACGCGATGGCGCTCCTGGTCGGCTCGCAGACGGGGCGCTCCGGCGTGATGACGCAGTGCGCGGTCGAGGAGCGCCTCAATCTGCGACTCGCGATCCAGGGCCTCGTCACCTACGCCGAGACGCTCTCGGTGTACGGCACGGACAAGGCGTTCGACGACGGCGACGACACGCCCTGGTCGAAGGCGTTCCTGGCCTCGGCGTACGCCAGCCGCGGCGTCAAGGTGCGCTTCACCTCCGGCACCGGCTCCGAGGCGCTGATGGGCCACAGCGAGGGCTGCTCGATGCTCGCGCTCGAGGCGCGCTGCCTCAGCCTCGTGCGCGCGTGCGGGTCCCAGGGTGTCCAGAACGGCGCGATCTCGTGCGTCGCCCTGACGATGAGCCTGCCGGGCGGTACGCGCGCGATCCTGGCCGAGAACCTGATCGCCGCGTGGCTCGATCTCGAGGTCGCCTCCGGCAACGACGCCATCGCCTCGCACTCCCCCACGCGCCGCGCCGCCAAGCTGATGGGGCAGTTCCTGCCGGGCACCGACTTCGTCACGTCGGGCTACAGCGTCATGCCGCGGCACGACAACACGTTCGGCGGCGGCAACTACGACGCCGACGACCTCGACGAGTGGATGACGCTGCAGCGCGACTGGCAGGTGGACGCCGGCATCGAGCCGGCCGGCGAGGAGGCCGTGCTGGCCGTGCGCGAGCGCGCCGCCCGCGCGATCCAGGCGGTCTTCGACGAGCTCGGCTTCCCGCCCGTGACCGACGAGGAGATCACCGCGGCGACGCTCGGGCACTCCAGCCATGATCTGCCCGACCGCGACCGTGCGGAGGACGTACTCGCCGCGGACCGCGTGCTCGCCGAGCGCATCACGGCCGCCGACGTCGCTCTGGCGCTCGATCGCCGCGGGTTCACCGAGGTGGCTGAACGTGTCGTCGGGATGCAGCGCCAGCGCGTCTCTGCGGACTACCTCCAGACCTCAGCCGTGATCGACGCCGCCGGCGCCGTTCACTCGGCCGTGAACGATCCCAACGACTACCGCGGTCCGGGCACCGGCTACGTCCTCGAGGGCGAGCGCTGGGCGCTGCTGCAAGCGCTGCCGCACGAGGTCGATCCGGCCACGGTCGGACTCGTCGACGCCGCCGACGGGCCGCCGCTGCTGCGCGACCTCGGCTCGGCGAGCCGCGGCGCCGTGCCCGACGAGGTCGTCGTGGCCGTCGGCCCGGCCTTCGGCGACGCGCTGCGCGAGACGATCGGCGGCATCCCGCACGAGGAGGTGCTGCGCCAGATCTGCGCCGGCATCGAGGAGGAGGGCGTGCGCTACCGCGTCATCCGCATCGGCCGCACCTCCGACGTCGCCTTCATCGCCCACGACGGCGCGCAACTCGCCGGCTCGGGCATCGCGATCGGCCTGCAGTCCAAGGGCACGGCGGTCATCCACCGCGCCGACCTGCAGCCCCTCGACAACCTCGAGCTCTTCGGCATGGCACCCCTCTTGCGCCCCGAGTCGTACCGCCAGATCGGCCGCAACGCGGCGCGCTACGCGAACGGCGGCAGGGCGAGCCCGGTCCCGCTGGTGCTCGACAACTTCGCCCGAGCCAAGCTGATCGTGCGCACGACGCTCCTGCACCGCCGCGAGACCGAGGCGATCGAGCCCGGCGCGGCGGCGGTGGACGTCACCCTGCGCTGAGAACGTCAGAGGCGGTCGTTGGAGCCCGGCGACATCCTCGTGCCGCCGGGCTCGGGGCTTCTACTTGTACGGCAGGGGCGGTGCGCCGAACGTCGTCACCTGGGCGTACATCAGCCCGCCCTTCGTGACGTACGCATCGGCACCGCGGTACGGCTCCGTCAGGAAGTCCGCTTCGGCGCGCCACTGCGCATTGATCGTCTTCCCGACCTTGAACGTCTGCTCCGGGGTGAAGATGAGGCCCAGATTGCCGCCCTCGGCGCGACTCTTGCAGAAGCCGGTGAAGAGCTCTCCGACGGCCTTACGGCCGACGATCACCACTCCGCCGGGCAGGAAGAAGTGCACCGACGGCGGGTATTGCGCCATCAGCCGATTCCAGTCGCACGCGTTGAGCGCCGCGAGATGCTCGGCGACGACGGCCTCCGGAGTCGGCTGCCGCTTCAGTGGCGGGAAGAGTGGCGGGGTGTTGCGGGCATGACCCCCGCGCGAGGGCCCGGTGGTCGCGGAGTGCACGGCGGCCGGCACCCCGACGGCGAGCAGCGCGAGAACGGCGAGTACGCGGAACAGACGCATGTCGGACCTCCCCCTGTGCTCCGGGAGCGGGACGCCTCTCACGGAGCCGTTGACCTGGTGGCAGGAACGTACTCCTCGGCCAGGACGGACGCAAACGGCGCGAAGGGAGATTCGCCGGCGCGGCGAACGAGGCAGCCCCATGGTCACCCGAGAGCACCCCCGCACCGAGAATCAGCGCGCCGAGCACGCGGCGTTGAGCGCCGGTGCGCTCGAGGGCACGAGCCACGCGCTGCTCGTGACCGCCCTGGTGGGCGGCGCCGCACTCGTGCTCGGCAGCATCTGGCCGTGGCTGGCCTGGGGCTACGTCGTGCTCGCAGTCGTGTTCGGCTGTGCGCTTGCCGTGATCGCGCGCGGCATGCGGCAGTCGATCGAGCGCGAGATCGAGGAACTCCGGCGGCGTCACCGGCCGGAGTAGCTCCGGGACGCGAGACGCTGCGAGTGGCCAAGTGGCACTCGCAGCGCGTGCCATTTGGCCGAGGGCAGCCGCTACCGCACGCCCGTGACGATGCTGACGGCGCCGGCCGCGGCGACCGCCAGCAGCAGCACCTGGTCGTAGCGGTGTGCCGGCAGGCGGCGGAAGAGCCAGCTTCCCGCCAGATGCCCGACGACGACGACCGGCACCAGCGCCGGGAGCCAGACGGCCTCGGCCAGCGCGCGCGACGGTCCGAGCACTGCGAGCACCACGCCGATGCCGACGAAGTCGAGCAGCAGGAACGCCGCCGAGACCGTGTCCCGCACGACCGCGGGAGGAAGTCCGCGGCCGCCCAGCCAGAGTGCCAGCGGCGGGCCGTTCGTGGTCGTCGACGTCGTCAGCACTCCGGCCGAGAATCCGGCGACCACGGCGGTCGTGCGACCCGGCGCCGCCAGGGCGACCGCAGCCTCGCGTCGCCACAACCGATGCGCCACCAGCGTGCACACGATCACGCCGATCGCGATCCGCAGCGCATCGGCGGGCAGGGCGCGCACCAGCAGCGCCCCGATCGGCAAGCCAGGCACCGCCGCGAGCATCGCCGGCTTCAGTCCGCCCCAGTCGACCGACAGCGACCGCCGCTCGGCGAGCAGCACGAGCAGGTTCACGCACAGGCCGAGGATCAGCAGCAGCGCGACCGCCTTCTCGGGATCCATCACCGCGTAGAGCGACGGCCCTGCGAGCAGCGCGAAGCCGAAGCCGGTTGCGGACTGGAGGACGACCGCCAGGAACAGCGCGGCCGCGACGACGGCGACCCAGCCGCTCACGACCTGCGCGCGGAGTGCTCAATCGGGGCCTGGCCCCAATTGAGCACTCGCTTCGCGGAACTACTTGTCGACGTGGTTCGCGCCGCCGTCCGGACCGAGCACGAGGTCGCGCTTCTTGTCCGGGATGTGGTCGAGCGGGACGGGCGCGAGGGCCTCGAGGAACGTGACGCCCGGCTCCGAGACGAGCGAGTGCTCGATGCCGCGGTTGACGACGACGACGTCGCCCTCCTTGAGCGTCTTGGTCTCGCCGGCGATCGTCATCGTGACCTCGCCGTCGAGGATGACCATGACCTGCTCGGTGTGCTCGTGCGAGTGCAGCGGCACCTGCTTACCGGGCTCGTACGTCGCCTTGCAGAGGCAGACCTGCTCGCCGCCGATGGCGCGGATAAAGACTCCCGGATGGAACTCCGTCGTGGGGACGTCGTTCCAGGTGCGGAAAGGGCTGTCGCTCATCACACTCCGATGACTTCGCGGAAGACCGACGAGGAGTCGGCAAGGGTCATGACACTGATGTCCTCGTCGAAGATGACCGTCTTGCCATCCTGACGCGGCGCGTCGCTGCCGGCGGCCTTCGCCTGCAGTGCGCGCAGCACCCGCTCCGGCGTCGCCGGCTGCTGCGGAACCCAGACGCCGACGGCGTCGTAGATCGCCGAGCAGATCGCCGGGCCCTGGGCGTTGTTGGCCATCTCGCCGATCGCCTTGGCGCCGAACGGGCCGTCGGCCGAGGGGTTCTCGACGATCACCGAGGTGATCTCGGGGAAGTCCGGCAGGCCCGGCATGAGGTACGCGCCGAACTCGCCGCCGCGCCCCTCGGGGCTCGGGTAGTGCGGGTAGGAGGCCTCGAGCAGCCCGAGGCCGAGGCCCATCATGGCGCCGCCCTCGATCTGGCCCTCGACGAGCGTCGGGTTGATCGCGTGGCCGACGTCGTAGGCCTGCACCATGCTCAGCACGGTCACGACGCCGGTCTCGTCGTCGACCTCGACGTCCACCACGCACGCGGCGTAGGAGATCGCGTGGTCGGGGTCGCACTCGCCGGTGTCGGGATCGGGCATCGAATAGGCCTTGAGGTGCGCGCCCGTGCCGGTGATGAGCTCACCGAAGCCCCAGGTCGCGGCGGCCGATACCTCGCCGACCGTCATCTTCTTGTCGGGCGAGCCCTTCACGAAGACGACGCCGTCCTCGACCTCGAGGTCGGCCGGAGCGATCTCCATCGCCTGGCCGGCGATCTCGAGCATCTTCTCCTTGGCCTTCTTCGCGGCCTTGAGCACCGCAAGCCCGCCGATGAACGTCCCGCGCGAGGCAAACGTGCCCGTGCAGAGTGGCGAGGAGTCGGTGTTCGAGACGTCCATGTTGACGGTCTCGTACGGCACGCCCAGCGTGTCGGCCACGATCTGGGTGTGCACGGTCTTCGAGCCCTGCCCGAGGTCGACGGTGCCGGCGAAGACGTCGACGCGACCGTCGGGCTTGATCTTGACCCAGGCCTGCGACGGGTCGCCGCCCTGGTTCATGCCGGTGGGGTACTCGATCGCGGCGAGTCCGCGTCCACGATGCTTCATCGCGCTGCCCCCTGGGCGTTGCCGATCTTGGCGTTGGCTTCCTGGTTCGTCAGGTGCTCGGGCAGCCACTCGCCCGAGCGCTCCTCGTTCTTCATCTCGCTGTAGGCCGCAGCCAGCGGATGTCCGACGGCCTTGGCGCAGGCCTGGATCGTGTCGATCGTGGAGGGATCCTCGAGCACCTTGCGCGTGGGCATGAGGTCGCCCGGGCGGTTGGCGTTCTTGAGCCGGATCTCCCACGGATCCATGCCGAGCACCTGCGCGTTGCGGGTCATCTGCAACTCGATCGCGAACGACGCGGAGGTCACGCCGAAGCCGCGCATGGCGGTCGTCGGGACGTGGTTCGACCAGACGACGTAGGCACGCGTGCGCAGCGCCGGGACGGTGTACGCGCCGGCCAGGTGGAAGGAGTGCTTCGTCGCGCCGTAGCTCGAGAACCGCGTGTAGGCGCCGGCGTCGTGCAGCGTCAGCACCTTGCGGCCGAGCACCCAGCCGTCCTTCGAGAGCGCGTCGGCCATCTCGACGTGCCACGAGGCGCGCACGCTGCCGCAGAGCATCTCCTCCTCGCGCGTGAAGATCCAGCGCACCGGCTTGTTGGCCTTGAGCGCGAGCAGCGACGCCAGTGGCTCGGTGGCGGAGTCGACCTTGCCGCCGAAGCCGCCGCCGACCGTGCCGCCGACGAGCTTGATGCTGCCCGGGGCGCGCTGGAGGTGCTCGGCGAGCACGCCCATCGTGAAGTACATCGCCTGCGTGCAGGTGTAGACCGTCAGCCGGCCGTCGCTCTCCGGCACCACGAGGCAGCCCTGCGGCTCGATCGGGGCCTGCTCGATCGCGCTCGGGCGGTAGGAGCCCTTGACGATCACGTCGGCCTTCTCGAACGCCGCGTCCACGTCGCCCTTCGTCACCCGGCGGTGGTCGTAGGGGTCGTAGAAGAACACGTTGCCCTTGTCGGTCAGCTGCGGCTGATCGGGATCGAACGCCTTGCGGATGTCGAGGAACGGCGTGCGCTCCTCGTACTGGACGTCGATGAGCTCGAGCGCCTCCATCGCGGTGGCCTCGTCGATCGCGGCCACGCCGGCGATGAGCTGGCCCTTGTAGCGCACCTCGTCCACCGCGAGATACGGCTCGTCGGCCGGGACGCCGAGCGCCTCGAGATGGCCGACGATGTTCTTCGGGATGTCCTTGTGCGTGATGACGGCCTTCACGCCCGGATGCTTCTCCGCGCGCGACGTGTCGATGTTGAGGATGCGCGCGCTGTGGTGCGGCGAGCGCAGCCCCTTGCAGGCGAGCATGCCCGGAGCCGACCAGTCGGCCACGTACTGCGTGCGCCCGGTGACGTGCGCCATCCCGTCGTAGCGGGGAAGCCGTGCGCCGACCGCCTTCATCGGGGACCTCCGTTCGAAGCCGCGTTCGCGGCGGCCGTTCCGTTCGCGACCGATTCGACGGCGGCGATGATCTTGACGTAGCCCGTGCAGCGGCAGATGTGGCCCTCGAGCGCCTCCATGATCTGCTCGCGCGACGCGTTCGGCGTCTCGTTCAGCAGCGCCGTGGACGCCATCATCATGCCCGGCGAGCAGAACCCGCACTGCGACGCGTAGAGGTCGTAGAAGGCTTGCTGGATCGGTGCCAGGTTGACGCCGTCCGAGAGGCCCTCGAGCGTGGTCACCTCGGCGCCTTCGACCGAGATGAGCGGCGTCAGGCACGAGCGGCGGGGCTCGCCGTCGACGAGCACGGTGCACGAGCCGCAGCCGCCCTGCTCGCAGCCGGCCTTCGGCGACGTGATGTGCAGTTCCTCGCGCAGGACGCGCAGGAGCGGGGTGAGGGCGTCGGAGCGGATCTCTTCCTCGACGCCGTTGACCGTGAGGTTGATTGGCATCCTCATCCTTCCCTTCAGCCCAGCTGTCCAAGCGCGCGCTGCACGAGCAGCGGCAGCATCTGCTCCCGGTACCAGCGCCGACGCGAGCGCGTCGGTCGGCAGCTCCAAGCCCTCGGCCGCGTGCGCGGAGGCATCGGCGGCCGATGCGCCTCCGGCCAGGGCCGACTCCACCCCGGTGAGGCGCCGAGAGCGGTCACCGACGCCCGACGCCGCGACGCGAACGCCGTCGGCGCCGCGCACTGCGGTCACGGCGAGCATCGTGTAGTGGTGCGTGTGCGGGCGGTCGAGCCGCGCATAGCCGAACGGTTGGCCCGACGGCACGTCGATGGAGAGCACGAGCCGCCCGGAACCGCTCTCGAGGAACGCCTCGACGTCCTCGGTCTTCTCGCCGCCGGCGCCCACGGAGGTGATGCGCGCTCCGAGCGCGAGCAACGGAGCCTGCAGATCGCCGCGCGGCGCCGAGCCGCCGGCCGTCGCGCAGAGATTGCCGCCGATCGTGCCGACCGCGCGGATCTCGCCGTCGGCGACGTGCTTCGCCGCCGTCACGAGCGGCTCGGGTGTGCCGTCGAGCGCGCCGACCGGCGTGGCCGCCCCGATGTGGACGACGCCGTTCGAGCTGTCCACGCCGCTCAGACCGGCGCGGCCGGTCATCAGGACGCGCGTGGGCCGCAGCTTGCCGTAGGTCAGCTCGGGCAGGAGGATCGTGCCTCCGCCCATGACCGTGACGCCCGCGCCGTCGCCGAAGGCGGCAGCGGCCTCGGCGGGCGAGGTCGGCGTCAGCAGTTCCGGTGGTGCCGTCATCGCGCCTCCAAGAGAGAGTTCACAGGAAGAGCCGGGCGCCGGCGTTCTCGGGCCCCTGGGGGAAGAGCTCCGTCAGCGGCTTGAGCTCCGGGATGTCGTCGGTGGTGTAGTCGCCCACGGGCCCGTTGATCTCGACGAGGTTGCCGCCCGGGTCGCGCAGGTAGAACTGCACGTTGCCGTCCTCGAGCACGCGCACATGATCGGTGAAGACCGGATCGATGACGCCGAGTTCCTTTGCCCGCCGGTAGATCGGGAGGATGTCGTCGACGGAGATGCCGAGGTGATGTCGCTTCGGCGCCTTGTCGTCCTCCGGGAAGATGTGCAGCTGGGTGTCGCCGAAGCGGAACCAGTCGACCCGGAAGCCGAAGTTCGGCGCCGGGAGGCGCTCCGCCCCGAAGAGGTCGGTGTAGAAGCGCGCGGACTCGTCCTGATCGGGCGACGACACACTTACGTGATTGATCCGTAGACCCGGCATCGCCCCGGATGCTAGAGCGTTCCGCGCCGGAATGCACCCGCCGCTGGATCGCGTTCCGGAGGACGGAACGGCGGACCCGGCCCCGGGCGGTGTCTAGGATCTCGCGGACGTGGATGCCGACTTCACCGACTCCGGACGCGCCGCGCGCGTGCGCGACCTCGCGCCCGCCATCGACGCCCTCTTCGCGGACGCCCTGGGCGAGCTCGGCGCGCCCGGGCATCGCCTACGGCATCGCGCTCGACGGCGAGCTCGTCCACGCCGGCGGGTGCGGCGCGCGCGACCTCGATTCGGGCTCCGCGCCGGATGCCGACACGGCCTTCCGCATCTGCTCGATGACGAAGAGCTTCATGGCGATGACCGTGCTCTCGCTGCGCGACGAGGGCCGCCTCGACATCGACGCGCCGCTCGGCGACGTGGTCGCGGAGCTCGCCCCTCTGGCCGAGGCCGGGCCCGACGCGCCGCCCGTGACCGTGCGCCAGCTGCTCACGATGGACGCCGGCCTGCCGCAGGACGACCCCTGGGCGGATCGCCTCATGGCCCACGACCGCGAATGGGTCACCGAGACGCTGTTCTCGCGCGGCGCGACCCGCTCGCGCGCGCCCGGCACGTTCTTCGAGTACTCCAACTACAGCTGGGCGGCGCTCGGGCGAGTCGTCGCGACCGTCACGGGGCAGCGCCACCAGGACGTCGTGCGCGAGCGCGTGCTCGATCCGCTCTCGCTCTCATCGACGGTCTGGAGCGCCGGCGATCTGCCTGCGCAGCGGATCGCGACCGGGTACCGGCCCGCCGGCGAGGGGTTCACGGCGGAGGTGCCGCTGGCCGACGGCGGCGACTTCGCGGCGCTCGGCGGCCTCTACAGCACGGTGCGCGACCTCGCCCGCTGGAGCGGCGTGTTCCTCGACGCCGAGCCGCCGCGCGACGCGCCCGAGGGTGCGCCCGTGAGCCGCGCGACGCTGCGCGAGATGCAGCGCGCACGCAGTGCGTTCGCGCCCGGCGTCGAGTGGCAGTCGCTGGCCGAGCCGCCGGGCGTGATCGCGGGAGGCTACGGCTACGGGCTGATGATCTGGCACGAGCGCGACGGCCAGAAGCACGTCGGGCATCCCGGCGGCCTGCCGGGCTACGGCACGCTGATGCGCTGGGTGCCCGAGCTCGGGCTGAGCGCCATCCTGCTCGCCAACGTCACCTACGCCAAGTGCGAGATGCCGTTGCGCCGCGCGCTGCAGCTCGTCGCGCGCGAGGCTGCGCTGCCGAAGCGCATCATCCGCGCCGACCCGGGCCTGCTGGCCGCGCGCGATGCGGTCGACGGCCTGGTCGCGCGCTGGGACGACGGCGCGGCCGGCGCGCCTGTTCTCGCCCAACGTCGATCTCGACGAGCCCCTGGCGGAGCGGCGCGCGGAGCTCGAGGCGCTGGCCGAGCGTCACGGGGCGCTCGAGCGCGACGGCGAGTTCGAGCCCGAGGACGCGCTGCGCGGTCGCTGGCGCCTGCGCGGCGAGCGCGGCCACGTCGACCTCGACATCACGATGGCGCCGACCGTGCCGCCGCTCGTCCAGACGCTCGGCGTCGAGTCGGTGCTGCCGCCCGCCGGCCTGCTCGCGACGCTCGCGACCGCAGCCGTCGACGTCGTCCGACGAACCGCGCCTCGAGGCGCTCGGCGCGCTGCTCTCCCCCGCGGTCGACGCTGCGGAGACGCTCCGCGGCTTCCGGGTCGCCGCGGCGCTCTACGGCCCGTTCGGCGACCCCGCTGCCGGTCGCGGGCGACGGCGAGACGACGACGACGCTGCGCCTCCCGAGCGATCGCGGCGCGGTCGACCTCGAGCTCGAGCTCGACGCCGGCAGCGGGCGACTGGCGCGCGTCGTGCTGCGCCCCGCTGCGCCCTGAGCTCTCCTTCGTGCACCGCGTCGGCGCGCGTGGGCTGCGCCCGCGCAGTCCGGCGTGCGCCCTAGAGCTGACGCACGCCGCGGTGGAGCCGGTCGGGCGAGCAGAACGCGCCGCAGATCAGGCTGAGGACCGCCGCGCCCGCGATCACCCAGAGACCCACCGCGAACGAGCCCGTGACGTCGCGCAGCGCACCGAGCGCCAGCGGGGCGAGCGCGCCGATGCAGTAGCCGATGCCGAGCATCATCCCGACGACCCCGGCCACCTGCTCGGGCTTGTCGGCGGCGTCGAGCGGCAGCGTCATCATCAGCGGGAAGATGGCGCCGTTGCCGCAGCCGACCACGAATGCCCAGAGCACCGCATGCGCCGGATCGAGCGCGATCCCGATCGCCCCGACCGCATAGAAGATGCACGGCGGGACGAGCAGCGCACGCCGCGACCAGTGGAAGCGATCGCCGACGAGCGTCACGAGGACAGATGTGACGATCGCGACGGTGTTGATCACGAGCAGGAGCTGGCCGGCGCGGGAGTCCGACCAGCCGTGCTCGGTGAACGCGTCGGGCAGCCAGGCCGCGTAGCCGTAGTAGACGAAGGCCGTCGACGCGAAGAGCGAGACGAGCAGCCACGCCACCGGCCGCCGCAGCGGGAAATGCGCACGCTTGCCGACGGGACGCGGCCCGCCGCCGCGCGTGGCCGCGAGCCACCACACGAGCGACGCGGCGGCCGCGAGCGAGAAGACGAGCATCGGCGTCCGCCAGGAACCGCCGGCATCGGCAAGAGGAACCGAGAGCCCGGCGGCGATCGCCGCGCCGATCTGGATGCCACTCGCGTACAAGCCCGTGACGAGCACCGGACGATCCGCAAAGCGCTCCTTGACCGCCACGACCATGAGCGCGTTGCCGAGACCCATGCCGATGCCGATGGGAATCGTCAGCGCGATCACAGCGAACGCACCCGGCAGGATCGCGCGTCCGATGCCGCCGCCGGCGATCAGGGCGAGCGCGACCGTGACCGCGCGGATGGCGCCGACGCGGGCGGCGAGCGGCGCCGCGGCGGGCGCGAACACGCCCATGCCGATCACGGGTATGGCGCCCAGCAGCGCCGCCACCGAGTGGCTGATGCCGAGCGCGTCCTGCGCCCGCGGCAGCACCGGGCCGAGCCCGACGAGCTGGGGTCGCAGGCTCAGCGCTGCGAGCGCGACCGCAATGAGCAGACCGATGCGGCCGCGCAGCGCCCCGCCGGTCACCGGTCCTCGTACCGCGGCTTCCGCTTCTCGACGAACGCCGAGACGCCCTCGGCGAAGTCGTGCGTGCCGCGCAGCAATCCGTAGGCGAGGCCCTCGGCCTCCATCGCGACCGAGAGCGGCGCGTCCTGCGCCGTGCCGATCACGCGCTTGGCCGTGCGCAGGGCGAGCGCCGGGCGCGCCGCGAGCTCGTCGGCCAGGCTCGCGACGGCGGCGCCCAGGTCGGCGCGCGGCACGACCTCGCACAGCAGCCCCCAGGCCTGCGCCTCGGAAGCGGAGACGCGGCGGCCGCGCATCACGACGTCCTTGGTGCGCGAGACGCCGATCATCTTCACGAGCCGCGAGGCCCCGCCCGACCCGGGGATCATCCCCAGCGTGAGCTCGGGCAGGGCGAGCTGGACATCGTCGCTCGCCACGCGGAAGTCGCACGCGAGCGCGAGCTCGAGGCCGACGCCGAAGCAGTAGCCGTGCAGCTGCGCGATCACGGGCTTGGGACAGCGCTCGGGCGCGGCCACGTTGACGTGCAGGTGCGAGAGCGTCTCGGCGTCGCACTCCATGAACATGCCGACGTCCCCGCCCGCCGTGAAGGCCGCATCGCCGGCACCGCGGAGGACGACGACGCGCACGGACTCGTCGCCGCCGAGCTCGCCGAACACCTTGGCGAGCTCGTCGCGCGCGCCCATGCTCACGCGGTTGAACTTCTCGGGCACGTCGAGCGTGATCGTCGCCACGCCCCGATCGGTCTCGCGCGCGACGCGGAAGCCGTCGTACTCGGTCATGTGGTTCCCTCCGTCGTGCGCAGCAGGCGGCGCAAGAGCTTGCCCGACGCGCTCTTCGGCAGCGCGTCGACGAAACGGTAGTCGCGTGGGCGCTTGAAGCGCGCGAGCGTCGGCGACGCCAGGCAGTGCGCGTCGAGCGCGTCCGGCGTGACCTCGCCGGCGCACACCACGTAGGCCACGACGCGCTGGCCGAGGCGCTCGTCCTCCTCGCCCACGACGGCCGCCTCGTCCACGCCCGGGTGGCGGACGAGCCACTCCTCGATCTCGAGCGGGTGCACGTTCTCGCCGCCGGAGACGATCATGTCGTCGATGCGGCCGACGAGATAGAGGTCGCCGTCGGCGTCGAGCTGCCCGAGATCGCCCGGGAAGTACCAGCCGTCCCTGATCTGGCGCGCATCGGCATCGGGTCGCTTCCAGTAGCCCGCGAAGGCCTCGTCGCTGGAGAGCGCGCACGCCACCTGACCGACCTCGCCCGGCGCGACGACCGCGTCGGGCGACGCGCCGGCCTCGGGCTCGACGAGGCGGATGCGCGCGTTCAGCGCGGGCCGGCCGGCGCATCCCGGCTTGGCGCGCTGGTCGCCGTGGATCGTGAACGTGTAGATCTCGGTGGAGCCGTAGTGGTTGACGAACGAGTCGGGCGCGAAGGCCTCGACGCAGCGCTCGACGAGCACGCCCGCCATCGGCGCGCCGGCATAGGCCAGCGCGCGCACGCTCGAGACGTCGCGCGGGCGCTCGCGCTGCTCCGCGACCAGATCGTGGAAGAGCGTCGGCGCGAGGTACAGCGAGGTCAGCCGCTCGCGCTCGACGGCGTCCAGCGCCGGGCCCGCGCGGAACTCGGGCTGGCTGCAGAACATCCCGCCGCACGCGCTCGCCGCGAGCAGGGAGCGCATGCCCATCGTGTGGTAGAGCGGCATGACGCCGAGCGTGCGGTCGCCGGGACGCAGCTCGAGCTGGACGAGCTGCGCGAGCGCCGCCGAGCGCTCGGCGCGGTGCGATCGCGGGACGCCCTTCGGCTTGCCGGTCGTGCCCGAGGTGTAGAGCATGAGCGCCGGCTCGAGCTCGCTCGCCCGCGAGGGCTCCGCCGGGCCGTCAGCGGCCGGGAGCGGCGTGCCCGCCGGGGCGTCGGCGATCGCGATCAGCGGAGTGCCGGGGACGGCCTCGGCGGCCTCGGCCGAAGCACCCTCGATCGCCAGGACGCGAGCTCCGCAGTCGTCCACGCAGTAGGTCAGCTCGTCGGGCCGCAGGCGCCAGTTGAGCGGCACGAAGACCGCGCCGAGCCACTGCGACGCCCAGTAGAGGACGGCGGTCTCGATGCGGTTCTTGAGCACCGCGGCAACGCGGTCTCCGGGGGCGACGCCCAGCTCATGCAGGCCGCCCGCCGCGCTGCGCGCGCGCTCGAGCAATTCGGCGTAGGTCGCCCGCTGCTCGCCGTCGACGATCGCGATCGCCTCGGGATGGCGCTCCGCGCAGGCCAGGAGATGCTCGCCGAGGTTCACGCGCCGGTTCCCGCGACCTCGGCGATGGCATCGACGATCGGCTCGTAGCCGGTGCAGCGGCAGAGGTGCCCGGACAGCAGCTCCTCGATCTCGCGGCGGGTCGGCACCCCGTCGGCGGCCAGCAGCTCGGCCGCGCTCATGAGGATGCCCGCCGTGCAGAAGCCGCACTGCAGCGCGTGGTGGCGGCGGAACGCGTCCTGCAGCGCCGAGAGCGGCCCCTCGGGCTCCGCGAGCGCCTCGACCGTCTCGACGTGGCACCCCTCCGCCTGGGCGGCGAGCATGAGGCACGAGCGCACCGCGCGCCCGTCGACCTGCACCGTGCAGGCGCCGCACACGCCCTGCTCGCAGCCGACGTGCGTACCGCGCAGGCCGAGCGAATGGCGCAGGAAGTCGGAGAGCAGCAGGCGGTCGTCGACGTGCTCGTGCACGCTGCGGCCGTTGACGGTGAGGACGAGCTCTCTCATCTCACCGCCATGGCGATAGGCGCGCTCGGCGCAGCGGCCGGCGAGCACGCCGGTCAGGTGCCGCCGGTACTCGGCCGAGGCGTGCATGCCGTCGCTCGGATCGACGGCGGCGCGCGCCTCGCCGACCGCTGCGGCGAGCGCCTCGGGCTCGCAGCGGGAGCCCACCAGGGCGCGCTCGGCGGCCTGGAGCCGCACCGGCCGGTCGGAGACCGCCGCGGCGCCGAGCCTGGCCTCCGCGACGACGCCGTCGGCGACGCGCAGCGCACAGGCGACGGCGCACACGGCGTAGTCGCCGTGGCGCGGCGCCACCTCGGCGAAGCCCGAGCCCCATCCCGCCCCGGTGACGGGGAAGCGCACCTCCGTCACGATCTCGTCCGGCTCGAGGCAGCTCGTCAGGTGCGACACGAAGAACTCCTCCGCGGGCACGGAGCGCGCACCCGATTGCCCGGTCACCTCGACGTCGCCGGCCAGCGTCTGCAGCAGCAGCGGCAGCTCGGCCGCCGCGTCGGCGTGGGCGATCGACCCGCCGACGGTGCCGCGGTTGCGCGTCGCCACGTGCCCGACGTAGGGCAGCGCGAGCGCGAGCAGCGGACAGGCGGCGAGCGCCTCCGCGTGACGCTCGAGATCGCGCTGCGGGCAGAGCGCGCCGACGCGCACGTGCGCGTCGGCGACCTCGATACCCGCGAGCCGTCCGAGCTGGTTGAGGTCGACCAGCACGTCGGGCGCGGAGAGCCGGAAGTTGAGCATGGGCACGAGGCTCTGGCCGCCCGCGATGACCTTGGCGTCGTCGCCGTGCTCGGCCAGGAGCGCGAGCGCCTCCTCCAGCGACCGCGGGCGCTCCAGCCGGAGCGGCGACGGCTTCACAGCCGCTCCCAGATGCGCTGCGGCGTCGCCGGCAGCTCGATCGAGTCGATGTCGAGCGCGTCGGCGACCGCGTTCGCGATCGCAGCCGGCGCGCTCATGGTGTTGCCCTCGCCAAGGCCCTTCGCGCCGAGCGGCGTGAGCGGCGACGGCGACTCCAGGTGGCTGGTGACGACGCGCGGCAACTCGGTCGCGGTCGGCGGCAGGTAGTCGAGGAACGTCGCCGTCATGAGGTTGCCATCCTCGTCCCAGCGATGCTCCTCGAGCAGCGCGGCGCCGAGGCCGTGTGCGAGCCCGCCGCGGATCTGGCCGTCGGCGAGCATCGGGTTGAGCAGGCGGCCCGCGTCGTGCACCGTCACGTAGGAGCGCACGGCGATCTCCGCCGTCTCCGGGTCGATCTCCACGACGCACACGTCGGCGATGAAGCCGTAGCACGCGGAGGAGTTGACCCGGTCGTCGTCGTCGGGTGGAGCGATCGGCAGCGTGTAGGTCACGGTCAGCGCGAGTCCCTCCGCGGCCTCGCCCGTGAGATCGCTCGGGTGCCAGTGCGCCGCTCCGGCCAGGCGGCGGATCGACACGCTCCGGTCCTCGTCGCCGCGCACGCGGGCGACACCCTCGGCGAGCTCGATCTCCTCCGCAGCGCAGCCGAGCTGGAGTGCGGCGAGCGCGAGGAGGCGATCCGCGAGGCGGGTGGCAGCGAGGTGGACGGCCGAGGCGCCCATCACCGCGAACCGGCTCGAGTAGTTGCCCGAGGACACCGTCCACGGGTTCGCGGCGGTGTCGGCGTCGGTGCGGACGTCGATCTGCTCGGGCGCGAGCCCGAGGACGTCGGCCGCGACCTGCGCGGCCACGGTGCGATGCCCCTGGCCCTGAGGCGTGGTCGTGATGCGCAGCGTGACGCCGCCGTGCGATCCCATCGCGATCGTCACGCCTTCGGCATTCCCGCTCTTGGGCAGGCCGGTGGCCCGCTCCTCCGCGGTCTGCGCGAGCGTGATGTAGCCCATGTTGGAGACGCTCGGCTCGACCACGCAGGCGAGTCCGATGCCGAGTAGCCGCCCGTCGGCCCGCGCACGCGCCTGCTCGGCGCGCAGGTCGTCGTAGCCGGCCAGCTCGAGAGCGCGCTCGAGGCACGCGCGGTAGTCGCCCGAGTCGTAGACCGCGCCCGCCGCCGCCCGGTAGGGCATCTGCTCGGCGCGCACGAGGTTGCGTCGCGCGAGCTCGACCGGATCCATCCCCAGCCGCCGCGCGGCGATGTGCATGGTGCGCTCGAGGGCGCCGTAGAGCTGCGGGCCCCCGAAGCCGCGGTTGAGGCCCGAGGGCGCGCGGTTGGTGACGACGACGCGGCTGCGCACGGCCAGATCCTGCACGTCGTAGGCGCCCGTCAGGCAGCCGTGCATCCGGTAGAGCGTGGCCGGCTCCGGCGCGCGCACGTAGGCGCCGACCTCGTCGATCAGGTCGAGGCGCAGGCCGAGCAGGCGGCCGTCGGCGCCGAACGCCGCCTCCACCTCGCTCGTGCGCTCCGTCGCCATCGACGCGGCGAGGAGGTGCTCGCCGCGGTCCTCCGTCCAGCGCACCGGCACGCCCAGGAGCCGCGACGCGATCGCCATCAGCACGACCGAGTGCAGCACGGCCGCCTTCGTCCCGAACGAGCCCCCACTCTCAGCCGGGGTCAGCAGCCGGAGCTTCGAGCCGGGGATGCCGAGTGCAGCGGCCGCGACGCCGTGCAGCGTGAACGGCCCCTGGAAGTTGGCCCACGCGGTCACCCCGCCGGCTTGCCAGTCGGCGATCACGCCGTAGCACTCGACCGGCGTCGCCGAGCTGCGCGGGTGGCGGAAGTGCTCTCGCACGACCTGCGCCGCCGCCGCGAAGGCCGCGTCCGGATCGCCGTAGCTGAAGGAGCGGTCTCCGGCGACGTTGCTGCCGAGCGCCTCGTGCAGCACCGGTGCCCCCTCGGCCATCGCGGCCTCGACGCTCGCCGCGACGGGCAGGGGGTCGTAGTCGACGAGCACGCGCTCGGCCGCGTCCTCGGCGATGTAGCGATCGCGCGCGACGACGACGCACACCGGCTCGCCGACGTAGCGGGCGACGTCGACCGCAGCGGCGTAGTGGACGATGCCCGCGCCGAGCGCCGATCCGAACGGCCGCGAGTGTGCGGCCACGTCGGTTCCCGTGACGACGCCGATGACGCCGGGGAGGTCGAGTGCGGCCGAGACGTCGATCTCGCCGATCCGGGCGTGTGCGAACGGCGAGCGTACGATCGCGGCGACGGCGATGTTCGGCAGCGGATCGAGGTCGTCGATGAACCACCCCTGGCCCCGCAGCAGCGCGTCGTCCTCGATGCGCAACGCCGAGCTGCCGACATGGCCGGGCGCCTGCTCACGCGAACGTGTCCTGGTCGCCACGTTCCGGGATGATAAACAGGTGCCGTCACCCGGAACGCGCTATCCTCGCGGCCGTGGCGACTGCCGAGGGAACCGCACTCTCCTCCGTCGACCGGGCCCTGCGACTGCTCGAGGAGCTCGCCCGCCACGGGCCGCTCGGTGCGACGGAGCTCGCGAACCGCACCGGCTGCGCGAAGGCCACGGCCTTCCGCCTCGCGCGCACGCTCCAGGCGCGCGGATTCGTGGTGCAGAACCAGGACTCGTCGTACCGTCTCGGCCCGCGCTGCCTGCTGCTCGCGACGGGCGTGCACACGAGCTTCGACGTCCGCCGCGAGGCGCTCCCCGCGATGGAGGCGCTGCGCGACGAGACCGGCGAGACCGTGCAGCTGACGGTGCTCGAAGGCGCCGACGTGGTCTACGTCGAGCAGGTCCCGTCCTCGAAGCCGGTGCGCTCGGTCGGCACGATGGGCCAGCGCGCGCCGGCGCATTGCGTCTCGGGTGGCCTCTCGCAGCTGGCGCTCTTGCCGTTCGACCGCGTGCGCGAGCTGCTGCCGAATCCGCTCCCGCGGCCGACGGCGGCCTCGATTCCCAGCCTCGACCGGCTCGAGGCCGAGCTCGAGCGCGTGCGTACGCGCGGCTTCGCCGTCAACCGCGGAGGATTCCGCCACGACGTCGGCGGCGTCGGCACGTGCGTGATCGACGCGCACGGCCGCGCGGTCGCGTCGATCAACATCTGCGTCCCGCTGTACCGGCTCGAGGAGCTGGGCGTCGACCGGCTCGGAGCGCTCGTGGTGCGCGCCGCCGCCGAGGTCTCCCAGGGCTCGTCGCTGGCCGCGGGTGCGGGGGCAGTCGGCGCGTGAGCTTCGCCGACCTCGGCTTCGCACGAGTCGATCTCGATCGCGACGCCCGGCAGGGGGCGCCCGAAGCCGTGCTCGCAGAAGGCAAGACGCCGGACGAGATCGAGGCCATCGTCCGCGCGCTGCGCGACGGCGGCGCGAGCTCCGTGCTCGTCACGCGCGCCGACGCCGACGCGCGCGCTGCCGTGCGACGCGTCGACCCCGCCGCACAGGAGCACGAGCGGGCGCGCTGCGCCTGGATCCCTGTCGCGCCCCTGGAGCCCGCCGGCCGCGTCGCGATCGTCTCGGCGGGCACCTCCGACGGCCCGGCGGTGCACGAGGCGCGCATCCGCGCCGAGCTGTGCGGCACGAACGTCGAGACGTATGAGGACTGTGGCGTGGCCGGGCTCGACCGCCTGCTCGCAGTCGCTCCTGCGCTGCGCGAGGCGGACTGCGTGATCGTCGTCGCCGGCATGGATGCGGCCCTTGCGAGCGTCGTCGGCGGCATCGTGCCCGCGCCCGTGATCGCGGTGCCGACGAGCACCGGCTACGGCGCCTCGCTCGAGGGCGTCACGGCGCTGCTCGCGATGCTCTCGTCGTGTGCCGCCGGCGTGGCGTGCGTGAACATCGACGACGGCTTCGGCGCCGGCACCATCGCAGCACGCATCGCCCGGCGCTCGGCGGGCGCGTCGTGACACGCGTCGCCTACGTCGACTGCGTCGCGGGCGCGGCCGGCGACATGCTGCTCGCAGCGCTGATCGACGCGGGCGCCGGCGAGGAGCAGATGGCCGAGCACGTCCGCTCGCTCGGCGTCGACGGTCTCGATCTGCGCGTCGGCCGCGTGACCCGGCACGGAATCGTCGCCCGCACCGTCGAGGTCGTGATGCCGCACGAGGAGCACGTCCACCGGCGCCTCGGCGACATGCGCGCGCTGATCGACGCCGCCGGCATGCCGCAGCGGGCCGCCCGCCGCGCTCACAAGACGTTCCGGCTGCTCGCCGAGGCCGAGGCGCGCATGCACGACAGCGAGCCCGAGCTCGTGCACTTCCACGAGGTGGGCGGACTCGACGCCCTGGCGGATGTGTGCGGCGTCGCGCTCGCGCTCGAGGAACTCGACATCGACCGCGTCGAGTGCTCGCCGATCCCGTGCGCGCGGGGCTTCGTCGAGGCCTCCCACGGCCGGCTGCCGCTGCCCGCCCCGGCGACGCTCGAGCTGCTGCGCGGCGCACCGCTCGTGCCGCTCGACATCGGCGCCGAGCTCGTCACGCCCACCGGCGCTGCGCTGATCGCGGCGATGGCCGACCGCTACGGCGCGATTCCGCGCATGACGCTCGAGAACGCCGGCTACGGCGCGGGCTCGCGCGACCTGCCGCAGGTGCCCAACATCGTGCGCGTGCTGGTCGGCGAGCTCAGCGAGGAGGCGACGCCCGCCGGCGAGGTGATCGTGATCGAGACGAACCTCGACGACACGCCGGGCGAGCTCGTGCCCGACGCCGCCGCGCGCGCGTTCGCGGCCGGGGCGCTCGACGTGTGGACGACGCCCGTGCAGATGAAGAAGGGACGGCCGGGCGTGGTGCTCGCGGCCCTGGCCCGGCCCGCCGATGCCCGCGCGGTGGCCGAGGCGATCGTGCGCGAGACCACGGCTCTCGGCGTGCGCATGTCGCGCCACGAGCGGCTCGAGCTGGAGCGGCGCTTCCGCGACGTCACGGTCGACGGCCACAGCGTGCGCGTCAAGCTCGGCCTGCTCGACGGCGAGGTCGTCAACATCGCCCCCGAGCACGACGACTGCGCTCGCGCGGCCGAGGCGCTCGGGCGTCCCGTCAAGAGCGTCTGGGCCGCGGCGCTCGCCGCGGCGGAGGCGCCCGCGTGAGCGCGCAGGCCCGCGTCGAGGAACGTCTGCGCGATCTCGGCAGCGTCGTGGTCGCACTCTCGGGCGGCGTCGACTCCTCGCTCGTGGCGGCGCTCGCCCAGCGGGCGCTGGGCGATCGCGCGCTCGCCGTCACCGCGGTCTCCCCCGCACTCGCCGCCGGCGAACTGGACGGCGCGCGCTCCGTGGCCGAGGCCGTTGGCATCGCGCACGAGATCATCACCACCGACGAGCTTGCCCGCCCCGGCTACCGCGCCAACGGCACCGATCGCTGCTACCACTGCAAGAGCGAGCTCTACGACGCGCTCGCGGCGCTCGCCCGGGAGCGCGGCTACGCGGCGCTGGCCTCCGGCGCCAACGCCGATGACGAGGGCGACTGGCGCCCCGGCCTGATCGCGGCGAGCGAGCACGGCGTCGTGCACCCGTTGCTCGAGGCCGGCCTCGGCAAGGCCGGCGTGCGCGCGCTCGCCCACGAGCTCGGCGTGCCGAGCGCCGCCAAGGCGGCGAGTCCGTGCCTGGCCTCGCGCGTGCCGTACGGCACGCCGGTCGACCCGGCCACCCTGGCACGCATCGACGCGGCCGAGGGGGCCGTGCGGGCGCTCGGTTTCGGCGTCCTCCGCGTGCGCCACCACGGCGAGCTCGGCAAGCTCGAGCTCCCGGAGCCCGACCTCTCGCGGGCACTCGCCGACCCGGATCTGCGCCTCGCGATCGGCGCGGCGATCCGCAGCGCCGGCTATGCCCACTCGGCGATCGACACCGATCCGTTCAAGTCGGGCAATCTCAACGTCACGTTCGTCGGCCGGCTCAGCGCGCCGCAGCGCTCCTGAACTCCGAGCACCAGAGGGTCCGAACCCGCGCCTAGAGTGGGTTTTGTGAGCGATATCTGGATCGGCCTGGTGGACGCGGTACCGATCGACCCCGCGGGAACCGCGCTCGGCGGCGCGTACGTCCACGTCCTCGCACCGGCCGGCGACCGCCTGGAGCTGCTGGCCGCGGCCGACGAGGCGCTGGCCGAGCACGATCTGCGCGTCTCCGACCTCGACGACGCCGAGCCGGTGCGCGAGGTCCTGCGCCGGCCCATCGATCCCGAGCTGGTCGGGCTCGCGCTCGATGCCGCACTCGCGCGCGAGACCCGCCTCGGGGCGTTCCACTGGTATCCGGCGGAGCGCGACACGGATCCCTGCGCGCTCGTCTCCACCGCGCTCGACGAGCCCCGCTCGACCCTGTCGATCGCGCTCGAGAACCGCACGCTCATGAAGGTGCGCAGCCGCTATGAGAGCGAGGGCGCGACCGGCTACGTCGTCGGCCTGGGCACGCGCTGGGTGCTGCTCCACGTGATCAACGACGACGTGGCCGAGGACGGGTTCCTGGCGACGAGCATCGAGATGATCGCGCAGATCGAGGCCGTGGATCCGGAGCAGTCGTTCCTCCCTCGCGCAATGGCCATGCGGCCGCCGACGACGAGGCCGCCGGACGTCGACCTCGACGACACGCGCAGCCTGCTGCAGACGGCGCAGCGCTCGTTCCCGCTGCTCACGATCCAGACCGAGCAGCACCATCCCGGCGCCTGCTACATCGGGCGCATCGCGGCGCTGGACGAGGCCGCCATGCTCTTCCACCTCGTCTCGCCCGCGGGCGAGTGGGACGAGGAGGACGAGTACCCCTACGAGTCGATCACGCGCATCGGCTTCGGCGGGCGCTACGAAGCGGCGCTCGCGCTGGCCGCCGGGCCCGACCCTCGGTGCGACGCCGAGCGAGGGCCGTGAGCACTCGCCTCAGCGGCTCATCCAGCCGCCGTCGACCGTGACGATCTGGCCCGTCATGTACGCGCTCGCGGGCGAGGCGAGGTAGACGAACGTCGCGGCGAGGTCGTCGGGCGTGCCCCAGCGGCCTGCCGGGATGCGGTCGAGCATCTCCTTGTAGCGGACGGGATCGTCGCGCAGGCGCTGGTTGAAGTCGGTCGCGATGTAGCCGGGGGCGATGGCGTTCACGCGGACGCCGTGCGCTGCCCACTCGTTCGCGAGGGCGCGCGTCAGGCCGAGCACGCCGTGCTTGGCGGTGGCGTAGCTCGAGACGAGGATCCCGCCCTGGAAGCTCAGCAGCGAGGCGACGTTCACGATCGCGCCGCTGCCCTGGGGGACGAAGACGCGGCCCGCCGCGCGCGCGAGCGCCAGCACGCAGACGAGATCGACGTGCAGGACGCGCAGTGCGTCCTCCGCCGTCACGTCGAGCGCCGGGCCGCGTGCGACCACGCCGGCCGAGTTGACGAGGATGTCGAGGCGGCCGAAGGCGGCGGTGGCGGCTTCGACGGCGCGTTCGCACGCGGCGGCATCCGCGGTCTCGAGGTCGAGCTCGACGAGCGCGCTGCGACGGCCCAGGCTCTCGATCTCCGCGCGCGTCCCGGCAGGATCGCGCCGGTCGAGGTGGACGATGTCGCAGCCGGCTTCGGCGAGCGCGATCGCGGCCGTGCGCCCGATGCCGCGCGTCGTGCCGGTGACGCAGGCGACGCGGCCGTCGAGGCGGAAGCTGTCGAGCACTCCGGGCATCGGGCGAGGCTACCATCGGCGCGTGGCCCAGCTCTCCCTCGAGCCCGTGACCTGGCGCGTGCGCGCGCTCGCCGGGGGCAGGACCGTGGCCGACTCGCGCGCGGCGCTGCTCGTGCTGTCGACGGACGCTCCGCCGGTCTACGCGTTTCCCGACGCCGATTGCGAGCGCGCTGCGCTGCCGGACTCGGCCTGGCTGCCGCTCGAGGCGAAGCCGGGGTACGCCGTACTGGCCCCGCGCACATCGACGTCCTCCTCGAGGAGGACGAGCCGGTCGCCGGGCACCCGCGCAACCCGTATCACCGCGTCGACGCGCTCGCGAGCTCGCGACACGTACGCGTGGAGCTCGCAGGCGAGACGCTCGCGGAGTCGACGCACCCGATGGTGGTCTTCGAGACCGATGAGCCCGCTCGCTTCTACTTCGCGCAGGCGGACGTGCGGCGCGACCTGCTCGAGCCGAGCGAGACCGTGACGACGTCGCCGTATTTCGGCAGTGCCGTCTGGTTCTCGGCGCGTGTCGGCGGGCAGTTGCACCGCGACGTCGCCTGGACGTACCGCTTCCCGATTCCTCAGATGCCCCGCATCGCGGGACTGCTCGCGTTCAGGGACGACCTCGTCCGCGAGCTCTGAGCCGGGGCGCTGCCAGCGCCCCGGAGCACCCGCAGATGCGACGCTCTCGCCGCATGCCTGCGCGCGCCCCGCTCGTCCTCGCGATCGCCGTCGCCATCCTCCTGGCCGTCTGGCTCGTGCGCTCGGCGACCGAGGACGCCGCGCGGTTGAAGATCGACGACGTGCGCCTCGTCAGCTACTACCCCGCCAGCCATGGCTGGGAGCTGATGTGGACGCGCTGGGATCCTGCCGGCATGGCGGCCGACTTCGAGCGGATCGCAGACCTCGAAGCCAACACCGTGCGGGTGATCGTCCAGCCGGACGCGTTCGGCTATCCGGAGCCGCGGCCCGCGATGCTCGACCGGCTCGACCGGGCGATCGAGTTGGCGGACGAGTCCGGCCTGCACGTGCAGCTCACGCTCTTCGACCACTGGAGCACCTACGGCGACGAGCGTGGCAGCGAGCTCTGGGCCTCGCGCGTCCTCGCGCGCTACCGCGGCGACGCGCGCATCGCGTTCATCGAGCTCAAGAACGAGATCGCCGCCGGCGATCCGCGGGCGATGGCGTGGGCGCGCGCGCTCCTGCCCGTCGTTCAGGGGCTGGCTCCCTCCACCCCTGTCACGCTCTCGCCGGCGGGCCGCGGCAACGCCGCGACGCTGCGGAAGCTCAAGCAGGGGCTCCGCGGCGCGGATCCCGACTTCTGGGACATCCATGTGTTCGCGCGGCCCGACGCCACCTATGCGACGCTCGCTGCGGCCAAGGCGGTTGCCGCACCGCTTCCGCTCCTGATCGGCGAGACCGGCTACGCGACCATCCCGGACAACCCGCGCGATCCGCGCATCGCCGACTCGGCGCGCGCTGCAGGAGGCCTGGCAAGGCCCACTACCTCCGTACGATCGCCCACGCGAGCGCAGAGCCTGGATCTGCCGGTGCCGGCACCGTGGACGCTCTACGACTTCGCGCCGGGCGCCATCCCCGCCGAGATGCGGATCTCAGCCGTCGCGTTTCAGTACCACTACGGCCTGCTGAGAACCGATGGCTCGGCCAAACCCGCGTACGCCGTGGTCGGGGAGGTCTTCGACGCGCAACCCGTCGACGAGTCGGTGAACAACGGCTTCGAGCGCGGGGCGCTCGAAGCCGGCCGCTCGATGCCGCTCGAGTGGCTGCTCGGCGTCCCGGACGGCGCCTCCTACCTCCGCTCGACGGAGATCGCGCACAGCGGCCGCGCATCTGCGTGCATCCGGGGCAGCGCCGGTCATGCCTCCTACTTCGCGACGCCCATCGACACTCGCGTCGCGCAGGCCGACGTCTACCGCGCTGCGGCCTGGGTCCGGGGCATCGACGCGAGCGGCGAGACCAACATCGCGATCGCCTGGTACAACGCCTACGGCGTCTTCCTCGGCCAGTACCAGTCGCGCCATATCGCCGTCGGCACGACCGATTGGCGACGGCTGATCGTGGCCGGCAGCCCGCCGCCGGGGGCCGCGAGCTATCGCGTGTATCTCAAGTCGACGGGCAACCGCGGGACGGCGTGCTTCGACGACGTCGTCTTGGGCTGACCGCTGCAGGGTGAGGGACGAGCGCTCGCCCCTCACCCTGCGAGGATCAGCTCAGCGTGACGACCCGGAAGCCGTCGAACGAGAACACGGTCGGGGCGCTCGTCGCCGAGGACGAGAGCCGGGCCTGGAGTCCCACCGTGCCGGCCGTCTGGAGGCCGGCCGTGGAATCGGTCACCGTGTACGGCCAGATCGACGGCTCCGGCAGAGCCGTCCACCCAGGCGTGCATGCGGATCGTGGTCGGGCTTGCGCCGCTGCACCTGCATGCGCACCCAGATGGACGTACCCGGCCCGTAGGCGGCCAGGGCGTTCACCTCCGAGCCCATGAAGGTCTCGGTGTCGCCCACCGCGTGCGCGGCCTGCAGGAACGTCGTGCCCGCCGAGACCGAAGCGCACGCGGCCGCGGTAGTCGGAGGTGCCACGGCGCGTCAGCAGGCTGACGTATGCGCTGTTGACCGCGTGGCCAGCCGGTTGAGCGAGACCTTCACGAGTACGTCGACGTCGCGTGCGCTCACGTCCGGGAGCGTCGCCGTGCGCGCTCCCGGCTGCCCGACCGCCGGCACGGTGACGTCGCCACGCTGCCGTCGACGGCGAAGTTCGCGCTCGTGCCGGTGAGCGCCCAGGTTCCGCCGGTGTCGGCCGTACCGAGGCCGTTCGCGACCGTCCGGCGCGAAGTCGTCGCTGCCGAGCGTCGTCCCCGGGGGCGGGGGCGGCGGCGGGGGCGGAGGTGGCGGCGGCGGGGGCGGAGGCGGCGGCGGGAGCGATCGCGTCGATCACGTTGACCGCGAACTCCGACGTGTTGCCCGCGGCGTCGGTCGCGGTGGCGGTCAGCGGCAGGCCGCCGTTGCCCGACGCCGATCGGGACGCTGAAGCTGCCGTCGCCCGCGGCGACTCGACGAGGCGAGGAACGTCTTGCCCGAGCCATTGGCGCCCGCCGGCCGGTCGGCGACGAAGACCTCGACGACGCAGTTCGCGCACGCCGTGCCGGTGACGGTCGTGTCGGCCGCGGTGATGACCGGGAAGTTGAGCTGCTGTTCGGCCCGGAATCGCCATCGCCGGGATCGTTCGGATTCACCGCTCCGAGCGGCGCGAGGTCGATGCCGAGGCCCGGTGTTGTTCGCGAAGATGCTGTTGCGCGCTGATCGTGTTGAAGTCGGAGTGCGTATCTCGTCGATGCGAATGCCGACCGGCTGATTCGCGATCGTGTTGCCGGTGATCGTCACGCGCGGCGCGGTGAGGTCGATCCCCGCGATGTCGTTGCCGATCGCCGTGCCGTCCAGGGAGACGCCGATGAGGTTGTCGACGAGTCGCGTTCCGGCTGTCAGCACGCCGTTGACCACGATGCCGTCCGAAGAGGTTGTCCGCCGATCACGTTGCCGCTGATGAGCGTGTTCTGCACGCCGTCCTCGACATGGACGCCCTGCTCGCTGTTGTGCGTGTAACTCGGCGCCCGCGTTCCCGTCACGTCCGTGCCGATGAAGTTCTTGAGCACCTGATTGCCCACCGTGGCCGTGGTATGAGACACCTCGACCCCCCCGCCGGTGTTGCCGGAGAGCACGTTGCGCTCGCTCGGGCCGGTCCCGCCGATCAGGTTGTTGCGACGCGCCGAAGTTGATGTCGACGCCCATCTTCATGTTGCGCAGTGCGGTTGGTCCCCGACGGATTGAGGCCGATGATGTTGTTCTGCACGAAGTTCGCGTTCGTGCCGCTGTCGGTGAAGTACACGCCGGTGAACGGCGATGCCCGAGATCACGTTGCGCTCGGCAGGGCGCGACGTCGCCGATGTGATTCTCGAGTGGCGCCGCGATTGAGCTCGATGCCGGCGCAGTTGCGGAACTAGCGTCCCGAGCGCGAACGAGCCGGCCGCGTCCGTGCCGACGAAATTGCCGACGATGTGGTTGCCGTGCGCATTCGCGCTCTGGATGACCATCGGCCGGCCGTTGAAGATCGAGAGCCCGCGCACCACGTTGTCCGGCGACGTGATCGCCATCATGTAGTACGCGAGCGTCGCGCCGGTGCCGCGCACCTGCACGAGGATGACGGCGTTGTCGACCGTCGGCGCTCGTGTTCGGAGACGAGCCGGGCTGCGTGTATCCGTCGATCGTCGTCGGCCCGGTCGTATCGCTCAGCGTGGGCAGCTGGGTCGAGATCTGGATCGTCTGCGGCCCGCTGCCCGGCAGGTTGAAGGCGATCGTGTCGGCGCCCGGATGCCGGGTCGCCTCGGTCATCGCGGCGCGCAGCGTGCAGGCGCCCGCGACCGTCTGGCAGATGGCGTCACCGGGAATCGCGTCGGCGTCGTCCGCGGTCGAGTCCACGACGAAGAGCCCGTCGGCCGCCGGGATGAGCGTGAAGGGCCGGGCACGCACCGCGCGCGCGACGCGCACGACGTCGGAGACATCGGCGCAGCCGTTGCGGTTGACGTCTCCGGCGGGAGCGCACACGCCCGTCTCCCGAGCAGCGTCCCAGGCGCGCGACGCTTCCGTGAGATCGGAGACGAGCACGAGGCCGTCACCGTCGAGGTCGCGTGAACGTGATGCGTCCGGCGCGGCGATGACGCGCTCGAGGCGCTTCGCCGGTGGTGCGGCATGCGTGCCGCCGCCCCTGCCGACGCGAATGGTCACGCTGTGCGCCTTCGTGTTCAGGCGCAGGCGGTGACCGGATCCGATTCACCAGGCGGACGTCCCCGACCGACACGCCGAGCATGCCGGTGACGTGCGGCAGAAGCCGCACGCGCACGAGCGTCAACGCTCCGCGCGAGCTGCGCGCCCTGCTCGTATAGCCGCCGACGGCGATGCCGTCAGAGGTCGAGACCGGCCCGAGTTGCCCGCCCGAGCGCCCGATTCCGCGGCCCATGCCAGACGCGCCGGCGAACTCCGCGCTCGCCGAGTCGAACCGCACCCGGGCCTCCCAGCCGGCGACGGAGCGCGCCCCGCGCACGGCGATCGTCACCGTGATGGCCTGACCCGCGGCGACGTGCTCCGGTGCCTGGATCTCGAGCGAAGGCGACGTCGGTCGCCGGGCGCGTCGAGGCCTCGGCCGGGACGGCGACGATGCATGCGAAAATCATTAAGGCGGCGATCGAGCCGCCGAATCTGCGCCAGCCTCGAGGCTGCGAACACTGCGACATCGATTGCCACCCTTCCGGTGTCATCGGGTCCGAGAACCGCGGGGCTCACTCGTTCTCCCCGGGCGATCGCTCCGGTACTTTCGCACGTTGTCCTGTCGCGGGGACGCTACGCCTACGGTTTTGCACGATCAACACTCCACCGGGGGTGGTATTTCGCTACCTGCCACGTTCCTCGAGAGAGGTGCGCGGGGTGCCAATCAGCGAGGATGCAGGGAGATCGACTTCGAGCGCAGTGCGGCGATTGGGGAGAAGCGAAAACGATGCAGTCAGGCGACAGGCTCGGCGTCACGCGATTCGCGACGCCCTCGGACAACGAGATCGTGGTCACGCGGCTCGTCGAGGCGCCGCGCGAGCAGGTCTTCGACGCCTGGACGAAGCCCGAGCAGGTCAAGCGGTGGATGCTCGGCCCGGACGGCTACACGATGCCCGTGTGCGAGATCGACCTCCGGGTCGGCGGCACGTGGCACTTCGTCTGGCGCGGTCCCGGCGGCAACGAGGTCGGGATGCGCGGCGAGTACCGCGACGTCGCGCCGCCCGAGCGGCTCGTCTCGACCGAGCACTGGGGCGATCCCTGGCCCGAGACGCTCAACGCCTTCGACTTCAGCGAGGAGGACGACGGCACGACTGATCACCTGCACCGTCGTCTACCCGACGAAGGCGGCGCGCGACGCGGCGCTCGAGACGGGCATGAAGGAAGGCATGAACGACAGCTTCACCCGTCTCGCCGCGTTCCTCGGGTGAACGCGACCGCGGCGCCCGGCCGCTAGTAGCGCCAGAGCCGCGGGCCGCCGGCGCGCTCGTGTTCCATGTCCATGACGCCCTCCGGCGGGCCCTCGGCGCGGTTGTTCGGGCGCGCCCGGTCGCGCTGGAGCCGGCCGGCCGCGACGCCCCGCATGCTCTCGGGAGGCGGCATGACATGACGGGCGCGCCACGGCGGCAGCGCCTCGGCGCCGTCGCCGCCGGGTGTCCCGAGCGGACGCGGCAGGACCTCGCCGTCGATGCGGATCACGGTGTCCTCGCGCTCCTGCCAGAAGCACAGGTGGCCGGCGATCGCGCCGACGTCGGGCAGCGGCCGGGCGTAGCACCAGGCGGCGTCGGCGTACAACGCCCCGTCGGGCGCACGCACCGACCAGTAGTCGCAACGACCCTTGTACGGGCACTCCGTGAACGTCTCGCTCGGCTCGAGCAACTCGTATCCGGACGTCGGCCTGCGGGAGGTAGTAGCGCGTGACCAGGCCGGTCTCGTCGAGTACCACCGGGCGGCGCGACTCGGCGACCCGGCACGCCTCCGACCTCGACGACCACGTGGCGCGAGCTGCGGCGCGCGTCGGCGCGCAGGTACGGGTCGCGCGCGTGGACGTAGATGCGCTCCTCCTCCTCGTACCAGGCGTCCATCGAGTGGAAGTCGAACGAGCAGAAGCCGCGCGTGTCGGGCGACCCCGCGCGCGGCTCGCGGTACGTCCAGACGGCGCTCTCGGCCACGCGGTCGCCGGCGCGCAGGTGCCAGTAGGTCGCGGTGCCGCGGTACGGCGACTCCGTCGTCCAGTCGCTCGGCTCGAGCAGGTCCTGGCGCACGTCGGCGAGCGGCAGGTAGAAGACGGGCAGGAATCCGTGCTGCCGCAGCACATGGGCGCCGCGCGTGTCGGCCACGGTCTCGCCGCCGAAGCGCACCCGCAGCCGGCGCGGCCACGGCACCCACTCTCGATGCCACGGCAGGCCGCTCAGCGGAAGCCCCCGGCGCGTGCGATCTTGACGCCGGCGGCAGCCACGTGCTCGTCGCTGAGCTCACCGCGCTCGAGCGCGCGGAACGCCTCGAGCACCGCGCGCGGCGGGTTGCGGTGGCGCACCGCCGCCATCGTGAGCGGCTCGCGCAGTGCGCCGCCGCAGTGCGCGCACGGCCAGTAGAGCCTGCGCATCAGCTCCGCCGCCTCCCCGTCGGGGAACTCGCGGAGGATCTCGACGATCGTGGTCGAGCCGCGGATCACGCCCCCGCGACGGCGCCCACCGGCGGCGTCTCGTCGGCCGACATGCGAATCAGGTTGCGCGGCAGCTGGTAGCGCGCGAACGGCAGCACGATGACCTTCGCATCGGGTCCCTTGCGCTCCATCGCAGCCGCGAACGCGCCCTCCAGCGAGGTCGTCGCCTCCATGCCGATGTCGGCCGCCATCGCGAGGTTCTCCTCGAGCGTGACCATCGTCAGCCGCTTGCGCGTCATGACCTCGTAGATCGGCACCCAGATGCAGCCGGCCCACATCTGGATCGTGCGCGTGTGGATGTCCCGGAGGACGCGCTGGTAGTTCTCCGGCGTCGGCGGCATGTACGGCTTCATGAGATCCATGAGCGCCAGCCCGGGGAAGTCGCCGATCGCCGTGTGCACGCCCGGCGACGGGCTGCAGTAGATGATCTCGCCGCCGTCCTTGAGGACGAAGTCGGCCGACATGCAGCCCCATCCGGTGTGGAAGAAGAGATGGTCGGTCGGCGCGAAGACGCCGCAGATCGCGATGTCGGCCTGCTCGCCCGGATGCTCGTAGGCGTAGATCGAGTTGAACTTCTCGATCGCCGCGCGGTGCGCGTCGGGGTGCTTGCCGAAGATGATGTCGATCACGCGGCCGCGCGTGTCGAGCAGCGCGTTCATCGTGCACTGCAGGCCGCACATCGTCGCGACCTCGTCGATGTCGGAGCGCATCGGCCCGCGATAGGCGCCGTAGTGCGTCTGCGGCGAGGGCACGAACGCGCAGTGGTTCGACTCGACGGTCTCGTCCGAGGTCACGCCGGGGAGGATCAGCTTGCCACCGCCGCCCGCGCCCCAGTGGTTGGACTGGGCCTGGCCGATCGTGATCTTGAGGTCGCGCTTCGCGACCTCCTTGTGCAGCCACACCGGCGTGCCGCGCGAGGACACCCCGATGAACGTGTACATCTCCTCGTTCTGCGGGTCGTTCTGGAAGAACGCGATGCCCATGCGCTCCATGCGCGCGAGGTTGTCCTTGCCGATCTTCTGCTCGGTGTCGGACTCCGACATCGGGAAGACCTTGCCGTTCGCGCACACGACGACCGCGTCCTTGATGCCGGCGGCCTCGAGCGCGTCGAAGACGGCGGGGAGGATGCGCGACTGCGGCGTCGGCCGGAACTGGTTGTCGATCACGATCGCGACGCTGGTCGCGTCCTTCAGCAGCTCGCTGAAGCGCGGCCCGGAGTGCGGGTGCTCGAGCGCGTGCACGGCGGCCGCCGTGGCATCGGCGACGGCCTCGGGCTCGTCGGGCCGGATCTCGGCCAGCAGGTTGGCCTCGGGGATGTCGAGCTCGAGCGTGTCCCGGTACACGAGCTCGTCGTTCTCGGCCGCGCCGATCGTGAGCGGGTCGATCGACTCGTACGGAATCACGGCGCGATGCATCTGCGACATCCCTTGGGCTCCTCGTCTCTCGACTGACCGACACCCGCAGGCTACGCACGCCCGCGGCAGTGGTCAACAAATGGCGTAACGCGTTTCGCCTGGCCGAACAGGGCGCGTCAGGTCGTGAGGACGAGCTTGCCGAAGTGCTCGCCCGCCGCCATCCGCTCGAGCGCGTCGCCCGCCTGCGCGAGCGGACGCGCCGAGTCGACGACCGGCGTCCACGCCTGCGTCTCGCACGCGCGCAGCATCGCCTTGAAGTCGAGCGGGCTGCCCATCATCGTCCCGACCAGGTCGAGCTGCCGGAAGTAGTAGCCGCGGACGTCGAGCTCGGTCGTCGGGCTGACGGTGCTGCCGAAGACGACCACGCGGCCGCCCGCACGCACGCAGGTGACGCTCGACTGCCAGGTGCCGGCCGAATCGATCACGAGATCGACGCCGCCGCCGCTGTGCTCGACGACCTCCTGCTCCCAGCCCTCGGCGCGGTAGTCGAAGCCCGCCTCGGCGCCGAGCTCCACGGCGCGCGCGATCTTGTCGGCCGAGCCCGAGGTGACGAGCACGCGCGCGCCGGCCGCCCGCGCGAACTGGACGGCGAACGTCGAGGTTCCGGCGCCCGCGCCGAGGATCAGCACCGTCTGGCCCGAGGTCAGGCCCCCGCGCGTGAAGAGCGCGCGCCACGCCGTCAGGCCGGCCAGCGGCAGGGCCGCAGCCTCCTGCCAGTCCAGCCGCGCGGGCTTCGCGAAGACGCTGGCAGCCGGGACGCGCACCTGCTGGGCGAACGTGCCGTCGTCGGGGCCGCCGAGGATCTTGAAGCCCGGCCCGAGCACTCGCGGATCGTCGCCCCATTCGATCCCGGGGTTGATGACGACCTCGTCCCCCTCCGCGATCCCGCCCACGCCCGAGCCGAGTGCGCGCACGACGCCCGCCCCGTCCGAGCCGGGCACGAGCGGAGCGGACACGCCCGGCCAGCCGCCCGCGACCACGCGCAGATCGCGCCGGTTGAGCGCCGCGGCGCGCAGGTCGACCACGACCTCGCCGGGTGCCGGAACGAGCTCCGGCACGTCCGCCACGACGAGCGCTTCCGGCCCACCGAACTCGCGCACTACCAATGCCTGAGGCACTCCGACCCTCCCGCTCGACGACGAGCGAAGCCTAGGCCGTCGCGCACGGGATCGCCGCCCGTCAGGCGTCGAGGCCGCGCAGCGCGGCGCCGATGGCGCCCGCTCGCGTGCCGAGCGCGGCGCACACGATCTGCACGTGGTCCGGGTCGGTCAGGTGGACGTGCGCCGCGAGGCGCTCGCGCAGCGGCTCGATGATGCGGGTCGACGCCGCGGCGACGCCTCCGCCGAGCACGATGCGGTCGGGCGTGAGCACGGTCACGAGGTTCGCGAGACCGATCGCGAGGTAGTCGATCCAGGCCTCGACGGCCGCGCGCGCGCGCGGATCGCCGCGCTCGTCCCCCGCGAACGCATCGGCGGCCGTTGCCGTGCCGGCCGCCTCGGCGAGCCGCGGGGCGCCGACGTAGGCCTCGAGGCAGCCGGTGTTGCCACAGCCGCACTTCGGCGCCTCGGGACGGATGTCGATGACCAGGTGGCCGATCTCGCCCGCGGTGCCGTCGAGCCCGAGCACCAGGCGCCCGTCGATCACGATGCCGCCGCCGACGCCCGTGCCGAGCGTGACGCCGATCAGCGACGAGCAGCCCTTCCCGGCGCCGACGCGCGCCTCGGCCAGCGTGAACGCCCGCGCGTCGTTGACGAGCCGCACCGGCACGCCGAGGGCCTCCGAGAGCGGCTGGGCGAAGGGGTGGCCCGCCCACGGCCCGGGCAGGTTCGTGAAGAAGCGGATCGTCCCGTTCCGTGTCGTCGTAGATCCCCGGCACGCCGACGCCCGCCGTGGCGATCGGCCCGGCCGCCTCGACGGCGGCCCGCCCGGCCAGCGCGAGGCGCTCGAGCACGTGGCCGGGCCCGCCCTCGCGCTCGGTCGGCAGACTGCCGTCCGCGACGGGCTGGGCATCCTGGTCGAGCACGACCCACTTGATGTTCGTGCCGCCCAGATCGAGTCCGAGGTGCGAGGTCACAGCGGCGCATCCTACGGATGGCGCTAGGCTCGCCGCACTGGTCGACCCCATGGAGGCGGACGGATGAAGCTCGGACTGTTGACGGCGGCGTTTCCCGATCTCACGCTCGAGGAGGTCGCGGACTGGGCTGGTGCCCACGGGTTCGAGACGCTCGAGATCGCCTGCTGGCCGGCGGGCGGCGGCGAGAAACGGCGCTACGCGGGCGTGTCGCACATCGACACCGAGAGCCTCGACGCCGGCGGCGCGGCCGCCGTCCGCGAGCTGCTCACCTCACGCGGGCTCGGGATCTCCTCGCTCGCCTACTACCCCAACCACCTCCACCCCGACCGCAAGCACCGCGCCGAGGTCAACGCGCACCTCGACCACGTCGTCGACGCCGCCGTGCTGCTCGGCGTCGACGTGGTCGGGACGTTCGTCGGCGCGGATCCCTCCGCGTCGCTGACCGAGAACCTGCGCTCGTTCGCCGAGGTCTGGCCCGCGCTCGTCGATCGCGCGACGGCCAAGGGCGTCAAGATCGCGATCGAGAACTGCCCGATGCTGTTCTCGGGCGACGAGTGGCCGTTCGGCACGAACCTGGCGCGCACGCCGCACATCTGGCGCGAGATGTTCAACGTCATCCCCGACGCCGGCTTCGGCCTCAACCTCGACCCCTCGCACCTCGTCTGGCAGATGATCGACTACGAGCGAGTGGTCTACGACTTCGCCGACCGCATCCTGCACGTGCACGCCAAGGACATGGAGATCGACCGCAACGGCCTCTACGAGCACGGCGTGCTGTCGGCCGGCATGAACTGGCAGACGCCGCGGCTGCCCGGCCTCGGCGAGGTGCGCTGGGATCGTTTCTGCTCGGCGCTCTACGCCGTCGGCTACGACCGCTGGATCTCGATCGAGCACGAGGACCGCGCCTTCGAGGGCGACGAGGATCTCGTCAAGCGCGGCTTCCTGATCGCGCGCGACGCGCTCCGCCCGTACGTCCACTAGCGCTCAGCGCTCGGTCGCGACCCGCACTCCGAGGCCGATCAGCACGACGCCGGTGACGCGCGCGAGCACGACCTTCACGCGCGGGCGCGTCATCACCGAGTGCATCCGCGAGACGAACCTCGCGTAGAACGTGAGCCACACGAAGCCGACCGCGATGTGCACCGCTGCGAGCAGCGCGACCTGCGGCGCGACCGCCTCGTCGCGGTCGATGAACTGCGGCAGGAAGCTCAGGAAGAAGAGCGCCGGTTTGGGGTTGAGCACCGTGCTGAGGAGCCCTTGCAGGTACGCGTTGCCGAGACTGCCTGGCGTCGTGCTCCGCCGCTTCGGTCTCGGCGGGCGCCGGCTCCGCGCGCGCCATGCGGATCGACTGGATCCCGAGGTAGACGAGGTACGCCGCACCCGCGAGCTTGACCGTCGTATACGCGGTTGCCGAGGCGACGAGCAGCGCCGACAGCCCGACCGCGAGCGCCAGGGCATGGACGACGAGGCCCGCGAGGTTGCCGAAGATGGTCGCCTGCGCCGTCCGCCGGCCGCGCAGCAGGACCTGGCGCGTGACGAGCGCCATGTCGGCGCCGGGAATCACCGTGACGAGGACGGATCCGGCCAGGAAGAGCGCGAAGTGCTGCGGCACCGTGAGAGCCTAGCCAGACGGCCGGACCGAGAGCGCGATCAGCCGCCGGCGGCTTCGCGGCGCAGGCGCGCGTGGAGCGACTCGGCCGTCAGCCACCACCCGATCGGCCGCGCCGAGGGCGAGGCCAGGGGAGCATCGGCGTCGAAGCGACGCGGCGTGCCGAGCTGCCAGCCGGACGGCGTCAGCATCACCTCGCACAGCAACTCGGCGAGCTCGACCGACGGGTCGCCCGCGATGCCCGAGCCGTGCACCCGCTCCGCGCCCACGCCGGCGTTGAAGATCGCGCGCGCCTCGAGCAACCGGTCGAGCGGCAGGCGCTCGAGCTCCGAGGCGTGCGCGGCGAGCGCGTGCTGGATCTGCGCGAGCCGCGCGCGGTCGAACGGCGCGATCAGCGTCGGGAACGGGAGATCCGCCCAGACGCCCCAGAGCCAGAGCGGCGGTGCGGTGCCCGGATGCGCCTCGAGCGCGCGCCGCGCAGCGCGTCCCACGAGCTCGTGGGCGTGGTGCGCGTCGTGCGGCGACGGCGCGCACACGAGCGCCGGAGCGAGGTCGGGCAGGAGCTGCCCGAGCAGCTCCGACGAGCGTGTCCTCCGCGTCGGCGAGATCGTCGCCGGCCGAGAGCGGCAGCGGCGGATCGCAGACCACCAACTCGAAGCCGGCGCGCCGGCAGGCCTCCTCCACCTCGGCGCGCCGCCGCTGGTGCTGGGCGGGGCGGCCGAGCCCGCAGGCGACGTTGACGACGCGCCAGCCGGCGTCGCGCAGCGCCATCAGCGTCGCCGGGGCGCCGGCGATCTCGTCGTCGGGGTGGGGAGACAGATGGAGGACGGTGCGCGCCATGGTCGCCTCAGCCTCTCCTTATACCCAGGTCACGAGCGCGAGGCTCACGACCGCGATCACCATCCACGACGCGAAGCCGAGCACCAGCGGTCGCATGCCGAGCCCGCGCAGGCGCGCAGCTCGAGCCCGAGGCCCGCCATGCCGGCCCGCGACCAGCACGACCCGTGAGCGCGACGAGCCTGACGACGACGCGGTCAGCGCAGGGTGCACCGTCGTGCGCAGCGTCACCTTGGTCAGCCCGGCGGCCGATCGGGATCGCGCCCGCGCAGCACGGCCAGGCGCTCGGCGACGAGCTGGGCGGGGACGATGAGCGCGATCGGAGCGAGCTCCTCGGGCAGGCCCGCGGCGGCCGGCAACGCACGCCCCGGTCCGATCGAGACGACCGGCGATCCCGCCGCGGCGAGCTCGCGCTCGAGCCCGTCGACGTCGGCCGCGAGCGGGCCCCCGGCGTGGAAAACGAGCGCCGGGATCCCGAGTGCAGCCGCACGCGGCCCGTGGCGCAGGTCGGCCGCGCTGTAGCCCTCGGCCCACAGCCCGGTGACCTCCTTGAGCTTGAGCGCCGCCTCGAGCGCCGTCGCGTAGGCGTAGCCACGCGAGATGCAGACCGCGGCCTCGGCGTCGACGAGCGAGCGCGCGGCGACGTCGACGAGCGCGTCGGGCAACGCGACGGCATCGTCGAGCGTGCGTGTCAGGGCGTTCAGCGGGCCGGCCAGGTCGGCCGCTCCGAGCGCCCGCGCCAGCTCGGCGACGACGGCGAGCGCCGTCGTGAACGTCTTCGTGGCGGCGACCGACTGCTCGATGCCCGCCGCGGTCACCAGCGGGTGGGACACCGCCTCGGCGAGCGGCGAGCCGGCCTCGTTCGTCAGCGCCGCGGTGAGCGCGCCGCGCTGCGCCGCGAACTCGAGCGCGGCGACGATCTCGGGTGTCTGGCCCGACTGCGAGACGCCGAGGACGAGCGCTCGCGAGAGATCGACCGGCGGGCGGTACGTCGTGTAGAGCGACGGCGCGGCGAGACTGGCCGAGAGCGCACAGCGGGCCTCGAGCAGGTACCGGGCGTAGATCGCCACGTGGTCCGACGTGCCGCGCGCGACCAGCACGACCCGGTCGACCTCACCTTCGCGCACGGCCGCGGCCAGCGCGGCTGCGGGCTCGGCGACCGCCGCGAGCGTCGCGGCGACGGCCGCCGGCTGCTCGGCGATCTCGCGCCGCATGTGCGAGGTCACGGCGCCTCCTCCAAGAGGTCGAGGGCGAGCTTGCCGGCGCCCACCACCGCGGGCTCGCGCAGTGGCACGATCCGGGCGCCGGGGCGCGACTCCGTCCACGCGCGCGGCGAACGCGTCGTCCAGCGACACCGACCCGGCGAGGTGCACGCTGCCCGCGACCACGAGCTCGAACGACCCATCGAGCATGCGCAACCTGCGCGCGACGCCGAGCACCTCGTCCGCGAGCGATCGCCCCTGCTCCGCCAGCAGCGCCTGCGCGACGGCGTCGCCGCCCGCGGCGACATCGAGCACGAGCGGCGCGCGCTCGGCGCCGACGGCCAGACCGCCGCGCGTGATCGCCTCGAAGAGATCGTCCACGTCGCGCACGCCGACAGCGTCGCAGAACGCCCCCGCGAGCGCCGTGTCCGGGCCCGAGGCCTCGCGCATGCGCGCGCACGCCCACAGGGCATGCTCGACGATCGAGCCGGCGCCGCCGAGCTCGCCGAAGCCCAGGGCCATCGTCCGCGCCGTCTCTCCCGCATCGTTGCGCCCGGCGGCCACCGCCCCCGTGCCGGCTGAGGACACGCAGCCCGCGTGACCGCTGATGCCGGCGCGCAACGCGGCGAAGGAATCGTTCGTGACGAGGCGGCGCCCACTCAGCCGCAAGCTCTCGAGCGCGCCGTCGACGCGCGCGGGATCGCCCGGCCAGTCGACGTCGGCGAGCGCGAATGCCGAGGCGGCGATCTCATCGCGAGCGACGCCCGCGTCCCCCAGCGCGCCGTCGATCGCCAGCGCGATCTCGCCCACGGCGCGCTCCAGCCCGAGACGTTCCCAGTTCGACCCGCCGGCGCGACCGCTGCCGAGCACGCCGCCGTCCGCGTCCAGCACGACGGCATCGGTCTTGGTCGCGCCCCCGTCGACCCCGATCACGGGGCCGCGGAGATCAGGCATCGAACTCGGGGACGCGGATCTTCACGACGCGAGAGCCTACGCGGCGCCTAGGATCGCGGCGGTGGCTCCGCGCGCCCAGATCATCGTCTCCACGCATTTCGACGACGCCGTGCTCTCGCTCGCCCACGTGCTGCAGGCGGCCGGCCCGCTCGCGACGGTCGTCACGGTCTGCGGCGGCCCGCCGCCGGACGGCCTGCCGGTGAGCGAGTGGGACGCGGGCTGCGGCTTCGCGAGCGGCCCCGAGGCGGCGCGGGCGCGAGTGGCCGAGGACGCCGCGGCGTGCGCGGTCACGGGCGCGCGCCCGCTTCCGCTGGATCACGCGGACACGCCGTACGCCCTGCTCCCGGACGCCGCGACCCTGCAGGCAGAGATCGAGCCGCTGCTGCGAGGCGACTGCACCCTCTGGCTCCCCGCCGGCATCGGCAACCCCGACCACGCGCACGTACGCGACGCGCTGCTTCCGCTCGCCGCCGACGGGCAGATCTACGTCGACCTGCCGTACGCCGGCGCACTCGAGGTCGCGGATGCCGAGCGAGGTGCGCCTGACGCCCGGCGATTTCGAGCGCAAGCTGACCGCGGTGCGCTGCCACGGCTCCCAGCTCTCGTCGCTCCAGCGCGAGTGGCCGGACCTGCTCGATCCGGCCGGGCCGCTCGCCCGCGAGCGCTTCGGCCGAGTGGCACTCGCCGCGAGTGCCACTTGGCCGTCCCCGGCCGGCTGACGGCCGCCCCTTGGCAGATCCGCCGCAGCGGGCATCCTGCAGGTGTGACTGCGACGACCACACTGGCCGAGGGCGAGGCGGTGCTCTGGAGCGAGCGGCGTACGCCGCCGTTCATGGAGGCCGCGATCGCGGTTGCGCTCGTCCTCGGGGTGATGGGCGTGGCGGTGGCCAACGTGATTGCGACGCCGCTGCTGCTGGCGGCTGCGGTCGGCGCGGTGCTGCTCGGCCGGCGCGTCGCGGCCGGTCACTACCTCGAGGATCAGCTGCTGACCGACCGGCGCGCGCTCGTCGTGCCCCGCGTCGGCGCGGCCTACGGGTTGCCGCTCGGCGACATCGAGGGCGTCGAGATGCGGGGCACGAAAGCGATCTTCACGAGCGGCGGCGGCCGCGAGTTCCGCTTCTCGTTCGTGCGGCGTCACCGCGCCCTGCGCCGCGCGCTCGAGACGGGAGCCCCGCACATCTCGCTCGAGCAGCGCTGGGATCCCAACTGCGCCGGGTGAGGATTGCGCTGGTAACCGCGCCGTGCGCGCGGATGGCGATCGTGGCGCTGACGGCGGTCTGCACCCTGCCCGCGGTCGCGGCTGCGGCCGACCTGCGGCCCTGCGGCGCCGCTCGCTGCGGCTCGGTCACGGTGCCGCTCGTGGCGGCCGACCCGGCGGCCGGCACGGTCCGGGTCGGATTCGAGCTGTATGCGCATCGCCGCGGCGCGAAGCCGCGCGACACCGTCCTGGTCAGCGCCGGGAGCGACGGCGTGCCGACGACGGCCGACCGGGTCGCGCTGCTGGCGCTGCTCGAGCCGCTGCGCGAGCGCCGCGACATCGTGCTCGTCGACGCCCGCGGCACCGGGATGTCGGGACGCGTCGGCGAGCGGCGCGACGCCTACGGGGCGGGCGCCGCCGCGGGCGATCTGGATGCGGTGCGCAACGAGCTCGGTGCCGGTCACGTCGAGCTCTACGCCGCAGGTGACGGAGCGCGCATCGCACTCGCGTACGCGGCTCGCTTCGGCGATCGCCTGCGCGCGCTCGTGCTCGACGGAGGCCCGAGCGCGACGCTCTTCGGCGGCGACGGCCGCGCCGAGGCGCACGGGCTCGGCAAGGCCCTCGGCTCCGGCGAGCCCATCGTCAGCCGCTTGGCGGCACGGCTGCGCACGCGCCCCCTGCGCGTGCACGGGCGGATCGACGACGACGCGCTCGCGCGTGCGGTCGTGCGCGCGGACGCGCGCTCGCTGGTGGAGCTGCCGGCCGCCGCCACCGCCGCGCTGGCGGGCGACGGAGCGCCGCTCGCGCGCCTCGTCGCTCGAACGGCGGCGCTTCCGGGGCGCGAGGCGGCTCAGGCGCGGGCGAGCAACTGCCACGACAACGCGCCGCCCGCGGCCGAGTGCCGACGTGGACGGCGGCCCGTTCACCGCACCGACCTGGCTGCGCGCACTCGGCCTCGCAGCCTGCAAGGGCTGGCCACAGCCCGCGACGCCCGATCCCGTCGTGCCTCCGGGTGCCGCGCTGAGCGGTGCTCCCGCGCTCGTGCTCGCGGGCGAGCTCGGCGTCGGCGCGCCGACTGCGACCCTCCGGAAGGCCGCGGGCCTGCTCCCCTCGGGCACCTACGTGCGCGTGCGCGGAGCGGCCGCCTCGCCCGCGCTGAACGACCCGAGCGGTTGCGCGGGCGCGCTCGCGCGCGCGTTCCTGGAGAAGCGCGGCAAGGTCAGCCCCGGCTGCGCGAGCCGGCCCCCGCGCCCGAGCGGAGTGACCGCCTTCCCGGCCACGCTCGCCGCTGCTCCGGCCGCGCTGCGCGACGCCAAGGCGCACGGCCGCGACCGCTCGACGCTTGCGGACAGGCGCGCCGCAACGGCCGCCGCGCTCGGCGTGGCCGACGTGCTGGCCGACGCCGAGGCGGGCGGCGCTCCGACCTCCGTCAAGGGCCTGCGCGGCGGGTCGGCGACCGTGACACCGCGCCCGGCCGGCCTCACGCTCACGCTGCGCGGCCTGCGCTTCGTCCGCGACGCGGCGCTCGACGGCCTCGTCACCCACGACAGCAAGACCGGCAGCGTCTACGCGGCGCTCTCGATGCGCGCAGCCGACGGCTCGACGCGCGCGTTCGTGCTCACCTGGAACACGAAGCAGGCGAAGGGCTACGCCGCCGCCCGCGGCAGCGCCGACGGGCGGCCGCTGCTGCTCGTCCTGCGCGCGCCCTAGTGTCCTAGATCAGCCCGAGCTCGCCGCACGGCGTCGCGCTCCTCGGCCAGCTCGGCCGCGGACGCATCGATGCGCGCACGCGAGAAGTCGTCGATCTCGAGGCCCTGGACGATCTCCCAGCGCCCGCCGGAGCAGCGCGCCGGGAAGGACGACATCAGACCCTCGGGCACGCCGTACGACCCGTCGGAGATGACGGCCATGCTGACCCAGTCGCCGTCCGCGGTGCCGAGCGCCCAGTCGCGCATGTGGTCGATCGCCGCGTTCGCGGCCGAGGCCGCCGACGAGGAACCGCGTGCCGCGATGACCGCCGCGCCGCGCTTCGCGACCGTCGGGATGAACGTCTCCTCGACCCAGGCATGGTCGCCGACGAGCTCGTAGGCGTTCTTGCCGTCCACCTCGCAGTGGAAGAGGTCGGGGTACTGCGTGGTCGAGTGGTTGCCCCACACGGTCATGCGCCGCACGCTCGAGACCGGCACGCCGACGCGCTGCGCGAGCTGGCTCACGGCCCGGTTGTGATCGAGCCGCATCATCGCCGTGATCTGGCGGGGATCGATGTCGGGCGCGTTGTGGAGCGTGATCAGCGCGTTCGTGTTCGCCGGATTCCCGACCACGAGCACCTTGACGTCGCGGCTCGCGCTGCGCGAGAGCGCCGCGCCCTGAGCGGTGAAGATCGCGCCGTTCGCCGAGAGCAGGTCGCTGCGCTCCATGCCCTGCTTGCGCGGCATCGCGCCCACGAGCAGCGCGTAGTCGGCGTCCCCGAAGGCGACGTCGGCGTCGTCGCTGCGCACGACTCCGGCGAGCAGCGGGAACGCGCAATCGTCCAGTTCCATGGCGACGCCCTCGAGCGCGCCGAGCGCCGGCGTGACCTCGAGGAGCTGGAGGATCACCGGCTGGTCGGGACCGAGGAGCTGACCGCTGGCGATGCGTGGGAGGAGGCTATAGCCGATCTGACCGGCTGCACCGGTAACGGCAACACGAACTGGGGTAGGCATGGCCCGGAGCGTAGCGAGGGGGCGGTATCAGCCGCGGACGTCCCGCGTGATCACATCGGGGGGATTTTCCGCACTAGGGTGAGACTCGATGACGGGTTCGGGCGAGACCGAGACACGGCTTCGGGCATTGGCCCGCAAGCTGGAAGCGCTGTCGGCCGTTGGGGCGCCGACGTCGGAGCGTGCCCGCGTACGGAGCGAGCACGCTCGCGTGCTGCGCGCCGTCGATGCCGAGCAGGCGCTCGCGAATGCGCTGCTCGCGCTCTCCGAGGCCCACTCGATCGAGGCCGAGGAGCCCGAGGACACGCGCGCGCGCACGGTCGCGGCCTGCGAGGCCACCGTGGCCATCTGCTTCCAGACGGCCGGGGACGACGCATCCGCGCTCGAGCACGCGCTCTCCGGCCTCGAGGCGCTCGGCGATCTCGAGGACGATCTCACGCGCTTCCGCCTGCACAACGCGCAGGCCGTCGTCTACAACAACTTCGGGCAGGCCGACCGCGCCCTTGCCTCCTACGCGGAGGCGCGCGAGGCGGCCGCCCACCTGCAGGACGCGACGCCGCTCTCGGTGCTCAACACCAACATCGCCTGCGTCTACCTCGAGATCCTCGACCAGCCCGACCGCGCGATCCCCCACCTCGACCGCGCCCTGGCGATCGAGGGCGCGGAGCCGATCGCGCAGGTGTGGGCGCTGCAGGCGCTCGGCCGTGCGCAGAACCGCCTCGGCGAATACGACGCCGCGCTCGGCTTCGCGCGCGACGCCGAGGGCATCGCCGAGCGCCACGGGCTGCTCGGCAGCGTCAGCGCCAGCCTGCTGGTCGCGGGCGACGCGCTGCGCGCCCTGAGTCGCGACGAAGAGGCGCGCGAGGCGCTCGAGCGCTCCGTCGAGGTCGCACGCCGCGCCGGCGCGCAGGACATGCTCGCCGACGCTCTCACCGCGCTCGGCGAGTGCGAGGCCGCCGCGGGCCACTCGGACGCGGCGCGGGAGGTGCTCGAGGAGGCCAGCGAGCTCACGGCCGATCGCAACCCGACGCGGCACCCGCTCTCGGCGCTCGCCAGCCTGGCGGCCGCGACCGGCGACCACGCGGGCGCCTACGCGTACCTGATGCGCTTCCACGAGATCGTGCAGCGCTCCGGCGACGAGCGCTCGCGCATGGCGTCGAGCGCGCTCGAGGTCGAGCACAACGTCGCGACGGTGCGCCAGGAGGCCGAGCTTGCCCGCCGCGAGCAGCAGCTCCTGCGCGAGCACGCGGATGTGCTGGAGCAGCGCGTGCGCGAGCGCACCGCCGAGCTCGAGGACGCCCAGCACGAGCTGATCGAGCGACTCGCCGGTGGCCGCCGAGCACCGGCATCACGAGACCGGCGAGCACACCCTGCGCGTCGGCACGCTGGCCGGCGGCATCGCGCGCCTGCTCGGCCTCGACGAGGGCTTCGTCGACGACATCGCCGTGGCCGCGCGCCTGCACGACATCGGCAAGATCGCGGTGCGCGACGCGATCCTGCTCAAGCCCGGCCCGCTGACCTCGGCCGAGTTCGACGAGATGAAGTCGCACACCCTGCTCGGCGCCGAGATCCTCAGCGACGGCCGCACGCGCGTCATGCGCCTGGCCGAGGAGATCGCCCGCAGCCACCACGAGCGCTGGGACGGCGCCGGCTATCCGTACGGCATCGCCGCCGCGAGCATCCCGCTGAGCGGCCGCATCGTCGCCACCTGCGACGCGTTCGACGCGATGCTCTCGACGCGCGTCTACAAGGCGGCCATGCCGCTGCCCGACGCCATGGCCGAGATCCACCGCGGCGCCGGCGCCCAGTTCGACCCGCGCGTGGCGCACGCCCTCGTGACGCTCGTCGCCTCGGCGCCCGACCTGATCGCCCGCCTCTACGGCGTGCGGCCGGGCATCGCCGAAGCCGCCTAGCTCGTCTCGAGGCTCGCGAGCCGCTCGCACAGGAAGGTCACGAACGCGTCGCGATCGACGCCGAGTGCGACCTTCGCGTTCGGCTCCTGTCCATCCCAGCGGTGACGGTCGACGAGCGTCATGCCGCGGGCGGGCCCGGTCGTCGTGTCCACCGTGACGAGCGCGTCGATCGTCGTCACGAGCTCGGGACGGAGCAGCGTCGCGACCGCGAGCGCATCGTGGATCGACACGCCGCGGTGGCCGTACAGCTTCATCTGCCAGTCGAGGTAGTGGTCGAGCATCGCCGCCGCAACCGCGCCGATCGGGCCAGCGCCTCGAATGACGTCGACGTCCGGGTCGAAGAGCATCGAGGCCCGGGTCGCGTTCAGCCCGACCATGGTGATGTCGAGGCCGGAGTCGAAGGTCCGCGCCGCAGACTCGGGGTCGAACCAGATGTTGAACTCCGCCGCGGGCGTCACGTTGCCGAGACCGTCGCCTCCGCCCATGATCGCGACGCGACCGAGGCCCGCGAGCAACTCGGGGCGCAGCGCGGCCAGCAGCGCGATGTTCGTGAGCGGCCCGACCGGCGCGAGCAACACGGGCTCGTCGCTGCGCTCGAGGATCTCGGCGAGCAGGTCGACCGCATGCATCGGCACGACCGCGGCAGTGGATTCCGGTACGGGCGCGCCACCGAGCCCGTCGGCGCCGTGCACGACGGCCGCGTCGCGATCGCGCCGCACGACCAGCGGCCGGGCAGCGCCGGCCGCCACGGGCACGTCCTCGCGCCCCGCCAGCGCGAGCACGCGCAGGGCGTTGCGCGTCGTCGTCTCCAGCGGCAGGTTGCCCGCGACCGTGGTGAGAGCGATCAGGTCGACCTCCGGACTCGCCAGGGCGAGCAGGATCGCGATCGCGTCGTCCACGCCGGGATCGCAGTCGATGATGAGCGGCGTGGCCACGGACGGCCAGTCTAGGTCGCGCTAGGCGCGCAGCGCGCCTGCGACGAGCTCCGCGAGCCGCGTCGCGAGCTCGCCGCCCGGATCCTTCGCCGGGACGAAGTCCGCGAGCGAGACGCCGACGAGCTCCGGCCGCCCGGCGATGCCGCGGACGAGCGCGTCGAGGTCGTCCCAGCTCGCGCCCTGGGGCTGCGGATAGGTGACCGCCGGCATGTCCGACTCGTCGAGGACGTCGCAGTCGATGTGCAGCCAGATCGCGCCCGCCTGCAGCGCCAGGCGCTCGCCGATCGCCGTCGCGATCCCGGCGGGGTCGCCGCGCCGCAGCTGCGGGCCGGAGATCTGCTGGAGCAGCGCCGGTGCGAGCTCGCGCTCGTCGGCGGCCTCCTCCTCCGCGTCGAAGCGGTTGCCGATGACGACGCAGTCGCCGGGCCGCACGAGCGGGTCGGGGGCGCCGCCGAGACCGCGCAGCGCGGCGGGTCCGGCACCGCAGACGATGCCGATGTCCATGTCCGCGACCTCTCCGGTCGGCGAGGTGGCGCCGTCGTAGCAGTCGACGTGGCCGTCCAGGAAGCAGGCCGCGACACGCGGGTGGTGCCGCCGGGCACCCGCGAGCGCACCGATCGCGAGCGAGCAGTCGCCGCCCACCACCAGCGGCAGCGCGCCCTGCCGGTAGGCCGCGTCCACGGCGTCGCGCACGGCCTCGATCGCGCCGCGCACCTGCTCGAGGGCGAGCACGCCACTCGCCGCGTCTCGCGTCCGGTCGGTGATCGGCCCGTGGACGTCGCCGGCATCCTCCGCGCCGAGCAGGTCGAAGAGGCCGGCGCGGCGCAGCGCCGCCGGAGCGTCCGCCTCACCGCGCCCGCTGCCCGAGCAGTCGAGCGGAGAGCCGATGCCGATGAAGGTTCGTTGCGAGCCGGGCACGGCTATTGCCGCGCGTACGGCATGCCCGGCGGCGGCCGGGCCGCGCGAGCGGCCGATCACGCCCACCAGCGCGATCAGCGTGAAGACGTACGGGAGGTTGAAGACGAGGAACGCGTTGACGTGCTCGATCGTCTGGAGCGCGTCGCCGAGCGCCTGCGAGAAGCCGAACAGGAGCGCGGCCGCGAGCAGGCCGAACGGCCGCCAGTTGCCGAAGATCAGCGCCGCGAGTGCGATGAAGCCGCGGCCGGCGGTCATGTTCTCGCTGAACTGCGAGCCGAGGCCGAAGGCCAGATAGGCGCCGCCCATGCCGGCGAGCACGCCGGAGAACGTGACCGCGAGGTAGCGCACGCGGAAGACGGGGATGCCGACCGTGTCCGCGGCGCGCGGGTGCTCGCCGACCGCGCGCAGGCGCAGCCCCCAGGTGGTGCGGAAGATGAACCACCAGCTCACGATCACGAGCACCAGCGCGACGTAGATCATCAGATTGAGCCCGCCGATGACGTCGCCGATGAGCGGCACGTTCTCGAGGAAGTGCAGGACCGACGGGATGCGCGGAACGTCGCCGGATCCCGACGACCCGAAGATCGCGTTCGTGGCGTAGCTCGTGATGCCGAGTCCGAGGATGTTCACGGCCGTGCCCGAGATGACCTGATTGGCGCGCAGGTGGATCGAGAGCACCGCGTGGATGAACGCCAGGAAGCCGCCGGCGAACATCGCGCCGAGCACGCCGACGAACCACGAGCCGCTCTCCTGGGCCGCGTAGACGCCCCAGAAGCACCCCATCAGCATCATTCCCTCGAGGCCGATGTTGATGACGCCGGAGCGCTCCGAGAAGAGGCCGCCGAGCGCGCCGAAGGTGAGCGGCGTCGCGTACTGGAACGCCCCTACGAACAGGCCGGTCGAGACGATCGCGGCCACCGAAGCGCTCTGCGTGCGCCAGAGGATGATCAGGAGCACGGCGCCCACGAACACGCCGAGCGTGACCTGCGTGCGGCGCGTCATACCGGAGCAGTCCCGGCCGGCGGCGCGGCGGCAGCCGGCGGCGACGGCCCGGCCGCGGTCGGCGGCAGCTCCGCGCGCTCGCGCCTGGCGCGCGCGACCAGCCAGCGCACGATCAGCTCGCCACCGACGAGCAGGATGATCGTCCCCTGGATGATGCTCGACACGCCGCTCGCGAGCTCGGGGCTGAACGAGCCCGAGAGCTGCCGCCCGCCGCTCTGCAACGCGGCGAACAGGAGCGCCGAGAGCACCACGCCGACGGCGGTGTTGCGACCGAGCAGCGCGACCGCGATGCCGGTGAAGCCGATGTCGAGCACGGGCACGTCCGAGGACGCGATCGAGTACGTGACGCCGAGCACCTGGTTCGCCCCGGCGAGGCCCGCGAACGCCCCGCAGATCGCCATCGAGGCGATGATCGAGCGCTTGACGGAGATGCCGCCGTAGCGCGCCGCCTCGGGATTGAAGCCGACCGCGCGCACCTCGTATCCGAGCGTGGTGCGGTTGAGGAGCACGTAGTAGACGATGGCGGACGACAGCGCGACGAAGACGCCGATGTGGATCTCCTGGACGACGCCCCACAGACCCGGGTACTGGGCAGAGCTGTTGATGTTCGACGAGACGCCGTTGCCGACGGAATCGTCGGTGAGCGGCCCGCCGACCGCGAAGAGGTACTGCGTCGTGTAGATCGCGATCCAGTTGAGCATGATCGTCGTGATCACCTCGTGCGCCCCGCGGTAGGCCTTGAGCCCGCCTGCGATGCCGGCCCAGATCGCGCCGCCGACGGCGGCCGCGACGGTCGCCGCGACCATGCCGCCGACCCCTGCGACGTTCTGCGCGACGACCAGCGCGCACACCGACCCGACCCAGAACTGCCCCGTGCCGCCGATGTTGAAGAGGCCGCAGCGGAACGCGAACGCGACGGCGAACCCCGTGAGCACGAGCGGCGTGAACTGCACGAGCGTCGAGACGAGGTTGTTCTCGGCCAGCAGCGGCTCGACGCCGAACGGGTTGCCCGGGATCAGGTGGAACGGCCAGTCGAAGCCGGCCCCGACCCAGAGATCCTTGTAGACGTTGAGCGGGTTCGAGCCCGTGAACGCCATCGCGAGCCCGCCCACCATCAGCGCCAGGAAGACCGTGAGCAGCGAGAACGCGAACTCGGTCATCGCCGGCGACCGCATGAGCTGTCTCACGCCGGCACCTTGCCGCCGGTCATGGCGATGCCGAGCTCGCGCTCGTCCGTCTTGCCGCTCATCCGCTCCAGCACGATCTGGCCTCCGTACATGACGAGGATGCGGTCGGCGAGGTCGAGCACCTCGTCCAGCTCGAAGGACACGAGCAGGACGGCGCAGCCGGCATCGCGCTGCTCGACCAGGCGACGGTGGACGTACTCGATCGCGCCGACGTCGAGGCCGCGCGTCGGCTGTGCGGCGATCAGCACCTGCGGGTTGGACTGGATCTCGCGCGCGAGCACGACCTTCTGCTGATTGCCGCCCGAGAGCGCCCGCGCAGGCGACCCGGGGCCGCCGCCGCGCACGTCGTAGAGCTGGATCCACTCGGCCGCACGCCGGGCCATGGCGTCGCGATCGAGCAGGTGGTGGCGTGAGATCGGCGGCTCGTCGTAATCGTGCAGCGCCGTGTTCTCGGCGATCGAGAAGTCGAGCACGAGCCCGTGGCGCTGGCGATCCTCGGGGATGTGGCCGACGCCTGCGTCCGAGGCCTCGCGCGGTGTCGCGCGGGTCACGTCGACGCCGTGGAGGTCGATCCGCCCGGCGTGCGGCACCCGCATGCCGGCGAGCGCCTGGATCAGCTCGCTCTGACCGTTGCCGTCGACGCCGGCGATGCCGACGATCTCGCCGGCCTGCACGTCCATCGACAGTCCGCGCACGGCGTCGAGACCGCGGTCGTCGCGCACCCACAGGTCGCGCACCGCGAGGATCTTCTCCCCGGCCTGCGCGGGACCGCGCTCGACGTCGAGCAGCACCTCGCGGCCGACCATCAGCTCGGCGAGGCTGCGCTCGCTCGCGCCCTCGCGGTCGATGGTCGCGACCTTCTTGCCGCGCCGCAGCACCGTGATCCGGTCCGCGACCTCGAGCACCTCGTGCAGCTTGTGCGTGATCAGGATGATCGACGTGCCCTCGGCCACGAGCGTGCGCAGCACGGCGAACAGCTCGTCGACCTCCTGCGGCGTCAGCACCGCGGTCGGCTCGTCGAGGATCAGGATGCGCGCATCGCGATAGAGCGCCTTGAGGATCTCGACGCGCTGCTGCTGGCCGACGCCGATCTCCTCGATGATCGCGTCGGGATCGACTGCCAGGCCGTACTGCGCCGACAGCGTCCGCACCCGCTCGCGCGCCGTGTCGAGGTCGAGCTGGCCGTGGCGCGACGGCTCGTCGCCGAGCACGATGTTCTCGACGACGGACATCACCGGGATCAGCATGAAGTGCTGGTGCACCATGCCGATCCCGAGGCGGATGGCATCCGCGGAGCTCGACATGGCGGCGGGCTGTCCGCCGACGTAGATCTCTCCCTCTTCGTGGCGGTAGAGCCCGTAGAGGACGTTCATGAGCGTGGACTTGCCCGCTCCGTTCTCGCCGAGCAGGGCATGCACCTCGCCCTGCCGGAGATCGAAATCGATCGCGTCGTTTGCGACGAACGCGCCGAACCGCTTCGTGATCCCGCGGAGCTCGAGCGCCAGATCGGCGCTCGAGCCCGCGGAACCCGGACGTGCAGGCGGGTCGTCCGCCACGCCTACGTCAGCTTCATCGGCTTGCTCGGGATCTTGACCTTGCCGGCCTTCATCTGCTTGATGAGTGCGTTCATCTTGACCCTGATGTCGTTCGGTACGGTGCTGTTGATGCCCTCGATGCCGGCGCCCTTCTCGTTGATGCCGAGCAGGAGATCCTTGCCGCCGCGGAACTTGTTGTTCACGACCTGGCCGACGACGTCGACGACCGAGACGTCGATGCCCTTGGTCGCCGAGGCGAGCAGCTGCTTGGAGCCGATCTGCAGCGCCTGGTTGGTGTCGACGCCGATCCCCCAGTAGCCCTTGTCGCGCGCCGCGTTGATGGCGCCGAGGCCGCACTGGCCCGCGACCTGGAAGATGATGTCCGAGCCCTGTGCGATCTGCTGCTGGGCGAGGCCCTGGCACTTGTCCTGCGCGACGAAGTCGCCGGAGTAGCCGTTGAGCAGCTTGATGCCGGGGTTGGCCGCCTTCGCGCCGTACTGGAAGCCGGCAATGTACCTGTCGACCGGCGGGATCGCGATGCCGCCGACGCTCGAGATGACCTGCTTGGAGTTGAGACCCTTGGCGTTGCTCTTCTCGAACAGGCCTGCGAGGTACCCGACCATGTACCCGGCCTCCTGTTCCTTGTAGAGGATGCCCTCGACGTTCTTGAGGCCCTTGAGCGCCTTGACGGTCGTCGAGTCGTCGATGATCGCGAACTTGACGTCGGGGAACTTCTTGGCGACCTGGCCGACTGCCTGCTCCTCGAGGAAGCCGACGGCGATGACGAGGTCATAGCCCTTGAGGGCGTACTTCGTGATGTTCGGGACGTAGTCGTTGTTCGACTTCGACACCGTCACGTCACCCTGGATGCCGTACTTCTTCTCGGCCTGCTTGAGGCCCTGGCCGGCGAGGTAGTTGAAGGACTTGTCGCCGAGGCCGGCGATGTCCGTTACGAGGCCCACCTTGATGTCGGAACTGGCGGCGGGCTTGGCCGGCTTGGCTGCAGCAGTAGTCGTGGCGATGGCGGACATCACCAGCGCGGCGGCGAGCAGCATCGCGGCCAGGGGCTTCTTGGTAATCAGTGGAACTCCTCCTAGAACGTGGACGGGGCGCATGCTACGGGACGTTCGTATGCCGTGCATAGTTAGCGCGGCGGCCCCAGGACGACGCTCTCGCGCGCGCGAGAATCGCGAGCGAGCGACCGCGGGAAGCGAGGGCTGACTCCCCCGGGCCCTGCCCGCTCCTATGCTGGCGCGATGTTCGTCAATCGCATGCCGCGCTACGAGGTGCTGTCGGAAGAGTCGATGGCGGTGCTCGAGGAGGGCTGGCAGACGATCGTGCGCGACATCGGCATCGAGTTCCAGTGGGAGCCTGCGCTCGAGCTCTTCCGCAAGGCCGGCCAGACGGTCGAGGGCGACCTCGTGAAGCTCGACCCCGCGTTCGTGCTCGAGCAGGTCGCGAAGGCGCCTCGCGAGTTCCCGTTCACGGCCCGCAACCCCGCCCGCAGCCGGACGTTCGGCGGCGACAACATGGTCTTCGTGAGCGTCCAGAGCGCCCCCTTCGTGAGCGAGGGCGAGCGGCGCGGCGACGGCACGTTCGACGACTATCGCCGCCTCGTGCGCCTGACGCACATGATCGACGAGCTCGACAGCCCCGGCTATCCGATCTGCGAGGCGGGCGATCTCCCGATCGACTCGCGCCATCTGAAGATGCTGCTGGCGCTCTACACCGAGACCGACAAGCCGCTCGGAACGGCGCAGTTCAACCCGGTCGGCGCCGGCGACTCGCTGGCCATGGCCGAGCTCGCATTCGGCCGCGAGGCGATGGAGCGCGAGCCGCACATGTTCGGCATCGCCAACGCCAACTCGCCGCTGCGCTTCGACGAGCGGATGATCGGCTCGCTGATGCTGCTCGCGGCGGCCAACCAGGTCGTCGTCGTGACGCCGTTCATCCTGATGGGCGCGATGGGGCCGGTCTCGATCCCGGCCGCGCTCTCGCAGCAGATCGCCGAGCAACTGGCGGGCATCTGCCTCGCCCAGCTCGTGCGCCCGGGCGCGCCGGTGATCATGGGGTCGTTCATCTCCCACACCGACATGCAGTCCGGCTCGCCGGGCTTCGGCGGCCCCGAGGCCGCGATCGGGCTGTTCGCCTCGGGTCAGATCGCGCGCCGCTTCGGGCTGCCGTGGCGCGCCGGCGGCGGCGCGCTGACCTCGAGCCAGTCGGTCGACGCGCAGGCCGCGTTCGAGGGTCTCAACACGATGCTGCCGGCGTTCCTGGCGGGCGCCAATCTGCTGCTGCACACGTGCGGCTGGCTCGAGTCCGGGCTCGTCGCGTCGTACGAGAAGTTCGTGCTCGACATCGAGATCGTGCGCATCCTCCAGGCCGAGTTCAGCCCGCTCGAGTTCACGCGCGAGCAGCTCGTGCCGGACGCCTTCGCCGAGGCGGGGCACGGCGGGCACTTCTTCGGCACGACGCACACGCTCGAGAACTTCCGCGACTGCTTCTACCGGCCGCTGCTGTTCTCGACGGAGAACTACGAGCGCTGGGCCTCGCGCGGCGGCAAGGACGCCGCGGAGCGCGCGCGCGACCGGCTGGCCACGCTCGAGGCGAGCTACGAGCCGCCCGAGCCGCTCGCCGGCGACGTGCAGGGCCGCCTCGAGGAGTACGTCGCGCGCCGTGAGAAGGAACTGGGGGACTAGGCAGATGTTCGAGCTCGAAGGGAAGACGGCGGTCGTCACCGGCGCCGCGTCCGGCATCGGCGCCGCGAGCGCCACGCTCTTCGCGCGCGCGGGCGCGAATGTCGTGCTCGGCTGGTACCCGGGCGATCCGCACGAGGTCGAGCCGGTCGCCGAGGCGATCACCGCCGCGGGCGGCAACGCGATCACCGTCGCCGTCGACGTGCGGAGCACCGACGAGGTTCGCGCGCTGCTCGCCGCTGCGAACGAGCGCTTCGGCGGCATCGACATCGTGCTCGCGAACGCTGCGATCGCGCGGCTCGTGCCGAGCGGGGAGCTCGACGACGAGCGCTGGAGTGCCCTCCTCGACGTCGACCTGGCCGGCGTGTTCCGCTGCTTCCGGGAGGCGATCCCGTACCTCCGGGCGCGCGGCGGCGGTCGCCTGCTGGCGACGAGCTCGGTCGCAGGCGCGTTCGTCGGCTGGGCGGAGCACACGCACTACGCGACCGCCAAAGCGGGCATCCAGGGCATGGTCCGCAGCCTCGCGCTCGAGCTCGGCCCCGACCAGATCACCGTCAACGCGGTCGCGCCGGGCGTCATCGCGACGCCGCAGGCACTCGACCCCGTCAACTCGCTCGGCCCCGAAGGCGTTGCCGCGTTCGGCCAGAACGTGCCGCTCGGCCGGAGCGGCGTCCCCGAGGACATCGCGGCCGTGTACGCGTTTCTCGCCAGCGCCGAGGCGGGCTACATCACCGGCCAGACCATCCTGGTCGACGGCGGCGTCACGCTCCAGCTGATCTGAGCGATCCGGATCCCCGGCGATCGGCTCGACGAGCAGCTTCGGCGAGCGATTCCGGCCCGAGAGCAGTCGTCTGCCCGTGGGATGGCTCCGAGGTGCGACGCGCGCGATGCCGGTGTGCATCCGACTCGACGCATGAGAGACGTCATCCTGAAGATGGCGGATCCATTGCCCCGCTCCGCGCGGTTCGCTGCGCTCCTGGTCGCACTCGTCGCGATCGCCGCAGGTTGCGGTGCGAGCGGCCGTCGATCCCAATGCCATCGACGGGACGTTCGACATCTGAGCGGCGTTCGCTCTACCTGCCTGCTCCGGGCACGGTGATCTCGATCTGCATGGCTGTAGGCCGCGAGCGGCGGGTGGATCGTGTCGGGATTCCGTGGCGTCTTCATCGGCGCGCACGGTACGACACGTGCACGGCGCTCGAAGCCCGACCGTCGTCATGGACGCCGGGCTCGGCAACACCCACGAGACCTGGCACGCCGTCGCACCGGCCGTCAGCAAGCTGACGAGGACGTGCACCTATGACCGTGCGAACCTCGGCGAGAGTGACGCCGCGCCCAAGCCGCGCACCAGCGCCGATGTCGTTGCAGACCTGCGGCGCCTGCTGCGCGCCGCTCGAGTTGCGCCGCCCTACCTGCTGGTCGGCCACTCGTTCGGCGGGCTCAACGTCCGGCTGTTCGCGTCGGACCACCCCGGTGCGGTCGCCGGCATCATCCTCGTGGATCCCACGCCGACCGCCTTCCTGCGCCGCGAGTGCGCGCTCGTGAGCGCCTCGCTGTGCGAGGAGCTGCGTCGCGGCTGGGGTCCAGGCAACAATCCCGACGGACTCGACTTCGTGATCAGCGGCCGTGAGGTCGAGCGGGCCGCAGCCCTCCCGCGCGTCCCACTCGTCGTGCTCGCGGCAACCGTCCACCAGCAAGCCGCGATCACGGACGCGGGCGTCGAGGCCGCACCGCCGCCTCGTGGCGGCGACCGGGCACAGCCCGAAGCGCCTGGCGCGGATCGGCCGATCGAGACGATGTGGCGTCCGACGCGGCGAGGCGAGCGCACCGCGAGCGAGCTCGCCTGCGAGTGTCGCCGTCAGCGAACGGCGTCACCGTCGTCCAGAGCGTCGCCACGACGTTCAGCCTGAGCTCGCATCCCCGGCGCGGCATTGGAAGTCATGATCGCCGCGCTCACTGGCGATGCTCGCCGACAGAGGAGCCGAACTGTCCTGACGCTCGTCCAGAACTTCCCGCTCGCTCACGGCTTCGGCACCGGCGACGGTCAGAGCGTCGAGCCGTCGAGCAGCCGGCGACGTGACGAGTCGGTCGCCACCCGTAGAGCAGCTCGATGCTCGGGTCCGGGCGGCTCCGGCGGCGCGACGACGCGTTCGCCAGCAGCTCGACGGTGGGATCGGCGCGAGATCATGGGTGCCGGGAAGTTCGGCCCGCCCGGATGGCACGAGGACCCGGACTGGAGGGCTGGTGGGGGCCCAACCCGCCGTTCCACTCGCCGACGAGTTGGTCGTCAGCCGGACGAGGTCGCCGAAGTCCAGTGCCGGCCGCCGAGGTTGCGCTCCGACGTGCCTGCCGACTCGCGAGGCCGAGGCCGCCGCGACCGGGACGTGCGCATCGTCGCGGGGCCACCTGCCGGCACCTGGCCGGGCTCGTCGACCACGCGCACATCGGTGCCCCGCTCCGGGCCGGTGATCTCGATCTGATGGCTGTAGGCCGCGAGCGGCCGGGTCGATCGTCCTCGCCCCGGATTCCATGGCGTCTTACATTCGCGCCCACGGTAGGCCGCACGCCGGTCACCGGCGCGGATCGCGGCCTCAGAAGCTGCGGCCCGGCGCCATCGGCGACAGCCAGGCCGGAATCGTCCCCGTCGTCACCATGTCGGCGACCGCCACGCCCGTGGCGGGCGCCAGCGTGACGCCCAGCATCCCGTGGCCGGCGGCGACGAAGAGGCCGTCCTGGCCCGGGATCGGGCCGAGCAGCGGCAGGCTGTCGGGCGTCGCCGGGCGGAATCCGGCCCAGCCCTGCTTCTCGACCTCGCCCGGGGCGGGCTTCCAGCCGCGGATGAACGGGAGCGTGTCGTCGAGGATGTAGCCGACGCGCTTGCGGTCGACGTCGAGGTTGCGGCCGGGCAGCTCGAACGTGCCGGCGATGCGCACGCCGCCGTCGTAGCCGGAGACGCCGATCTTGGGCTCGCAGAGGTAGAGCGCGGTGCGCGGCGCGACGCCCTCGCCCTGGAGCGTGAGGGAGTAGCCCTTGGCGGCCACGATCGGCACGCGCAGCCCGAACGGCTGCAGCAGCGGCGGCGTGGCCGCACCGGCGGTCACGACGACCGCCTCGGCCTCGACCGCGCCGCCGTTCGTGTCGACTGCCCAGCCGGCACCGTCGCGGCGCAGGCCGGTGACCTCGACGTGCTCGCGGAGCTCGACGCCGCCGGCTCGCAGCTTCGCGGCGAGCCCGGCCATCAGCGACTCGGGGCGCACGTAGCGGTCGACGCTCGTGCGCACGACGTAGCGCGCGTCGTCACCGAGCGACGGCTCGATCTCGCGCGCCGCGTCGAGCGTGAGCGTCTCGATCTGGCCCTCGAAGCCGAGCGCCTGGAGATCCTCGAAGACCGGCGCGAACCAGGCGATGCCGTACTCCGTGCGCGCCAGGCAGAGGATGCCGCCGCCGTGCATCTCGAACTCGACGCCGTCCTCCTTGTAGGCATCGAGCTCGGTGAACGTGCGGGCGTTGAGGTCGAGCAGCGCCTTGACGCCGCGCCGGTAGCGCGGGCGCGCGCTCGCCGCCTTGAACGCCCACAACCAGCGCAGCCAGGCCGTGTCGAGCCCCGGGCGGATGACGAGCGCTCCGCGCGGGTCGAACGCCGAGCGCAGGCCGCTCTTGAGGACGCCGGGCGCGGCCAGGGGCGTCGAGATCGTCGGCGAGATCCATCCGGTGTTGCCCTCGGAGGCGCCGCGGCCGAGCTCGTTGCGTTCGAGCAGCACGACCTCGGCGCCCGCGCGCCTGAGCGCATAGGCGGAGCACAGCCCGACCACTCCACCGCCGACGATTGCGACCTTCACGGCGGATGAGGCTAGCGGACGACGTCGGCGCCGCCCGCCAGCACCCGCTCGAGCTCGCCGCGGGTGGGCAGGCCCGTCGCGTCGCCGACGGCCGCGACGGCGATTGCGCCACAGGCGTTCGCACGCCGCAGCGACTCGGCCAGGCCGGCGCCGTCGAGCAGGGCGTCGAGGTAGCCGGCCGTGAACGCGTCGCCGGCGCCGACGACGTCCAGCGGCGCCACCGCGATGCCCGCGTCGTCCGCCCACTCCCCGTTGCGCCACCCGACCGCGCCACGCGCACCGAGCTTGACGACCGCCTCGACTCCGAATCGCTCGGCCAGCGCGGCGGCCTCGGCCGAGCCGCACAGCAGAACCGCCTCGTCCTCGCCCGCGACGATGAGGTCGCAGTGCTCGGCGAGCCCGGCCAGCACCACGGCGGCCTCCTCCTCGCTCCACAGGCGCCTGCGGACGTTGACGTCGAGCGAGACGCGGGCGCCGGCGGCGCGAGCGAGCTCCAGCGCGCGCTGCACCGCAGCGCGACAGCTCGGCGAGAGCGCCGGCGTGATGCCCGTGATGTGGAGCCATCTGGCCCCCGCGATCGTCTCGCCGGCGGCCTCGACGTCGGCCGGCTCGAGCCGCGATGCCGCCGACCCGCGCCGCAGGTAGACGACCTCGGCGGGCGGCAGCGAGCGGCGGTCGCGCGCGAGCGCGCCGGTCGGCGCGTCCGCGTCGTCGCGCAGCCACTCGACGTCCACGCCCTCGCCGCGCAGGCCGTTGCGCACCATCTGCCCGAGCCCGTCGGCTCCGACGCGGCCGATGAACGACACCGACCGGCCGAGCCTCGCAAGTCCCATCGCGACATTGGCCTCGGCACCGGCGACGAACGGCGTGAACGAGCCGGGGTCGACGAGCGGCCGGCCCTCGTCGGCGACGAGCGCGACGAGCGCCTCTCCGAGCGTGACGACATCGGCGCTCACGCGTGCACGAGCGCGAGCCCGCGCGCGCCCAGCTCGGAGGTCTCGCAGTCCTCCCACTCGCGCGCCAGCAGCTCCATGCCGAGCCGCGCGCGGCGCACGCGCTCGCGCGTCAGCGCGACGGTCGTCGCCTCGAGGTGCGTCCCCGCGGGATACACGTCGGGCGCGTTGCGCAGGCCGAACTTGAGGTACACCGGCGCCGCGACGCGCACGATCTCGGGAATCTCGTGCAGGCGCACGAAGCCGCCGACGTTGTCCGGCACCTCGACGTAGATGTCGAGCGGGACGTCGACGACCGCGCGGATCGCCGCGATCTGCGCCAGCGAGAGGTCGGTCGTGAGATTGAGCGTGTCCGCGCCGAGCGCCACCAGCGCCCGCGCCGTGGCGGGATTGGAGACCGGCAGCATCACGGAGACCTTCGCCTGCATGTCGGCCGGCAGGAAGTCGCGGCGGCGCGCCTCGGCGAACACGTCGAGCATCCCGAAGTCGGCGATCAGCACGCTGCGCACGCCGGCGGCAGCCGCGCGGCGCGCATCGGCGAGGCCCTGCACGATCTGCTCCTGCCCGCGGGAGGCCGCCGCGACCGCTCCGCCCGCCGGGCTGCGCGCCATCCCCGAGGTGTCCCACGCTGCGTTCGGCCGCGCGAAGAGGCTGATCTCGACGGTTGCCGCGCGCGCCATCGCGGCCATCTCGGCCAGCTCGGCGTCCGTGAGCATGAACACGCCGGAGCCCTGCGAGGCGCGGTGCACGCGCACGTCGAGCCGGTCGGCCGCCTCGAGCAGGGCCTCCAGGCAGCGAGGCCCCTCGCAGCTCGGGATCTCGACGCGGTAGCGCGCGCCGTCGGCGAAGCGCTTGGGCGACTCGGGCAGCCCGTGCAGGTCGCCGGGCGGGAGGTCGATCGATTGGAGGAAGGTGCGGCAGGCGCGCATCGGGCCGATGCTACCCGGGTGTCAGCTCGACGAGGACGCCGTGCACCGCCGAGCTCTCCCCCATGTCGGTCTTGTCGCCGGGGTTGAGCGCATTGATGTTGGCCCCGGCGGACTCGTGCGACGGCCAGCGGCACTTCGGCGCGTAGGCGACACCCGGCGGCACGGCGTCGCTGATCTCGACCACGAGCCGCAGAGCGCCCGTGGCATTGCTGAGCGTGACCGGATCGCCGTGGCGCAGCCCACGCCCGGCAGCCTCGCGCGGATGGAGCGCGACGCTCGCCTCGCCGATGCGGTGGCGGAGCTTGCGGTCGTTCCCGAACGTCGAGTTCATGAGCCACGGCGACGCCGGCGAGAGCAGTCGCAGGTGGCCGGGCGGTGGCAGGGCGTCGACGCTCGGTTCGGGCACGCGCGGGTGCCCGTCGGCCTCGGCGCTCGCCGACGCGATCTCGATGCGCCCGCTCGGCGTCGGGAACCCGTCGGGGAACTGGGCGCGCGGCTCGGCGTAGAGCCGAACGGTGCCGGCGCGCGCGAGCTCCGCCCAGCTCACGCCCGACGGGGCCAGCAGGTGCTCGATCAGCGCGGCATCGCCCTCCTGCAGCGCCTGCTCGTCGAAGCCCATGCCGGCTGCGAGCCGGCGGAAGATCTCGGAGTTGCGCAGCGCGTGCCCCGGCGGATCGACGGCCTTCACCTGTGCCGACAGCGTGTGGTGGAAGTACGACGGCAGGATGTCGTCGCACTCGAGGAAGCCCGCCGCCGGCAGCACGTAGTCGGCGTAGGCCGCCGTGTCGGTGAGGAAGAGATCGCACACGACGGTCAGCAGGTCGTCGCGCTCGAGCGCGGTGCGCAGAGCGGCCTGCTCCGGGTTCGAGGCGACCGGGTTGATGTTCCAGCAGATGAGCGCGCGGCTCCGATCGGGATCGGCGAGCACCGCCGCCAGATCCATCTGGCTCACGGATCCGGGGGCATCGGGAGCGGCGAGATCGGCTCCCACGAGCCAGTCCCAGTCGACCCCGCGCGAATCGCTGCCGTTGAGGTACAGGAACCCCGAGCCGGGGCGGCGGATGTTGCCGGTCAGCGCGGGCAGCATCGCGATCGCGCGCATGACGTTGCCGCCGCGCGGCTGGCGCTGGAGTCCCTGGCCCATCCAGAGCAGCGACGGCCCGCGCCCGTAGGTGCGCGCGACGTGCTCGATGAGGCTGGCCGGCACGCCCGTGTGCTCCTCGCCCCAGGCCGGCGTGCAGCGCTCGAGCAACGGCTCGAGCTCGTCGTAGCCGAGCACGTGCTCGCCCACGAACGCCTCGTCGACGAGACCCTCGCGGCGGATCACGTGCGCCAGCGCGAACGCGAGCGCGGCATCGCTGCCGGGCCGAAGCTGGAGGTACGCGTCGGCCTGCGCCCCGGTCGGCGTGCGGATCGGATCGATCACGATCACCTGGCCGGGCGCCTCGCGCAGCCAGTGGTCGTGGGCGTGCGGCGCGCTCGCACTGGGATTCGCGCCCCACACGACGATGCAGGCGGCGTCGGCCGCAGCCTCGGGATCGAAGCCGTCCTCACTCGACCCGTACACGTACGTGAGTGCCACGTGACCGGCGTTGTTGCAGACGGTGTCCGGCTCGACCTCGGTCGCCCCGAGGCGGTTGAAGAAGCGCTGCGGGAACGCCGTGTCGATCAGCGCGCACGTGCCGGTGTAGTGCGCGTTGAGGATCGTCGCGGCGCCGTGCTCGTCGGCGATCGCGCCGAGCCGGCCGGCCACGGCGGCGATCGCCTCCGGCCACCCGATCTCCTCGAACCGCCGCTCGCCCTTCGGCCCGACGCGCCGCAACGGCGTCGTCAGCCGCAGCTGCGGATCCAGGAACGCGCCGTTGTAGCCGATCGAGCACTTGCGGCAGAGCTTGCCGCGCGAGACGTGGTGATCCGGATCGCCGCGCACGTGCTTGACGCGCCCATCCTCCAGCGCGACCAGGACGCCGCAGGCGTCGTAGCAATCGCGCGGGCACGTCGTGCGCACGGTCTCCACCCGCTGATGATCGCAGGTGGCGTGCTCCCGAATGGAGTACGTGCCTCTAAGCGGGGACGGTGGCCGCGAGCACGGCGCGCGCGAAGCGATCGCCGATGCGCGCCGCGAGCCGCAGCTGCTCGGTCCGCTGCTCGGCGGTGCCGAGGATGACCTCCGGGCCGAGGCCGAGCCTGACGAGCTCGTCGGCGCCGGTCTGCGTCCATTCCTCCAGCACGGCGTCGTCCACCTCGACGTGGAACTGCAGCGCCCAGGTCGTCGCGCCGACGCGGAACGCCTGGATGCAGGCGTCGTTGCGAGCGAGGATGGCGGCGCCCGCAGGCGGCGTGCATGCGTAGTTGTGCCACTCGTTGACGTCCAGCTCGCGCGGTGCGCCGGCCAGGAGCGCGTCGTTCTGCGCCGCGTCGTCGAACTCGATCCGGACCCAGCCGATCTCGCCCGCGGGCATGCGCCCTGCTTCGCCCCCGAGCGCCTGGGCGACCAGCTGGGCTCCGAGGCAGATGCCGAGCACCGGCAACCCGCGCGCGTGCATGTCCGCGATCAGCTCGCGCTCGCGGTCGAGCGGCGCGTCGCCGTCGGTGCCGTCCGGGTTGACGATGCCGCCCAGCACCATCAGCCCGTCGAAGTCGCCCGCCGGGGGCTCGGGCTGCGAGAGCGCGTACCACGTCACGGTGCGGACGCCGAGCGCGGCGAGCGGCGGCTCGAGCGCTGCCGGCGGGGTGTCCAGATCGTGCTGGACGACGAGCACCGTGGGGTTCGCCCTCATGGCCGCATTTTCACCCATCGGCGCGGCGGCGGCGCCGACTCGCGAAGGTACGGCCGATGCGAGCAAGCGTGCTGCTGGCGATGGGGCTCCTCTACATCGTCTGGGGATCGACCTACCTGGCGATCCGCGTGAGCCTCGAGACGATGGCCCCGCTCGTCTCGTGCGGCGTGCGGTTCCTGCTCGCGGGCCTGCTCGTGCTCACGGTGCTGACGGTACTCGGGCGCGTCGGCCCGCTGCCGGGATGGACGGAGATCCGCGGCGCCGCGATCGCCGGTATCGTGGATCATCATCGGCGGCGTCGGCGTCGTGACGATCACCGAGGTGCACGCCCCGTCGAACCTGACGGCCGTGCTGGCATCCACGACGTCGCTGTGGGTCGTCGGCTACCGCGCGCTCGGCGGCGAGCGCATCTCGCGCGGCGCGATCCTCGGCGCGGCGATCGGCATCGTGGGCGTGTTCGTCCTGCTCTCGCCGGGCGGCTCGGGTGCCGACAACCCGTGGCTCATCCTGGCGATCGTCGCCGCGCTGTTCTGGAGCACCGGCTCGTTCTACGGCCGGCGGCTCACGCAGCCCGCCGATCCGTTCGTCGGTGCCGTCGTCCAGATGATCGTCGCGGGCAGCATCATGCTCGTCGTCGGCGTCGCCATCGACGGCCTGGACGCGCTCGATCCGACCGTCCCGTCCGCGCGCTCGTGGCTCGCGCTCGCGTACCTCGCCGTCGCCGGCGCCGCGGCCTTCAGCGCCTACATCTGGGCGCTCAAGCACCTCCCGATCTCGACCGTCGTGAGCCACCAGTACGTCAATCCCGCCGTCGCGGTGTTCCTCGGCGCGATCGTCCTCGACGAGAGCCTCGGAGTCTCCGCGGTGATCGGAGCGGCACTGGTGATCGCCGCCGTGTTCGCGACGGTGCGCAGCGACGCGAAGCCGGCGACGGTGGCGGAGGAGCTCGTCGCGGACTAACCCCGGCACGCCGCGGTCGTTCCCGCAGGCTCGCCTACAAGCGCTCGGTCACCGCACCGGTCTCGTCGCTCTCCTCGCACGGGGCGGGCGTGTTGTCGCGGATGAATGCGGCCAGACGCGAGGCGTCCGGATCGTCGAGCGAGACGACGGCCTCCGCGACGCCCGTCTCGTTCCAGACCGAGAAGCGCACGTGGCCCGGCTCGTCGGCGTCGGGGAAGTAGCGCGAAACCCGGAGCGCCTTGCCGATCTCACCCGGGAACGGTCGCGCCGCGAAGAACTCGATCAGCTTGCGCCGCACCGGCGCAGCGCACCACGGGCAGTAGCGGAAACTCGCGTCGACCTCGCCCGAGCACGCGTTGCACACCGGCATGACTGGCTCCCTGTAGGTGGAGCGAGCTTACGCCTACGGCCGGGCCGGCGCCACCCGCTCCCGGGCTAGGCGAACAGCGGCCGCACGATCCGCCGGCCGATGATCAGGCTGACCATCGCCGCCGCCACGCCCATCGCGCCCGAGATCAGGAACGCCGGCTCGTACGTGCCCAGCCACGAGCGGCTGAAGCCCGCGCCCCAGGCCGCGAACGCCGCGCCCAGCTGGTGTGAGCAGAAGACCCACGCGAACACCACGCCGACGCGCTCGACGCCGGCGATCTTGCGACACAGGGCGATCGTCGGCGGCACGGTCGCGACCCAGTCGAGCCCGTCGAAGATCACGAACGCCGCGAGGCCGACGCCCGCCGAGTTGAGCGCCGCGTTGAGGCCCAGCAACGAGATGCCGCGCAGGCCGTAGTACCAGAACAGCAGCCAGCGCGGGTCGTAGCGATCGGTCAGCCAGCCCGACGTGATGGTGCCGATCACGTCGAACACGCCGATCGCGGCGAGCAGCCCGGCACCCTGCACCTCGGTGAAGCCGTGGTCGGCGCAGGCGGCGATGAGATGCGTTCCGATGAGGCCGTTCGTGGTCGCGCCGCACACGAAGAACGCGAACACGATCAACTGGAAGTCGCGCCGCGGGGCGAACTCGCGCAGCGTCGAGACGGCGTTGCGGAACGGATTCATGCGCGGCGGTGGCGCGTCGGGCGCCTCGGTCGCCCCGTAGGGCAGGATCCCGATCTCGGCGGGGGAGTGGCGCAGGAAGACGATCGCGAGCGGGATCACGAGCCCGACCGCCGCGATCACGACCGCGGCGGCCGTCCAGCGCCACGAGTACGTGGTCGCGATCCATGCGAGCAGCGGCAGGAAGATGAGCTGACCGCTCGCGTTGGAGGCGGTCAGCAGGCCGCTGACCAGCCCTCTGCGCGTCGAGAACCAGGTGTTCGCGATGATCGCCGCGAGCGGGACCGCCAGCGCGCCCGTCGCCGAGCCGATGACGACGCCCCACAGCAGGTACAGCTGCCAGGGCTCGGTCATGAACACCGAGAGGCCGGCGCCGACGGCGACCTGGCAGAGCGCGAACACCGTGACCTTGCGCACGCCGAAGCGCTGCACGATCGCGGCCGCGAACGGCGCACCGAGGCCGTAGACGATGAGGTTGACCGAGACGGCGCCGCCGACGAGCGCGTGCGACCAGCCGAACTCCTCCCCGAGCGGGAGCAGGAACACGCCCGGCACCGAGCGGAAGCCCGCCGCCATCGCGAGCACCACGAACGTCACCGCAGCGACGACCCACGCGTAGTGCAGGCGGCGCTGTCGCAGGACGATGCTCGACATGACGGCATGTAATCAGCCCTCGCATCCGCGCCGGTACGGCAGCTTGACCGTATCGACCGGGCAGCGCATACTGCGACCTGTCTGTGAAATTTCAGTCGCAAGCTGCCCCGGCGAGCACGCGCACGCCGCGCCCGACTTCGGCCCGTGCCGCTCGCCAGCAGCGGCGGTCGGCCCCGGACTCGCTCGGTGACATCGCCTACGCCGGCATCCGCCAGCGCATCACCTCGCTCGACCTGCCGCCCGGGTCGGCCGTCAACGAGGCCGCGCTGGCCGCCGAGCTCGGCATCGGCCTCGCGCCGGTGCGCAGCGCGCTGCGCCGGTTGGCCTGGGAGAACATGGTCGTCATCCTGCCGCGGCGCGGGACGCTCGTCAGCGAGCTCGACGTCGCCGACCTGCAGGAGATCTTCGAGCTGCGCGTGGAGCTCGAGGGCCTGAGCGCCCGCCTGGCCGGCGAGCGCGCCTCGAGCGACGACCGCGAATCGCTCCAGGCCCTGATCGAGCGGACGCGAGCGTCGCTCGCATCCGGCGACCACCAGGCGCTGATCGAGCTCGACCGCGAGCTGCACACCGCGATCGCGGATGCCGCGGGAAACACCCTGCTCGCCGCCCAGCTCGACTGGCTGTACGGCCACGTGCTGCGGCTGTGGAGCGTGAGACTCGACCGCGTGAGCGCCCTGCGCGCTTCCGTCAACGAGCACGAAGCCGTCGTGGACGCGATCGTCCGCGGCGACGGCGCGGATGCACACGCCCGCATGCAAGCCCACGTGCGCCGCTTCCAGGCGGCGTTCCTCGAGAGCGAGAACGCAAAAGATCGGAGCAAGTGATGGGACAGAAGGTCGACGCGGTGATCATCGGCGCCGGAGTGATCGGCACTGCCACGGCATTCGAGCTCTGCAAGCGCGGGTACAAGACACTGAACATCGACAAGCTCCCGTCGGCCGGGTACGGCCCCACGTCGAACTCGTGTGCAATCGTGCGCGCCCACTACTCGTCGTTCGACGGTGTGGCAATGGCGTACGAGGGCTTCTTCTACTGGAAGAAGTGGGCCGAGTACCTGGAGGCGCCGGACGAGTCCGGGCTGGCGAAGTACATGATGGCCGGCACCGTCCTGCTCGAGAGCGCGACCGGGCACCACGACAAGGTGCTGCCGCACTACGACCGCCTCGGCGTGCCGTACGAGGTCTGGGACACGGCCACGCTCGAGCAGAAGGTGCCGATCTTCGACGTCCACGAGTTCTGGCCGCCCTCGCGGCCCGAGGACGACGACTTCGCCGCCCCGCGCACGAAGAAGCTGCCGGGCGCCGATCTACACGCCCGACTCCGGCTACGTCAACGATCCCGCGCTGTCCTCGCACAACCTCCAGCGCGCCGCCGAGGCGCGCGGCGGCGAGTTCCTCTACCGCCGCAAGGTGACCGCGATCAACCAGGCCAACGGCAAGGTGACCGGGCGTCACGCTCGACGACGGCACCGAGATCGAAGCCAGGATCGTCGTCAACGTGGCAGGCCCGCACTCGTTCGTGATCAACCGCATGGCCGGCGTCGAGGACGGCATGAAGATCAAGACGAAGGCGCTGCGCCACGAGGTGCACCACGTGCCCTCGCCGCCCGGCTTCGACTACGAGAAGGACGGCCACCACGTCTCGGACGGCGACAACGCCATCTACTTCCGGCCGGAGACGGGCAACCACATCCTGATCGGCTCCGAGGATCCGGATTGCGATCCGCAGGTGTGGGTCGAGAACCCCGACGACTTCAACCGCCAGGTCACGCGCGAGCAGTGGGAGGCGCAGGTCTACCGCTGCGCACGCCGCATCCCCTCGCTCCCGATCCCGGAGGAGATGAAGGGCGTCGTCGACCTCTACGACTGCTCCGACGACTGGATCCCGATCTACGACCGCAGCGACCTCGGCGGCTTCTACATGGCCGTCGGCACGAGCGGCAACCAGTTCAAGAACGGCCCCGTCGTCGGCCACTGCATGGCCGAGCTGATCGACGCCGTCGAGAAGGGCCACGACCACGACTCCGACCCGGTCAAGGTCACGGCGCGCTACACCGGCGTCGAGCTCGACATGGGCTTCTACTCGCGCCTGCGCGAGATCAACGAGAACAGCTCGTTCTCGGTCAACGGCTAGGAACGAGGCTCGGTGGGGCCGCCCGCGGGCGGCCCCACCTTCCATCGCCTAGGCCGCGAGGCGGAACGGCGGGTACTCGTCCGTCGTGAGCACGATCGCGTAGGCGGTGACGCGGTTGCTCCAGCGCAGCACGCCGGCCATGTAGTCGAACAGCCCGCGCGGGAGCCGCCCGGTGAAGAGGATCGCGAACCACGCCGCGATGGCGACGAAGAAGACGCCGACGTAGAGGAAGAAGAGCAGGATGAAGTGCGGGATCGCGAGCAGCCACTTGACCAGCGGCAGCCAGCGGTTGAGGTCGCGCTCGACGTCGGGATACGGCAGCTCCAGGTGGGCGTTCTGCTCCTCGTCCGTCGACGGGTACACGTCGGTCATCAGCAGGCCGTAGGACGCGACGCGGTTGACGAAGCCCATGAGGTTGAAGTTCCAGTCGTACCACCAGCGGGGGTACTTCTGGCGGAACAGGATCATGAGGACGATCGGGACCACCAGCAGGCCGACGCCGCCCGATCGTCTGCGTCGAGGAACTCCCGGTGTCGCCCCAGTTGGGTCCCAGGAGTAGTTGCTGCTGTCGAGCGCCGCCAGCACGATGAGGATCGGGATCACCGTGAAGATGCGGAAGGCGCTGGACAACCGGCTGAGCGGCCGGTCGGGATAGTCGATCGTCAATCGCACGGGGTAGGCGCTCGCGCATGTGCTCCTCCTGGTTGGCTCCGACAGCGGGAGCAGCCCGACTCTACGTTGAGCAGTCGGTCGCGCCCACATGCGGCGCCGACGGCACTAGCGTGAGGGCATGGGGCGGAACGCATGACGCTGCTGACGTACTGGGGACGCTGCGCAGCCTGCCGCGCGCGGCTGCGCGTGTTCGATCACGAGCACGGGAACGCGAAGACGCGGGCCGGCTTCATCTCCAAGGTCACGCAGCGCGACGACGAGATCGCGTTCGAGGATCCGGACGGCTCGTTCCGTCTGCCCGCGCTGCGACGCTCGCGGCCAGATCGTCGATCAGAAGGTGATCTGCCCGATCGGCGGAGACACCGCCGCGAGCGACCCGCGCGCCGCGTAGGACTCGCCCGCTGCGGCGGCTCGTCGCCCCGCCCGCGTCACAATGGCGAGGTGAGCGACAAGCCCGCAGTCGAGGATGTCGTCGATGAGCTGCTCGCGATGCCGCCGAAGGAGTTCACCGCGGCGCGCAACGCCGCCGCCAAGCAACTCGCGGCGGACGGTCAGCGCGAGGCAGCGGACGAGATCAAGGGGCTGCCCCGGCCGACGCTCGCGCTGTGGTCGCTGAATCGCGTCGCGCACGAGCAGGCCGATCTGGTCGAGACGTTCGTCGACGCCGCCGCGAAGCTGCGCAAGGCGCACGAGACCGGCGGCGACATCCGCGCGGCGACGCCTCCCGAGCGCGAGGCCGAGGCTCGCGTGGCGGCGGCCGCCGCCAAGATCGCCGGCGGTCAGGGATCGGCGACGGAGACCGTCATGCGCGGGATCCGCCAGGCGCTCGGCGCAGCGGCAGCAGACCCGGACGTCGCCGCGACCCTGAGCAGCCGGCCGGTTGATCCGGGAGCCGGAGGCGCCGTCCATCGACCAGCTCCTCGGCTCGCTGCCGCAACAGCCCGCCGGTCGCGAAGGCCGAGGCGCCCTCGAAGAGCGACCGCGACGCGAAGCGCCGTGCGCTCCAGGACGAGATCGCCGCGGCGAAGAGCGAGGCGTCCGAAGCGCGAGCCGCGAGTCGCGCCGCGGCGAGCGCCGCGCGCGAGGCGCAACGCGAATGGGAGAGCGCGGAGGCACTCGCCAAGAAGGCCGAGCGGCAGAGCGAGAAGGCGAACGAGCGGGTCGAGGAGCTCCAGGGGCAGCTGAAGGATCTGTAGGCGCCGAAAGCCCGGCTCGCTGCTACTCCCCCGCGCCCCGGCGCGCCTCGCGCTCGAAGGCCCGTGCCACCTCGGCGCGGGACGAGACGCCGAGCTTGTCGAAGATGTTGCGGATGTGGGACTCGACCGTCTTGGCACTCAGGAACAGGGCCGCGGCGATCTCGCGGTTCGTCTTGCGGTCGGCGATCAGGGCCGCGACCTCGAGCTCGCGCTTCGAGAGCTCGGCGCGACCGCCGGTCTCGGCGGAGCCCGGCTTGCGGGCGTGGCGCGTGCCGAGCCGGCGCAGCTCGCTCCGCATCTCGTCTCGCACGCGCAGCGATCCGCACTCGTCCAGCTGCCGCTCGACGTCTCGCAGCAGCGCAATCGCCCCCTCGCGCTCGCCGGCCGCGATCAGGGCCCGCGCCTCGAGACTCCGCGAGAAGGCCGCCTGCAGATTCGCCGCGACGGCGGCCGCCGCTGCCGCCGACTCGTGCGCGAGCCGGGCCGCCTCGCGGGGCTCTCCGCGCGCGAGGAGGACGGCCGCGCGCGACCTGAGGGCCAGCGCCGTGGGCAGTCTGAGATCCAGCCGCGCAGCGTCCTCCTCGGCGCGGCGGGCGTACTCGTCCGCAGCCTCGAGATTGCCGGCGGCGAGCTCGACCAGCGTGAGGCTCTCCCAGTCGTAGCAGCGCTCGACGGGCATCGTGCGCGCGTCCTCGTCGCCGCCGAGGTCGATGAGGATCGCGCGTCCGCGCTCGACCTCGCCGGCCTCGAACAGCGCAACGCCCAGGCCCCAGCCGGGACCGCCGCCGCCGTTCGGGATCGTGGCTCCGGCGAGGCGCGGATCGACGCCCGCGCACTCCTCGTAGGCCGCGATGGCGCCATCCAGATCGCCCGCGTAGTAGCGCGTCCACCCGAGCTCGAAGAGTGCGCGATAGAGCTCGTGCGGACTCGCCGAGAGGCGCGCCATCTCGACCACCGCGTCGCAGATCGCGATCGCCTCCGCCAGCTTGCCCTGCATCTCCATGGCGAAGTTCTGGACGAGCATCAACGACGGGAGCAGCCGCCCCTCGCCCGTGGCGCGCGCGATCGCCACGCCCCGGAGCGCATGGGCGCCCGAGTCGTCGAAGAGCTCCAGGTAGTTCTCGGCCCACGCGAGATAGAGCACGGCCTCGAGGCGGGGCGCGAGGTCGGCGTCCGACAGACGGTCGAGCTCGTGACGCGCCTCCTCACGCCGCGCGCGCGCTCGCACCGTGTGGCCGGCGACCGTCTCGCCGAGGCACAGGACAGCGGCCGCCGCGGCGATCAGGGCTGCATCCCCCACGGCGCGCGCGGTCGCCAGCGCCTGCGTTCCCATCTCGATCGTTCGCTCGAAGTCCAGCTCGTAGAGCCCGTCGACGGCGAGCTCGATCTCGAGGACGGCCGCCTCCGGCGTCGAGCTGTCCGGCAGCTCCTCCCAGGCCCGGGTGAGGCGCGCATGGGCCTCGTCGTGACGCCCCAGCCAGTGCTCGACGGCGGCGATCGACGTGGTCAGCTCCACCTGCTGAAGCGAGCGCTCGGCGGGCAACAGGTCGACCGCCTCGAGCAGGAACGCGCGGGATCGCTCGAGCTCCCCGAGCGAGGTCAGCGCCGAGGCGAGGGCGATGCGAACTCCGATCTGCCGCTCGCGGTCGGACTCGGTCGAGCAGGCGCAGCGCCTCCTCGTACCAGCGCGCCGCGGCGGCCGGGGCGCGGCCGGTCGCCGCGGCTCCGACGCCGAGCAGCAAGTCGATCGCCGCCTCGTCTCCCGGGCGCGCGGATTGCGCGACGTGGTGGGCGCGCTCGGCCGCCGGCGCGCCGCGCTCGGCGAGCGAGTCGGCTGCGCGTGCATGCGCCGCGAGGCGCCGCCCCGCCGGCACCGTCTCGTACACGGCCCGCCGCACCAGCGGATGGCGGAAGACGAAGAGCCTCGGGACCGACGTGACACGCACGAGGTCCAGTGCGAGGAGCGCGTCGAGCGCGACCAGTCCCACGTCCTCCGGCAGCCCGGCGACGGCGGCCGCGAGATCGGGATCGAAGGGCTCACCCGCGACGGCCGCGCCGTTCAGCAGTGCCCGCTCGGTGGGCATGACCGACTCGAGCTCCTCGATGAGCGAGGCGGCCACGGCCGCAGGCACGACGCCTCCGACCGGCGATGCGCCGGGCGCCGCGTCCACCGCCTCGGAGCCGCCACCCACGCGCGAGAGTTGTTGGAGGTAGAACGGATTGCCACCGCCCTGGCGGTAGATCGCGGCGGCTGCGCGCGCGTCGAGGTTGCCGAGCAGGAGCGCCGACTGCTCCTCGCTGAGACGCTCGAGAACGATCCTCCGGAGTGCCGGGATCGTGAGCGCCGCGGCGAGGTGCCGGGGCGCCTGCGCGGGGCGGAAGGCGAGCGCGATCAGCACGCGAGCACGCGCAGGACGCCGCAGCAACGCCGAAAGGAGCGCCAGGGACGCCTCGTCGGCCCAGTGGAGGTCATCGAGGACGAGCACGAGCGGGCGCTCCTCCGACAGCAGCTCGAGCAGTCCGCGCATGGCGCGATGGGCGCGGTAGCGCTCGTCGGTGACCGTCCGGGTGGCGGCTCCCGCCGCGTGATCGCAGACCGGGCAGGATCCCCGTCAGCTCGCCGATCGCCTCGGCGTCCCAGGCTTCGCGCAACCGGTGTTCCTGCGAGGCGGTGTACGCGTCGAGCGCGTCGACCCAGGCGCCGAAGGGCTGCTCGCGCTCGAACTCCGTCGCGCAGCCGGTGAGCACCAGGTAGCCGCGCTCGTCCGCACGATCGTCCAGCTCTGCGAGCAGGCGCGTCTTGCCGATGCCCGGCTCGCCCTCGACGGAGATGCACACCTGCTCGCCGGCCTCCACGTCCGCGAGCGCCTCCTCGATCTGCCCGAGCGCGGTCTCGCGACCGATGATCGGTGGAGCGCTCGGCGAGTGGCCGGGCGAGCGGATGCTCATCGGGTCATCCGCTACTCGTCCCCGGGCACGCCGTAGCTCGGAGCCTTCGTGGGGTCGAGAGCGCGCGCGACATAGTCGCCGAGCTGTGGCTTCCAGACTCTCCACAGGCCCGCGAGCTCGTGGATCGGCTCGCCGTGCCAGTCCACGCGCAGGTCGGCGACCGGCCAGGCGACGGTGTCCACGATCACGAGGCCGGCCGAGCGCACCTCGCCCTCCTCGCCGCCGGCTGCGAGGCCGGCGATGAGCGCATCGACGAGGCGATCGCCGAGATCGTCCTCGGCGTCCTCGAACGCGTCGACCATCGCCTCCGGCACGCCCTCGTCGGCGAGCAGGTTGCCCGCCGCGACGCAGCCGACGCCCTCGGCGGTCGCGTGGCGGCCGAGCGTGCGCTCGCCCGAGTGCGAAGCGACGCGCCCGCCGGCGTCGACACAGGTGAGCTGGCGGAACTCGCTGTAGGGCGCGTTCGCGACGAGCTGTGCCATGGCCTCGGGCGCCGGCAATCCGCTGGCGAGCAGGTCGAGCAGCGACTGCCCGAGCGACGGGTCGGTGACGTTCTGCGACGCCGCCGCACCGACGCCGGCACGCGCATGCGCGCACCGCGCCGCGACGGCCGGGCTCGAGGACGTCACGACCATGCCGAAGCGCCCGCTCTCGGCACAGCGCGCCGCCAGCGAGAACGTCATGGCAGCACCGCGATCACGTCGACCTCGACGACCCACTCCGGCCGCGCGAGCGCAACCACCACCAGCCCGGTGAAGGCGGGGAACACGCCGCGCAAGCGCTCGCCGAGCACGCGGTAGACGGGCTCGCGGTAGCGGATGTCCGTGAGGTAGATGGTGCACTTGCAGATGTCGGCGAGCGTCGCGCCGCACTCGCCGAGCAGCAACTCGACGTTGTCCATGGCGCGCTCGGCCTGACCTGCGGGATCGCCGATCGCGACGCTCTCGCGCGTGTCCAGGTCCTGCGCGACCTGGCCGCGCAGATAGACCGTATTGCCTGCGACGACGGCCTGGCAGAGGTCGTTGTCGAGCTTCTGCTCGGGATAGGTGTCGCGGGTGTTGAACGGGCGGATGCGAGTGTGCGTCGGCACGGATTGACCTTCTTCTAGTCGAGCACGCGCTCGGACAATCCCGCGGCGCGTTGCACGTGGCGGAGCGGCCCCGACCAGTCGAAGCTGCGGTAGACGGCAGCCAGATTGGCGAACGGCGGCGACTGCGCGAAGAGCTGGAACGTGAGCCGGTGACCGGCGTAGTCGGAGTTGAGCAGGTCGCGCGCATAGGCCAGCAGGCGGCGCCGGTCCTCCGCCGTCCAGCGCTCGTTGATGGAGTAGAACTTCTCCATCCACGGGCCGGTCTCGGCGCCGGCGAACGTGGCCGCGTCGGGTGTCACGCAGATCTGCCCGCCACACAGCTCGCGCGCGATGTGCATCGCCTGTGGCATTCCCGAGGTGGCAAGCACGCGGCCCGTGTAGAGCAGCGACTGATTCGGCATCAGCAGCCCGCCCGGGCTCTCCTCGGCCAGCGCGATCGCGGCCGTGAGATGCGCGTGGATGCCCTCGCGGTAGCACGCGAGCTGCGCGAGCTTCTCCTGCACCGCCTGCTGCTTCTCGAGGCCGGTCTGGCGGACGTTGTGGAGGGCGGCGCCGATCATCAGGTCGGCCAGGCGCACGTTGCGCTGGACGTAGGCGAATGCGCTGTAGCGGTGCAGCGTCGCGCGGATGTAGGTCGCCGCGCGCGTGTGGCGGTAGAAGAGGACGTTCTCCCACGGGATCTCGACGTCGTCGAAGACGACCAGGGTGTCGACCTCGTCGAAGCGGTTGCTGATGGGGTAGTCCGCCTCGGGGGTGCGCCCCGCGAAACCCGTGCGGCAGATGTGCTTCATGCCGCGCGAGCCCATGTCGACGATGAAGCCCACCGCGTAGTCGGACAGCTCGGAATCGCCCCAGTTGGCGATCGTGGGCTTGGCGAAGGCCTGGTTGGAGTAGGCGGCGGCGGTCTCGTACTTCGCGCCGCGCACGACGATGCCGTTGTCGGTCTCGCGCACGACGTGCAGGAGCATGTCGGGATCCTGATCCTGCGGGCGCTTGGAGCGGTCGCCCTTGGGATCGGTGTTGGCGGAGACGTGGAACGGATCCTCCCGCTCGGCGCGCAGGATGTGGCGCTCGATGTTGCCCGACCACTGCGAGTCGACCTCGTCGAGCACGGCCTTGCCGTCGAAGAGCGACCACATCTCGCCGACCGTCTCGTCGCCGACGCGCGTCACCACGCCGCCGAGATCGTCGAAGACGGCATCGACCATGCGCTGCTTGGCGCGCCCAGTCCTCGCGCGTGTGCGGCGCCTGCGTCGAGATCGCGTTGCGCTCGCCGTCGGCGCCGGCGTACGAGACGATGTCGCGCGTCGCATCCTCGTGCGCCATGTCGTAGATGCGCGCCCGCGCATCGACGAGCGGCTTGAACTGCGGATGGACGGTGACGTCGGGCACGCGCTCGCCGCTGACCCAGACCTCGCGCCCGTCGCGCAGCGACTCGCGGTACTCGTCGCCGGTGCGGATCACGTGTGCGACCTGCTCATGGCGCGATCGCCGTGCCCGCCGGCAGTTGCTGGGTGATGCAGCCGATGCCGCCACCGCCGTAGGCGAGCAGGTTGCTCGGGACGCCCACGACCTCCCGGTCGGGGAACAACTCGCGCAGCAGCGCGAAGCCGGCCTCGTCGTCCGGCTGGTCGAGCAGCGGCGCGACGATGCCGCCGTTGACGGGGTAGTAGTTGGTGTACGGCACGACGAACCGCTCGCCCTCGACCTCGGCGTACGGGAGCACGGGCATCTCGACGACCTCGAGCGTGCGGCCGGCCGCATCCGTCGCTCCCTCGAGCCGCGCGCGGTTGTCGCGCAGGCGATCCCAGTTGGGATTCGAGCGGTCGGGGGCCATCTGGGTGAGCACGACGCCCGGGCGCACGAACTGGGTGATGTTGTCCGAGTGCCCGTCGGTGTCGCGGTCCTCCGCGAGGCCGTCGCGCAGCCAGATCACCTTCTCGATCCCGAGGTAGACGTTCAGCACCTCCTCGACGCACTCGCGCGTGATGCCCGGATTGCGGTTCGGGTTGAGCAGGACGGACTCCGTCGTGATCACGGTGCCCTCGCCGTCGAACGTCAGCCCGCCGCCCTCCGCGACCAGCGGCGCCTGGTAGATCCGCATCGCGAGCTGCTGCGCCAGCCGCGCCGGCAGCCGCGCGTCGTCGGCGAACGGCGCGAACTTGCCGCCCCAGGCGTTGAACTCGAAGCCCACCGCGGCAACGCCGCCGTGGCCGTCGACCACGAAGATCGGGCCGTTGTCGCGCACCCAGGAGTCGTCGATCGGGAGCTCGAGGACGTCGACCTCGTGCGTCGTCTCGGCCGGCAGTCGCGGCGTCGTCCCGGGCCGCGCGATCACGGTGACCGGCTCGAAGCGCGCAATCGCCTCGACTGCGCCCGCGTACTCCTCCTCGGCCCGGGCGAGCTGCCCGTTCCAGAGGTCGGTGCGGCACGGCCACGACACGAACGTGCGCGCGTGCTCGACGGTTCTGCTGGGGACGGACAACGCGTCGTCCCGTGGACTCGGCACCATGGCCTCCAGGGCGTCCGGACGGTGGGTGGAGGACCGTAGCAGCGGCGAGCCGCGATACTCCCCCTCCATGAGCGAACGCGCAGACGTCGTCGTGATCGGCGGCGGGCTCTTCGGAACGTCGATCGCGTACCACCTCTGCCTCCGCGGCGCGGGGCGCGTCGTCCTGCTCGAGCGCGACGCGCTCGGTGCGCGGCGACTCCGGCCGCACGTTCGGCATGGTGCGCCGCCACTACTCCAACGCCGTCACCGCGCTGCTGGCGATGCGCGGCTCGGAGACGATCATGCGGTGGGGCGAGGAGATCGGCATCGGCGATTCCGGCTACGTCGAGACCGGCTACCTGGTGTCGGTGCCGGAAGCGCTCGCCGACGCCTGTCGCGACAACGTCGCAGCGGCTGCGTGCGCTCGGGCTCGACACCGCGTTCGTCGATCCGTCCGAGATCGCCGAGATCGAGCCGCTGCTCGCGCTCGACGGCATCGCCGGCGGCGCCTACGAGCCCGACGGCGGCTTCGCGGACGCGCACAAGATGATCCTCGGCTGGTTCGCCGCGGGCGTCGCGCACGGACTCGTGCCGCGGCTCGGCTGCGCCGCCACGGCCCTGATCGCGGAGGGCGGGCGCGTGCGCGGCGTGCGAACGCCCGACGGCGACATCGCCTGCGACCGCGTCGTGCTCGCGACCGGCGCCTGGGCACGCGAGCTGCTGCTGCCGATCGGCGTCGACGTCCCGATCGCGCTCAAGCGGATCCAGGTCGCGGTGCTGCGCCAGCCCGCCGGCGCGCCGCGCCCGAACGTCGTGTGCTCGGACGCCGTCACGAACGTCGTCGTGCGCCCCGACCGCGGTGCGCTGTTCTGCGCCGTGACGTACTTCGGCGACGAGCCGCTCGATGCGGCCGACGACTGCGACCACGACGGCTCGCCGGGCTACGAGGAGGCCATCAGACGAGCGCTCGCAGAGCGCTACCCCGCGCTGGCCGGCGCCGCCTGGCAGCGCGCGTGGGCGGGCCCGTACGACTATTCGCCCGACTGGAATCCGATCATCGGCGAGGCCCCGGGCATCGCCGGCCTGCACCTCGCGCTGGCCTGGAGCGGCCACGGCTTCAAGCTCTCGCCCGCCGTCGGCGAGGTCGTCGCGGCCGAGGTCGTCGGCGCGGAGCCGCGCATCGACGTGACGGCGCTGCGGCCGACGCGCTTCGCCGAGGGCGCCCTCCTGCGCCTGGCCTACGGGCCCGGCGCGCGCGCCTGAGCGAGGCCGCTGCCCCGATCGGGGCGAATCGCGCCCCGCGGGCGAGAAAAACGCCACTTGCAGCATGTTCTGACGCCCCGATCGCAGCGTTGGTGGCACAGTGAGTGCATGGTCGCAGCGTCGCGGGAAGGGCTCGACCGGATCAGCGCAGAGCGCCGCGCGCGCTGGCTGCAGAAGCGCCGGCGGCGACGCGTGCTCTGGGCTGGTGGTCGCCGCGCTCGTCATCGCCGGCCTGCGGCGTCGCGGTCTGGCCGCGGGCGGCGGGTCGCGTTCGTCCCTCGGCCAGGCCGCGCCGACACGGCACATGCCGGTGCGCCCGCTGACGCCGCTGCCCGACTCGCTCGCCGCGCTGCGCGGCGCGCTGCCGATGGTCGACGGCGTCGCCCACGGCGACCCGGCTCAGCGCCTGGTCGCGCTCACCTTCGACGACGGGCCGTCGGGCCGGACGGCGGCGATCCTGCGCGTGCTCGCGAATCACGACGCGCATGCGACCTTCTTCGTCGTCGGCCGCTCGACGCGCGGCATGGAGCCCGTCCTGCGGCACATGGCCGCGACCGGGAACGAGCTGGCCGACCACACCTACAGCCACGCCAACCTGCTGGCGCTGCACGGTGCGAAGCGGATGCAGCAGCTGCGCTGGACGAAAGCGCTGGTGGAGCGCGCGACGGGCGTGCAGCCGCGATTCTTCCGCCCGCCCTACGGCGCCACCGGCCCGGCCGTGAACCGCCTCGGCCGCAGCCTCGGGATGCTCCCCGTGCTGTGGTCCGTCGACAGCCGCGACTGGCAGTTGCCGGGGACGAAGGCGATCGTGAAACGGGTGCTCGCACACGTGGAGCCCGGCTCGATCGTGCTGATGCACGACGGCGGCGGCGATCGCCGCGAGACGCTGCGCGCGCTGCCCGCGATCCTGCGCGCGCTCGAGCGGCGGCACCTGACGCCCGTCACGCTCTCGCAGCTGTTCGCCGACGCGCCGCCGGCCACGGCGTTCGTGAGCGGGTCGTTCGAGGGCGGGGACGCGCACCCCTGAGAGCCGGCTATACGTCCTCGGTCATGCTCTGGCGCCCCCAGAGCGTGACGAGCCGCGCGACCATCGTGACGAGGAAGATCTGCCCCGAGAGCGCCTCGAGCACGGTCAGCCCCTGGGGCAGCCCGACGTGCGGCGAGAGGTCGCCGAAGCCGAGCGTCGTCAGCGTCACGAAGCTGAAGTAGAGGTATTCCGACTGCGCGTGCGGCCCGGGCTGCGAGAAGAACGGCCCCGAGAGCTCGTTCAACGCGAGGTACGCGAACGCGAACAGCAGGCCGAGCAGGACGTAGGTGCAGAGCGCGCCGAGGACCGTCTCGTAGGTGACCCGCTTCTGCCGCAGGATCCGCTGCAGCGTGATCGGCAGCGTGGCGGTGACGAGCAGCGCCACCGGGATCAGGTAGGTCAGGCCGACGAGCGACGACGAGTTGATCAGCAGCACGAGCGGGGCGAGCGCGACGCACGCCCCGATCAGCACCCAGTGACGCCGCGTGACGTAGTGCCCGGTCGCGGGATCGCTGATCGCGACGACGAGGGCGGCGGCAGCGAGCACCGTGCTCGCGGCGGCGCCCCAGCGCGGGTCGTCGATGATCTCGAGCAGCAGGAAGTTCGCGAGCAGGAGCACGAGCAGGCTCGCGTAGCTGTCGAGGAAGCGGATGAAGTCGGCGCGCGCCAGCTCGCGTACGCGCGCCCTGCGAGAGCCCGGCATTCCCCGTAACAGTAGGCCGCGCGTCGGCCCGTGCCGCGCTGCGCGGTGAGAACCTCCTAGGGTTCTCGGCCATGCACGCCCGCCTCGCGGTCGCCCGAAAAGAGCTTCCGCGCGCTGTGCGGATCGCGGTCGCCGCGACCCTCGCCTGGTGGATCGCGGGGCTCCTGGGCGCGGATCGCCCCGTCTTCGCGGCGATCGTCCCGATGGTCGCCATCCGCGACGACGCGCACGCCGCGTTCTCGCTCTCGCTCGGCCGCATGCTCGGCGTGATGGCCGGAGTGGTGCTCGGCATCGGCGCCGTCGCCGTGGCCGGCGTCTCGACCTCGGCGGTCATCCTGCTGCTCGTCGTCGGTCTCGCGATCGGCCTGTTCCTGAGCACCGGCCCCGAGCTGAACACGCAGATCGCGATCTCGGCCCTGCTCGTGCTCGTGGTGACGGAGGATGCCGACACGTACGCGGTCGAGCGCATCTGGGAGACCGCTGTCGGCTCGGTCGTCGCGCTGGTCGTGGCCGCCTTCGTCCTCCCGCCCAACCCGCTGGCCGAGAGCGAGCGCCGGCTGGCGGAGACGGCGCGGGCGCTCGCGGCCGACCTCGCCGACGCGCAGGGGACGCTCACGCGCGGCGATCCCTCGGCGCGCGCCCTGCTCGCACGCGCGGACGAGCACGCGCGCGCCGCCGGGCGCGCCGTCGAGGATCTGCCCAAGGCGCTGCGCGCACTGCGCATGAGCCCGCTGCGGCGCGGCCATCGCCCGCAACTCGAGGTCGTCGACCGGCGCCAGCGGCTGGCGCTGCGGCTCGCGATCCAGACACGCCGGCTGGCCCGCGACCTCGCCAGCTTCGCGCACCGCGAGGACCTGCGGGACGAGTGGGGCGAGGCGGGCCGGCGCCTGTCGCCGGCGATCGCGGCCGTCGCCTCCGGGTCGGCCAAGGCGCTCGCCGGCGAGGGCTGCTCGCACGAGGTCGCCGAATGCCGCGAGCTGCTCGAGGTGTACCGCCGCGAGGACGCCCGGCCGGTCGCGGCGATCCTCCGCCGGCCGCTCGTCCTGCTGCGTCGACGAGCTCGCGGGGCCGCCGGCATGAGCTCGTCGATCCCCCCCGGCGAGGCGGCGGATCTGGCGGCACTGCGAGGGCTCGCGCGCCGGCTCGGGGTCTCCGACGACGTCCGCCTGCTCTCGTCCTGGACGCCGCTGCCGCCGATCGCGCCCGAAGGCAGTCCCGGTCTCTCGGGCGCCGCCGATCTCCTGCTGCGCTTCTCGCCCGTGCCGGTGCTCGGCGTCACGGGCAGCGCGGGCAAGTCGACGACCGCGCGCCTGGCCGAGGCCATGCTGCTGGCGAGCGGCAGCGAGGTGCTGAGCGCGGACGACGCGCCCGCCGAGAACGCCTATCCCACCGCCGATCTCGTCGCGCGGGTGCTCGAGGCACGCCCGCCCGCCTGGTGCGTGGCCGAGCTCACGTCGAACCACCTCGCCGTGTGCTCGGCGAGCCCGCACATCGCCTGCATCACGAACGTCTGGCCCGATCACGTCGACCAGCACGGCAGCCTGGCCGCCTACGTCGCCGCCAAGCGGCGCATCGTCGAGTTCCAGACCGCAGACGATTGGGTCGTCGTGAACGCCGACGACCCCGGTGCCGTGGAGCTGGCGTCCGGATCGGCCGCGCGCGCCCTGCCGGTGACGCTCGCCGGGCCTGCGGCGGATCCGGGCGCGGGCGTCGAGTCCGGGCGCCTGACGGTGCGGCTCGCGGGCACGGCGCACGACCTCGGGCCGGTCTCGTCGCTGCCGCCGTCGCCCGGTGCGGAGAACGGGTTGCTGGCCGGCGCGAGCGCGCTGCTCGCGGGAGCCTCCGCCGGCGGCCATCGCCCGTGCACTCGCAGGCTGGCAGGGCCTGGCGATGCGGCGCGAGCGCCTCGGTCGCGTCGGCGGCTCCGACGTGATCCGGGACGTGCTGGCCGCGACCCCCGCCAAGGCGGCCGCCGGCCTCGCGCTGCACCCGCCCGGCTCGGTCATCCTGATCGCCGGCGGCTACGACGACCTCGGCGGCGGGCCGATGCACTCCGCGCCCGCAGGAAGCCGATCTCTTCGCGCGCGCCGCGAAGGTGGGCGCTCGCGCCTGCGCGCACGCCGCGCTCTTCGGGCCCGCTGCGCCGCGACTCGCCGAGGCGCTCACCGAGGCCGGCCTCGCGAGCGTCGCCGTGCACGCGAGCCTCGAGGAAGCCGCGGCCGACGCCCGTGCTCGCGCCGAGCCCGGCCGGACGATCGTGTTCGCGCCCTGGTTCTCCACGACGCCCGGCGAGCGCGCGGACTTCCCCGGGCTGCTCGGGCTCTGACGGCGCACGGAGGTAATCGAATTCCTTCATGACCGTTGCCGCAAAGTCGCGTTTGCGGAGGTGCGCGGCGGGCGCGATCCTTGGAGCAGCGGGAGCCTGCGTCTGGAGCAGCCTCCGCATCGGTAAGAGGAGGCGCCCGTGCTCATCGACTGCGACGTCCACATCAGCCCGGGCACCGTGCTCGACATCGCCGACTACACCGACTCGGCGACCCGCGAGCTGCTCCTCCACTCGGGCACGCACGGCCTCTCGCTGCCGGACTACCCGTGGTACCACCCGACCGGCTGGGTGCGCAAGGACGCCTACGACCCGACCAGCGAAGACCCGAGCCTGCACACGATCGACCTCGCCAAGGTGCGCGCCCAGGTGCTCGATCCCCACGACGTGACGTTCGGCATCGCGACGCCCGACCACATCGGCGGCGGCCTCTGCGTCCTGCCCAACCCCGTGATCGCGGCCAAGCTCGCGAGTGCGCACAACGACTGGGTGCTCGAGCGCTACCTCCAGCCCGAGCCGCGCCTGCGCGGGCTGATCGCGATCTCGCCGCAGAACCCGCAGGCGGCCGCGAAGGAGATCCGCCGCGTCGGCGGGCGCGACGAGTTCGTGGGCATCTTCCTGCCCGGCGGCGCGCGCATCCCGTACGGCAACCCGGTGCACGACCCGATCTGGGAGGCCGCCAACGAGCTCGCGCTGCCCGTCGTCGTCCACACCCACTACGAGGGCGTCGGCATCGCCGGCCCGGTGACCGCCGCCGGCTATCCCGACTTCTACGTCGAGTACCACACGCTCTGCGGCTCCGGCATGTACGGGCATTTCGTCTCGATCCTGTGCCACGGGATCTTCGAGCGCTTCCCCGACACGAAGGTGATGATGGTCGAGGGCGGCCTCGTCCCGTTCGTCGGGCTGATGTGGCGCCTGGACACGAACTGGAAGGCCTGCCGGAGCGAGATCCCGTGGTGCCGCAAGCCGCCGTCGGAGTACGTGTGGGATCACGTCAAGTTCTCGAGCCAGCCGCTCGAGACGCCGGACGATCCCTCGCTGCTGGTCCCGGCGATCCAGGGCCTGCGCCCGTGGGACACGCTCTGCTTCGCCAGCGACTACCCGCACTGGGACTACGACGAGCCCGCTCAGACCCTGCGGATGCTGCCGTCGGAGTGGCGCGAGAACGTCGCCTGGCGCAACGCGGCGGAGTTCTACGGCCTGCAGGTCCCGGGCGCTGCGCCCGAGCGCGAGACCGCGGTCGGCGGCGCCGGGGCGGAGTCGTCTGCGGCCGGCAGTGCGCACGCGCGCATGGCGACGCTGCCCTCGGCGCTCGTGCTCGACGACCTGGTGAGCCGGCACGGCGGCGATCCGCCGCGCGCGGCGCTGCGCCAGGCGGGCTTCCAGAGCCATGACGTCGACGCCTATCTCGAGCGGCGCGCGGCGCGCTCCGGCGCTCGCCCGGCCGCGAGCACGCTGCGGAGCGGGTCGGGCGGGCCGGCGTAGCCATGGCGACCGCGACGCAGCGCGAGGCGCGCCTGCCGCTGGCCGAGGCGCCCGCCGAGGGCGAGCGCCGGCTGCTCGAGCTCGGCGGCCGCACGGTCGGCGTGTTCCGCGTCGACGGCGCGTTCTACGCGCTCGCCGACCGCTGTCCCCACCGTGCCGCGCCGCTCTGCTCGAGTGGCGAGGTCGTGAACGCCGTCGAGGGCTACGGCGACGCGGTGCGCGTCACGCGCGAGCGCGCGCTCGTGCGCTGCCCCTGGCACAAGTGGGACTTCGACATCGCCACCGGACGCTGCGTCGTCGACGCCAAGCTGCGCGTGCGGCGCTACGCCGCGTGGATCGACGGCGAGGATCTCGTCGTCAGCCTCGACGGAGACCCGGCCGCGGACTGAGCCACACCTCGTCTCCCGCGCAGACCGACTGCACGAGCTCGGTGAACGCATCGAGCACCTGCGTGCGGCGGCGCTCCGGGTGCCACGCGAGCGCGAGCACCCGCTCGCCGAAGACGTCGTCGAGCGCGAGCGCGACGAGGCTGCCCGCCGGGTCGACGATCAACCGCGGCACGATCGCCGCACCGACGCCGGCGCCCACGAGGGCGCGGACGGTGTCGCTGTCGTCCGAGCGCATGATCACGTTGAGCTCGTAGCCGCGCTCGCGCATGGCGTCCTCGACGCCGTGCCACGACTTCCAGGCGATCAGCGGCAGTTGCGCGATCTCCGACAGGCTGGGCGCCGACGAGCGGCCGGCGAGCGGCGAGTCCGGGGCGACGAGCAGGACGTACGGGTCGCGCAGGAGCTCGATCGACGTGAGCGGCCCCTCGGGCATCGGCAGGGTCACGAACGACGCGTCGAGCCTGCCCTCCTCGAGGTCGCGCACGAGCGAGAGATCTTCGACCGACTCCGTCAGGTGCACGCGCACGAGCGGGAAGCGCTCCGCGAAGCGGCGCAGCACGTGCGGCAGGATGCTCGTGCTCGCGCTCTGGTACGTGCCGAACCGGAACGTCCCGCCGACGCCCTCTGCGAGACCGTCGAGATCGTCGTACGCGAGCTTGACGCGGCTGATCAGCGCGCGGGCGTGGCGGTGGAGGATCTCGCCCGCCTCGGTGAGGTTCGCGGCCTCGGTGCCGCGCGGCCGCTCGATCAGCTGCTTGCCGACGAGCCGCTCGAGCGTCGCCATCTGATGGCTCACGGCCGACTGCGTGTAGCCGAGCCGGCGGGCCGCACGCGTGAACGAGCGCTCCTCCGCGACCGTCTCGAAGGCGACGAGATGACGCATCGCGAGCGCGCCGACCCGATCGAATTCGTTCATACCCACACCGTACGCGACGGGCCGGGGCCCTAACGTGGGGGAGCGATGCTGCTCGACGACCCCCTCGACCCGCGCGTCCGCGAGTACGCGCACCTGCGCGCGGCGACGTTGCGCCTGCGCGCCGACGGCCCGGACGGCTCGCGCGACGGCGTCTTCATCGCGGAGGGCGAGCTCGTGATCGAGCGCGCGTTACTGCTCGGCTATCGCATGCGCTCGCTGCTGCTGCTGGAGCAGCGGGCAGCGCGCTTCGCGCGGCTCGCTCCCGAGGGCGTGCCGGTGTACACGGCGACGACCGAGCTGATGCGCTCGATCACCGGGTTCGCCGTCCATCGCGGCGTGCTCGCGTCGTTCGACCGCAAGTCGCTGCCGAGCGTCGACGAGGTCGTGCGCGGCGCGCGGCGCGTCGTCGTGCTCGAGGACGTCAACAACCACACCAACGTCGGCGCGATCGTGCGCAGCGCCTCGGCGCTCGGCATCGACGCGCTGCTGCTCGACCCCGGCTCGTGCGACCCGCTCTACCGGCGCTCGCTGCGCATCTCGATGGGCGAGGCGCTGAGCCTCCCGCACGCGCGCACCGAGCCGCTCCCCGGCGGCCTCGCACCGCTGCGCGCAGCCGGCTTCGTCATCGCGGCGCTCACGCCGGGCGCCGGCGCGGCCGACATCGCGACGCTCGCCGCCGAGGGTCACGAGCGTCTCGCCCTCCTGCTCGGCACCGAGGGCGCCGGCCTCTCCCCGGCCGTGCTGGACGAGGCCGACGTGCGCGTCCGCATCCCGCTGGCCACCGGCGTCGACTCGCTCAACGTCGCGGCCGCCGCCGCGATCGCGTTCTACGCCCTCCGGCCGACTGTCACCTAGGCTCGCGTCGTGGAGCAGTTTCCCGTCACGGCGATCGGGTGGGTCTCCTCGTCGCGGCGCGAGCCCGTCGACGACGACTGGGGCGAGATCGAGTCGACGATCCAGCTCGACGCCGCGTTCGAGGCCGAGTCGCTGCGCGGCCTCGCGGAGTTCAGCCACGTCGAGGTCGTCTACCTCTTCCACCTCGTCGATCTCTCGTCGATCGTCACCGACGCCCGCCGCCCGCGCGACAACCCGTCGTGGCCCGAGGTCGGCATCTTCGCCCAGCGCGGCAAGGGCCGCCCGAACCGCATCGGCATCTCGACCTGCCGCCTCCTCTCCGTGGCCGGCACGCGCGTGCAGGTGCAGGGCCTGGACGCAATCGACGGCACGCCGGTCCTCGACCTCAAGCCCTACATGCGCCAGTTCGGCCCGCGAGGCGAGATCCGCCAGCCCCGCTGGGTCGACGAGGTCATGACCGACTACTTCTAGCCAGCTCGAGCCGGACGGCAGCAACGTCGGGGTCTGGCCCGCACGTTGCGTGCCTGACCCCGATCGTTGCGGACCTGTCCCCGCCGTGCACCGGCTTCGATCCCTGCAGGCATGCGCCGGCTGGACCCGGCTGCGTCGCCGAGCGGACCGCGGCGCGGCCATGACGGGCAGCATGCGGCCAGAAACCGCATGGTTACCGGCGGTCGGGTCAGGTCCGCAACGTCGGGGTCAGGCCCGCACGTTCGTGTCAGACCCGTTCGTTGCGTGCCGGCCCCGTTCTCCTTCCGGCGCGGAGACGGTCGGCCAGCGCCTCGATCTCGCTTGCGCCGCCGTGGCGCGCGCCGGGCCAGTCGTCGACCGCGTGCCACGGCACGTCGGGCGGCGTGTCGTCGTAGCGGGGGAGCAGGTGGAGGTGGAAGTGCGTGGCGTGGGCGCCGGCGACACCCGAGTGGACCTGCGTCGCTCCCGCGGCGACCAGCGCCGACGCGAGTTTCACTGCCCCTCTGCCGACCGCTGCGCCTTCCGCTTCGGTCAGGTCGGCGAGGCCGGCGGCATGGCGGCGCGTGACGACCAGGAGGTGGCCGAGATACGGGTCGCCGCGGTCGGGCAGCGGCGGGACGTGGAAGGCCACCGCGAGCTCTTCCTCCCAGAGCAGGCCGCCGGGCACGGGGACGTCCCCGGCAATCTCCTGGCAGACGAGGCAGTCAGGCGCCATGCTCGGACGGTGCGCGCGGCGCGCGGGCGAGCAGGTCACAGACCTCCGCGTCCCGGGTCTGCGAGAAGTCGTCGTACGCCGATCCGACGCTGCGGAACGAGCGCAGGGTGTCGAGGCACACGACCTCGTCGGCGAACGCGCGGAGCTCGCCGCACACCTGCTTGGGGGCGACGGGCACGGCGATGACCAGCTTCGCGGGCTCGCGGGCGCGCAGGGCGAGAGCCGCGGCGCGCATCGAGGCGCCGGTGGCGAGTCCGTCATCGACGACGATGATCGTCCGGCCGCGAACGTCGATCGGAGCTCGCCCCTCGCGGTAGGTGCGCTCGCGCCGTTCGAGCTCGCTGCTCTCGGCGGCCGCGATGCGCTCGATCTCGCCGTCCGTGATGCCGAGCGCGGCGACGACGTCGTCGTTCATGACGCGCGTGCCGTCGCTCGCGATGGCTCCCATCGCCAGCTCTTCCCGCCCGGGCGTGCCGAGCTTGCGCACGAGGTAGACGTCCAGCGCGACCTCGAGCTCGCGCGCCAGCTCGAACCCGACGACGACGCCTCCGCGCGGCAGCGCGAGGACCAGCACGTCGCTCCGGTGCGCGTACTTCCGCAACGCCTCGGCGAGGGCGCGGCCGGCATCTTCGCGGTTGCGGAAGTGCATGGGGAGAGATTCCCGCCGGCCGGGGAACCGAACCGCGCGGTCATCCGCCGCGCGCGGCGGATCCCGCGGCGGCGGGGATCGGGCTGCCGTTGTCCCACAGCTCGCCGGCGCCACCCGCGGCTTCCGCCACCCGCTGCGCGACGTCGGGCTCGGCGATGACGAGCACGCCTCGGCCCGCGAGCGCCGAGGCCACGGCCTCGACGGGCTGCAGGTGCACGCCGCCCAGGCCGATCGCCGGATACGTGTCGGCGACGGTGACGAGCGCGCCCGCCCTGCCCTCGTCGAGACCGAGCAGGCCGACGAAGTGGCCGACCGACCAGTCGGCGGGCGGGCCCGCGTCCAGATCGCCGCGCTCGAGATAGGCCGCGAGCTGCGCCGCGGTCGGGTGCGAGCCCCAGAACGAGCCCGTCTGCACGTTCGCGACCAGCGCGACCGGCGCGGTGCCCTCGGCCGCGGCTCGCAGCAGCGCGCGCAGCGCCGGCGCGCCGAGGCCGGGCACCGGGAGCGCGACCAGTCGCCCGCCCGTGATCTCCTCGACCGCGCGCACGACGCCGTGCGCCGAGGTGCCCGAGGCGTCGTCGTCGTCGGTCAGCGGCAGCTCGACGCGGAAGTCGTTGCGACCCGCCTGGCCGAGCGGGAGCACGTGCTGGTGCCCGTGACTCGTGATCGCACTGCCCGCGAGCAGCGCGACGTCGTCCTGCTCGACGGACTCCTCGCCGTGCAGGCGCAGGGCGAGCGTCGCCCAGAAGCAGCCGCAGAGCTCGTCCTTCTGCGGCAACTCGGCCGCGTGCAGCTCGAGCAACCGGTCGGCGCCGCGCGTCAGGATCGTCATGCCAGCCTCGCTCCCAGTTCGATTACGACGTCTCGCAATACGCGCACATCATCGGCGCTCGTACGGAAGTTGACGAAGCACGGACGCAGGCACGCGGTGCCGTCGATGTCGGCGCCGGAGACGTAGACCCGTCCGTCCGCCCGCAGGGCGGCCGCGAGCGCGCGGTTGTGCTCGTCGAGCGGGCGATTCGTCGCGACGTGGCGGAACGGCACCACCGAGAGCTCGGGCTGGCCCAGGAGCTCCAGCTCGTCGCGCTCCTCGACGAGGTCGGCGAACAGCCGCGCCTCGGCGAGATTGCCCTCGATCGCGCTGCGAAAGGCGGCCAGCCCGTGGACGCGCAGCGCCAGCCACAGCTTGAGCGCGCGGAACGGGCGCGAGTACTCGAGCGTGCGATCGACCGCGTCGTGCTCGCCCGGCTCGTGCGGGACGTAGGTCGCGTGGTGGCTGAACGCGCGCTCCAGCCACTCGGCCTCGCGCACCATCAGCACCCCGCAGGCCTTCGGCACGAACAGCCACTTGTGCGCGTCCAGGGAGACCGAGTCCGCGCGCGCGAGCCCCTTGAAGAGCGGCGCGTGGCTCTCGACGAGTGCGGCGGGCAGCCCGTAGGCGCCGTCGACGTGCAGCCACACTCCCCGCGCCTGGCACACGTCGGCGAGCTCGTCGATCGGATCGACGGCGCCCGTGAGCGTCGTGCCCGCGGTCGCGACCACGGCCACCGGGGCGACGCCGGCGCTGCGATCGGCGTCGATCGCCTCGGCGCAGGCGTCCGCCCGCATCCGGCGGTTGGCGTCGATGGGGATCCGTCGCACGCGGTCGCGCCCGATCCCGAGCAGCTCGGCCGCGCGCGTCACCGACTCGTGCACGTCGGACGACGCATACAGGGCGCACGGCCTGCCGGAGAGACCGGTGTTGCGCGACCCGGGCAGCGCGCGCTCGCGCGCCGCGGCCAGTGCGGTCATGTTCGAGACGGTGCCGCCGCTCGAGAACGTGCCGGTCGCGACCGGGTACCCGAAGGCCTGCCCGAGCCACTCGAGCGTCTGGCGCTCGACGAGATCGGCCGCGCCCGCGACCACGGCGAGGTTGACGTCGTGGCAGGAGGCCAGCGCATCCCCGAGCACGGCGATCTCGAGGCCCGACGACGCCACGAACGCGAAGTAGCGCGGGCGCGGCTGTGCGATCGAGTGATCGAGGACGACCGCCGCCTCGTCGAGCGCCTGCAGCACGGGCGTCGGCCCGAGTGCGATCGGCGCCGCGAGCGCCGCGCGCAACGCCTCGTCGACCGGTGGCTGCTCGGGCCGCGCCTGATCGAAGCTCTCCCAGGCCCGGGCGATCAACTCGGTCGCATGTGCGAGAGCTTCTGCGCGCGGCACGTCCAGCCGCAGCGCGGGTTCCGATTCCGGCATGCCGAGCATCGTGCCATCATCCTGACCGTGATCCCCGAGTTGACCGACGCCCAGCGCGAGGTGCAGGCCCTCGTCCGAGAGTTCTGTCAGCGCGAGATCGCGCCCCACACGGCCGCCTGGGACGCCGATCACCACGTGCCGCTGGACGCGCTCCGGGCACTCGCCGAGCTCGGCGTGCTCGGCGTGACCATCCCCGAGGAGCACGGCGGCGCCGGCCTCGACCACACCACGCTCTGCCTCGTCGTCGAGGAGCTCGCGCGCCACGACCCCGGCATCTCGGTCGCGATCGCGGTGCACGCCGGATTGACCGCGGCGCCGATCAAGAGCCACGGCACGGCCGAGCAGCAGGCCCGGATGCTGCCGCCGCTCGCGAGCGGCGAGCAGCTCGGCTGCTACGCCCTGACCGAGCCCGATGCGGGCTCCGACACGGCCAGCATCCGCCTGCGCGCCGAGCGCGACGGCGACGACTGGCTGCTGCACGGCACGAAGACCTGGATCACGAACGGCGGCTTCGCCGACGCCGTGATCGTGTTCGCGCGCACGGGCGGCGCCGGCGCGGGCGGCGTCAGTGCCTTCCTGGCACGCGCCGGCGACGGGCTGACCGTCTCGAAGGAGATCCCCAAGCTCGGCCTGCACACGTCGTCGACCGCCGAGCTGGCGTTCGACGGGCTGCGCGTCCCCGACGCGGATCGCCTCGGCGACGAGGGCGCCGGCCTCAAGGTCGCGCTCGCGACGCTCGACGGCGGCCGCATCACGATCGCCGCGCAGGCCTGCGGCATCGCGCGCGCGGCCGTCGACCTCGCCACCCGCTACGCCCAGGAGCGCGATGCCTTCGGCGGGCCGATCGCGCGCTTCCAGGGCGTGCAGTTCCCGCTCGCCGATGTCGCGGCCAAGCTCGAGGGCGCGCGGCTGCTGATGCTGCGCGCCGCCGCCCTGCGCGACGCCGGCAAGCCGCACTCGCTCGAAGGGGCGATGGCCAAGCTGTGCGCGAGCGCCGTCGCCGTCGAGGCCGCGGACGTGGCGGTGCAGACGCTCGGCGGCTACGGCTACTCCGCGGAGTTCCCCGCCGAGCGGCTCTACCGGGACGCCAAGATCACCGAGATCTACGAGGGAACGAGCCAGATTCAGCGCGTCGTGATCGCGCGGCAGCTGCTCGGCGCCGCGGCACGTTCGTAGTGTGTTTTTAGCGCAAATCGGTGCTTTTGCAAAAGTCGCGTACCACGCGGGCAAATTGCCACTATGGTGAGATGGCGAGGTCTCCAATCCCGGCCACGTGTCGAGAGGAAATCACCGGTGGGCTTCATCACCAAGGGCACTACCAGCGAGGGCACTGCCAGCGCGACGAAGACGAACCTGCGAGATGCGATCTCGGAGTCCGAGTCGCTGCGTGAACAGCAGGCCAAGGCGTCGCTGCTCCAGACCGGCGTTCCCGGTGTGGCGCGCGTGACCTCCGTGGTCGACTCCGGCGTCCGCGTCAACTCCGAGCCGGTGCTGGACATCGAGCTCGAGGTGGCACTCGAGGACGGTCGCCACTACGAGACGCGCGTGCGCGAGCTCGCCCCCCAGATGTATGCCGGGCGCGTCGAGCCCGGCGCCAACATCGGCGTGCGCGCCGATGCGCTCGATCCGCAGCGCATCACGCTCGACTGGCTGCGCGAGCTCGACGCCTAGCTCTCGCTCGGGAACGACCTGATTCCACCCGCAGGTGTGAGCGCTCCGGTCACCGGCCGGTCGTGCTGCTCCGCCGGCACCTCATCGATCACCTCGTCGTCGAACACCACGGCGAGCACCGGCGCGCTCGTGCGCGCGAGCGCGCGGTCGTACGAGCCGCCGCCCTGGCCGAGCCGGCGACCCTCCCCGTCCACCGCGAGCGCCGGTGCCAGCACGAGCTCCGCTGCGGCGATGCCGCCCAGGCCGAGCGACGGGCCGGGGGGATGCAGCACGCCGCGCGGCCCTGCGGTCAGATTCGCCGGGTCGCCGTCGTAGTCGGCCCACTCGAGATCGAGGTCGTCGCGCAGGAGCGGCAGGAGCACGCGCACCCCCCGCGAGCGCAACGCGGCGAGCAGCGGCAGCGTGTGCGGCTCGCCGCGGATCCCGACGAACGCGGCGACCGGACCCGGGCCGAGCGCGGGCGCGTACTGCGCCAGCTCGACGCCCAGACGCTCGCGCTCCTCGCTGCTGCGCAGAGCGCGGCGCTCGCGCATCGTGCTGCGCAACGCGGCCTTCGCCTGGGTCAGCGCCACCGGCTCAACGCTCCTCGCGGACATACGGCACGCCGAGCGCTGCCGGCGCTCCCAGATGGCGCTTGACCGCACCGGTCGAGACCGCGACCAGGACGACGACCGTCATCACGTAGGGGAGCGCCTGGAACAGCTCGGGCGCGACCGTGACCCCGCGCGCCTGCAACGTGAACGGGAGCGCCGAGAACGCACCGAACACGTACGCGCCGATGAGACAGAGACCGGGCCGCCAGAACGCGAAGATGACGAGGGCGATCGCGATCCAGCCCGCGCCGCCCGTGAGCCCGTCCAGCCATTGAGGCGTGATCGAGAGACTGAAGCACGCGCCCCCGACGCCGGCCAGCGCCCCGCCGATGAGCGTGTGCACGTAGCGGTACGCCGAGACGTTGATTCCGACCGCGTCCGCCGCGCCCGGCGCCTCGCCCACGGCGCGCAGCTCGAGGCCCGGTCGCGTGCGCGCGAGGTACAGCGCGACCGCGGCGGTGACGACCCACGAGCCATAGACGAGCGCGGTGTGGCCGAACAGGAGCGGGCCGACGACGGGCAGATCCTGCAGGCTCTGCGGCAGGACCGGCGAGAACGCGTGGCGGGCCGGCGACTCGGCGAGGTTGAGGTCGTTGGCGAGGTACGACGACAGGCCGGCGGCGCCCGCGAAGATCGTGAGCGCCAGGCCCGAGACGATCTGGCTCGCGCGCAGCGTGATCACGAGGAACGCGTGGATCGCCGCGACGAGCGCGCCCGCGAGCGCGGCGACGGCGATCGCGGCGCACAGCGCCAGCGCGCTCGGGGCGTCGAGCCTCTGGACGACGAAGAACCCCATCGCCGCCCCCACGAGCATCATCCCCTCGACGCCGAGGTTGAGGACGCCGGAGCGCTCGGCGAGCAGCTCGCCGAGCGCCGCGTACAGCAGCGGCGTGCCGTAGACGACCGCCGAGGAGGCGATCAGGACGACGAAGCTGTTGTTCATGCGGCGGTCGCCGCCTCCGCCGAGCCGGCGCGCCCGAAGCGCACTCGATAGCGGACGAGCAACTCACCGCCGAGCGCGCAGAAGAGGATGACGCCCTGCATCATGCCGACGAGGCCGGCCGGGAAGTCGACGCCCTGGAGCGCGTAGCCCGCGTTGCTGAGCCCGCCGATCAGGAACGCCACGAGCAGGACCGCGAACGGGTTGTAGCGCGCGAGCGCGGCGACGACGATGCCGGTGTAGCCGTAGCCCGGCTGCTGCAGTCCGCGCGGGTCGAGCAGGTGGCGGAAGTCGCCGTCCTGGCTCGCGCCGCCGATCCCGGCGAGCAGCCCCGACAGCCCCATCACGAGCAGGATGCTGCGCCGGGTGCGCATGCCCGCGTAGCGAGCGGCGCGCGGCGAGTCGCCGATCACGGCGGCCTCGAAGCCGAAGCGCGTGCGCTTGTACAGCACCGAGACCACGACCGCGAGCACGGCGGCGACGAGCAGTCCGAACGGGATCACGAGGCTCGTGCCGAGGCCGAACGTCGGCCACGTGGCCGCTTCCGGCAGCGTCTTGCCCTGCGGGAACTGCTCGGCGCCCGGCGAGGAGGTGTCGCGCCAGTACGAGACCGTGTCGAAGATCAGGTAGTTGAGGAACAGCGCGGCGACGTAGTTGAGCATCAGCGAGGTGATGATCTCGTTGGTGTTCGCGAACGCCCGCAGGAAGCCGGGGACGAGCGCCCAGGCGGCACCCGCCGACGCCACCTGCGATCACCATGGCGGTGATCTGGACGACGACGCCCTGACCGGCCAGGGCCAGCGCGACACCGGCCGCCGCGACCGCGCCCATGTAGAGCTGGCCCTCCGCCCCGATGTTGAACAGCCCGACCCGGAAGGCGACGGCCGCGGCAAGCCCCGTGAAGCACAGCGGCGTCGCCGCGGTCAGCGTCGCCGAGAGCGCGCCCGGATCGGTGAAGGCCGCCTCGAACAGCCGCTTGTAGACGGTCAGCGGGTTGTGCCCCGTCACCAGGAGCACGATCCCCGAGAGCACCAGCGCGACGGCGATCGACCCGATCGGCACGGCCGCCTGCATCCAGCGCGGCGACTCCGCCCGGCGCTCGATGCGCATCAGCGCCCGCCCCCGCCCGCCATCAGCATGCCGAGCTCGTCCACGTCGGCGCCTTCGCCGGCGCGCTCGCCGACGATGGCGCCCTCGTACATCACGAGCACGCGATCGGCCAGGGCGAGGATCTCGTCGAGATCCTCGGAGATCATCAGCACCGCCACGCCGTCCGCCGCAGCGGCCCGCAACAGCTCGTGCACCGCCTCGATCGCACCGACGTCGAGTCCGCGCGTCGGCGCCGCGACGACGAGCGCACGCGGCTCGCCCGCGAACTCGCGCCCGATCACGACCTTCTGCAGATTGCCGCCCGAGAGATCGCGGGCGCGCGTGTCGGGCCCCGGCGCCTGCACGCCGTAGCGCGCGATCAGGTCGACGGCGCGCTGCACGATGCGGCTGCGGCGCAGGAACGGCCCCGCGCTCACGTCCGGGTCGCGGTAGGCCTTGAGCACGGTGTTCGACGCGATCGAGAGGCTCGGCGCGACGCCGGTGCCGAGCCGGTCCTCGGGCACGTGTGCGACGCCGTGCGCGATCGCATCGCGCGGATCCCCCGGGCGCAGATCCCTCCCCGAGACCGCCACTCGGCCGGAGGTCGCTGCGCGCATGCCGGTCAGCGTCTCGGCCAGCTCGCGCTGCCCGTTGCCCGCCACGCCGGCGATCCCGACGATCTCGCCGCCGCGCACCGCGAGCGAGACGCCGCGCAGCGCGGGCAGCCCGCGGTCGCCCTCGGCGTGCAGGTCGTGAGCCTCCAGCACGACCTCCCCGACCGGCCCGCGGCTCGGTTGCCTGCGGCCGGTCTCGACCTCGCGGCCGACCATCAGCGCCGCGAGGGCATGTGGCGTGGCCGCCGCGCTCTCGACCGTCGCGACGACGCGCCCGCCGCGCAGCACGGTGATGCGGTCCGAGACCTCGAGCACCTCGTGCAGCTTGTGCGAGATGAAGACGATCGCCCTCCCGTCGTTCGCCATCACGCGCAGGGTGGCGAAGAGCTCGCGGGCCTCCTGCGGCGTGAGCACCGCGGTGGGCTCGTCGAGGATCAGGACGCGCGCGTCGCGGTGCAGCGCCTTGAGGATCTCGACGCGCTGCTGCTCGCCGACCGAGAGCTGCCAGATCTTCGCGCGCGGGTCGACGGCCAGGCCGAAGTACTCGGCGAGCACCTCGACGCTCGCCTCGAGGGCCTCCCGGTCGAGCACGAGCCCCCGGTCGCGCTGGTCGCCGAGCGCGATGTTCTCGGCCACGGTGAACGGCTCCACGAGGCGGAAGTGCTGGTGCACCATGCACACGCCGCGCGCGAGCGCGTCCCGGGGCGAGCGCAGCTCGACGGGCTCGCCGTGCAGCTCGAGCGATCCCTCGTCGGGCCGGTAGAGGCCCGTGATGATGTTCGAGAGCGTGCTCTTGCCCGCGCCGTTCTCACCCAGCAGGGCGTGCACCTCGCCGGCGCGGATCTCGAGGTCGACGCCGGCGTTCGCGACGACGCCGGGGAAGCGCTTCGTGACGCCCCGCAGCGTCACCGCCGGTACAGGAGCGGTGACGCTGCGGGAATCGTTCACGGGAGGACGATCAGCCCTTGGGGGAGCCGATGACGCCCTTGACGAGCCAGTTCATCCCGAGGATGTCGCCGAGGCTCAGCTTCTTTCCCTTGGGCACGCGCAGCTTGCCCGCCTGGTCGTAGATCGGGCCCTGGAACTCGTAGAACGTGCCCTTCGTGATCGCGGTCCGCTTGGCGGCGATGGCGGCCTTCGTCTTGGCCGAGACGCCGGCGCCGTAGGGCGCGAGGTCGATGAACTTGTCCTTGAACGTGCCCCAGTACGAGCCGCTCTTCCACGTGCCGGCCATGTCGGCCTTCACGCGCGAGAGGTAGTAGGGGCCCCAGTCGTAGACGGCGGCCGTCAGCCACGACTTCGGGCGCGAACGACTTGGCGTCGGAGTCGTAGCCGACCCACGGGATGCCGGCGCTCTCGGCGTACTGCCCGGCGGCCGGACGAGTCGACGTTCTGGCCGATCACGTCGGCGCCGCCCGACTTGTGCAGGCTCTCCGCGGCCTTCTTCTCCTTGTCGGGAGAGAGCCACGACTTCGTCCACACGAGCTTGATCTTGGCGCCGGGGTGCGTCAGCTGCGCTCCGAGCGCGAACGCGTTGGCGTGCCGGATGACCTCCGGGATCGCGAACGGCACGACGTAGCCGATGACGCCGTTCTTGCTCGCGGCGCCGGCGGCCATGCCGGAGAGGTAGATCGCGTCCTCACCCGCGCCGAAGTACTCGGCGAGGTTCTTGGACGAGCTTGAAGCCCGTCGCCTGCTCGAACTTGACGTCCGGGTACTTCTTGGCGGCCGCGGCCATCGCGTCCTGGTAGCCGAACGACGTCGCGAAGATGATCTTGTTGCCGTCCCGCACGAGCGAGTCGATGACCTGCGCGGTCTGCGGCCCCTCGGGCACGTTCTCCTTGAACGTCGTCTCGACCTTGCTGCCGAGTGCCTTCTGCACTGCGAGGCGCCCCGCATCGTGCGCCTGCGACCACCCGTGGTCGTTGTGCGGGCCCGACGTAGATCCAGGCCGCCTTGTACGCGGCGCTCTGCCGGGCTCCGGCAGTCGCCGCCGTGAGCGCGCTCAGGGTGGCGACCACGGCCACGGTCAGCGCGAGCACGCTCATCCGTCTGCTCATTTGCTGCTCCTCCTCCAAGGATCTGCGGGGAAGGGGGCGAGGGCTATCAGCGTTCAGAGCGAGGTCGAAGGAAATGTCCTGGGCGCCTTCCCAGAGGAAGGTCTTGCCGAGCTCCGCGAGGTGCTCGTTGCCCTCGACGACGGTCGCGAAATGGTTGCCCGCGAGCTGGCCCGCCTTGGAGGCGAAGTTGACGTAGCCGTAGGCGAGCAGGATCTCGGTCTCGGACACGCCGCCCGGGTAGAGCACGATCTCGCCCGGGTGCGGATAGCACGTCCCGTTCTCGGGGCCGAGGCCGAGATCGAGGTCGCCGAACGGGATCCAGCCGGCCTCGCCGCTCCAGCGCACGTGGATGATGCGCGAGCGCAGCGGCAGGAGCGTGCGGAAGGCGGCCACCGTCTTCGGCGCGATCTCCTCCTCGAGGCGGGCACGGAACGTGAAGCGACCTGCGGTGATGTTGAGCATGGCGCGAGCCTAGCTGCGGCGCCAGCGGTCGGCCGCGATCTCGACCAGCTCGCCGAGCGCCGTCTGCAGCTCCTCGGCCGTGCTGCGGCCGATGCGCTCGCGCAGCACCGCGAGGATCTCCGCCTTCGGCCGGCGGTTGACGAACACCACGAAGCGGAAGCCGTGGCGCGCCTCGTACTCCGCGTTCAGCCGCGCCAGCTCCGCCAGCACCTCCGGGTCGGCGTCGCTCCCCTGCTCGGCCGCCGAGCGCGCCGACAGGCCGCTGCGCTGGCCGATCGCCGGGTGCGCGGCGAGGATCTCGATCTGCTCGTCGTAGGGCAGCTCGTGCACCAGCGTCGCCGCGCGCGTGAGCGGATCGGGCTCCAGCGCGAGCCGCTCGACGAAGCGCGTCCGGCCCTCGAAGAGGCCGGCGAGCTCGTCGGCGCTCAGCTGCCGCGGTAGCTCGCGCACGAGTAGGCGGAGACGAGCAGCGGGACGTGGTAGTGGCCGTCTGCCAGCTCGACCTCGAGCTCGACGCGGCGGAAGAACGGCGAGGGCGGTGCGAACGAGAGCCGGTAGAGGCCCGGCGCGAGCCCGTCGGCGAGCCGCGCGCGGCCGTCGGCGTCGGTCTCGGCGCGCGCGATCACCTCGCCGCCGGCGCTCAGCTCGACGGCCACGCCGGGCGCCGGGCGGCCGGCGCCGGTGTCGAGCACGTGCGTGGAGAGCGAGGCGGTCGCCATCGGCAGCGATTCGTAGCCTACGCTTGAGCGCTGATGGAGGAGCTGCCTCTCGCACTCACGTTCGACGACGTGCTGCTCGTCCCGCGGCGCTCGCGCATCCGTTCGCGCGCCGACGTGTCCACGCGCACGCAGCTGACGCGCCGGATCGCGCTCGAGATCCCGGTCGTCTCGGCCAACATGGACACCGTCACGACCGCGCCGATGGCGATCGCGCTCGCGCAGCTCGGCGGCATCGGCGTCGTGCACCGGTTCCTCTCGGTCGAGGACGAGGTGGCGGAGATCACTCGCGTCAAGCGCTTCCGCACGCGCGTGATCTCCGACCCGCACAGCATCGCGCCGGACGCGAGCCTGGAGGAAGCGCGCGCCGAGACCCAGCGGCTCGGCGTCTCCGGGCTGCTCGTCGTCGACGGCGACAACCGGCTCGCGGGCATTCTCACGACGCGAGACCTGCGCGCCGGCGACGGCGCCGGCACGGTCGCCGAGCACATGACGCCGCTCGATCGCCTCGTCACCGGCCCGCCCGGGATCACGCCGCCCGACGCGCTCGCGCTGCTGCATCAGCACCGCATCGAGAAGCTGCCGCTGGCCGGCGACGACGGGCGCGTCGCGGGCATGGTCACGCTGCGCGACCTCGAGCAGGAGGCGCGCTACCCGCAGGCGACGCGCGACTCCGAGGGCAGGCTGCGCGTGGCCGCGGCGATCGGCGTGCGCGGCGGCTACCTCGAGCGCGCGGAGGCGCTGCTCGAGGCCGACGCCGACGCGCTCGTGCTCGACATCGCCCACGGTCACGCGGACTCGGCGCTCGAGGCCGTGCGCGAGCTCAAGCGGCGCTTCCCGGAAGCCGAGATCATCGCCGGCAACGTCGCCACGGGCGAAGCCGTGCACGATCTCGCGGCGGCCGGGGCGGACGCCGTCAAGGTCGGAATCGGGCCCGGCTTCGCGTGCACGACGCGACTCGTCGCCGGCGTCGGCGTCCCGCAGCTGACGGCCGTGCTCGACTGCGCGAAGGCCGCGCGCGAGACGGGCGTCCCGCTGATCGCCGACGGCGGCATCCGCCGGCCGGGCGACCTCGCGAAGGCGATCGCGGCCGGCGCCAGCAGCGTGATGGTCGGCAGCCTCCTGGCCGGGCGCAGCGAGAGCCCGGGCGACGTCGTGCGGCGCCGCGGACGGCTCTACAAGGTCTACCGCGGCATGGCCTCGCGCAGCGCGGCGAGCGCGCGCCTCGCCATCGAGGGCCGCGGCGACGCCCTCGACCAGTACGTGCCCGAGGGCGAGGAGATGGAGTTCCCGCTGCGCGGCCCGGTCGGCGAGGTCATCGCCGAGCTGGTCGGCGGCCTGCGCAGCGGCATGAGCTACCTCGACTCCGAGACGGTCGAGGAGTTCTGGAGCAAGGCGAGCTTCGTGCGCCAGACCGAGGCGGGACAGCGCGAGACCCATCCGGGGTCGCCGGGTGAGTGAGCTGCTCCTGCGGGGCGGACACGTCGTCACGATGGACGACGCGGGAAGCGAGCACGCGGACGGCTGGGTGCTCGTGCGCGACGGGCTCGTCGCGGCGGTCGGAGGCGGCGCCGAGCCGGAAGTGGCTGCGAACGACCGCGTCGACCTCGGCGGCGCGATCGTCACGCCGGGCCTGGTCAACACCCACCACCACCTCTACCAGACGCTCACGCGCGCCCGTGCGCAGGACTCGACGCTCTTCGAGTGGCTCGTCGAGCTCTACCCGGTGTGGGCCGGGCTCGATGCCGAGGCGGAGTACGCGGCCGCGCGCACGGGCCTCGCGGAGCTCGCGCTGTCGGGCTGCTCGACCGTGTTCGACCACCACTACGTCTTCCCGCGCGGGCGCACGGGCATCCTCGAGGCGGAGTTGCAGGCGGCGCGCGAGCTCGGCCTGCGCTTCGTCGCCTCGCGCGGCTCGATGGACCTCGGCGAGGCCCACGGCGGCTTGCCGCCGGACTCGCTCGTCGAGACGATCGACGAGATCCTGGCCGACACCGAGCGCGTCGCCGCACTCGCCGACGGCGACCTGCTGCAGGTCGCCGTCGCGCCGTGCTCGCCGTTCTCGGTCACGCGCGAACTGATGGAGCAGTCGGCGGCGCTCGCGCGGCGCCTCGGCCTGAAGCTGCACACGCACCTGGCCGAGACGGCCGAGGAGGACGCGTTCTGCAGCGAGCGCTACGGCTGCACGCCGGTCGAGTACCTGGCCGACGTCGGCTGGCTGGCGGACGACGTCTGGTGCGCGCACTGCGTGCACCTGCGCGACGGCGACTACCAGCGCTTCGCGGCCCACGGCGTCGGCATCGCTCACTGCCCCACGTCGAACCTGCGCCTGGGCGCCGGCTTCGCGCCGGTGCGCGAGATGCTCGACGCGGGCGTGGACGTCGGCCTGGGCGTCGACGGCACGGCATCGAACGAGCGCGGCGATCTCATGCTCGAGGTCAAGCAGGCGCTGCTCGTCGCGCGCGGCCGCGGCGGCCCGCGGGCGATGACGGCGCGCGACGCGCTGCGCCTCGGAACGCGCGGCGGCGCGGCCGTGCTCGGGCGCGACGACATCGGCTCGCTCGAGCCCGGGAAGCGCGCCGATATCGCGGTCTGGCGAACCGACGGCCTCGAGCTGGCGGGGGCGGACGGCGGCGACCGCGTCGCCGGGCTCGTCCTCTCGGGGCCCCACCGCGTCGAGCGGCTCTACGTCGGCGGCGCCCCGGTCGTGCGCGACGGGCACCTGGTGCGCGCCGACGAGGACGAGATCGCCCGCGAGCAGCGGGCGCAGGCGAAGCGGTTCTGAGACTCAGGCGCCGGCGCGCGTCGCCACGTAGTCGGCCACGGCTTCGATCTGGCTCGGCGAAAGCGTGCTGGCGAACGCCGGCATGGCGCCCTGGCCGTGCGTCACGCGATTGATCACGAGCCCTCGCTCCGGCTTCGCAGCATCCAGGTTCGGTCCGATCCTGCCGGTTGCGCCGGCATCGGCGAGCGTGTGACAACTCGCGCACCCGGCGGTCAGGAAGACCCGCTTGCCCGCCGACAACGCGACGGCGCCGGCGGGCGGCGCGGCCTTCTCGTCGTCCGGCTGCAGCCAGAGCGCGAGCCCGATCACGGCGAGCGCCGAGATCACCGGGATCGACCACGCGTTGCGCCCGCGGTGCCGCAGATTGAAGAAGTGACGCACGTACACGCCGAGCGCCACGAATGCGCACAGCGCGAGCCAGGCGTCCTCGTGCCCGTAGACGAACGGAAAGTGGTTGCTGAGCATCAGCAGCAGCACGGGCAGCGTCAGGTAGTTGTTGTGGACGGAGCGCAGCTTGCCCTTGATCCCGTGCTTGGGATCGGGCTCGCGGCCGGCCTGCTTCGCGCGGATCAGCTCCCAGTGGCCCGGGATGATCACGAAGAGGACGTTGCCGGCCATCATCGTGCCGATCATCGAGCCGACGACGATGAACATCGCCCGCGGAGCGAAGAGCTGGCCCGCCGTGTACGCCGCCAGCGCGATGAAGCCGAACAGTGCGAGCGCGAGCAGCTTCGGCGTGCGGCCGAGCAGGCGGCAGAGGAGGTCGTATACGAGCCAACCCGCGACCAGGAATCCGACCGTGATCGCGATCGCCTCGGGCACGGTCAGATCGGCGACGGTACGGTCGATCAGATAGGCGCGGGCATTCGAGAAGTAGACGATGCAGATCAGCGCGAAGCCCGACAGCCAGGTCGTGTACGCCTCCCATTTGAACCACGCGAGCCGGCTCGGCAGGGTGCGCGGGGCCACCTGGTACTTCTGGACGTGGTAGAAGCCTCCGCCGTGGACCTCCCACAACTCTCCGGCCACGCCCGCCTCCGCATCCTCGGCGCTCTTCGGCGGCTCGAGGTGGTTGTCGAGGAGGATGAAGTAGAACGACGCGCCGATCCATGCGATGGCGGCGATCACGTGCAGCCAGCGCACGAGCAGGTCGGCCCACTCGCGAAGGTAGTCCGAGTCGATCGTGGCGAAGACCACGTGCACGGCGCGCACTATCGCAGGAGCGCTGCGTGAGCTTCGACACGGTCGTGCGCGGCGGCACCATCGACGTGGCGATCGCCGACGGCGTGATCGCCGAGGTCGCGCCGGGCGGTGAACTGGGCGAGGGACGGGAGACGATCGACGCCACCGGGCTGCTCGTGCTGCCCGGCCTGGTCGACGCCCACGTGCACCTCAACGACCCGGGCCGGGCCGACTGGGAGGGCTTCGCCACGGGCACGCGCGCGCTCGCTGCCGGCGGCTTCGCGTGCGCGATCGACATGCCGCTCAACTCGATCCCGTCGACCGTCAGCGCGAGCGCGTTCGACGCGAAGGTGGCCGCGGCGCAGGGCACTGCGCACATCGACTTCGCGCTCTGGGGCGGGCTCGTGCCGGGGAGCGTCGACCAGATGGAGGAGCTGGCCGCGCGCGGCGTCGTCGGCTTCAAGGCCTTCATGGCCGACAGCGGCAACGACGATTTCGAGGCCTGCGACGCGCTCACGCTCTACGAGGGCATGTGCCGCGCCGCCGAGCTCGACCTGCCCGTGGCGGTGCACGCCGAGAACGCGGCGATGGTGCGCGAGCTCGGCCGCCGCGCCCTCGCGGAAGGGCGCACGTCGATGGCCGGCTTCATCGCGTCCCGTCCCGTGGCCGCCGAGATCGAGGCGATCGCCAGCGCGATCGCCCTGGCCGGCGAGGCCGGCTGCGCGCTGCACATCGTGCACGTCTCCTGCGGCTCGGCCGCCGCGCTCGTGGCCGAGGCCAAGGCCGCCGGCGCCGACGTGACGTGCGAGACCTGCCCGCACTACCTCGCGCTGACCGACGAGGATGCCGAGCGCATCGGCCTCCTGGCCAAGTGCGCGCCGCCGCTGCGCACGCCTGCCGAGCGCGACGGCCTGTGGCGCGCGCTGCGCCTCGGGACGATCGATCTGGTCGCCTCGGATCACTCCCCCGCTCCGCCCGAGCTCAAGCAGGGCAACGCGCTCGAGGCCTGGGGCGGCATCTCGGGCTGCCAGACGACCGCCCGGGTGCTGCTCGCGGAGGGTCTGGCGCCATCGGAGCTCGCTCGCCTCTGCGCCGCTGCACCCGCCGAGCGCTTCGGGCTGCCCGGCGGCCGCGTGGAACCGGGTGCGCCCGCGAACCTGTTCCTGCTCGATCCCGCGCCCGAGGCGAGCCTCGCCGCGGACGAGCTGCTCTACCGCCATCCGCAGAGCCCGTTCACGGGTCGCACCCTGCGCGGGCGCGTCGCGCGCACGATGCTGCGCGGCCACACCGTGGCGATCGACGGCCGGCCGGTCGGCGAGCCGCGCGGGCAACTCGTGAGGCCGCGCCGAGGTTCTGCCCTCTTAGGGTGTAGTCGTGGACGTGCATGCACCGCATACGCTCGACGAGGCGCTTCGCCTGCGCGGCGAGGAACCCGGCGCGCGTCCGATCGCGGGCGGTACCGATCTGATGGTCGCGCTCAACGCCGAGCGCGCGCGCCCCGACGCGCTGATCGACCTCGGCCGGGTCGAGGAGCTGCGCGGCTGGCACCGCGAGGGCGACGAGTTGGTGCTCGGCGCCGCGGTCACCTACACGCAGGCCGCGGGCGGTGAGCTCGTCTCCGAGCTGCCGGCCCTCGCGGCGGCATCGCGCACGGTGGGGTCGCCCCAGATCCGCAACCGCGGCACGATCGGCGGCAATCTCGGCACGGCCTCGCCTGCGGGGGACGCACTGCCGCCGCTGCTGATCGAGGACGCGCAGATCGAGATCGCGAGCAGCCGCGGACGCCGCACACTGCCGCTCGCGGACTTCCTGGTCGGCCCGAAGCGCAACGCCCTGGAGGACGACGAGCTGGTCGTCGCCATCCGCATCCGCCCCTCGGGCGCCCCGCAGACGTTCATGAAGGTGGGGCCGCGCAACGCCATGGTCATCTCGATCTGCTCGCTCGCCCTGAGCGCGGATCGCGAGCGCGGCGAGTTGCGCGCGGCGTTCGGATCCGCCGGCCCCGTCGCGCGTCTCGTCACGGCTCCGATCGACGAGGCCGAGAGCTTCTCCGAGCGCGTGATGGACGCGGCCACGCCGATCGACGACCAGCGTGGCACCGCCGCGTACCGCAGCCACGCGCTCGGCGTGCTGACGCGGCGCGCGCTCGCGAGGTGCCTCGTATGAGGATCGAGCTGAAGGTCAACGGCGAGCAGCGCGAGGCCGACGTCTACGGCGCCGAGAGCCTGCTGTTCGTGCTGCGCGAACGGCTCGACCTGCCGGGCGCCAAGGGCGCGTGCGAGGAGGGCGAGTGCGGCTCCTGCTCGGTGCTGCTCGACGGGCAGCTCGTCTGCTCGTGCCTCGTGCACGGAGCCCAGGCCGACGGGCGCGAGGTCGTGACGGTCGAGGGACTCGCGGAGGACGGCCGGCTGCACGCCGTGCAGCGCGCGTTCGTCGCGGCCGGCGCCGTGCAGTGCGGCTTCTGCACGCCCGGCCTGGTCGTCGCGACCGCCGCGCTGCTCGCCCGCGAGGCGGCGCCGAGCGACGACGACATCCGCGAGGCGCTCTCGGGGAACCTCTGCCGCTGCACGGGCTACGGGCGCATTCTCGAGGCCGTGCGCGAGGCCGCCGTGGAGCTGCGCGCATGAGCACGACGACGCTCGTGCGCGGACGCCTCGGCGAGACGGTCGCACGCCCCGACGGCATTCCGAAGGCCACCGGCGAGTTCGCCTACTCGAGCGACCTGCATGTACCCGGGATGCTGCACGGCGCGACGCTGCGGAGCCCGCACGCGCACGCGCGCATCCTCTCGATCGACATCGCGGCCGCGCTGAAGCTGCCCGGCGTTCACGCCGTGCTGACGCACGACGACGTCCCCGGCGCCAAGACCTACGGTCTCGAGTTCCCCGACCAGCCCGTGCTCGCGATCGACCGCGTGCGCTACGACGGCGAGGCGGTCGCGGTGGTCGCCGCGGAGTCGCTGCAGCAGGCCCGCGACGCCGTGCGCGCGATCGCGGTCGAGTACGAGCCGCTGCCTCCGGTCGACGACATGGCGCGGGCGCTCGAGATGCCGCCGCTCCATCCCGACCGGCCGACGATGGGGCACGGCTACCGCGAGGACGACCGGCCGAACGTCGTGCGCAGCGTCGTCATCCGGCATGGCGACCCCGATGCCGAGGGCGAGGTCGTCGTGCGCGGCGAGTACGAGGTCGGCATCCAGGACCAGGCCTTCCTCGGCCCGGAGTCGGGCCTCGCGGTGCCCGACGGCGAGGGCGGCATCGACATCTACGTGGCCACGCAGTGGCTGCACGTGGATCGCGACCAGGTCGCGCCCTGCCTCGGCCTGCCGCCCGACCAGGTGCGCATCCACCTCGCCGGAGTGGGCGGCGCCTTCGGCGGCCGCGAGGATCTCTCGATGCAGATCCACGGCGCGCTCCTGGCACTGCACACGGGCCGCGCGGTGCGCATCGTCTACGGGCGGGCGGAGTCGTTCGTCGGGCACGTCCACCGGCATCCCGCGCGCATGCGCTTCGAGCACCGCGCGACGCGCGACGGGCGTCTCACGTGCGTGCACTGCGAGATCCTGCTGGACGGTGGCGCCTACGCCTCGAGCTCGGCGGCGGTCGTCTCGAACGCCTGCTCCTTCGCGGTCGGGCCCTACGCCGTCCCGAACGCGCTGATCGAGGGCACGGTCGTCTACACGAACAACCCGCCCTGCGGTGCGATGCGCGGCTTCGGCGCGGTGCAGACGTGCTTCGGGTCGGAGGCGCAGATGGACCTGCTCGCAGCCGAGCTCGGCATGGATCCCGTCGAGCTTCGCCTGCGCAACGCGATTGCGCCCGGCGACGTACTGCCGACGGGCCAGCGGATCACGGGATCGCTGCCGGTCGCCGAGGTCATCCGCCAGGCCGCCGCGCTGCCGGTGCCGGAGCCCGAGGTCACCCCGCGCGACCCCCGCCGGCTGCCCGGCGGCACGGGCGACACGACGCGCGGCGAGGGCGTCCGCCGCGGCATCGGCTTCGCGGTCGGCATCAAGAACATCTGCTTCTCGGAGGGCTTCGACGACTTCTGCGCCGCACGCGTCGTGCTGCGCGCCGACGGGGGCGCCGTCGTCCACTGCGCGGCGGCCGAGGTCGGCCAGGGCGTCGGCTCGGTGCTCCTTCAGGTCGCTCGCACGGAGCTTGCGACCGAGGACGTCACGCTCGCCCCGCACACGACCACGACGGTTGGCTCCGCCGGCTCGTCTTCGGCCTCGCGCATGACGTGGATGGCGACCGGAGCCGTGCGCGACGCCTGCCGGGCGGCGCTCGCCGAGCGCTCCGAGCGCGGCGCCGTCGAGGTGGACGTCGAGCGCATCCACCGCCATCCGCGCACCACGCCGCTCGACCCGGCCAACGGCCAGGTCACGGGCGAGCGCGCGCACGTCGCATTCGCGGTCTGCGCCATGCGCGTCGTGGCCGAGGTCGACGAGGACCTCGGCCTGGCCCGCGTCGTCTGGATCGGCGCCGCGCAGGACATCGGCCGCGCGCTCAATCCCCAGGCGGTGATCGGGCAGATCGAGGGCGGAACGGCGCAGGGCATCGGCCTCGCGCTGATGGAGGAGATCCTCACCCGCGACGGCCGCATCGTCAATCCGACGTTCACCGACTACCTGCTGCCCACCGCGCTCGACATGCCACCCCTCGACATCGCGCTGATCGAGGATCCCGAGCCGGATCAGCCCTACGGCGCCAAGGGCGTCGGCGAGCCCCCGACCGTCGTCTCGACGGCAGCCGTCGTGGCCGCGTTGCGCGCGGCCAGCGGGCGACCGCTGACGCGCGTGCCGGTGCGGCCCGACGACATCGCGCTGGGCTGAGAGGCCCGCGCCGGCGCGGCGGGCGCAGGCGGTCTTCCCTAGGCTGCCGACGTGGACGCGCAGGACTTCTACGACGACCTCGCCGACGACTACGCCGCGCTGCACGAGCGACTGGCCGACTCCGTGCGCCGGCAGGGCGAGACGCTCGACAAGCTGATCCGCGGCGAGCTCGGCAATTCGCCGCACACGTTGCTCGACTGCTCCTGCGGCATCGGCACGCAGGCCATCGGCCTCGCGCTGCGGGGTCACGACGTACTCGGCGACCGACCTCTCGCCGGCATCGGTCGAACGCGCACGACACGAGGCGGCCTCGATGGGTGCGGCGCTCGCGTTCGGAGTCGCCGACTTCACGCGCCTCGCGGAGCAGGTGAAGGGAACGTTCGAGTGCGTGCTCTCGTGCGACAACTCGGTCGCGCACCTGCACACCGACGAGCAATCTGGCTGGCTTCGCCGAGAGCGTCGCCGCCAAGCTGCGGCCCGGCGGCCTCGCCGTCGTGAGCCTGCGCGACTACGAGGCTGCTCTGGGCCGAGCGCGCCGCCGGCCATCCGGTGCGCGTCGGGCCGGGGACGATCTCGTTCCAGATCTGGGACTGGGACGACGAGGGCCGCAGCTACGAGCTCGCACAGTTCACGCTGCGCGGCTCGGGCGAGAGCTGGCAGACGACCTGCCGTCGCACGCGCCTGCGCGCCCTGCGGCGCGACGAACTGTGCGGGGCGCTCGAGGCCGCCGGGCTGAGCGACGTGCGCTGGCGCACGCCGGACGAGACCGGCTACTACCAGCCGATCGTGACTGCACGACGTCCCTGAAGCGCACAGGTACCGTCCGGAGCATGCGCTTCTCGCCGATCGCCGATCGCCTCGCTCGCGACGACACGCAGGCCTGGAACGTCCATCGCCTCGCGTCCGAGCGGCGGGCGCGCGGCGACGACATCATCATGCTGACGATCGGCGATCCCGACTTCGAGACGCCGCCCGTCGTCGTCGAGGCCGCGTACGCCGCGATGCGCGCCGGGCGCACGCACTACGCGTACTCCCAGGGCGAGCTGGCGCTGCGTCAGGAGATCGCGAAGCGCGCATCCGTGTGGGCGGAGCGACCGGTCGACCCGAGTCGCGTCGTGTTCTTCCCCGGCGCCCAGGCCGCGATGTTCTCGGTCTGCGTCAGCGTGCTCGGCGAGGGCGACGAGGTCATCGTCCCCGAGCCCTTCTACGCGACGTATCCCGGCATCTTCGCCACCGCCGGCGCGACCACCGTCAACGTGCCGCTGCGCCCCGAGCGGGAGTTCCAGCTCGACATCGCGGATGTCGAGGCCGCGCTCACGGCGCGCACGCGCGCGATCGTCCTGACGACGCCGAACAATCCGACCGGAGCCTGCGTGCCCGCCGAGACGCTCGCGGCGCTCGGCGAGATCTGCCGCGAGCACAGTCTCTGGCTGATCTCCGACGAGGTCTACGGCTCGCTGCTCTTCGGTGGCCGCAAGCACGCGAGCGTGCTCGCCGTCGACGGAGCCGAGGAGCGCATCGCGGGCATCTCGAGCCTCTCGAAGTCGCACGCGATGACCGGCTGGCGCACCGGCTGGGCGGTCGTGCCGGAGGAGCTGAAGACGCGCCTCGTGCTCCTGCTCGACTGCATGCTGTTCGGCTCGCCGCCCTTCATCTCGGACGCGGCGACGGTCGCGCTGCGCGAGGCGGACGCCGCGACGGACGAGATGCGCGCCGCCTACGAGAGCCGTGCCGCAGTGGTCGCGCGCATCGACGGGGAGGCGGGCCTGCGCTGCCACATGCCGATGGGCGGCATGTTCATCATGCTCGACGTCCGCGCCTGTGGCCTGTCCGCCACCGAGTTCGCCGAGCGGCTGCTCGAGACCGAGGGCGTCTCGGTGCTCCCGATCGAGGCGTTCGGCCCGAGCGGCGCCGGCCACGTGCGCCTCGCACTCGCCGCCGACGAGGACGTCCTGGCCGAGGGCTGCCGTCGCATCGCGCGCTTCGCCGCGAGCGTGCGGAGCCCCGCCCCCTCGGGGCGCTCCGCGTCCGGCGCTTGACGGTTCGCCGACCCCCGCGAGCGTAGACCGCAGCGCGCTCACTTCCCCCGATCGGCGGTCGGAACGTGCCGCTCGTCGCGCCGGACGACGAGGGTCGCAGTGGTTGCCTAGCGTGGTCTCCCGACAGGCAAACCACAGCAAGGTATGTGAGCAACAGTGAAGTTCGACTCTCGGAAATTCGTCGCCGCAACCGCCACGTTGGCGTTGCTCGGTGGCATGGCAAGCACGGCGTTCGCCGCCGAGCACGGCCCGAAGAAATCAGGTGTCCGCAGCGGCGCCTCCGTCGCCCGCGCGCATGCCGCACACGGCGCGAAGAAGAAGGCGCGACGCGTGCTGCGCGTCGCCAAGCCGCAGCGGCCTCCCTTCAAGAGCCTCTGGATCCGCCCGATGGGCGCGATGCTCGAGTTCCCGCCCGCGATCGGCGAGCGCGCCTCGTACATCGAGACCAGCGACGGCCGGGTCGTGGCGTCGTCGGCACGCACCGGGCGTCCGCTCTGGACGCGGCAACTGGCAGCGCCGCTGGCCTCCAAGCCCGCGCTCGACTCCGACTCGGTGTACGTCTCGTCGCTCGGCGGGTTCGTCTATGCACTGCGCCAGAGCGACGGCGCGGTCCGCTGGCAATTCGCCGTCGGCGCCCGCAGCGAATCCTCGCCACTGCTCGTTGACGGCGTCCTCTACTTCGGGGCGCAGGACGGCAGCATGTTCGCCCTCGATGCCAAGACCGGACGCGTCCGCTGGCACCAGCACGTCGACGGCCCCATCAAGGGCGCGCCGGCCATCGCCGCGGGTCGCCTCGTCGTGGGCTCCTACGACGGGCACGTGTACGCGTTCGATCCCAAGACCGGCCGGATCATCTGGCGCACGGAAGGCCCTGCGCTCGGGCAGTTCTACTCGAGCCCGGCAATCTCCGGCGGGCGGGTCTTCATCGGCTCGACCGACGGCAACATCTACGCCTTCGCGCTCTCCGGCGGACGCAGCCTCTGGTCCCACAGCACCTCCGGCTATGTCTACGCCTCGCCCGTGATCGACCACGGCACGCTCTACGCGGGCTCCTACGACGGCAGCCTGTACGCGCTGGACACCGACACCGGCAGGGCGCGTTGGACATACGCCGTCGGCGGCAGGATCTCCGGCTCGGCAGCGGTCGTCGACGGCATCGTCTACGTCGCCACTCTCGAGGGAGGCACCTACGGCATCGACACGCGCAGCGGCGTCCAGCGCTGGCGCTCGCCGATCGGCTACTACTCGCCGGTCGCAGCCTCGACCGACGCCTTCTACCTCGTGGGTGCGTCGTCCCTCTCCCGTCTGCACACGATCCGCCCCTGACCATTCGCTGCGCAGCGCGCCGCACCGTGCGGCGCGCTGCGCGCCCGTCCTTCCCGCGCGCCACTACCCGAAGGGTGGTGGTGCGTTTTCGCGCACCCGTCGTAGGTTGGCGACGTGAACGAGAACCTGATGCGGGTCATCTGGGCGCGCTCGGCGGCGTGCCTGGCCGTCAGCGCAATCGCATTCGTCCTCGGCGGTGCCCAGCTCTTCGCAGTGGTCGAGCTGACCTACGGCGGCCAGACGGCGCGCGCCTGGGTCGCGAACGCGCTGACCGTGCTCGCCGTCGGCCTCTTCGCGGTGGGCATGACGATGTGGTCACGTGCGCTGGTGCTCATCACACGGCAGACGCGCGCCCGGGGTCGCTCGGCGGGTCGCAGCTCGGCCCTCACGCCCTGAGCGGCCGCTGACCGGCACGTTCCGACCACCGGCCGACCATGCGCCGGTTTTCGCCGGCGACGGGCGCTCGTGCTGCGTGGCCTGTATCTGATCGCTCGCAGGCTGGTCCGTGGCCCGACGGCTGCGTCGCCGCCCGCGGCGTGATCGCTCAGTCGCCGTCGATCACCGCGATCGGCGGTCGCGCGTCGGATGCCTGCACCGTGAGCTCGTAGTCGCCGGCGTCGCTGATCGCGGCCTCGAGCGTCGAGCGACCGCGGCGGCACGAGATCCGTCGCAACTCTCCGCCCACCCGCGGCGTGAACACGCAGCGCCAGCCTCGCACCGGCAGCACCCGCCGGAAATGCAGCATGACCCCGGCCCCCGTCGCATCGCCGGAGACGATGTATCCGACGGTACTGCTGTAGGGCTCCGCCTCGATGGCCTCGTCCGCGGCGACGTGGTAGGTGGTCCCGCTGTCGTGACGGTCGGCGAGCCGCGCGTCCGGGTACTGCGGAATCGCCGCGAGCAACGCGTCGATCTGCTCGCCGGCCTCCTCCCGGTGCTGGTACTTCGCGTACTTGTCCTCGCCGCCGATGCCGAGACAGCCGGTCGCGACGACCGCGATCGCAGCAGCCGCGATCGCGCGCTGCGCGCAGCCGATCACGTCAGTTGATGCGCGCTGCGCGGTCGCCCCACTCGCGATCGCGCAGGACGAACTTCTGGACTTTGCCGGTCGACGTCTTCGGCAGCGGGCCGAATTCGACGGCATCGGGGGCCTTGAAGCGCGCGATGAGCGTCCGGCAGTGCTCGATCAACTCCTCGGGCGTCGCCTCGGCGCCGTCGCGGAGCGTCACGAACGCCTTCGGGCGCTCGCCCCAGCGCTCGTGCGGGATCGCCACGACGGCGCACTCGAGCACGGCCGGATGCGATGCGAGCGCCTGCTCGACCTCGATCGTGGAGATGTTCTCGCCACCCGAGATGATCACGTCCTTGGCGCGATCGCGCAGCTCGATCGTCCCGTCGGGATGCCACACCGCGAGGTCGCCGGAATGGAACCAGCCGCCGCGGAACGCGTGCGCCGTCGCCTCAGGATCGTCGTGGTAGCCGAGCATCACGTTGTTGCCCCGCATCACGACCTCGCCCATCGTCTCGCCATCGCGGGACACGTCGTCGTCGTCCTCGTCGACGACGCGCACGAGGTCGGCGGTCGGGTACGCCTGGCCCTGCCGGGCGAGCACGCGCGCGCGGCCGGCCGCGTCCAGATCCGCGAATCCATCCGGCTCGGGACTCACGGTGATCGGCCCGTAGGTCTCGGTGAGACCGTAGACGTGCACCACGCGGAAGTTGAGCTCCTCGAGCCGCGCGAGCAGCGTCGGAGAGGGCGGTGCTGCCGCGGCGAGCACGGTCACCGCGCGCTCCAGCCGGTGCGCCGAGGGATGCTCCGCGACGCCGATGTGCACCGTCGGCGCGCCGTTGTAGTGCGTCACGCCCTCGTGCTCGATCAGCTCCCACACGCGACCGGGATCGACCGCACGCTCGGTCACGTGGCGCCCGGCGACCGCGGTGACCGCCCACGGGAAGCACCAGCCGTTGCAGTGGAACATCGGTAGCGTCCAGAGGTACGCGCTCTCGGGCGTCAGGCCGGCCACGATCACCTCGGCGAGCGCGTTCAGGTACGCGCCGCGGTGCGTGTAGACGACGCCCTTGGGCGCGCCGGTCGTGCCCGACGTGTAATTGATCGAGATCGGCTCCTCCTCGTGCTCGAGCCACGACTCGGGCCGCTCGGGCGCGCCGGACGCGATCAGCTGCTCGTAGGCATCCTCCGGCCGGCCGCTGTCGGCGATCCGCACGACGTCGATGCCGCTCAGGTCGAGTCCCTCGACGAGCGGCACGAGCGCGTGATCGACGAGCAGCGCCCGGGCGCCGGAGTGGCGCAGGATGAGGTCGACCTCGGCCGGCGCCAGACGCGTGTTGATCGCGACCAGGACGCCGCCGGCGAGCGGCACGGCGTAGTGCGCCTCGAGGATCGCCGGCGCGTTCGGCGAGAGCACGGCGACGCGCTCGCCGTGGCGCAGCCCGCGCGCACGCAGCGCATTGGCGAGCCGGTGGCAGCGCTCCTCGAGCTCGCCGTAGGTGATCCGCCTGCCGTCCTCGTGGGCGACCGCCACGCGTGCGGGATGCAGGTACGCCGCGCGCTGCAGGAAGGAGACGGGCGTCAGCTCGCTGCGGTGGACTCCCGTCATCCGCGAACGTCCACGCAGAGGTAGCCGTCGCGCTTGTTGAGGCAGAGCAGGCCCTCCAGCTGTCCCTCCTCGCCGACGACGACGAGCCGGTTCTCGAACTGCTCCGTGGTCAGGGGCAGCGCCGCCGCGACGCTCTCGTCGGGGCCGATCGTCGGGCAGTCGCGGCGCACGTGCGGCAGCAGCGGCGCCTCGTCCGGCTCCGCATCGGGCACATCGTCGCGCAGCACGTGTCCTGCGTAGATACCGTCGTCGTCGACGAGCAGAAGACGGTTCTTGGGGTTTTCGAACAGGATCCGCGCCTCGCCCACGCTGGCGCTTCGCGGCACCGACTTCGGCCGCGCGATCATGGCCTGGCGCACCCGCAGGTCGCCGGCATCCTCGACTCGAACGCTGCTGTCTCCCATGCCGAGATCGTACGCTCCGATCGTGGAGCGCTTCGACCTCATCGTGGTGGGCGCGGGCCCGGCGGGCTCGCTGACCGCACACCTGCTCGCCCGCGAGGGCGTCAGGACGCTGCTCGTCGACCGCGCGCGCTTCCCCCGCGACAAGCCGTGCGGCGGCGGCGTCACGATGCGCGGCCTACGGCTGCTGCCCTTCGCCATCGGCCCGGTGGTCGAGCGGCAGATCACGACCATCGCCTTCCGCCACCCCGCGCTCGGCGCGTTCGAGCACGGCGGCATCGCGCCCGTCGTCCTGATGACGCAGCGCAAGCGGCTCGACGCGTTCCTGGCCGAGCAGGCCGCACTCGCGGGCGCCGACTTCCGCGACGGCGTGAAGCTGCGCACCGTCGAGCTCGCCGAGGACGGACGGCCGGTCGTCACGTTCGACGACGGCTCGCAGGCCGGGGCGGAGATCCTCGTCGCGGCCGACGGAGCGAACGGCATCTGCGGGCGATCGCTCGACCTCGGCCAGGACCGCATCTTCGCCCCCGCTCTCGAGGCGAACGTCGCCTACGACGCGGTCGGCGCCGGCGTCGAGCAGCACGTCGCGTTGCTCGAGATGGGCTACGTCCCCGGCGGGTACGGCTGGGTCTTCCCCAAAGGCGACCACGCCAACGTCGGCGTCGGCGGCTGGGACTCGCAGGGACCGCTCCTGCGCGATCACCTGCGCGCCGTGTGCGCACGCCACGGCATCGCCTGGGAGTCGCTGACCGAGCTGCGCGGCCACCGCCTGCCGATGCGCGGCGACGGCACGCAGGTCGCCCGCGGTCGCGCGCTGGCCATCGGCGACGCCGCCGGCCTCGTCGATCCGCTCTCGGGCGACGGCATGTACGAGGCGTTCACGAGCGCGCACGTGGCGACGGCCTGCATCAGCGACGTCCTCGCGGGCCGGGCAACCGACCTCTCGGCCTATCCGGGGCGGCTCGACAACGCGCTCGGGCGGCACACCTCGCTGGCCTGGATCGCCAAGGCCGCGATCGAGCGCGCGCCCGGCGTCGCGCTGCGCGTCGCGCGCTCGCGCGCGATCCGCAAGCGGTTCCTGATGCGCACGGCCACGAGCCGCGACCCGCTCACGCGCACCGCGCCGAACCCGGCGTGGCTGCGGGCCGAGCACATCGCCCGCCGCCTGCTCGGCCCGGAGGCCGCGGCGTCCTGAGTGCGGGCTAGCGCGCCAGCGACCGCTCGGCGCAGCGAGCGTAGGAGTCGTACCACGGGCGTACGCGCTCGAACGCGGCGCTGGCCGCGAGCACGTCGGCGTCGGCGTAGCGGCGGCCCATGATCTGCATGCCCACCGGGAGGCCGTCCGCGAAGCCCGCGGGGATCGACGCCGAGGGGTGGCCGGAGTAGTTGGAGACGTAGGTCGGGCACCAGCCGATGCAGCGGTCGATCTCGACGCCGTTGACCTCGGCCGGGCCGAGCGTGTTGCCGTCGGTGCCGTTCTTGACCTGCATCGCGGTCAGCGTCGGGCAGACGAGCAGGTCGTAGTCGGCGAACACGCCCTGCAGCGCGTCGTAGATCTCCGTGCGGATCTCCTGGTCGGCGCATCTGCTCGAGCACGGTCATGCCCCGTTCCTTGTCGACCCAGTACAGGAACTCGGGCGGGAAGTCGTCGCGGTGCTCGCCCAGCAGGTCGAAGCCGCTCAGACGCATGCGCTCGAACGCGACGATCGAGAGTGGGATGATCATCCGGCACCAGAGATCCGAGAGCTCGCGCTGGTCGCGCGTGATGCCGAGCTTCACCTCCTCGACCGTGGCTCCGGCCTCCTTGAACGCCTCGACCGCCTCGCCCACGACCTTCGCGATGCGCGGATCGACCGGGAAGACGTCGAGGTCGGGGCTGTAGGCGATGCGCATGCCCTTGATCGAGCGGCGCGTCGCCGGCAGGAAGTCGACGTCCTCGTCGAGGCTGTAGGGATCGCGCGCGTCGTAGCCCGAGAGCGCGTTCAGCACGAGCGCCGCGTCCTCGACCGTCCGCGTCAGCGGCCCCTCGTAGATGTACGGGTTCGTGTGCGCCCAGGCGTCGGGCCGCATGACCATCGGCACTCGGCCGAACGACGCCTTGTAGCCGTAGACACCCGTCCACGCGGCAGGGATGCGGATCGAGCCGCCGCCGTCGGTGCCCTCGGCGAACGGCACCAGCCCGTCCGCCACGGCCGCCGCGCTGCCGCCCGACGAGCCGCCGGGGTTGTACGCGGTGTCGAACGGATTCCCGGTCGGACCGAAGAGGTAGTTGTCGGTGACGCCGCGGAACCCCATCACCGGGCTGTTCGTCTTGCCGATCAGGATCGCGCCGGCCTTCTCGACGCGCTCGGCGAACACGCAGTAGGCGTCGATCACGAGATCCTTGAGCGCGCGCACGCCTCCGAACGTGCACGGCCAGCCGGGCTTGAAGTCGAACAGGTCCTTCATCGCCGTCGGCACGCCGTGCAGCGAGCCCAGCTCCTCGCCGGACATGACCGCGCGCTCGGCCTTCTCGGCGCGCTGGCGCGCATCGTCGTAGCCCTTGAACACGAAGGCGTTGAGGCTCGGGTTGCGCTCCTCGATGCGCTCGATGACGGCGTCCACGATCTCGACGGGCGAGAGCTGCCGGCGCCGGATGCGAGCCGCCATCTCCGTCGCCGTCATGTACGCGAGATCATCTGCGAGCGCCATCGTCTTCAGCTCCCTCTGGGGTGGTTGCTCGTATAAGCGCCGCACGTTTGGGGTCTGGCCCCAAACGTGCGATCCGATCATGGGCTGCCGGGCGGTTCGCCGTCAAGCCAGCTCCGCCACGAGCAGGCGGTAGCCGAAGTCGGCCTCGTCCCGGGCGATCAGGTCGGCGTTGCGCTCGGCCCACGTGCCGTCGGCGACGTCCTGCTCGAGACGCGCGAGCGCGGCCGCGAGCGTGGCGGGATCCAGGAGCGCGAAGCTCGAGATGTTCGCGCGCACCGTCTCGTCGAGATACGAGAGCGGTCGCATCCAGGCCCCGCAGAGGAAGCCGTCGGTGCAGTCCGCCGCGATCGGCACGGGCGTCGACTGCGCGCCGCCGAGCGCCTCGGCGACCACCGCAAGCGGAGGAAAGCGCTTCTCGTCCTGCACGGCGATCTCGGGCAGGTAGTCGCGCACGAGCCAGTAGCGCGAGATGTAGTCGGGGTCGAACGTGAGCATCACGATCCGGCGGCGCGCCACGCGCCGCATCTCGTCCACGCCTGCCCGCCAGTCGCTCCAGTGGTGCATCGTGAGCACGGCGAGCGCGGCGTCGAAGGCGCCGTCGGCGAACGGGATGTCCTCGGCCGCTCCCTGCACCGCGGGCGCCGCGTCCAGTGGGCGCTGCCGGAGCATCACGGACGACGGCTCGATGGCGACCACGTCGCGGTCGCGCGGCTCGTAGGCGCCGGTCCCGGCGCCCACGTTGACGACGCTGCGCGCATCGCCGAGCGCCTCGGCGATCTGCCGTGCGATCCGCGGATCGGGCCGGCGCGTTCGCGCGTACGTGCGACCGATGCGGTCGTACGTGCTCACGTGCGGAGGTGCCGGTCGAGCCGCTCGACGGCCTCTGGGAGGTTCGTGCGGCCGAAACCGAGGCGGAAGCGCCCGTCGCCGTAGCCGTAGACGCGGCCGGGCAGCAACAGCACTCCCTGCTCCGCGACGAGACGCTCGTTGAAGGCGTCGATCCCCTCGGAGCCGCGGTAGCGCGGGAAGCCGATCGATCCCGCCGTGGGGCGCACCCAGTCGAGCTGCTCGGCGTGCTCGGCCATGAGCTCGTCGACGAGCGGCAGGTTGGCCGCGATGATGCCGCGGCTGCGCTCGACCAGCGCCTCGGCGGCACGCAGGGCGACGATGCCGAGCACCTCCGACGGCGCCGGGCTGCAGAGCGACGTGTAGTCGCGCACCTGCGCGGCGGCATCCAGGAGAACGCGATCGCGCGTCGCCAGCCACCCCACGCGCAACCCGGCGAGCGCGTACGCCTTCGAGAGCACGCCCACGCTCACGGCACGGTGCGAGCGATCGGCGGCCGCCGGGAGCCGGCCGGCCGGGTCGTACTCGAGTCCGCGGTAGACCTCGTCGCACACGAGCGTCGCGCCATGCCGCTCCACGAGGTCGGCGAGCGCGTCGAACTCCGCCGCTCCGAGGTGCATGCCGGTGGGGTTGTGCGGGAGGTTGACGACGACGGCGCGCGTCGTCGGCCGCATCGCGGCGGCGATCCGGTCGACGTCGAGCGCCCAGCCGTCCTCGGCGCGCAACTCGATCAGCTCGACGTCCGCGCCCTGCGAGCGCGCGAGGTCGTAGAGCGACTGGTACGCCGGCCACAGGGCGATCACGTGATCGCCCGGCCGCACGAGCGCCGAGAACAGGATGAAGAGCGCCTCGCTCGCGCCCACGACGGCGATCACGTCGTCGGCCTCCAGCGTCTCGTAGAGGCCTGCGATCTCCTGTCGCAACTGCGGCGAGCCGAGCGTCTCCGTGTAGCCGAGCACGAGTCCGTCCCAGAGCTCGCGCGTCTCGTCGTCGGCGTACCCCAGCAGCTCGCGCATGGAGACCGGCTCCACGTCGGACGCGCACAGCAGGTACGGCACGGCGAACTCGTGCACTGCGAAGTAGCGCTCGATCGCGAACGGCGGCAGCTGCGTCACGAGCGCTCGCGCAGCTCGCTGCGGCGGATCTTGCCGGAGATCGTCTTGGGCAGCGCGTCGACGAACTCGACCTCGCGCGGATACTTGTACGGCGCCGTGACCGTCTTGACGTGCTCCTGCAGCTCGCGCACCAGGTCGTCCGAGGCCGCGTGCCCGGGCGCGAGCACGACGAACGCCTTGACGATGCTCGTGCGCTCGGCATCGGGCTTGCCGACGACCGCCGACTCGGCGACCGCCGGGTGCTCGACGAGGGCGGACTCGACCTCGAACGGGCCGATGCGGTACGAGGCCGAGATGATGACGTCGTCGGCGCGGCTGACGAACCAGAAGTAGCCGTCCTCGTCCTTGTAGGCGCGATCGCCCGTGAAGTACCAGCCGTCGTGGAACACCTCGGCGTTCGCGTCGTCGTCGCGCCAGTAGCCGGACATCAGGCCGACCGGCCGCTCCGGCTCCGTCGCGAGCGCGATGTTCCCCTCCTCGCCGGCCCCGAGTCGCACGCCGTCGTCCGAGACGACGTCGACGTCGTTGCCCGGCGTGGGCTTGCCCATCGAGCCCGGGCGCACCTCGAGGCAGGGGAAGTTGGCGACGATGTTCACCGTCTCCGTCTGCCCGTAGCCGTCGTAGATCGTCGTCCCGGTCGCCTCGCGCCAGGCCCGGATGACCTCGGGGTTGAGCGGCTCGCCGGCCGAGACCGTGTGGCGCACCTGCTTGAAATCGAACGCGGCGAGGTCGAGCTGGACGAACGCACGGAACAGCGTGGGCGGCGCGCAGAACGTCGTCACGCCCGAGCGCTCGAGCACGCGCAGGCAGAACTCGGGATCGAGCTTGCCGCGCTGATCCCAGAGGAAGACCGACGCGCCCATGCGCCACTGACCGAAGAGCTTGCCCCAGGCCGCCTTGGCCCACCCCGTGTCGGAGAACGTCCAGTGGAGGTCGGCGGGCGTCAGGTCCTGCCAGAAGCGCGCCGTGATCTCGTGGCCGGCGCCCATCGAGGCGTGCGTGTGGAGCACCATCTTCGGCGCCGCCACCGTGCCCGAGGTGAAGTAGAGGAGCAGCGGATCGTCGGCGCGCGTCTCCCGCCCGGTCGGCTCCGCGTCGCTCGCGCGCGCGACGAGCTCGTCGTAGCGGACGCTTCCGGCCTCGACCGGGTCGCCCACGACGATCACGTGGCGCAGGGACGGGCACTGGTCGCGGACGGTGGCCAGCTTGGCGGCGGCCTCGTCGTCCACGACCGCGAGCGTGGCCTGCGCGCGCTCGATGCGCTGCGCGATGTCGCGCGCGGTGCAGAGCGTCGTCGCCGGCATCGGCACGACGCCGAAGCGGAACATCCCGAGCAGCAGCTCGTACCACTCCGGGATGCGCGGGAGCATCACGAAGGCCCGCTCCCCGACCGTGACGCCGAGCCCCTCGAGTGCATTGGCGACGCGGCGCGATGCGCGTGCCAGATCGCCGAACGTGATCTCGCGACGGCCCTCGCCGCGCTCGTCCAGCGCGACCAGCGCGAGCTTGCCCGGGTGCTGCGCGGCCCAGTGCTCGACCACGTCGCGCGTGAACTCGTAGTCCTCCGGGACATGCAACCGGAACGTGCGCCGGGCAGTCTCGTAGTCGGTCATGTTCATGGCGCCCCGATGCTATCGGCCGCCCGGTAGGCGGCGAGCTCACCGCCGTGGGCGCGCAGCCAGGGACGCGAGTCCGCGCCGGGCCGGTACCGGGCGAACAGGCTCCAGAACGCCTGCGAGTGGTTGGCGATGCGCATGTGGCAGAGCTCGTGGCAGACGACGTCGTCCAGCACCCACGCCGGCGCGAGCAGGAGCCGCCACGAGAACGACAGCGTGCCGCGCGACGAGCACGAGCCCCAGCGGGTGCGCTGGTCGCGTACGGCGAGCGCCTTGGGCTCGACGCCGATCGCCTCCGCCTGGCGCTCGATCGAGGCCGCGAGCGCCTCGCGCGCGGAACTGCGGTACCAGCGCTCGAGCGCGGTCGCCGCGCCGGCGCGGTCGGGTGCGCGCAGCTCGAGCGCCCCGGCGCTCCAGCCGGCGCTGGCGCGCCCCGCCTCGACGATGCGCAGCTCGATCGCCTCGCCGCCGTGCCACGCGACGCCCGGCCGCGCGAGGCCGAGCGCCTGCGGTTGCTGGCGAGCGAGTGCACGCTCGAGCCAGGGCGCAAGCGTCGCGAGCGCATCGGTGATCGCGCTGTCGCGCGCGCGAACAGGGACGACGAGCTCCGGCCCCACGCCCGGCACGAGCACGAGCCGGACGCGGCGCGCTCGTGTCGAGCGGCGCACCTGCACCTTCACCGCTCCGCTGCGCAGGAGCACCGTGCGCTCGCCCTCCACGCCAGGCAGACTATGCGGCGTGCGTGCCGAGCAGATCACCGCGCCGCTCGCCCTGCACGGCGAAGGCCCCTGCTGGCTCGCGCGCACCGGCGAGCTGGCCTGGGTCGACATGCTCGCCGGGCGCGTGCTCGCGACATCCCTGGCGGGCGGGACGACGCGCGCGATCGACATCCCCGGCCCGGTCGCGGCGATCGTCCGCCCGCGCGCCGGCGGCGGCCTCGTGGTCGCGACCGAGACGGGTGTCGCACTGCTCGACGAGAACGATGACCCCACGATCCTGTGCGAGGTCTTCGACGAACCGGGCATCCGCATGAACGAGGGCGGCTGTGACCCGCAGGGGCGCTTCTGGTGCGGGACGATGGCCTACGACATGCGCGACGGGGCGGGCACGCTGTACCGCGTCGAGCCGGATGGCAGCTTCGCGACGGCGCTCGCCGGCGTGACGATCTCGAACGGTCTCGGCTGGTCGCCCGACGGCGCCACCGCGTTCTACGTCGACTCGACCTCCCAGCGCATCGACACCTTCGCGTTCGACGGTGCGAGCGGCGAGCTCGGCGAGCGGAGATGCTTCACCGAGATCGAGCCGAGCCTCGGCCTCCCGGACGGCCTTGCCGTCGACTCCGAGGGCGGTGTCTGGCTCGCGCTCTGGGATGGCGGAGGGGTGCACCGCTACGCGCCCGACGGGACGCTGGACGCAGTCGTGCCGCTGCCGTGCGGGCGGGTCACCGCGTGCGCGTTCGGCGGTGACAACCTCTCGCAGCTCTTCATCACGACGTCACGGCTCGAGCTGCCGGACGGCGTCGATCCGTCGGGAGGCTCGCTCTTCCGCTGCGACCCCGGCGTGCGCGGGCAGGCAGTGCTCGAGTTCGCGGGGTAGCCGGGTGCGAGAGTGGTCTCTCGTCTGGTCGGAGGAGTTCGACGGCCCGGAGGGCGCGCCGGCGAATCCCGCGACCTGGCAGCCGGAGATCGGCGGGCACGGCTGGGGAAACGACGAGCTGCAGGCCTACACAGACGGCGAGAATGCCTCGCTCGACGGTCGCGGCAACCTTGCCATCACCGTGCGGCGTGCCGATCCGCGGCTGAGCGGCGGCCGCACGTTCACGTCGGCGCGGCTGATCAGCAAGGGCCGCGTGTCGTTCACGCACGGCCTGGTCGAGGTGCGGATGCGCCTGGCAGCCGGACGTGGCATCTGGCCTGCGGTCTGGATGCTCGGTGGTGATCTCGATGACGTGGGGTGGCCGCAATGCGGCGAGATCGACGTGATGGAGCACTTCGGCACGGCACCCTCGCTCGTGCAGGGAACGATCCACGGCCCCGGCTACTGCGGGAATGAGGGCATCGCTGCGACGCACGACGCAGGCGTGAGCCTCGCCGACGACTTTCACGTCTACTCCGTCGACTGGGAGCCCGGGAGGATCCGCTGGTACCTGGACGGCGCGCTCTACGGCACGGCGACACCGGGCGATCTGCGCGGCAACCCCTGGGTGTTCGACCACGACTTCTTCCTGATCGTCAATGTTGCCGTCGGCGGGACGCTCTCGGAGACCCCCGACAGCGCGGCGCCCTTTCCGCAGACCGTGCTGATCGATTACATCCGGGTCTCGGAGAAGCGGCTGCAGCTTTCGCCCGGCGGTTGATGATCCTTGACATGTGACCAAATGGTCACCTATTGTTCACTGCATGGACGCGGTGTTCAGCGCACTGGCCGACCCGACTCGCAGGGAGTTGCTCGACGCGCTCTATCGCGAGGACGGGCAGACGCTCGGGGCGCTCGTGAAGGGGTTCTCGATGACACGCTTCGGAGTCATGAAGCACCTCAAGCTGCTCGAGGAGGCCGGGCTCGTCGTCACACGGCGGCAGGGCCGCGAGAAGCTGCACCACCTGAACCCCGTGCCGATCCGGCTCGTCCACGACCGGTGGGTGAGCAAGTACGCCGAGCCCTGGACGGCAGCGCTCAGCGAGATCAAGGAGAGACTGGAGACTCCGATGGAAAAGGTGTTCGAGATCTACATCCGCACGAGCCCGGAGCGCCTCTGGGAGGCGATCACGGATCCCGGGATCCGCAGCAAGTACAACTTCGGCGCGAGCATCGTCTCCGACTGGAAGGTCGGGTCGCGCTACGAGATGACCTCGCCGGGCGGCCTGCTCGGCGAGGGCGAGATCCTCGAGTCCGATCCACCGCGCCGGCTCGTGCAGAGCATGGTGGCGCTCTGGGGCGAGGACGTGAAGAGCGAGGGGACCTCGCGGGTGACGTGGGAGATCGAGCCGATCGGCGACGACTCGTGCCGGCTGACGGTGGTCCACGACCAGCTGCGCGAGGGCGCGAACGATCAGCTCTACGGCGGCTGGCCGATGATCCTCTCGGGCCTCAAGACGTGGCTCGAGACGGGACAGCTCCTCACGACCCCGGGATCGCTGCTCTACACCTGATCCGGCTTCACCACACCGTGACCCATCGGGTCCGGTCGCGCCACTAGCCTGAGACGCGTGCGACGCCCCCTCGTACTGGCCCACCGGGGAGCGTCGCGCGCGGCGACGGAGAACACGCCCGAGGCCTTCCGGCTGGCGCTCACGCTCGGTGCGGACGGCGTCGAGCTCGACACGCGGCGCGCGGCGCGCGGCGACCTGGTCGTCCACCACGACCCCGACCTCGCAGGAACGCCCGTCCGCCGTCTCGCCGAGCCGCCGCTCCCGGGCCTGGCCGCGGCACTCGACGCGAGCACCGGCGGCATCGTCAACGTCGAGCTGAAGACCGACGGCGACGTCCCCGGCGGAGTGGCGAGCGCATTCTGCGGCCTCCTGCGACGGCGGTCCGGGCGGGATCGCGTGCTCGCCTCGTCGTTCGACCCCGTCGCCCTGCGCGTCGTGCGCGCCCTGCGGCCGGACGTCCCGACGGCACTCGTCGTGGGGCCCGACGGCGACCTCGGCGCTGCTCTGCGCGAAGCCGAGCGAGCACGTCACCGCGCCCTGCACCCGAAATCGGAGCTCGTCGATCGCTCGCTCGTCGAGCGGGCGCGGGCGCTCGGGCTCGCGCTTCACGCGTGGACGGTCAACGACGCCGACGAGCTGCAGCGTCTCGCGGCGCTGGGCGTGGACGGCCTGATCACCGACGTCCCGGACGTCGCACTCGCCGTTCTCGGTGCACCGGTGCAATCCGGCGAGCGCGCACCCGCTTAGAGCCCTGTGCTGTAGGTTCCCGCGATGGAAAAACCCCAGGGAACCACCATCACGCTCGGCGCGCTCGGCGTGCATTTCCTTGTCGAGGCGGACGACTCCGGCGGCACCGTGTGCGTGTTCGAGTGCAGCGTCCCCGCCAACGCGAGGATGCCGCTGCCGCACAGTCACGATGCCTTCGAGGAGACCGTCTACGGCCTGGCGGGGCGCACGACCTACACGGTCGCGGGCGAGACGATCGAGCTCGGGCCGGGCGACAGCCACGTGCATCCGCCGCGGCGTCGTCCACGGCTTCGCGAATCACGGCGACGAGGACGCGAAGTTCCTCGCGATCATCACGCCCGGCATCTTCGGTGCGCAGTACTTCCGCGACGTCGCCGCAGTCGTCGCCGCAGCCGCCGGAGGGCCTCCCGATCAGGCCGCGCTCGGCGAGGTCATGCGCCGCCACGGCCTGACGCCGGCGCCGCCGCCCACCTGAGCCTACGTTGCGGTCACCTGAGGTTCCTGCGCGGCCTGGTCGCGGCGGAAGAACGGGACGTCCAGCGGCGCCAGCGGCGTGTTGCCGAGGATGAGGTCGGCGGACTTCTCGGCGACCATCATCACGGGCGCGTAGATGTTGCCGTTCGTGACGTAGGGGAACACCGATGCGTCCACGACGCGCAGGCCGTCGAGCCCGTGCACGCGCATGCTCAGCGGATCGACGACCGCGTCCGCGCCGGTGCCCATCTTGCAGGTGCACGACGGATGCAGCGCGGTCTCGGCGTCCTTCCGGACCCACTCGAGGATCTCCTCCGGCGTCGACACGCTCGGCCCGGGGGACAGCTCGCCGCCGTTGTAGGGGTCGAACGCGGCCTGCGTGAGGATCGTGCGGGCGACCTGGATCGCCTCGACCCACTCGCGCTTGTCCTGGTCGGTCGAGAGATAGTTGAAGCGCAGCGCGGGCTTCGTGAACGGATTCTTCGACTTGATGTGCACCGACCCGCGCGAGTCCGAGTACATCGGCCCGATGTGCACCTGGTAGCCGTGCCCGCCGGCCGGCTTCGATCCGTCGTAGCGGACGGCGACCGGCAGGAAGTGGAACATCAGGTTCGGGTAGATCACGTCGTCGTTCGAGCGCGCGAAGCCGCCGCCCTCGAAGTGGTTCGTGGCGCCCGGCCCGCTGCGGAGGAGCAGCCACTTCAGGAACACGCTCGGGCGGTTGCGGTAGAGCATCGCGGGCGCGACCGAGACGGGCTGCTTGCACGAGTACTGGACGTAGACCTCGAGGTGGTCCTGCAGGTTCTCGCCGACGCCGGGCAGGTCGTGCACGACGTCGATGCCGAGCTTTCGGAGCGCGTCGGCGTTGCCGACGCCCGAGAGCTCGAGCACCTGCGGCGTGTTGATCGAGCCGCCGCAGAGGATGACCTCGGCGGCACGCGCCTGCTCGAGTGGACCCTTGCCCGAGCGGTACTCGACGCCGACCGCGCGCGTGCCCTCGAAGAGCACGCGCGTGACCTGCGCGCGCACCTTCAGCTCGAGGTTCGGGCGCTCCAGCACCGGATGCAGGTAGGCGCGCGCCGCGCTCAACCGCCGCCCGCGGCGGATGTTGCGGTCGAAGGGCGCGAAGCCCTCCTGGCGGTAGCCGTTGACGTCACTCGTGAGCGTGTAGCCGGCCTGCTGGGTGGCCTGGAAGAACGCGGTGAAGAGCGGGTTGGTGGCGGGACCGCGCTCGAGCTTCAGCGGGCCGTCGCCGCCGCGGTACTCGTCCGCGCCCGCGAGGCACGTCTCCATCTTCTTGAAGTACGGCAGGCAGTTGGCGTAGCCCCACGACTCCATGCCGGGGTCGTGCGCCCAGCGCTCGATGTCGAGCGGGTTGCCGCGCTGGAAGATCATCCCGTTGATCGAGCTCGACCCGCCGAGCACCTTGCCGCGCGCGTGGTAGACCTTCCGCCCGTTCATGTGCGGCTCGGGCTCCGACTCGTACTTCCAGTCGTAGAAGCGGCTGCCGATCGGCCAGGTCAGCGCGGCCGGCATGTGGATGAAGATGTCCCACTTCGAGTCCATCCGGCCCGCCTCGAGGACGAGCACCCGGTTCGACGCATCGGCGCTCAGCCGGTTGGCGAGCGCACACCCGGCCGATCCGCCTCCGACGATGATGAAGTCGTATGCCATGGGGTCCCTCCGATTTCGGAGGGCCAGCCTAGAGCATCGATGCAGCCCGCGGCTTTCGAACGCGAGCGCTGCGGCGGCGCCCTACCGGACCCAGAGCCGGCCGAGCAGGATCCCGAAGGCCGGGTTGCGCTGGTAGTTGCCGACGCGCGGAGCGACGAAATCCACTCCGAGCGGATTGACGAGCGGAAGCAGGGGCCCGCGCAGCGTGATCTCGCGGTCGATCTTCCCCCAGGCGGGATAGGCGGCCGCGGGATTCGCCGCCTGGAGGCTGGTCGCGCGCGCGATCTGCGAGTCGATCTCGGGCGCGCAGAATGCGGAGGCGTTCAGGCTCTCCGAAGGCCGGTACGCAGCGCAGGTCAGCAGCGGCTGGAAGAAGATGGACGCCGCCTGGTAGTCGGCATACCAGGCCATCACCCCGATCTGCACGCGGTTCCTCGCGCTCCCGACGGCCGTGTAGTACGCGTGGGGCTCGGGATAGAGGCGCAGGCTCGCGCGATAGCCGAGATCGTTCAACAGGCCGACGAAGTACCTCCCCACCCGGCGTTTCGCCGGGTCGTTGCGGATGGTCGCAACGACGACTGCCATGCCCGACGTCCCGGAGCCCGCGATCAGGTTCCGCGCGCGAGAGAGATCGGGGGCCTGCCAGACGCCGGCGGCATTCGGGCGAGAGGTGTAGGGACAGAACGGCTGGTGGCCGGGGAACCCCGGAGGCAGGATCTGGCACGCCGGCCGGGCGACGTTCGAGCCTCCGGACATCGCGACGATCGCCGCGCGATCGACGGCGAGTGCGAGCGCGCGACGCACGGCGACGCGATCGAACGGCGCCACGCGCGTATTGAGGAACATGCCGTCGAACTGCGGCAGCGCCCACGAGTGGAGTTGCAGCGGCACGCGGCGGCTGAGGCGCCCGAGCGCTCCGGGCAGCGGGCTGCTCAGCATCACGTCGGCATTCCCGGCGGAGATCTCGCCGGCCTGGCGCGCGGGATCGAGGCCGAGCCGCAACGCGATGCGGTCGGGGAACCCGCCGGGCTGCGCCGCCGCCGACCACGGGCGGAAGTGCGAATTGCGCGCGAGCACGACCTCGCGACCCGGCACATAGCGCAGGATCCGGTACGGGCCGGTCGCAGGCAGTGGGCGCGCGCCGGTGCCGACCGGGGGCGAGCCGGCGGGCACGACCGATCCGAACGGAAGGGCGAGCTTGTAGAGGAAGTCCGGATCGGGCTCGCTGAGGCGGAACGTGATCGTCCGCGCGGCGTCGTCCACGACGATCCCGCTCGAGAGGTCGCAGCGGGAGCGCGAGCAGCCGCCCGCGCCGCGGATCGGGACGCGGAACGCGGCGAGGCCGGTCTCTGCGCGGTACTGCCGCTCGAACGTCGCCCGGAAGTCGCCCGGGCGGATCGGAGCGCCGGTCGAGTACCGCAGCCCGCGCCGGAGCTGGAACGTGTAGGTGCGGCCGCCGTCCTGCGCGACGGGCAGCGCGACCGCCAGATCGGGCACGATCGTCGCTCCACCGGGCCCCGGCATGCGCGCATACGTCACGAGACCGTCGTTCGTGAGCGAGAGCACGGCCCAGCTCGTGCTCGACCAGCCCCTCCCCGGGTCGAGCGAGTCGAGGTTGTCGTCGGCGACGACCCGCAGCGTGCCGCCGAGGTGGCTCGCCGGCGAGGCACCCGTCGTGAGCGCGAGGCCGCCCTCGTAGCCGGCCAGCGACGCGACCGGGCCTCCTGTCGGGATCATCCGACCGAGCGAGCGCGTCGCGAGATCGATCTCGGCGATGTCGAGCGACCGCGTTCTGGCGACCCACAGCGAGCCGCCGCTCGCGGCGAGCGCACCCGGGCCGTCGACGTTCAGCTTGCGCACGTCTCCGCTCTCGGGATCGATCCGGGAGACGGTGTCGTCGGGCGGATTCGCGACCCAGACGGCGCCACCGGCGAGCGCGATCCCGCTCGGCCCGTTTCCGACCGCGGTCGTGCGCACGGGCCGGTTGGTCTCGGCGGCGATGCGGATGAGCAGGCCTGAGCCGGCGCTCGTCACCCAGACCGCGTCCGCGCCTGCTGCGATGCCGGTGAGCGCCAGGCCGAGCTGGATCTTCGCCGCCACGACCGCGCGGCGCGGATCGATGCGGCGAACCGTTCCGTCGTTGGCGTCGGCGACCCAGATCGCCCCGGCGCCGGCTGCGATCGCGACCGGGGCCTCGCCCACGCGCACGGTCGCGACGACGGTGCCCGAGCTCGGGCTGATCTCGGAGACCGTCCCGCTCCCGGTGTTGGCGACCCACACCCCGCCGGGCGTCGCGACGATCGCCGACGGACTGCGCTCGACCTGGATCCGATCGACGGTGCGATGGCCCGACGTGTCGAGCCTCAGCACGCGGTCGTGCGCCGAGTCCGTCGCCCACAGCGAGCCCGCGCCGGCCGACAGCGCCGTGGGCGTCCCGCCGGTGTCGGCCTGCGCCACGGCCGCGCCGCGTGCGCCGTCGACGAACACGACCGCGTTCGCGTGCACGCCGGAGGGGCGCAGGACAGGTGCGTGATCGCCGTCGCGCAGGACGATCGCTCCGACGGCGACCGCGATCGCAACCGCTCCCGCGAGGGCCGCGAGCGCGACACGACGACGGCGCGGCGCGGGCGGACGGACGGGCGGCGGCGCCTTGGCGGGCGGGGGTCCCGGCGGGTCCGCGGCTTGCGGCTTCGCGGGCGCGGTCACTGCGACCTCGGTCAGGACCGACGCCGTAGCTCCAACGGATGGCGCGAGCTCGAGCGACTCGTCCTGGCGCAGCATCGCCTGCTCGAGGGCCCGCAGCTCCTTCCTGGGCTCCAGTCCGAGCTCGCCGACGAGGTAGTCCCGCGTCTCGCGGTAGGCGGTCAGCGCGTCGGCCTGCCGGCCGGCGCGGTAGAGCGCGAGCATGCGCTGACCGCGCAGCCGCTCGCGCAGCGGGTACTGAGCGACGAGGCGCTCCGTCTCCGGGACGAGCGCCGTGTGCCGCCCGAGCGCGAGATCGGCGTCGATGCGATCCTCGAGCGCGGCCAGCCGCAGCTCCTCGAGCCGCTCGACGTCGATGCGCGCGAAGGGCTCGAATGCGAGATCGGCCAGCGGATCGCCGCGCCACAGGGCCAGGGCCTCGCGCAAGCGCTCGGCGGCGCGCTCCGGCGAGTCCGACGCGAGCGCCCGGCGCCCCTCCTCGGCCAGGTGCTCGAAGCGGTGGAGATCCAGCTCGCCGAAGCCGACGCGCAGGAGGTAGCCCGCCGGGCGCGTCACGAGGATGCCGTCGTCGCCTCCGCCCTGGCGGAACGCCGAGCGCAGCCGCGAGACGTAGACCTGGAGCGTGTGCGCGGCGCTCGGCGGCGGCCGCTCGCCCCACAACTCGTCGATCAGCGCGTCCGGCGCGACGACTTCGTTGGCGCGAAGCAGGAGGATCGCGAGCAGCGCGCGCTGCTTGCGACTACCGAGCGGCACCTGCATTCCGTCGTGCACGGCCTCGAGCGGGCCGAGCATCCTGAACTCCATCGCGCGAGATTAGAGCGGATGCGACCAGAAATGCGAGCTTTGCGATTCGTTGCGAGCGTCCTGCGAGCGTCATGGCGCACTCTCGGACTCGATCGCCGGCGCTGCCGGCGGCACACACGAGGAGGAGGGAACATGAGATCCCGGCTGCTCGCGCTCGTCGCGAGCGGATTCGCAGTGTGCGGCGTGATGCTCGCCGCAGAGGCGCTCGCGACACCGCCCGGGAAGAACGGCCGCATCGCATTCATGCGCGCCGCAACGCCCGATGGTGAGAACGGCTCGATCTTCACGCGCGACGCGAACGGCAAGCTCGAGAGCCGCGTGACCACACCGCCCGCCGGAGGCGGGGACTTCCAACCCGACTGGTCGGCGGACGGCTCCCGCATCGCCTTCGAGCGGCAGTACAGCGACAAGCCGTTCGAGGTGTGGACCGTCCGGCCGGACGGCTCCGAGCCGGCGCCCGTCGATCCCGGCTGTCCGGCGGGCATTCCGCCGACCGAGATCTGCGAGGAGAACAGCCCGGCCTGGTCACCCGACGGCCGCTCCATCGCCTTCGGGTGGGCCTACGGGAAGGTGCGGCCCGTCCTCGGCGAGGACACGATCGAGGTCGGCGCGATCGGCGTGATGGACGCCGACGGCGGCAACGTCCGCCAGGTGACGCAACTCGTGCGGCCGACGCATTCGGAGGACGGCGAGCCGGTCTGGTCGCCCAACGGCAAGCAGATCGCGTTCGTGCGCCTCAACGTCACCGCGAAGCCGCGCGACCGCAAGGCGATCTTCGTCGTCAACGCCGACGGCTCCGGCCTCAAGCGCCTGACGCCCTGGTCGCTCAACGGGAAGGACCACCCCGACTGGTCGCCGGACGGCCGCGAGATCCTGTTCCGGTCGGAGCCGGAGGGCATCGACTTCCGGGGCGACCTCTACACGGTGCACCCCGACGGCACGGGACTGCGGCAGCTCACGCACTTCGGCGAGGAGGTCATGGTGCTCTCGACGTCGTTCTCGCCCGACGGGCGCTCGATCGTCTTCAGCAAGTCCGGCAAGGGCGGCCTGCCGGACATCTTCACGATGCGGCGGGACGGCACGCAGATCAAGCCGCTGACGCGGACGGCGCCCTGGGAGAGCGCGCCCGACTGGGGCCCGGCCGGGGGGAGCTGACCCGGGGGGCGTGCACGATTGGGGTCAGACCCCAATCGTGCACGGCATCGCCCTAGGCCGCGCCGTTCCCGCCGGCCTCGGCCAGCAGGCGCTCGGCGAGCTCCTTCTTCTGCTCGGGCGTGAACTTCTTCAGCTCGTTGTCGACCGCGCGCTGGTTGATGACCTGGTTCCAGTAGTCGAGCGAGGCCATCCCGAGCAGCGCCGTCTTGCCGACGAACTGGCGCAGCACCTCGTTGGTCGGGCCCATGACCCAGCCGGCCTTGCCGTCGCGCAGGAAGCGCTCGAGCTGCAGCGGCTGCTTCTTGTAGCCGGTGCCTCCGCAGCAGTGCAGCATCTTGTCGACGACGGCCGCGACGTTCTTGGCCGCCTCGAACTTGATCTGCCACTGCCAGTGCAGGTAGTTGCCGCGCGCGAGCTCGCCGATCGCCGGGTTGGTCTGCCCGCCGTCGGTCACGTTGTCGCAGGCCTGCGCCACCGAGAGGCACATCAGGCGCCGCGCGTTGGTGTCCATGATCGCCTCGCCGACGGCGTCCTGGATCGTCGGGTAGTCGGCCACGCGCAGGCCGACGTCCTTGTGCGTCTTGCGCGTCGTGTGGCGGATGGCGATGTCGATCGCGCCGAGCGCGATGCCGTTCCACACGCCCGAGGAGCCGATCAGGAAGTACGGGTCGACGGCCTCGTCGTTCGAGTTCGCGCCGTCGCCGATCGGGCCGACGAGCTGGTCGTCCGGGACGAAGCCCCAGTCGCACAGCAGCGAGCCCGACTGGTTGCCGCGCAGGCCCATCGCGTCCCACTCCTGCGTCTCGGCGATGATCTGATCCTTGCCGATCACGAACACCGAGAGGTTGGAGTAGTCGCCGTTGTAGTCGGGCGAGGTGGTCTGGCAGACGTAGAAGTCGGCGAAGCCCGCCGAGGTCGTCCACGACGCCTTCTTGAGCACCTCGTAGCCGCCGTCGACCTTGCGCGCGCCGGACGCGATCGGGTACCAGAAGTGCGAGCCCGTCTCGGGGTCCGAGTACGAGAGCGTCCCGATGAAGCCGTCCTTGACCTTCTTCAGGTAGTTGTCGATCAGGTACGGCGTCGCGCGCAGCTTGATCGCCTCGACCGCGCCGATGTGCATGACGTAACACATGGCGCAGGAGGCGTCGCCGTAGCGCGCGAGCGTCTCGGTGACGACGTTGTACATCACGTGGTTCTGGCCGAGGCCGCCCCATTCCTTGGGCAGCAGCAGGCCGAGGAAGCCGTCCTCGGCGAGGGCCTCGAGGGAGATGCGCGGGAACGTGAGGTTCTTGTCGTTCTCGGCTGCGAGCGGGCGGATCTTCTCCTCGCAGATCTGGATCAGGCGCTCACGCAGAGCCTTCTGCTCGTCCGTGAGGAACCAATCGGGCTCGAAGAGCTCCGGATCCAGGCCGTTCATGTGCGACTCGGTCACTGCTGCCATGTGGTTCGCCCTCGCCTCCTCGCGCTGGGGTCTCGGATATCAGTCATTCAGGTGTGGTGGCCGGGAGGATAGACCTCCTCGAGCCGTTGGAGCTTGAGCGCAACCTCGAGCAGGAGCCAGTCGGCGTCGCGCGCGTCGAGGCCCGTGAGCTCCTCGATCCGGCGCAGCCGCTGGCGCAGCGTATTGGGATGCACGTACAGCGCCTGCGCAGTCGCGCCCACGTGGCCGCGCTGGCGCAGGAACTCCTCGAGCGTCTGCAGCAGCTGCGCGTTGCGCCGGGCGTCGTGCTCGGCGAGGGCGCGAAGGGCGTCGGCGTGCTTGTCGCGCACGCGCTCGCCGGGCGGGACGCGCAGCAGGTACTTGTAGACGCCGAGCTCGTCGTAGCGCAGGTGCCGCGCGCCCGCGCGCAGGACGGGCAGGGCGCGCGCCGCCTGCTGTGCCTCGGTGAACCCGGCCGCGCATGCGCCGGGTCCGCTGCAGACGTTGGAGATGCCGACCGCCAGCGCTCCGGGCGCCGCCGCCGCGATCGACTCGATGCGCTCGAGCACGGACTCGCCGGCGAGCGCCGGGGCGAGCAGGCGGAGCGAGTCCTCGGCACGGTCGACGAGCGCGCCCGGGATGTCGCGGAGCGCCGCCGCCTCGAACGCCTCGGCCGCCGGCAGGAAGGCCGCGGCCGCCTCGGCGCCCGGAGCCGCGGGCAGTGCCCACGCGACGACGACGGGCCCGGCGGCGTCGATGCCGAGGCGCCGTGCCTGTGCCGCGATCGCCGAGGTGCCGCGCCCGCTCGCGAGCGCGTCGAAGAGATCCTTGATGAGGTTGCGATCGGCGAGCCGCTCGACGAGCTGCAACCGCTTGAGGCCGAGCGCCGACTGCGACGCGATCGAGTTGGCGAGGTCGCGCGCGTGCTCGCTCGCGCGGCGGTCGTCGGCCAGCCGCGCGACGAGGAAGCCCATCACCTCGTCGCCCGCGACGAGCGGCGCGACCAGCGCCGAGCGCATCGTCGACTCTCCCCACAGCGTGCCCGCGAGCACCGAGGTGAGCGTGCCGCCACCGGCCTGCGAGCGCTGCAGCTCGCCGCTCAGCTCGGGGAGCGAGACGATGTCGGGCCCGTCCGGGGCACCCGGCGAGGCCGCGCGCATGCGCAGGCGGTCGCCGCTCGGCTCGAGCAGGTAGATGCGCAGGGACTCGGCGCCGAGCAGCCCGAGCGCCTGCTCGACCGTCACCGAGAGCAGGTCGTCGACCGACTCGGCGCGGGCGATGTGGGCGCCGAGCTGCGACAGCTGCTCGAGCTCGCGCAGCGAGCGCCGCGTGCGCTCGTACAGCCGCGCGTTCTCGATCGCGTAGGCGACGAGCGAGGCGACGTGGAGCAGGAACGCCGCGTCCTGCGGGCTGAACACGCGCGGGGCCTCGGCGTGCAGCGCGATCACGCCGATCACGCGCTGGCCCTTGGCGATCAGCGGGACCGACACGAGCGACTGGTACTTCTCCTCCTCGAGCTCGGGGAAGTACTTGATGCGCGGGTCGGCGAGCGCCTTCTCCGGGATGAATACCGGCTGTCCATTCTGCAGGACCCAGCCCGCGATGCCCTCGCCGGCGGCCATCGAGACGCGGCCGCTCAGGTGCGCGTAGTGCTCGGACGCCGCGCGCAGGACGATGCGCCGCCCGCGATCCTCGCTCAGGAAGATGTAGGTCGCGTGCGCGACGATCGCGTCGTTGACGAGCCGGACGATCGCGCCCAGCACCTGCTCGAGATCCAGCGTCGAGTTGACGGTGTGGATGATCTCGTAGAGCACACGCAACTCGTGCTCATGCGCAGCACTCGAGCCATCGGCTGCAGATACGGCTGTGCCGAGCGCGGCCATGGAGTGGACTCTACCGCGCGTTTCGAGGCCGGAGTACGTGCAGGTTGCACATCATCCGGCCATGTGCGGTGGTTGTATCGTCTGATCCCTGCGCGGAGTGTGCACCTCGGCCACACCGCGCGGGTACGGTGGCGATCCGCGCAGGTGCGTGGTGGCGAGCAATCAGGAGGACGTTGGTGGCGACCGACCTCGAACGGTTCGTAAGTGCCCCGGGGCGCGATGACCTCGTCAAGCAGGTGCGCGAGAAGATCGACGCCGCCGGCGTGACGTACATCTACTACCAGTTCATCTCGGTCACCGGGCGGATCATGGGCAAGGGCGTGCCCGCTGCCCACTGGGAGTCCATGGCACGCAAGGGCTTCCAGCTCGTCTACGGCGCGACGGCGAACCTCTTCGTCGACCGCCACGGCGAATACATCGGCTACGGCCCGGAGGCCGCCGAGCTCGTCGGCCTGCCCGAGCCGGACACCTTCCAGGTGCTGCCGTGGGACAACAAGGTCGCGCGCGTCTGGTGCACCTGCTTCCGCGGTCGCGAGGATCTCGAGGACGGCGGCTCGTACCTCACGGCCGACTGCCGCAACAACCTCAAGCTGATCCAGGCCGCGTTCACCGAGAAGACCGGCATGCACCTCCGCGCCGGCCTCGAGCCCGAGATGATCTGGCTCAAGGCCGACGAGGACGGCAAGCCCACGTTCGAGGGCATGTCGAAGCCCTACTGCTACCACATCGACCAGTTCAGCCAGTTCCAGCCGATCATCCACAAGGTGATCGAGTACGCGAACGCGATGGGCCTGGACATGATCCAGGGCGATCACGAGGACGCGCCCGGCCAGCTCGAGCTGAACTTCAACTTCGACGTCGCCGAGAAGACCGCGGACAACCTCTCGACCTACCGCCAGGTGTGCAAGCAGGTCGGGCGCGAGATGCAGGCGTTCCCGTGCTTCATGCCCAAGCCGTTCATGGGCGTCTCGGCCAACGGCTGCCATCACAACATCTCCCTGTGGGAGGGCGACGACAACAAGTTCATGCCCGCCCCGGACGAGGATCAGCGCATGCCCGGCCAGATCGGCAAGTGGGCGATCGGCGGGATCCTCGAGCACCTCGGCGCGCTCACGGCGATCAGTGCCTCGACGGTCAACTCGTACCGCCGCCTGTGGGACACGGGCTTCTGGGCGCCGGTGTTCGCGGACTGGGGCTTCCAGAACCGCACCACCGCGCTGCGCGTCTCGGCGCCGGGCCGCTTCGAGTACCGCTCGGTCGACTCGGCGGTCAACCCGTACCTCTCGCTCGCCGCGCTGATCAAGGCGATGGAGGACGGGATCGACCGTCAGCTCGATCCGGGCCCGCCCGAGGAGCGCAACATCTACCAGGCCATGGAGGCCGGCAAGCAGGTCAAGAAGATCCCGATGACCTTCGGCGACGCGCTCGACGAGCTCGAGGCCGACGAGGTCGTCAAGAGCGCCCTCCCCGGCGAGATGTACAAGGTCTTCAAGCACTACAAGCGCGACGAGTGGGAGCGCTACTGCGCGACGGTGAGCGACTGGGACCGCGAGGAATACCTCGACGTCCTGCCCTAACGACCGAGGAGCCAGCACTTCTGTGTGCGGAATCGCAGGAATCATCTATCGGAACGGAGCCTCGTCGGTCGGCAGCGACATGACGCGCATGCTCCAGTCGATGAAGCACCGCGGGCCCGACTCGACCGGCTATGCGCTGTACGGCCCCCAGGGAACGGGCGTGCTCGTGCGCTACAAGCTGGCCGACTCGAACAGCCCGCGTGACTTCGACTACCTCGACCGCCTCGGCCGCCATCAGGCCGAGGTCCAGTCGCGCATGGAGTCGCTCGGGGCGAAGGTGCTCTCGAGCCACGCCGAGACGGAGTACGCCTACCGCGTCACGCTCGAGTACGACGGCGACCTCAAGAAGCTCGTCGACTACGTCGAGGACGTGCCCGAGGCCGAGGTGCTCTCGATCGGCCATTCGCTCGAGATCGTCAAGGACCTCGGCGACGCCGAGCAGGTCGCCGACCAGTACGAGCTGAAGACCTTCGAGGGCACGCACGCGATCGGCCACGTGCGCATGGCGACCGAGTCCGACGTGGACATCTCGGGCGCGCACCCCTACTGGGCGTACCCGTTCTCCGACGTCGCGGTCGTGCACAACGGCCAGCTCACGAACTACTTCTACTGGCGCCGCCGCCTCGAGCGCAGCGGGCACCGCTTCCAGTCGGAGTGCGACTCCGAGATCATCGCGGTGTACCTGGCCGAGCGCATGGCCGAGGGCATGACGCTCGAGGACTCGATGCGCCAGAGCCTCGAGGAGCTCGACGGCGTGTTCACCTACATGTGCGTGACCGCCGACGCGCTCGGCGTCTGCAAGGACGAGATGGCCGCGAAGCCCCTGGTGCTCTACGAGGGCGAGGACATGGTCGCGATGGCCTCCGAGGAGATGGCGATCCGCGCCATCATCGATCACGAGATCGACACGTACGACCCCTATGAGTCGGAGGTGCTCGTATGGACGCGCTAGTCGGCGAGAGGGGAATCGTCTACGACGCCCGCGGGCTCGTGGAGCCGGACGACACCGTCCCCAACGTGTCGGAGGTCGACGGCGAGAAGGCCGTCTTCGACGCCAAGGACCTGAGCACGCGCAAGATCAACCTCGAGCTGCGCAACCTCGTCTACGAGCGCGGCATCACCGACGTGACGATCCAGAATCCCGGCGCCAAGCACTCGATCGGCGTCGGCATCCTGCAGCGCTGCAAGATCACGTTCGAGGGCAGCCTCGGCTACTACGCCTGCGGGCTGATCGACGGGCCGGAGATCCACATCACCGGCCGCGTCGGCTGGGCCGCCTGCGAGAACATGATGTCGGGCGTCGTCGTCATCGACGGCAACGCCGGCTCGCTCACGGGCGCGGCCATCCGCGGCGGCGACCTCGTGATCAAGGGCCGCGCCGGCGCGCGCTCGGGCATCGACCAGAAGGGCGGGCTGATCCTCACGATGGGATCCGTCGGCTCGAACACCGGGTTCATGATGCAGCGCGGCCGCCAGATCATCTGCGGCGACGCGGGCCCCGGCCTGGGCGACTCGATGTACGACGGGATCATCTACGTCGGCGGCAAGGTCAAGTCGCTCGGCATCGACTGCGTCCCGGGCGAGTGGACGGACGCCGACACCGAGTACATCGAGCGCAAGTTCCGCATCTACGGCCTCGGCACCCCACCGAGCTTCGACAAGTTCGTGTGCGGCAAGAAGCTCTACAACTACGACAACCTCGAGCCGTCCGAGCGCAAGCTCGTTCTCTGAGGGAGGGGGTCAGCCATGGCAGACGAGACCACGAACAGCAGGCAGAACATCCTCGGCCACAGCCAGATCTTCTCGCCGGAGGTCATCAACGACATCCACGTGAAGTCCGAGCTGGGCCGCTACCGCATGCGCGGCTTCTCGATGTTCAAGCCGATCCCGCACTGGGATCAGCTGATGTTCATGCCCGGCACGCTGACGCGCTTCGTGATCGAGGGCTACCGCGAGAAGTGCGAGACGAAGACGGTGCTCGGCGCGCGCTTCGCGAAGAAGCCGATCGAGCTCGACATCCCGGTCTACATCACCGGCATGAGCTTCGGCGCGCTCTCGATCGAGGCCAAGATGGCGCTCGCCAAGGGCGCCTCGATGGCCGGCTCGGCGACGTGCTCCGGCGAGGGCGGGATGATCCCGCCCGAGCGCGACCTGTCGACCAAGTGGTACTACCAGTGCATCCAGAGCCGGTACGGGTTCAACCCGCACCACCTGATGCTCGCGGACGCCTGCGAGTTCTTCATCGGGCAGGGCTGCAAGGTCGGGCTGGGCGGCCACCTGATGGGCCAGAAGGTCACCGAGCAGGTGGCCGAGATGCGCTCGCTGCCGGCCGGCATCGACCAGCGCTCGCCGGCCCGGCACCCCGACTGGCTCGGCCCCGACGACCTCTCGCTGAAGATCCAGGAGATCCGCGAGGCGACCAACTACCAGATCCCGATCCAGCTCAAGCTGGGTGCCGCGCGCGTCTACGACGACGTGCGCATGGCGGCCAAGTGCGGCCCGGACATCATCTACCTGGACGGCGCCGAGGGCGGCACGGGCGCAGGCCCGCACATCGCCACCGAGGAGACCGGCATCCCGCTCATGGCGGCGATCCCGGAGGCCCGTCGCGCGCTCGAGGACGTCGGCCTGGCCGACGAGATCGACCTCGTCGTGGCCGGCGGCATCCGCAACGGCGGCGACGTCGCCAAGGCGCTCTCGCTGGGCGCCAAGGCGATCGCGATCGGCCACTCGGCGCTGATGGCGCTGAACTGCAACAAGGAGATCCCGGGCGTCACCGACTACGAGGGCACGATCGGCGTGCCCGCCGGCAGCTGCTACCACTGCCACACCGGCCGCTGCCCCGTCGGCGTCGCCACCCAGGACGTCGAGCTGCGCAAGCGCCTCGTCGTCGACGAGGCCGCCGAGCGCGTCTACAACTTCCTGCACACGCTCACGCTCGAGGTGCAGATGCTCGCGCGCGCGTGCGGCAAGACGAACATCCACTCGCTCGAGCCCGAGGACCTGTGCGCGCTGACGGTCGAGGCCGCGGCGATGGCGAAGGTGCCCCTGGCCGGGACGAACTACATCCCCGGCGTCACCGAGCAGAACACGCTGAACGAGATCAAGTCGATGCTGGAGCGCCAGCAGGACATGATGTTCCACCAGCAGGTGCCGCAGGGGCTCGACGTGCCGACGGCGGGGGACTGAGCGATGTCGAAGTACAGCCATCCCGGCGGCGGCGTCGCGATCGACGCCGAGTCGCTCGCGGGCATGCGGTTCCCGTACCAGGAGGACCGCAGCCTCGTCGAGGACATCGACCTGCTCGCCGCCACCCCCGGCGAGGACATCAACTGGCTCGAGGACATCCAGCTGCTCGTCGAGGACGGCGTCCCCGCCGTGTTCGACCGCTACACGAACGCGTTCATCAAGATCTACTTCGAGATCCCGCCGGGACGCGAGGACGAGCTGGCCCGCAAGGTGCTGATCAAGCACCTGCAGTCCGGCAACTCGTACGGCATCCAGCTGAAGCGCGAGCACTGCAAGTTCCCGCAGCCGTTCCTCGGCTCGTGGGTGCCCGGCTCCGAGACCGTCGGCCAGAACTGGAAGCCGCCGGTACTCGAGGGCTGGGAAGCACCGATCCACTGACGCATCGCGCGGAGACCGCACGTTTGGGGCCAGACCCGAACGTGCGGTCTCTGTCGGTGAGCCCGGCCAGTTGACGAGGGACGGCGAGTCGCGGCCGGCGGCGATGGCGGCGTTCGCCGCTGCCGGGAGGTCGCGAGACGAGATCAACCCGAGCGTCAGCTCGGCGGCCGTGAGCTCGAGCATGCGCGATCAGTCAATCACGCGAGCCGGGCTCGGATCGCACCGCACGTTTGGGGTCTGGCCCCAAACGTGCGGTGTCCTCTAGGCTGAGGCCATGCCGGTCGATCTGCTGGCGATTCTCGCCGTCGTGCTGATCGCGCTCGCCGTTGGGTTGTGGCGGACGCGGCACGAGCGCGCGGCCGCGCGGGTGGAACGGGCGGAGCAGGAGCTGTGACGACGTTCTCGCAACCCGGCTCCCTGACGCGCTTCTGGCTCTGGGCCTGCATCGGCGTCGCGGCGCTGTTCGGCACGTTCGCATCGGCGGGCGCGTTCATCTGGCCGCTCGCTGCGGCGGGCATCGGCCTGCTCGCGGCGAACTCGGTCGACTGGCGCGGCGCGCTGCTCGCGTGCGTCGTCGGTCTGGCCGGTCCACTCGTCACCGTCGCGGTCGGCAGCCCCTGGCCGCTCGTCGTCGCGCTGCCCATCGCGCTGGCGCTCGCACTCGTGCGCACCCGGCGCGAGGGGATCACGCTCGCGATCTCGCTGTCCGTGGCACTCGTCGTCCTGCTCGCGTTGCGCATCGGAGTCGTGGAGATCGCGGTCGCGCTCGCTCCCGCCCTGCTCGTGCTCGCGGCGCTCGCGGCGGGCCGGCCGCAGCGCGAGGCGGCGGGCGCGATCACCGGCGCGGGCCTGACGCTGTTCGCCTTCGGAGTCCCGGAGGCCGGGATCCCGCTGACGCTCGCGGGTGGAGTGCTCATGCTCGCGCTCGGCATGCGCCGCCGGCGTCTCGCCCTCACGCGCGCATGACCGAGGCCGAGCTGCATGCCCTGGCGCCGGCGCCGCTCGACGCCGCGCTCGGATTGACGCTGCACGGCTTCGAGGAAGGCGCCGCCGTCCTGCGGCTCGAGCCGCCCGGGCTGGCCGTCGCCGGCGAGGATCCCGAATACCTGCACGGCGGCGCGCTCGCCACCTGCGTCGACACGGCCGCCTGGTACGCGGTGGTGCACGAGCGCGAGGGCGACTGGGTGATGGTCGACCTGCGCTGCGACTTCCTGCGCATGGCCGTCCGCGAGCCCCACCGCGTGGAGGCGCGCTGCCTGCGCGCCGGCCGCACGCTGGCGCTCGCCGACGTCCACATCGCGCCCTGGGATCAGCCCGGCCGCGCTGTCGCCGTGGGACGTGCGCAGCTCGCACGCATCGATCGCTGATGTTCGGCCGCAACCGCTTCGGTGAGCTGATCAGCCGCCAGCTCGACATCTTCGGCGAGGAGAATCGCGACCTCCTGCTCGAGATCGCCGAGTACCGCGAGCGCTGGCGGCGCGCCTCGCGCGAGGGTGCCGAGGAGGCATTCGGCGACGAGCAGGACCGCGTCGACTGGGCGGCCGAGGCCCTCTCGGCGCTCTGCGACCGCTACGCGATGAGCCTCGACGAGGAGACGGAGGTCGCGTACCGCCGCGCCTTCACCAAGGCCGTGCGGCGGCGCTTCCCCGCCCTGGCCGACGAGTTCGAGGCCCAGACCGACACCGGCCGGTCAGCGCGCTGCCCGGCTACCGGCTCGCCCGCAATACGCGCGCGCTCACCAGAGCTTGTCGATCGCCCCCGGGTACAGCGCGATCCGCGAATCGGCAAAACTCGGCGCGCCTCGCCGGGCCTTCGCGGAGAAGAACGCCGCGAGCGTCACCTTGTCCCACTGGTCGCTCGGGAACGGCGCCTCCGGGGTGCCGCCCACGAGCACGGCGCCGGGCACGATCGTCCATCCCGCGGACTCGTAGAAGGGGCCGAGCGGGCGATCGCAGGTGAAGATGCCGAGGTCGGCGCCACTCGCCTCGATCGCCTCGCGGGCGGCGCTGACGAGGCGGCGCCCGTGGCCGCGCCCGCGCACGGCCTCGTCCGTGACGACCGTGCTCAGCCCGCTCGCGGCGTAGCGCTCGCCCGCGTGCTCGATCTCCTTCGAGAGGATGTCGAGCGCGGCGAGCACGCGGCCGCCGGCGACGAGGGCCATCGACACCGGTCGCAGCGCAGGGTCGTGCCGTGGTGTCCGCCGGGTCTCGCCCGGGCCGCGGGCCAGGCCTGCTCGTCGAGCGCGCGGATCCGCTCGAGCAGCGCGGCGGGCAGCTCGTCCTGGGCATGGACGAGGATCGCTGGTTCGAGGGCCACCGCGGCAGGCTACCGACGCGGTAGCATCGGCTGGCCGTGCGCTCGCCTCGCTTCGACGCCGTCTACGAGCGCAGCATCGACGACCCGGAGGGCTTCTGGGGCGAGGCTGCGCTCGCGATCGACTGGCATGTGCCACCGCAGCGCGTGCTGGATCGCAACGCGCTCCCGCTCCCGCGCTGGTTCCCCGGCGCGCAGCTCAACACGTGCCACAACGCGCTCGACCGGCACGTCGAGAGCGGGCGCGGCGACCAGCCGGCGCTGATCTACGACAGCCCGGTCACCGGCACGCAGCGCACCTACAGCTATGCCGAGCTGCGCGACGAGGTCGCCCGCCTCGCGGGTGCGCTGCGCAGCCTCGGCGTGGAACGCGGCGATCGCGTCGTCCTCTACCTGCCGATGGTGCCCGAGGCGGTCATCGGGATGCTGGCCTGCGCACGGCTCGGTGCGATCCACTCGGTCGTGTTCGGCGGCTTCGCCGCACACGAGCTCGCGGTGAGGATCGACGACGCCAGGCCGCGCGTCGTGCTCTCGGCCTCGTGCGGCCTCGAGGGGACGCGCGTCGTCGCCTACAAGCCGCTGCTCGACGCAGCGCTCGATGAGGCCTCCCACGCACCCGAGCACTGCGTGATCCTGCAGCGCCCGCAGCTCGCGGCCGCCATGACCCCGGGCCGCGATCTCGACTGGGCCGAGGTCACCGCCACCGCCGAGCCCGCGCCGTGCGTGCCGGTGCTCGCGACCGACCCGCTCTACATCCTCTACACCTCGGGCACGACCGGCCGGCCCAAGGGCGTGGTGCGCGACAACGGCGGGCACGCCGTCGCGCTCGCGTGGAGCATGCCCAACGTCTACGACGTCCGCGCGGGCGAGGTCTTCTGGGCCGCCTCCGACGTCGGCTGGGTCGTCGGGCACTCGTACATCGTCTACGCCCCGCTGCTGGTCGGAGCGACCACGGTGCTCTACGAGGGGAAGCCGATCGGGACGCCCGACGCGGGCGCGTTCTGGCGCGTGATCGAGCAGTACGACGTCGCGGCGCTGTTCACCGCGCCGACCGCGATCCGGGCGATCCGCAAGGAGGATCCCGAGGCGGCGCTGCTCGCCGGCCGGTCGCTGCCGTCGCTGCGCACGCTCTTCCTGGCCGGCGAGCGCACCGATCCTGACACGTACGCCTGGGCGAGCCGCGTCCTCGACCGACCCGTGATCGACCACTGGTGGCAGACCGAGACCGGCTGGGCGATGGCGGCGAGCTGCCGCGGCCTCGATCCGCCGCCCGTCAAGTCGGGGTCGCCGAGCCTGGCCGTCCCCGGCTACCGCATCGACGTCCTCGACGCCGACGGCGGCGCCGTCCCGGCCGGCGAGCAGGGCGCCATCGCCGTGCGGCTGCCGCTGCCTCCGGGCGCCCTGCCGACGCTCTGGAACGACGACGAGCGCTGCGTGGCCTCGTATCTCGCCCGCTATCCCGGCTGGTACCTCACCGGCGACGGCGGGCACCTCGACGAGGACGGCTACGTGTTCGTGATGGGGCGCACCGACGACGTCATCAACGTCGCCGGCCATCGCCTCTCGACCGGCGCGATGGAGGAGGTCGTCGCGACCCACCCCGACGTCGCCGAGTGCGCCGTGTTCGGCGTCCCCGACGAGCTGCGCGGCGAGGTGCCGCTGGGTCTCGTCGTGCTGAAGGCCGGCGCCGAGCGCGACCCGCTCGAGCTGCGCGACGAGCTCGTCGCGCTCGTGCGCGAGCGCATCGGGCCGGTGGCCTGCTTCCGCGACGCGCGCGTGGTCGCCCGCCTGCCGAAGACGCGCTCCGGCAAGATCCTGCGCGCCACGATGCGCGACATCGCCGCGGGCCGCGCATATGCGCCGCCGGCGACGATCGACGACCCCGCGATCATCGACGAGATCGCCGGCGTGCTCCGCGACCCGGGTTGAGGCGCTGATCGCGTCTAGGATCGGGGTGTGCCCGCACCTCGCGTTCCCGCCCTCGTGGCCCTGCTGGTGGAGTCCTCCGCGGGTCTCGCCGACGTCGAGGTCACGCAGGCGTACGGGTACGACGCGGTCTCCGCAGGCGGCCGGGTGTTCGCGCTGGTGGCCGACGGCGGCGGGATCGGCGTTCGCCTGCCCGACTGGGATCTCTTCGCCGCCGCGTACGAGTTGCCGGGCAGCCGGCCGCTGTACGAGAACGAGCAGCGCATCGGCCACTGGGTCGTGCTGCCCGGCGAGGTCAGCGAAGACCACGAGGCGCTGCGCGAGTGGCTCCGCCACGCCCACGCGCTGACGGCCGGGCGCGTATGAGCGAGGAGCAGGAGCGGGCGCTCTCGTTCGGCTCGGTCGCCGAGGACTACGAGGCGACGCGGCCCGGCTGGCCGCGCGAGCCGTTCGAGGAGGTGCTCGCGCGCTTCGGCGTCCGCGATCACCCCGACATCGCCGACATCGCCGCAGGCACGGGCAAGCTCACGCGCACGCTCGCGCAACTGGCGGGCACACTCGTCGCGGTCGAGCCCGACCCGTCGCTGCGCGAGGTGATCCAGCGCGTGCTGCCGGAGGTCGGCGTCTTCGCGGGCACCGCCGAGGAACTGCCGCTCGCGAGCGAGAGCGCCGATGTCGTCACCGCCGGGCAGGCCTTCCACTGGTTCGACGTGGAACGGGCGCTCACGGAGATCGCGCGCGTACTGCGCCCGGGCGGCGTCGTGATCGCGGCCTGGAACTCACCGCCCGAGGAGGGCACCTGGTACGACGCCGTGATCGACTTCCTGCACGTCGCGAATCCGGATCACCTGCCCGCGCGCACGCGCGACTGGGCGGTGGACTTCGCGCACCCGGCCTACGGCGAGCTCTTCGAGACGACCGCCCGGCACGAGCAGGCGAGCGATCACGAGCGCTTCGCGCGCCTGCTCGGCACGCACAGCATCATCAACCTCCTGCCGCCCGAGCGCCGGGCAGCGCTGATCGAGGAGGCGGTCGCGGTCGCCGTCGAGCAGGGCGCCTTCGCGCACGACGGCACGTGCGCGATCCCGTGGCGCTGCGAGTTGTACGCGCTGCGGCGCCGCGACTGACGATCTGGCGATAGAGCTCGTGGCGAAGCTGTCGCTGGCGCCCCGCGAGCCCGCGAGCTACACTGTGCCTGTCACGGAAACAGCATTGCCTATACGGCAATAAGGAGTTCATGGTGCTCCCCGCTCGCACGAAGTACCTGGTCGTCGGCGCCGGCCTGCACGGCCTCTCGACGGCGTATCACCTCGGCAAGGAGCTGGCCGCCCGCGGCCAGGGCTCGGGCGCCGACATCGTGATCCTCGAGAAGTCGCATCCGGGCGCCGGCGCGTCCGGCATCGCCTGCGGCGTGGTGCGCAACAACTACTTCCAGCCGGCCATGCAGGAGCTCATGCAGGCCTGCGTCGAGGTCTGGGAGTCCGATCCCGGCCGCCTACTCCTACAACCCGGTCGGCTACATGGCGATCGGGCCCCAGGCGCAGGAGGCCGACCTCACGGCGGTCTACGAGCGCCAGCAGAAGATCGGCTACGACTCGACCTTCGTGACGGGCGAGGCGGACTGCGACACGTACATGAAGAAGCTCTTCCCGGACTGGCGGGCGAAGGGCGTGACCGCCGTCCTGCACGAGCACAAGGGCGGCTTCGCGCACAACCTGGACTCGGTCGCCGGCATGCAGGCCAAGGCCGAGTCGACCGGCGCGCAGCTGATCACCGGCGTCGAGGTCACCGGCTTCGATCTCGCGAGCGACGGCTCGGTGCGCGCGGCCGAGACGAACCAGGGCCGCATCGAGTGCGAGCAGCTGATCGTCGCGCCGGGCCCGTGGGCCAAGCACCTCTGGGCGATGCTCGAGCTGCCGCCGACCATCGACGTCCACCAGCCGAACGGCGACGTCGCCCGCGACCAGCCGATGTGGACGTACTGGAACCTGCAGGAGGGCGAGATCTCGGTCGACCCGAAGCTGTTCTCGCTCGAGGACGGCTCGATGCCGCCGGTCGTCCACCTCGACACCGACGCGCCGCTCTACACCGACGACGGCAAGCTCGTCACCGACGAGCTGTGGGGCATCTACTACAAGCAGGACCGCCACGGCATCCAGGGCGGCGCCTCGCCGCTGACCGTCGGCCCCGAGGCGCCGATCGACCCGTACCCGAGCACGACCGACGTCGACCCGGAGTTCCCCGACATGTGGTGTGCGGCGCTCTCGCACGCCATGAGCCGCTTCGAGGGCAAGCGCCCGCTCTACAAGCAGGCGCGCTCGGGCGGCATGGGCGCGTTCACGGTCGACAACTTCCCGGTCTTCGACTACGTGCGCCCCAACGTCTACGGCATCTTCGACTCGAACCACGGCTACAAGATGCTCGGCGTCGGCCGCGAGGTCGCGAAGGCGATCGCGGGCGACGGCTCGCGGCTCCTGCGCCCGTTCCGCCTCGAGCGCTTCGCGACCGGCGATCTCCACCCGGTCTCGAACTCGCCCTACCCCTGGTCGTGACGACTGCGGCCCGGGCATCGCTTGGATGCCCGGGCCGCGATCCTTCACGTCACTGCGACTCACGCGCGGATCGTGATGATGCGCTTCGCGCCGCGGCCGTGGGTTCCCGAGGGAGCCCCTAGCGGCGCAAACCCGCCGTCGCCGCGAGCAGCGCGGCGGCGCGCGCGAGCGGCAGCGCCGCAGCGCGGCGGGCCTCGGCGTCGAAGCGCTCCGGCCCCTGCAGCCCGAGCACGGCGACGAGCCGGCCGTCGTCGGCGAGCACGGGAGCGGCGATCGCGTTCAGCCCGGGCTCGCGCTCGCCGGCGCCCTCGGCGATACCGGCCGTGCGCACGCCGGCCACCGCGAGCTCGAGCTCGGCGAGCGTCGTGAGCGTGCGCGGCGTGTAGCGCTCGAGCGGCTCGGCGAGCGCGGCGAGTGCCCCGGGCGTGTAGGCGAGCACCACCTTGCCGACGGCGGTCGCGTGGGCCACGGACGCGCGACCGATCTCGGCGCGGCTGGAGACGCTGTGGGGACTGGGAACGAAGTCGACGGTGACGCCCTCGCCCTGCGCCTGCAGCGAGAGCGTGGCGGTCTCGCCGGTCTCGCGCACGAGCTGCTCGAGCAGGGGCCGGGCGAGGTCGCGCAGGTCGAGTCGCGCGAGCGCGGCGTTGCCCAGGTGCACGAGCCGCAACCCGAGCTGCCAGCGCTGGCCGCCCGGCTCGCGCTCTGCGAACCCGGCATCGAGCAGCGTCGCGAGCACGCGCGAGACGGTGCTCGCGTTGATCCCTGTCCGCCGCGCGAGCTCGTTCGTGCCCTGCGGGGCGCCGGCCGCGGCGAGCGCCTCGAGCAGCGCGACGGCGCGCTCGACCGAGCCGAGCGGCCTGCTCACGCCGATCGGCCCGGCGGCAGGTCGACGTTGTCGACGCCTCCGTCGATCACGACGGTGGTGCCGGTCACGAAATCGCCGGCCGGGAGAGGCGAGGTACGCGATCATCTGCGCGACCTCGGTGACCGTGCCCAGCCGGCCGATCGGGATCGTCGCCGCGACGTCCTCGACGGCTGTCGCCGTAGCCGCGCCAGCCCTCGGTGTCGATCGTCCCCGGCGCGACGCACGTCAGGCGGACGCCGCGCCCGCCCCACTCCGTCGCGAGCGTGCGCGTCATCGACTCGACGGCGGCCCTGGCCGCGGAGGAGTGGAACATCCCCGGAATGCCGCGGCGCGGCGAGAGCACGACGCTGATGACCTTGCCGTACCCGTTCGGGAGCATGCTCTCGACGGCCGCGAGGCGCGTCAGCTCCCACACCGCGTCGAGGTTGACGCGCATGACCGCGCGAAAGCCGTTGTGGCTGATCTCCTCCGCGGGCTTGACGAACTGGCCGCCGGCGTTGTTGACCAGGACGTCGAGCGAGCCGTGCGCCGCGATCACGCCGGTGACGAGCTCCCTCGCGGCCTCGGGCTCACGCACGTCGCAGACGAGCGGGAGGCAGACGCCGCCCTGCGCCGCGGATCGCCGCGGCCGTCTCCTCGAGCAGCTCGATCCGGCGCCCGGCGATCGCGACACGGGCGCCGAGCTCGGCCAGCAGCTCCGCCGTGGCGCGCCCGATGCCGGTGCCGCCGCCCGTCACGAGTGCCGAACGGCCGGTCAGGCTGCCTTCGCGGAGGACGCTGTCCACCCGCCGGATACTAAGGAGTCGGGCGCGCCCTACGTCGTGTGCGGAAGCGCCTGCTGCCCGCGCGTCGTCGGCTTCGAGCGCGGGGTCGGATCCACGGGCGGCACCGTCGGAGTCGTCGAGCCGGTCGTGCGTCGATCCCTGTCCCGAGCCCGTCGTCGATCCCTGTCCCGAGCCCGTCGTCGAGCCCTGTCCCGAGCCGGTCGTCGAGCCCTGACCCGAGCCCGTCGTCGAACCCTGTCCCGAGCCCGTCGTCGATCCCTGTCCCGAGCCCGTCGTCGAACCCTGTCCCGAGCCCGTCGTCGAGCCCTGTCCCGAGCCCGTCGTCGACCCCTGTCCCGAACCGGTCGTCGACCCCTGACCCGAGCCGGTCGTCGATCCCTGACCCGAGCCGGTCGTCGAACCCTGACCCGAACCCGTCGTCGAACCCTGACCCGAACCGGTCGTCGAACCCTGACCCGAACCGGTCGTCGAACCCTGACCCGAACCGGTCGTCGAAGCCCTGACCCGAACCCGTCGTCGAACCCTGACCCGAACCCGTCGTCGAACCCTGACCCGAACCCGTCGTCGAACCCTGACCCGAACCCGTCGTCGAACCCTGACCCGAACCCGTCGTCGAAGCCCTGACCCGAACCCGTCGTCGAACCCTGACCCGAACCCGTCGTCGAACCCTGACCCGAACCCGTCGTCGAACCCTGACCCGAACCCGTCGTCGAACCCTGACCCGAACCCGTCGTCGAAGCCTGACCCGAACCCGTCGTCGAACCCTGACCGGTGCCGGGCGTCGTCGATCCCGGCGTCGTGCCCGGTGTCGTCGTGCCGGGCGTCGTCGATCCTGGGTCGTCGATTCCGAAGTCGTTGCGGGCGGCGGCTGTGCAACGCCGCCGCGATCGTCTCCGCCGCCGCCGATCAGCTGGCTGCCCACGAGCGGCGCGGCGATGGCGGCGCCCGCCAGCAGTGCCAGCAACACCGCGCGCCGGCCGCGGTGCGGCGCGCGGGACCGGCCGGGATCTTGCCCAGCGCGATCGACGCGCGGCGGCACGAGTCGCACCAGCCCACGTGGTGCAGCGTCTCGGGCGTCCACTCGTCCATCACGAGCGAGCGCAAGCACGACTCGCACCCGGGACGCCGGGTCAGGTCGACGCTTGCGAGCCCCTCGAGGCGCTGGCGGTAGCGCGGGTTGCCGAGCAGGGGAAAGACCCAATCGCGGGTCTCACCCCCCCACTCCTCAACGGGATCCTTGCCTGCTTCGTATCGGTTCATACCCTGTCCCCACGCCGGATGCGGGCGGCTTCGCATCTTGCAATCCGGTTCATTCGCTCCATCTCCGGCCATCATCCCCCGGGTCTCGCAACCTGGCAACCCTTGGAGCTTCCGGCGGGATCTGCCAGGCGCTCCGGAGACGCGCAAGAATGCCCGGGTGACGCACACCACTTGAAGGAGAAGGCATGCCGTACTCCGTTCCGCCGCTGCCCTACGACTACGCGGCGCTCGAGCCGCACATCGACGAGCAGACGATGCGGATTCATCACGACAAGCATCACCAGGCCTACGTCGACCGCGTCAACGGCGCGCTCGAGGGCACCGAGTGGGCCGACAAGCCGATCGAGGACGTCATCCGCGACCTCCAGAAGGTTCCGGAGGACAAGCGCGGCGTCGTGCGCAACCACGGTGGCGGGCATCTCAACCACACGCTCTTCTGGAACTTCATGAGCCCGACGGGCGGCGGTGCCCCGAGTGGAGACCTCGCAGCCGCGATCGACGCCAAGTTCGGCTCGTTCGACGCGTTCAAGGCCGACTTCAAGGCCGCGGGCATCAACCAGTTCGGCTCGGGCTGGGCGTGGCTCGTCAAGGACGCCGAGGGCCTCAAGGTCGTCTCGACGGCCAACCAGGACAACCCCGTGACGAACGGCATGGCGCCGCTGCTCGGCGTCGACGTCTGGGAGCACGCGTACTACCTGAACTACCAGAACCGGCGCCCGGACTACCTCGACGCGTGGTGGAACGTCGTGGACTGGGCCGGCGTCGCCCAGCGCTTCGGCGCCTGACGACCTGTCAGCCATGCGTGCGCGGGGGCAGGGATCGCTCCCGCGCACGCGTTGACAGGCCTTGACGCATACGAAACGATGACCTCTTCATTTCCTTCTTTAGGAGGCCCGTATGGCGACGACAGGGGCACCGGTCGAATACACGACCGCGGCAGCAGCTGAAGAGAAGGCCAAGCTGCAGAAGCACTTCTCGCGCTTCGACATCTACTTCTTCCTGATCTGCACGATCGTCGGCGTCGACACGCTCGGGCAGGTCGCCTCGAATGGCGCCGAGGGCCTCACCTGGCTCCTCATCCTCGCCGTCCTGTTCTTCATCCCCTACGCGTTCCTGACGGCCGAGCTCGGAGCCTCGTTCACCGAGGAGGGCGGATCGTACGTCTGGACACGCCTCGCCTGGGGACGCTTCGTGGCGTGCATCAACGCCGTCTTCTACTGGTTCTCGAACCCGGTCTGGATCGGCGGTGCGCTCGTCCTGCTCACGCTCGAGGCCGTCAACACCTACTTCTTCGACATCGGCACGGGCGGCTTCCTCTGGTACGTCGTCGGCATGGCCTACATCTGGTTCAGCGTGTGGTCGGCGATCCTCTCGTTCGGTATCGGCAAGTGGATCCCGACGCTCGGCGCGTGGTGCCGCATGGTGCTGCTCGGCGGCTTCACGATCGCCGCGGTGATCTACGCCATCTCCAACGGGCTCAGCCTGCCGGCGGCCGGCGACTTCTCGCCGACCTACGGCCTCTTCATCGTCCTCGTCCCGCTGCTCTTCTTCAACTACGTCGGCTTCGAGCTCCCGAACGCCGCCGGCGACGAGATGGAGGACCCGCAGCGCGACGTGCCGGTCACGGTGCTCCGCGCCTGCATCACGGCGATCCTGATGTACGGGCTGCCCATCCTCGCGATCGTGTGCGTGCTGCCCAAGTCGCAGATCACCGGCGTCGGCGGCTTCATGGACTCGGTCAAGGCCGTCTTCACGGTCTTCGGAGGCACGCAGCGAGGTCGCGAGCGACGGGACGCTCAACGTCACGCTGACCGGGTTCGGCAAGGCGCTCGGCTACCTCGCCGCGTTCGGCTTCGTGCTCGCGCTCGTCTCGAGCGCGTGCACCTGGCTGATGGGCTCCGACCGCTCGCAGGCCGTCGCGGCCTACGACGGTTGCGGCCCGCGCTGGCTGGGCACGTTCTCGGCCAAGTTCGGCACGCCGATCAACGTGAACTTCACGTCCGGCATCCTCTCGACGATCGTGTTCATCTTCGCCTCTCAGCTGAGCGGCGACGCGGCCAAGATCTTCGCCGCCATGATCGGCGTCGTGCTGCTGTTCACGACGATGTCCTACATCCTGATCTTCCCGACGGTGATCAAGCTGCGCTATTCGCATCCGAACGCCGAACGGCCGTACAAGATCCCGTTCGGGATGGCCGGTGTCTGGTTCTGCGGCGTGATCTGCACGGGCTGGGCCGTGTTCGCCTCGATCGTCGGGCATCCTGCCGGGTCTCGGCAACGGGCAGTTCCTGAACGATCAGGATCTCGACGACGCCTATGGCCTCTCGCGCGCCGGCTACACGTCGATCGCGTTCGGGGCGATCGCCGTCACGTTGCTCGTCGGCGTGCTCTTCTACTGGGCCGGCGCGAAGACGCGCGCACAGATGGTGCCCAACACGCTGCCGCCGGAGATCACCGGCGAGGCGCAGGTCGCGCCCGCACCCGCGGGCGACTGATGCCGTACGGCGGACGCGGTGCGCAGGATCTGCGCCCGCGTCCGTCAGGCGTCGATCGAGGCGCGCAGCCGCTGGATCGCGATGCGCAGGTGCGCCTCGGGAATCACGGGGCTGTAGAGCGGGCTGCGCATCGTCGAGCCGAGCAGGCGGTCGAGCAGGGCGATGCTCGCCGGGTGCACCTTGACGCCGTCGCAGGCGATCAGGAAGGCGAGGCCGAGCAGGTCGTCGGCATGCGGCAGGATGCGCGCGGCGATGCCGTCGACGCCCCCGCTCGCCGGCTCGATGCCCTCGGCGACGAGGACGAGACGGCTGAGTGCGCGAGCGAGCTCGTGGCGGTGCGCGGTGCTCGCCATGCGATCGGCCGCTCGGGCGACCTCGGGGATCTGGTACGCGGAGCGCTGGCCGACGAGGCGCGCGACGAGCGCGCCGCGCTCACCCCGGGCGACCGCCGCGACGAAGAACCCGGCCAGGCCGGCCGCGCACGCGGGCAGCGCGATCTCCTGATAGCCGAGCAGCACGAGGCCGAGGCCGACGGCGAGCGCCGTGACCGCGGCGACCACGCGCGTCGCGCGTGCGCTGCGGCGAGGCGTGCCAGCGCGGCAGCGGCGGTGTGCGGGTCGACGGCGTAATCGTCGACGATCGAGGCGAGTGGCTCGGCCACGGCGCATGCATCGGCAGATTCCGGCAGATCCGTACCCCCTCGATCGAGGGACTACCCGGACGGGTAGGCATCGCCGCGGCGGCGCCCGGGCCACTGCCGGAGCAGGCGCGGGCGCAGCGCGAGGCCGAGCAGGACGGCGAGTGAGACGAGCGAGATCCCGAGACCGACGCGGGCGCCGGGCGGCGTGAACGTCCAGACGACCTGCCGGGCCCCGGGCGGAACCTCGACGGCGCGCAGGTCGCCGTCCTCGAGCGCGGGCGCCGACCGCCCGTCGATCTCGGCCCGCCAGCCCGGATACACGAGGTCGGCCACGACGAGGCGCCCGGGCCCGGGCGGAGCGATCACGATGCGATCGGGCTCGCGCGAGACGACGCGCGCGGCCAGCGGCGCGCGTCCCGGCGCGGACGATGCGCGCGAACGGCAGCGCGGCGTCGTCCCGGGTGACCACGCTGAGGCGGTCGCGGTAGACGACGGGCAGCCCGGGCGGCGACTTCCCCGGAGGCGACACGTAGTACCGCACGGCCAGCGAGCGCAGTTGCGGCGTCGCGTAGCGCAGCGCGAGCTCGAAGTGGCGATCGACCTTGCGGCCGCCGTTGGAGGCGAGCATCAGCCGGTCGTAGCGCTTGAGGTGCACCGGGTTGTAGCCCGCGACGTCCTCGAGCCCGAGCCGCAGCGCCTCCTGGTCGAGCAGCAGGGCGCGCGCCCGCGGTCGAGCGGTGCGCGCCCAGCTGGTGCACGAGCGTCGGCTCGGGCGCGGCCGTGGCGATCCGGAACGGCCCGTCGGCGCGCTGCCGCGCGAGCAGGAAGGCGGCGCTGCCCGACGGCGCCGGAGCGATCTGCGACTCCCGCAGCCAGCGCAGCGGCTGATCCTGGTGGCTCGCCTGCCAGGCGAGGTCGCCGGCGAGCACGACCAGCAAGGCGAGCGAAAGGAGCGCCGCACGACTGGGGCCTGGCCCCGCACGTGCGGGGCCAGGCCCCAGATGTGCGGCCAGCGCGAGCACGCGCAGATGCCCGCCAGCGGGATCAGGTAGCTCAGCGCGAAGGCGTCCGTGCCGCCCGCGAGGACGCCGACGAGGAGGCCGAGCGCGCCGACCGTCAGCGGACTCGGCCAGCGCCTCGGCTCCGGGAGGGCGAACGCGGCCAGCACGCTCACGCACAGGAGCCCGAGCACGATCCCGCGCACGGGCTCGTGGCCCGCGACCGTGCGCACGAGCGGCAGCGGGTCCATCAGCCAGCCGACGAGACCCGTGGCCCAGGCGAGCGAGAGCGCGATCAGCCAGAAGAGGAGGCGCACGGGAGCGCCGTCGCGGCCGCCGCGGCGCCAGCCGATGATCGCCAGCGCGAGCGTTGCCGCCCCGAGGTAGAGCGTCGCGATCTCCGAGCTCGAGACGCCGAAGCGCCCGACGAGGCCGCGGCGGTCGCCGAACAGGAACGAGCCGATCCCGTCGGGGTCGACGTAGCCGGACGCCGTGGCGTAGCGGAGCATCTCGAGCCTCGGCAGGAGCGCGACGGCTGCCACGCCGAGCGCGAGGGCGATCGCGAGCGCGGCCGAGGCCAGCCCGCGCTTCCCGTCGCGCGCGACGAGCCAGATCACGCAGGTGGCCAGCGTGAGCGCCGCCAGCTGCTGCGATCCGCTCGCGAGGTGCATCGCCAGCACGAACGCGAGTCCCGCGATGGCGGGAGCGCGCCGTGACGGCCGCGCGCTCGCCGTCGCCTCGGCCAGCGCGAGTGCCGGCGCCAGCCAGGCCGCGCCGCCGAGCAGCCCGAGCGCGGCCGAGCGCGCGACGAGGTGGCCCGAGGCCGCGAACGCGATCGCGCCGAAGGCCGACCCCGTGCGGCTCGCGCCGAGCTGCCGCGCCAGCGCGTAGGTACCGAGCGCGGCGATCAGGTAGTGGAACGTCGCAACGGCGCGCAGCGCGTCGATCGGGTCGAGCAGCCACGACGCGAGCAGCATCGGCGGATACGTCACGCCCGACTGCGCGTCGGCCAGGAACGGCTGGCCCGAGAACGCCCCCGGGGCCCAGTACGGGATGTCGCCGGCGGCGAGGCGATCGTGCAGGAAGCTCGCGAACGGCGCGTAGAACGCGTCGAGGTCGGCCGAGGAGGCGAGCCGGCCGCCCAGCGTCAGCGGCGCCAGCACCCCGACGACCGCGACGATCACGGCGACGACGGCCGGCGCCTCGCGCCGGGCCGCCGCTCTCACGGTCTGCGGCCCGGGTCGCGGCCCCGGCGCGTCACTGCGCGCGCTCTCGTCACTTCGCGCGCGCGAGGATCGGCGCGTCGTGCTCGATCCAGGACGACTTGAGCGGCGACGCCGGATAGCCGACGCGGATGCGGCCCCGCGCGTCGATGCCGTAGATCAGCGAGACGTGCTCGATGATCGCGGGCGTCTCGGGCACCGACTTGGCGAGGATGTTGTAGCGGAGCCAGACGGGCGGAGCTGGGCGCGCGTGCCCGACCAGCCAGCGTCACCTTCCCGGTCAGCAGCCGCTGCTTCAGGAACGACTTGACGGCCGCCGGCGTATCGCCCTTCGGGTCGACCGAGACGGCGATGATCTGCATGCTCGAGGGATCCTTCAGCCCGCGCTTGGCCGCACCGAGCGCCTGCAGCATGAGCGGGCAGACGTCGGGGCAGTGCGAGTACACGAACGTCACGTAGACCGCCTTGCCGCGCAGCGACGAGAGCTTGAAGAGCTTGCCGTCCTGGTCGCGCAGCGCGATCTCGGGCGCCTGCGCGCGCGGGCTTCACGACGAGCGGCCCGGCGAGCTCGCCCGGCTTCATCGCCGGCTCGGGCGTGCTCGACGAGGAGACGACCGCCGCGGGGGTCGTCGTGCCATTCCCGGCGCCGTCGCCCGATGAGCTCCCGCCGCCGCATGCGGCCAGCACGAGCGCGAGCAGGACGAGCGCCGAGCCTCCGCTTCGCCGGCCTCGGGTCACGCCGTCAGGGTAGTTGAGATGCACCGCAGCCCGCGCGAACCGGCACGCCGCGCGATTTTGGATACAGTATCCGCCGATGCCGCTCGCGGCCCTCGACGACCAGCAGCAGCTCACCGATCGAGTGCACGTCGCCCTGCGCGAGGCGATCACGAGCGGCCGCCTGCCGGCCGACGCGCGCATCAAGCAGGAGCAGATCGCGGCCGAGCTCGGTGTGTCGCGCACGCCCGTGCGCGAGGCGCTGCACCTGCTCGAGCACGAGGGCCTCGTCCGCCTCGTGCCCCGGCGCGGCGCGCTCGTGCAGGGCTTCACGGCGGCCGACGTGCGCGAGCTGTACGAGCTGCGCGAGCTGCTCGAGCCCGCAGCCGCCGCGCTCGCGACCGTGCGCGCGCGACGCGAGCGAGCGCGAGACGGTGCAACGCCTCGCCGGCCTGACCGAGCGGCGGCAGCGGCGGCTTCGAGCCCAACCGCGACTTCCACCACGCGCTCTGCGCGCCCTGCGGCAACGGCCTCATCATGCGCACGCTCGACTCCGTCTGGACGCATCGCGCGGCGAACGGCCTGTTCGCGTACCAGACGAGGCCGGCCGGCGCCGTCGAGCGCATGGCCGCCGAGCACGCCGACATCGCGCAGGCGTTCGCCGCGGCGGACGCCGCGCGCGTGCGCACTCTCGTTCATGATCACGTCCGCGCCGCGGGCGACGACGCGCTCGAGCGCCTGCCCGGGGACGAAGACCACCAGGCCGAGGAGATCAGCTGAATGTGCGGGATCTGCGGCATCAAGCTTCCGACACCTGGCCCGATCGGCCGCAACCTGGTCGACATGTGCCAGGCCATGCGCCATCGCGGCTACGACTCGACCGGCTTCGCGCTCTACGGCGAGCCGGTCGAGGGACGAGCTCATCCTGCGCCTGCGCATCGTGGACGCGGCCCAGACGCACTCGGCGCTCGACGCGCTCGAGGGCTCCTTGCGCGAGCGCGGCGTCACGGTCGCCGCCGAGCACGAGACCGACAACGCGCCCGACGCGCCCGATCGCTTCGTGCGCGCGCTCGTCAACGCGGGACCGACCAGGTGCGCGACATCGTGCGCGCGATCGACGACGCCGGCCACAGCATCCAGGTGCAGTCGATCGGGCGCTCGCTCGAGATCGTCAAGGACCTCGGCGACGCCGAGACCGTCAACGCGCGCCACGGCATCGACCGCTTCGTCGGCTCGCACGGGCTCGGCCACGTGCGCCTGACGACGGAGTCGATCGTCGACGTCGCCTACGGCCATCCGTTCTGGGCCGAGCCGTTCCCCGACATCTCGATCGTGCACAACGGGCAGCTCACGAACTACTTCCGCTTCCGCCGCCTGCTCACGCAGGAGGGCTACCGCTTCCACACGACCAACGACTCCGAGCTGATCGCCGTCTACCTGGCCGACCGCATGCTCCACGGCGAGACGCTCTGGGACGCGCTCAAGACGAGCGTCGACGAGCTCGACGGCTGCTTCGCGTACCTCTTCGCGACCGAGGACGAGATGGGCTCCGCCAAGGATCCGCTCGCGATCAAGTCGCTCGTCGCGACCAACGTCGACGGCGTGATGGCGATCGCGACCGAGGAGCAGGCGCTGCGCCAGGTCTTCGAGAGCGAGCTCGACATCGACCTGCCCGAGCCGCGCTCGATCTACGTCTGGGATCGCGACGGCGGCGTCACCACGGAGATCGTCTGATGGCCGCCGGGGTCGATCTCCAGGGCGCGACCGCGTCGATCGACGCGGACGCCTGGCCCAAGGGCCTCAACCGCGAGCTGCGCCGCCTGGCCGAGGAGGAGGGCGTGCGCGAGTTCGTGATCGAGAACCCGCGCTCGCGCCACAACCTCGGCGTCGGGCAGACGGCCGACGTGACGATCCGCTTCCGCGGCTCCGTCGGCAACTACTGCGGCGGGCTCAACTCCGGCGCGACGATCTACGTCGAGCGCAACGCCGGCTGGGCGGCCGGCGAGGCCATGGCGAAGGGCAAGGTCGTGATCGAGGGCAACGCCAACATGGCGACCGGCGCCTCGATGCGCGGCGGCACGATCCACGTCAAGGGCTCGGCCGCGGCCCGCTGCGGCGTCTCGCTCAAGGGCGGCACGCTGATCGTCGAGGGCGACGTCGGCTACCTCTCGGCGTTCATGACGCACGCCGGCGACCTGATCGTGTGCGGCTCGACCGGCGCGGCCTTCGCCGACTCGCTCTGGCAGGGCAACGTCTGGGTGGCCGGCGAGATCCGCTCGCTCGGCACCGACGCCAAGGTGATCGAGGCGAGCGACGACGAGCAGGCGCGCGTGCACGGCCTGCTGCGCGAGAACGGCGTGGACGGGACGTTCACGTTCCGCAAGGTCGTCTCCGAGCAGAAGCTCTGGTACTTCAACAACCGCAACCCCGACGCCTGGCTGAAGATCTGATGGACGAGATTTCGCACCCCACCCCCGGCTACGACCAGGGCCGCTCGCACATCTGGACGGCCGAGACGATCCGGGCGATCCACGCCAAGACCGAGCTCGGCCGCTACCAGATCCGCGGCTTCTCGACGTTCCAGAAGCTGCCGACGCTCGACGACCTCGTCTTCCTGCCGGGCGTGATGACGCGCCTGCCGCTCGAGGGCTATCGCGAGCACTGCGAGACGAAGACCTGGATCGGCGGCGGCCGCCCCGAGCTCGTGTCCGAGCCGCTCGAGCTGGCGTTCCCCGTCTACCTCACGTCGATGAGCTTCGGCGCCCTCGGCACGAACGCCAAGCGCGCGCTCGGCATGGGCTTCTCGCGCGCGGGGCTTGCAACGTGCACGGGCGAGGGCGGCATGCTGCCCGAGGAGCGCGAGGCCTCCGACAAGCTGATCTACCAGATGACGCCGTCGCGCTACGGCCTCGATCTCGAGCACCTGCGCATGGCCGACGCGATCGAGATCGTCGTCGGGCAGGGCGCGAAGCCCGGCACCGGCGGGATGCTGCTCGGCATGAAGGTGAGCGAGAAGGTCGCCGCGATGCGCACGCTGCCGGTCGGCGTCGACCAGCGCTCGGCCGCGCGCCACCCCGACTTCCTGGGCGGCGACGACCTCGCGGTCAAGATCGAGGAGCTGCGCGAGGCCACCGACTACCGCGTGCCGATCATCCTCAAGCTCGCCGCCTGCCGCGTCGAGCAGGACGTCAAGATCGCCGCCAAGACCGGCTGCGACGCGATCGTCGTCGACGGCACCGAGGGCTCGACCGCGGCCTCGCCGGAGTTCCAGCTCGACCACACGGGCGTGCCGACGCTGACGGCGATCCCGGCCGCGCGCCGCGCGCTCGAGGAGATCGGCATGTACGGCAAGATCACGCTGATCGCCTCCGGGCGGCATCCGCAGCGGCGTCGACGCCGCCAAGGCGCTGGCGCTCGGCGCCGACTGCGTCGCGATCGGCACCGCCGGGCTGATGGCCGCCGGCTGCAACAGCCCGGTCTCGGTCGGCGGCGTCGACGCGACCGAGGGCTACGCCGCGCTCGGCACCACGGCGGGCGCCTGCCACCACTGCCACACCGGTCGCTGCCCCGTCGGCGTCACGACGCAGGATCCCGAGCTCGAGGCCCGGCTCGACCCCGAGCTCGGCGCCGAGCGCGTCCACAACTTCCTCACGTCCATGTACTACGAGATGACGATCCTCGCGAAGTCGTGCGGCAAGGGCAACGTGCACAACCTCGAGCCCGAGGACCTGCGCGCGCTCTCGCTCGAGGCCTCGGCCTTCACGGGCGTGCCGCTCGCCGGCGTCGACTGGGTCGTCGGGCCCGGGACGTTTGGTGGCTGATGCACCTACCCGCCTTGTCGACCGGCGCACTCTGAAATCATCCCCCAGATGACGAGCACAAAGCAGCTGCACGCCCGCGCGCAGGCCATCATCGCGGAGAACGACATCGACACCGTCGAGGTCGCATTCGCCGATACGCAGGGTCATCTGCGCGGCAAGCGCATCCCGGCGACCTTCTTCCTCGAGCGGACCGCCGAGAAGGGCTTCGCGCAGGCCGACGCGTCGTTCTTCTGGAGCTGGCACTGCGAGCTGCCCGAGCTCCCGCACTACAACCCGGCCTCGGACATCGTCGACATGATCGTGGTGCCCGACCTCGCGACCCTGCGGCCGACACCGTGGCGCGACAAGGCGGCGTTGTGCATGGCGGACTGCGTCAGCGAGCACGGCCACGAGCCGATCGCCATGGACCCTCGCCACCAGCTGCGACGCCAGGTCGAGCGCTGCCAGGAGCGCGGCTTCGATCCCGTGCTCGCGACCGAGATCGAGTTCTATCTGACGGACGCCGAGACCGGCCAGCCGGTCTACGACGGCATCCAGTGCTACTCCCTGCAGAAGGGCGCCGAGATCGAGCACGTCGTCGGCCACATCCGGCGCGTGATCGAGGCCTACGGCATCGTCGTCGAGGCCTCCAACACGGAGTACGGGCCGGCGCAGGTCGAGATCAACTTCGGCCACGGCGCAGCGATCGACGTCGTGCGACGGCACCGTCGTCTTCAAGTCCGTCGTGCGCGAGATCGCGCGCAACCACGGCCTCCGCGCGACGTTCATGGCGAAGCCGTTCCCCGGCGTCTCGGGCAACGGGCTGCACCTGCACCACAGCCTCCAGAAGGACGGCGCCAACGTGTTCGCCGAGGGCGGCGACGACCTGCCGCTCGGCAACGCCTCGATGCGCCACTGGGTCGCGGGGCTGGCGACGCACGCCGCGCAGATCTCGCTGCTCGCGAACCCGACGGTGAACGCCTACAAGCGCATCGAGGACTACTCGTTCGCGCCCACGCGCGTGTGCTGGGGGCTCGACAACCGCAACGTCGCGGTGCGCTGCATCCCGCAGGTCGGCGCCTCCTCGCGCGTCGAGTACCGCGGCGGCGCCGCCGACGCGAACCCGTACCTGCTCGCCGCCGCCGTGCTGGCCGCGGGCATGGACGGGATCGAGCGCGAGCTGGAGCTGCCGCCCGAGGCCGACGCCGACGCCTACGCCGACGAGCGCCTGCCGCTCCTGCCGCGTTCGCTCGCTGCAGCGATCGAGGCCTGGGAGGCGACGCCGTTCGCGCGCGAGACGTTCGGCGAGCGCTTTGCCGACGACTACGCGGGCCTCGCCCGCTACGACGCGTCGCTCTACGACGCGGCCATCACCGACTGGGAGACGCAGCGCTACCGGGAGTTCGCATAGCCTCGTGGCAACGCGCGCATCTGCACGACCGACAATGACTGTTGACGACCGGAGGGACACGTGTCTACGCGAGGCTCTAGCGGCATGACGATGATCGCGCTCGGGATGATCGAGACGCGCGGGCTGGTCGGCGCCGTCGAGGCTGCCGACGCGATGGTGAAGGCAGCGAACGTGACGCTGATCGGCAAGGAGCAGATCGGCGGCGGGTACGTGACCGTGCTCGTACGCGGCGACGTCGGGGCCACGCAGGCCGCCGTCGACGCCGGCGCCGAGGCGGCTGCACGCGTGGGCGAGCTCGTCTCCTCCCACGTGATCCCGCGGCCCCACCCCGACGTCGAGAAGATCCTGCCCGGCGGCGACGCCTGATTCCCCGATAGCGCAGGGCTCCGACCGTGCCCGAGCAAGACTCGATCACCGAAGCGCATGAGCTCGCCGTGCGCGGGCACATCGCCGCGCGCGCGTTCGCGTCCGCCACGCAGGAGGACGTCGACCGCATCACGGCCGCCATGGCGCGCGCGGGCACGGCGGCGGCCGAGCGTCTCGGCGTGCTCGCGGCCGAGGAGACCGGCTACGGGCGCGCCGCCCACAAGACGTTCAAGAACATCTTCAACACGCAGTACGTGTACGAGGGCTTCAAGGACGAGCGCACGGTCGGCGTGATCGAGAACGACAGCGCGAAGCGCGTGATCACGATCGCCGAGCCGGTGGGCGTGATCGCCGGCCTCGTGCCCGTCACGAACCCGACCTCGACCGTGCTGTTCAAGTCGCTGATCGCGGCCAAGACGCGCAACGCGATCGTGCTGGCGCCGCACCCGCGCGCCGTCCGCTCGAGCGGCGAGGCCGCGCGCGTGATGCAGGAGGCCGCGCAGGAGGCGGGCGCGCCCGCCGACCTGATCCAGTCGATGTCGCGCGTCTCGGTGGCCGGCACCGACGCGCTCATGCGCCACCACCGCACCGACCTCGTGCTCGCGACGGGCTCGCGCGCGATGGTGCTCGCGGCGTACTCGTCCGGCAAGCCGACCTACGCCGTCGGCCCGGGCAACGTGCCGGCCTACATCCACGCCTCGGTGCGCGACGTCGAGTACGCGGCGCGCTGCATCATGGCCGCCAAGATCTTCGACTGGGGCACGGCCTGCGCCTCCGAGCAGTCCGCGATCGTCGACCGCTCGGTCGCGGCCTCGCTGCAGGCCGCGATGGAGCGCCAGGGCGCGCTGTTCCTCTCCGACGACCAGCAGAACCGCATCACGCAGCTGCTCTTCCCGCAGGGCGGCCGCGGGCCCTCGAACGTCGAGGCCGTGTCGCAGTCGCCGGCCACGCTCGCGCACCTCGCCGGCTTCTCGATCCCGGAGGGCACGCAGCTGCTCGTCGTGCGCCCCGGCGGCATCGGCTACGACTTCCCGCTCTCGCGCGAGATCCTCGGCCCGGTCTTCAAGTTCATCGAGGTCGACGGCCCCGACGAGGGCATCGCGACGGCGGTCGCGCAGCTGCGCTTCGGCGGCGACGGGCACACCTCGGCCGTGCACGCCGGCGACGAGGCCGTCATCTCGCGCTTCGCCGAGGCCGCGCCGGCCTACCGCGTGCTCGTCAACACGCCGTCGCTGTTCGGCGCCATGGGGTACTCGACGGGCGTCGACCGCACGTTCATGATCGGCACCGGCACGATCGGCGGCTCGATCTCGTCCGACAACATCGGCGTCCGGCACCTGATCAACCGCAAGCGCGTCGCGGCGCAGATCCACGACTGGGAGATGCCGACGAGCGGCCCGGACGACCTGCGCGTGGCCGCCTGGGCGATCAACCGCGAGCCCGTCGCCGGGCCGAGCACGACGGGGCGCTCCGCGGCCGCGGCCGCTGCCGCGCCTCCGCCCGCTCCCACGCCCGCTCCGGCCGCCGCCGCCGCACCCGCACCCGCACCGCCTCCCGCGGCGCGAGTCTCGAGGAGCTCGTGCGCCAGGCCATCGCAGCGGTGATGCGCGATGCGTGACGGCGGCGAGGCACTCGGCATGGTCGAGACGCGCGGCTTCGTCGCCGCCGTCGAGGCGGCGGACGCGATGGTCAAGGCCGCGAGCGTCGAGCTCGTCGGCATCCAGCGCGTCGATCCGGCGATGTGCACGGTCGTCGTGCGCGGCGATGTCGGAGCGGTCCGCGCGGCCTGCGACGCCGGCGCCGAGCGCGCCGCCCGCGTCGGCGAGCTGCTCTCCGCACATGTCATCGCCCGGCCCACGAGCGGCGCAGCCGAGGCGGCGACCGTGCCGCTGAAGGGCGCCAAGAAAACGACGGTGGCGAAATGAGCTCGAAGGGCGACGGACGCACCAGCAACTTCTCCCTGCGCTCGTGGGTCTACATCGACCGCATGCAGCCGCAGTACGCCGCCTACGCCGGGTCGGTGATCCAGGGCGACGTGCCCATCGCCGGCATGGCCGAGCTGTACGTCGAGGTGGCGCCGTCCAACGAGATCTACCGTGTCGCCGACGTCGCGCTCAAGGGCGCCGACGTCAAGCCCGCGACGCAGTTCATCGAGCGCGAGTTCGGTCTGCTCGAGGTGCACTCGTTCGAGCAGTCGGCCGTGCAGGCGGCGGGTCGCGCCGTGCTGGAGTACACCGAGCTGACGATCGCCGACGTGATGCTGCCGAAGATCGAGTCCTACCAGGTGATCACGAACGTCGACCCGTACCAGGCGCAGCTGATCAACCGCATGAGCCGAGGGGCGCATGCTCGTGCCCGGCCGCACGCTCCTGGTGATCGAGGTCGCGCCCGCCGCCTACGTGACGCTGGCCGTGAACGAGGCCGAGAAGGCCGCGAACATCGAGCTCATCCACCTCTCGAACGTCGGGCGCTTCGGACGCGCGCTGCTCTCGGGCTCCGAGAGCGAGGTCCTGGCCGCGCGCGACGCGGCCATCGACGCGATCGAGAACTTCCAACCGCAGAAGGTCTGAGCGCATGGCCGGCGCCGATCCGCTCGACCGCCCCAAGATCGACCGCCTGCGCCGCGAGTCGCAGGTGCGCACGCTCGCGCGCCAGCTGCTCTACCGCGAGTACCCGCGCCGCGCGACGCCGCAGCTCGTCGAGCAGGTCGTGCGCCACGTCATGGCCCAGCTGGAGCGCCAGGGATGACGCGCGTCGCGGTCGTCGGGGCCGGCATGGTCGGCGCCACCACCGCGGCGAGGATCGCGGAGGCGCGGCTGTGCGACAACGTCGCGCTGATCGACGTCGCCGGCGACCTCGCCCGCGCGATGGCGCTCGACATCGGCAGCTCGCTGCCGCTGCTCGGCTCGGACACGATGCTCACGGGCGGCGAGTCCTACGAGGGCGCGAGCGGCGCGGACGTCGTCGTCATCACGGCGGGCCGCCCGCGCCAGCCGGGCCAGAGCCGCGCCGATCTGCTCGAGGGCAACGGCCGCATCGTCGCCGAGGTCTGCGCCGGCGTCGCGCTCGGCCGCCCCCGACGCCGTCGTGATCGTGGTCACGAACCCGCTCGACGAGATGACGACGCTCGCGCAGGACGCGCTGGGCTTCCCGCCCGAGCGCGTCGTGGGCATGGCCGGGCTGCTCGACACCGCGCGCTTCCGCCACTTCCTGGCCGAGCGCGCCGGGGCGCCGGCGAGCACCGTGCAGGCGCTCACGCTGGGCTCGCACGGCGACACGATGGTGCCGCTCTCGCGCACGGCGACGGTCGCCGGCCGGCCCGCCGGCGAGGCGCTCGGAGACGCGGCGCTCGAGCGAGGTCGTCCAGCGCACGCGCGACGGCGGCGCCGAGGTCGTGCGCCTGCTGCAGCGAGGCTCGGCCTACTGGGCGCCGAGCGCCGCGGTGATGCTGATGGTGCGCGCGATCCTGCGCGACGAGCAGGTCGTGCTGCCGATCGCCGCGCGCCTGTCGGGACAGTTCGGCATCGACGGCGTCTACGTGGGAGTGCCCGCGCGCCTCGGTCGCCGCGGCGTCTCGGAGATCGTCACGAGCGGTCTCGACGAGGCGGAGGTGGCGGCGCTGCGCGCCGCGGCGGAGGAGGTGCGGAGCCGCGTCGCCGACCTGCACGAGCCTGGGGCTCATGCGGGACGCGGGCGCGTCGCTGCCTCGCCCGGAGCCCCGGCCGGACCCGCCGCCTCGCTCGTCGACGCGGTGCGCGGAACGCTGCTCTGAGACCTGACGCCGGCTCCGGCCAGCTACGACGCGTGCGCGCGCGAGCGCAGTCGGATCACCTGCCCCAACGCCTCGTGCCGCGATACAGGATGTATCGCTGTTGCGCGCGCGCTCCCAGGAGCCGGATCGAATGTCGGGGCCAGGCGACGAGATCGCTGGATAGCCCAACGCCAGTAGGCGAACCGGGTCGCGACGAACAATCCGAGCAGCCCGGCGAGAACGACGATCGCGGGACATCCACCCATGGACTCGTGCGATCTCGTATTCAGAGCGGCGGTGCGGCCGCCAGCGGACTGCGCTGGGGCGGTGCGGAGCGACCCGTCGCTCCACGCCACGCTCGTGCCTCCTCGAGCACCTGGAGGGTCAGCAACGCGTCGGCTCGGACCGCCGTGCGTCGTTTCGCGCGATGTGGCCCTCTTGTGAGCAGCCGCAACGCGCGCTCCGGGCGGCGGCGCGACCTGACCGCCCTCGCGGGGCGATGGCGGCGGCGCGACGACGGCGGAGGTTCGTTCCCTGCGTCGGGCTCTTCTTGGAGCTCTTCTGCTTCGAGGACTTTCGCGGCTTCTCCGCAGGGGGACGGGAACGGCCCCGTCAACGTAATCGTCTGGCGTCCGGCATCGGGAGGAGGGCCAGGGCTGGCTGCGGGCAAGATCACCACGGTCGTGGTGTCGGGGGTCGCCCGCGAAGAGCTGCGGGTGGGCTCACGGCAGAGGACGCAGCGCTCACGAGCGCGATAACACGGGGCTCGGAATTGCATCTCCGGCATGATCGGTGACGACCGCGCGGGTAGCAAGGTGCGCATGCGGCATCGCGCGCGATCGGACAGTTGATCCCTTCGCAAATTTCCTAGATCACATATCGCATCGAAATCCCGCACGAAATCTCAGGAATTACGAAAATTGGGGGGAATTTCCCCCACACGCTTGCATGTCCGGGAGGGGTATGCGAGCGTGTCGCGTGACGACGGCCCGGCCGGTCGTCCGGCGGGGAAATGGGGAATGCTGGACGTGCTCGAGACAACAGCGAGGCGCCAGACCGCCAACGATCGCCAGCGCCTCGCCAGGCAAAGCGCTCGCTGAACGGCGCGCGCGAAGAGACCTACGTAGTGCCGTTGGCTCGCCGTCGATTTTCTCGCGACGCTGGCGTTGATTCCGCTCGTCTACGCGGATGACCTCGGCCTAGGAGACAGCCTCCACACTGGGTCAGAATCCTCGGTGCGGTCGCGACTGCCGCACTTGCGGTCGCTACTCGGAACGATGCGGGCGTACGACCCGATGACCCGCCTGCCGGGCGCACGCATGCGCACGAGCGGGCAGATAGCCCTTGCAAGTTGCGCAACGGCTGTGATCGGTGTTGTGACTACCGGTGGATTCCACGGGAAACTTGGCGTTGCGAACGTACTCACGCTCATACTTGCTCTTTCGACCATATGGACTGCCGCTCGGGTCGCGGTATCGATCATCGAGCGCCGTCATCCTGCGCCGACGCTCATCGTCGGGACAGGCGACACCGCGCGCCGCGTCTGGGAGCTGTCTGCACGGCATCGCGAATGTGCGTTCGAAGTGGTCGGTTTCGTCGACGACGAGCCGCTGGCTCTGCCGCCGGGCGCACCGCCGACGCTCGGACTTCTCGACGACCTTCCGAAGCTCGTGGCGGAGATGAACGTCAAGCAGGTGATCGTCGCCTATACGAACATCGCCGACGACGAGCTCCTCGGCATCATCCGTTCGCTCGACGGGCGGGCGCGTGTGCAGGTCGTTCCCCGACTCTATGAACTCGTACAGGCCCGGGGCTTTGAGCTGGGCCGCATCTCGGTGCTCGACGCCGGCGGGCTCTCGCGCGGCGCATGCGAGCGAGGCCTGAAGCGCGCGTTCGACATCATCGTCGCGTCGCTCGCACTCGTCCTCGCAGCGCCGCTTCTCGCTCTCATAGCAATCGCGATCAAGCTCGATACACCCGGAGCCGTCCTGTTTCGCCAGCGCCGCCTCGGCAAGAACTGCAACGGCTTCGAGGTGCTGAAGTTCCGCACCATGACCGAAGGGGCAGAGCAGCACGGGCACGACCTCATCCAGGGGATGGCCATCGCGACTGCAGTCCAGGAGATGAAGACCCGCACCGTCGAGAGACACGTGACGCGAACGGGACGTCTACTCAGATCGACGAGTCTGGACGAGTTGCCCCAGCTATGGAACGTCATCCGCGGCGACATGAGTCTCGTCGGGCCAAGGCCACTGCGTGAATACGAAGTCACGTCGCTGGACGAATGGCAGGTAGCGGCGCGCCAGACTGTTCAGCCCGGGATCACAGGACTCTGGCAGGTTTCGGGACGCAGTTCCGTGAGTTGGGACGAGCGCCTGCATCTCGACTGCGCATACGCCCGTCACTGGTCGCTCACCTCAGACCTGCGTATCCTTGCTCGCACCGTCGCCGTCGTCCTCCGTCGCAGCGACACGGTGTAGCTACGCGAGGCTCGCCGGTCATGGATCGCTCGGGTCGGCCGCGAGGAGTCACAGGCGCCAGCCCTCTCGGGAAGCGTCGAACGGCTGGCGCGCTGTCGGCGGATAGCGCTTCCAGTACGCTCTCTGCTCAGCTCGGCGCGGCCAGGATCGGTCGCCGCTGGTTGGCGTCGTGCAGAGCGCGCGGGTGCATTGTCGGGCGATGCTCGACCTAACGGAGGGAACGGCGCTGGACGTGACGGTTGTCAAGGGAAGCGCACTCGCACCCGAGCATCGTGCTCGCTGGGCCTCGCTTCAGCTGGCGAACCCTGAGTTCGCGAGCCCATTCTTCCGTCCCGAGTTCACCGCGTCCGTGGCGGCCGTCAGAGACGACGTCTTCGTCGCGCAAATCCGGAGCGGCGGCGTCGTCGCCGGCTTCTTCCCGTTTCAGCGGACGCGGCTCGGATTCGGCTACCCAGTCGGAGGCGGGCGCTCCAACTACCAGGGTGCGGTCGTCCAGCCCGGCCTTGAGTGGGAAGCCAAGAGTCTGATTCGCGCCTGCGGACTTCGCACCTACGCGTTCCATCACATGCTCGGCTCGCAGCGAGCCTTCGGGCCGCATGAGGCATCGCGTTCCCCCTCCTCGATCGATCGACGTCTCCGAAGGGTACGACTCCTACGTCGCCGGTCGGCGCGCGGCTGGTTCGGAAATCGTCGCTCAGACCGAGCGTAAGTCGCGGAAACTCGAGCGGGAGATCGGCCCGGTGCGGTTCGAGCCCGAGTCGACCGATCACGCCCTCCTGCGCCTCCTGATGCATTGGAAGTCTGATCACTACATCCGCACCGGCCGCATAGACCAATTCTCCATCGCGTGGAACGTCGCTCTGATCGAGCACATCCATCGAACCACTGGCCCCGATTTCGCGGCATGCTCTCGGTACTCCGAGCGGGAGATCGTGTCGCGGCGCTGGCGTTCGGCATGCGCTCACGTGACACGTGGCACTACTGGTTCCCAACGTACGATCGAGAGCTCGCTTCGTACTCGCCCGGGGTGATTCTCCTTCTGCGGATCATCCAGGAGGCGGCTCGACGAGGGATGCGCGTCGTCGATCTCGGCAAGGATGACGCGGTGTACAAGACCCGCTTTCGCACAGGCGTCATCGAGGTTGCCGAAGGCCAGCGTCGTTCCCTCGTCGTTCGATCGGCGGCGCTTGTCCGCTTCCAGACCGGGTGCGTGGCCGTCGCACGCCGGACGCCGCTCGCCGGGCCGCTGCGAGCCGCAAAACGCCAGCTGCGTCTGCGTGTCGGCCGGGGTGCTCGTGCATAGGAAGAGTGCGGCCAGGCGGATCCTCGGCCGCCCGTGGCGCTGGCTCCTCACGGTCACGACACGCGCCATCTTCGCTCGCGGGCCAGCTCGACACCGGCCAGAGGATCGGTTTGGACGAGCTCGGCATCGACGCTCCCGGGCCGCGAGGAGTATGCCCCGTCGGGCTGGCTGTTCGCGCGCCGAATGCTTCGTGGCTGACTCGATCACCCCCGATGACGTTTTCGTGGATATCGGGTCCGGTCAGGGTCGGATGGTGTACATGGCGGCACGCAACTACCCCTTCGGCCGCGTCATCGGAGTCGAGATTGCACCCGAACTCAACGCCGTCGCCCGCGAGAACATCGACGCGCGTGCGCCCAAGCTCCGCTGCCAAAACGTCGATTTCGTGACAACGGACGCCACGCAATGGGACGTACCAGACGATCTGACGTACATCTATATGTTCAATCCCTTCGGCGGCGATGTTTTCCGTCAAGTGTTCGAGAACATCTCGCGGTCACTTGATCGGAGCCCGCGATCGATGAAGCTGTTCTACGCGAACCCGGTTCATTCGGCCGAGGTGCTCGCTAGCGGACATTTCGCGTTCGTTCGCACGACACGAGGTCTACGCCGGGACATCCCGTTGTATCGGATCGACATCTTCGAGAGCAAGGGCTAGCAGTGGCGGGTAGTGGCCGGGTGCCACAATCGCGGCGGTTCAGCGCGCGCAGTCGCTCGCTGCGTGTTGCGATCCTTGCCGAAGACGGAGCCACGAGCGCCTGTACGCGCTACCGCGCGCTCCAGCATCTTCCAAGGCTGACCGAGCGACTCGGCCACGTCGACGTTCTCCTGCACGAGGATCTCGCGCCGCGATCCCGTGGGCAGGTCGCCCGCGGCGCCTTCTTCGCTCGAAGCACGCGCGACTATTGCAAAGTTGCTGTTCAGATCGCGCGCGTCGTGAAGCGCTACGACTCCGTGCTTGTGCAACGTGGCCTTTACCCGCTCGGCCCGGGATCGATCGTCCGCGGGCTCGAGAGGTTCGACGGTCGGGTCGTTTTCCGATCTCGACGATGCCGTGTTCGCAGGCTCTCCGGCGTTCCACGAGCGGCCCAGGCTCGCGCGCTGGGTCTACGGACCTCAACAGGCGTTGCGACTCCTCCGCCGTGCAGACGCAACTGTTGTCAGCACAGAGGCGCTGGCGAGCATGCTGCCTAGCTGGGCTCAGGCCGACGCGATCATTCCGACCGTGCCGGATCCCGTGCGATACGCCATTGCCGAACACGTACAGGGAGGACCCGTCAGAATCGGGTGGGCAGGCTCGATGCGCAATCTCTCGTATCTGGACATCGTGCGTTCCGCGCTCCAGCGTCTCTCCGCCGACGGCATCGCAGACCTTGAGGTGGTGTCCTCCGAGCCCTGGAGATGGACCGTCGACCTTCCGGAGATGGCAGCTCGCGGAGGAGGCAACAGTGTTCGCACGCTTCGGCGTTGGAATCATGCCGCTCCCGGACACTCCGTACACCCGGGCAAAGGCCGGCTTCAAGCTTCTGCAGTACATGGCCGCTGGAGTTCCCGTAGTCGCCAGCCCAGTCGGCATCAACAGGAAGCTCGTCGACGACTCGGGATCAGGCTTTCTCGCCGAAAGGCCAGACGAATGGGAGGCGGCGATCCGCTTGCTCGCCGGCGATCCTGCGCTCAGGGAAAGACTCGGTGCGCAAGGCCGAGCGTTCGTCGAACGGCTATGCCGACCTCGACGGTCAGGCAGAGACGCTCGCTGCTCTCCTGCGAGGTGCGGTCTGAAACAACGCCTGGTTCTCTGTTCGAAGAGCCCTTGGATCCCGGCGATCAGACGCGAGCATGCACTCGCCGGAGCGGCCGAGGCGCACGGCCATGACGTCACGTTTATCGAGCAGCCTCGCGACGTGCGCTCACTGCGCGAACTGGGCATCGGGAGCTTGGATGTCGCAACTCCTCGGCCAAAGGCGCAAGCGAGAAGGGGTCGACGTTGGGATCATCGAGCGTACGACGTTCGTACCTCCTTATCGGGGCCGCGCGGCGCAGGTCGCAGAGACCACGCTCTTGAGCAGAGTTCTGCGCCCGTGTGATCGTCCGGAGGTTGCAGTCGTTGCGACAACGCCGTGGCAATGGCCAGCGGTCTCACGCCTCACGAAGGCGAGAAAGAGTCTTCGACTGCGCTGACGATTGGGCGATGCTCGATTCCGGCCCGCAGCGACGCGATCGCTGCGATGCTGGGCCGCATTTCGCTCAGAAGCGGACGCGGTCATAGCCGACAGTGTGTGGCTTACCAAGCTGTTCGCTCGCCCCGACGTTGCGATGGTGCGAAACGGCGCCGACGATCGGCTGCTCGCGACGCCGGTCAGCAAGCCACCGGAGGCTTGCGCCATGGCATATGCAGGCACGCTCTCGGAGCGGCTCGACACCGACCTGCTGCGCATCTCCTAGCGGCACTGCCGGATTGGCGGCTCGATCTCTACGGTGAGTGCCGCTACAAGGGCGAACGGGACCAGCCGGCTCCGGAGCTCAGTCGGCTTCTCACCGAGTTCACAGGGCGGGTCGCCTGGCATGGCGTCGTCAGCCGCGAAGCGCTCGCCACGCGGCTCGACGCGGCGCGTGTCCTGCTACTGCCGCATCGGTTGGTCGGCGCCGTGCGCGGCGATTCGATGAAGCTCTATGACTACGCAGCGAGGGGACGGCCGATCGTCTCGACCGTCTGGGCCGACGATCTCCGAGAGACCGCACCGCCGGGGACGTACTTCGCGGATGCCCCTCCACAGTTCGCGGAAGCGGTCGCTCGGGCGATCGACGACGATCCTCGCGACGCCGCAGCGCGTCGAGCCTGGGCGGAAATGCATAGTTGGGCATCCCGGTGGGATGCCTGGTCGCAAGCCGTGTTCGGTGCACGATGACACTCACACTGATCGTCAACGCCGACGACTACGGCATCACCGCGGCGACGAACCGAGGCATCGAGCGAGCCCACCTGGCCGGGGTAGTGACGAGCACGACGGTGATGGCGAATCAGACCGCGGTCGCCGATGCGGTCGAGCTTCGGCGATGCTGCCCGGAGCTCGGAGTCGGAATTCACCTGACCCTGACGCTCGGCTGCCCGCTCGCGCCCACCGGCACGGTCCGCTCCCTCGTCGACGCCGATGGCCGACTGCTCAGCCGCGAATCCTTGCTCGGCAGGCTCCGGAGCGGCGGACGTCGTCCCGAGCCAGATCGCGACGGAGTGCGTAGCTCAGGTGCGAGCCCTTCGTGCCGTCGCTATCGAGCCGGACCACTGGGATGTTCACCAGCACTTGCACGAGTACCCAGGGCTCGGCGGGCCGATTGCCGAGGCGATGCTCGCGGAGGGTGTCGTTGCGCTAGAAATCCGCAGCGTTTTCGCATGACCCGGGATCGCTTGCGGCCTCGGGCGATCATCCAGGCAGCGGCGACGCACTCCGATGGCCGATCTCATCCGGCGAAGCTTCACGACACCCGACCTGCTGCTCGATGCCTCGCCGCCCCGATGGGAAGCGCTGATTCGGCACCTTCCGAATGGAGTGATCGAGGCGATCTGCCACCCCGGCGAGCCAGACGATGCACTCCCCGCGTCCACGATCGAGTCGGCCGAACGGGTTGCCGAGCTGATCGCCCTCTGTCATGAAGGACTCCGCGACCGACTGTCCAGCGGGGCGTCCAGCTTGCTACCTTCCAGATGCATTCGGCAGCGAACCTAAAGGCGGCGGTCCGCCCGGCCGATGAACCAGAGAATGGCGTCGACTGCCCGTGTTGCGATCATGTGCAGCCGTCGTGGCGGTCGTCAGCCACGCTTGCCGTGCGCCTGCGGAGGCGAATCACGACACGACCGCAACGCAGGCGGCCCAGACCTCGCGCGCCCTTGGAGACATCCTTGAAAGTCTCGCGAGGCGCAGCGACAAGGGTGACCCCGACTACCTCGCAAACGGGATGTGGCACAGTGGCGACCGCGGCTACTGGTCTTGCAACGTCGGCGCCGGAACCGCGGCAGCGGTGCTCTGGTCCACAGGTGGCGAGCGCGATGCCGCTTTGAGGAAGTCTCGCCGTGCAGACCTTCGACAAAGCGATTGCCGTTCACCGCAACGCGAATGGCTCCTTCGGGACGCCTGGCGCTCCTGACATCGAGACCACGTGGTTCGGCGTTCAGCTCGGAACCGCGTACCTCGAGCTCGCTCAGAGTCTCAGTCCTGCCCATCGTTTGCGGTGGCAGACTTCACTCGCTCGGAGCAGCAGACTTCCTCATCCGTCACGGCAACCTCACCTGGTACACGAACGGCAACATCAACCTCAGCCAAGTCGAGCTTTTCTATCTCGCCTGGCGCGTGACGGGCGAAGATCGTTTCATGCGAGGCTTACGAGCGGGCGTGGCAGTTCACGCTCAACCCGCCACAGAACCGTTGGCCCGCGTTCGGGCTCCACATCACGGGCGCAAGCTTTCCAGCGCAGCCTTGGACTCTGACCCAACGCGGAGCGGGTATCTGGCCGAGTCAGGAGGTGGCAAGCCGGGGTTCGATGCGCGACTATACCGTCCTCCAGCTTGATGCGGCAGCTGGGCTCTATCTGCTCTCGGGTGACCCGCGCGCAAAGCTCCTCTCCAGCTTACTGGCAAACACGCTCGTCCGCCGGACTGACGCCCGCGCTGTGCTCAACACGAGCCATGGCACGCGCCACCCGCAGCGGGATCGGTTCATGCCTCTGCTGACGTCCGGGCTTGCGATTCTCAAGCGCTCCGGCGCTCGTCACGAACTCGCCGCCCCATTTCCGGCTCAACTTCGCACCGCCATCTCGACCTATAGAAACGCCCTGACCTACGGCTACAGCCCGTACCTCTATCGCGGCCTCGGAACGCAGCTCGCGATGATCCTGCTTGCCTGCAAGCGCGACCAAGCGAGATCGGCCAAGTCGCAGGAGGGCGCTGAAGGCAGCGTCGCGCGTCACGGCCGTCGACAGCAGATCCGTTTCGGCCATGGTACAGCAGCGCTCTCATTCGCACGGGACGCATCGAGCGATAGCGGAAACGAGCAGGCGTTCGCCTCCCCAGCGCCTGGCGGACGACCGTAGGCGCGTATCGTCGACCGCCCGTCGGTGCGCTCGGCCCGAGAAGGCTAGGCTTCCCCTCGTGATCCGCAAGGCTTATCGCTACGTCAGAACCGGACGCCGCGAAGGTCTGCCGGACATGGGCCGGCCCTGGCGCGTATGGGATCTCGACGCCGAGCTTCGCTACCGGCCCGTCGTCGAGGCACTACCGGCGATCGACCTGCCGATCTGCGAAGTCGGCAGCGGGCGCGCGGGAATCGCCGGCCTGGACGAGTCGCCCTGTCATCGGGGTGGACCCGGGCGCAGACGATCGGCACGGTGCCGGCAGTACAGCCATCGAACATGACGCGCGTACAGAGTCAGGCGCCCGGCTTCCGCTCGGCGACTCGAGTGTGAGCGCAGCGATCGCGGTGGATACGCTCGAGCACATTCCTGCAGCCGACCGACAGGCGGTCGTTGACGAGATGAAACGCGTGACGGCGCCGGGCGGCCGCGTAATCATCATCGGACCAGCCGGCCCCGAAGCCGCGATCGCCGACCGCCGTCTCCTCGACCGTTGGATAGCCAGCGATCCCGGCAACCCCGTCGTCGAATGGCTCAGCGAGCACATGGAGCACGGCCTGCCAAGCGTTGCCGAACTGGTCGGGCTCCTCGGCACGGAGCGCGTCACCGCAATCCGTACCACGGGCGTCTTCAACTTACGGCTCTGGTGGCTCATGCACCGCCGCGCGATGGAGGACTTCCCGCAGGTCCGCGGCTGCGCACCGCGTGCATCACCTGGCCTGGGGAGTCGTCGGAGTGGCTGCTCGCCACTGGCAGCGCGGGCCGTTCTACCGGCACATGGTGATCGCGGACATCGGCCCGCCGGCGTGACAGCGCCGACCACGGTCGACGTACTCATCGTCTCGTACAACTCCCGGGACTACCTGGCCGCGTGCCTCGCCTCGCTGGAACGACACCGCCCCAGGGCCGCCGGTCCGGCGGTGCGAGTGCGCGTTCTCGACAATGCCTCTTCCGACGGCAGCCCTGATATGGTCGCACCTCGTTTCCGCACGTCATGCTCGACTGTTCGGATCGAAACCTCGGTTTCGCCCGCGCCACGAACCGGCTCGTCGCCGCCAGCGATGCAGACCACGTTCTGCTGCTCAACCCCGACACCGCGTTCACCGAGGACATCGTCACGCCGCTCCTGCGCGTTCTCGAGTCCGACCCGCGGATCGCGTTGGTCGGGCCGCGACTGATCTATCCCGATGGTACTCCGCAGCCGTCGGTGCGCGCGACTTCCGAGCCTCCGCTACGAACTCGCACGCAACCTCCATGGCACGAAGGCGGGCACGACTGTTACGCCCCCTCGTCGACCTGCCGGCCACCATTGCCGCAGTACGCGAGTTACGCCTCCGCGACGGGAGCGCGAGCCTCGGCCGGTCGAGTCCTTATGGGCAACCTGCTGGCTCGTGCGCATCGCCGACGCACGCCGCTACGGGCCTTTCGACGAGCGTTTCACGACCTACGACGAGGACGTCGATCTCTGCCGGCGCCTGGCCGATGACAGCCGGCTCGTCGTCTACGTGCCATCCGTCTCGCTGGTGCATGTGGGCGGAGCAAGCAGCGACCCCGACACGGAAGCGGCGTCTCATGCGAACTGGCCGCGCGCGGTACTACCGACGCCATAGTGGACTCGCGGCGCCGTCGCCTACCGCGCGATCCTGCTCGGCGCCGACGTCGGCAAGTGGACGTTCAGCCGCCTCCGAGGCCTCGCCGGCGTCCGCAGGATCTGACGTAGCCGATCCGACGACGTCGGCATCGTGGCATCGGCTCGGCGCTACAGGCGCCCAGAGGCTCGATAGCCGTACCGCAACTTCGACAGGCTCAACCGCTTACGCGGGTGATTCGCCATCCCCTATGCTCGAGCTTTCCACAGTGTAGAGTCGCACCGCAGAGAGGCGGCGTTCCGGAGGAGAACATGGACGTTGGTGCCGACCAACGTGATCGCGAGGCGAACGCCCGCGACCTGTACCTGGAGCTGATGAAACGGGCCGTGCTGGGCGAGTTGAGCGCGCCTGCCGACAAGCTCGTGTCGATCGGCCGTGCCCGCCGGCCACTCAAGCGCGTCGTCCAGCGGGGCCTCGAGCGACGCGGACTCCTGCTGGCGAAGCCCGTAACCGAGGATCGCGCTCAGCGGCTTGAGGGGCGCATCTGGCCGCTTGACGCCGTCACCATGGTTGGCCGCACCCGCCTGGATGATCTGCAGCACTGCATCGAGGAGGTGGTGGCTCGCGACGTCCCCGGCGACTGCATCGAGACCGGGGTGTGGCGCGGCGGCGCGAGCATGTTGATGCGTGCCGTCCTGAACGCCCACGGCTGCCACGATCGCAAGGTTTGGCTGGCCGATTCATTCGCCGGGCTTCCGCCTCCCGATCCGCGGTATCCCGCCGACGCGGGCGGCACGTTTCATCTGGCCCCGCGCCTCGCCGTCTCGCTCGAGGAAGTTCAAGCGAACTTCGAACGGTTTGGCCTGCTCGACGAGAGTGTCGTTTTCTTGAAGGGCTGGTTCGCGGAGACCCTGCCGCAGACGAGGGACGATCGTCTGGTCCGTCATCCGCCTCGACGGCGATATGTACCAGTCGACCATGGACGCGCTGACGAACCTCTACAGCAACCTCGCCGTCGGGGGGTGGGTGATTGTCGATGACTACAGCATTCCGGCGTGCCGGGAAGCCGTGACGGACTTCCGCCGAAACCACGCCATTTCCGAGCAACTTCAGGAGGTGGATTGGACGGCGGTACGCTGGCGCCGCGAGCGGTGAGACCCGCGCGGCGGCTTAGGACGGCGACTGGTTAGGCGACTTGTATCTGGTCGTCGATGCGCAAGCGGCAACCCGCGCCTATCCGGCGCTCCTGCTGGGCGCTCGCGCGGGTAGGTGCGGGGGTCGGCAGTTCCGGGAGCGCGGTCGAGGCGGCAGTGATCCGCATCAGCCGCGTGACTGAGTCGCGGAGAGCTGCGTGTACTCCTCGAGATACCGGGGTGCGACGCACTGCCACGAGAGATCCCCGACACCGCCATCGGCGAGTTTAAGCCGGATCGCTGCGAGGAGATCGGAATCCGCCACGACGTTGATGACTGCAGCCGCGATCCCTGCCGGGGTCGCATCGGCCGCGACGAGCGCCGGATCGATGCCGGCGAGCAGCTCTGGCGTCGCACCGATCGGAGTGCCGACGACCGGCGTCCTACACGCGAGCGCCTCCGCAGTCGTAAGCCCGAATCCTTCGAGCGCTTGACTCGGCATCACGACGAGATCGGCGGTGCGGTAGGAGTTCACGAGGTCGGCGTCGCTGATCCTGCCGACCAACCGCACGCTGTCTGCGAGTGCCGAGACGCGTGACCTCCTGACGTAGCAGGGAATCCGAGTTCCCGGTACCGGCAATCGCAAGTCGGGCGCGCGGGAGAGACCGGACGATCGTGGGCATTGCACGAAGAAGCTCCAGCACTCCGGTTCGAGGCGTCAGCCGACGTGCAGTGAAGATGAGCGGGTCTGCCGCGGAACTCCATTCATCTCGTCGTCCGGGACCGGGCTGAAGCGCTCGGTATCGATGCCGCCCGCGATCAATGTCGCGCGTTCGGCGGCCTGCGGATCGAGCAAACGCAGCTCTGAGCGCGCATACTCGCTGAGGACGATGATCCTCGCCGCCCGCCGGACGACGAGCCGCTCGGCGCGGCGGAGACCTTCGACCGCAATGGGCTGGATGGGGCGGGCAAGCGGGTAGCGTGCGTGTCTCTCGAGCAGCAGCTCGCGATATACCGGTGCGTGGAAGCTGTAGACGTACGGCTTGCGTGCAATCGCGAGCGGCAACGCTGGGACCGGGAAATGCGCGTGGAGAACAGCAGAACCGGCCCGGCGCACCGAGGACCGTACCGCTCTCGCGGTATAGAGCGGATACGTCGGCGCGAACAGCCGGCCCGACCGGCGCGCGAGCCGGTAGCGCTCCACGACGACCCCGTCCTCACCGACCTCGTGCCGTGGATCCTCGGCATTCACCTGCTTGGCGAGCACCGTCACCCGGGAGCCGCTGCGGACGAGCTCAGCGGCCAACTCGCGCACGATCCGCTCGAGACCGCCGAGCTTGTCCGGCGCGACTGCATTGGTCAGCATCAGGACGTCGATGATGAGGCTCCTTCGAAGGCGGAGCGCGCCTTGCAGAGGCTCTCGAGCACCCGCTCGAGCTCGGTGGTCGCTCTCGCCCAGGTAGCTTCACCGGCGAGGGCTGCAGCGGAGCGGGCCATGCGACGCCGAAGATCCGCATCGTCCAGGAGATCGAGCTGCGCAGCTACGGCGGAAGCCGCGCGCTGGACTGCCCAACCGGTCTCCCCCTCCCGCAGCGTCTCGGGCAGCCCTCCGGCTGCGCTGACGATCACCGGCGAGGCGCAAGCCTGTGCCTCGAGCGAGGCGAGTCCGAAGGGCTCTTCGCGTGCGAGGTAGAGCGTGGCATGCGCGCGGCGGTACGCCCCGATGAGCTCCACATCGCTGATCGCAACCCGAACCTGCAGCTCGATCCCCAGCTCGGCCGCCAGATGGAGCAGTCGCCGTTGCTCGCCGACGTCGGGACGGGGCGCAACAATCATCACGGGTCGCCGGGTGCGCGCGAGGGAAGCCGCTCTGAGGACGATGTCGTGACCTTTGTCGGGGATGAGCGTCCCGACCGACAGCAGATGCTCTGCGGGCTCCCAGCTCGGCGTGAAGCCGCGCGGTATCCCCATCGGAAGCACGACCGCGTCGCGTCCGTAAGCCCGCCGGATCGCGCCGGCGGTGAAGACGGAGTTCGTCGCCAGAGCCGTCGCATGGGTCACTGCGGCCCGGTCGAGACGAGACTCGGCGGCGTGAAGCCGGGCGTAGAGCGTGCGCGTCCACGGATTCCGTGTCTCCGCAAGCTCGTCTGTGTCTCCGCGCGGCTCGTCGCAGAAGTAGAGGGATGGGACCGTCGTCGCAAGGAGTGCCGCAGGTGCCTGAAGGAACCGGCACGGGTTGGCGTAGACGACGTCCGGGCGGGAGCTTTCGATGACCGATGCGACTCGATGCCATGCCCGTTCGAGCGCGGAGAGATCGACATATCTCAGCGGCGGCCGGACCAGCTCGCCGAACTCGCGGCGCGAGCCGGCGGTATGGAACCACGATCGCGTCGCCGGTGATCGGCGCGGCCGTTGAGAGACAGACCTCGACGACATCCCCGCCGAGGTTGGCCACCTGCTCCGCAAGCCGCCTGTGAGCGCCGCCGGTGCCGAGGTTGTGGATGACAGCGATTCTCACCTCGAGCCAATCGCGAGGCGGTACGCATCGGTCAGTTTCGCGAGGTAGCGCGGCCACGTGAATCGCTCGGCGGCACTCTGCGCGGCGGCGGCTCCAAGCCGGTCGCGCAGTGCCGGGTCGTCGACTAGCAATTCGAGCGCTTCCGCAAGAGCTTGCGGGTCGTCCGGCTCGACGAGGAGACCGCTGACGCCGTCCTCGAGGCAATCGAGCGCGGCCGGCACCCGCGTCGCGACGACCGCACGACCCTCGACCATAGCCCGCACGAGGAGACCGCTGGCCGGATTCGAGCGCCTGTACGGCGCCACGACGACCGCCGCGTCGGCGACGAGCCGAGCGAACTCGTCGTCGCTCACGAAGCCGAGCCAGGTGGGGGGCCCCGGTAACCGGGACGCGAGGTCGCGCAGCCGACTCTCGTAGCTGATGTCCTCGATACCGCCGGTGTTCGTACCCGCGATCACAAGCGGAAGGCGAGAACAGGCGGCGATGCCGCCCCAAGCTTCGAGCAGTGTGTCTACTCCCTTCCCGGGGCCGATGTAGCCGGCGAACAGCGCGTACCCGTCCCTCGGAGGGGGGACGCCGCCCCGGCGTCGGCGGGTCGGCTCCGTGGTCGGCTACGACGATGCGCGGCGGTGCATTGTCCGTCCACGACATGCTGGCGCGCTCGCTCAAAACGACCGCGACGGCGGTGTTTCGGGCGAACCTCCGGGCAAGAACGCCGTCGAGTGCCGGTGAGAGGATTCGATGGCCCACCACGTCGCGCCAGCGGACTCCCGTTCTGATCAGGCCCGTTCCCGGCGCGAGTGCGACCCGAGGTGCGTCGTGGGCGACCACCACGAGTGGCCGGCGTCGGGAGGCAAGGACCGCGAACCAAAACGGCCCCAGATCGAGGCAGCCAAGCTCGACGTGAAGAACGTCGGCTTGGGCGATCTCCCGGCGATGAGCCGCCGCTGCCGCCAGCGCAACTCGCATGGCCGCGCGATCGTTTGAAAGCGCCAGTTCGTGGACGCACCATCCGCTCGCGCGCAGCTCAGCAATCGTTCGTGCGGCGAAATCGCCGACACCGCCGTGCTGGGGGCGGACAACCAGGACCGTGCCCGGTTCATCGGCGTGTGGGTCGAGCGGGACGGAAGCTGGCTGTGCGAGCGCCGATGCACTCACGGGCCACTCCCTCGCCGACGGAAGGGCTGCAGCTCGACTGGCCAGGCCCCGAGTGTAGCGAGGAGCACGAGAAAGACGCCGATCGCCGCCGGCACCCCGAGCGTCGGCCAGGAGCTAAGGGCGAGGCCGGTGGCAGCGAGTCCCGGCAACAGCCACCGCGGGCCGGAGCCCCGCGCCCACCAAAGACCCGAGCCCGAGACTCCCACGCAACAGGTAGAGCGCGCCGCCGCAGACCAACAGTTCGGTCGCGACGGTGAGCCACGCCGACGCGGTTACGCCGTAGCGAGGTGCGAGGACAACGTTTCCAACCACGGTGAACACGATCGCGGCAGCGTTCTGAAGCAGCATCGGGCGGACGATGGAGCGCGCGATGAGGAGGGTGCCGAGCAAGTTGGTGAGGAGCGCGACCGCCGCTGCCGCCGAGAGGATCCGGACGAGGGGCACCGCGGCACCGTAGCCCGGGCCGAAGGCGACTCTCACGAGAGGCCCGGCGAAGATCGCCGCGCCGACGCAGGCCGGCAGTCCGACAGCAGCAAGCCAGTGCAGCAGCCTGATGGCAAGCGCGCGCAATGCCTGCGGGTCGGGAACCGAACTGGCGACCGCCGGCAGTGCTGCGGCCATCAACATCCCGGGCACTACGACAAGCAGCGTAAGCACCTTGATCGCGGCTGCATACGGCCCGAGCTCCGCGGCGCTGACCAACCAGCCCAGAAGAATAAGGTCCAGCGTGAAGTAAGCGCTGGCCATCACCGAGACGAGGCCCAACGGCAGCGCCCGCCGGAGGAGGGTCATCCGGTCAGCGCTCGCTGCTCGGTCCCGGTCTACGAGCCGAAGCGCGACGATCGCCGTGACGGAGTCGTTTGCAATCGCGCAGGCGCTCAGGGCTATCGCCACGCCCACCGCGCCGCCCCCGAGCGCAGCGATGAGCACGATCGCGACGAGCTGGAGGGCGTTCACCGTCAAGTCGATCGCGGCAAGCCGGCGTGTCCGGTATAGAGCGAGAAAGACTTGGCGAGCGCAGGCCAATCCGCCGACGACTGCGGCCGGTGCGAGCACGAGCAGCACGAGCCCACGCGTCGTGCTGACCCCACTCGCGATCGCGAGCGCCACGAGCGCACCCGCGGGCACGAGCGACCAGAGAACCCCGACCTGGAACGAGGCGCGAAGCATCCGGCCCCGCCCCTCCGGATGAGCGGCCAGGTCACGCCCAAGAACGAGGCTGAATCCGAAGTCGCTGACCGAAGCGGCGAGCCAGTACGCAGCTAGCGCCGCGGAGAGCTGACCAAAGCTGACGACGCCCAGCATCCGGGCGATGATCGCCGTCCCGATCACGCCCATAGCCGTGGTGAGAACCCGTCGCCCGGCGAGGACCATCGTCGACCCCGCAACTTGCTTCGAGAGCATGCTCCCGGCCGGCCGAGGCCGACTCATGCGACCCGCCGGCCGCCCCGCGACGCGATCGCCCCGAAGAGAACGGCGAGGGTCGTAGCCACCACTGCGTAGCGCACCGTGTAGTCGGTCAGCCACGTTATGAGCACCGTCGCGAGCGCTCCTGCGAGGCCTGCGTATAGCGCACGCTCCCGTCGCAAGCCGCGCGCGAGGTCGCGCCCGAGGCCGGCGAAGACGAGCAATAGCGCCAGCCCACCGGCGACGCCCGCCTCGGCGAGCACCTGAAGATACGTCGATTGAGCGTGACTCTGGGGGCCAGGCCTCCGCACCCGGTGAGCAAGGTGAGGAAAAAGCTTTCCGAGCCCGACGCCGGTGATCGGATGCGCCTCGACCGTGGCGAATCCGGCCCGCCAGAGCTCGACGCGCTGCCGATCACCCTGCGCAGTTCTCACGGTCTTGCTCGTCGGATGGAAGATCGATGAGAAGCGTTGGTCAACGCTGCCGAGCGCGAAAGCCCAATGGCAAGAACACCACCGCGACCGCGAGCGCGACAACTGTCGCCGCGGCGCGCAACCTACTGCCAGATGGGAGGCAGAACGATCGCCACGGCCAGGCCGGCGACGGCGGCGATCCAGCTCATGCGCGAGAGACTCAGCGTCAGTGCGACCCCGATCAGAAGCAAACCCGCCAGCGCCAGAAGCCTCGCCGCCGCAGTACGAGCCGAGGCCGAAAGCACAAGCGCGATAGGGCAGGTGAGGGCCAGGACATTACCGAGTGAGATCGGATCGTAGAGACTGCCCGTCGGACGATTCTGCGCGCCGAAGGCGAAGAAATAGGCAGATCCGAAGACATCGCCTCCGGAGCTCGAGTAGAGGTTGAGGAGGTGGCCAGTGCGGAACTCCCAGATCGCCAGGATTGACTGGATCGTCCCGGACGCTACGAGCGACCAGGCGACGACCTCGAGCCCGCCCGGTAGCGAAGCAGTCCGCGCGACAAGCCAGGCGACGAGGATCATCGCGCCGATCACGACTAGGTAACGCGAGTGCGCCGTCCCCTCAAAGAAGGGCACGGCGAGGAGGAGCAGCGCCGGCCCAACGGCCCAACCTGCCGAAGACAGGCGTCGTGGGCGTGGGCCAGTGGCAACCGCGATCGCCACGCCCGCGGCCAGCAGGGGAACGAGGAGCGAGACCTGTGTTCCCGCAAAGGTTGCGCTGAATCCCGCGAAGGGACTCGCCACGATGATGACCGGGACAGCCACGAGCAGCGGCTCGGAGGCGGTGGAAACAGCTACGAGGAAGAGCGGCGCGGCGACCGTCAAGCCGTACTTCACGTCGCTCGGCTGGTCGAACAGCCCCTTCTGCATGACGCCGGACGCGCCCACGAGCAACGCAGCTGTCGCGCTGGCGGTGAGCAGCCAGCGAAGGCGTTCTCCCGTAGGCTCAATTGCCCGTGTCAACGTCCTGGCCAAGTCAGTCCTGGCGTCGCAGGCGCACGAGAACCAGAATCTGGCCCGCGGCGAGCGCCGTGACTATTGCCGCAATTCCGGCATAGAGTGCCGGCTTGGGCTGTACCTGCGTTCCGAGCCCAGCAGTCGCAGAGACCTTGACCGAGGGTTGAGCTTCGACGGTGCCTCGGGCGAGGTCGCTGATGATCGATTGGCGCTGCAGAATCAGGCTCGCGAGCAGCGACTCTTTTGCGGCGAGTACCGAGTTCCTCAACGGGGCTCGCGAGCGGGAACTGGCATTCGCCTGCCGCGTCGCCCTTGCCACGCTTGCTTCCGCCCGCGAGATCGCCTGCTGGCTCGATTGGAGCTGGCGCTCGACCGAACTGCGGAGCTGAGCCGCTTCCTCAGCGTTGGTGGCACTGATCTGGGCGACAAAGGCATTCGCGACCGCGTTCGCACGAACCTGTGCGAGCCCGCGGCCACCGGCTTCGGCGGTCACGCGAACGAGGTTCTGGTCAGCCGACCGTGCCGGCCGACGGCCGCGGCGAGACCGCGGCCGCCCTGGGAAGGCTACGTGAGGCACGCTCGAGCACCGGCGGTGAGTCGGCCAGCTGGGCATACTGGCTGGCCAGGTCGTTTGACGCCGTTATCGCATCGCTGAGCCCGCCCGACAAGGTATGCGCCGTGACGACGATGTCAGCCGACGAGCTGTAGGTCGGGCTGACAGCGTAACGGCTGATGCCGTACGCGGCCCCTCCGGCAATGAGCGCGATCGCGAGCAGCCACCACTTCGCGCGCCAGAGAACGCTCAGCCGATCATCGTTCTCGCGTTCGCGCATCCTGCGCGTGGCACGCTCGAGTTCTCGTAGTTCCTGCTCCGGACTGAGCGTTGACTTCAACCTCATACCTTTTCGCCCCCCGGCTCTGGAACGACGCCCGCCAGGGCCTGGCGGTAGAGATCTTGAATTCTGTCGACCATGGTAGCGAGGTCGAATTTCCTCGATTGCAGAACTCGCCCGGCGGCACCCATTCGCTCGCGCAACGGGGCGCAGGTGGACAGCGATACCACCCGGGCTGCGAGCTCGTGATGGGATCCAGGATGCACGAGGTAGCCTGTCCGCGATTCCTCAACCTGCTCCGGGATGCCCCCGACCGCATACGCAACGACGGGTAGCCCGGCCCTCATCGCCTCGAGGACCGTGACCGGGTGCCCTTCCCACGCGGACGTGGAAACAAACACATCGGCGGCGGCATAGACCAGATTCGGATCGCTCCCGTCCGGAAGCACGATTCCGCCGGCCGCGGCGATCCGTTCCGCTTCAGGGCTGGCGGCCAAACCATCACCCAGGGCAACGAGGCCGATACCGGCGCGGTCGAGCTGCCGCGCGAGAAGGGGCAGATCCTGGGGCCTTTTCTGCGGGGCGTAGCGCCCGACCCAGCAGGCGACGAACCGTTCCGATGCGATCCCGAGGCGGGCTCGCGCGGAATCCCGGTCGATATCGATCAGGTTCGCCGGAAGACCGTTGTAGACGACCCGAATCGCTGTGCGAGCCTTGATGTTGTGGCGCAAGGCCAGCTCTCTCTCGGACTCGGCGACGCCGATTATGAGCCGATGGGCCCGAGCGGTTGCTCGCTCGTACGCGACGTATCCGGCCCGCACGGGCGGTGAGAGCGCTCGATCGAACGACCAAGAGTGCGGGGTGTAGACGGACGGAACACCGCTGAACCGGCTCGTCCACGCCGCCAGCAGGCCCGCTTTCGTGCTGTGAGCATGGATGATCGAAGAGCTGTCCCCGCAGGTCTTGAGCAGCGTTCGGACAGTGAGGAAGTCCCTTGGATGCGGCTGGTGAGCGATCTTCCGAGCCACTACATGGGCGCCGGCGGCAGCGAGTTGGTCCATGACGGGCGCTCCCTCGGGTCCAACCACGGTGACGCGCCAGCCGCGTGAGATGAGGCCGCCCGCAAGCAACGCCACGTGTGTGGGCACGCCGCCCCGGGCAGGTTCGAAGACCTGGACGACGCTGCGCCGCTCAAATGTGGAGGCCGGCGCGCGCGTGTGCCCGCCCGAGTGATCGATTCGGTCGCGGGGCGACTCGCTTTCCGCCTGGTTCATGGTGTCGTCTCGACGCATAAGGAACCCGAGAAGCACCTTTGCCTGCAAGGTCGAAGGTCTCTATGCGGGCTTATACCCGAAGCTGCGACCCCCGCCCGGGTGCCTGCCCCTCTCTTCATCGTCACTGGACTGTGCCACCGGTCTCCGACGTCGACGAGGCGCCCCGCCGCGCTCGCTCATCGCCCTTCACCGATCCGCGGGATATCCGCGGGGCCACGCGAGTCGGCAGAACGGGGACAGCCGGAACAGCGACAAGCCGTCCGTCCGGGTTATAGCCTGACGAGAAATGCGGGTCGTGCTTCTGACCACGGCGTCGACTCCTGGCGGCGTCTCGCGGCATCTGCTCGACCTAGCGACCGGCTTACGGGCACGAGGCCACGAGCCCTGTCTGGCTCTGACGCCCGAGGCAATCCGGATCGCAGCGGAGGCGGGGGAGCGCGGCGTCCGGGTGATACCGATTCGCCACGCCGCGCGCGAGGCGGCGGATATCTGGCATCTGCACCTGCACGACACCTACGAGCGCGAATCGCTGCTGATGACGTTGAAACGCCGCCCGTCCGCGGCAGCAACCGTGATAACCGAGCACCTCCCACGAAGCAACGCCTCCGACGCACACCCTCCTGGCAGGGCCACGTCGGTTGGGGGCGGCACAGCTGAAGACGCTCTTCAAGCGCGTGCAGATGAGTCGAGTACAGCGGATCATCGCCCTCAGCGGCGGCTCGCGCCGGTTCCTCCAGGAGCGGTATGGGCTCACGGATCGACTGCTTCGGCAGGTGCCGAACGGCATCGCTCTCTCGCGGCGACTCCACTCCGCCACCGCCTGCCGCGCCGCACCTTGCGGGTCATTTCGGTCGGTGCGCTCGGAATGCAGAAGGGGCACGACGTGCTCATCGAAGCGGCCGGCCTCGCGAGGGAAGACTGGTCGGTGACCATCGTCGGTGAAGGCCCCGGCGCGCGACCGGCTCGAACGGCAGGCCGCAGCTGTCTCCCGCGGTAGAGTGGCGTTCGCAGGGTGGCGGCGCCGACGTCGTCGAACTGCTCGCGCGCAGCGATTGCGTCTGCCTTCCATCTCGCTGGGAGTCGTGCCCCTACGCTGCCCTCGAGGCCATGGCCGCGGAACGCGCGATCGTGGCGAGCGCGGTGGATGGGCTCGACGAGCTGGTCGAGCACGACCGGACGGGGTTCTTGGTTCCTCCCGATGACCCTCCGGCGCTGGCGGAGGCCCTGGACGAGCTCGCCCGGAGTCCCGGCCTGTGCCGTCAGTTTGGGCGGTCCGCCCGTTCGCGGGTGTTCGAGGTTGGTTCGCTCGACCGCATGGTTGACGGTACGATCGCCGTCTACCGGGACTCGTCGGATAACTGAGAGCTTGAGCGCTCGAGCCCGCTGATCTTTGCCCGCCGAGCCACCTCAGCGGTCGGTCGCACGCGCGCGAGCCGAGACGCAGACGGCAGGCGCGCGACGAGCGACGATGCCGGCCGCGCCGAGCGCAAGGCGGCGCGGGCCCCGCGACCGGGTAAAGCTTCACGCGGGCAGCCCTGCGTTGAGAGCCGGCGTCAGATCAGAGGCGTGAGGGCGGCAAGACCGGATCGGCGATTTGGACAAGTTGTGCTCACGACGGTATCCCGGCGCAGTGATGAGTGTCGCGTCGAGGGTCGCGCGCGCAGCCGGGTCGCTGTAGGAGCCGTGGGGATGAACGCTCTTGCGCGACGGCCACTACGCTTCATTGATATGCGGCTCCGGAAAACGGCACTTGCTGCGGCGATCGTAGGCACCTTCATCCTCTTCGCGGCGCCCGCGTCCGGGGATGGACACCTGAGAGGGGCCGCCTCGCCGAACGTCTTCGGTCCGCTGGTCGGCGCCGATTCACTCGACAACTTCCAGATTGGCGGGCCGAAGCGCGGCGTCTTCGCATACCGCTTCCGCGCCCCCTGGACCGGAACTGTCGCGTCCGTGAAGTTCTTTGCCATCCTCAACACCGAGGAGCGCCCCACGGGGTACAGCGGCGGGACGGGCGGAACGTTCCGCGTGTCCCTCGTGGCCGACGTGGACGGAACGCCGGGCCGGGACGTACTCGCCCAGGCGGCCTACGCACCCACGCGCGCCAATCTCTTCCCGCGCCTGCGGTTCCCGGCGCCTGCGCCGGTAGAGCGCGGCCGCTACTACGCCATCGTCTTCACCAACATCGATGAGAACCCGGTGGAGAACTTCGCCTCCATCAACACGCTCTACGTCGATCCTGCGACGGACGCGCGTCCGCGGTCGATACCGGCCGACGTCTCGATGCTCTGGGCAGACGGCGCAACCGATCTGGAGACACCCATCGCCTGGACGCGCGATCCCGTCGGCGGTGACGGTCACTTTCCCGTCGTGGACATCGCCGGCGGTGAGCCCGGGGCAGCACCTCGGCTACGGCTACATGGAGATCTGGAGCGAGAACGCCAAGCCGATCGGCGGCCCGGCGAGCGTGCGCCAGCGGTTCACCTTCGACCGGGTCTCCCCGGCGCGAGTCCGCAACGTGTGGATCCGCCTGAGGCGGACGAGCGATTCGGCCGCGCCTCTCCGGATCAGCCTGGAGACGCCCGACGGGCGTCTGCTCGCGACTGCCCTGTCGGCGGCGAATCGCATTCGCGAAGACCGCCCCGGCTGGGTCACCGTCACGTTCCCCGGGGCGCCCATCCTCCGGCCCCGCCAGACCGTCGCGCTCGTGCTGCGGGCGGGCAGCGAACGCGCCTACGAGGCGTACCCGGTGCGCGACGGTTCGCTTTTCGGCTTCACCGCCGCCACGGTCTTCCCGGAGGGGTACGCACAATTCACCTCGGCCGGCGGCTGGAAGGGCTGGGATCAGTGGGGGAAATACGATCGCCACGACGGCGATCTGCAGTTCGGACTCGGCCTCACGCGCGTCGTGCCGTAGCCGGCAGCGGGCTACTCGGCTCGGGGGAGCGGGCGCTTCTCCGCCGCACGTGTGCGGGGCCGGGTCAGCACGCGTTCGCCCAGCCTCTGCCAGCGTCTCCTGTCCTCGGCGACGAGCGCGATCTGGCGCGAGGCGAGGAGGATGATCGGCGCGACGATGATCGAGAAAAGGATGCTGTAGAGGATCGATCGCGGCGCGAGGAACGGATTCGCGAATGCGAAAAGCACGAGCAGCAGTGGAAAGTGCACCACGTAGAGCGTGTACGAGTACGCGGCGGTCGAGGCAACTGCGCGCACCGTGCGCGGGGCTCGAGCGGTCGACCGCCTCAGGTAGGCGGCGAGCGCGATGGAGCCGAGCCCGACCACCGCCGTCTGGAAGACGAACTCGGCTCCCGTGTAGTGCGGGTTGGCGACCCGCGGGCCACCTACGACGAGCGCTGCCGTCGCGGCGAGGACGAACCCGGCCGCCGCGATCAGGGCCCATCGGGCCAGCCGCGCCGCGTCGATGCCGCTCGTGAGCGCGACGAACCACACCGCCCCGAGGCACCAGATGATCAGGAAGCCGTAGAAGCGGGCGTTGTCCGCCACGAGCGGGGCCGCCATCAGGGCGACGATACCGACGGCAGGGGTGACGCCCCGGCGCAGGATCGCCAGCGCGGTCAGGCCGGCCAGGACGTAGAACCAGAACTCGTAGCCGAGGCTCCAGAGAGGGCCATCCATGTCCATCGCAATACGCGGATCGAGTCCTTGCGCCTGCACGAGCGTGAGCCCCGCCTCAGCCGGGTCGAAGACGATCGCACCCCGTGCGGCCTGCAGGTTGCCGGGGAGCAGCAGATTCGCCGAGGCCGACCCGGCGATCAAGCGGTGCGCGGCGGCCGCCAGCGCGCAGATCGCCAGCGCCGCAATCAGCGGCGGGTAGAGCCGGAAGAAGCGGTCGGACGCGAATCGCCGCGCATGGAAGTCTCCGCCGTTGCGCTTGACGTTGCGCCAGATGCTGGCCGCGATCATGAAGCCGCTGAGCGCGAAGAACACCATGACGGCGTACGAGGCGAGCAAGCCCGCGCCCCTGCTGAGGGGGCCGGGTCCGAGCTTCGGGTTCAGCACGATCTCCGAGAAGTGCGTCAGGAGCACGACGATCGCCGAGGCCCCGCGAAGCGCGTCCAGGTGCAGCGAGACGCCCGGAGAGATCGCCGGCTGACGCTCAGCCGGTGGTGCTGCGAGGGCCATGGTCGAGATTACCCATTCGGCATGTGCATTAGCGTGTCCCACCGCCGCGTAGCTGCTGAGCGAGTTCGCGCGGCCAGGCCACGCCGCATCGGTTCAGGATCGCGATTGACGAGGTCAGGAGTACGGCCTCGAAGGCGGCGATCAGACCCACGGAGCCGAACGACGTGTCGTCTTCGACGACATAGACCTTGATCAGGGCCGCGAGCGCCGTGGTCAGCACGGTCACCAGGAGCGCCAGCGGCAACGCGTAGTCCGTGACAGCGAGTCGGAACAGCCGATGGACGGAGACGACCGTGAGGAGACCGAAGAGGAACACGCCGATGGCGAGCGACGTCGCGATGCAGGTGAGCGGCTCGCCGATTCCGAGAGCCAGTCCGCCGGTGACGCAAGCGGCCGCGACCGCGAGTGAGATGACGTTGTTGCGCGAGTTGTAGGCGGTTACGGCCACCGCGTCGAGCGCGCTGCGCAAGACGATGTTGCAGACGAACGCGCCGGCCGGGCACACGGTGATGGTGATGATCGTGCCCGCATCGTCGAAGGAGGGGCCGAGCCACGCACGTACGACGACGCTCCCGAACAGGATCAGCTGAGGCGAGATCAGCAGCGCCAGGTGGATCGCGGCCGTGGCCAGCAGGCGGACGTAGCGACGGGCAGCCTCGAAGTCCGTCGCACACAGACGGCTGAGAAGCGGGAGGAACACGAGCCCGATCGGCTGGAAGACGACGGTCATCAGGGAGAGCAGGTACATGCCGGCGCTCAGGTAGGCCACGCCCTCCAGATCCACGAAATGCGCTGCCAGGATGGGCGGCAACGTGAACAGGGCCGCGGTCGCGAGATCGCCGGGGATGCGGCGGTACCCGTAGTCCAGCAGGGTGACGGCGGCGACGCGGGCCTCGCCCAACCGAAAGCCGCGCACCGCCGCCGCGAGTGGCGCCGCCAGGACTGCGGTGCAGGGGAGGATCGTGAGCACGGCCATGAGCGTGATCAGCGTGCCGATGGATCGCTCCTCCGCCACGAGCAGCACGCCGACGGGGAAGACTGCGAGCGCCGCGATGCGAACCAGATTGCCGAGCATGAACTCGGACAACCCGCGGAAATAGCCGTACGTCACGTTGATCAGCACGGTCGCCGCGAGGGTCGCGGCGAAGGGGACGACGAGATCGTGGAGCTCGCGATCGCCGAAGAACAAGGACGCCGTCAGGCCCGGCGAGACGAGGGCCGTGCCGCACACCGCGGCCGTCGCCCCGCCCGTCAGTACCACCGCTGCAAGCAGATAGGTCTCGGCGGCGCCGGCGCGGTCACGGACGAGTGCGACCGAGCGCGGGATGGCCGTGTGAAGGCCGATCATCGTCACGGGCCAGACGAAGACCGCGAGTTGCTTGACGAGCGCGTAGGCGGCCACGCCCTCCGCGTGCTTCTCGAGCGCGATGAGCCGGTAGACGAACAGCCCGCCGAGCCCGATCGCGACCTGCGTCAGCATCGTCATCGCGAGGTCGCGCCCGAGTCGTCCACCCGGTGCGGTCTGCTCGGCTGCTACACCCGGCACCCGCCGCTCCTCCCGATCGCGTCGATGGAAGGGCGCGACCGGCTGCATCGCGCCACTGTATGCCCGGATGATGTGAATGTACGAGTATCCCCGACTGTTGGGTAGTTGACCCACGTCGGAGGCGCACCGATCATGGCGCCGGGACTTGGCGCGGAGGATCTGAGTGAGGCAATTCGGAGGCGGGCGATACGGGGCGGACCGCAGCGCGGAAGCGTCCGCGTCGCCGGTGGTTCGGATGCGCGCGCGCCTCGACAAGTTCCTCAGCCTCAACACCATCCCGATTGCGCGGCGGATCGACGCCGCAAGCGTGCGCGCCTACCCCATCGATTTCCGTTCGGAGCGCGATGATCCCGCGGTCCTCCCGCGCTTCGTGCACCAGCCGGGCCGCTACTTCTGGGGCTTGAATGCCGAGCGAGGTCTCGCGTGCTACGAGCGCTGGCTCGCCGGCGAGGGAGAGAGGTGGCTCGCCGGCGCGCGCGCCGCCGCCGACGTGCTCGTCCGGCACCAGGCGCCCTGCGGCGGCTGGCTGCAGCTGGATCCGTGTCCCAACACGTTCTCGATCGCGCCCCCATGGGTCTCGGCGCTCGCCCAGGGTCAAGCTGCGAGCCTGCTCGTGCGCGTGCATCTCGAGACCGGTGAAGACGCCTACGCGGAAGGCGCGCTGCGCGCTCTCCAGCCGTTCTCGGTTCCGAGCAGCGAGGGCGGAGTCCGCGCCCTCCTGGGCGGCCGGCCCTTCCCGGAGGAGTATCCGACGCAACCCGCGTCCCACGTCCTCAACGGCGCCATTCTCGGAATCTGGGGACTCCGCGATGTCGGCGTGGGGCTCGGCGACGCGGGTGCCACGCGGGCGTTCGAGGAGAGCGTGGACACCCTCGCCGCGAGCATTCACCGCTGGGACACCGGATACTGGTCTCGCTACGACCTCTTCCCGCACCGCGTGATGAACATCGCGAGCTTCGCCTACCACTCCTTCCACGTGACGCTGCTCATGGCGACCCATCGACTCTCGCCGCGCTCCGAGCTCGCGGCTGCGGCCGCGCGCTTCGAGCGGTATGCGGACTCGGACGTGCTGTGTGCTCGCGCGTTCGCGCGCAAGGCGCTCTTCCGCTTCGCCAAGCCGCGCAGCCCGCGGCTGGCCGCAGCCCTGCCGTGGGCGTCCTGATGGCGCAGGCGACGACCCAGCGGTGGCGGGTCCCGCTCGCGGACGTCGTCATGGACGAGGCAGACATCGACGCCGTCGCCTCCGTCTACCGCTCGGGCTGGTTGACCCAGGGCCCGCTCGTGCGAGCGTTCGAGGAGGCGGTGGAGTCCTACGTCGGCGCTCCGCATGCGATCGCAGTCGCCAATTGCACGGCGGCCCTCCACCTCATGGCGGCCGCATCGGGCCTGGGCCCGGGCGACGAGGTGATCATGCCCTCCCTGACGTTCGTAGCGACTGCGAATGCCGTCGCCTACACCGGCGCCACGCCGATCTTCGCCGACATCGTCAGTCCGGTCGAGCCGTGGCTCGATCCCGACGCGGTCGCATCGTCCATCTCGGCGCGCACGCGAGCGATCATGAGCATGGCCTACGGGGGGCACCCGGGCGAGAGCCGCGCGCTGCGCGCGCTGGCCGAGGCACACGGACTGCTGTTCCTCGAAGATGCCGCCCACGGGCTCGGCACGCGCGTGGCGGAAGGACACCTGGGCACCCTCGGCCAGGCCGGCGCGTACAGCTTCTTCTCCAACAAGAACCTCCCGCTCGGCGAGGGCGGCATGGTCGTGTGTGCCGATGATGCGCTGGCGGCACGGCTGCGACTCCTGCGATCGCACGGAATGACCACCCTGTCCTGGGACCGGCATCGAGGCCACGCATCGGGCTACGACGTCGTCGCACTCGGATTCAATTACCGCATCGACGAGGCTCGCTGCGCGCTCGGGCTGCGTCGCCTGGAGAGACTCGACGCGGACAACGCGCGCCGGGCGCTGATCGATGACCGCTACCGGGCTCTGCTCGCAGACGTGCCCGGTATCGAGGCGACGACCCGCTCGGACGACGCCGAGACGCTCGCCCACCACCTGTTCACGGTCGCGCTCGATACTCGCCTCGACCGGGACGCGGTACGGGAGGCGCTCGCGTCGGCCGGTATCCAGACGAGCATCCACTACCCGCCGGCGCACCACTTCGAAATCTACGAGCACTCCGCGCCCGTACTGCCGGTTACCGATGAGTATTCGAGACGCGGGATCACGTTGCCGCTGTTCCCGCACATGACCGAGGACCAGACGGATCTCGTCGTGGAGGCCCTGCGCGAGGCGTGTCGGTCGTGAGCGGCGTCAACGGCACCGGCCCGCGCGTGGTGATCCTGGCGGGGGGCAAGGGGACTCGCCTGCAGCCCTACACGGCGATTCTGCCGAAGCCGCTGCTCCCGATCGGCGATCGAGCGATCCTCGAGATCGTGATCGAGCAACTGCGGCTCGCCGGGATGACCCGCCTGACGCTCGCCGTCGGGTACCTGTCGCACCTGATCGAGGCCGTCTTCGGCGACGGCAGCGCCTATGGAGTCAGCATCGACTACCACCACGAGCACGCGCCGCTCGGGACTGCGGGCGCGCTGGCCGGGATCGACGGGCTGGATGAGCCGTTCCTGATGATGAACGGCGACCTCATCACGACGCTCGACTACTCCGCCCTGCTCGACGCTCACGCCCAGAACGGCAACGCCCTGACGATTGCCAGCCAAGAGCGGACGGCGACGATCGACTTCGGCGTACTCGTACTCGGCGACGCGGACGGCGCCACACAACCGGTGGTGGGATACATCGAGAAGCCCTCGAGCCGGCACGCGGTCTCGATGGGCATCTATGTCATCGAGCCGCGCCTGTTGCGCCTGATCCAGCCAGGCGAGTATCTCGACTTCCCCGACCTCGTTCTCACTGCACTCGCTGCGGGTGAGCAGGTCGGCGCGTACGCCTATGACGGCCTCTGGCTCGATATCGGCCGCCACGAGGACTACGAGCGCGCCGTCACGGAATTCGCGGACGTCGACGCATTGCTGCTCCGAGAGGCCGCGCGTCCCGGATTGTGAATGCCGGGGCCGCGCCAGATTCTCATGTTCCATCGTCCGGCGTGATGCCGGAGCGCCCGGAGCGCGGCGACGGCCGGATCACGTTCCGGCGCCGCGGGCTGGTCATCGGTGAGAGCTACTTCAGCGAACCGGCAGATCAGTTCCCTCGTCATCTGGACGTGCTCCGCGTCGTAGCCGCGGCGACTCCGCCTGCGGGACGACGCCGATCCAACGACGCCCATGCCCTGGCGATCGATCTGTCCCGCCAGGAGGATCAGCTGTTCGACGACATCTCGGCCGATACGCGCCGCAAGATCCGGCGGGCGCTCGACACCGACGAGAGCGGCACGACGATGCACGTCGCACCATCCGCAGACGTGATGGCCGAGTTCTGCGACGCATACGACCGCTTCGCGCCGGCGCGGAACCTCGGCCCGATCTTCCGGCCGCGCCTGTACGCCCTTGCGGCATCGGGGAACCTCATGCTGAGCGCAGCGCACTCGCGGGAGGGGCGCGTGCTCGTCTGGCACGCGTACGCCGCCACGCGAGCACGCGCGCACCTGCTTTACTCGGCGTCCGTGCTTCCCGAGGCGGAACGCGCCGACGACCGCAACGTCATCGGACGGGCGAACCGCCTGCTGCACTGGGACGACATCCGGAGTGCCCGTGCGCAAGGCCTGGAGGTTCTTGGACCTGGGCGGGGTCGACGTCACCGGACGCAGCGAGGAGACGACGAGGATCGCCCGCTTCAAGCTGAACTTCGGCGGCGTTCCCACACCGACGCATTCGTGGTCGGAGGCGCGCTCGCTCAAGGGATCTCTCGTGCTCCTCGCGCTGCGCGCACGCGGCAGCGACTTCTAGGCCCCAACCGGCCGCAGGAGCGCTGCGTAGAGCTCGAGCAGGCTGGTTGCCTGGCTGGGCCAGCCGTAGTGACGCTCGGCGGCTTGGCGGCCGCGCTTCCCCATCTCGCGGGCGAGCTCGGGATCATCGAGCAGCCGGTTGATGCCCTCGGCGAGTGCCCGTGCATCGCCGACCGGCACGAGGAGGCCGCAGTCGTGCCGCGTGATGATGTCGCTCCAGGGAGAGACGTTCGTGGCGACCACCGGAATGCCGGCCGCCATGTACTCGAACAGCTTCACGGGAAGCGCGACCACGTAGTTGGGAATCGCGTGCAGGGGAAGGGCGCCCACCCGCGCGCGCTCGAGCAGCGCAACGACGCCTGCGCGTGGGAGCCGCCCCTCGTACGCCACGCGCCGCCAGCCTGCGCGGGCCTCGAGGACGGGCAGCAGCGAGCGCGGCGATACGGGTCCCGCGAGCAGCAGCCGGCCGTCGACCATGGTCATCGCATCGACCAACTCGACCGAGCCGCGCACGCGCGAGATGCCTCCGACATAGCAGACGAGGCGGTCGCTGGGCTGCTCCTTCGCCGGTGCGATCTCGTCCAGGCGGGGATAGTTCGCGACGAGCACCACGCGGTCGCTCAGGGCCGCGAAGCGCTCGACATTGGCGGGATCGGCGCAGATGACGGCGCTCAGTCGCCGGACCACCGCCGCCTCGACACGACCGACGGCTCGCGCCGCAGGAGCGCGGAGCGCTGGGCGGATCCAGTGCTTGGTGAGGATCTGGCGCGGTACGTCCTCGTGAGCGTCGTAGATGACCTTCTTGCCCGCGCGCGCGAGCAGCGCCGCGTAAGGCAGGAAGTCGGGATCGTGAAAGTGGTACAGGTCGGCTTCGACCGCGCGGGCGAGCCGGTATGCCGCGAGCGAGCGCTGGGCCATTCGCCGGAGAGGGTGCCTGGTGCTCGTGGGAAGCGGGATGATCTCAACGCCCGATCGTCGCTCGCCGCGATCATGCGGTGCTATGAGCGTCACCGCGTAGCCGGCGCCGGCGAGCGTCACGCACTCCTTGTGGTAGATGCGGTGATCGTCGACCGGGTGCGCAGTGGTGACGTGACAGACGCTCTTCCGCGCATCGCCCCTCGCGGAGCTCACGCCGTCTCCGGGTGACGCGCCCCGCGAGTCGAAGCCGCTTGGCCGACGGCGATGGTGAGACCCAGCATGAGCCACAGCACCCCGTTGTCGTTCACGTTCCCGGAAGCGAGCGCCTCGACGAACGCGAAGGTGATACCCGCGGCGCAGAAGGCAAGACCCGGCGTCCGTGCGAGCCTGACTGCCACGGCGATGCCCGCGGCGAGAAGTGCCAGCAGCGCGCTCAGCCCCAGCAGTCCCGTCTCGTTGAGCACTTCGAGCAGGATGTTGTGCGGGTAGGGAGTGGTCGATCCCAGGCTGACGACCGGCAGGTTGTTGCCGTAGCCGCCGATGCCCAATCCCATCGGGTGCTCGAGCGACTGGTCAATGGCGTGCGTGCGCAGGTAGTCACGCCTGGTGTCACTCGTGAGTTGGGAATACCGCTGCAGCGCGACGTCCCCGGCAACGTGTCTGACACCCGCGTAGCCGCCGAGTGCCAGGAGCAGCGCGAGGACGAGCGCGAGCGCAGGCCGGCGAGCATGGACGACGAGGAGCACGAGCGTGACGCACATCGCCGCGATCAGGGCGACGAGGACACCGCGCGAGCCCGTGCGCACGGCCGCCGCCGAGAGCAGCGCTGCGAGCGCAATCAGCGCCACGCGGCGCGCGCCCAGCGTCCGCATCGCCAGGCAGGCCAGAGCCGCCACCGCGCCGAGCGCCGGAAAGTACGCGGCCGTGATCTCGTTGCCGCCCGGCACGGTGAACGCCTGACTCGGAATGCTGCCAGGCGTGGCGGCGTGGGCCACGACGAGGCCGATCGCCACGAATGCGACGGCTGTGCGCCAGACCGCCTCGATGTCACGCACCAGGACGAGCGGCGCGAAGAACAACGTCCCGCAGACCACCTCGAAGTAGACGGCCTTGTACGTGCTGCCCGGATACGCCGAGGTGAGGGCGGCCAGCAGCACCGCCACGACGAGGACTCCCATGAGGAGGGGCACCAGTCCGACAGCGGGGAGGCCGGCGGCACGCACGCGGAGGACGCAGGCGATCGCGACGAGGCCGAGCGTGACGTAGAGAAGGCTCACGGGGGACGAGGAGAACGGCGGAAGCGCCTTGAGGGTGCCCTGTGCCGCGAGCAGGGCGAGCAACGTCTCGGGCGCGTGGATGACGGCCCAGATCGCGAGCGGCAGGAGCGCCGCGACGGCGAGCGGCACGGAGCCGACCAGCGTCCCGAGCGCGAAGACCGTTCCGCAGACCGTGGGAATCGCGAACGACCCGGACGCCTGTCTCGAGAAGCTGAGGCCGCGGATCGCTTGCGCGCTCACGCCTCAGGACGCGTGCGGGACCGCGAGACCAGGTACCAGGCGAGGAGGCAGCCGATGAGGAGACCGGCGTTGACTCCCAGCAGCACGTTGCGAAGCGGCTTCGGCTGGATCTTGCCGCGATCCTCGCCCTTCGAGAAGACCGTGAGCGTGAGTCCGCGCGGCTGGTTGGCCGAGGCAGCGGAGATCGCACCTGTCAGCGCCTCGGTCTCGGCGGAGGAGACGAGCCGGGCGAGGCGAGCGTCTCCGGTCACGCCCGCGATCGAGAGCACGGGGGTATCGCCGCTGACCGAGAGTCGCAGGTGGTCACGGAGCCAATCGAGCGACGGCACGACGAAACCGCTTTGCCTGAGACGCGCTGCCGTATCCTGCAGGACACGTTGCGTCAGCGCGATCTCCTCGACCGTCGTCGTGATGCGGGGAAACGAATCGGCATCCTGGGGGTCGAGGAACTTCGTGCCCGGCGAGACGACGACCGTGCTGCGCGCCTCGTACAGCGTCGACTGAGTGAGCGAGTAGGCGAGAGCCAGCGTCGCGCCCATGAGCGCGAGGACGATCGGGATCGCGAGCAGGCGCAGTACGTCCTGCCGGGGCCCGGCCCAGCGCGAGGCGCGCCTGATGAAGTCTGTTTCCTGCAAGAAATGTCGGGGCCGCGGCTGGAGGCTCGTGACCGAAACTGAGAACCGTTTCGGGAGCCGTTCCGCCGAACCGGCCCCGCACGAGGATACACCGAACCATGGGAGCCGAAAACCCCCCACGCCGACGAGAACCAGCGCCCTGGCCGAGCCGTATATCGAGTGCGGAGTGGGGGGCTAATCACACCCCTGGGGGCGCCACCTGCTTCGGGTACGGTGTGCTCGCAAGAGTTCCGAATTCCTTGCTTATTTGAAGATTTCTGTCTCGATGCAACGAGCCGCGCCCACCGCCGAGGACACGTCCCCCGTGCGTTCCTCGGCGCCGTCACTCGGCTTCGTCGCGATCGCGGGCGCGACAACGGCTTCAGTAGGCGGAGTGGCACTGGCGAACGGGTACGCGAACGCCCCGCGGGCCGTCGCCCTGGGTGTCGCGGCCGCCGTGATCTGGATGGTGCTCGACGGCATCGCACCCTTCGGCCGGCGCCGAGCCCGCAACGCGGTATCGGCACAGGCCCTCGGTGCGGTCGCGATCGTCCTGAGCGTCAGCTGGAATCTCACGGGCTTCGGGCTCCCCCCGGTCGCCGCCGTCACGGCGAGTGCCCTGGCAGCGGTGATCAGCGCGCTTGCGCTCGCCGCGGCCCGTCGCCTGGGCTTCCGCTCGAGTTCAGCGAGCGTGTCCTCGTCATCGGGAGCGGCATCGTGGCCGACGCACTCGTCGCGGCACTCGAGCGTGAGGGACGCAGCGAGGTCGTCGGCATGATCGACGACGGCGACGATCCGCGTTTGCTCGGCGGTCTGGATGCGTTCGAGGCGATCGCCCGCCGCGAAGCCGCGACGGCGGTCATCTTCGCGTATTCGCACGCGCCGGACGGGCGTCTTGCCCGGATCGCCGAGCGCAGCCGGGAGCTCGGCCTGGCGGTCGCCATCGTCCCACGCCTCTTCGAGCAGTTCGATCAGCGTCTGCGCACGCGGCGGGTCGCGGGAGTGCCTCTGCTGATCGTCGATCCGCTGCCTCACCAGGCACAGATGCCCATGGTCACCCGCGCCATCGACATCGTCGCTGCGACCATGCTGCTCGTCGTGACCGCACCGATCTGGCTCGTGGTCTCGCTTGCGATCCTCATCGAGGAGCCCGGGCCGGTCTTCTACCGCGCGACCCGCGTGGGCCTCGGAGGACGCGAGTTCATGATGTTCAAGTTCCGCAAGATGCGGCGGGACGCGACGGGCCCGATGCTGACGCTGGCGAGTGACGATCGGTTCACGCGCATCGGGCGGATCCTCGCGCGCACGAAGCTGGACGAGTTGCCGCAGCTACTGAACGTACTGCGCGGAGAGATGGGGCTGGTCGGTCCGCGCCCGGAGGACCCCTCCTACGTCGACCTCTTCCGCGCCGAGTTCGCGGAGATCTTGCGCGTGCGCCCGGGCATCACGGGGCTCTCGCAGATCCAGTACCGGGACGAGTCGTCACTGCTCGTCGGTGACGACTTCGACGAGCTCTATCGCAACGAGCTGCTCCCGAGCAAGATCAGCCTCGACCGCTATTACGCCAAGCGGCGATGCCTCGCGCTCGATCTCCGCATTCTCGTATGGACGGTAGTCGCGGTCATCGCGGGCGCCCGCGTCAATCGCAACGAGCTCACGCGCGCCGTGCACTTCGAAAAGACCGACGATCAGGATAAGCGCGACTGGGCAGCGGCATAGACCGCAGGGAGCGACCGGGTTCCCCAGGTCGTGGGGCGCGCACGATGGCGATCGTCAACGCCGATGACTACGGCCTCACCGCGGGTGTGAATCGCGCGATCGAGGAAGGCCACCGTGCGGGGTTCGTGACCTCCACGACCGTGCTGCTGAACGGCGACGCGGCGGGCGAAGCGTCGGACCTGCCCCGCGCCGCACCGGACATGAGCGTCGGCGTCCACGTCAATCTGACGCTCGGGCGGCCGACCAGTGACCCAGGTCGGATACCCAGCCTGGTCACGGCCGACGGGTGCTTCCACTCGCGCGTCGCGCTCGTCAGGCTCGTGCTGCGGCGCAAGGTGTCGGCGCAGGACGTCGTGCGCGAGGCGCGGGCCCAGATCGACGCGCTTCGGGGACTGGGCATCGCCGCGACGCACTGGGACACGCATCAGCACGTCGCTGAGCTGCCACCGCTCGCGAGAGCGGTGGGAGCCGCAGCGAAGGAGGCCGGCATCCTCCGCGCGCGTACGCCTCGGGTGTGGATCGTGAATGCCGACGACGCGCCGTTCGTAGCCCGCTGGCGCTGGCGGGTGTCCAACCCGCGCCGCGTCGCAGGCGAGGTTGCTCGGGCGGTGTCTCACCGCGCAGTGAGTCGGATGTTCGCAACGCCGGCCTTCCGCGCCGCGCCGAACCTTGTCTCTGCACCCTCGCTGACGTACCTGGAACGATGGGACTTCGTCCTCTCGCACTTGCCTCCCGGGACGTGCGAGGTGATGACGCATCCAGGCTACGTCGACGACCGCGTCCGTGAGCTCACCCCGACCCTGACGACCGCTCGCGCGCTCGACCACCAGGTGGCGACCAGCCCCGACACGAAAGCAGTGCTCGGCGAGGCGGGCGTCGTGCTCATTCCGTTCGCGCGCCTCTGAGCGAAGCCAGCGGGGTCGCTGTCCGTGCAGCCGCGGAGCGCTTCAGCGTGTCGCCCCACCGCGGACAGCTCGCGCGGTGGGTATTGCGTCACGGCCCGCGAGCACGCGATACGCGAGCAGGAAGCCGCTCGCGCACACGACCGTGGCGCACAGCGCGAGCATCAGCCGGCGCGGATCGTCGGGACTCCGCACGACGGCGTCCACGATCACCTCGGGATGATGGATGACCGTCCAGCTGTTCCAGCGCAGAACGCGACCGAGGTAGATGCCGACCGCGGTCAGCACCGCGATCCCCTGCACGAAGCGCCACCCGGCCGTCCTCCCGAAGAGCCGCTCGACGGCACCCTGCACGAGCTTCAGCGACTTCACCCCGAGCAGCACGCCCGTGATCGCGAGCAGCGACAGCAGCAGGACGTTGACGGCATTCACGCCCTCCTCGAGGTGCACGAGGTCGGTCACGAGATAGGGCGCGTTCGGCAGGAAGATGATCCACAGGACCGCGAGCGGTGGCAGGGCGATCCAGGTCAGCTTGCTGCGCGCCGAGTACGACAGCCCGTACGCGAGCACGAGCGGGATCCAGGCGAGAAAGAGGTTGAAGCCGACGAATGCGTAGTGCGGCCCGATGTCCGCCTGGGTGCGCAGCGCGCGGACGACGACGCACACCGCCGTGAGGAAGGCGATGAAGAGCGGTGACAGGATCACCGCCCGCAAGGCCTCGAGCGCATGGGCGCTCCGCCCGCTCTCGACTGGCTCCGACATCGCGCCATCGTAACCCTGGAACCCGCCGGATGCTCATTCCGTAATGGAACCTTCATCGGCCGGGCCCGCCATGACGGCGGAGGTCAGGTGCGCGGGGCGTTCCCGAGATGGCGGCGGCGAAGCATGCGCGTGATCAGCAGCGCCTCGGCGAACGCCGCCGCGCCGAGCACCGCGATGAGCCCGCGGCGAGACCCTGGCGGAGTGCGGTTTCGCCACGTTCGGAGGGCTCGCGAGCACCGCCGTCACGGATGCCGTCTGGCGCGACCGCGCGACCGGCTCGGTGAAGCTCGGCCCGCCGCGCGCGGGTGGCGGCACGACGACCAGGCTGCTCGCTCCGCCGCGCGAGGTCGCGAGGGGCGACGCGGACTCGGTGGGCGCAGAGGAAGTCGCCGGAGGGCTCACGGGCGGAGGCGGAGGCGGCGGCGGAGGCGGCGGCGGCGGAGGCTCGGTGGTCGCCTTCGCCGGCTGCTTCGGCTTCGGCTTCGGCGGCGCCTTCTGCTCGGGCTCGCCGGGCACGATGATCGTCACGACCTGGCCCGAGGGCGGCTCGGCGGGAGGGGCGGCCGTCGTCGCAGGCTCCCCTTCGAGCGGTGGCGCGTCGTCGGTGCGCAACGACCCGGCGTGGGCGGCGAGCGGCACCGTCAGGATGGCGGCGACGACCGACAGGCCGGCGATGCGGGCTTTCCATCTCATCGAGGTGCCCTTCTACCACAGCCGCCTTCGATCGCGATATCGGATTGGGTGTTTCCGGCACCCCATGTGGCCTCACAGCACGGGCGCCAGCGCGGCGAGGCAGAGCCTCGCCGTCGCGACGTTGGTCGCCAGCGGAACGCGCTGCACGTCGCAGACCTTGAGCAGCGCCTGGATGTCGGGATCGTGCGCATGCGCGGTCAGCGGATCGCGCAGGAAGATGACGAGCTTGACGAAGCCGCCCGCGACCATCGAGCCGATCTGCAGGTCGCCGCCGAGCGGGCCCGAGAGCACGCAGCGCACGTCCAGCTCCAGCTCGTGGCGCAGCACGCCGCCGGTCGTCGCGGTCGCGACCACGGTGGCATCCTCGAGCTGGTCCTTGAACTCCTCGGCCAGCGCGAGCATCTCGTCCTTGGTGCCGTCGTGCGCGATCAGCGCGATCATCCCGTCCATGCCGCCAGCGTCCGCGAGGGCCGCTCGCCGCTGGGTGACCCGGCGGTGACGATGTGGTGACGGGGCGGTGACGTCAGCCGGGCGGCGCCGCGGCCGCGCCGCGCAGCGCGCGCTCGATCGCGTCGACGTCGTAGACGCAGCCGCCCCAGGTGCCGCCCGAGAGCGACTGCAGGAGCGCCCACAGGCGCGTGTCGTCGGAGAGCGCGGGATCCGGAGCGAGATCGGGATGCTGTGGCCGGGCGGCCAGCACCTCGGCGCCGCGCGCCGGATCGAAGCGCTCGCCGTCGCAGCCGATCAGGTCGACGGTCCCGTGCAGGTTGACCCGGTCGATCTCGATCGCGATCAGATCGCCGTCGCGCAGCTTGCCGATGGGACCGCCGGCCAGCGCCTCGGGCCCGACGTGGCCGATGCACGCGCCCGTCGAGACGCCCGAGAACCGCGCGTCGGTGAGCAGGGCGACGCTGCCGCCGTGATCGAGGTACTTGAGCGCCGACGTGAGCTGGTAGGTCTCCTCCATCCCGCTGCCCAGCGGGCCGCGCCCGATCACGCAGAGCACGTCGCCCGCGGCGATGGTGTCCTCCTTGATCGCCGCGATCGCCGCGCGCTCGCTCGCGAACACCCGCGCCGGCCCGGTGTGGCGGAAGACGCCGTCGGCGTCGACGAGCTCGGGGGCGATCGCCGTGCTCTTGACGACCGAGCCCTCCGGCGCGAGGTTGCCGAGCGGAAAGCAGACGGTGCTCGTCATGCCGAGGGCGGTCGCCCGCTCGGGCGTGAGGACGACCTCGTCGGGATCGATGCCGTCGCGCTCGACCAGGAGCTCGCGCACGCGCGTGCGCCGGTCGCTGCGCTCCCACTCGTCGAGCACGTCGCCGAGCGGGCGGCGGTGCACCGTGAGGGCATCCAGCCGCAGCAGCCCGAGATCGCGCAGGCGGAGCATCACCTCGGGCACGCCGCCGGCCAGGAACACGCGCACGGTCGGGTGGTCGACCGGGCCGTTCGGCAGCACGCTGACGATGCGGGGCACGCGTGCGGTTGACGCGCGCCCAGTCCTCGACGGTCGGGCGCCGGAGGCCCGCCGCATACGCGATCGCCGGCACGTGCAGCAGCAGGTTGGTCGAGCCGCCGAAGGCCGCGTGGACGACCATCGCGTTGTGCAGGGCGTCGTCGGTGACGATGTCCTTCGCCCCGACTCCCGCCGCGGAAAGATCCTGCAGCGGCACGCGCCGAGCGGCGCGCCAGCTCGAGCCACACGGGCTGGCCGGAGGGCGCGAGCGCCGAGTGGCAGAGCGCGAGCCCGAGCGCCTCGGCGACCACCTGGCTCGTCGCGGCCGTCCCGAGGAACTGGCAGCCGCCGCCGGGCGTCGCGCAGGCCGCGCAGCCGAGCTCGGCGGCCTCGCGCACCGTGAGCTTGCCGTGGGTGAAGCGGACGCCGATCGTCTGCACGGCGCCGGCGTGCTCGCCGACGGTCGGCGGCAGCGTCACGCCGCCGGGCACGATGATCACCGGGAGATCGCCCTGCGCCGCCAGCGCCAGCATCATCGCGGGCAGGCCCTTGTCGCAGGTCGCGACGCCCATCACGCCGCGGCGCGTGGGCAGCGACCGGATCAGCCGCCGGAACACGATCGCGGCGTCGTTGCGGTAGGCGAGGCTCTCCATCATCCCGAGCGTGCCCTGCGTGCGGCCGTCGCACGGGTCGCTGACGAAGCCGGCGAACGGCGTCGCGCCGCCGCGGTCGAGCTCGACCGCGGCCTCCTGCATGAGCAGGCCGATCTCCCAGTGACCCGTGTGGTACCCGAGCGCGATCGGCCGCCCGTCGGGTGCCCGGATGCCGCCCTGCGTACCGAGGATCAGGAACTCGGGGCTGCGCAGGCGCCGCGGCTCCCAGCCCATGCCGGCGTTCTGGGTGAGGCCGAAGAGATCGCCGCTCGGCGAGTCCCGCAGCAGGTCGGCGTCGAGCGGCAGCGACCCGATCGGACCGGGCGAGTGCGTGAGGATGGCGTCGAGATCGGCGTCCGGAGCTTCGACCGGCGTCGGCTGGCTTTCCGCGGGGACGAGGGAACTCACGCGGGCCCCATCGTACGTCGGGAGCGCGCGATCGGCCGCCGGTGGCCGTCGCGCCGGCTCGCCGTCACCAGAGCGCGACGCTGGCCGTGTAGCCGTGCACGAACGTGCGCCCGCCGACCGGTCCCAGCTCGCCCTGGCAGAAGCAGCCCGCGACGGCATCGCTGCCGAGCAGGCGCGCGACCGCCCCGGCGTCGTGGTCGGCCTTCGCGAAGAGGCTGCGCCCGCGGCCGTTGCACGCGAACAGGAGCGCGGCCGAGGCCGGCTCCGCCTCCTGCCGCGCCAGCAGGTCGTCCAGCTCGCGCGACGCCGACTCCGCATCGCGCACGTGCAGGCGCACGGTCTGGCCCACGCGCGGGAGATCGCCGATCGCGAGGGCGCCGGTCGTGGAATCGGCGCCGATCACCCCGCGTACGAGAAAGTCGCCGAGGCCGTGCTCGGGGCGGTTCTCGTCGATGACGAGGCCGATCAGGAGGCCGTTCTCGAGCAGGAGCCGATCGGTCAGCGGCAGCTCCGCGACCACCTGCTGCACGCGCTCGAGGGCCGGCACCCCGGCGAGCTCGAGCACGAGGTTCCCCTCCGCGGCCGTCACGACCATCTCGGGGCCGATCGGCCGCGCGCCCTGCGAGACGATCGGCCGCACCGCCATCCCGTCGAGCACGACGCCGACGGCGCCTTCCTCGACGCAGCCGCCGTTCGTGAACAGGCGCGCGGCGCCGCGCTCGCCGAGCCCGGCGAAGCCGCCGAGCAGCGGCACCCCCGCGAGGCCGTCGACGAGGTTCTCGACCGGCGTCGAATGGGGATCGGCGATCGCGAGCACGAGCGATCCCGGCGGCGGCGACGGCAATCCGACGAGCTCGGGCCCGTCGTGACCGTCCCCGATCTGGGTGTGGAACGGCGTCACGCGCGCGCCGCGCCGGCAGCGTGACCGCGAGCAGCGAGAGCGCCGGGCCATCCTGCTGCTCACGACCGGCGCCGATCACCCCGTCGGCGGCACACGCCCCGAAGACCGCCGCGTCCGGCGCGAGATCGCTCAGCAGCTCGGCCAGATCGTGCGCCTCGGCGCTGTGCTCGCCGGAGCAGAACAGCGCGACCAGGTCGGGCCGGCGCTCCAGCATCGCGCCACTCGCCGCCCACGCCTCGGCGAGCGCCGCGGGCGCCCCGGTGAGCTGCGAGAACGCAGCCCGGGCGCTCATCCCGACTTCATCGACGGCTTGTGCGCACCCTTGCCGACGATCACGACATGGCGGCCCGCGATCAGCACGAGCCGGCTCCGGCCCGCATGGAACGCGCGGTTGAGCTTGATCGTGACGTAGCCGTGGCGGACGAGGGACGAGCCGAGGCGCAGGCGCGGCGACGACGAGCCGGGCGTCCCGCGCCAGACCGTCACCCGGCCGCGGCCGCCGGCCACCCAGATCCGGAGCCGGGGCTTCTTGACGGTGCCGATCACGCGCAGGTCCACGAGCAGGCGGCCACGGGCCTCGAGCGAGTAGCGGGCGGCACCGCTGCCGCCTCCGACCATGCGCAGCCCGAGCACGCGCGCCCGCGACAGGGCCGCCTTTCGGACCGTGGCCGAGACCGGGCCCGAGGTCGCCGAAAGGCCTTCTTCGTCGCGCGAGCGGACGCGCCACGTGTGCACGCCGGGCGACACCTTGAAGTCCTGGTAGGTGCGCTTCGCCGCCGTCATGGTCCCGACGGGGCTGAGGATGTCGTCGCGGAAGACGTCGTAGGCGACGACGCCGACGTTGTCGACGGCCGGCGGCCACTGCAGCGTCACCGTGGTGCCCTTGACGGTGGGCCTGCCCGGCACCGGCGCGGTCGGAGCCGTCCAGTCCGGCGTCATGATCAGCGCGGGCGCGGAATTGGTCGCATTGCCGTTCGTGTCGACGGCCCGCACGATGTAGGTGAGGTCGGAGTGCTGCGGCGGCGACGGGTCGACGAAGGTGGTCGCGTCGGTGGCGCCGAGCGGGACGCCGTCGCGCAGGATCGAGTAGTGGTCGACCTGGATGTTGTCGCTCGCGGCGACCCACGAGAGCTTGACCGACTTCGCGCCGTGGTCGAACGACGGCCCGGCCACGAGCGGCGCGCTCGGCGGCGTGGCGTCATTGAGCCGCACGAGCCGGACGGAGCTCGTCGTGCGGTTGCACGCGTCGGTCGCGTCGAGCGTGAACTCGTAGGTGGCGTCGACCTGCAGATTCTGCTGGACGACGGGAGAGACGAGCCCGTACTGCGTCTGGGTGGGCCCGAGCGGGCCCTTCGTGCGCAGGCGGTACTGCACCGGTGCGCCGTCGGCGACGACGGCGATCCCAGGCGAGCGAGGCGCGCTGCTGCCCGGGATCGGTGGTGACCTCGAGGCTGACCGGGCCCGGCCCGCTCGCGTCCAGGGTGCGACCGTTCACGAGGAATGGTGCCGAGACATTGCCTGCCGCATCCGTCGCGATAACGTTGAACGAGACGGCGGTGTAGGGCGGATCCCCCGGTGTGTACGGCAACCCTGACGGCGTGGGCTGCGTATCGACCGCCAGCGTGTAGGGGGACGACTCGGTGACGGCCACGCCCCCGGCGGCGCACCGTGAACGTCGCCGGCCCGCAGCCGTCGGCCCCGGTCGGCGTCACGGCCGTGATGATCGGCTGGTTCGATCCGAGACCGCCAGCAGCGGCGGTGAATTCTCCGGGTCCGGTGAGCAGGTCGTCGGCCTGGCACGTAGTAGCAGAACGGCGCCTGGCATTCGGAATGGAGTCGTTCGCCGACAGCGTGTCGATCATGTCGACGCCGATCTGCTGCGCGGTCGCCCGGCATGAGCGCGGGGCACGCGCCTCCGACGGCGGTGTCGCGAAACAGCCGGTACGTCACGAGAACGCCTGGCGGGACTGCGCTCCAGGTCAGGGTGATCGCCGTTCCAGGGGTGTAGTACGACGGCGGCAGCGGCGACGTGATCGACGGCGCGCGCGTGGCGAGCGCCGCGGAGGGCGCGAGCAGGACGACGGCCAGGGCGGCGACGGGGGCGAGCAAGCGTCGCATACCCAGCATCGTACGCCTTTCGGGCGCCCCGAAACCTGCCCCCGGGCTAGAAGGCGGTTTCGGCGAACACGAGCAGGGCGCCGCTCGCGACCAGGGCGACGCCGATGCCGTCGCCCCTCGTGCGCGCCGCCCCGAACGCCCCGTTGAACGGGCTGCTCGGGCTGTAGCGCGAGGCGCGCGCGATCAGCGCGCTGCGGTACTTGCGGACTCCCGGCACGGCCACGAACGCGCCGCGGCGATCGCGGAAGGCCACGATCGGCGCACCGCGCGAGAATCCGGCGATCACGGCCGAGCTGACCGACTGGCCCATCGCGGGGAACGTCCGCGTCGCGCCGCCGAGACGGCCGGTCGCGACCCACAGGCGCGAATCCTCTCCGGCCAGCCCGGCGCAGACCACGCCGACCTCGCCGTTCGCGCCGAATGCGATCGTGGCGCGCGCGGCGGTGGCCGGCACGGTGCCGAAGCGCTGCGGACGCGCATCCTCGCCCACGAGCCGGACGGAATGGCTGTTGGGATCGATGTAGGCGACCTTGAGCGCCTGCAGCCGGTCGAGCGCGAGCCCGACGCTCGAGGCATTGGCCTCGCTCGGCGCCTGCCGGAATGTCGTGCGCGCGAGCGTCTGGATGTGCCAGGCGCCGTCGTAGTAGTGCGCCATCCGCACCTCGGCGGCGATCGACGTGTCGACGCGCGCCAGGTAGGCGATCGCGGGCCTCCCCTGCGCGTCGAAGGCGGGAGTGGCACCGAAGCCGTTGGCGTCGATCGGCTCGACGATCCAGTTCACGCCGTCCGGGGAGCGCGCGGCGTACAGCGCCCCGTTGCCCACCTGGCCCTCGTCCAGGTTGATCTCGGTGCGGAACACGACGAGCCGCATGCCGTGGTGGGAGATCGCGAGCGTCGGCTCACGCCCGATCGGCCGCCCGTCGATCCGACTTCGTCGCGATCACGCGCACCTTCCAGATGCCGTCGCGCCGCTCGGCGTAGCGCAGCTGACTCGGTGCGAGGCGATCGTCGTAGACCGCCGCGTAGGCATCGCCCTTCCCGGGCAGGCGAGCCAGGTCGGCCCCCGAGGGGCGCACGGTGAGATCGACGATCTGCGGTGCGGCCGAGCCGCCGGCGGCCTGCGCCGCGGGCGCGATGGCGCAGGCGAGCAGGCAGGCGACGAGGGCGGCGATTGGGCGCATCACGGTAAGGCTGGCTTCGGCAGGAGAGAAGTGTGTCAGTAGCTCAACTGGGTGGCGCGGCCGGCGGGAACGCACAGCCGGAACGCGCACCACCCACAACATTGAGCATGCTGCGGGCGTTGACGTCAATGCGCAGACGGAGAGGGCCGGGGTCGACCACGCGCAGCTGCGTCATGCCATGCGGGCCGGGCTCGACACAGGCCGCCGACGGATCGTCGACGCGCCAGTAGGGCGAGTAGTGGACGCGCAGGAGATAGGTGCCCGCGACCGGCAGCGAGAGCCAGAACTGCTCGCGCGTCTCGCGCAGCACGCGCGCGTCGCCCGCGAGCGCGGTCGCGCCCGGGCGCGCGCTGTCGAGCGTCACGAGCGGCGTGGCGTCGGGCAGCTCGAATGCGCGGAAATCCTTCGAGATCGGAACCTCGCGCAGCCCGCTGTGCCCGCTGCGCAGGAGCGCCGCCTCGGCCTTCGCGGAGGCATCGAGCTCGGCGTTCGGGAGGAAGACGTAGCGCACGCCCATCAGCCGCAGCCAGCGCTCGTACGCTCCGGCGCTCAGCGTGCGGTCGTAGAGCACGCCGTTGGACGGGAAGTCGTTCTGGCGGTACCAGCCGCGCGGGATCGCCTCGCCCTCGCCGCGCGTGAGGTAGTACGACTCGTAGTGGCGGGCCGTGGAGACGATCTCGACGCGGAAGTTGGCGGGGTCGTGGCGCCCGGGTTGATGCAGGAAGCTGATCACCGGCTGCCAGTACGAGGCTGCCTGGGCCTGCTCGCCGTACGAGTTGGCCAGGTTCTGGACGAACGGCGCCGCCTGCCAGGCGATCGCGACGGACAGGGCGAGCACGCCGAGCGCCCGGGCGTGACCGCCGCGGACGGCGATGACGAGGGCGAGCATCGGCGCGATCGCGTAATCGAGCACGCGCGTCGCGTTGCCGCCGAGCGGCGACGGGAACAGCTTCGCGCACCACGCGATCACGAGGTACGAGAGGAAGAGGCCGGCGAGCGGGCGGGTGAGCTGCGATCCGCGCGCCAGCGACGAGGCCGACCAGCGCGAAGGCGGTGATCCCGATCAGGTCGGCCGCGGGATACGGGAACGGCCCGCCGCCGGGGAACGCCTGATAGACGGCGATCTCGGCCGCGAGCATGAGCATGATCGCGCACAGCGGGAACGCCACCCGCGCGCTGCGCACGGTGCTCGCGCGACCGCCGCCGAGCAGGAGGCCGCCGAGCGTGACGATCAGGAACGCGAACGCGAGCGGGCTCGAGAGCGCGGTCGCGAGGGCAGCCGCGACGAGCAGCCACGGCCGGTCGCGCTGCGCCGCCAGCAGCGCGAGGAGGCTGAAGGCGGTGCCGAGCGCGAACGGGTACTGGCCCGCGGCCAGCAGCGCCGGCACCGAGAGCGCGAAGAGCAGGGCCGACCAGCGCGCCGGGCGGCCCCACTGGTGCATGACGATGACCGCGAAGAGACCCGCCGAGGCCGTGACCGCGAGCACCGCCACCGCGACGACGCCGAGCACGGACGCGAGCGGATAGAAGAGCAGGCTGTAATTGACGACGCCGTAGCGGCCCGCGTACCAGTAGTTGTCCCAGGCCGTCCAGCCGTCGACGCTGAAGACGCTGGCCTGGTAGCGATGCGCCGCATCGTCGACGCCGCCGAGGCCGGCCAGGCCGATCGCAAGGCCGATGATGCCCGCGAGCGCGACCGACAGCACCACCGTCCGGTCGATCCTCGGCACCCACGCCCTGCCGAGCGCGATCGGTGCGGAGGTGACGGGCGGGGCGGATGTCGACATTGCGGCAGGCCGGGCCCGCGCCGACTCGGCGCGCCCGACCGTAAGACACTACCAGGGGCGCGACGGCCCACAAACGACCGGTCGCCCCTATTCGGACGGCAATGCGAACGTGCGCACGTACGGCGCCTGGGGATCGAGCGCGAGCGCGACGTTCCCCTGCACGAGCTCCTTGAGCTCGGCGCCCACGAGATCGCGGCGCCAGCCGGTCAGCAGCGCGTGCCCGTCCTGGCCGGCGGCCATGGCCTCGACGAAGCTCTCCAGCTCGGCCCGCGTGGCGACGAGCTCCGGCGCGATGCGCGCTCCCTCGCAGCGCGCGCGCACGAGCACGGCGCCGAGCGCCGAGGCCGCGGCCACGCGGCGCGCGAGGCCCGGGGGCAGCTCGCGGGCGGCGGCGGGCGGCTCCGCGTCGGCCGCTCGCGCGAGCGCCTCCAGCAACCGCTGCGAGGCCGGGGCCGAGAGATTGCCGAGGCCGCGCAATCGCCCGAGCGCGGCTGCGTCGGCCGGGTTGCGGCGGGCGACCTCGACGACGCTCGGATCCTTCAGCACCCAGCCGGGCGGAAGGTCGCGCGAGCGGGCCTCCTCCTCGCGCCAGGCAGCGACCGCGCGCAGGGCCGAGAGCTGGCGACCGCTCAGCCGGCCACGGCGGGCGACCTTGAGGTACGCCCGCTGCGGGTCGGGCTCGATGGTCGCGGCCGCTCCGTAGCGCCGGGCGATCTCGTCCTCGGCCCACGGACGCCGTCCCATGTCCTCGAGCTGCTTGACGAGGGCGTCGGCCAGCGCGAAGAGATAGCGCACGTCGTCGGCCGCGTACGCGATCTGCGCCTCGGTCAGCGGCCGCCGCGGACCAGTCGCTGAACGTCTCGTTGTGCGTGAGCGTGACGCTGAGCGCGCGCTCGACCAGCCGGTCGTACGCCATCGAGATGCCGTACCCGACGAAGCCGGCCGCGAGCTGCGTGTCGAAGACGTTCGTCGCGCGCACGCCGTAGCGGGTCGCGAACAGCAACAGGTCGCCGGCCGGCGCGTGCATCACGAGCTGAACCGCGGGGTCGCCGACGAGCTCGGCGATCGGGCCGACGTCGACGTCCTCGAGCGGGTCGAGCACGGCGAGCCGCTCGGCCGTCGCGAGCTGCAGCAGGCAGGGGACGGGGCTGTACGTCCGCTCCCACACGAATTCGGTGTCGAGCGCGAGCCGGCCCTCGCTGCGAGCGTCGGCCGCGAACGCGGCAACGCCGGCCGGATCTCGCAGGTGCTCGATCGCAGTGGTCACTCAGCGCCTTCTACCAGACGCGCGCGAGGGAACCCCCCAGAGATGAACCCGGTCAGAGGTGAGACGCGTATCCCCTGTGGAGGGAAAACACCACCTAGGTTGAGATGCAGGTGCGTACGCCGGGCTCGCGAATGTGCGAGCAAATCGCAGCGACATCGAACGTCTACGAAACCGGAACCCGTCCCTAACCGAACGCTCACAGATGAACGTCAGGATGAATCCATGCTCCCGCTGATCCGGTGCCGCGAATGCGACTCGAAGCTCTTGCAGCTCGAGCGCATCTGGTTGCTCGCGGATGGGCGCCGCGTCGCTCACCGGCGGTGCCCCGAGTGCGGCACCCGCGACAGCGTCACGGTCGGGGCATTCGCGATGAAGCTGTGGCTGGCACGCGAGGAGCGGCTCCGCAGCGAGCTCTCCGAGACCGCGTCCGAGCTGGCCGGCGGTGCCGAAGTGCCCGCCACGCTCACGTAGCGCCGACCACCGGCGTCAGCGGCGAGCTCGCCTGGGACGGCTGCGGCCGTGTCACGCCCGCGCGCACGAGCAGGTAGTACGCGCCTTCGATGCACGGCCCGAGGCCGAGCGCGAAGAGCACCGTGCCGATGCCGACCGGACCGCCGAGCGCGAAGCCGAGCGAGAGCGCGCCGATCATGATGGCCCAGCTCGCCACCGAGATCCGCGGCCCGCGGTGGACGATCGCGAGCATCAGGCTGTCGCGCGGGCCGGCGCCGAAGTTGGCGCCGATGTAGAGCGCGCTGGCGAGGCCGATCACGGCGATGCCCACGATGTCGAGCGCCACGCCGGCGACGCCGCCGTCCAGGTGCGGCGCGAGATTGAGGCGGTCGAAGAGGTCGAACGCCGCGCCGACGATGAGTGCGTTCATCAGGGTGCCGATGCCCGGGCGCTCCCCGAGCGCGGCCGCGAGGATGAGCACCGAGAACGACACGACCACGACGGCCGTGCCGAAGCTCCAGCCCGTGTGATCGGAGATCGCCTGGTGGAGGACGTCCCAGGGGCCCAGTCCGACATCGGCGCGCACCGTCAGCAACTCGCCCCAGCCGTACAGCAGCAGCGCGGCGATGAGCAGGGCGAAGCGGGTCCCCGTGCCCCCTCGTAGCGTCGGATGAGAGCGGGCCACGGCAGCATCATGGCTGTGCTGCGGGCGGAGATGCGCCTGTCGGTGGCCGTCACTCCCCGGGCAGGAGCGAGTACAGCGTCTTGTCGACGCGCGAGCCGTCGGGTCGCGGCAGCGAGCGCACGACGCCCTCGCGCGTGAAGCGAGCGCGCTCGAGGACGCGATCCGACAAGCCGTTGCCGACGTTGACGTACGCCTCGACCCGCTGCACGCCGAGTGAGAACGAATGCTCCGCGAGCAGGCGTGCGATCTGCGTCGCGACTCCCCGCCCCCGTGCCTGCGGCAGGAGCCAGTAGCCGATCTCGATGATCCCGCGCTCGGCGTCGAGGTGATGCAGCGTGCCGCCGCCGAGGACGTCGCCGGTTCCCGCGTCGGCTGCGACCAGCGGCATCAGGCGCCCGCTGGCGACGAGCATGGGCAACTGTGGCAGGAACTGCAGCATCTGCTCTCGAGTGAAGTCCGGGAGATTGCCCGCTTCCCGTGTCTCGGGGTCCGCGAACGCGGGCATGACCGCGTCGACGTCAGCGGCCTGCGGCAGGCGCAGGACGATGTCTTCCCCGCGGATGCCATCGGGCGGGAGCGACAGTCGCAGGGCGGGCTCGGGAAGTCCGGGGACGGTCATCGTGTGCTCCATCCTGATGCTCGGGGTGGGTGAAAAAGCCGGCGTCAGCCTATAGGCGGTCGCGCGACGCGGCGATATGCTGAGCCTGCAGGCCAGGCAGCCGCGCGATCCTCGTGATCGCGAGGAAAGTCCGGACACCGAAGGGCAGGGTGCTGGGTAACGCCCAGGCGGGGAAACCCGACGGAGAGTGCAACAGAAAGAACACCGCCTAAGCGACCGTCCGCGGTCGCCGGCAAGGGTGAAAAGGTGCGGTAAGAGCGCACCAGCGGCGCGGTGACGCGCCGGCTCGGTAAACCCCACCCGGTGCAACGCCAGACAGGGGCGATGACGCGGCCCGCCGAGCCCCGGGTAGGCGGCTCGAGCCCGGTGGCAACGCCGGGCCCAGATGGATGGCTGCCCACGACAGAATCCGGCTTAACGGCCTGCTACGGGAAGAGCCCCGCTCCGGTGGGGCTCTTCCTATTTTCCGCCGCGCAAAGATAGGGGTCGCAGTTAGGGGGAACCCCCGACGTCCCGCCTGGTGCGGCGGGCCATCGTGGCAGGCATGCCTACTCCAACTGCCACATTCCCCTCCTCCCTCGCCGTCGCCCTGCGCGCGTGGGGGTTCGTCGGCCGCCTCAGCGAGCCGGCCGATGCCGACTTCGACAGCGCGCGAGCCGGCTGGAACGGCGCCGTCGACCGGCGGCCGGCCGCGGTCGCCTACGCCACCGACGCGGACGACGTCGCCGCGGCGATCCGCGCGGCCCGGAGCGCCGGCCTGCGCTTCACGATCCGCGCGGGCGGCCACTCCGTCGCCGGCCGCTCGGTGCGCGACGGCGCGCTCTGCATCGACATCCGCGCGCTCAACAGCGTCGAGGTCGACCCCGAGACGGCCCTCGTCCGCGTCGGCGGCGGCGCGCTGCTGCGCGAGGTCGACGCCGCGACGCAGGAGCACGGGCTCGCCGTCCCGGCCGGCCAGATCTCGCACACGGGCGTCGGCGGGCTGACGCTCGGAGGCGGAATGGGCTGGCTCATGCGCCGCCACGGCCTGACCGTCGACTCGCTCGAGTCGGCCGAGGTCGTCCTCGCCGACGGGCGCATCGCCCAGGCCTCGGCCGGCGAGAATCCCGACCTGTTCTGGGCGCTGCGCGGCGGCGGAGGCGACTTCGCGCGCGGTCACGAGCTTCGAGTTCCGCGCGCGCCGCGTCGGGCCGATCATCCTCGGCGGCATGCTCGCCTATCCGTGGGAGCAGGCGGGCGACGCGCTGCGCGCGACGCGCGCGCTGATGGAGAACGCCCCGGACGAGCTCACGATCTTCGTCGCGCTGGTCACGGCGCCGCCCGAGGCGCCGTTCCCCGAGCACCTCCAGGGGCGTCGCATCGCCGCCGTCGCCGTCGCGTGGTGCGGCGACGTCGCGGAGGGCGAGCAGGTGCTCGCGCCGCTGCGCAGCGGGCTGCCACCTGCGCTCGACCTCGTCGGACCGATGCCGTACGTCGCACTGCAGTCGATGCTCGACCAGACAGCGCCGCACGGCTGGAACTTCTACGACCGCCAGCACTACCTCCACGAGGTCGGCGACGACTTCATCGAGACGCTGCTGGCGGGCTTCGAGCGCACACCGACGCCGTTCGCGCACGTCATGACCGCGTGGATGGGCGGCGCCATCGATCGCGTGCCGCGCCGGCCACACGGCGTTCGGCCACCGCGGGGCACAGGCGCTGACGTGGATCATCGGCAGCTCGGGACCCGCTCCGCTCGGCCCCGTGACCGGCTGGGTGCGCGACCTCTGGGAGGCCACGAAGCCGTTCGCGAGCGACGGCGTCTACGTCAACGCGCTCGACGCCGACCGCCCCGCGCGGGACGCGTACACCGACGACGTCTGGGAGCGGCTCGTGACGGTCAAGCGCCGCTACGACCCCGACGGCGCCTTCGAGGCGAGCGGCATCCGCGCGTGAGACCGGCCGGGCGGCCGCTCAGGACGACGCGAGCCCTTCGCGCACGGCGTGCGCGGCCGCCTCGGCGCGGCTGCGCACGCCGAGCTTGCCGAGCACGCGGCCGACGTGGTGCTCGGCGGTCTTCGGCGAGATCACGAGCCTGCGGGCGATCTCGGCGTTCGAGAGGCCCGCCGCGACCAGGGCGAGCACCTCGCGCTCGCGCGCGGTCAGCTCGTCGCGCTCGCCGTGTGCGACCGTGCGGCCCGCGACTCCGAGGTCGCGCAGCAGCGCGCTCGCCTCGTCGGCATCGCGCCGCGCCCCGAGGCGCTCGAAGGCGTCGCGTGCCGTGCGTGCCGTGGTGAGGGCGAGCGGTGAGCCGGCAGCCAGCTGAGTCCGCGCGAGCTCGATCCGCGCCCGCGCCTCCTCGAGCGGCAGCCCGATGCGAGTGAAGCTCGCCAGGGCCTCCTCGCACGCGGCGGCGGCCATCCCGGCGTCACCGCGCGCGAGGGCGACACGACCGGCGATCAGCCTGCCCTCGGCGTGCAGATCCTCGCGCTCCAGCCGCTGCGCCGCCTCGCCCAGCGCCGCGGCAGCGACGCCGGCGCCGTCGAGGTCGCCCTCCGCGAGCGCAACCGCACCGGCGATCGGGAGCAGATCCTCCCCGGCGCCGGCCACCCCGCCGCCGCGGTCGAGCAGGGCGCGCGCAAGCTGCGAGGTCGCCGCGCTGCAGGTGCAGCAGCACGAGCGCGGGCAGCGCGACGCGCTCGTCCTCGAGACCTGCGAGCAGGTGCTCCGCCTCCTCCGTCCGCCCCTGCCGCAGGCGCAGGCCGGCCAGCACCGCGAGCGGCAGGACCCGGCCGCGCCCGCGCCGCACGTCCTCCTTGCGCTCGAGCGCCTGTGTCAGCACCTGCTCGGCGCGCGCCCATTCGCCGGAGCGCACGAGCACCGCTCCGAAGATCGCGCGACACCACGACTGCAGCGGGGTGAAGCGGCGGCGCTCGGCGAAGTCGACGACCGCCTCGCACCATTCCGCGGCCCGCTGCAGGTCGGCGAGGCCATCGCAGACGACGAGCGTCGTGCAGCACGCGTCGCCGCACGCGAGCGGGTCGCTCGTCTCGCCGCCGAGCGCGACGGTCATCGCCTCGTCGAGGTAGCCGACGCCCTCCTCGACCCTGCCCTGGGCGACGACGGCGCGGCCCAGCTGCGCGAGTGCCATGCACTCGATGTCGGGGCTGGCCAGCTCGTGCGCCACGGCGAGCGCCTCGCGCGCGAATCGCTCCGCGGTCGCCGGGTCGTCCGAGCGCTTGGCCTCCTCGATGCGCAGCCAGCCGAGCTCGCCGACCGTCCCCGCTCCGTCGAGCAGGCGGCGCGCCCGCGCGAGCCAGCCGGCCGCGGCCGACCGCTGGCCGTCGATCCGGTGCTCGCCCGCCAGGTACACGGCAAGGCCCGCCGCCGCGCGGAGGTCGCCGCGCCGGCGGAAGGCCGCGTAGGCCTCGCGGCGGCTGTCGATGCCCGCCTCGCGCTCGCCGAGCCACCACAGCGACTGCCCGAGGCCGTCGAGCGCGTCCGGGTCGCCGGGCGCCTCCGCGAGGACGACGGCGAACGAGTCGCGGGCCTCGGCCCACTCCGCGGCGGCGAAATGCCTCCAGCCGACCTGGGTGTCGCCCATCCCGGCGAACACTACTCAGATCGGAGTCTGACCCGGCACTGTGCCCGAGTGCTTTCAGCCGCCGAGGCCGTCGATGCGTGCGAGCTCGTCGGCGTGAGCTCGAAGCCGAAGACGTCGAAGTTCGAGACGATGCGCTCGGGATTGCTCGACTTCGGGATCACCACGAACCCGTGGTCGATGTGCCAGCGCAGGATGACCTGATGCGTCGTGACGCCGTGGCGCCTCGCGATCTCCGTGAGCACCGGGTCGTTCGCATTCGCCGTCTTGAACGGGCTGTAGCCCTCGAGCGTCACGCCGCGCGTGCGGAGGCCGTCGGCGACCTCGGCGTCGAACAGCGACGGCGACCACGGGATCTGGTCGACGGCCGGCGCGACGCCCGTCGCCTCGGTGATCTCGTCGACCTGCGCGAGGTCGTAGTTGCTGACGCCGATCGCGCGGGTCAGCGCCGGCCTCGGCGATCTCGGCGAAGCGCTGCCAGACGTCCGGCCGCGCCCTGCCGCCGGGCGGCCAGTGGATGAGCCAGAGGTCGACCTGGTCGAGCGCCGAGCGCCTCGAGGCTGGCCTCGATCGTCTCGCGCTCGCGCCCGGCGTTGCCCTGGGGCAGCTTGGTCGTGATGAACACCTCGTCACGCGGCAGTCCGCTGTCGCGCAGCGCCCGGCCGATCTGATCCTCGTTGCGGTAGAACGTCGCGGTGTCGATGTGGCGGTAGCCCGCGTCGAGCGCGCGGCGAGCGTCGTCCCCGGTCGCCATCCACGTGCCAAATCCCAGGAGCGGCATCTCGACGCCGGGGGCAATCGTCACCGTGGGGTTCTCAGAACGACTCATGCGGGCACCAATCCTCCATCGAGCGTGTAGATCTCATCCGCCAGGGAGCCGTTGCGGGGCATCGCCGGCGCCGACAGCATGCCGCAGTCCGGTCTGGCGTAGACTCTCGCGCACGGGCGGCGGTGAGGTCGCTTCTTCGGGCGACGGGGCTCGGTACCCCATAACCCCATGCCCACGTCGCCCCCCAAGACATCCGTCCTCACCCACCAGGGCCGCTACGACCCCGGGTGCGTTCTTCGACGAGATGTTCGAGGCGCCGGGACGGACGCGGCCGCACTACCGCGTGCTCGCCGAGCGGCTCGCCGGCCTGAGCGTCGAGGAGTTCGAGGCGCGGCGCCACGCCGTCGACGCCTCGTTCCTCAATCAGGGCATCGGCTTCACCGTCTACGGCGAGGAGGAGGGGCTCGAGCGGATCTTCCCGTTCGACCTGATCCCGCGGGTCATCCCGCGCGCAGAGTGGGATCACATCGAGCGCGGCGTGATCCAGCGCGTCAACGCGCTCAACCTCTTCCTCGCCGACGTCTACCACGGCCAGCGCATCCTGCGCGACGGAAAGGTCCCGGCCGAGCTCGTGTTCGGCGCGCGGCACTTCCGGCGCGAGATGATCGGCGTCGACCCGCCCGGCGGCGTCTATGCGCACGTCGCCGGCGTCGACATCGTGCGCGACGAGCACGGCGAGTACCTCGTGCTCGAGGACAACCTGCGCTCGCCCTCGGGCACGAGCTACATGCTCGAGAACCGCGCCGCGATGAAGCGCGAGTTCGCGCCGCTGTTCGAGCGCTACGGCGTGCTCGGCATCGACCAGTACCCGCAGGAGCTGCTCGCCGCGCTGCGCAACGTCGCTCCGCCGGCCGCCGCGACGCCGACCGTCGTGCTGCTGACGCCCGGCGTGCACAACTCGGCCTACTTCGAGCACTCCTTCCTCGCCCGCCACATGGGGATCGAGCTCGTCGAGGGCGGCGACCTGCTGTGCCACGACGACGTCGTCTACATGCGGACGACGCAGGGCCTGCAGCGCGTCGACGTGATCTACCGCCGCGTCGACGACGAGTTCCTCGACCCGCTCGATCTTCCGCCAGGACTCGATGCTCGGCGCGCCCGGGATCCTCAACGCCTACCGCGCGGGCAACGTCACGCTGGCGAACGCGCCCGGCACGGGCGTGGCCGACGACAAGGCGGTCTACAGCTACGTGCCGGAGATGATCCGCTACTACCTCGGCGAGGAGCCGATCCTCGGCAACGTGCCGACCTACCTCGGCGTCCACGAGGACGACCGCCGCTACATGCTCGAGCACCTCGACGAGCTCGTCGTCAAGACGGTCGACGGCAGCGGCGGCTACGGGATGCTGATCGGCCCCGTCGCGAGCGCCGAGGAGCGCGAGAGCTTCCGCCGCCAGATCGAGGCGGATCCGCGCGAGTTCATCGCGCAGCCCGTGATCGGCCTGAGCCGCATGCCGATCTACCTCGACGAGCTCCGTCCCGCCCACGTCGACCTGCGGCCCTTCGTGCTCTCCAGCCGGATCACGAGCGTGGTGCCGGGCGGCCTCACGCGCGCGGCGCTGCGCGACGGCTCGCTGGTCGTCAACTCCTCGCAGGGCGGCGGCAGCAAGGACACCTGGGTGCTGCGCGCCTGATGCTGAGCCGCGTCGCAGAGTCGCTCTACTGGACGGGCCGCTACATCGAGCGGGCCGAGGACACGAGCCGCCTCCTGCACGTCAACTTCCACGGTCTGCTCGACGCGGACGTGCTCCGACCGCGGGCGCGGCTGGCAGCGAGCTCGTCCTGCTGCTCGGCCGCGACGAGCTGTTCCGCGAGCACTTCTCCGACTACAGCGCGCAGGCCGTCACCGAGTTCATGCTCTGGCACCCGGCCAACCCGGACGCGGTCACGGCCTGCGTGGCGCGCGCGCGGGAGAACGCGCGCGGCGTGCGCGAGCAGATCTCGAGCGAGATGTGGGAGCTCCTCAACCGGCTGCACCTGCTGGTCTCGCGCACGCGGCCCGCGGCCGTGCTCGCCTCGCCGCATGCGTTCTTCGTGCGCATCCGCGAGGCGTCGCACGCCTTCCAGGGCGTGATGAAGGCGACGCTGCCGCGCGGCGAGGCGTACGAGTTCCTCGAGCTCGGGGCGCACCTCGAGCGGGCCGACACGACGACCCGCCTGCTCGCCGTCAAGGTTCCCGGGCTGCAGCCCGAGGAGCCGGCGGCCGTCACGAACGCCTCGCTCTCGAGCCTGCTGCGCTCGTGCGGCGCCTTCGAGAGCTTCCGCAAGCAGGTCAGCGACGAGCTGCGCGCCGCGCGCGTCGTCGCGTTCCTCCTGCTCGAGCGCAGCCTGCCGCGCGCGGTGACGTTCTGCCTGGAGCAGAGCCTCAGCTCGATCCGGGCGATCTCGGGGGAGGCGGTGCGGCCCGAGCGCGCGATCGGCCGCCTCTTCGCCGAGCTGTCGTTCACCGACCTGCCCGAGCTGGACGCGACGACCGTCCTCCTGCTCCAGCGCGTCATGCAGAGCCTCGCCGACGCGACCGACGAGATCGCGGCGGCCTACTTCACGACCCGCGTCGTCCCGCCCGGCCCCTACGCCCAGCAGCAACAGCAGCAGCAGTGATGTATCTCCGCGTCGAGCACACCACCGAATTCACCTACGACTCGCCCATCGCCGAGGCCTACACCGAGCTGCGCCTGCGGCCGCTCGAGGGCGGCGGCCAGCACTGCTCGTCGTTCCGGCTCGTCACCGAGCCGTTCGGCCTGCGCGTCCGCGAGTACCACGACCACTTCGGCAACGACGTCCAGCACTTCGACGTCCTCGAGTCGCACGATCGCCTCGTCGTCACGGCGGTCAGCACCGTGATGACGCCCGAGCCAGCTCGACAGCACCGCCGCGCCGCTCTACGCCGCTCGAGCTGCACGACTATCTGACGCCGACCGGGTACGCGCCGTTCGCCGGCGGCGTCTGCGAGTTCGCCGCGAGACACGCTCAGAACGAGAGCGGCCTCGCCGCAGGCCCACGAGGTGATGGCGGCCGTGCGCGGCGAGCTCGTCTACGAGCCCGGCGGCGACGGACGTCCAGACGCGCGCCGACGAGGTGCTCGCGCTCGGCCGCGGCGTCTGCCAGGACTTCGCGCACGTCATGCTCGCGACCTGCCGCTGTGTCGGCATCCCGTCCCGCTACGTCAGCGGCTACCTCTACGACCCGACGCTGATCGGCGACAACGCGGCCTCGCACGCGTGGGTCGACGTCTGGGACGAGACCGTCGGCTGGTCCGCGCTCGATCCCGACGCACGGCCGCGACCAGACCGACGCCTACGTCCGCGTCGCGGTCGGCCGCGACTACGCCGACGTGCCGCCGACGCGCGGGGTCTTCAAGGGCGCCGCGAGCGAGACGCTGGCAGTCCGGGTCGGCCTGCAGGCGCTCTGACGGGAGACTGCCGCGTATGGCTCGCTACTCCACGACGATCTCCTCCGCGCTCGCGCCGGCCGACGCATTCGCATACATGGCCGACTTCTCCAACGCGCGCTTCTGGGATCCGAGCGTGAGCGAGGGAGCGCGCAAGGACGATGGGCCGATCGGGCTCGGCTCGGCCTTCGAGATCGTCGCTCGCTTCGCCGGGCGCGACGTCCCGCTGACCTACGCGATCGTCGCCTACGAGCCGCCGGTGAAGGTCGTCCTCGAGGCTCGGCGCGGCTTCGTCTCGCGCGACACGATCACCGTCGAGGAGGCCGCGGGCGGCGGCTCGCGCGTGCACTACGACGCCGTGCTGGCGTTCACGCGGCATCACGCCGCCTCGTCGATCCGCTCATGCAGCTCGTCTTCGGCCGCGTGGGCGCGAAGGCGAAGGCGGGACTCGAGGCGGCTCTCAACCCCTGACCCTCGCGGTGAGGCCGGCCGGCGCACGCCGGCCCCACCGGTCGGGTCCGGGGTCGCTACATCGGCGGGATCAGCACCTTGTCGATGACGTGGATGACGCCGTTCGACGCCATCACGTCGGGCGTGACGACCTGTGCGCCGCCGACGAAGACCTTGCCGCCCTTGACCTTGATGGCGACCGAGCTGCCCTCGAGCGTCTTGGCCGACTTGAGCTTGACCACCTGGGCGGCCGTGACCTTGCCCTTGACGACGTGGTAGAGGAGGACGGCCTTGAGCTTGGCCTTGTCCTTGCCGAGCGCGGTCAGCGTCGCCTTCGGGACCTTGGCGAACGCGGCATCGGTCGGGGCGAAGACGGTAAGCGGGCCCTTGCCGGAGAGCGCGCCGACGAGTCCGGCCTGCTTGACGAGCGCAACGAGCGTCTTGAACTGCCCCGCGCCGACGGCCGTCTGGACGATGTTCGACTTCGTCTTCGCGTGGGCTTGGCGGGCGCGGCGGTTGCAGCTCCCGATGTGGCTGCGAGCAGTGCGAGGCCCGCGGCGGCGGTAACGAGTGCTCTCTTCATGCGACTCTCCTTGTACAAGGTTTGTTCATGTAACGTACAGGTATGATCGAGTCGATGTCAAGTGTTCGTCCAACGTCTGTAGATTGGAGAGGTGCAGACCGACTCCCCCAGTGCGGGCCACCTCCGCATCGGCGAGCTGAGCCGCCGCGTCGGCGTCAGCACAGAGCTGCTGCGCGCGTGGGAACGCCGCTACGGACTGCTCTCCCCGACCCGCACGGCGGGCGGGTTCCGGCTCTACGCCGACGCCGACGAGCAACGCGTGCGGCGGATGCTGCTGCACCTCGAGGCCGGCGTCTCGGCGGCCGAGGGGGCGCGCCTCGCGCTGCTCGAGCCCGCGGATCCCGGCGCCTGGGGACGCGCCGGCCAACACGGCGCCGGGAGCGCTCTCGGAGCAGCTGCGCTCGGCGCTCGATCGCTTCGACGACGCGGGTGCGCATGCGGCCTTCGACAACCTGCTCGCCACCTTCGCGGTCGAGACCGTGCTGCGCGATGCCGTGCTGCCCTATCTCCACGAGCTCGGCGAGCGCTGGGAGCGCGGCGAGGTGTCGATCGCCCAGGAGCACTTCGCGAGCTCGCTGCTGCGCGGCCGGCTGCTCGGGCTCGCGCGCGGCTGGGGCAACGCCGGCTCGCCGCTCGCGCTGCTCGCCTGCGTGCCGGGCGACCAGCACGACCTCGGGCTGATCTGCTTCGGGCTCGCCCTGCGCCGCCACGGCTGGCGCATCGCGTACCTGGGGCCGGACACACCGCTGGACACCCTCGGCGAGACGGCGCGCCAGCTCGGGCCGGCGCTCGTCGTCCTGACGGCGACCACACCCGGCTTCGCCGTGGCGGCCCGGGCGGAACTGGCCGATGTGGCCGGCTCGGCTCCGCTCGCGCTCGCGGGCGCCGGCATGAGCGCGAAGCTCGCGGAGGACGTCGGTGCGCGCTACCTCGAGGACGATCCCGTGACCGCGGCGGCCCTCGTCGCGCGCGGGCCCTCGGGCCCCTGATGGCCCGGCCCGATCTGACCGGCTGGAGCTCGACCGAGCGCGTGTCCGAGGCGGGCGCCGTCCAGTTCGAGCAGCTCGTGACGTCGTCGCGGCCGCTCGTGGAGCACTCGGAAGCCGGCGCGCTCGCACTCGCGGAGCGCTACTGGAGCGAGGTCGAGCTCACGACCCGCCGCCTCGTCCGCGTGCGCCGGCGCGACGGCGAGATCGCGCTGCGACTGCTCGGCCGCTGGACCCTGCTCCGCTTCGGAGCACCGACCGCGGTCGTCGACGAGACCGGCGTCCTCAGCCGCTTCCCGATCACCGGCGGCGCGCTCGCCCGCACGCCGGGCGGCTCGATCACGTTCTCCCAGACCGCGATGCCGGCCGTCCGGCTGCGCGCCACGATCGACGGCTTCTTCCCGCGCCTGGGCGGCCGCCCGGGCGGCCCCGCCTGGACGGGCGCGCTCTACCGGCACGTGCAGCAACGCATCCACACGAGCATCAGCCGCCGCTACTTCCGGCGCCTGATCGGCGAGGAGCCCACATGAAGGTCGTCGTCTTCGGAGCGACCGGCACGATCGGGGGCGCACTCGTTCCCGTGCTCGCGCGCGACCACGACGTCGTGGCGGTCTCGCGCAGCGCGCGCGCCGGCCGAGGGCTCCGTCCACTGGGCGCAGGCCGATGCGACCGACGCCGCATCGGTGCGCGCGGCGCTCGCGGGCGCCGACGTCGCCTACTACCTCGTCCACTCCCTGGGATCGTCCGACTTCGAGCGCCGCGACCGCGCCGCGGCCGAGACGGTCGCGCGCGAGGCGTCGGCGGCGGGCCTCCGGCAGATCATCTACCTCGGCGGCCTCGGCGACGACTCGCCCGACCTCTCGCCGCACCTGCGCAGCCGCATCGAGACCGGTCGCGCGCTCGCGTCCGGCAGCGTGCCGGTGACGACGCTGCGCGCGGCGATGGTCGTCGGCGCCGGCAGCGCGGCGTTCGAGACGATCCTCGCGCTCGTCGACCGCCTGCCCGCCATGATCTGCCCGCGCTGGGTCTCGACGCCGACACAGCCGATCGCGCTCGACGACGTCGTCGCCTACCTCGCGGGGCGTGCGGCCGCGAAGACCTCTTCGGCGAGAGCCTCGACGTCGGCGGCCGCGAGGTCATGACCTACCGCGAGATGATCGAGCAGATCGGGAGGCTGCGCGGGCGCCGGCTGCTGATCGTCGAGGTCCCGGTCCTGACGCCGCGGCTCTCGTCGTACTGGCTCCGCCTCGTCACGCCGGTCGGCGCGAAGGTCGCCCGCCCGCTGATCGAGGGCCTGCGCACGGCGACGATCGTGCGCGACGACCGCATCCGGCGAGCTGATCCCCTTCGAGCTGACGCCCTTCGGCGCGGCCGTCGCTCAGGCGGTCGAGGCGCGCAGGTAGGCGAGCACGGCGAGCACGCGCCGGTGGCCCTCGGCCGAGTGCGAGAGCCCGAGCTTGCCGAGGATCGAGCTCACGTGCGTCTCGACCGTCTTCTCCGTCAGCCACAGCTGCTTCGCGATGCCCGCGTTCGTGCGGCCCTCGGCGACGAGTCCGAGCACCTCGCGCTCGCGCGGTGAGAGGGTGGCGAGCGCGTCGTCCTCCTGGCGCGGCGTGAGCAGGTGCCTGACGACTTCCGGGTCGAGCGCCGAGCCGCCGGCGCTGACGCGCTGGACGGCGTCGAAGAACTCGTCCACGTCGAGGACGCGATCCTTCAGCAGGTAGCCGAAGCCGCCGCCCGAGCCCACGAGGTCCACGGCGTGGCGGCTCTCGATGTGCTGCGAGAGCACGAGCACCGCCGTCGCCGGATGCGTGGTGCGGATCTCCGCCGCGGCCTTCATGCCCTCGTCCTGGTAGGTCGGCGGCATCCGCACGTCGACGATCGCGAGGTCGGGCTCGTGCTCGGCCACGACCGCCAGCAGCGTCTCGGCGTCGCCGACGCGCGCGACGACCTCGTGGCCGGCATCCTCCAGCAGCCCTGCGAGCCCTTCGCGGAGGAGCACCGTGTCCTCGGCGATCACGAGTCGCATGGGATCGCGACCTCGATGCGCGTCCCTCCGCCGCGCGGGCTGGCGATCAGGAGCGTGCCGCCATGGGCCGAGATGCGATCGTCGAGCCCGGCGAGCCCGGACCCGCGCCGGGCGCGAGCGCCGCCGATGCCGTCGTCGGCGACGCACACCCTGAGCGAGCCCTTGTCACGCGTCGCGGTCAGGGCGACCCGCGACGCGGATGCGTGCTTGACCGCATTCGTGAGCGCCTCGCAGACGACGAAGTAGGCCGCGGCCTCGACGCTCGCGGAGACCCGGCCGATCGGCGCCTCGACCTCGACCGGGATCGGCATCGTGCGAGCGAGGTCGTGCAGCGCCGCCGCGAGGCCGTCGTCCAGGCGAGCCGGCCGCACGCCGGCCGCGATCTGGCGCAGGTCGGTGATCGCCGATCCCACCTCGCCCACGATCTGATCGAGCGCCGGCGCGAGGATGCTCGCCTCCTTGGGCAGCGAGCGCTGCATGCGGCGGATCTGCAGGCCGAGCGAGACGAGCCGCTGCTGTGCGCCGTCGTGCAGATCGCGCTCGAGCCGGCGGCGCTCCTCGTAGCCGGCCTCGACGATGCGCACGCGCGAGGCCTGCACCTCCTGCAGCTGCAGGCGGACCTCGACGCGCAGGCGCGCGATCTCGACCGACAGCGCGGCTGCCGCGAGGATGTCGCGCAGCGAGATCCGCCGCTCGAGCAGCGCCGGGTCGTGCAGCAGCACCGCCGTGCGCAGTCCTTCGCGCGTGATCTCCGAGTGCGCGCGCCCGTCGTCCGGCAACGCGGCCACGAGCTCACCCGACGCGGTCGCATACGTCTCGCTCTCGGGCAGCCAGAAGACGAGCTCGGCGAGGGGGTCGCGCAGTGCCTCGCGCGAGCACCCCGCCGATCTCCTCCGGCGGCCGGAGTCCCTCGCGCACCTCGTTCTCGAAATCCTGGACGATGCGCAGGCTCTCGAGGCGAGCACGATCGAAGCGGCGGTCGACGACGCCCTGGACCCGCGACCGCAGCGGGCGGAACGAGAGCGCGACGACGAGCGTCGCCGGCGGCGGTGACCCAGTCGGAGCCGCGGCCGACCGCGACGCCCGCGGCCGAGCGTGATGCCCGATGTAGGCCGCCGCGAGCAGCAGCGTCAGCGTGGCGTAGACGGCGGTCCGGTTGACCAGGCGCTCGATCGCGTACAGCCGGTAGCGCGTCACGGCGATGCCGACGGCGACCGAGAGAATGATCGGCAGCCCGAGCAGGATCGGACCGAGGGCGTAGTCCGCATAGGGAATGCCGACCCCCCAGCCCGCGAAGCAGGTGATCAGGCCGAGCGGGAGCAGGCAGGCACCCCAGGCGACCCAGAGCGTCTGCAGCCGCTCGACGCCCGTCGAGCGGCGCAGCCGCAGCCGGATCGCGATCGCACCGGCGACGAGGCGAGCCGAGGATGCCGAGCCAGAGCGGCACCCAGATCCACTCGAGCCAGTCCGGGAAGTCGTACGCCGGCCAGCGGGCTCGGAACCGCCTGGTCGGGCGGATCGAACGGCTCCGGATCCGACAGCGCCACGATCAGGAAGCCGACGAAGCAGGCCGCCCCGGCGATCGCGACCCAGCGCCAGCGGCGGGTCAGCAGCCGGCCGTTCGGGAACACGAACGCGAGCGCGATCGGCCAGGCGTAGAGCAGCGGCCACAGCGCGCGGCTGCACTGCAGCACCCAGCCCTCGTCCGGGATGAAGACGTAGAACGGTGCCGCGGTCAGCGCACCCACCAACAGGATCCAGGCGATCACGTTGCGCGGCTGGCGCTGCGCGATCAGCAGCCCGACGGTGGCCGGCGCAAGGGCGACGGTCGCCGAGGCATACGCCCAGACCGCGTCGGACGGCAGGTTGGGGATTCCGAGCATGACGCCCGCGAAGATCGCGTATGTCGCCAGTGCCACGACCCACGCCGTGATCCGCAGGATCCGCATGGGCAGATCATTCGCTGTTCGGCGTCTCTTCGCAATGGGTGCCAGCACCGAATCGACTTCCTGGGCAGCGCCGATGTGCCGGGCCGCGACCCGCTCTAGCGTCCTCGGCAACCTGCCACTTCACCTCGAAGGGGCGCGACGAGGAGGGCCGCACGATGGGAACGTCCGTGGAACTGGGAGCGCGCGTAGAGCTGGGAACTTCCGTCGAACCGACGACGCGGGCGGCGAAGTGGCTGTCCCTGACCGGCGCGGCTGCCGCCGTCCTGGTCGTGGTCTCGTTCGCCGGTCTGGGCGGGAACACGCCCACCGCCGATGACCCGGCAGCCAAGATCAGCTCGTACTACGGCTCGCACGAGGTGCGCGAGATGATCGCCGCGTTCGTGCTCGCGGCGTCGGCGCCGTTCTTCGTCGTCTTCGGCATGTGGCTCGCCGCCAGTCTCCGGCCGGCCGGCACGGCAGCGAACTCGATCTGGCAGACCCTCCTCACGGTCGGGAGCGGCGTGGCCGCCGCCGGGTTCATGGTCGCGGCCTTGATCCACGTCGCGGTCGTCCAGACGGCCAACTACGACGACATCGCCGGCGGGGCGCTGCAGGCGCTCGTCGGGCTCGACGAGAACTCCTGGGTCGCGTTCAACGCGGGCCTGGGCGTGATGATGCTCGGAGCGGGCGCGTCCATCCTCGCGAGCAAGGCGCATCCCGTGCTCGGCTGGATCGCGCTCGTCGCCGGGATCGCGCTGTTCATCCCGTTCGCCGACTTCGTCGCGCTCATCGTCAGCGGTCTCTGGCTGATCTGGACGAGCATCGCGCTGTACCGGCGCGGCCCGGCCTTCGCCGCCGTCGCCTGACCCGATTCATGCCCTCGGTGAAGCGGCGCTGAGCGGGTCCGGCTCTCCACTATGGTGGGAGCCGTGTCCAGAACCACACTGATCACCGGCGGAGCCGGATATGTCGGAGCGCTCGCGTGTCGCGAGCTGCTCGCCGCCGGGCGCCGGGTTCGCGTTCTCGACCGTCTCCTGCACGGGCAGGAGGCGGTCGCGGACGACCTCGAGGCCGCCGGCGTCGAGCTGATCCGCGGCGACGTCCGCGACGCGGCCGCGCGCGAGACCGCGCTGCAGGGCGTCGACGAGGTCGTGCATCTCGCGGCGATCGTCGGCGACCCGGCCTGCGCTCGCGATCCCGAGACTGCGGCCGCGGTCAACATCGAGGGCACGCGCGGCATCATCGACGCGGCGCAGCAGGCCGGTGCGACACGGCTCGTGTTCGCGTCCACGTGCTCGAACTACGGGCGCATGGTCGACCCGACGATCCCGATCGACGAGACCGGCGAGCTGCGGCCGGTCTCGCTGTACGCCGAGCAGAAGGTCGCGATGGAGCAGCTCCTGCTCGGGCAGCAGCTCGGGTCGCTGCGACCGACCTGCCTGCGCTTCGCGACCGTCTACGGCGTCGCGCCGCGCATGCGCTTCGATCTGACGGTGAACGAGTTCACGCGCGACCTCTGGGCGGATCGCAAGCTCGAGGTCTTCGGCGAGCAGTTCTGGCGGCCCTACGTGCACGTCAGCGACGCGGCCCGCGCCATCCGCACCGTCCTGGACGCGCCCGACGAGATCACCGAGCGCGCCGTCTTCAACGTCGGCGACTCGCGCGAGAACTACCGCAAGCTCGATCTCGTCGAGGAGATCCGCAAGCAGATCCCGCGCGGCGAGGTGACCTACGTGCGCCGCGAGGAGGATCCCCGCGACTACAAGGTCAGCTTCGACAAGATCAACGCCACGCTCGGCTTCAAGACGCTGATGACCGTGCCGGACGGCATCGGAGAGATCGCCGGCGCGCTCGAGGCCGACGCGCTCGGCGATCCGTACGACGCTCGCTCCCGCAACTGAACGGCGACCGGCACCGGGTCCTCCTGATCAACCAGTACGCCGGATCGCCGTCCCTCGGGATGGAGTTCCGGCCGTCGTCCCTCGCGCGCGAGTGGGCGCGCACGGGCCACGAGACGCTGATCGTGGCGGGCGCGCCGTCGCACGTCCGCGCCCACGACCCGGAGCTGCGCAGCAAGGTCACGCTCGCGCGCGTCGACGGCGTCGACTTCGAGTGGTACCGGTTGCCGTCGTACGACGGCAACGGGGCGCGCCGGGCCGCCAACATCGTCACGTTCGCGACGCTCCTGCGCGCGCGCAGCGGTGCGCTCGCCCGCGAGTTCCGTCCGGACATCGTCGTCGCGTCCTCGACGCACCCGCTGGACATCTACGGTGCGCGGTCGATCGCGAGGCGCTCCGGCGCGCGACTCGTCTTCGAGGTGCACGACCTCTGGCCGCTGACCCCGATCGAGCTCGGCGGCGTGTCCCCGCGCAACCCGTTCATCATGGCGATGGATCGCGCCGAGCGCTACGCCTGCCGGCACGCCGACCTCGTCGTCTCGATCCTGCCCGCGGCGGACGACTACCTGGTCACGCGCGGCCTCGATCGCGCGCGCTACGTCCACATCCCGAACGGGATCTCGCTCGCGGAGCTGGAGGGCGATGCGGAGCCCCTGCCGGCCGCGCACGCCGAGCTGATCGCCTCGCTGCGCGCTGCGGGCACGTTCATCGTGGGATACACGGGCGGCATCGGCATGGCCAACGCGCTCGACGACCTCGCCGGCGCGCTGGCGCTCGTGCCCGCTGAGCGCGTCGCGGCGCTGATCTGGGGCGACGGGCCGGACCGCGCGGCCCTGGAGGAGCGGATCGCGCGCGAGGGCATCGCGAACGTCCACCTGCTCGGGCGCATCCCGAAGCCGGCGGTGGGCTCGGCCCTCGCGGCGTGCGACGCGGCCTTCCTGGGCTGGAAGCGGCTCGGCATCTACCGCTACGGCGTGAGCCCGAACAAGCTCTGGGACTACATGGCCGCCGGCCGCCCGATCGTGCACGCGACGAGCGCGCCGGGCGACCCGGTGGCCGCGTGCGGCTGTGGCGTGAGCGTTCCGGCGGAGGATCCGCGAGCGCTCGCGGACGCCCTGCTCGATCTCGCTTCCCGGCCCGCCGCGGAGCTCGCCGAGATGGGGCGGCGCGGACGTGTGAGCGTCGAGCAGAACAACGACTACGCGGTGCTCGCGGCGCGCTTCCTGGCTGCGGTCGAGCAGAGCGGGCGCTGAACCGGCCCGCGCAGGGTCACTCGCCGCCGCTCGACCAGTCCTGAGCCTGGTAGGCCGCACCGGGCGTACCGCCCACGATCAGCAGGCGGGCGCCCTCGGAGCCGGTCTGGAAGAGGCGGCGCGCCTCGGGCGCGACGCGCGCGACCACCTCTCCGGGCGCCAGCTCGACGCGCTCCTCCGCGCCCTCCGGCCCGACGAGCATCGTCGCCGAGCCTCGCAGCACGACGTAGAGCTCCTCCTGGCCGGACTCGGACTCGGTGTGATCCGTGGTGATGTAGTCCGGCCCGATGTCGAGCACGTTGACGCCGAAGGCCGTCAGCCCAAGGCCCGAGCGGACGAGCTTGCACATCCCGTCCCAGAGGCTCGGCAGATCGTCGATCCGGCTGCTGCTGTAGGCGTCGGCCATGGTGACTCGATCCTCCTGCGTGGCTCGTGCGCGCACACGCGGCGGGCGCGCGCTTCGCGGCGACGCTAGTCCCTCACCCGAGGCATGTCAATTGTCAAGTCTTGACGGATCTCAGGGCAGCGAGATACTGGCGACGCGCAGCAATTCCGCTGCGGATGGTCCCTCCGACCTGACTCCGACTGGAGGTCCTGGACGTGCCTACTGCCCTTTCCCTCCCTCGTTGCATGCAGGTCGTTGCGGACTACGAAGACCGCGGCTACCACTACGTGCGCGACACCGAGGTCGGCGTCGTGCTGCGCCACCCGAACGGCGGCGTCGTGACCGTGCTCGCGAACGGCGAGACGCGCGGCGGCGACAAGGCCGGGCCCGGCATGAGCTCGTCCACCGCGTGGTGGAGCGAGCCGACCTACACCGCGCCCGAGTAGCCATCCACTGAGAGCGGCCCGCGGCGGGCCAACCAGGGCCGCGACCGCGCTCCCTGGGGCATACTCGCGCCATGCTGCTCGGCCGCGAGTCGGAGCGCGCAGCGATCGAGCGCCTGCTCGCCGACGCGCGCGTCGGCACGAGTGGTGTCCTGATCGTGAGCGGGGAAGCGGGCATCGGCAAGAGCGCCCTGCTCGGGCACGCCGCGTCCGCCGCCACCGGCATGCGCGTGCTGTCGGCCCGCGGCATCGAGCGCGAGGCCTCGATCCCGTTCGCCGGCCTGCTCGAGCTGCTGCGCCCCGTGCTCGAGCACGTCGAGCACCTGCCACCCCCTCAGGCCGCTGCGCTGCGTGCGGCACTCGCGCTCGGCCCGGGCGTCGGCGGCGAGCGGCTCGTGATCGGCGCCGCGACGCTCGGGGTGCTCGCGTCGGCTGCCGAGGAGCGGCCGGTGTGCGTGCTGGTGGACGATGCGCACCGGCTCGACGAGCCGTCGGCCGAGGCGATCCTGTTCGCCGCGCGCCGGTTGCTCGCCGACCCCGTCGCGATCATCGTCGGCGTGCGCTCGAGCGAGGTCTCGCCGTTCGCCGGCGCCGATCTGCCCGAGCTCGCACTGACCGGTCTCGACCTCGGCGCCGCCGAGGCGCTGCTGGCGCACGAGCGGGACGACGCGGTGCCCGCAGGCAGCGCGGAGCGGCTCTTCCGGGCGACCGGGGGCAATCCACTCGCGCTGATCGAGCTCGCAGGCGAGGCCGAGAGCGTGGCCGCGAGCCTGGTCGAAGGGCCCCTCCCGATCGCGACCACCGTCGAGCGTGCGTTCGCGGGTCGCGTCTCGCGGCTGTCCGAGATGGCACGGCGCTCGCTGCTCGTCGCGTCCGCGGCCGCGAACACCGAGCTCGGCCTGCTCGCCGAGGCGGCAGCGGCGCTCGGCATCGAGATCGCGGCGCTCCAGGAGGCCGAGGCCGCCGGTCTCGTGGCCGTCGCCGATGGCAGCATCGAGTTCCGCCATCCGCTCGTCCGCTCCGCCGTGCACAACGCGGCGGAGCCCGCCGAGCGCCGCGCCGCTCACGGCGCGCTCGCCGCGGCGATGAGGGATCCCCGCCTGGCGGACGAGCGAGCCTGGCATCTCGGCGAGGCAGCGTTCGGGCCCGACGACACCGCCGCCGGCGCGCTTGCGGACGCGGCGGAGCGAGCGCGAGAGCGCGGCGCCTACGCGGCGGCCGCGCTGACCGCCGAGCGCGCGGCGCGGCTCAGCGCCTCCGTCGAGGTTCGCGGGCGCCGGCTGCTCGACGCCGCGTCGAACGCCTGGGTCGCCGGGAGCGGCGAGCGTGCAGTCCAGCTGCTCGACGAGGCCGCGCCGCTCGCCGCCGACGACGACGTCGCAGTGGAGATCGCGAGCCTGCGCGGACACGTGTCGCTCGCCCGGGGCGATGCCATGGCGGCGCGCGAGATCTTCATGGACGCCGCGCGTCTCGCGGCGACCGACGGCCGCCGGTCGGCTCTGCTCTGGGCAGAGGCGTCCTACGCCTCGTTCTGCGCAGGCCGCGTCGGCCCGATGCTCGACGACGCGCGCGCCGCATGCGCCGCTCTCGACCCCGAGGACGAGGGCGTCGAGGCGTGCACCGCGCAGCTGGCGCTCGGCATGGCGCTGGTGTTCTGCGGCGCCGGCGACGAGGGCCCGCGCGCCATCCGCTCCGCGATCGCCATGGCCGGATACCCGCAACTCCTGGCCGGCCCGCCGCTCGCCTGGCGCTGGGCGCTCGAGGCTCCGCTCTTCCTGCGCGAGGAGCGCACGGCGCGGGAGTCGTTCCGGCGCGCCATCGAGTCTGCGCGCGATCGCGGCGTCGCCGGCGCCCTCTGCTCGCTGCTCTTCCTGCTGGCGCGCGACGCGGCCACGACCGATCGCTGGCGCGAGGCTCGCGCCCGCTACTACGAGGCCGCCGAGCTGGCCGAGCAGACGGGGCAGCCGAGCGAGGAGTGCGCTGCGCTGTCGGGCCTCGCCTGGCTCGAGGCGCGCGAGGGGCGAGAGGACACCTGCCGCGCACATGCCGCGCGCGCGCTCGAGCAGGCGCGGCAGTTCGGCCGCGGCTTCAACGAGGCCTGGGCGCTCGCCGCGCTCGGCGATCTCGAGCTCGCGCTCGGACGCCCTGCCGAGGCCGTCGATCGCCTGACGGACATGAGCGCGGCGCTCGAGCGCCTTGGCATCGCCGACGTCGATCTCTCGCCTGCGCCCGAGCTTGCCGAGGCGCTCGTCCAGTGCGGTCGCGGCCAGGATGCCATCGCCGTGTCCGAGGCCTACCGGCGCCGCGCGGCCGCCAAGGGCCAGCCGTGGGCGCTGGCGCGTGCGGCGCGCACGCAGGGACTCGTGGCGGACGACGGCGCGTTCACGCAGTGGTTCGACGAGGCGCTGCGCTGGCACGATTCGACTCCCGACACGTTCGAGCGCGCCCGGAGCGAGCTGGCCTACGGCGAGCGTCTTCGCCGCGCTCGCCGGCGCAGCGACGCGCGCCCGCATCTGCGCGCCGCCTTCGCGGGCTTCCACCAGCTCGGAGCGGAGCCGTGGGCCGAGCGGGCACGACTCGAGCTCGCGGCGACGGGCGAGACGGCGCGCAAGCGCGATCCGAGCACGCTCGACCAGCTCACGCCGAGGGAGCTGCAGATCGCACTCGACCTCGCAGCCGGCCTGACCACGCGTGAGGCCGCGGCGAAGCTCTATCTGAGCCCGAAGACGATCGAGTACCACCTGCGCAGCGTGTACCGCAAGCTCGGCGTCGCCTCTCGTACCGAGCTCGCGGAGGTCTTCGCGCGATCCCTCGAATAAGTACGCAACGTCTGCTACATAGTTGGGTGTGAGCGTGAAGGGACACGTCGTGCTGCGCGGCGAGGTCTACGCGGTTCAGCCGTGCCCGCGTCGCGAGATCGTGCGCGCCTGGCGGGAGACGGGAGGCGGCATCTCGGTGCTGGTCGAAGCCCTCGCCCACCCGGGCGAGCGTTTCGTGTGGCTCGGGAACGAGCCGCCGGATTCCGCCTCCCGCGAGCCGCGGCGACCGCGCCCGGTGGCGCCGGCGCCGGGCATCTTGCTCGCTCCGCCTCTGGACTGAGCGTCTAGACCGACGAGCCGGCGAGCGCTGCCACCAGCCGCTCGCTGAAGCCGGCGACGGTCGAGCCGTCCTCGGCGCCGTGCTCCGGGTTCAGTTCCGTGATCGTCAGCGCGCCGACGCGCGGATCGCGCAGCACCTCGGCCAGCGCGGCGAACGCGTCGTCCTGGCTGAGGCCGGCGTTGCGCCCGGTGTTCTCCGAGAGCGGCGCGTCGGTGAAGTCGATGCAGTCGACGTCGAAGTGGACCGCCAGCCGGTCACACGCCCCGAGCGCGGACACCGCGGTCTGCGCACTCGCAGCCGGATCGGCGGCGACGTCTTCCCTGGACACCCGCGTGAGGTTGCGGCGCTCGATCGCCTCGATCTCGTGGGGCGTGCTGTGCAGCGTGTCGTGTGCGAGCAGCACGATCTGATCGTCGTCGAGCAGCGGCACGCGCGGACCGAACTCGCGCAGCTCGCGCGCCGTGTTCGGCTCTCCGAGCATGTGCGCGACGCCCATCCAGTCGAGCGCGCCGTCGGGAACGCTGTCCGGGGTGTTGAGATCGCCGTGGACGTCGAGGTAGACGAGACCGACCCGCCCGCTCTCCGGCACGCTGCCGGCGACCGTGCCGAGTCCGACGGTGCAGTCGCCGCCGAGCACGAGCGCGACCTCGCCCGCGGCGAGCGCCGAGCGGACGCGCTCGGCGGTGTCGATCGCACACGCCACGACCGCCGCGAGATTCTGCGCGTAGGGCTGCTCGCGATCGGGCCGCCAGCGCCACACGGGCGCATCGCCGTGATCCACCACGGTGACACCCGCCGCCGTGAGCGCCGTGAGCAGGCCGGCGGCCCGCAGCGCCCGGGGCGCGCCCTCCTGACCGGGCGCATACGCCCCGGCGCTCGACGGGACGCCGATCACACCGAGCGCTCGGGCCATGCGTGCGGCGCTACCCGGCGTGTGCCGTCGTGACCAGTCGCAGCCGCGTCGGCGGCGGCGCCTCGAGCACGCTCTCGCAATCCATGCAGGACGCGCTACGCACGCCCGCGTGGGTCGCGATGCGCGTCAGGCCCCCGCAGACGAGACAGCGCCCGCCGAGCGCGCCGTGCCGCACCTGCGCAGCCCGCGCCGGCGCGAGCGCATCCGCGATCGCGCCGGCCAGGGACTCGTGTGGGAGTGCCAGAGCGTGCATCGGGCCCTACGGGATCCTCCGGAACACACCGACGATGCGTCCGAGCACGACCACGTCGTCGGCGTAGATGGGAGCCATCGACGCGTTCGCGGGCTGCAGCCGGATGCGGCCGTCCTCCCGGTACAGCCGCTTGACCGTGGCCTCGCCGCCATCGACCAGCGCGGCGACGATCTCGCCGTTCTCGGCCGTGTCCTGCCGGCGCACGACGACGTAGTCGCCATTGTGGATGCCGTCGTCGATCATCGACTCGCCGCGCACGCGGAGCAGGAAGTTCTCGCCCGACGCCGTGAGCAACTCGGGTACCGGCAGCAGTTCCTCGACGTGCCCTTCGGCGAGCAGTGGAGCGCCCGCTGCAATCTGGCCGAGGAGCGGCAGCATGCGGATGCCGGCGGTCTCCTGGGCCGGCGGGCCCTTCGTCGAGCGTCCGACGAGGTTGAGCGCCCGCGGCTTGGCCGGGTCGCGGCGCAGCAGCCCCAGACGTTCCAGGTTCGCGAGGTGCGCGTGCACCGTCGAGGACGAGGTGAGTCCGACTGCGGAGCCGATCTCGCGCACGGTCGGCGGATAGCCGTGCTGTGCGGAGTGGTCGTTGACGAACGCGAGGATCTCGCGCTGGCGCGTCGTGAGTTGCGCCGCTGGTGCTTCGGGAATCGAACGCATGTTCGTACTGTAGACCCCGGTGCGGACGTGGTCAAGGTTCGCGTGGCCGAGAGGTCTCGGATAGCATGGCGCCCGTCACGCGCTGGTGGCGGAATTGGTAGACGCGCTAGGTTGAGGGCCTAGTGGCCTTTGGGTCGTGGAGGTTCAAGTCCTCTCCAGCGCATGTGTCTCGACCGGAGGCGGAAGCGCCGCCGGCCGGCGGTAGACTCGGCGGCATGGGAACCATCGTGCGCGGAGCCTGCCCGCTGGATTGCCCGGACACGTGCTCGTGGCTGGTCGAGGTCGAGGACGGGCGCGCCGTCGGGCTGCGAGGCGACCGCTCGCACCCCTTCACCCACGGAGCGCTCTGCCCGAAGGTCAACCGCTACCTCGACGCGGTCAACGGGCCAGGGCGCGTGACCCAGCCGCTGCGCCGGATCGGCGCCAAGGGCGAGGGCGCTTTCGAGGAGATCGGCTGGGACGAGGCGCTCGACGCGACGGCCGCCGGGCTGCGCGCCGCGATCGACGCGCACGGCCCCGAGTCGGTGCTCCCGTACTACTTCGCCGGCACCGAGGGCATGGTGCAGGGCTGGATCATGGGCCCGCGCCTGTTCGCCGCGCTCGGCGCCTCGCGCCTGCAGACGACGATCTGCACGGCCGCCGCCGGCGCTGCGCTGCGCGCGACCTACGGCGGCTCCGTGGGCATGGATCCCGAGGACTTCGAGTACGCGCAACTGGTGATCCTGTGGGGCGCGAACCTGCTCTCGACGAATCTCCATCAGTGGCGCTTCGTGCTCGCGGCGCAGCGCCGGGGCGCGCACGTCGTCGCGATCGACCCGCTGCGCACCGACACGGCCGAGCGCTGCGACGAGCACCTCGCGCCGCGTCCCGGCACCGATGCGGCGCTGGCGCTCGGGCTCATGCGCGTCGTGCTCGACGAGGGCGCGGAGGATCGCGAGTGGCTCGCGCGCTGCAGCGAGGGCTGGCCCGAGCTCGAGGCGCGCCTGGCCGAGTGGCCGGTCGAGCGCGCGGCCGAGACCTGCGGGCTCCCGGTCGAGAGCGTCGTCGCACTCGGCCGGCGGTTCGCGCACACGCGGCCGACGGCCATCCGCCTCGGCCTCGGCCTGCAGCGGCACGGCGGCGCCGGTGCGGCGATGCGCGCGATCCTCGCCCTGCCCGCATTGACCGGCGACTTCCGGCACGTCGGCGGCGGCGTCCTGTGCATGACCGGCAAGCACTTCGGCGGCATCGACGCCGGCCGCGTGGCGATTCCCGCCGATCTCCCGGCGCCGCCCGCGCGCACGATCAACATGTCGCGCCTCGGGGAGGCGCTGACGCAGACGGACGACCCGCCCGTCGCCGCGCTCGTCGTCTTCGACGCCAATCCGGCGGCCAGCAATCCCGATCACACGCGCGTGCACGCCGGCCTCGCGCGCGAGGATCTCTTCACGGTCGTCCTCGAGCAGCGGCTCACCGACACGGCGCTCTACGCCGACATCGTCCTGCCGGCGACCATGCAGCCCGAGCACCTCGACCTGCACAACTCCTACGGGCATCACTACGTCACGCTCAACCTGCCCGCCTCCGAGCCCCCGGGGCAGTGCCTGCCGAACAGCGAGATCTTCCGCCGGCTGGCCCCGCGACTCGGCCTCGACCACCCGCGCCTGCGCGAGTCCGACGAGGAGATCGTGCGCGACGTCCTCGACTGCCCGGCCGCGCGCGAGGCCGGCATCACGTTCGAGCGGCTGCGCGACGAGGGCGCCCTGCGCGTGACCGTGCCCGGGCTCGCGCGCTTCGCCGACGGCGGCTTCCCGACGGCGAGCGGACGGCTGCGCCTGCTCGCGCCCGAGCTCGCGGGGCAGGGCGCCGATCCGCTGATCGGCTACGTCCCGCCGCACGAGCTCGAGGACGGCGAGCTCGCGAAGCGCTTCCCGCTCGCCCTGCTCTCCCCCGCCTCGCGCCACGTCCTCAACTCGACGTTCGCGTCACTCCCGTGGCACCGCGGCCGGCTGGGGCCGCCGCGCGTGCACCTGCACCCCCGCGATGCGACCGACCGCGGCATCGAGAGCGGCGCGCGCGTGCGCGTCCACAACGACCGGGGCGCGTTCACCGCCGAGGCCGTGATCGACGATGCCGCGCAGCCGGGCGTCGCGTTCACCTACAAGCAGCACTGGCCGCAGCTGCTCGGGCCCGGCGAGCACGTGAACGTGACGATCCCCGAGCGCGACGCCGACCTCGGCGGCAGCCCGACGTTCCACGACAACCGCGTCGAGGTCTCGCTCGCCCCCGACGCTCGGTCGAGCTAGGCGGTCGCGGTCTGCAACGCGCGCAGGCGGCCGGTGAGGGTCGCCATGATCGCGAGCGCGATCTTCGGCTCGGCCTCGAGCGCCTTGAGGAACTTGGCGCGCGGGAGCATCAGCACGTAGACCTCGCCGACGGCGACGACCGTCGCCGAGCGCGGCTCGCCGTCGATCAGCGCCATCTCGCCGAAGAAGTCGCCCGTCCGCAGCACGACCGGGCGGCCGGGCACCTCGACGCGAACCTCGCCGTCGATGATCACGTAGAAGACGGAGGCCGGCTCGCCGACGCGGACGAGAGGGGCGCCGGAGGCGAAGCGCTTCGTGGATGCGCAACTCGCGATCTTGCCGACATGCCGGCGCGAGAGATCGGAGAAGAGCGGGATCTCGGCGAGCATCTCGACCGCGTCCCGGCCCAGTGGCCGCGGCGGCGTGCTGGGCGTGTCCATCTGACGGCTCCCCTGCTGCATACTCCTCCTCTTGTGCCGTGCGAGTGTAACGACACTCAGGAGCGCGTGCGATCTCACGAAAGCGCGCGCCGGCGCGTCCCACTGAGGTGAGTGTGTCCAACCAGCACCTGCCGCCGTTCGAGCAGGTCATCGAGGTGCACGGCCGCGCCGTGCTGCGCTTCTGCGCAGCCCAGGTCGGTCCGGGTCTCGCCGAGGACTGCTTCCAGGAGACGATGCTCGCGGCGCTGCGCTCCTACGACCAGGTGCGCGACGCCGCGGCGATCCGCTCGTGGCTGTTCTCGATCGCGGCCCGCAAGGCCGTCGACTCCCATCGCGGGCGCGCGCGCTCGCCGGAGCCCATGGCCGATCTCGAGCCGGTGGCCGGCGCCGAGGACGCGCCGGTGCGCGACGACGGCATCTGGCGCGAGGTGCGCTCACTTCCCGCCAAGCAGCGAACGGCCGTGACGCTCCGCTATCTCGGCGACCTCTCGCATGCCGAGATCGCCGAGGTCATGGGGACGAGCGAGGCCGCTGCGAGGCGCAACGTGTTCGAGGGACTCGCGCGTCTGCGCGAGCTCGTCGAGCCCATGACGGAAGGACCAGCATGAGCACGACCACCCCTACCGCCACCGGCGCGTCGCTCGCCGCGCGCATCGACGCGCTGCCGTGGGACGGGCTCCGGGAGCAGCTCGGCGCGCGCGGCTTCGCCGTCACCGCCCCGGTGCTCGCCGGCGAGGAGTCCGAGGCGCTCGCGGACCTCTTCGACGGCGGGCGCTTCCGCTCGACGATCGACATGGCCCGCTACCGCTTCGGCGACGGCCGCTATCGCTACTTCGACCACCCGCTGCCGAGCGCGATCGCCGAGCTGCGCAGCGCGTTCTACGGTCACCTCGCGCCGATCGCCAACGAGTGGTCGGCGCTGCTCGGCGGCGATGCCGACGCCTTTCCGCTCGAGCACGACGAGCTGCTCGAGCGCTGCCGCGCGGCCGGACAGGAGCGGCCGACGCCGCTCATCCTGCGCTACGGCGAGGGCGACTGGAACGCGCTGCACCAGGATCTCTACGGCGACGTCTACTTCCCGTTCCAGGTGCTGACCGTCCTCTCGGAACCCCGCGTGGACTACGAGGGCGGCGAGTTCGTGCTGCTCGAGCAGCGGCCGCGCGCGCAGAGCAGGGCGCACGTCGTGCCGGCCCCGCGGGGCGCGTTCGTCGTCTTCCCCACCCACCATCGCCCGCAGCAGGGCGCGCGCGGCTACTACAAGGTCGGCCTGCGCCACGGCGTGAGCACGATCTCCAGCGGGTCGCGGACGGCGCTCGGCATCATCTTCCACGACGCCCGCTGAGCACAGCGGCGCTAGACGCGTCGTGTGGCCGCGAAGAAGCTCTTCGCCTTGCGCGGCAGCTTCGCCCGATCCGCCTCGCGCCGATCGCGCTCGCGCTCCGCGATGCGCCCGGCGACGAACGCCGCGGCCGGGCTCGCGTCCCGGGAGAGGTCATGCAGCCGCCCTTCGGCGACCACCGAGTCCTGATGGTCGCCGAGCAGCGTCTGGATCGCCTTCGCCCGGGACGCGAGCAGCTCGGCGGCTCGGCCGCAGGCGGTGCCGGCGAGCTCGGCCGCGTAGCGCGCGCGCTTCGCCGCGATCCGGGCGCTGTGCAACTCGGAATCGCTCGAGGCGGGCGAGATGCGCCGGAGCTCGCGTCGCCCTCGCCGCGCCGAGCGTCGCAGCATCCGCCTCATCGACTCGCGCGAGCGCGCGACCGGCAGCGCCGTGTCGACCGCATCGAGGCGATCGAGCAGCGCGAGGTAGCGAGGCGACTCGAGCTCCGCCGCGAGGCGCGCGCGGCTCGGCTGCGAGCGCTCGCGGATCAATGCTGCGAGATCGGCGCCTCCCTCGGCGGCGTCGTCGCCCAGGTGCGCGATCCGCTGCGCGACGTAGCCGGCGAACACGTCGGAGTCACGCACCTCGCCGAGCAGGTCGGCGAGCCATTTCAGCTCGCTCCGCGTCTCCGCAACCCAGCCGGGATCGAGCAGGCGACCGGCCTCCTTGAGCGCGCTGCGCATGCGGCGCGTCGCGACGCGCATGCCGTGCACGCCGGCTGGATCGTCGCGGCGCGCCGCCGGATCGTGCTCGAGCAGCGCGTCCGTCTGCGCCTGGAGGTACCCGCGCAGGTGCTCGATCGCCGGCGCTCTGCGCTTGACCGCCGGCCGGCCGCGTGCGGGCAGGTCGAGCGCCTGGAACAGCTTGGGGCGGTCGTCGCTGCGCTGGGCGCCGACCGCGCGCAGCTGCTTCGCGAGCCGCTCGACGAGGCGCTCGGCGCCGTCGGCGATCTGCTCGATCTCGACCTCGGAGAACGTGCGGACGATCCGGTCTCCATCGTGCACGTCGACCGTGTCGTGCACGACCTCGGCGGACGGCGTGCCGTTCTCCGTGACGCGGAGCGCACGCCGCAGCGTGTGCAGCTCGGCGACGGGGCGAAGCTCCGCACCGCGCGCATAGGCGGTCACCAGCCGCGTGAAATCCGCCGGGACGACGGGGCCGTCGGCCGGCTGCTCGAGCTCCAGCCGGTCGCCGCCGCTGCGGAGCTTCAGCTGCCAGAGGTCGCGCCCGTCCTCGTCCCGCCGGCGCAGCGTCACGCCGTACCGGGCCAGCCGCAGGTCATCGGTGTCGTAGTAGGTTGCCCGGAGGTGCCTCGGCGTCGTCTCGACCCGCAGCGGGGGCAGCGTGAAGTCCGGGCCGACGGACAGCTTCACCTCGTGTTCCAGCGTCTCCTTCACGACGACTCACTTCGCTCGTTGCGGCTCGGGGCCGCGGAGGCTATACCACTCACACTAGTGGCGAGCGGATCTCACGATTCCGCCTCCGCCCGCGTCCACCAGACATGAGAAACGACGAACACACAGAGCTCGAGCGCTCGCTCGCGGAGGGGTCCGCACCCGATGCCGCGACCTGGGAGCGCGTCCGCGGAGATCTCGCCGATGCGGCGGAGCTCTCCGGGCTGATCGACGTCGCCTTCGAGCACCACGAGACGCCGCTCGGCACGATCGTCGTCGGCGCCACGCGCGATGGCCTGGTGCGCATCGGGCTCCCGAGCGAGGACTCCGACGACGTCCTGCAGCAGCTCGCGGAGCGCGTGTCGCCCCGCGTCCTGCGCGCCTCGCGCGACTCGCTCGTGCAGACGCGCAGGCAGCTCGACGAGTACTTCGGCCACGAGCGCCGGCTCTTCGAGATCCCCCTCGACTGGCGCCTGACGACCGGCTTCCGCCGCGACGTCCTGCGCGCCACCGAGCAGATCCCCTACGGCGAGACGGCCTCCTACCGCGACGTCGCCACCCGAGCGGGCAGCCCGAACGCGGTGCGTGCGGCCGGCTCGGCGCTCGCCACCAACCCCCTCCCGATCGTGGTGCCGTGCCACCGCGTCCTGCGCACCGGCGGCGGCCTCGGCCAGTACCGAGGCGGCCCGGAGGCCAAGGCGCAACTCCTCACCCTGGAAGGCGCCGCCTGACCGCTCAATTGGGGCCTGGCCCCATGCGTGACGACCGCACGTTTGGGGTCTGGCCCCGAACGTGCGACCGCTGCGGAGGCAACTACCGCACCGATGGGGCCTGGCCCCAGTCGTGCGGTTAGACCGCGACGGCTTCCCAGGGGGCGGTGTGGCGCTCGCCTTGCGCGGTGTGGACCATCGCGCAGGTCGTCAGGCGCGAGACCAGTTCCGGGCGCACTGCCAGGGCTGTTGCGAGCGCGTCGGCCTCGCCGGCGTCGCTCGCGATGACGACGGCGCTCGCGGGCTCTGCGGGTGCGCCCGTGGCCGGGTCGATGAGGTGGTGGGCGGCCGCTCCGTCGTCGTTCGACCAGATCAGCGCGTTCCACGACGAGCTCGCCAGGGCGTGGCCGTCGCGCAGGACGACGGCCCGGCCGCCCGCGTCGCTGTCCACACCGCTGACCGCGACGAGGTGGTCGCCGCGCACGGCGACCATGTCGTCGCCGACCTCGAGCAGGATCGCGGGATCGTCGGAGAGCGTCCGCACCATCGCGGCGGCGCGCTCGGCGCTCCACATGCGCGCGACGCCGCCGAGGTCGAGCGCCGTGCCCTCCGGCACGCAGGCCAGGCGGCGCACTGCGTCGACGACGACGAGCGCGCCCGGAATGGGCGTCGGACGGGGCGTCCGCGACGTGCGCGGCGGTCGCACGCGCTGGCTCTCGCGGTAGCCGTACTCGATCAGCGCGCCGCCGACCATGACCGAGAACGCGCCGTCGGTCTGCTCGTGCCAGCGATCGCACGAGAGCAGGAGATCGAGCGTCTCGGTCGAGACCTGCAGCGGCACGCCGGGAGCGCGGTTCAGGCGCGAGACCTCGCTGCGCGCGATGAAGCGCGACCAGCGGCGCTCGTCGGCCGCGATCGCATCGGCGAGCGCGCCGACGACCTCGATCTCGACCTTCCCCGAGTGGCGCAACCGCCAGGTCGCGCCCATGGCGCGCCACTCCCAGGCAGGACGCGCTTCGACGGCCGTTTCGCTCATGGCGAACTATCTGCCCAGCGAGTCCCCCGACGCATCCTCCATATGCGTGATCTGAGTTAGTCGTGGATCGTGTAGTAAAAGCTGCGCTCGCGGGCGGCCAGACGCGGGATCGCGTCGCCGAATCCGATCTCCTGGAAGTGCGGCGACTCGACGTGCGCCTTGTATGCGTCCTCGTCGACGTACTGCTCGTAGAGGTAGAAGACGGTCGGATCCTCGGGATCGCGATGCGGCTGGTACATGAGCATCCCGGGCTCTGCGCGCGACAGCGGAACCATCGCGGCGACGCAGCGCGCGACCTCGTCGACCTCCTCCGGCCTGGCGATCCACTTCGCTGCGACGACGTATGCCATTGCTCCCTCCTGGTTCGATTCAAGCGTCACGGGTGGCACGGGCGACCTCTTCGAGATAGGCCGCGATCGCCTGCTCGATGCGGCGGTAGGAGCCACAACGGCAGAGGTTGCCGTTCATCCAGTGGCGCACCTCTGCCGGGCCGGCCTGCGGATCGTGGGCGGCCAGGGCCTTCGCCGAGAGCACCATGCCCGGCGTGCAGTAGCCGCACTGGAACGCGGCGGCCTCGTCGAACGCGCGCAGCACCGGGTCATCTCCGGCGAGGCCCTCGACCGTCGTCACCTCGCGGCCCTCGGCGAGCGCGGCGTGCAGCAGGCAACTCGAGACGGGATCGCCGTCGACCAGCACGGTGCACGCGCCGCACAGGCCGATCCCGCAGCTCAAGCGCACGCTCGCGAGTCCCGCGTCGCGCAGGACGTCGATCAGCGGCTCGTCGCCCGCGATCTCGAACGACCGTTCCTCGGAGTTGAGGGTGATGCGCAGATTCACCGGGCGCCTTCCGGCTCGAGCGCGCCGAGGATCGCCTCGGGACGCACGGGCATGCGCGCCTGGGCCGCCCCGAGCGACCGCAGGGCGTTGCCGAGTGCCGCGGGAATGAGCGGCAGCGCGGTCTCGCCGAGGCCGTGGACATCTGCCCCCTCGCCGCCCTCGACGACCTCCGCGGCGAACGGCGGGAGATCGGAGAACGCCGGCACCTGGTACTCCGAGAACGTCGTGGTGAGCATCTGCCCGTCCGCGTACTCCGTCGCCTCGAAGAGCGCGCTGCCGATGCCCATCACGATCGAGCCGTCGTTCTGGAGTCCGGCGCCCGAGGCGTCGACGACGCGGCCCGCGTAGACCGCGACCTCGAGGTTCTCGATCTCCGTCACGCCGGTCTCGGTGTCGACGCGCACCTCGATCGCAGCCGCGCCCTGGTGCCAGTGGGCCGACGCGATGCCCTGCCCCGTGTCGGGATCGAGACCGCCGTCGAGCACCCACTCGCCCGAGCCCTGGAGCGACCCGAACGTCGAGAGCGCGCGCCGCGTCCCCGGCGAGCCCACGATCTCGACGGCGTCGCCGACGAACAGCACGTCGGCGGGATTGGCCTCGAGCTCGTCGGCGATCCGGCGGCGCAGCTCGCGCGCGGCGTTGCCGATCGCGCCGGCCATCATGTGCGCCGAGCGGCTCGAGGTCGTGCGCGTGTCGAAGGGCGAGGAGTCCGTGTCGACGCCGGCCGTGTCGATGATCGACGCGTCGCAGCCGAGCGAGCACGCGGCCAGCTGCCGGAGGCTCTGGTCGCGCCCCTGGCCGATGTCGGTGGTCGCGCTCTCGACCGTGAAGCGCCCCCCGTCGAGCACGATGCGGGCCTCGGAGCGGCTCGGCGTCTGCATGCCCTTCATGACGGCGCAGAGGCCCTTGCCGCGCTTGCCGGCGCTCCAGCCGATGCGCTCGGCGACGCGCTCGAGGCACTCGGCGACGTGGAAGTCGTGCATCGTCTCGCCGGTCGCGAAGCGATCGCCGTCGCGCAGCACATTGCGCAGGCGCAGCTCGAGCGGGTCCGCTCCGAGGCGCTCGGCGAGCAGGTCGACGCACTGCTCGGAGGCCCAGACCGCCTGCGTCGCGGCATAGCCGCGGAAGGCCCCGGCCGACGGCGAGTTCGTGTACACGCAGCGCGAATCGACCTCGACGTGATCGAAGCGATACGGGCCGACGGCCGCCCATCCGCCCTTGGCGGCGACGTTCGGGCCGGTGTCGGCATACGCGCCGGTGTCCCAATCGGCCCACACGCGCCGGGCCACGAACGTGCCGTCGCGACGAGCGCCGAGCCGCACGCGGAAGCGCGCGGGATGTCGCACGAGCGTCACGAACACCTCGTCGCGGGGCAGCACGATGCGCACCGGCAGAGCGGCCTTGCGCGCGAGCGCGGCCGCGATCGCCTCGATCCGCGTGAACGTCTTGGCGCCGAAGCTGCCACCCATCGGCGGCGAGACCACGCGCACGTCGCCCTCGTCGAGCGCGAACGTCCCCGCGAGCTCGCGGCGGACGTTGAACGGCGTCTGCGTGCCCGTCCACACCGTCAGGCGGCCGTCGCTCCACTCGGCCAGCGCCGCGTGCGGCTCGAGCGGCGCGTGCGCGGCGCCGGCGCACTCCCATTCGCCCTCGACCGTGACCTCGGCCTCGTCGAAGCCGGCCTCGCCACGGCCGTGCACGAGCCGGAACGTGTGCAGCACGTTGCCGCCGCCCGGCCTCAGGCCCGTCCAGGTTCCCGCCGCGCGACGAAGGTCGTCGACCTCGTGCAGCTGCGGCGCCCCCTCGGCCAGGGCGGTCGCGAGCGACGTTGCATCGGGCAGGGGCTCGTAGTCGGCCTCGAGGCAGTTCAGCGCCTGCGCGGCCGCGCGGGGCGTCGGCGCGGCCACCGCTGCGACGGGGTCGCCGGCGAAGCGCGCGACCCCGCGCGCGAGGATCGGCGTGTCCGGGACGAGGCACCCGTAGAGCTTCGTGTCGGCGACGTCCTCCGGCAGCAGGACGACGCAGCCCTCCGGCAGCTCGTCGATCACGCGCACGGCGAGGACGCGCGCGTGCGGATGGTGGGAGCGCAGCACGCGGCCGTGCAGCATGCCCGGCCGCTCGGCGTCCTGGCTGTAGGCGAAGCGCCCCGTGACGCGGTCATCCACCGAGCATCGCCCGGGCCCGGCGCGCGTGGACGTCGACCATGCGCCGCCGGTAGTCGGCGCTGCCGCGCAGGTCGCTGATGATCGTGGCGCCTGCGACCTCGCCGATCAGCAGGGGCCGGTCGCTGACGGCACCGACTGCAACGCGCTCCTCGCCGCCCGCGAGCCGCGCAGCCGCCACCCCGACGCACGGCCGGTCCTCGCTGGAGCGCGAGCGGAACTTCACGTAGGCCGCCGCCTGCGGTCTCGGAACGCGCACGCGCACGATCAGCTCGTCGGGCTCGATCGCCGTGTCGTAGTGGCCGAGGATGAGCTCGTCCACGCCGAGCACGCGCATGCCGCCCGGGCTCGCGAGCTCGATGTGCGCGCCGAGTGCCAGGAGCATGCACGGCGGATCGCTCGCGTAGTCGGCGTCGGCGAGCACGCCGCCGATCGTCGCGACGCTGCGCACGCGCACGTTCGCGACCTCGCCGAAGCAGTCCGCCAGCGCGCCCCAGCCGTCGCGCACGACCGGGCTCCGCTCGATCGCGGCGTGCGTCGCCATGGCGCCGATCACGAGCTCGTCGCCCTCGCTCTCGATGCCCGCGATCCCCTGCACCCGCCCGAGCGCGATCGCGCTCTCCGGCAGCGAGAGGAATCCGGTCTGCGCGAGCACGCCGACGAACGTGCCGCCGGCCACGGTGAGCGCATCGTCGCCGAGCGACGCGCGCAGCTCGATGGCCTCCTCGAGCGTCTCCGGCCACAGCCAGCGCGTCACGCGACCTCCGCGCGCGCGCTCTCGTAGAGCGCGCGGCCGCGCTCGTGGGCCGCCGGCACGCGGATCCGGTCCCACATGAAGTCGAGCTTCGCGAGCGCATCGGCCTGTGAGGAGCGCCCGGTCGCGATCCACTCGCGCAGCAGCGGGGTGAGCGTCTCGATGAACGAGAGCGAGTCCGCGGCCTGGAGCAGATCGGCCTCGGGCCAGCCTCCCCGCTCGTGCACGGCCACCAGTGCGACGGCGGGCGAGATCTCATCCGCTTCTGCCCCGCGCTCCGCCATCCAGCGCGAGAGATGCGCGGCCGAGCGGCCCTGGTGGTAGTCGACGTAGGCGTCCAGCGACCAGTCGCGGGCGGAGTCGAACGGCGAGCCCGGATCGGGCACCGCGCGCTCGATGTCGTGCAGCAGGGCGGCGAGCTGCAGGACGCCGCTCGCCCCCGGCTCGAGCTCGCGCGCCCAGAAGAGCGTGCGCTCCAGGTGCGCGGCGTGCGGGTGCTCGGCGCGCGCCCAGGTCACGCCCTCGCCGAGGAGGTCCGAGGCCGTCGTCACAGAGTCGTCACCGGGCGCGACTGCAACACGTACAGCTCGCCGCCGGCGATCGCCCACTCGATGTCCTGCGGAGAGCCGTTGTGCTCCTCGAGCGTCCGGCCGAGCTCCGCCAGAGCCGCGAGCTGGTCGTCCGAGAGCGTCTCGCGCGCTCCCTCCTCCTCCGACAGCGGCACCTCCTCGCGGCCGACCAGCGCCCACGGCTGCGTCACGATCCGCCGCTTCTTCACTCTGCCGTCGCGCGCCATCGTGTAATTGTCGGGGGTCAGAGCGCCGGACACGGCGGGCTCGCCGAGGCCGAAGACCGCCTCGACCACCATCTGGTCGCGGCGGCGTGCGACCGGGTCGATCGTGAACAGGATCCCGGCGACGTCGGCCGCCACCATCTCCTGGATCACGACCGCCATGCGCAGGTCGTCGAGCGAGCCCTTGCGCGCGCGGTAGAAGAGCGCGCGCTCGCTGAAGAACGACGCCCAGCAATCGACGACGCGCTCGGCCGCCGTCTCGGCGTCGGGGACGCCGAGGTAGGTCTCCTGCTGCCCGGCGAAGCTCGCCGCATCGGAGTCCTCGGCGACGGCGCTCGAGCGCACCGCCACGGCCGTGGCCGCAAGCGCCGCGAACGCCTCGCCGAGGTCGGGTCGCTCGAGCTCGGCGACGAGCGCCATCGCGCCGTCGCAGTCGTGCGCGCGGGCGAGCTCGCGCAGCTCGTCCGCCCGCGCGCCGACGGCCTCCTCGAACGCGCTCGAGCAGACGACGTAGCCGGGCGGCACGGGCAGGCCCCGAGCCGTCGCGGCCGCCAGACTCGCGCCCTTGCCGCCCGCCACCCCGACGTCCTGGCAGGCAGGGTCGGTGAAGGGGAGGATCATGCGGCGGTCAGTCCTCGACGATCGCGACGGCGCGCACGGGCGCAGCGGTCGTGGCCGACCACTTGACCGGCAGGACGCTCAGGGTGAAGCCGTGCTGCCGGCCGACCGCGCCGAGGTTCATCATGTTCTCGAGGTGCCAGTACTCCTCGTCCCACATCACACGGTGGGCTTCCCAGAAGAGCTTCTTCTCGAACATCGCCCAGACCGGCGGGTCGAACGTGATGGCATCGCAGCCCATCATCCGCACGCCCTGCGAGATGAGCCAGCGCGTGGCCGCCGCCGACATGCCCGGGTGGTCGGTGCGGTAGCGCTCCTCGGTGTTGTAGTCGCCGGCGCCCGTCCAGTTGATGACGATGTCCTTCGGCTTGAGCTCGTAGTCCATGCGCTTGAGCTCGGCCTTGACGTCGTCCTCCGTGATCACGTAGCCGCTCGCGCACTCGCGGAAGTCGAGCAGCACGCCGTCGCCGTAACACCACTCGAGCGGGATCGTCTCGGGCCCGCCGGCGGTCGGGACGATGTGCTTGCGCGCGTCCATGTGCGTGCCGACGTGGTCGTTCTGGACGACCAGGTAGCTCCCGGTGAGCGAGGTCACGCCGAACTCGGCGGCGCCGATGCGCGTCGCGAAATCCTCGTGCGACTCGTACACGCAGAGCGCCGGGGGCGGCACGCGCGGGAAGGTGAGCATGTCCGGATGCACCGGCATGGAGAGGTCGACGAGGCGTCGGGTCACGAAGGCTCCTTGTGAGCGGGATTCACTGGACGATGTCCACGACGCCGGTCGCGCCGTTGACTCGGATGCGGTCGCCGGTCTTGATGCGCTGGGTCGCGTTCGACGTGCCGACGACCGCCGGCAGACCGAACTCGCGCGCCACGACGGCCGGGTGCGCGGCCATGCCGCCCGCGTCGGTGACGAGCCCGCCGATCCTGGTGAAGAGCACGACCCACGCGGGGTTCGTCATGCCGCAGACCAGGATCTCGCCGTCCTCCACCTCGTTGAACTGATCGAGCGACGAGACGACGCGCGCCAGACCCTCGGCCACTCCGGGCGACGCCGCCAGGCCGACGATCTGATCGGCGGAGGTGCTGCGCGGGCGGTCGAACTTCTCCGGGAAGCCCCACAGCGTGAGGTACGGGAACGCCAGCTGATCGGCGGTGGCGGTGCCGATCCAGTCGGGCGGCCGCAGCTCGAAGGCGTCCTCGCGCTCGTCCCGGCGCTGCGAGACGAGATCGCGCGCGCCCTCGAGGCCGCCGCCGATCAGCATCCGCAGCTCGTTGTACTTGAGGAAGAACACGTCCTCGGGGTCGTCGAGCGCGCCCTGCGCGGCCAGCTTGCGGCCGATCGCGACGAGCACGAGGCGCAGCCGCGCGTTGGTGCCCTGGTCGATGAAGAAGTGGTGGTCGGGTGTGAGCGGGTTGAGCCCGATCGAGGCGTCGAGCGAGGCCTGCAGCCTGTCGCGGCCCTCGCCCTCCGGGACGCCGTCCATGAGCTCGGCGCAGGCCGCTGCGAGGTCCTCCTTCACGCGCGCGAGCTCGGCCGGATAGTCGTAGTCGGACTCGATGTAGCCGCGCACGGCCTGGAGGATCGGCGCGGGCTGCTCGTACCAGGTCGGGTAGATGAACTCGTGCGACCAGATCGACTTGCGCCCGAACTCGGAGCGGTACGGATCGACGCGCTCCTGGATGAATCGCCGACCCCGGTCGGAGCCCTCGAGCGCGCCCATGATGGCGGCGGCGGTGTCGTTCCCGAACGCCGCCTGGAGCTCCGGCTCGCCCTTGACCTCCTCCTTCATCTGCCAGAGCGCCTCGATCGAGTCCCAGTTGCGGTTCTCCGACGAGGACTGCAGGCGCCCCGGGAGGCCGGGGTCGACCTCTCCCTTGACCTCGGCGATCGTCGCGCCCAGCGCGATCGTGGCCGAGAACTGGGCGAAGTTGATCATCCAGTGGATCTTCCAGTGGCGATCGTGGACGTCGATCGCGTCCTCCAGCAGCACGGCCAGCGGGACGAGCTCCATCGCGTCCATGTCGATGCCGTCGAGGTAGGCGAAGTTGCCCTCGATCTCGGGACGCAGCCGGTCGCGCCACCAGGTCGAGAACTCCGAGCCGTAGAGCGGAAGCACCGCTCCGAGGTAGCCGCCGATGCCGGCCGCGTACCCCTCCAGGCGAGGGACGCGCGGCACGTAGCGGGCGTTGTACTCGGCGCCCTCGACCGCGACGTCGTCGGCCGGGATCGCGGCCGTGTAGAGGTAGCCGTTGACGTTCTTGGCGATCCAGTCGGACGCGAACGGCGTCCCGAAGCGCCGGAACATGTGATCGCAGGTCAGCCACCACCCGCCGATGTCGAAGAACATCGGCGAGAGCGGGTTCGGGCAGTGCAGGTCGTCGAAGACCCACAGCCGCTCGCGCTCACCCGCATCCCACGTGACCGGGAATGCGTCGTCCCCGTGGAAGGACCCAGAACACCGTCGTCCGACATCTGTCCTCCATCGTTGTCAGGCGGAATGATCGATTATCGATGATGACGTGTCAACCGTGCCGAAGGATCCCGCCGGCCTCCAGGAGATGCGCCCTCATCGCCTGGGAAGCAGCCTTGGGATCGCGTGCGTGGAGTGCCTCGAGAATCGGCCGGTGGCGCTCGGCGAGCGCCCGCCGGTCGACGTGCGACTTCGCGATCGTGAGGTAGGTGCGGGCGAACGGCTCGAGCAGCGTCCACTGGCGCTGCAGCGTGCGGTTGCGGGCCGCCTGGACGATGCAGCCGTGGAACGCCATGTTGGCGCGCGCCTGGTCGTGGTCGTTCCCGCGCTCGGCCCCGTCGCACATCTCCGCGAACAGCGCGTCCAGCTCCGCCAGCTCCTCCCCGGTGATGCGCGACGCGGCCTGCTCGGCGGCCAGCCCCTCGAGCACGGCCCGCACCGGGTACGCCTCGAGCAGCTCCTCCTCGGAGAACGCCCGCACGGAGCAGCCCCGATTCGGCTCGTAGTGGACGCAGCCGAGCTGCTCGAGATCGCGCAGCGCCTCCCGCACCGGCGCCTGGCTGCACTCCAGCTCGCGCGCGATCTGCGTCTCCACGAGCCGCTCGCCCGGCGCGTACGCCCCGGTCACGATGCGCTCGAGGATGTGGTCCTTGATCTGGTCGCGCAGGAGCGCCTTGTTGAGCGCGCTGGCTCGCAGGGCGCCGCCCGGCGCGAGCGCCTCGAGCACCGCGCGCACGGGATACAGCTTCGCGAGATCCGCCTCGGAGAGCTCGCGTACCGAGCACCCGCGGTTGGGCTCGTAGTGGACGCAGCCGAGCTGCTCGAGTTCGCGCAGCGCCTCCCGCACCGGCGCCTGGCTGCACTCCAGCTCGCGCGCGATCTGCGTCTCGACGAGCCGCTGACCCGGCGCGTATGCGCCCGTGAGGATGCGCTCCAGGATGAACTCCTTCACCTGGTCGCGCAGAACGACCTTCTTCAGCGTGCTCACGGGGCATCTCCGCGGGCGGTCGACACGCGGCCACGGTACCAGCGGGCCGCTATGCGAGGACGGTCTGCACGGCGCGGCGCGGCAGCAGCAGCGAGAGCAGCCCCGCGACGAGCACGAACGCCGCGGACGCCCACAGGCACGCCTCGAGCCCCTGCCACTGGTAGAGCAGCCCGGAGAGCACCGTGCCCGTGAGGCGCCCGACGGCATTCGCCATGTAGTAGAAGCCGACGTTCATCGCGACCCTCGCCCGATCCGCGTAGGCGAGGATGAGATACGAGTGCACGGTCGAGTTGAGGGCGAAGACCACGCCGAACGCGGCCAGGCCGGCGATGACCACGGCTGCCGGGTCGAGGCCGGCGTGGAGCGCGATCGCCATCGCGGCCGGGAACACCGCAAGGGCGAACGCGAGGAGGACGGCGACGCGTCCTCCGGGCTGCGCGCGCGTGCCGTCGGCATGCTTTCGCGCCAGACCGGGCGTGAGCGCCTGCACGATCCCGTAGCCGATCACCCAGACCGCGAGGAACGCTCCGGCCTGCCAGAAGCTCCAGCCGAGCTCGGTGCGCAGGAAGACGGGCAGACCCACGACGAACCAGACGTCGCGCGCGGCGAACAGGAACACCCTCGCCGCAGCGAGGATGTTGACCGCGCGGTTGTTCGAGAACATCTGGGTGAACCGCGCGCTGCGGTCGGGGCGGCCGAGCTCGCCGCGCACGAACACCAGCACGACGACGAGGGCCGCGAGCACGAGCGCCATCAGCACGGCGAGCGCCGGGCGGAATCCGGCGACGGTCAGCAAGAGGCCGCCGAGGAAGAAGCCCACGCCCTTCAGCGCGTTCTTCGATCCGGTGAGCACCGCGACCCAGCGGAACAGCGCGTCGGGCGCATCCGCGGGCGCGACCAGCTTGACGGCGCTCTTGGAGCTCATCTTGGTGAGGTCCTTGGCGATGCCGGAGAGCGCCTGCGAGGCCATCACGTAGGGGACGACGAGCCAGGCGCTCGGAGCGAACGCGAGCATTCCGAGCGCGACCAGTTGCGTCGCGAGCCCCATGATCAGTGTCGACCTGAGCCCGAGTCGCGCCGCCAGCCATCCGCCCACGAGATTCGTGACGATCCCGAAGAGCTCGTAGAAGAGGAACAGCGAGGCGACCTCGAACGGGCTGTAGCCGCGCTCGTAGAAGTAGAAGAGCACCAGGACGCGCGTGGCCCCGTCGGCGATCGTGTCCGCCCAGTAGGCGCCGGTCACGAGCGCGTAGGTGCGGAGATCGCCCTTGCGGGCGGAGCCGGCGGCCATCGGCGTCAGCGCTCCGCGCCGCCGTGCCCGAAGCCGGCGGCAACGATCCGGGCAAGCTCCGCCAGGCGGTTCGCGTAGCCCCACTCGTTGTCGTACCAGGCCAGGATCTTGACCTGCGTCCCGTCGGTGACCATCGTCGAGAGCGCATCGACGATGCCCGAGCGCGGGTCGCCCTTGAAGTCGACCGAGACGAGCGGCCGCCGCTCGAAGCCGAGGATGTCCGCGAGCGGACCCGCGGCCGCGATCTCGAGCAGGCGGTTGACCTCCTCGATGCCCGTCGGGCGGGCGACCTCGAACACGCAATCGGTGAGCGATGCGTTCAGCAGGGGCACGCGAACCGCCAGGCCGTCGAGGCGCCCCTCGAGCTCCGGGAAGATCAGGCCGATGGCAGTCGCAGAGCCGGTCGTGGTCGGGATCAGCGAGAGCGTGGCTGCGCGCGCCCGGCGCAGATCCTTGTGCGGAGCGTCGACCAGCGTCTGCGTGTTGGTCATGTCGTGCAGCGTGGTGATCGCGCCGTGGCGGATGCCGATGCCCTCGTGGATCACCTTGACGATGGGAGCGAGGCAGTTCGTGGTGCACGACGCGGCGGTGACGACGTCGTGCTTCGCCGGGTCGTAGAGGTGATCGTTGACGCCGACGACGACGTTGAGGGCCGCGAGCTTCACGGGCGCGGCGACGATCACCTTGCGCACGCCCTGCACGGAAATGCGCGTCGAGTTGCTCGCGCGTGCGGAAGCGCCCGGAGCACTCGAGCACGACCTCCACGCCGTGGTCGCCCCACGGCACCGCGGCCGGCTCCGCGCCTCGGCTGTAGCCGATCGACGCCCCGTCGATCGCGAGCGCCCCGCCGTCGCCGGACACATCGTGCTGCCAGCGTCCGTGGACGGAGTCGAACGTGAGCAGATGGGCCGAGGTGGCGGCATCGCCCTTCAGCTCGTTGACGTGCACGAAGTCCAAGTCGGGCCATCCCCAGGCCGCGCGCAGGACCATGCGACCGATCCGGCCGAAGCCGTTGATGCCGATCCGCGCGCCGGGCACGTCACGGAGCATAGCGATTACATCGACATCTATAAGTTGAATCGACGTATGTCACTGCTTCGTGGTACGGTGCAAATCGATGAGCGTCGATCTGGAACTCGCCCCGAAGCAGAAGCGCGCCGCAGGCGAGCCGTGCTGTCAGCCGATCGTCTACCCCGACGTCGAGCGCGATCAGGCGGTGCGTCTGGCAGACATCGCGAAGGCGCTCGGCGATCCGATCCGCCTGCAACTCGTCGACGTTCTCCGCAAGCACGCCGGCAAGGTTTGCGTGTGCGAGCTCGTGCCGCTCTTCGACATCGGGCAGCCGACGCTCTCGCATCATCTCAAGAAGCTGCGCGACGCCGGCATCGTCGATTCCGAGCGCCGGGGCCTGTGGGCCTTCTACTACGTCAACCCCGAGGCGCTCCAGCCGCTCGCCGCCTGGCTCGGGAAGTGACGACGAGGGCGGCGACTCCGGCGGACGCGGAAGCGATCTGCGCGATCTACAACGCCGGCATCGCCGGGCGGCAGGCGACGTTCGAGACCGCTCCGCGCACGACGGCTGACGTGCGCACCTGGTTCGACGCCGGGCTTCCGTTCCTGGTCGCCCTCGACGACGGCGGTCGCGTCATCGGCTGGGCGCGCGTGAGCCCGTACAGCGATCGCTGCGTCTACGAGGGGGTCGGAGAGCACGGGGTCTATGTCGACCCGAGCGCACGCGGCGCCGGCGTCGGGCGCAGGTTGCTCGACGCACTCGCCGGCGCGGCGGAAGACGCCGGGTTCTACAAACTCACGAGCCGCGTGTTCACGACCAACGCGGCAAGCCTCGCCGTTCATCGCGCCGCGGGGTTCTACGAGGTCGGCGTGCAGCCGCGCCATGGCCGTCTCGACGGCGAGTGGAAGGACTGCGTGCTCGTCGAGCGACTGCTCGGGCCGGCCCGTCTCGAGGCACCTGCACACGATGGAGAGAGCCATGCCCGATGAGCTGAAGGATCGCGGCGATATCCGCGAGACCGTGCGAGAGCGCTACGCCGAGGCGGCGCGCGCCGCGACTGCGGCCCCCGAGCAGTCCGGCTGCGGCTGCGGGCCGTCGACCGGGAGCAGCTGCTGTGGCGCGGATGCCGGCCGGACGGGAGCCGCTGCAGGCTTCGGCGCGGCGCTCTACGACGACACCGAGGCCGGCCAGGCCCCGGAAGCGGCACTCAGAGCCTCGCTCGGCTGCGGGGTGCCGACGGCCGTGGCCGACCTGCACGAGGGCGAGACCGTCCTCGATCTCGGCTCCGGCGCCGGCGCCGACGTGCTCATCAGCGCGCGTCGCGTCGGACCCACCGGCAAGGTGATCGGCCTCGACATGACGGACGAGATGCTCGCGCTCGCCCGCGCCAACGCCGCCCAGGCCGGAATCGCGAACGCCGAGTTCGTCAAGGGCTACATCGAGGCGATGCCACTGCCCGACGCCTCGGTCGACGTCGTCATCTCCAACTGCGTCATCAACCTCTCGGCCGACAAGCCTGCCGTGCTGCGCGAGGTCGGCCGCGTCCTGCGGCCCGGCGGGCGCTTCGCCGTCTCCGACGTGGTCGCCGACGACGACATGGACGAGGCGACTCGCGCCGACATGGTCGCAGTGGACGGGCTGCATCGCCGGTGCGCTCACTCGCGGGGAATTCGAGCGGGCGCTCGCCGACGCGGGGCTCGTGGGAGTCGAGATCACCGAGACCCACCGTGTCCACAGCCACGCCGCCTCGGCGATCGTCCGCGCACGAAAGCCCTGACCCGCCCGCGGCTGACGGCGTGGCCTCGACCGGCCACGGCGGCGCGGGAGGCTACGCCGCCTCGCCCGTGTTCTCGTCGGGATGCGAGGCGTCGCTGAACTCGCGCAGCTCGCCCGTGACCACGTAGGACGCCTGCTCCGCGATATCGACGGCGTTGTCCGCGATGCGCTCGAGGGCACGCGCACACAGCACCATGCGCAGGCCCCACGCGCGGCGCGCGTGGTCGCCGCCGATCTCGAGCACCTGCTCGACGACCGTGCGGTTGAGCTCGTCGACCAGGTTGTCGAGCTCGTCGAGCTGCTGCGCACGCGCGGCGTCGCGGCGCGAGAGCGCGTCGGTCGCGGCCTCGAGCATGCGCTCGCCGCGCCGGCCCATCTCCTCCAGCGACTGTCGCACCGCGGCGGAGCCGGGCTCGTCGTTCCCGCCCGCCTGTACGAGCTTGGCGATCGTGACGCATTGATCTGCCATGCGCTCGAGGTTGCGCGCGATGCGCGTCGACGCGAGCACGAGCGCGATGTCCCGCCCGGGCACGACCTGGCCGACGAGCAGGATCTCGGCGTCGCGATCGAGCGCCAGGCACCGGCGATCGACTTCGTCGTCCGCGTCGATCACGCGCTGAGCGACCGCGGCGTCTCCGGTCTCGAGCGCGAGCAGCGCGTCGCGCAGCCCATGGTGCACGAGATCCGAGATCTCGGTCAGCCGGTGCTCCAGGAAGCCGGGCTCGACCTGAGCCACGGCTCTAGCCGAACCGGCCGGAGACGTACGCGCCGGTGACCTCGTTCGTCGGCTGGTCGAAGATCGCGCTCGTCGGCCCGGTCTCGACGAGTGCGCCGGGCTGGCCGGCCTCGAGGATCGTCATGAACGCCGTCGTGTCGGAGACGCGCGCAGCCTGCTGCATGTTGTGCGTCACGATCACGATCGTGTAGCGCTCGCGCAGGCTGAGGATCGTCTCCTCGATCTTGGCGGTCGAGATCGGGTCGAGCGCCGAGCACGGCTCGTCCATCAGCACGATCTCGGGCTCGACCGCGAGCGCGCGCGCGATGCAGAGCCGCTGCTGCTGCCCGCCGGAGAGGCTGCCGCCCATGCTGCGCAGGCGATCCTTGACCTCGGCCCAGAGGTCGGCCTGACGCAGCGCGCGCTCGACGACCTCGTCGTACTTGTGGCGCCCGCCGCGGCCGCCGGAGGTGAGGCGCAATCCCGCGGCGACGTTGTCGTAGATCGACATCGTCGGGAACGGGTTCGGGCGCTGGAACACCATGCCGACGCGCCGGCGCACCAGCACCGGGTCGATGCCCTTCGCGTTGATGTCGACGCCGTCGAGCAGGATCTGCCCGTTCGCGAACGCGTCCTTCGCCGTGCGGTGCATCGCGTTGAGGCAGCGCAGCAGCGTCGACTTGCCACAGCCGGACGGGCCGATCAGCGCCGTCACGGCGTTGGGCTCGATCGCGAGGTGGATGCCCGCGATGATCGTGCGCTCGCCGAAGCCGGCGCTCAGGTCGACGACGTCCATGCGCCGCGCCGGGCCCGTGGTGCTCGGCGCCGGGCTCGCGCGAGGAGGCGCCGTTGGCCGCCGGGCCGGACTCGTCTTCGAGGACACTCACGTCGGGCCTTTCGGGAGTGGTCACCGGCTGACCGCCGACTTGCGGGCGATGAGCCTTGCGATGATGGTAAGCAGCAGGACGATTGCGATCAAGGTGAGCGCTCCGGCCCACGCACGGTCCTGCGCGGCGGCGAAGCCGCCGGTGGCGCTGCCGAAGATCTGCAGCGAGAGCGTGGACATGCGCTGGCCGGGGTTCGTCTCGACGAAGAGGTCGTTGCCGAGCGTGGTCAGGAGAAGCGGTGCGGTCTCACCCATCGCGCGGGCGACGGCGAGCATCACGCCGGTGATGATCCCGGCGCCCGCGGTCGGGAGCAGGACCGAGACGATCGTGCGGGACTTGGTTGCGCCGAGGGCGAGGCTCGCCTCGCGGATGTCGCGCGGCACGAGCCGCAGCATCTCCTCGGTCGCGCGCACGATCAGCGGCATCATCACGAGCGCCGAGCGAGAACGCGCCGGCGTAGCCGGAGAACCCGAAGTCGGACGACCCACAGCGCGTAGATGAACGCGCCGGTCACGATCGTCGGGATGCCGAGCATCACGTCGGTGACGAGCCGCAGCACTCCCGGCGATGCGGCCGTGGCGTACTGGTTGAGGTAGATCGCGCCGCCGATGCCGATCGGGACCGCGAGGAGGGTCGCGATGCCCACGATGATGAAGCTGCCGATGATGCCGTTGTAGAAGCCGCCGCCGGCGTCCGACGGATTGCCGGGCGGCGTGTCGGTGAGGAATCCCCAGTCGAGCGCCTGCAGCCCCTGGACGGCGACGTAGGCGAGGATCCAGACGAGCAGCGCGCCGATGCCGATCATCAGCGCGGTCAGGAGCAGCGTCATGGTGCGGTCGCGGCGATGCCGGCGCCGCAGCTGCGGGGCGCGGGCAGCCGCTGCCGAGGACGGTGTCGGAGACGGTCGCCATCGCTACGCGATCGTCTCGCTGATGCGGGACACGACGAGCTTGCCGAGCACGTTCACGATCAGCGTGACGAGCAGGAGGAGCGTCGCCACCACGAACAGCGACTCGAGGTGGAACGGCTCGGTCGCCTCCGTGAACTCGTTCGCGATCACGCTCGGCATCGTGGCGCCCTGGCCGAAGATGCTGGTCGAGATGCCGAGCACGCTGTTGCCGATCAACATCGTGACCGCGATCGTCTCGCCGAAGGCACGGCCGAGGCCGAGCAGGCTGGCGCCGAAGATGCCGGCGCTCGAGCGCTTGAGCACGGAGATGCGCAGCATCTCCCAGCGCGTGGCGCCGAGCGCGAGCGCGGCCTCCTTCTCGGCCACCGGCGCGACCGCGAAGACCTCGCGGCAGATCGCGGTGATGATCGGCAGGACCATGATCGCCAGCACGATCCCGGCCGCGAAGTAGGACGGACCGAAGAACGGGCCTGCGAAGACGGCTCCGATCGACGGGGATGCCGCCGAGCCAACTGGAGAGGTTGTCGGCGATCGGATGCAGCGCGGGCAGGAGCGCGAAGATGCCCCAGAAGCCGTAGACGACGCTCGGCACGGCCGCGAAGAGGTCGACCACGTAGGCGAGCGGCTTGCGCAGCCGCATCGGTGCGACGTCGGTGATGTAGAGCGCGAGCCCGACGGCCACCGGAATGGCGAGCAGCATCGCGATGATCGAGGTCAGGACGGTGCCGTAGACGAACTGGAGCACGCCGTACGGATTCATGTCGGCCGTGCGCGATCGCGGCTTCCGACGGTGCCCAGCGGGTCCGACTCCGAGGAAGCTGAAGACGCCGTAATGCGTCAGCGACGGCCAGGCCTCGCTGACGAGGAAGAAGGCCGTCGCGACGAACGCGAGCAGGATGAGAGCCGCGGTGCCGGCGACGAGCACGCGGAAGGAGGTATCGGCGAAGCGCGGGCGCTGCTGGTGCAGCGCCCGCGCCTCGTTACCGCCCGCCCTGTGAGAGGCGACGCTCACGACTTGTCGTAGTCCGTCGGGCAGCTTGACCAGCGGCTTGCCGTTGAGCGTGATCTTCGTCGACCTGCGCCAGCGAGCGCTGCTGCAGGATCTTGCCCATCGGGGCGTAGTTGATCGTGGCCGGGAAGTTCTGCCCGGTGGTCAGCGCCCAGCTGAGGAAGTTGACGAGCGCCTTGGCCTTGGCCGGCGTCGGTCTGGTTCTGGTAGACGAGGCCGAAGACCGTGCCCGTGATCGGGTACGCGATCGGCGAGCCCCGCGCCAGGTCAGGCTGGCGCGCATGTCCGGCGGGAAGGACGTCTTGACGGCGGCGGCGCTGGTCGTCGAGACGCAGGGCTTGATGAACGTGCCGCGCTTGTTCTTGACGTTGCCGTAGGCCAGCTTGCTGGAGATCGCGTACTGGAGCTCGAGGTAGCCGATGGAGCCCTCGGTCTGGCTGACGAGAGCCGCGACGCCGTCATTGCCCTTGCCGCCGATGCCGACCGGCCAGGCGACGGTCTTGCCGAACGACTTGTCGGCTCCGCCGAGCTTGGCGACCCACTCCGGGCTCGTCTTCGTCAGGAAGTCCGTGAAGACGCGCCGTCGTGCCCGAGCCGTCCGAGCGGTGGACGACCGCGATCGTCTCGTCGGGGAGGTTCGCCTTCGGATTGAGCGCCTTGATCGCCGGGTCGTTCCACTTCGTGATCTGGCCGGTGATAGATCTTGCCGATCGTCGTCGGCCGTCGAAGTTCAAGCCCGAGCCGACGCCCTTCGACGTTGTAGGCGACCGTCGACCGCGCCGAGCACGAGCGGGATGTGCAGGATCGGGCCGCCCTTGGCGGCTGCGAGCTCGGTGTCGAGTCATCGGCGTGTCGCTGGCGCCGAAATCGACCGTCTGCGCGCTGATCTGCGCGACGCCGCCGCCGGAGCCGATCGCCTGGTAGGCGACGTTCGTGCCCTTCTTCGAGAACGCCGAAGCCCACATCGACATGATCGGAGCGACGAAGCGTCGAGCCGGCGCCGCTCGAGCGAGCCACGCCGCGCCCGCGAGGGGCTTGACCGGGATCGGGGTAGTGCGGCCGCAGGGCGTTGAGCTTCGTGCTGCACTGCACAGGTGCGGCCGCGCCGTTCGCGGCGGGCGTAGTCGGCCGAGCCGAGCCGACGCTCGCCGAGGCCAGCAGCGCGACGAGCGCGCCGGCCGCCAGTACGGTCTTCCTGAGAATCATCCGTTCCTCCGAGAGGCTGTACGCGCTCGCAAGGCTGCGGAGCGCCCCCGGCATCTGCCGGGCATGGCCAACCTACAGACGGCCTTCAGGCGCAGGGGGGATGATGTGGTGAGGACCTGGTGAAGATCTGGTGACGACGGGAAACCCCTCGTACCAGGCGTTTTCGCGACGGTCTAATCGCGGTTGTGCGATGCGTCGGTGAACTCGCGGAACTCGCCGGTGACGAGGTACGCGGTCTGCTCACCGATGTCCACGGCGTGATCGCCGATGCGCTCGAGGCAGCGCGAGACGATGATCATGCGCAGGCCCCACTCGCGCAGGGCGGCGTCGCCGCCGAGGTCGAGCACGTGCGAGACGACGCGCCGGTTGGCGCGGTCGATCAACTCGTCGAGGTCGACCAGCATCTCGGCGCGCGCCACGTCGCGCGCGGCGAAGGAGGCGAGCGCCACGCGGATCATCTCCTCGGCGCGCACGGCGACGTCCTCGAAGCCCGCGACCAGCGAGTCGTCGGACGTCAGCGACTGCGAGAGCTTCGTGAGCTTGGCGATCGTCACGCAGTGGTCGCCCATGCGCTCGAGGTGGAGGTTGACGTGCAGCATCGCGAGCACGAGCCGCAGGTCGACGGCGACCGGGGTCTGCAGCGCGAGCAGCGCCTCGATGCCCTGCTGGAGCGCGTGGTAGCGGCGGTCGATCTCGTCGTCGAACGCGATCACCTCGTCCGCGAGGTCGATGTCGCGGCGATGGAGGGCGTTGACGGACGACCGCAGTGCCCGCAGCACGATCTGCCCCTGCTCCTGCAGCGCCTCCTCGAGACGCTCGAGCTGTTCGTGAAAGACGTCGCGCGGCACCCGGGCATGCTAACTGGGCTCGGGCGCACGGCCGCCGTGCGTGTCATCCTCCGCACCGTGAGCCGCTGCGAGCGCGTCAGCACCGCCGCCTTCCGGAGCATGCACCCCGACGGGGTGGCCGAGCTGCCGGGCGCGACCGCCCTGCGGATGCCGCCGGCCCACTCCTCGCCGATGCTCAATCGCATCGTCGACCTGGGCATCGCCGGCCCTGCGACCGAGGAGCAGCTCGACGACGCGATCGCGGCGATGGCGGGCCTGCGCTACTACGTCTCCGTGTCGCCGAGCGCCGAGCCGGCCGAGATCGGCGACTGGCTGCTCGCGCGCGGCTTCGAGCCGAGCTGGGGCTGGATGCAGTTCGAGCGCGGACTCGAGCCGCTGCCGGCCGAGACGTCGCTCGAGCTGAGCGAGATCGGGCCGGAGCGGGGCGGCGAGTTCGCCGCGCTGCTGTGCGCCGTCTACGGCCTGCCGGAAGGGCTCGCGCCGATCTGCGCCGCGCTGCCCGGACACCCCGACTGGCACTGCTGGCTGGCGCTCGCGGACGACGGCGAGCCCGCGGCGGCAGCCGCCCTGCACGTCGGCGAGGGCGCCGGCTACCTCGGCCTCGCCGGAACGGCCCCCGAGTACCGCGGCCGCGGCGCGCAGAGCGCGCTGCTCGCGATCCGCATCGAGCGCGCCCGCGAGCTCGGCTGCGACGCCGTCTTCACCGAGACCGGCGAGCAACTCCCCGACCGCCCGAGCTCCTCGTACCGCAACATCGTCCGCGCCGGCTTCGAGGAGCTCTACGTGCTCCCGAACTGGCTGAGCCCGGCGCCGTAGCGACTAAATCGCACCTTTGGGGCCAGACCCCAAACGTGCGAAACGCGCGAGCCGCGTGTTGACTTGCCAGCGAGTCATCCCGAGATGCCGAGCGATGTCCGCCTTGCTGTGGCCATGGTCGAGGTGGGCACACGCAATCGCCGCGTCGGAGGGATCGGCCAGGAGACGGGTCAGAGACGGCGGCGGGTTCGGGGCTCCGAATTCGTCCAGTCGGTTCTTGTCAACACCTTCGGCAACCCAGTCGACGTACGCGCGTGGCGAGCCGAGGATCTCGATGAACGCCACGGAATCGAGAAACCGGGGCGGGCTTACGAGACCTACGGTTGCTGCGTAGCTCGACCATGGCCAATCCTCGGGTGAACTGCAGAGCCCCGCGCGCACCGGATTCAACGGCAGATAGCGCGCGAGCTCGAGGAGGTACTCGTCGTCTTCGACGAGCTTCGAGCCGAACCGGCCTTGATAGAGGTGACCAGACCGCTCGTATCGCTCGTTGAACGTCTGCGCCGTGCACGTTCCCAGCCAGTGCATCGCGCTCGAGAGGTTCCCGAGTTGGGACGTCAAGAGCAGATGGAAGTGGTTCGGGAGAAAGCACCACGCGTGGCACCGCAGCTCGAACCGCTCGACGGCCCGTTCGAGGAATCCGAGCGCGCGTTCATAGTCGGCGGAATCGACAGCTGTGGCAGAGCGGGCAACACCGCGACTGAAAACGTGGTGCACGGCACCGGCGTAGTCCTGTTGACGCAGCGGCCTCGCCACGAGCCGAGGTTCGCACGAGACGCTGAGTTGAAACGGTGCCGTTGTGTGACGAGGGTGTGGCAATCGCACGTTTGGGGTCTGGCCCCAAAGGTGCGCTCTCTAGATCAGGCGGCCGCCCGATCGGGGGGCCGGGAGGACGAAGCGGAAGCGCGTGCCTTCGCCGAGGGCTCCCGTCACCTCGGCCGTGCCGTCGGCTGCTCCGACGATGTGCTTCACGATCGCCAGGCCGAGGCCGGTGCCGCGCGTCGTGCGCGAGCGGTCGGAACGGAAGAAGCGCTCGAACAGGCGCGGGACGTCCGCGGGGTCGACGCCGGCGCCGTCGTCCGACACCTCGAGCACGACCGAGTCGCTCTCCAGCCGGGCCGTGATGCGGAAGGTGGCCCCCCGCCCGGCGTAGCGCAGCGAGTTGTCGAGCAGGTTGCTGAGGATCACGAGCAGCATGCGCGGGCGCATCGGGACGACGACGCCGGCAGGCACGTCGCTCTCGAGCACGAGCTCGGCGCGCAGCGCGCGCTCGCGCGACTCGTCGAACAGCTCCTGCACGTACGGCGCGACCTCGGTGAAGCCGAGCGCAACCACCTCGCGGCCCTGCTCGAGCTCGGAGAGGAAGAGGATGTCGTCGACGAGCTGCGTCATCTCGACGATCTCGGCGCGCGCCTCGTCGATCAGCTCCTCCACGTCGACACCGGGCAGCTTCGCGGTGTCGAGCAGCGAGAGCAGGCGCGCGAGCGGTGTCCGCAGCTCGTGCGAGACCGCCGCCGTGAATCCCACGCGGAGGCCCTCGTAGCCGCTCGGCAGGTCTTGCGGCGTCACGGGATCACCCGAAACGGCCGGTGACGTAGTCCTCCGTGCGGCCGTCGCTCGGGCTCGTGAAGATGCGCAGCGTCTCGTCCATCTCGATCAGGATGCCGCAGCGCGCGCCGTCCGCGTGGGTCTCGGGCTCGATGCTGAAGAAGGCCGTGCGATCGGCCACGCGCGCGGCCTGCTGCATGTTGTGGGTCACGATCACGATGGCGAACTCGCGCTTGAGGTCGTTCATGAGATCCTCGATGCGCGCCGTCGAGATCGGGTCGAGCGCGGACGCGGGCTCGTCCATCAGCAGCACGTCGGGCTCGACCGCGAGGCAGCGCGCGATGCAGAGGCGCTGCTGCTGGCCGCCGGAGAGCGCGAACGCATTGCGCCCCAGCCGGTCCTTGACCTCGTCCCACAGCGCGGCGTGGCGCAGGGCTCGCTCGACGCGCTCGTCGAGGTCGTCCTTGAAGCCGAGCACGCGCGGCCCGAACGCGACGTTGTCGCGGATCGACTTCGGGAACGGGTTCGGCTTCTGGAAGACCATCCCGATTCGCCGGCGCACCTCGACCGGATCGACGCCCGTGCCGTAGAGGTCGGCGCCGTGGTAGAGGACCGAGCCCTCGACGCTCGCGCCCGGGACGAGGTCGTTCATGCGGTTGAACGAGCGCAGGATCGTGCTCTTGCCGCAGCCGGACGGCCCGATGAACGCGGTGACCTCGCGCTCGCGCACCTGCAGCGTGACGTCGCGCACGGCGGCGACGCCGTCGTAGCGGACGGTCAGGCCGCGCACGTCGAAGATCCCGGCTCGCGGGGCGTCGGTCGAGCGGTCGTCCTCGGTGCGCACGTCGAGCGCACGCAGCGGAATGTCGGTCACGCGGCTCACCATCGTCGCTGGAAGCGATTCCGCAGCAGTATCGCAACAGCATTCATCGCGAGCAGCAGGACGAGCAGCACGACGATCGCCGCCGCCGCGAGCCCGTGGAACTCCGCCTGCGGCAGGCGCACCCAGTTGTAGATCTGCACGGGCAGGGCCACGAACCCGCTGAGCAGGGTCGGATCGCGCGGGGCGTACAACAGCGCGCCGACGAGGAGCAGCGGAGCCGTCTCGCCGATCGCGCGCGAGAGCGCGAGGATCGACCCGGTCGCGATGCCCGGGATGGCCGCCGGCAGCACCTGCCGCGAGACGACCTGCCACTGCGTCGCGCCGAGCGCGAACGCGCCGAACCGGATGCCCTGCGGCACGCTCCGGATCGCCTCGCGCGACGCGATGATGATCGTCGGCAGCACGAGCAGCGTGAGGATCAGGCCGCCGGCCAGGACGACGCGGCCGAGGTTGGCGCCGTGCACGAGGAACCCGAGCCCGAGGATGCCGTAGACGATCGACGGCACGGCCGCGAGGTTCTGGATGTTGATCTCGAGCAGGCGGTTGTACCAGCGCCTGCCGTCGGCGAACTCCTCGAGGTAGATGGCCGTGCCCACGCCCACCGGAACGCCGAACGCGATCACGATCGCCATCAGCTCCAGCGTCGCGAGAATCGCGGGACGGGCGCCGGCGACGGTCGAGTCACTCGACGGCGGGTTGCTGATGAGCATCCAGTCGAGGTAGCGCCAGCCGTCGATCACGACGCGCACGAGCAGCGCGCCGAGCGCGATGAGACCGACCGCGACGGAGGACAGCAGCGCTCCGTGGAAGAGCCCCTGCCGGACTCTCATTCGTAGACCTCGCGGTAGCGGCGTACGAGCCGGATCGCGAGCGCGTTGAGGATCAGCGTGGCGACGAAGAGCGTCAGGCCGACGGCGAAGATCGTCTTGTACTCGATCGATCCGGTCGGCACGTCACCGCCCGCGGTCGAGGCGATGAACGCCGTCAGGGTCTCGACCGCGATGCGCGGGTCGAACGTCAGCGTCGGCTGGAGTCCGGCCGCGATCGTCACGATCATCGTCTCGCCGACGGCGCGCGAGATCGCGAGCACGAACGAGGCGACGATGCCGGAGAGCGCAGCCGGCACGACGATGCGCAGCGACACCTGGAGGCGGTTCGCGCCGAGCGCGTAGCCACCCTGGCGCAGCGCCTGCGGAACGGCGGCCATCGCGTCCTCCGACAGCGAGGCGACCGTCGGCAGCAGCATCACGCCCATCACGAGGCCGGCCGAGAGCCCGTTGAAGACCTCGACGCCGAGGCCGAGGTCGCGCAGCAGCGGCGTCATCAGGGTGAGCGCGAAGTAGCCGAAGACGACCGTGGGGATGCCGGCCAGGATCTCGAGCACCGGCTTGAGCACGGAGCGCACGCGGCGCGAGGAGTACTCGGCCAGGTAGATCGCGACGCCGAGGCCGAGCGGCAGCGCGACCAGGCAGGCGAAGAACGTCACGAGCATGGTGCCCCCCACGAGCGGGAGCACGCCGAAGTGGGCGGGCGAGAAGAGCGGCGCCCAGTTGGTGCCGAACAGGAAGTCGGCCGGATCGACCTCGCGGAAGAACTCGAGCGCCGGCACGAGCAGGGCGATCACGATTCCGACCGTCGTGATCACGCTGACGAGCGCGCAGCCGGCCAGCGCCACCCGGATCGCGCTCTCGCCCCAGCGGCGGCGCGAGCGCGTCAGCGGTCGCGAGGCGGCACCCCGGGGCGCCGCGCTCATTCGCCGACCGCCGCAGCGAGCGCGGTCAGGGCCTTCGCGCGCTGCGAGAGCGTGAGCGGGACGAAGCGCGCGGCGGTTGCGATCTCGCCGGCGTAGGTCACGAGGTAGTCGAGGAACGCCTTCACCTCGGGCCGCTGCGCGGAGCGGTGCTTGACGTAGACGAAGAGCGGCCGCGAGAGCGGCGCATACGTGCCGTCCTGCACCGTCTTCGTGCTGGGCTTGACGCAGCCGTGGCCGCCGTCGACCGCGAGCAGCTTGACGAGCGAGGCGTTCTCCTCGGCGTACGAGAGACCGAGGTAGCCGAGCGCGCCGCGATCGCCCCCGACGCCCTGGACGATGACGTTGTCGTCCTCGCTGGCCGAGTAGTCGCTCCGGCTGACGTCCTCCTCGCCGTTGATCTGCGCGGTGAAGAAATCGAACGTCCCGCTGTCCGTGCCGGGCCCGTAGAGGCGCATCGAGTCGCGTCGGGATAGGCCGGGTCGAGGTCGTGCCAGTTGCCGACCTGCGACTTCACGCCCCAGATCTTCGCGAGCTGCGCGACCGTGAGACACGACACCCAGGTGTTGTCCGGGTTGACGATGATCGAGATGCCGTCGTTGGCGATCGCGATCTCGCTGTAGGCGATGCCGGCCTTCTTGCAGGCCGCGGCCTCCTCCGGCTTGATCGGCCGCGAGGCATCGGAGATGTCGGTCTCGCCGGCGCAGAAGCGCTGGAACCCGCCACCGGTACCCGCCACCCCGACCGTGATGTCGACGCGCGGGTTGGTGGTCGCGAAGCGCTCGGCCGCGAGCTGCATGAGCGGGCCGACGGTGCTCGAGCCGTCGGCGCTGATCGATCCCGTGAGATTCGTGGCCGGCCCCGCGGGCAGGCTCACCGCGGAGGAGCCCTGCGGCCGCCCGCCGCAGGCGCTCGCGGCGACCGCGACTGCGACCGCGACCAGCGCCAGCGGCGCAGATGCGGAGGTACCGGTGCGCGCGGGTCCACTCGTCGCGGGCCTGGCAACGCATCCGTACGGCAGCCTCGCGCACCACCGCCGCCAGATTGGGTCGGACTGGTGAACGAATGGTGAAGAACTGGTGACCGGCAAGACGCACCCGCGCGAACGGGTCCGCGCGGCCTGTCTATGCTGGGCCCGTGGCAATCATCCTCGTCCGACACGCTGAGGCCGAGGATCGCGCGCTCGGCACGCCCGATCCCGAGCGTACGCTCGTGGCCGCAGGTCGGCGGGCCGCGAAGGCGACCGGCAAGGCGCTGGCGGCGCTGAAGGTCGATCCCGGGGTGATCGTCACGAGCCCGTATCCGCGTGCGCACGAGACCGCCGAGATCATCGCCCACGAGCTGGGCGCGCCGCCGCTCGTCGACGATGCCGCGCTGCTCGGCCTCGAGCCCGGCGATCTCGCAGGTCTGACCGAGCGCCACGGCGACGACCTCCTGCTCGTCGGCCACGAACCGGATTTCTCGGCACTCGTGCTCGCGATCACGGGTGCGCGCATCTCGTTCCCGAAGGCCGCCGCGCTGCAGATCGACCCGATCGCGGGCCTGCGCGGCGAGCTGCGCTGGTTCCTCCGTCCTCGAGCCCTTGCCCTGATCGCCGGGAGCGCATGATGGCCGTCCGCCGCACCAAGAAGGGCACCGAGCAGTCGCGGCTGTTCGATCGCGAGCTGTCCTGGCTCGAGTGGGACGCGCGCGTGCTCGAGCTCGCCGACGACGAGCGCACGCCGCTGCTCGAGCGCCTGCGCTTCGCGGCGATCTTCTCGTCCAACCTCGACGAGTTCTGCATGGTGCGCGTGGCCGAGCTGCTGGAGGCCATGCGCGACTCCCCCAACCGGCCGCGCACGGCCGGCGACCTGCTGCCCTCCGAGGTGCTCGACCGCGTCGGCACACGCATGCGCGAGCTCGTCGAGCACCACAGCTGCGGCCGTCGCAGGGCTGCTGAAGGAGCTCGCCGGGACGGGCGTCGAGGTGCTGCCCGTGTCGGCCGTCGCGCCCTCCGAGCGCGGTGAGCTCGCGGCGATGTTCCACGGCACGATCTTCCCGGTCCTGACGCCGCTCGCCGTCGGGCCCGGACGGCCGTTCCCGTACATCTCGAACCTCTCGCTCTCGCTCGGGGTGATGCTGCGCGACCCCGAGACGGGTCAGCGCCGGCTCGCCCGCGTCAAGGTGCCGGAGGTGCTGCCGCGCTTCCTGGGCGTCGGCTCGCGCGGCGACCGCTTCGTCACGCTCGAGGATCTCATCGCGACGCACCTCGACTCGCTCTTCCCCGGCATGGAGGTCGAGGAGCACGCCGCGTTCCGGGTCACGCGCGACGCCGACTTCGAGATCGAGGAGGCCGCCGACGACCTGCTCTCGGCGGTCGAGCGCGAGCTGCGCCGCCGCCGCTTCGGCGAGGTCGTTCGCGTCGAGCTCGCGAGCTCGATGTCGGCCGGCATGCGCCACCAGCTGCTCGCGCACCTGCACGCCGAGGACGCCTACGTCGTCGCCGTCGACGGCCTGCTCGACGGCGCCGACCTGGTCGAGCTGACCGGGCTCGAGCGCCCCGAGCTGCTCTACCCCGAGTGGCCGGGCGTGACGCGCCCGCGCCTGCGCGGCGAGGGCGACACCCCCTCCGACATCTTCGCGGCGATCCGCGAGGGCGACATCCTGGTCAACCACCCCTACGACCGGTTCTCGACGTCCGTCGAGCGGCTGATCGAGGCGGCCGTCGACGACCCGGACGTGCTCGCGATCAAGCACACCATCTACCGCACCTCCGGCGACTCGCCGATGGTGCCGGCGCTCATCCGCGCCGCCGAGCAGGGCAAGCAGGCCGTCGTCCTGGTCGAGCTCAAGGCCCGCTTCGACGAGGCGCGCAACATCGGCTGGGCACGCGCGCTGGAGCGCGCCGGCGTGCACGTCGTGCACGGCTTCCCGGCGCTCAAGACGCACGCCAAGTGCGCGCTCGTGGTGCGCCGCGAGCACGGAGGCATCCGCCGCTACGTCCACATCGGCACCGGCAACTACCACCCCCGCACGGCGCGCCTGTACACGGACGCGGGCCTGTTCACGTGCCGGCCCGACATCGCCGCCGACGTCTCGGACCTCTTCAACTACCTGACCGGCTTCGGGCGGCCGCAGCGCTACCGCAAGCTGCTCGTGGCCCCCACCGACCTGCGCGAGCGCATCGTCGACGAGGTGCGACGCGTGACCGCGGACGCGGCGACCGGGACACCCGGCCGTATCGTGCTGAAGATGAACGGCCTGGTCGATCGGCCCGTGATCGAGTCGCTGTACGAGGCCTCGCAGGCGGGCGTGCAGGTCGATCTCGTCGTGCGCGGCATCTGCTGCCTGCGCCCCGGCGTGCCCGGCCTGTCGGAGAACGTCCGCGTCGTCAGCGTGCTCGGGCGGTTCCTCGAGCACGAGCGCCTGTTCGCGTTCCACGGCGCGGAGTCGCGCTACTTCCTCGGCTCGGCCGACATGATGCCGCGCAACCTCGACTCGCGGGTCGAGGTCCTCACCCCGGTCGAGGACCCGGCCCTGCAGGGCGAGATCGACGTGATGCTCGAAACCTCGCTGTCGGACAACCGCAGCTCGTTCCAGCTCCAGCCCGACGGCACGTGGGAACGCCGCCGGCCGGCCGCGGGCGAGCCCGAGCGCTCGGCCCAGGAAGAGCTGATGGCCCGCGCCCTCGAGACCGCTCGCGTCGCCGACGAGGAGGCCGACCGCGAGGAGGCCGCCGAGCGCATCGTCCGCGCGGCCAAGCGCCGGGGCGAGGAACTGAAGTGAGCAAGCGCTACGCCGTGATCGACGTCGGCACGAACACGGTGCGGCTGCTCGTGGCCGAGCAGGTCGAGGGCCGCCTCGTTCCGGCGCACACCGACAAGGAGCTCCTGCGGCTCGGGCGCGACCTCGCGAACGACGGGCGCATCAGCGGCGAGAGCCTTCTGCACGTGAGCGATGCATTGCGGCGGTACGCGGGCGTCGCGCGCAAGCTCGGCGCGTCCGATCTGCGCATCATCGCCACGTCCGCGGCGCGCGAGGCCGAGAACGGCCAGGAGCTCGCCGCGCGCGTGCTCGCGGACACGGGGCACGAGCTCGAGATCATCGACGAGGACGAGGAGGCGCGCCTGGCCTGGGTCGGCGCGCTCAACGCGCTCGACGAGCCGTGGGAGGGCGAGGTCGGCGTCGTCGACGTCGGCGGCGGCTCGACCGAGGTCGTCGTCGGCTCGATCGGCAACGGCATCCACTTCTCGCAGTCCTACAGGCTCGGGTCGGGACGGCTCACGGACCTCTGCATCGAGCACGACCCGCCCCGGCCCTTCGAGCTCGAGCGGGTGCGCCGCATCATCGACGAGACGCTGCCGCCGGTCGGCGAGATCCCGCAGCCGCAGCACGCGTCCGCCGTCGCGGGATCGGCCAGCAACCTGCGCCGCCTCGTCGGCCCGCTGCTCGACGTCGAGGCGCTCGAGCGAGCGGTGCGCATCCTCTGCGAGCACCCGTCGCGACGCATCGCGCGCCGCTTCGAGCTCGAGCACGAGCGCGTGCGAATCATGCCCGCCGGCGCGCTGATCCTGCATGCCTGCGCAGTCCGTCTGGGCGTCCCGCTGTGGTTCTGCAAGGGCGGTATCCGCGAGGGGGCCGTGCTCGAGATGGTCGCCGCGCACCTCGAACGCAAGGCCTGATGGCGCCCGGCAGCAGCGTCGAGCTCGATCCCGGCGAACCCCTGCGCACAGCCGCGCGGCGGGTGGTCGCCGCGCGGGCCGGCGACCTCGCGGGCATCGTTCCGGGAGCCGTCGGCGCGAGCGACCCCGAGGCGCTCCACGACGTTCGCGTCGCCGTGCGGCGCCTGACCAGCGCGCTCGACGTGTTCGCCGACGGCCTCGAGGAAGAGCCGCGCCGGCGCGCCCGGCGCATGCTGCGGCGCGACGCCGAGCCCCTCGGCGCGGCCCGCGACCTCGACGTCCAGATCGCGCTCGTCCGCAAGTTCCTCAAGTCGGCGCGCGCGGGCGAGCAGGCCGGCATGGCGCACGTGCTGGAGCTGCTCGCGAACGAGCGCGCCGCGGCCGAGGCCGACCTGGCGCCCGCCATCGCGGCGCTCGCCGACCCCGAGCTGCAGGCGGCGCTGGCCGAGGTCTCCGCGGAGTGAAGGCCGGCCGCGTCAAGGGCCTCCGGCCGGGTTCGAGGCTGGGCGGAGCGGCACGCCGCATCGCGGCGCAGCGGATCGCCGACATGCTCCAGTTCGACGAGGCGGTGCGCGACCCGGCCAACATCCGCGAGCTGCACGACCTGCGCATCGCGGCCAAGCGCCTGCGCTACACGCTGGAGGTGCTCGGGGGCGCGCTCGGCCCGGCCGCCGCGGCCGTCGAGGACGAGGCCCGCGCGCTCCAGGACGTGCTCGGCGAGGTGCACGACTGCGACGTCCTGGCGCCGCGCCTGCAGAAGGAGCTCGCGCGCCTCGTCGCCCAGGACGGCGAGGCCGTCGCCGCGCTCGCGGACGGCGATCCGGACGCGGCGCCGAAGGTTCTCCGCGACGCCCCGGGCCGGGCCGTGCGGCACGGCGTGCTGGCCCTCTCGGTCGGGGTGGCCGCACGCCGCGGCGTGCTCTACGCGCGCTTTCTCGAGCGCTGGGACGCCTTGCTCGCGGGCACGCTGCTGACCGATCTCACGACGCCGGCCCGTAGTCGCTCAGCGCCCGGCGAGGAGCGCGACGAGCGCGGCGCACTCGGCCAGCTCGATCGTCGCGCCCAGGATGTCGCCGGTGACACCGCCGATGCGGCGCTGGGCGAGACGCCCGACGACGAGCGCGACGAGCGCGACGGCGAGGACGGCGAGCAGTCCGCGTAGGCGCGCGCAGGCCAGCGCGACCACGATCGCCGTGGCGACCGCGACGGCCAGGCGCTCCAGGCGCTGACCGCCCCCGACCAGCGCGGCGCCGGCGCCCTGCTCGCGCGCGTACGGCAGCGTCGCACTCAGGGCCGAGGCGGCGGCACGCGCCACGGCGGGGATCGCGAGCAGCCAGAGATGGTGCCCGCGCGCGAGGATCGCCGCCACCAGGGCGATCTTGAGCACGACCACGAAGATCAGCGCGAGGACGCCGAACGAGCCGAGCCGCGGGTCGCGCATGACGGCGAGCCGGCGCTCGCGATCGCCGGCGCCGAGCGAGTCCGCCGAGTCCGCGAGCCCGTCCAGGTGGATGGCGCCGGTGGCAAGCGCCCACACGGCCACGATCAGCACGGCAGCGGCCCCGTCGTCGAGCCGGCCCTCGAGCCCGCGGGCCGCGAGCGCGACGACCCCGCCGAGCGCGAGGCCCACGAGCGGGAGCCACGCGAGCGAGCGGGCGATGTCCAGCTCGTTCACGGCGATCCGGCGGCCGATCGGTACGCGCGTGAGCAGCGTGACCGCGGCGGCGAAGGCGCGCAGCTCGCTCCGCACCGCGGCGGCGGTCATCAGCGCCCGCTGTCGTCGACGCCCGCGGAGGCGAACGTCGCCATCTCGTCGAGGATCGCGAGCGCGGCGCCGAGCAGCGGCAGGGCGAGGGCCGCGCCGCTGCCCTCGCCGAGCCGCAGGTCGAGGTCGAGCAGCGGCTGCAGGCCGAGGTGCGCGAGCACGATCGCGTGGCCGGGCTCCGACGAGCGGTGCGCCGCGATCAGCGACGCCGGCAGCGAGGGCGCGAGCGCGGCCGCGACGAGCACTCCGGCCGAGGCCGGATAGCCGTCGATCACCGACCGGGATGTTGCGACTGACCGCTCCGAGCGCGAGGCCCGCGAGCACGCCGAGCTCGAACCCGCCCACGGCAGCGAGCACGCCGACGGCGTCGAGCGGGATTCCGGGGTCTGACCCGGGCGTCGCGGGTCCGACCCCGGCATCCCGCATCAGCTCCAGAGCGCGGGCCACCACGTCTCGCTTGTGAGCGACGCCGGCGTCGTCGAGACCCGTGCCCCGGCCGCAGGCCTGCTCGGGCGTCGCTCCCGTGAGCGCGCACGTGAGCGCGGCCGCTGCGGTGGAGTTGCCGATGCCCATCTCGCCGAGCGCGACGCAGCCCGCACCGCCGAGCTCCTCCGCGGCGAGCGCGATGCCCGTCTCGAGCGCCGCGATCGCCTGCTCACGCGTCATCGCAGGGCCGCGCAGCATGCTCGCCGTTCCGGCCCCCAGGCGCCGGTCGAGGACGCCGGGCACGGGGAGCGGCTCGGCCACGCCGCAGTCGACGACCACGAGGCGCGCTCCGGCGCGGCGCGCCAGCACGCTCACGGCGGCCCCGCCGGCGGCGTAGTTGGCGACCATCTGCGCCGTGACCGAGGAGGGGTAGGCGCTGACGCCCTCGGCCGCGACACCGTGGTCGGCGGCGCAGACGACCACGACGGGCGTGCCGAGCGACGGCGTGGCCGTGCGCTGGATGCCCGCGATTCGCACCGCCAGCCGCTCCAGCCCCCCGAGCGAGCCGCGCGGCTTCGTCTTCAGGTCGAGCTGCGCCTGCACCGCCGCGCTCGCCGCGGCATCGGGCTCGGCGATCGCGGCGACCGTCTGCTCGAGCAGCTCGCTCATGCCCGCTCCAGCCGGAGCACGCGCCCGGAGACGGCGAGCAGCGCCTCGTCCGCGGCGTCGGCCCAGATCGCGTTGACGCGCCCGAGGGCGTCGCGGTAGGAGCGCGCGAGCGCGTTGGCCGGGACGATTCCCATCCCGACCTCGTTCGACACCGCCACGCAGCCACCCCCGTGGGCGGCGGCGAGGGCTGCCGCCTCGGCGGCGAGCTGCTCGATCGCCGCCGGCTCGGCGTTCTCGAGCAGATTCGAGACCCACAGCGAGAGACAATCGACGATCGCGAACTCGTCGTTCGCGAGTCCGCGGATCGCCCCGGCGAGGTCGAGCGGCTCCTCCACCGTGCGCCACGACGCCGGTCGCTCCCGGCGGTGCGCCGCGATGCGGTCGGCCATCTCGGCGTCTCGCGCCTCGGCCGTCGCGATCATCGCGACGGCGTGCCGGCCGCGGCGGCCATGCGGAGCGCAAGGCCCGACTTGCCGCTGCGCGCGCCGCCGGTCACGAACGTCAGCGTCACGGTCGCTCCGGCACGCCGGAGCGGCGTGGCCGCGAGGGGACGACCGCGATGTTGCCCTCGCCGTCGTCCACCATCCGCACGCGCGCGTTGTAGTGCTCGGCGATCGTGTCCTCGCGCAGCACCTCCGCAGGCGTGCCGGTCGCCACGGCCCGACCCGACGACAGGAGCAGCATGCTGTCGGCGTACTGCCCGGCCAGGGTGAGGTCGTGCATCGCCGAGATCACCGTCAGCCCGCCGGTGTCCTTCTGGGTGGCGACGAGCTCGAGCACGTCCTGCTGGTGACCGATGTCGAGTGCGCTCGTCGGCTCGTCGAGCAGCAGCAGCTGCGCGCCCTGCGCGAGCGCGCGGGCGAGCACGGCGCGCTGCAGCTCGCCGCCCGAGAGCGTGGCCAGCGAGCGCCCGGCGAGCTGCACCAGGTCGAGGCGCTCGAGCACCTCGGCGACGACCGCGTGATCGCTCGTGCCCTCGCGGCCGAGCGCGCCGGTGTGCGGCGTGCGACCGAGCAGGACGTAGTCGGTGACGGTCGCGAGGTGCGGCACGACGGGGGACTGCGGCACCAGCGCGACGCGGCGCGCGAGCTCGCGGCGATCGAGCCGCGCGACGTCGTCGCCGAGCACGGAGATGCTCCCGCTCGCGCGCAGGAGGCCCGCGATGGCGAGCAGCGCCGAGCTCTTGCCGGCGCCGTTCGGCCCGATCAGGGCGAGCCACGAGCCGCGCTCGATGCGCAGCGAGAGGTCGTGCACGACCTCGACCCCGCCGCGCCGGACGCCGACGTGCTCGAGCTCGACGGCGCTCATGAGCCCGGTCGCGCTCATGCGATCCCCCGCGCCGAGCGCAGGACGATGGCGAAGAAGGGGGCGCCGAGGAATGCCGTGATGACCCCGATCGGCAGCTCGGCGGGCGCCTCGATCGTGCGCGCGGCGAGGTCGCAGAGCACGAGGAACGCCCCGCCGAGCACGAGCGACAGCGGCAACAGCACGCGCATGCTGCCCGTCTTGAGGACCAGGCGCACGCAGTGCGGGACGATGATCCCGACGAAGCCGATCAGGCCGCTCACCGAGACGACGGCGGCCGTCCCGATCGTCGCCGCGACCACCACGATCAGGCGCGCGCGCCGCACGTTGATGCCCAGGCTCGCGGCCTCCACGTCCCCCAGCGCGAGCACGTCGAGCACGCGCGCGTACATCAGCACGACGATCACCGCGACCAGGAAGTACGGGAAGACGAGAGCGACGTCGTGCCAGCTCGCGGTCGCGATGCCGCCGAGGATGAACGAGTAGATCTCCTGCAGGTTCTCGACGGAGTGCTGCTGCACGAACGTCTGCATCGCGGTGAAGAACGCGCCGACCGTGACGCCCGCGAGCACCAGCACACCGGCCCCCTCGCCCGCGCTGCGCCCGAGGAGGTACGTCCCGGCGACGGCGATCAGCGACCCCGCGAAGGCCGCCAGCGGCAGCGTGTCTACCGGGCCGAGCGAGCCGTGGGCTCCGAGCGCGATCGCACAGGTCGCTCCGAAGCCGGCACCGGCGGCCGAGCCGAGCAGGTACGGATCGGCGAGCGGGTTGCGGAAGACGCCCTGGTAGGCGCAGCCCGCGAGCCCGAGCATGCCGCCCACCATCAGCCCGAGCACGACGCGGGGCAGCCGCAGCTCGTCGAGGATCAGGGCGTCCGTCGGACCGAGCCCGTGACCGATCGAGAGAAACGGGATGTGATGCGCGAGCTCCTGCACCACGCCGTGGGCGGGCAGCTTGACCGGTCCGATCAGAAGCCCGGCGAGCGCGCTCACCAGTGCCACGAGGATCGCCGCGAACAGGACGCCCGGGCGCAGGCGGGAGCGGCCCGTGAGGACCGCTGTGCTCATCGCGGCACCTGCGAGGTGATCGTCGTCACGATCAGCCCTTCCTGCGAGGACTCGAATCGGCGGTGCGGTGCAGGCGACCTGGCTCGTCCCCGGAGGGGCATCGCAGTTGCGGGACAGCGCCGGATTCCCACCGGCTTCGCTGCGTTCCGTACCGCCCGGCCGGGCTGGCCGGGCAGCGCGGATCATACCCGCAAGCCCGCTCGCAGAGCCATGTACACGTGCTCGATAGGGGTCTGACCCCATCGTGCACCCATGCAACGAGCCCAGTCGTGCGGCTAGGCGGGGAGGCTGCGCTCGCGCAGGGTCGGCAGGTAGACCGCGGGGTTCGGGGTGTCGATCTCCCGCGCCAGGCGGTGGCCGTCGAAGACCGTGTCGACGAGCCAGCGCGGGGCGACGCAGTCGCCGGTTCGGTAGACGGCCTCGATGCCGCCGGCGGCGAGCGCGGCGGGGTCGCCGGCCAGGTCGAGGTAGAGCGCCTCGTTCGAGAGGCGCTGCGTCACGAGCACGATCGCGTCGGCCTTCACGTCGAACGGCGGGCCTCCGTGGGCGTGCTGCATGCGCACGGCGCCGGGGACGATCTCCTCGGCCGTCACCTCGCTCAGCATCACGACGCCGTTCGCGTGCAGCTGCTCGCGGAAGCGCGGCCCCTCGAGCGTCCAGTTGCACCACGCGGCCACGGTCTCGGACGGGGTCGCGATCGTCACCTCGTGGCCCTGACCCGCAAGGCGCAGGGCCAGGCTGGCTCCGATGTGGTAGCTCTCGACGTCGATCACGACGACGCGCGCGCCGCTCACGGGCTTCGCGCCGAGCATGATCTGCTCGGGCGTGAGGATGTGCGGCAGCGTCGCGTCGGCACCGGGGATCGGGCCCTTCGTGACGCCGTTGAAGCCGTCGAGCGACCAGTGCGCGCCGGTCGCGACGACGACGAGGCCCGCGCCGCTCGCGCGCACGTCGTCGGCGTGCAGGCGCACGCCCGTGGTGAGCTCGAGATTGCCGAGCCGGGCGATCTCGCGGCGGCGCCACTCGACGAAGCGGCCCCAGGCGTCGAGGCCGGGCAGATGCGGGATCCAGCGCATGCAGCCCCCGATGTCGTCGGCGGCGTCGACCAGCCGCACCCGCTCGAAGCCGCGCTTGGCGAGCACGATCGCGCACTCGAGCCCGGAGGGCCCGGCGCCGATCACGAGCACGTCGCGATCGGCGTTCGCCGCGCGCTCGAAGCGCTCGGGATGCCAGCCGCGGCGGTGCTCCTCGCCCGCGGTCGCGTTCTGCGTGCAGCCGAGGTGGCCGCCGCGATTGGCAGTCGCGTAACACGCGTTGCAGCCGATACAGGCGCGGATCTCGTCGTAGCGGCCCTGCTCGATCTTGAGCGGCAGATACGGGTCGGCGATCGACGGGCGCGCGGCCCCGATCAGGTCCCACACGCCGCTCTCGATGACGTCGGCCATCACGTCGGGATCGACCATGAGGCCGGTGCCGACGATCGGCTTGTCCGTCGCCTCGCGGAAGCGGGCCGTCCACTCGAGCTGGTAGCCGGTGCCGAAGAAGCGCGAGGCGCCGGCGTCGAGCCGAGCGGCGCCGGCCAGGCCGCCGACGACGCAGTCGAAGAGGTCGACCAGCGGCTCGGCGAGGCGGATGAACGCGAGCCCTTCCTCGGGCTCGACCCCGGCGCCCTCGAGGGTGTCCGCGGCGATCCGGATCGCGATCGCGGTGTCGTCGCCGACCGCCTCGCGCACCCGCTCGAGCGTCTCCAGCCAGAAGCGCGCGCGGTTCTCGAACGAGCCGCCGTAGGCGTCGGTGCGGTGGTTGTAGCGCGGCGACAGGAACTGCGTGGGCAGGTACGTGTGCGAGCCGTAGACGTAGACGATGTCGAACCCGGCCTCGCGCGCCCGCAGCGCCGCGGCGACCCAGTCGTCCTGCGTGCGCCGGATGTCGGAGAGCTCCATCGCCTTCGGCACGGCGAGCGGCTCGAACTCGCTCGCGATCTGGCTCGGCGCGAGCGGCACGGTGCGCGACTCGCGCCCCTCGACGTGGATCCCGCCGTGCCACAGCTCGACCGCGGCGAGTGACCCGTGCCCGTGCGTCTCCTCCGTCATCAGCCGCAGCGCGCGCACGTCGCCGTCGTCCCAGAGACGCGCCGAGATGTAGGGATACTCGTCGCTCTCGGGGTTGATCGAGCAGTACTCCGTGCAGACCGACGCCCAGCCGCCCTCGGCCTTGATCGAGCGGTGCCGCGCCTGCGTCCACGGCTTCGCGACGCCGAAGCCCGTGCAGTGCGGCACCTGGTAGAAGCGGTTGCGCATCGTCTTCGGCCCGATCCGCACGGGCTCGAAGAGCACGTCGTGGCGCGGGTCGCGCCCGCTCACTCGTCGAGCTCCCGCTTGCGCTCGGCCATGAACTCCTGGAGCTCCGCCTCGATGCCGTCGTCGAGCCCCGGATCCTCCCAGCTCTCGAGCAGCTTCTTCCACTCCTTCGTCGCGACCTCGGGCGTCTCGGCCGCTCCCTGCTTCGTCCACGTCGGATACGCCTGGGAGCGGAAGAGCGGGCTCATGAAGACCCACTCGCGGAAATGCTCGAGCGTGTGGTCGGCGGCCAGGAAGATGCCGCCCGGCCCCTCCTCGCGGATCGTCTCGAGCGCGAGGTGCTCGCTGTCGACCTCGAGTCCCGTGCGCAGGCTCTGGAACATGCGCAGCACCTCGAGGTCGAGCGCGAACTTCTCGAACGAGCACGTCAGACCGCCCTCGAGCCAGCCGGCCGCGTGCAGCACGAGGTCGCAGCCCGAGAGGTACGTCCCCCACAGCGACATCGCCGATTCCGTGGCTGCCTGTGCATCGAGTGCGTTGGCGGACGTGAGCCCGCCGCCGCCGCGGAACGGCAGGCCGTAGCGGCGCGCGAGCTGCCCGCCGGCGAGCGACCCCAGCACCGACTCGGGCATCCCGAGCGAGGGGCCGCCGCTGCGCATGTCCACACCGGAGAAGAACGAGCCGAAGAAGCACCCCACGCCCGGCCGGATCGCCTGCGCGATCGCCACGCCCGAGAGCGCCTCGGCGACCTGCAGCGTCAGCCCCGCGGCGGCCGAGACCGGCGCGGTCGCGCCCGCCAGCAGGAACGGCGTCATCGCGATCGGCTGGTTGGCCTCCGCCCAGGCCCACATCGCGTCGACCATGAGGAAGTCCCAGACCAGTGGGCTGTTCGGGTTGACGATGCCGATGATCGCGGGCTCGGCCTCGATCGCCGCGCGGCCCCCGCGCGAGATCGCGGCGAGCTCGACGCTGTCGCGCGCCCGCGGTCCCGACGTCCCGTAGGCGACGTAGGGCTTGTCCGAGAAGCGGATCCAGGAGTAGTCGAGATCGAGGTGCCGGCTCGTCTCCGGCACGTCTCCCGCCTCGCAGGCACCGCTCTGGCCGGCGCCCAGGAGCGGCGTCGCCTGGGTCATCTTGACGACCTCGACGTGATCGCCGTACATCCCGTCGCGCCGGCCGCGCTCGCGATCGGCGACGAACGGCGAGCCGCCGGGCGGCAGCATGCAGAGCGTCCCGCCGCCGAACGTGACCGCGCGCTCGGGGTTGCGACCCTGCACCGTCACCTGCGACGGAGCCAGCTTCAGCTGCTCCATCACGAACTCGCGATCGAAGCGCACGCGCGTGCCGTCGACCTTCTGCCCGAGGCCGGCGAGCATCTCGCGCGCCTGGTCGTGCACGACCTCGGCGCCGATCTCCTCGAGGATCGTCATCGCCTGCGCGTGGATCGCATCGAGCGCGTCCTCGGAGAGGATCGTGAGCGGTGCGTCGAACACGCCGCTGATTCTCGCTGACTGGCGAGTCAGGCGGCGCCGGCCTTCTAGGAATCGAAGCCGAGCCCCATCCGGTCGAGGGCCTTGAGGTAGAGGCTGCGCCGGCCCTCGTTGCGATCGGCGCGCGCGAGCTCGCGCCGCGTCAGCGCAACTCCCGCCGAGCGCAGCGGCTCGGGCGGGAACATGCGCGGCAGGGTGCGCACGAGCGGCAGCCGCACGAGCGGCGTGTCGAGCCCGTCGACGAGATCGAGCGCGACCTCGGCGCCGAAGCGCGAGGCGCCGACACCGAGGCCCGTGTAGCCCACGGCGTAGCTGACGTGCCCGTCGAGCGCCGTTCCGTAGAACGCGAAGAAGCGGCTGCAGGTGTCGATGGCGCCGCCCCAGCGGTGCGTGAAGCGGATCCCCTCGAGCTGCGGGAACGTCTCGATGAGGTGCTCGGCGAGCATGCTGAACGTCTCGTGGCGCTCGTCGCGATGGCCGCCGACGTCGTTGCGCCAGTGGTAGATCGCGTCGTAGCCGCCGTAGAGGATGCGGTCGTCCGCCGTCAGCCGGAAGTAGTGGAACTGGTTGCCGCCGTCCGTCAGCCCCTGGCGGTTGGCCCAGCCGAGGGCCGTGAGCTGCGACTCCGAGAGGCGCTCGGTCATGAGCACGTAGTCGTAGACCGGCAGCATGCGCCGCCGCACCGAGCGCACGAGCGGCGGGTACGCGCTGGTCGCGAGCACGACGCGCTGCGCACGCACGCGGCCGCCGGGGCACTCGAGGACGACGCGCCCGGACTCCTCGCGCAGGCGCGCGACCGGCGAGCCTTCGCAGATCCGCACGCCGAGCTCCAGCACCGCGCGGCGCAATCCGTAGGCGAGCGCGACGGGGTCGAGCACGCCTCCTCCGTCGCGATGCCACACGCCGCCGAGCGCGCGCGGCGTGGCGACCTCGTTGCGCACGGCATCGCCGTCGAGCGCGACGGCATCGCCCCCGAAGCGACGGATCAGCTCCACCTCGTCGTCGATCTCCTCCACCTGGTACGGCTCGGTCGCGATCCAGAGGACGCCGTTGGCCTCGTAGTGCGCGTCGATCGCCATGGCGGGCGAGCGACGCGTGCAGCTCGGCGAACGACTCGGCGCCGACTCGCTCGAGCTCGTGCAGCTCGTCCTCGGAGAAGCGCATGAGACCGTTGCGCAGGCCGTGGGTCAGCGAATGCTCGGCGAAGCCGCCGTTGCGGCCGGTCGCGCCGAACGCGACGTGCTCGGCCTCGACGAGCAGGATGTCGCGCTCCGGCTGCCGCTCCTTCGCGATCAGCGCGGCCCACAGTCCCGTGAAGCCGCCGCCGACGATCGCGAGCTCGCACTCGAGCTCACCGTCGACGGGTGCGCACGGCTCGGGAGCGCCGTGGTGGTCCAGCCAGTACGGCCACGGCACGGCACCGGCGAAGAGGTGGTCGTAACGCCCGGCTTTCACGAGAGCGCAGAGCGTACGCCGCCGCACGCGTGCGGTGGGGTTACGGAACGGTGAGCACGGTGCAATGCGCGCTTGAGTCCCCCGATCGGTACTTCGGTCCGCGAGGGGCTGCCTTATGCTCCCGCCCGTGTCGATCGAGACGCACGCCGACCTGGAAGGGCTGCGGCGCGTCGGGCGCGTCGTGGCGCTCACCTTGGAAGAGACGCGGCGGAGCGTCGAGCCGGGAGTCACCACGGCGGAGCTCGATGCCGTGGCCGCCGGCGTGCTCGCACGCCACGGCGCCCGCTCGGCGCCGAACCTCGTCTACGGCTTCCCCGGCGCGATCTGCATCAGCGTCGGCGACGAGGTCGTCCACGGCATCCCCTCCTCGCGACAGCTCGTGCGCGGCGACGTCGTCAAGCTCGACGTCACGGCCGAGCTCGGCGGCTACATGGCGGACGCGGCGATCACCGTGCTCGTGCCGCCCTGCGCGGCACTCGCCGAACGCCTCGCCCGGACGGCCGGGACCGCGCTTGCGAGCGGCATCGCGGCGGCGCGCGCCGGCCGCTCGGTGAACGCCATCGGGCGGGCCGTCGAGCACGCCGTCGACCGCTCGGGCTTCACCGTCCTGCGGCCGCTCTCGGGCCACGGCATCGGCCGCACGATCCACGAGCCGCCGACCGTGCTGAACTACGACGAGCCGCGCGTGCGCGAGCGGCTGACGCCGGGACTCGTGATCACGATCGAGCCGACGATCAGCGCACGGAAGCGGCGCATTGCTGCAGGACGCCGACGGCTGGACCGTCCGCACGCGGGACGGCTCGCTGACCGCACACGCCGAGCACACGGTCGTCGTGACGCGCTGCGGATCGCCGCTGGTGCTCACGTCCGCGAGCTGAGAAGCCAACACCCGGGTGCGCACGGCGTCGTAGTGGATCGAGTGAAAGAACAACTGACGCGGCGCGAAGCGCTCGTCGCGGCGCTCGCCGCCACGACGCTCGGCAGTGGGGCTCTCCTGCGCCCCGCGGGCCGCGCATGCGGCAACGCCGGCGGCCAACATCGGCGTGATCCTCCCGCTCTCGTCGAGCGGCGATCAGGTCGCGGGCGCCAACGTGCTCAAGGTCGCGAAGCTCTGGACCTCCTGGGTCAACGGCCGCGGCGGTGTCGACGGGCAGCGCGTCACGCTCAAGATCCACGACGACACGGGGCACGCCGAACCGGCGGCGAAGGCCGTCGCGCGAGCGATCACCGACGACAACTGCTGCGTCATCCTCGCCGGCTGGGACTCGGGCGTCGCGCTGGCCGAGATCGAGGAGGCGCACCGCCTGGGTGTCCCGTTCTTCGTCAGCTACGCGTGGTCGCCCGATGTCACGAAGGCCGGCTACCCCGAGGTCGTGCGCATCGGGCCGAACAGCGACATGCTCGACGAGCGCGTTCCTGCCCTTCATGATCAAGCGCAACTACACCCGCGTTGCGCTCATCGCCGAGGACACGGCCTATGGCCGGGGCCTCGGCGAGACGATCCGCGCGAAGGCCACGCTCGCGGGCATCGACGTCGCCGCGCTCGGCTTCGCGCGCGACTCGCACGACCTGCGCCCCGCGCTCAAGCGCCTGCTCGTGCACAAGCCCGAGGCACTGCTGGTCATCGCCGACGTGACTCCCGGGCGCACCCTGGCGATCACGCAGGCGCGCGGCGCGGGCTTCAAGGGCGACATCGTGCTCTCGTGGGACTACGTCGACGAGGCCTTCTGGAAGGCCACCGGCAAGCACGGCGTGGGCGTCATCTGGCCGACCTTCTCGGCGCCGAAGCTCGAGCTGACCTCTGCGGGCGCAACCTTCAAGCGGCTCTACACGAAGCGCTACAAGCACGCGCCCCTGATCTACCAGGCGTTCACCTGGGACCAGCTGAACGCCTGGAAGTGGGCGGTCGACACCGTCGGCTCGATCGCCCCGGCCGACGTCGTGCCGGCGCTGCCGCGCATCGACATGCAGGGCACGATGGGCCGGATCAAGCTCTCGAACCAGCCCAAGACCGTGCATTTCAACCAGTGGGAAGGCGTCAAGGTCTACTTCGACCAGGCGCCCAAGCAGGGCGCCGACCGATGCCTCGGCCAAGGTCCTGTGGAGCACCAAGGGCGACACCCCCTAGTCTCTCCGGCTATGCCCCATCGCTCGCTCTGGCTCGACGAGGCGCTCACGCCCGGCGAGGCCGCACTTCCTCCGCTCGAGGGCGCCGCGCGCGCCGACGTCGCCATCATGGGCGGCGGCTACGCCGGCCTCTGGACGGCGATCCGCATCAAGCAACGCGAGCCCGTCGTGCGATGTCGTGGTGCTCGAGCAGGACATCTGCGGCGGTGGTGCGAGCGGTCGCAACGGCGGCTTCGCGATCTCGTGGTGGGCCAAGCTGGGGACGCTCGTCGAGCTGTGCGGCCGCGACGGCGCGCTCGCGATCGCGCATGCGGCCGACTCCGCCGTCGCCGAGATCGCCGCGTTCTGCGACGAGCACGGCATCGACGCGCACTACCACCGCGGCGGGCATCTCTGGACGGCCACCTCGCAGGCCCAGCTCGGCGCATGGGACGGCGTGATGGCGACCTGCCGCGAGCTCGGCGTGATGCCGTTCGAGGAGTGGACGCCCGAGCAGACCGCGGAACGCAGCGGATCGGATCGTCACATCGCCGGCATGTTCGAGCCCTCGGCCGCGATCCTCCAGCCCGCGCTGCTGGTGCGCGGGCTCCGCCGCGTGGCGCTCGGGCTCGGCGTGCGCATCCACGAGGGCACGAAGGTCACGAAGCTCGATCGCCGCTCGCCGGCCGTGCTCCACACGCCGCTCGGCGTCGTCACGGCCGATCGCGTCGTGATCGCGACGAACGCCTGGGCGGTCGGCCTGCGCGAGCTGCACACGCGGCTCGCGATCATCTCGAGCGACATCGTCGCCACCGTGCCGGTGCCCGAGCGCCTGCGCGAGATCGGCTGGACGAGACACGAGGCGATCAGCGACTCGAAGCTGCAGATCTCCTACTACCGCACCACCGACGACGGGCGCATCGTCTACGGCAAGGGCGGCTGGGGCATCGCGCTGGGCGACCGCATCGGCCCGCGCTTCGACCGCGACGAGAAGCGCGCGCGCGAGGTCGGCCGCGCGCTCCACGAGATCTACCCGATGCTCGCGGACGTCCCGATCGCGACCGACTGGTGCGGGCCGATCGACCGCACGCGCACCGGCATCCCGATCTTCGGGCATCTCGGCGGGCGCAGCCACATCGTCTACGGCGTCGGCTTCTCGGGCAACGGCGTGGCGCCGGCGGTCGTGGGCGGCAAGATCCTCGCGTCGCTCGCGCTCGGCGTCGCCGACGAGTGGAGCGCGTGCGGGCTCGTCGACGGCCGGCAGGGCCGCTTCCCGCCCGAGCCCGTGCGCTTCCTCGGCGCGCACGTCGTGCGCGAGGGCGTGGCGCGCAAGGAGGAGGCCGAGACGCTCGGGCGCACGCCCAGCCGCCTCGCCGTCGCACTCGCGCGCCTCGCGCCCGCGGGCATGATCCCGAAGAAGGGCGAGTAGCGGGCCCGCCTCAGCCGGAATCGGCGAGCGCCGCCAGGCGGCGCCAGGCGCTCGTCCCAGCGCCCGCCGATGCTGGTCATCCAGTCGATCGCGTCGCTCAGCGGCTCGCTGCGGGCGTGGAAACGCGTCTCGCGGCCCACGCGCTCGCTCTCCACGAGGCCGGCCGACGCGAGCAGCGAGAGGTGCTTGGCGACGGCCTGGCGCGTCACGGGCAGGTCGCGCGCGAGCTCGCTCGCGGTCGCCTGGCCGCTCGCGGCCACGCGCACGAACACGGTGCGCCGCGTGTCGTCCGCGAGCGCGCCGAAGACGGCGCCGGGGTCGATCATGCGCAGGCGAGCGCCCGCGGGCGGGCGGAGGACGACGCCGGCACGCCCTCCGTCTCGGTCACCCGCACGCGCGTTCCCGCGGGGTCGTCGTCCAGCTCGAACTCGACGGTCGTGGCCGCGTCCTCGTCCTCGAGCGGCCACCAGCGGATGCGCAGCAGCTCGTTCTCGTCGAGGCGCTCGACGATGCCGGTGCGGGGATCGGGCTCGCCCGCCGTCTCGACGGTCCCGCCCTCCCAGGGCTCGAGCTCGACCTCGGGCGCGAGCCAGCGCGAGAGCTCGCCGGGATCGGTCAGCCAGCGCCAGGTCTCGTCGCGCTCGGCCGGCAGCACGATCTCGCGTGTCACGCTCGCCATCCAGCACCACCTCCACACGCAACTGTTTGGTTGCACTATCCTGCAACCGTGGAGTTGCATCCTAGCGCCGGAGGTGCCGTCATGTCCCCGCTGATCCCGATGGTCGTCGAGAACACGAGCCGCGGCGAGCGCTCGTTCGACATCTATTCGCGGCTGCTCAACGACCGCATCGTCTTCCTCGGCACACCGGTCACGTCCGAGATCGCCAACCTGATCGTGGCGCAGATGGTGCACCTGGAGTCCGACGACCCCGAGAAGGACATCTCGCTCTACATCAACTCGCCGGGCGGCGACGTCTACGCCGGGATGGCGATCTACGACACGATGCAGTTCATCAAGCCCGACGTGGCCACGATCTGCTTCGGCATGGCGATGTCGATGGGCGCGATCCTCCTGGCCGGCGGCGCGGCGGGCAAGCGCTCGTCGCTGCCGAACGCGAAGATCATGATCCACCAGGGCTCGACGCCGGGCTTCGAGGGCCAGGCCACGGACATCGAGATCCGGGCGCGCGAGATCCTCGCGCTGCAGCGGCGCATGGAGGAGATCCTCGCCCACCACACCGGCCAGACGGTCGAGCGGATCCACGCCGATGTCGAGCGCGACAACTTCATGAGCGCGCAGGAGGCGGCCGACTACGGGCTCATCGACGGCATCATCCTGAACCGCGAAGAGGTTCCCGCCCGGCGCATCGGCATCCGCCCGCAGATCGACGGCCCGGCCGCGCAGGACGAGCCGGGCACCGCGACCTAGGGCTACGTCACGCGGACGACGGTCGTGATCGCGCGGATCGCCTTCGGCGAGCTGTCGCCCTTCGTGAGGGCGAAGACGATCGACGTGGTGCCCGTCCCGGACACGTTGAAGACGACGACGACCTGCTTGCCGACGTCGCCCTCCGAGACCTGGTGGACGATGTCCGTGTTGAACGGCCGCGCGATGCGCCAGACGAGCCCGCTCGACTTCGGCTGACGCGGCAGCGCGACGGACACGAACCAGCCGCGGTGGGTCGAGAAGGTGGAGCTGGCGCCCTTCGGCAGCGGACCGACGGGAGTCGAGTCGGCGAGCGCGGGCGTGGCGAGCACGGCCGTGGCGGCCGACTGCGGCAAGGCTGGACCTGAACGATGTGAGAAGGAGTCTGCGCATGCCGACACCTTTGCAGAGGTCGGGCCGGACTCCTGCGCCTAGCCCTTGGTCGACGGATCGCGGCCCACGACGCACCAGATCGCGTGCACCGGCTCGTCGCCGACGTTCGCCAGGCGGTGCGGGGTCGTCGACGCGAACGAGATCGAGTCGCCGGCCTCGAGCACGTGCTCCTCGAAGACGAGCGTCACGCCGAGACGCCCACTCAGCACGAGGCCGTACTCGCGGCCCGCGTGGCGCGTCAGCGACTCCGCCGCGCTCGATGCGCCGCCGACGTCGTAGACGACGTCCAGGAACTCGACGTCGTCGTCGTGCTGGGTCGTGAGGCGTTCCCAGCGCACGCCCGAGTCGAGCGAGATCGCGCGGCGGTTCTGCGAGCGCTGCACCGGTCCGACGGCGGACGTGCCGAGATCGTCGCGCGAGCCGGCAGCGCCCGGCCGGCGCTCGGGGCGGGTGTCGTCCCCGTCGAACAGCAGATCGTCGACCGACACCTCGAGCTCGGTCGCGATCGCGTACAGCGTTCCCACCGACGGTTGCGAGCGCCCCGTCTCGATCTGCGAGATCAGGCTCGGCGAGACACCGACCCGCCGCGCGAGCTCGCGCAGCGTCAGGTGGCGCATCGTCCTGTTGGCGCGCAAGCGCGACCCGATCGCAGAGCGGCGCTCCGGCGTTCGGGCGTTTTCGCTCGCGCTCTTCTCCTGCATGGCGGGAGATGCTATCCGAGCCAGCCCCGTGAATCACGTTCAGCTGTCTTGAACACCGGGCCCGCGTCGCGTCACCGTCCGCGAAACGCGTGAAAAGACGACCAAACCCCCGATGGACAAAGGTTGACGGGGCATAGAGTCTGGGTGTACTTTTCGGCGGGCGTGTGTGTCTTTGGTGAACAGCGGGTGACCCGCCGATGATCGCGGCCGTCTACCACGCGCCCGGTGACGTGCGCGTCGAGGACATGCCCGAGCCCGGGGACCCGCAGGGCTCCGACGTCGTGCTCGCAGTCTCGCGCGCGGCCATCTGCGGCACCGACGCCTCGGAGTTCGTGCACGCGCCGAAGTTCTTCCCGATCGCCGCGCCGCACCCCTTCAGCGGGCATCAGGGCCCGACGATCATGGGGCACGAGTTCACCGGTCGGGTTGCGGCGCTCGGGCCGCAGGCCGCAGGACTCAGCGTCGGCGACCGCGTGGTCTGCGGCGCCGGCGTCTCGTGCGGTACGTGCGAGTGGTGCCTGCGCGGGCGCACGAACCTGTGTGCGAGCTACTACACGCTCGGGCTCCACACGCACGGAGGACTCGCGCCGTATGTGCGGACGCCCGCGTCCCTCTGCAGGATCGTGCCCGAGACGTGCTCGGACGACGCGGCTGCGATGGCGCAGCCGCTCGCGGTCGCACTCCACGCGCTGCGGCGCAGCGGCGCCCAGCCCGGCCAATCGATTGCCGTGATCGGAGCCGGCGGCATCGGCTCGTTCCTGATCGGCGCCGCGGCCGCCTCCGGCGCGGGTGATCTGATCGCCGTCGACATCGACGACGGCCGGCTCGATGCCGCACGCGTCCTGGGTGCCTCGCACACGGTGAACGCCGGCCGCGAGGACGCGGTCGAGGCGATCCGCGCCGTGACGGGCTCGGGCGCCGACGTCGTGCTCGAGGCCTCCGGCGCGCCGCGCTCGCCCGGCGTGGCGATCGCCGCCGCCAAGCGCGGCGGCACCGTCCTGATCGTCGGGCTGCAGGCCGAGCCCGTCGCACTCGACCTCTTCTCCGCGGCGATCCGCGAGGTCGATCTCAAGACGACGCTCGCGCACGTGTGCGACGAGGATCTCGCCGCCGCGGTCGAGATGCTCGATACGACGGAGTTCGCCCACGCCGCCTTCGGCGCGCTGATCCCGCTCGGGGAGATCGTGCAACGCGGGCTGGTCCCGCTCGCCGACGGCTCCGCGAGTGGCAAGCTGGTCGTGGACGTGGACGCATGAAGGTCGCATTCCTCGGGCTCGGGCGCATGGGCGTCGCGATGGCCCACAACCTCGCGAAGGCGGACCTGCTCGCGACGGTCTGGAATCGCAGCGACGGCAAGACCGACTGGTGCGCAGATGCCGGCGTGCGCGTGGCCACATCGCCCGCCGACGCCGCAACGGGCGCCGACGTGGTGATCCTCATGCTCTACGACGGCGACGTGACGCGCGCAGTCGCGGCCGAGGTGCTCCCGGCGATGGCGGCCGGCTCGGTGCTCGTCGACATGGGTACGAGCGGGCCGGTCGCCGAGCGCGACATCGCGCGTGCGGCTGCCGAGCGCGGCGTCGGCTTCGTCGACGCGCCCGTCTCGGGCAGCATCGCGCTCGCCCAGGCCGCGACCCTGACGGCACTCGTCGGGGGCTCCGCGGAAGACGTCGAGAAGGTGCGTCCCGCCCTCGCCGCGATGACCCGCGCCCAGCACCACCTCGGGGACGTCGGCGCCGGCGCGACGGTGAAGCTCGCGCTCGCGACGATGATCGCCGTCACCAACCAGAGCGTCTCGGAACTGCTCGTCCTGTGCGAGCGCGCGGGCCTCGAGCGCGCCGCGACCTATGCCGCGCTCGCGGACTCGGCCGTCGCATCCCCGTTCGTGCAGTACAAGCAGGGCGCGTTCCTCGCGCCCGACGAGGCCGCCGTGGCCTTCACGCCGCTGCTCATGCTCAAGGATCTCGCGCTCGCGGACGCACTGGCGGCCGAGGTCGGCGCCGAGCTTCCCGCAGCGGATGCGGCGCGCTCGGTGCTCGAGCGCACGGTCGCCGCCGGCCAGGGCGACGGCGACCTCGTCCGCGTCGCCGACACGCTCCGCGGGAGATCGTCGTGAGCGCCGTCGAGATCGTGATGCCACGCCTCTCCGACGCGATGGAGGAGGGCACGATCGTGCGCTGGCTGAAGGACGTCGGCGACCAGGTCGAGGTGGGCGACGAGCTCGTCGAGGTCGAGACGGACAAGGCGACCGTGATCTACGAGGCCGAGATCTCGGGCCTGCTCTCGGAGATCCTCGTCCAGGCCGGAGAGGCGCAGCAGCTGGGCGGGCCGATCGCCCGGATCGGCGGCACCGTGGTCGCCGCGCCGGCGCCCGGCGGGCCGCCGGCCACGCCCGTCGCATCGGCGCAGGGCAGACCGCTGGCCACGCCCGTCGCCCGCCGCCGCGCGAGTGAGCTGGGCGTCGACCTCGCAACGCTCACCGGCACCGGCCCGCGCGGGCGCATCCGGCTCGCCGACGTCGAGGCTGCGGCCGATCGGCCGCCTGCGGCGAGCCGGCAGCCGGCCGCGACTCTGCCCGCCCCCACCGACCCGGCGCCGGGCACCGCTCCCGCGACCTCTCCGGCCGGTGGCCGCGGGGCCGCCGAGCGCCTGCCGCTCACCTCGACGCAGCGCGTGATCGCGCAGCGCATGGCCGAGACGATCGCCACCGTGCCGCACTTCCGGCTCTCGATCGACGTCGACTTCGGTGAGATCCTGCGGCTCCGCAAGCGACTGCGCACGGCGGTGGGCGACGGCGCGCCGACCGTCAACGACATCGTCGTCGCGCTCACGGCGCGAGCGCTGCGGGAGCATCCCGCGGTCAACAGCAGCTACACGGGCGATGCCATCGAGCGCTACGAGCGCGTCAACGTCGGCATCGCGGTGGCGCGTCCGGGCGCGCTGCTCGTGCCCGTCGTGCGCGATGCCGACCGCCGCTCGCTGGGCGAGATCGCGCGCGATACCGCCGGGCTGGTCGAGCGCGTGCGCACGTCGTCCTCGACACCCGCCGACCTGGCCGACGGGACGTTCACCGTCTCGAATCTCGGCATGTACGGCATCAGCGCGTTCGACTCCATCATCAACGCACCCGAGGCGGCGATTCTCTCGGTGGGCGCAGCGCAGCCGCGCGCGCTCGTCGACGAGGCCGGCGCAGTCACGTCCCGTCCGTTCGCGACACTCACCCTCGCGTGCGACCACCGCGCGGTCTACGGTGCGGATGGGGCCGCGTTCCTCGCGCGCCTGCAGGCGCTTCTCGAATCTCCGGAGGTTCTCGTTCTGTGAGCACGATCAGCGATCCGACCGCGGTCGAGTTCCGCGCCGCCGTCCGCGATGCGCTCGACGAGGAGCTCGCGCGCGACGAGAACGTGATCCTCTTCGGCGAGGACATCGCCGTGGCCGGCGGCGTCTTCGTGACGACGCCCGGTCTCGCCGAGAAGTACGGCGAGGAGCGCGTCTTCGACACCCCGATCTCGGAGCTCGCGCTGATCGGCGCCGCCTACGGCAGCGCGGTATGCGGCAAGCGCCCCGTGATCGAGATCATGTTCGGCGACTTCCTGCCGCTCGTCATGGACGGCGTCATCAACCAGGCCACCAAGTACTGGTACCTCTCGAACGAGCAGGGCAGCGTCCCGCTCGTCGTGCTCTCGGTGATCGGCGCCGGCGGCCGCTTCGGAGCGATCCACTCGCAGACGCCGATCGGCTGGTTCCACTCGGTGCCGGGCCTCAAGATCGCCTGTCCGTCGACCCCGAGCGATGCGAAGACCCTGCTCAAGGACGCGATCCGGGACGACAACCCCGTGCTCTTCCTCGAGCACAAGCGGCTGCTCGGCCTCAAGGGCGAGATCGACGCCGACCCGCTGCCGTTCGGCAAGGCGCGCATCGCGCGCGCCGGCTCCGACCTGACCATCGTCTCCGTGATGAAGGGCCTGCACGACTCGCTCGCCGCCGCCGAGGAGCTGGCCGGGGAGGGCATCGACTGCGAGGTGATCGACCTGCGCACGATCAAGCCGCTCGACATCGAGACGGTGATCGCGTCGGTCGAGCGCACGACGCGCCTCCTCGTCGTCGAGGAGGGCCCGTTGACCGGCGGGTGGGCCGGCGAGGTCATGGCGCGGGTGACCGAGCAGGCGCTGGGCTCGCTCGACGACGCCTGGCGGCTCGCGACGGCCGACACGCCGATCCCGTACAGCCCGCCACTCGAGGACGCGTTCCTGCCGGGCTCCGCGACGATCATCCAGTCCGTGAAGGAGAGAAGCGCATGAACATCGCATCCCGCGGCGCCACGATGGCGGTCGACTGGGAGCAGCGCATCGATTTCGCGCGCCTCCGCTCCGAGCGCCTCGCCAAGGCCCAGGCGGCCTTGCGCGCCTCCGACGTCGGCGCCCTGCTGCTGTTCGACCAGAACAACATCCGCTACGTCTCGAGCACGCACATCGGCGAGTGGGCGCGCGACAAGAGCGCGCGCTGCGTGCTGCTCCCGCGCGAGGGCGACCCCGTGCTCTGGGACTTCGGCTCGGCCGCCAAGCACCACCAGCTGTACGCGCCGTGGCTCCCCGAGTCGAGCTGGCGCGCCGGAGTGACGTCGATGCGCGGGGCGATGCCCCGCTCGACCGGCGTGCCGGACACGATGGCCGGGAAGATCTACGCGGAGCTCGCCGAGCGCGGGCTCGAGAAGGAGACGCTCGGCATCGACCTGACCGACATGGAGACGCTGTTCTCGCTCCAGCGCCTCGGTCTCGAGATCGTCGACTCGCAGCCGATCATGCTCTCGGCGCGCGCGCACAAGACCGCGGACGAGATCGCGCTGCTCGAGCACGCGGCGGCGATCGTGGACGCGGTCTACGAGGACATCTACCGCATGCTCCGCCCCGGCGTCCGCGAACACGAGATCGTCGCCATGGCCATGCAACGCCTCTTCGAGCTCGGCTCCGAACAGGTCGAAGCCATCAACGCCGTCTCCGGCGACCGCTGCAACCCCCACCCCCACGTCTTCAGCGACCGCCTCCTCCGCCCCGGCGACCAAGCCTTCTTCGACGTCATCCACTCCTTCATGGGCTACCGCACCTGCTACTACCGCACCTTCAACGTCGGCGGAGTCACGCAGTCGCAGCTGGATGCCTACAAGCAGTGCCGGGAGTGGCTCGACACCGCGATCGACCTCGTCAAGCCGGGCATGACCACCGACCGCATCGCGGCGGTCTGGCCGACGGCCGAGGAGCTCGGCTTCCCGGACGAGCAGGCGTGCTTCGGCCTGCAGTTCGGTCACGGACTCGGCGTCAGCCTGTACGAGGCGCCGATGATCTCGCGGGTGCACTCGCTCGACCACCCGATTACGATTGAGCCCGGAATGGTGTTCGCGCTCGAGACGTACTGCGCCGCCAGCGACGGCCATTCGGCCGCGCGCATCGAGGAGGAAGTCGTCGTCACCGAGGATGGCAACCGGATCATCACGAAGTTCCCCGCCGAGGAGCTGCTCGTGTGCGGCAAGACCTACGTGCGCGGCGCCGACCTGCTGCGCGAGAGCGAGGTCGTCGTCTGATGGCCTCCGCCACCGCCGCACCTGCCGCACCGACCGCCGCCGACGGCGATCTGATGCTCTCGCTCTACCGCCGGATGCGCCTGATCCGGCGCTTCGAGGAAGCGGTCCACTCGCTCTTCCTGAAGGGCGAGGTGCACGGCACGACGCATCTCTACAACGGCGAGGAGGCGTCGGCGACGGGCGTCGGCAGCGTGCTCACCCCCGACGACCGCGTCGCGGGCACCTACCGCGGCCACGGCCACGCGCTCTCCATCGGAACCTCGCCGCAGGGCCTGCTGGACGAGCTGCTCGGGTCGCTCCACCGGCGTCTGCGGCGGCCGCGCCGGCTCGATGAACGTGATCGACCTCGAGCACGGCCTGATCGGCTGCTACGGCATCGTCGGCGGCTCGATCGCCGCGGCGACCGGCGCCTCGCTGGCGCTCAAGGGCACGGGCAACGTCGCCGTCGCGTACTTCGGCGAGGGCGCGACGAACCAGGCCTACTTCCACGAGTGCCTCAACTTCACGCGCGTGTTCTCGCTGCCGGCCGTCTTCGTGTGCGAGAACAACCTCTACGGCGAGTTCACGCCGATGGAGCAGGTCACCGCGGGCGAGATCCGCGCCCGCGTCGAGGGCCTCGACGTCGCCTACGAGCGCGTCGACGGCATGGACGTGTGGGCGACGCGAGCCGCTGCGCTGCGCGCGACCGAGCGCGCACGGGCAGGCCGCGGCCCGGTGTTCCTCGAGATGATGGTGTACCGCTTCGTCGGCCACTCGCGCAGCGATCCGGGCAAGTACCGCAAGCCGGGCGAGCTCGAGCGCTGGCAGGAGCGCGACCCGCTGCTGCTCGGCCGGCAGCGGCTGATCGACGACTGCGGCCTGAGCGCCGACGCCGCCGACGCGATCGACATCGAGATCGAGCGCGAGATGACCGAGGTCATCGAGCGCGCGCTGGCGGCTCCGTACCCGGATCCGTCCGTGCCCGCCACCGCGTACAAGCCGTAGAAGCCCGCGATGGGCGGGCGTGCGAGCATTCGCCGTCGCGCGCTCTTCGCGCTGGCGACGAGCGCGGGCTTCGAAACGGCGACGCGCCGCCTGCCGATCGGTGAACGCGCCGCTCGGAAGCGGGCGCTGCGCTACGTCGCCGGCGAGCAGATGGCCGACGCGCTCGCGCTCGCGGCACAGCTCGAACGGGACGGCGTCGGCTCGGCGATCGACTTCTTCGGCGAGCAGGTCGGCGACTCGGCAGCGGCCTCCGCGGCCGCGGACGGCTATGTGGCGCTCGCCGACGCGCTCACGCTCGCCGGCTCGCAGGCGACGGTCGCGATCGATCTCTCGCACGTGGGCCTCGATGTCTCACCGGACTTCTGCCGCGCTCAGCTCGAGCGCATCGTCGCGGCGCTCGGCGGGCGCCGCCTCGACGTCGGCGCCGAGGACAGCACGCGCACGTCGTCCTCGCAGGCGATCGTGCTCGAGCTGGCACGGCAGGGGGCGCCGTTGCAGATGACCCTGCAGGCCAACCTCCACCGGAGCGCGTCGGACTGGCCGGCGCTCGTCGAGGCCGGCGTGGCCATCCGCCTCGTCAAGGGTGCGTACGTCGAGGCGGCGGCAGCCCACCGCTACGGCGAGGAGACGGATCTCGCCTTTCTCCGCCTGGCGCGGGAGCTGCACGCGGCGGGCGCGGACGTCGCCCTCGCGACGCACGACCCCATCCTGCGCGAGGCGCTCGTCCGCTCGAGGCGGTGTCCGTCGAAATGCTGCTCGGCGTGCGCAACGACGACATCCGCGATCTCGTCGAGCGCGGGATTCCCGTGCGGGTCTACGTCCCCTACGGACGGGACTGGTTCCGCTACTGGATGCGCCGCATCGCGGAATCCCAGGGCGCCTGATCGCGCGCAGACGGGCCGGCGAAGCAGAGGTGCCGCCACACACCGGCTGCTAGACAGCGGCCGATGATCCGCCTCGCCGATGCCATGCGCCGCGGGCGCTATGCCGTGGCCGGAGCCTGGCTGATCGCCGCGACGCTCTCGCTGGCGGCGGTCACCGGCGCGTTCGGGACGACGCTGAACGACCTGCTCTCGAACCGCTTCGACCTGCCCGGCACCGAGAGCGAGCACGCGCGCTCGCTGCTCGCCGACCACTTCGGGCAGCGGCCCGACTCCGGCTACACGATCGTGTTCGCGGGCGACGTCGCGCCGGCCGCCCAGGCCCAGGTCCTGAAGCGCGCCGCGAGCGCCCTGCCCGACGCGCGCGTCGGGCCGGTGCAGCCGGCGGGAGCGGGCGTGGCGTTCGCGCAGATCGACACGCGGCTGGAGCCGCAGCAGGCGCAGCTGCGGGTCGAGCCGATGCGCCGCGCGATCGGTGCCGAGCAGGCCGGTGCCACACGCGCGATCTGCGTGCCCGGCGCCACTGCGTGCAGCGGCCGGGTCTACGTCAGCGGGCAGGTGGCGATCAACCGCGACCTGCAGCCCGTCTTCGACGAGGATCTGCAGCGCGGCGAGATGATCGCGATCCCGATCGCGATCATCGTGCTGCTGGTCGTGTTCGGCACGCTGACCGCGACGCTCGTGCCGCTGCTCATGGCGGCGGGCACGGTGCCCGTGACGCTCGGGCTGCTGTGGCTCCTGGCGCACGAGCTGAACATGGCGATCTACGTGACCAACCTCGTCACGCTGATCGGGATCGCGATCGCGATCGACTACTCGCTGCTCGTCGTCTACCGCTTCCGCGAGGAGCTGGTCGGTGGCTCCGATCCGCCGGAGGCGCTGCGCACCACGATGCGCACCGCCGGGCACGCCGTGCTGTTCTCGGGCGCGACCGTCGCGATCGGGCTGACGTGTCTCGTCCTGATCCCGCTGCCGTTCATCCGCTCGATGGGCGTCGGCGGCCTACTCATCCCGGTCGTCTCGATCACCGCCGCGCTGACGCTGCTGCCCGCCCTCCTGGCGATCTTCGGCGCGAGCCTGCTGCACATGCGGGTGCCGATGATCGGCCTGCGCCCCGAGGGCGAGAACGGGATCTGGGCGCGCATCGCCGAGACGATCATGCGGCGGCCGGCGATCGTCGCCGGGGTCACGGGCGGGTTCCTGCTGCTGTGCGCGCTGCCCGCGCCGCTGCTCTCGCTGACGCCGGGATCGAGCAAGGGCCTGCCCTCGCAGTCGCAGTCGGTGCAGGGCCTCGAGCTGCTCGAGCGGACGCTCGGTCCGGGCACGATCACGCCGCTCATCGCAGTGGTCGACAGCGGGCGCGCCGGCGGCATCCGCGCGGCCGGACCCGCGATCGAGCGGTTCGTCAAGCAGCTGCGCGCCGATCCCGAGGTCACGATCGTGCAGACCCCGACGGAGCCCGGCCTGCCGACGTATCTGCCGCCCGATCCCTCGGGACGCTACGCGCGCATCGTCGTCGCGACCGTGCACGACTACGGCACGGACGAGGCCAAGAAGCTCGCCCTGCGGGTGCGCCACGACTACGTGCCTCAGGCGGGCTTCGGCACTGCCCGCGTCTTCGCCGGCGGCGGGCCGCCGGCGGGCGTCGACTTCATCGAGCGCGCCTACGGCTCCTTCCTCTGGCTCGTGCTCGGCGTGCTCGCGCTCACCTATCTCGTGCTCATGCGCGCGTTCCGCTCGCTGCTCCTGCCGCTCAAGGCCGTGATCCTCAACCTGCTCTCCGTCGGGGCGACCTACGGCCTGCTGGTGGTCGCGTTCCGCTGGGGCGCCGGCGCCGTCATCGGCCTGCCGCAGGCGAACCAGATCGAGGCCTGGATCCCGATCTTCCTGTTCGCGATGCTGTTCGGCCTCTCGATGGACTACGAGGTGTTCCTGATCTCGCGCATGCGCGAGATCTACGACGAGACGGGCGACACCGAGCGCGCAGTCTCGCTCGGGCTGATGCGCACGGGCAGGATCGTCACCGCCGCCGCCGCGATCATGGTGGCCGCGTTCTCGGGCTTCATGCTCGGCAGCCTGATCGGCCTCGTGCAGTTCGGCTTCGGCCTGGCGGTCGCGATCGCGATCGACGTGACGATCATCCGCGCGCTGCTCGTACCCGCGCTCATGAAGCTGATGGGCGAGTGGAACTGGTACCTCCCGCACTGGCTCGCGCGGCTGATGCGCGTGCCCGCGGGAACGCGCCCCGGCGCAGGGGTGTAGAAGGGGCGAGTGGACGGCGGTGACCAGGCGCCGGATGACCGCCCCGTGCGCGCGCGGCGTGGCGACGCGCGCGCCTACGAATCCCTCGTCGAGGAGCACCAGGCGATCGCTTTCCGTACCGCATATCTGATCACCGGCTCGGCGGCAGATGCCGAGGAGGCCGCGCAGGAGGCGTTCGTGCGCGCCTGGCTGGCGCTGCGGCGCTTCCGGCGCGGCGCCGAGTTCCGCCCGTGGCTGCTCGCGATCGTCGCCAACGAGGCGCGCAATCGCGTGCGCAACCGCCGGCGGCGCGAGGGCCTGACCGAGCGCGCGGCCGGCGAGCTGAGCTGGCAGCCGCCCGCGTCCGATGCCCCCGCTCTCAGCGACGGGCGCCTGCGCGCGGCGCTCGCCGGGTTGCCCGAGCGCGACCGCAGCGTGATCGCGTGCCGCTTCGTGCTCGACCTCGGCGAGCAGGAGACGGCGGCGGTGCTCGGCATCGCGCGCGGCACCGTGAAGTCGCGGACCGCGCGGGCGCTCGACCGCCTGCGCGGCGCGCTGGAGGTGGAGGCATGACGCTCGAGCACGACCTCCGCGCCCTCGCCGACGGCTTCCCCGAGACGCCCGCGCTCGCGCCCCGCGTCGTCGCGGCGGCGCAGCGGGCGAGCGCCGGCCGCCGCCGGCGGCGGCGCGTCGCGCTGCTCGCGTTCGCGCTGCTCCTGCTCGTCCCGGCCACCGCTCTGGCGGTCTCGGGCGACCTGCGCGACCGCGTGCTCGAGACGTTCGGCCTGCGCGACGTCAAGATCACCGCCGTCACCCGGCTTCCCGAGCTCGGCGCCGACGTGCGCCGCCTGGAGCTGGGCCCGAGGATCTCGCTCGAGCAGGCGCGCAGGGATCTGGGGCGAGACGTGAGTCCGCCGACCGTCCTCGGCCGGCCCGACGGGATCTTCGAGGAGCAGCTCGAGTCGGGCGTGGACATCACGTTCCTGTACGAGCCGAGCACGACCGCCGAGCGCATCGGCGTGCGCAGGCGCGTCCTCGTGAGCGTCGTCCGCGGGAAGATCGAGAAGACGATCATCGGCAAGACCGTCCCCTCCGCGACCAAGCGGACGTTCCTCGAGATCGACGGCAGCCCGGCCCTGCTCCTGACGGGAGCGCCGCACATGATGGTGCTGTTCCGGGCACCGGACGGCGTCTTCGATCAGACCTACACGCGGCTTGCCGGCACGACGCTCCTGTGGCAGCGCGACGACACGCTGATCCGCGTCGAGGGCGAGATCCCGCGCGCCCGCCTGATCGCGATCGCACGGTCGGTCGCGGGCGCCTGAGCACGAGCATCCCGTCATTCCGGCAATCCGCGGAACGGCCCGAGCGGTAGACTGAGTGGGAATGGTTACGCGGCAGAGCCATAAGGATGCGCCGGTGCTCGACCCGATCGATTGGGACGAGGTGCTGACTCCCCCCTCGGATCTCGCCGCGGCGACGCGCGAGCTGATCCCGGCGGCGGCCGAGCTCTCGGCCGCCGAGCTCGAGGGGGTCGCGACCGCCATCCGCGACCGCCCCGAGCTGTGGGAGCCCCTGCTCGTCGTCGACGCGCACCGCCGCCGCTACCGGCTCCTCTACGAGGACGAGCGGACGGACATCTGGGTGCTGTGCTGGATGCCCGGCCAGTCGACGGGCTTCCACGACCACGACGTCTCCGACGTCGGCATCGCGATCGCGCGCGGCAAGATCATCGAGCGCCAGCTGCGCCTGCCGACCGGCGCCACGGCGCTGGAGCTGCAGCCCGGCGACACGCGCCAGGGGCCGGCGGGATACATCCATTCGGTCGCGCACAGCGAGGGCGCCCCCGCGGTCTCGATCCACTGCTACTCGCCTCCGCTCATGAAGGTCGGGCAGTACCGCGTCGACGCGGAAGGCGTGCTGCGGCGCGACGCCGAGCACGGCCGGCGCGAGCTGGTCGACGAGACGATCGCGCGCGTGGCCCCCGAGCTCGTCTGAGCTGGAGCATGACGCGGCTCGAGACGTTCGCGCCCGAGCTCGTCGTGATCGGCGGTGGAATGGGCGGCATCTCCTGCGCGATGCGCGCTCGCCGGCTCGGCGCGCGCGTCGCCGTGGTGGAGCCCGAGGCGCTCGGCGGCACCTGAATCAACGTCGGGTGCATCCCGACGAAGGCCCTGGTCAGGGCTGCGGAGATCGCGCACGGAGCGCGGCGGGGACACGAGTTCGGCGTGCGCGCGACCGTCGAGATCGATGCGCCCGCGGTCATGGCGCGCCTGCACCGCGTGATCGACCACGGCCGCCGCTTCTACGAGGACCTGCTCGAGCAGAACGACGTGCTCCGCGTGCACGGGCACGGGCGCTTCCGCGGCGGCGCGCTCGCAGTCGAGGACGAGGACGGAGAGACCGAGCTGCGCGGCGTGCCCACGGTGCTGGCGACGGGAGCGCGCCCGTGGATCGCGCCGATACCCGGCCTCGCGCGCGCGTCCGGTACGTGACGAGCGACGACCTGATTCGCATGACCGACCTGCCGGCCTCGCTCATCGTCGGCGGCGCCGGGCCGATCGCGTGCGAGTTCGCCCAGGCGCTCAACCGCCTGGGCCTCGAGGTGACGATGGTGCTGCGCGGCGACGCGCCGTTGCGCGGCGAGGAGCCGGAGGCGCGCGAGACGCTCCTGCGCGTCCTGCGCCACGAGGGCGTGCGCGTCGTCACGGGCGCGCGCGAGATCGGCGCGCGCAACGTGCCCGGTGGCACCGAGCTCACGTGGAAGGGCGGCAGCGCGACCGCCGAGGCGCTGCTCATCGCCACCGGGCGCGAGCCCCGCGTCGACGAGACCGATCCGGCCGAGGGCGGCGTCGCCCTCGAGGACGGCGGGGCGCGCGTCGACGCGCACCTCGAGACGACGGCGAGCGGCGTCTGGGCTCTCGGAGACGCGATCGGGGGCGACCACCGTCGCTTCCAGTTCACGCACGTCGCGACGCACGAGGGACCGCAGGTCGCCGAGAACGCGCTCAGCGGAGCGCACCACGAGCCGGCCTACGCCACGATGCCGCGCGTCACCTTCACCGACCCCGAGGTCGCCGCCGTGGGGCTGACCGAGGCCGAGGCGCGCGAGCGCGGCATCGAGGTCCACACCTGCGCCAAGCTCGTGCGCGAGCTCGGCAAGGCGCGCGCGATCGGCGAGACCGAGGGCTTCGTCAAGGTGGTGACCGACCGCGCGAGCGGCAAGCTCGTGGGAGCGACGATCATGGCCGCCCACGCCGGCGACATGCTGGCCGCCCTCACCGTCCCGCTGCACACGCGCAGCGGCGACCTCGGCCCGCTGCTCGCGACGACGTTCGCGCACCCGACGCTGAGCGAGGCGGTCAAGGTCGCCGTCCGCGACGCCGTCGCCTCCGCACCGGCCCCGGAAGCGGAGATGACGACCTAGTGTCCAGAGCAGGCCTCCGAGCCCACCGCCCGTCGGCGAGCTGCTGGTACCCGTCATCGCGCTCTGGAGCCAGCCGAGGAGCGACTGCGGCGAGCGCGTCTGGCCGTAGACGCGGCCGGGCCCGGTGAACTCGAAGACCCAGCCCTCGCCGGTCTTGAACGACTGGATCGAGCGGCCCTCGACGGCGCGGTGGAGCTTGTAGCTCACCGTCTCCTCGTAGGCGACCATGTGATTGGTGTCGAGGGTGAACGTCTCGCCCGGGGCGAGGTCCCAGATGTCGAGCGCGCCGAAGCATGCGAGCACGATCGTGCCCGCGCCGGAGGCGCGCACGATGAAGCCGCCCTCACCGCCCATCAGGTTCTTGAGGCCGCCCCACTTGGAATCGAGGGCGATCGTCGTGCTCGACGCGACCCAGCCGCCGCGCGAGATCAGCAGGCCGTGCTCCTCGCTCACCTCGAGCGAGAAGACGTCGCCCAGCAGGTGCGTGGCGCAGTCGACCCAGCCGCCCTCGGGCGGTGCCGTGTAGGTCGTGATGAAGAACGACTCGCCGCCGAGCACCTTGCGCCTGAGTCCCTTCATCACGCCACCGTCCGCGCCCGCCGTGAGGACGACGCCCGGCGAGTGCGCGATCATCGCGTCCGGCTGCACCTTCAGCACCTCGCCCCCCTCCAACGCACAGCGCGCAACGGCATTCGAAGGGTTGTGACGGATCGTTGACCTGCACGGGCTGCCTCCCGGGGCAAGAGCTTCAGGTTCAGGGTGAATCGGCTGGTTCGGCGAGAAGTATGGCCGCGACGGCGGGCAGGAGCTCCTCGGCGGAGCGCAGCAGCCTGGGGTCGGCGTCCTCCCAGAGCGCCGTCGCCTCCCGCGAGACGATCGCGAGCGGCCGCCCGCTCCGCGCGAACGCCTCGGCGAGGCCGGCCGCCGGGTAGACCTGCAGCGACGTACCGACGCACAGGCAACCGCCCGAGCTCTCGACGAGCGCGGAGGCGAGGCCCCAGGCCGAGACGGGCAACTGCTCGCCGAAGAGCACGACCTGCGGGCGCAGCGTCCCGCCGCACTCGAGGCACTGGGGCGCCAGCCGCGACTCGGCGTAGCGCGCGAGCGCAGAGCCCATCGCCTCCTCGGCGCCGCAGCGCATGCAACGCGCCGTGCGCAGGTGGCCGTGCACCTCGACGGCGTCGCTGCCGGCCGCGTGATGGAGGCCGTCGATGTTCTGCGTCACGACGCCGGAGACGAAGCCCCCCACCTCGAGTTGCGCGAGCGCGGTGTGAGCGGGGTTGTGGAGGATGCGCGCGCCGACGAGCGGCTCGGCCCAGCACTGCCAGACGCGCGCGGGATCGCGCGAGAGCATGTCGACGTGCCCGTCGACCATCGGATCGAGCCGCTCCCACAGGCCGCCCGGCGAGCGGAAGTCGGGCAGCCCGCTCGCCGTCGAGACCCCGGCGCCGGTGAACACGAGCACGGGCGCATTGCGCTCGAGGAAGCGCGCGAGCGCGACGGCATCTGGGTCGGCCACCGGATCCACGGCAGTACGGTAGCGGCGGATGACGGTCGCACTCAGCCTGGTCACGGCGTTCGCGTGGACCGCCTTCAACTTCTGGATCGTGCCGATCAGCCGCAGCGTCGACCCGTACGTGGCGTCGCTCGTGATCATGGTCGCGAACGGCCTCCTGACCATCCCGCTCGCACTCGCGCTCGACGGGATACCCACGCACGAGGACCTGAGGCCACTCGCCTTCGCAGTGCTGGCAGGCGTGTTCGAGGTCGCCGGCTTCATCCTCTTCTTCCGGGCGCTCGAGACGGGCGACCTCGCGGTCGTCGCCCCGATCATCGGCCTGGAAGGCGGCATCGCCGCACTCGCGGTGATCCTGTTCGGCGAGGAAGTCGGCATCCTGATCGCGGTCGGCCTCGCGATCTCGCTCGCCGGCGGCTGCCTGGCCGCGGCTGCGGGCAGGCGCCGCACTGCTGCGGGCGCTCTGCCGGCCGCGGGCTCCGCCGTCTGCCTCGGGCTGATGTTCGCGCTCTACGCCGCCGCCGCGGATCTCGGGCCGGTGAGCGCCGTCGCCATGCGGGCGCCTCAGCGCCCTCGCGCTGCTCGGCGTGATCGTGCTCCGGCGCGGCTTGCGGCTCCCGGGCCGCGCCGTGTGCGCCCGCCTCGTGGGACTCGGGGCGATCGACGCGGCGGCCTTCGTCACCTACGCGTACGCCGCGGCCCGCGGCCCGGTGAGCGTCGCCGCGGTCGTCGCCGGGCAGTTCTCGACGCTCAGCGCCGTGGCCGGAATCATCTTCCTGCGCGAGCGGCTCAAGCCGCACCAGTACATCGGCATCGCGCTCGCGGGCGCCGGCACGACGCTGCTCGCACTCGTGCAATAGACCTAGCCCGGCACCTGGGCGAGATCCCAGCGCAGGCCCGGCTCGACCAGCTTGAACGTCACTCGCATGCCCGGCAGCAGCTGGGCGATGATCGGCAGGTCGTCGGGATGCACGACCGCGGGCTTGGCGTAGCCGCCGGTGCGGTAGCGGTCGACGAGCAGCACGAACGGCTCGCCGTTGGGCGTGATCTGCACCGCACCGAGCGGCGGCGGCTCGCTCACCGACTCGCCGCCCGGGATCTCGGCTCCCTCGAGCCGGACGCCCGTGCGATCGCCGGCGGCGGTGCGCAGCTCGGCGCCGTCGAGACGTTCGAGCGCCGCGCGTGAAGCCTGCGGTCCCGGAAGGATGCGCACGACGGCGCCGTCGACCGGCCAGTCGACCTTGGCGCTCATGCGGCGCTCGGAGACGACCTCCCTGGCCGTCCCGATGACGTCGCCGGCCGCGAGCGGCAACCCGACGAGGCCGCGCACGTCGGTGCTCGCGCTGTCCATGAAGCGCTCGCTCTCGATCCCACCGGCGATCGCGAGGTACGAGCGCGCTCCTTGCCCGGTGTGCGGCAGCGAGATGCGATCGCCCGTGGCGAGGTCGAGCGTCGTCAGGGCCTCGGCCGGCTGGCCTCCGATCCAGGGCAGCACGGCGGGCCCCGTGACGGCGATGCGCACGGGTCGCAGAGCGGTCAGCGCAGGGCCCCGCACGGTCAGCTCGAGCAGCGGCTCGTAGGGGTCGTTCCCGACCAGCCCGTTGGCGAGGCGCGCCGCGCGCGCATCCGCCGGGCCCGACTGCGCCATGCCGAAGCGGCCCGCCATGTGACGGCCGCCGTCGACCACGAGATCGAGCAGCCCGGCCTCGTCCACACGCAGTGCCGGGCGCTCCGGCGCGAGCGGCAGCAGCGGGCGCGCGGCCGGTGCCGGCGGCACCTCGCCCTCCTCGGGCTCGAGCCGCACGGTGTCGCCGGGCGCGATCAGGAACGGCTGCTCGCGCCACGGGTCGTAGACCGCGCGCAACGCGTGTCCGAGCAACTGCCATCCGCCCGGGCCGGCCACGGGATAGATGCCCGTCTGCAATCCCGTCATGGCGACGGAGTGGGCGGGCACGACGCTGCGCGGCGTCGGATGGCGGGCCATGCGGAGGCGCTCGTCGAGCACCCCGAGGAACGGGAAGCCCGGCGAGGCGCCCACCGCGAAGACGCGATAGTCGCGCCCGCTGTGGAGGTCGATCAGCTCATGTCGCGCAAGACCCGGTCGCCTCGCAGACGGCCGCGACGTCCTCGCCGTCGTAGCGCACCGGGACGCGCACGAAGCTGCCGCCGGCGTCCCCGCCGGCTGCCTGCGCGATCGCCAGGTGCTCGGCCATCCAGCGCTCGATGCCGGCGCGCTCGGCCCGGCGCGCGTCGTACTCCACGTAGAGCGTCGTGTACGACGGCTGGACGTCCGTCACGCCGGCGTGGAGGTCGTCGAGCAGCCGGCGACCGAGGCGCTGGATCCCCTCGTTGACCGCGAGATCGATGCGGTCGCCGAGGCGGGCGTAGACGCCGAGCCGCCGCACGGCTCAGAACGCCGCCAGCTCGACTCCGGCGGCCTCCAGGGCGGAGCGGACGGCGGCGGCGATGCTCGCGGCGTGCGGATTGTCGCCGTGGATGCAGAGCGTGCGCGGGCGCAGCGACACCGTGCTGCCGTCGATCGCCTCGACCTTCCCCTCGACCGCCATGCGCACGGCGCGCCGCGCGGCCTCGTCGACGTCCGTGATGACCGCGCCGGGCGTGCCGCGCCGGGCGAGCAGTCCGCCGGGCGCGTAGCCGCGCTCCGGGAAGGCCTCGAGCGCGCTCGGGTGACCGATCTCGTCGGCCGCGCGCGCGAGCTGGGATCCCGGCATGACGACGATCGGCAGCGCCGGGTCGAAATCGTGGACGGCGCGCAGGACGGCGTCGGCGACGGCGGGATCCTCGCTCACGTGCGTCGAGAACGCGCCATGCAGCTTCACGTGGTGCAGATTGCCGCCGAGCACGCGGAGCACGCCGCCGAGCGCGCCCACCTGGTAGACGACATCGCCGTAGGCCTGCTCGGGCGTGACCTGCAGCGCGCGCCGCCCGAAGCCGACGAGGTCCGGCAGGCCGGGGTGCGCGCCGATCGCGAGCCCGTGCTCGAGCGCGAGCCGCGCAGCCGCGAACATCGAGGCGGGATCGCCCCCGTGGAAGCCGCAGGCGAGGTTCACGGAGGTCGCGTACGGGAACGTCCCCGCGTCGTCGCCCATGCTCCAGGCGCCGTACGATTCGCCCGCGTCGATGTTGATGTCGATCGCTGTCATGGCCTCAGCGATCGTACGCGCTCGCGCCCGGTATGCCGGTATGCAGGGAAGACGCTGCTATCCTGAGACTCAAGAGCGGAAAGTCCCGCTCCGTGAGGTTGCTCGTCGTTCCTCCTGATCAGTTCGGGGCGCGCGTCGGTTCCTCAGCCCCCGAACGGGCCGCATCGACGGCCAGGAGTTGAACATTGAGTACGAAGTCCTTCCGCGCCCTGGGCGCGTCCGAGCACGTCTGCGCTGCGCTCGCGCAGCGCGGCATCTCGGAACCCTTCCCCATTCAGGAGCTCGTCCTGCCCGACGCGCTGGCCGGACGCGACGTCCTTGCCAAGTCGCCCACGGGCAGCGGCAAGACGATCGCCTTCGCGATCCCCATGGTCGAGCGCATCGCGCGTGACGCCAAGGTTCCCGCCGGCCTCGTGCTGGTGCCCACCCGCGAGCTCGCGATGCAGGTCGCAGACGAGACGGCGGCGCTCGCGCGCTCCCGCGGTCTGCGCGTCGCCACCGCCTTCGGCGGCGTCGGCATCCACGGCCAGGCCCAGAAGGCCGCCCGCTCGCACATCCTGGTGGCCACGCCCGGCCGCCTCGAGGATCTGATCGAGCGGCGCCTCCTGCGCCTCGACTCGGTCTCGATGCTCGTGCTCGACGAGGCCGACCGCATGCTCGACCTGGGCTTCCGCCCGGCCGTCGACCGCATCGTCAATCTCGTCCGCCAGGAGCGCCAGACGCTCTTCTTCTCGGCCACGCTGGACGGCGAGGTCAACCGCATCGCCAATCGCTACACGCGTGACGCGGTCAGGGTCGAGCACCACACGCCCGAGGCCGAGATCGGCCACATCGAGCACCGCTTCATGACGACGCGCCACGACGAGAAGCTCGACCGCCTGGTCGACGCGCTCGCCGCCGAGCGCGAGCTCGCGCTCGTGTTCGTGCGCACCAAGCGCGGCGCGAGCCGCCTGGCGACCCGCCTCGAGCACCGCGGCGTCCGCGTCGCGGCGCTGCACGGCGACATGACGCAGTCGCAGCGGACGCGCTCCCTGGAGCGCTTCGCACGCGGCCACGCGGACACGCTCGTCGCGACCGACGTCGCCGCCCGCGGCCTCGACATCGACGCGATCACCCACGTGATCAACTTCGATCCGCCGGACGACGATCCCAGCTACATCCACCGCAGCGGCCGCACCGGCCGTGCGGGCCGCACCGGCACGAGCCTCACGCTCGTGCTCGACGATCAGCGCGAGGCCGTGAGCAAGATGGCCGTCCTCGCGGGCGTCGACGAGCCGCGCTGCGAGCGCACCGACACGCCGCTGATGGTGCCCGGCCTGCGCAATCAGGGCAACAGCCCCGCGCGCCGCAAGCAGCAGCAGATGGCGCAGCAGCGCCCCGCCCGTCAGGGCGAGTGGCGCCGCGACCAGCAGCGCAGCCGCGCCCGCTAGCACCCCGCGGCCGGGTCAGGCGTCGAACGGGACGATCTCGAACCGTTCGACGTCGACCAGGCCCCGGTCGGTGATCTTCAGCTCCGGGATCACCGAGAGGGCCAGGAAGCTGAGCGTCATGAACGGCGCGGCGAGCGTCGAGCCGAGCCCGCGCACGACGGCGTGCAGCTCGTCCAGGCGCTCGACGACGACGCCGGCCGGCTCCTCGGACATGAGCCCGGCGACCGGGAGCGCCAGCTCGGCGCGCAGCTCTCCGTCCTCGTAGATCGCGATGCCCCCGCCGATCTCGGCGAGGCGCTCGACGCAGCGCGCGAGGTCGTCGTCGGACATTCCGACGGCGACGATGTTGTGCGCGTCGTGCGCGACGGTGGTGGCGATGGCGCCGCGCCGCAGGCCGAAGCCGCGCACGAGGCCGAGGCCGATGCGGCCGGTCGCGTGGTGGCGCTCGACCACCGCGATCTTCGCGAGGTCGCGCTCGGGGTCGGCCAGCACGCGGCCGTCGCTGACGCTGGGCGCGAGCACGAGGTGCTCGGTCCAGATCTGATCGCGCACGAGCCCGATCGCGCGCACGCGCTCGCCCTGCGGCTCGAGCCGGAACGCGTCGGGCGGCAGCGGCGCGATACGGACGCTGTCGCGCACCCAGTCCGGTGCGGCGGCGACGTCGAACGGCGCGGCGACGCCGTCCTCGGCGACGACGCGGCCGTCCTTGAGCACGAGCGACGCGCGGAACGAGCGGAGGTCGTCGAGCAGGACGCAGTCGGCGCGGTAGCCCGGTGCAATCGCGCCCACCCGCGGCAGGCCGTGGCAGAGCGCCGGATGCAGCGTCGCCAGCAGCAGCGCGACCTCGGGCGCGATGCCCTCGGCGACCGCGACGCGGCACATCTGGTCGATGTGGCCCTCGCGCAGCAGCAGGTCGGGCTCGCGGTCGTCGGTGCAGAACGCACACCGCTCGGGCCCGAAGTCGCGCACGAGCGGCAGCAGGTCGCGCAGGTTGCGCGCATTCGACGCCTCGCGCAGCAGCACCCACGCGCCCTTGCGGCGCTTCTCGAGCGCCTCGGCCAGCGTGGTCGCCTCGTGGTCGGTCGCGATGCCCGTGGCGAGGTAGGCATCGAGCTGCGGCCCGTTGACGCCAGGCGCGTGCCCGTCGACGCGCTGGCCCTGTGCCAGCGCGATCTTCGCGAGCTCGGCCGGCGCGCCCGCGATCACGGCCGGGAAGTTCATCATCTCGGCCAGGCCGAGCACGCGGTCGCGCGCCAGGATCCCGGCCAGGTCGGCGAGCGAGAGCGGCGCGCGCGGCGACTCGAACGGACTCGCCGGCACGCACGCGGGAGCGAGCGCGAGCACGTCCATCGGCAACCCCTCGCAGGCGTCGAGGAACCAGTGGACGCCGTCGGGGCCGAGCGCATTGGCGAGCTCGTGCGGATCGCACACGATCGTCGTCGTCCCGCGCGCGACCAGCAACCGCGCCAGCTCGCCGACCATCAGCTTGGACGACTCGACGTGCATGTGCGCGTCGATGAACCCGGCGGTGAGCCAGCGCCCGCTCCCGTCGATGCGCGTCCCGCCGTCGTACGACCCGACACCGGCGAACCGCCCGTCGGCGATCGCGACGTCGCCCTCGAGCCACTCCCTCGTGAAGGCGCCGAAGACCTGAGCGCCCTCGATGACGACGTCCGGCTCCACCTCGCCACGAGCAACGGCCAGCAGCCGAGGGGTCGCGAGGTCGTCGAGCATGCCGGGACCGTAGCGTGCAAGCCAAGAGCGCCGCGCGCGCAACGAACGGGGTCTGGCCCGCAACGTGCGGGCCTGACCCCAACCTTGCGGACCTGTCCCCGAACGTTGCGGACCGATCGCAACGCCATCTAGGTATGCGGAAACTGCCGTGCCGTCAGGCGGCTTGCACGCCGTCATTCAAGCCCGGCCCACCCCTCCTGGGCACGCGCATCGCGAGATGAAGGCGTCCAAGATCCGCTTGGACAGTGACGTTGCGGCGGACCGCAACGCTCGGGGACAGGTCCGCAACGTCGGGGTCAGGCCCGCATCGTGCGTGCCTGACCCCGTGCGTTGCGGTCCGGTGGGTGCCGGGAGATCCGGCACCCACCGGATTACTTGTCCTCGGGCTCCGCCGGTGCGGTCTCGGAGGGCTCGGGGGAGTCCTCCGCGAGGATGCGGTAGAGCTTGCGGCGCGCGTCGCGCAGCACGTCCTTGGCCTGCGCGATCTGCGCGGCCTCGCCGGCGTGCACGACCTGGCGCGCGGCGCCCATGACCTGGCCGACGAGATCGCGGAGCTCGAGCGCACTCGCGTCGCCCTCGGCGCCGACCTCCTCCCAGGGGGCGGGGCCGCCCGCGGCGGCGGACTGCGCCTCGCGGCCGGCGTCGGTCAGCGTGAAGACGCGCCGCCCGCCGTCGCCCGTCTCGGGGCGGACGAGCTCCTCGTCCTCGAGCTGCTGGAGCGTCGGGTAGATCGAGCCGGGGCTGGGGCGCCAGACGCCTCCGCTGCGCTCACCGAGCTCTCGCATGATCTGGTAGCCGTGCATCGGCTCCTCGGCGAGCAGCGCGAGGATCGCGGCGCGGACATCGCCGCGCCCCGCCCGCGGCCCACGGCCGAGGAATCCCGGGAAGCCGCCCTCGCGGCCGATCATGTAATTCCTGCGCCGGCCGCCGCGGCGGCCAGGGCCGTGCCCACCTGGGCCGGGGCCGCCAGGGAAGAACCCACCCGGGCCGTGCTCACCGGGGCCGCCGGGCCCTTCGGTCATGAGCACGAAGAACTTCTCTTCTTTGTGTCGCTTGTGTGGCTTCGTCATCGTTGGAAATACTCCTCGATAGGTAACGATTCGTCACGATATATCGCGAACTACCAGAAGTCAAGAACGCGGCTCCCCCGGGCGGCTACGAGACCTGGCGGATCCAGGTGCTGAACGCCTCGAGCACGGCGACGAGCTGCGCGCGCGTCTCGTCGTCGGTGAGGTTGCCCTCGGCGTCGAAGTGCTCGCGGGCACCGGCGAGCGTCATCACCGGCGTCGGCATCACCCGGCAGCCCGGGAACATCAGCATCTGACGCAGCGCCAGCTGGCTGCGGACCGTGCCCCAGCGCCCGGGCGTCGCCCCGACGATCGCGACGGGCTTGTCGTTGAGCGCCCGCTCCGGCGCCCGCGAGGCCCAGTCGAGCGCGTTCTTGAGCACACCCGGCATCGAGTAGTTGTATTCGGGCGTGGCGATCAGGAGCCCGTCCGCCTTCAGGATGCCCGCCTTGAACGCGCGCACGACCTCCGGCCCGCCGTCGACATCGAGATCGGCGTCGTAGAGCGGCAGATCGCGGATCTCGAGCGTCTCGATCGTCATGCCGCCGGGAGCGGACTCGACGGCCGCGCGCAGCAGGCCGCGATTGAACGAGCCGCGGCGCAGGCTGCCTGCGATGCCGGCGACGACGAGTGGGCGGTCAGCCGGCATGGGCGGAGGGTACTCCGGCGGCCGCGTACGCCTGCTCGCAGATGCGCAGCGCGGCGAGTCCGTGCAGCGGCGACCGCCTCCCGGGCCGCCACGCGGCGACCTGACCGAGCGAGTGCCGCATCTGCGCGACGAACAGGCCGAGGTCGCAGTGCACGTAACCGGCCGGCTGCTCGCGCGCCCAGATGCGCCGGTAGCCGGAGCTCCCGTAGACCTCGGTGTCGGCCTCGAAGCCGCCGAGGTGCGGCTGCCACCAGCCCGACTCGACGACCGAGCGAGCACCGCCCTCCCACTCGATCAGCACCAGACCGTCGTCGTCGACCGCGTAGCTGCCGTGGGCCGTCGCGATCGACGCGACCACGCGCCGCGCCTCCGGATCGCCGAGCAGGAAGCGCGCGGTATCGATCGCGTGGATGCCCATGTCGACGAGCGCGCCACCGCCGGCCAGCGCCGGATCGGTGAACCAGCCGCTCGGGCCCCAGTCGGCGTGGACGCCGTAGCCGTGCGTGCGTACGACGCGGCCGAGGTCGCCTGCGGCGATCGCGTCGCGCACGGCGATCACGGCCGGGTGGTGCCGCCACGGGTGGAGGACGAGCAGCAGCCGGTCGTGCTGCGCGGCGGCCGCGAGCATCGCCTCGCCGTCAGCGGTCGTGGTCGCCATGGGCTTCTCGCAGAGGACGTGCTTGCCGGCCGCGAGCGCGGCCATCGACTGCTCGGCGTGCAGCGCGTTCGGCGTGCACACGATCACGACGTCCACGTCGTCGGCGGCGACGAGCGCGCTCCAATCGGTCGTGACCTGCTCGATGCCGTGCTCCGAGGCGAAGCGCTCGGCCGACTCGAGCCGGTGATTGGCGACGGCCACGACCGCGTGCCCGCACTCGGCCGCGGCGCGAGCGTGCATGTCGGCGACCCAGCCGCAGCCGAGCAACGCCAGGCGGGGCGTCACGCGCCGGCGCCGATCGGCAACTTCTCCATGATGGTGGCCGCGTGCTCCTGGATGCGAGCGGCGGCTTCGGCAATCCGCAGCACGCGGTCGCGGTCGGCAAGCAGGATGCGGTGCTCGAGCCAGGCGGTCGATGCCGCGGCGTGCTCGGCGACCGGCAGGAGCAGTCGCTCGAAATCGCCCCCGGGCGCGAGCGAACGCCGCGTCGGTGCGAAGTTCGCCTTGCGGAAGAGCTCGAGATCGGAGAGCGACGGGTAGCTGACGCCGAGCGGGATGCCCTCGGCCTCGAGCGCCTCCTCGAACCGCCGCAGCGGCATGTTCGCGAACTCGCGGTGGTCGAAGTGAATGACGAAGCAGTAGTTGCCCTGGCTGTCCATGCGCTCGTCGCGCTTCTGGGCGTGCAGGCCGGGGATCGCGGCCAGCGCCTCTCCGAGCGCGATCGCATTCGCGTTGCGCGTCGCGTGCTGCTCCGGGAAGCGCTCGAGTTGCCCGAGCAGGACGGCGCCCTGCCACTCCGTCATGCGGCAGTTCGAGCCGATGCTGGCGTGGTGGTAGAACCAGCGTCCGCGCTCGCGGCCGCAGTCGGCGTAGTTCCACGCCGCCTCGAGCAGCGCGGGGTCGTTGCCGATCAGCGCACCGCCCTCGCCCGCCGTCATCAGCTTGCCCTGCTGCATCGAGAAGCTGCCGAACGAGCCGTAGCTGCCGACGCCCCGTCCCCGCCACTGGGAGCCGTGCGCGTGGGCGCAATCCTCGATCAGGTGGATCCCGCGGCTCTCGCAGAGCGGCACGAGCAGATCGAGGTCGCTGACGGCGCCCGCGACGTGCACCGCGACGATCCCGCGCGTCTTCGGCGTGATCGCGGCCTCGGCGGCGGCCACGTCGATGCACAGCGACTCGGCGTCCACGTCGACGATCACGGGCGTGGCGTTGACCGACAGCACTGCGCTCGCACTGGCCACGAACGTCATGCCCGGCACGATCACCTCGTCGCCCTCGCCGATCCCGCATGCGATCAGCGCCGCCTCGAGCGTGTGCGTCCCGTTCGTGAACGGCAGCCCGCCCGCCGCGCCCTGGAAGCGCGCGAACTCGCCCGCGAAGCGGAACGCCCGATCGCCGTCTCCCGTCCACCAGCCGCCCGAGTCGAGCGTCGCGAGCAGCTCCTCCCGCTCGCGCTCGCCCCACTGCGGCCACGAGGGGTAGGTAGCGGCATCGGCTACGGGCACGCCGCCGAGCAATGCGGGCAGATTCATACGCGAACGGTAGCCGCCGGGGTCTGCAGGCGCAGGCCGGTAGAGTCGCCGCATGGCAACAGGATGGCTTTGGGAAGAGCGTTACGCCTGGCACGACGCGGGCATCTGGAACGACTTCGTGATGACGCCCGCGAAGTCGTACGTGCAGCCCGAGCGCGCATTCGAGAACCCGGAGACGAAGCGGCGCTTCCGCAACCTGCTCGACGTCACCGGCGTGCTCGACCAGCTCGTGCCGCTGCGCGCGCGTCCGGCCACGGACGAGGAGATCCTGCGCGTGCACACTCCCGCGCACCTCGCCCACGTGCGGGCGCTCGGCGCGACCGGCGGCGACACGGGCGAGGGCAGCACGATGGGGAAGTTCGGCGACGAGATCGCCATCCTCGCGGCCGGCGGCACGATCGTCGCGACCGACGCCGTGCTCGACGGCACGGTCGCGAACTCCTATGCACTCGTGCGGCCGCCCGGCCATCACGCCGAGCCGGAGCGCGCGATGGGCTTCTGCGTCTTCTCGAACATCGGCATCGCGATCCGCCACGCGCAGGCAGTGCGCGGCGTGGGCCGCATCGCGGTGGTCGACTGGGACGTCCACCACGGAAACGGCACCGAGACGATCTTCCTGTCCGACCCGAACACGCTCTCGATCTCGCTGCATCAGGACGAGCACTACCCGCCCGGCCGCGGGCGCACCGACGTCGTCGGCGAGGGAGCGGCACGTGGCACGAACCTCAACATCCCGCTGCCGCCCGGCGGCGGCATCGCCGCCTACGGCTACGCCTTCGAGCGCGTCGTCGTGCCCGCACTGCGTGCGTTCCGCCCCGAGCTGATCATCGTCGCGAGCGGCTTCGACGCCAGCGCCTACGACCCCCTCGGCCGCATGGACCTGAACGCCGAGGACTACCGCGCCCTGACGGCGGCCCTGATGGAGGTGGCCGCCGAGGTCTGCGACGGCCGCCTGGTGATGAGCCACGAGGGCGGCTACTCGTCGTTCTACGTCCCGTACTGCGGCCTCGCCGTGATCGAGCAGATGAGCGGCATCCGCAGCGACACCGACTTCACCGGCGTCGCCCCGGACAGCCACCGAGCCGGCCCGAGACAGCTCGAAGCTCACGAGCGAGCCGCCGTGGATCGCGCCGCCGAGAACGTGGAGCTGGTTCCGGCGCCCTGAGCCCGGGCCCGCTCCTAGAGCGCGGCGACGCGGGCCACGAGATCGCGGCAGAGCGGCCCGACCTGGTCGATGTCGTCCGTGAACATCGACGGCTTGAAGCAGATCGACGTGTAGCCCGCCGCGAGTTGTCCCGGGATCGCCTCCGCGGCCCGGGCGAGGTCGGCCACGCTCGTCTCGTCGGCGAACGTGCCGCGGATGCCGCCGACCATCTCGAGCGCGGCGACGTCGCGGCCGGCCTCTGCCATCGCCGTCCGCAGCTTCGCGAGATCGTCGGGCGTCGGCGAGCCGAACGGGTGGAAGCCGTGCCCGTAGCGAACCAGCCGGCGCAGCAGCGCGGGATGCATCGACTGGCCGCCGAACCACATGCGCGGCCCCTCGGGCCGGAACGGCTTCGGCACGACGTAGACGTCGGCGAAGCGGAAGTGCCGGCCCTCGAAGGCCGCCGGCGTGTCGCGCCAGGCGGCGGCCATCGCCTCGAGCTGCTCGTCGAGGATCGCGCCGCGCTCGTGGAACGGGACGCCGAGCGCCTCGTACTCCTGCTCGTGCCAGCTCACCGTCGGCTGCACGACCAGACGGCCCTCGCTCAGCAGGTCGAGCGTCGCGAGCTGCTTGGCGAGCAGCAGCGGGTGGCGCAAGGGAGCGATCACCGCGGCCAGGGCGATGCGCAGAGACGTCGTCGCGGAGGCGATCGCCGAGGCCAGCACGATCGAGTCCGGCCAGGGCGTGGCGGGATCCTGGTTGCCCGGCGCGGCGTAGTCGCGCGGGTTTCCCATGATCCCGCCGGCACCCGAGGCCGGCCCGAGCACGACGTGCTCGCTGAGCATGACCGCGTCGACGCCCGCCGCCTCTGCCTCGACGGCGATGCGCACGAGCGAGCGCAGGTCACGCGGTGACGTGAGCGTCCAGTTCTCGCTGAGGACGAGGATCAGCCGGGGTGGGGCCACTAAGCGTCGAGGTTCGTCATCACGTGCTTGATGCGCGTGTAGTCCTCGAAGCCGTACATCGAGAGGTCCTTGCCGTAGCCCGAGTGCTTGAAGCCGCCGTGCGGCATCTCGGCGACCAGCGGGATGTGCGTGTTGATCCAGACGCAGCCGAAGTCGAGGCGCCGCGCGACGCGCATGGCGCGACCGTGGTTCGTCGTCCAGACCGAGGACGCGAGGCCGTACTGCACGCCGTTGGCCCACTTCACGGCCTCGTCCTCGTCGCTGAACGGCTGCACCGTGATGACCGGGCCGAAGATCTCGTTCTGGATCAGGTCGTCGTCCTGGCGCAGGTCGGAGATCACCGTCGGCTCGTAGAAGAACCCGGGCCCGGCGATGCGGTGCCCGCCCGCGGCGATGTGCGCATGGCCGGGCGCCGCGTCGACCATGCCCGCGACGCGCTCGTACTGGTTCGTGTTGTTGAGCGGCCCGAAGAGGATGTCCTCGTCGTCGGGCATGCCGGTCTTCGTCTCCTTGGCCTGCTCGGCGAGCGCGTCGACGATGTCGGCGTAGACCTTGGGCGAGGCGATCACGCGCGTCGCCGCCGTGCAGTCCTGGCCGGCGTTGAAGTAGCCGCCGACGGCGATCGTCTCGGCCGCCAGCGCGATGTCCGCGTCGTCGAAGATGATCACGGGCGCCTTGCCGCCGAGCTCGAGGTGCACGCGCTTGAGGTCGGAGGACGCCGCGCTCGCGACCTCCATGCCCGCGCGCACCGAACCGGTGATCGCGACCAGCTGCGGGGTCGGATGCGACACGAGCGCGCGCCCGGTGTCGCGATCGCCGCAGATCACGTTGAAGACGCCGGGCGGGAAGAACTCGGAGGCGACCTCGGCCATCAGCAGCGTCGAGGCGGGCGTGGTGTCGCTCGGCTTGAGCACGATCGTGTTGCCCGCGGCGAGCGCCGGGCCGATCTTCCACGTCGCCATCAGCAGCGGGTAGTTCCAGGGCGTGACCTGGCCGACGACGCCGATCGGCTCGCGGCGGATGAACGAGGTCATGCCGCGCATGTACTCGCCCGCCGAGCGGCCCTCGAGGACGCGCGCGGCGCCCGCGAAGAAGCGGATCTGGTCGACCATCGGGGGGATCTCCTCCGAGGCCGTGAGCGCGCGCGGCTTGCCGGTGTTCTCGACCTCGGCGGCGACGAACTCGTCCGCGCGCGACTCGATCGCGTCGGCGAAGCGCAGGAGCGCGAGCTGGCGTTCGGCCGGCGTGGAGTCGCGCCAATCCTCGAACGCCGTCGATGCGGCCTTGAACGCGGTGTCGACGTCTCGCTCACTCGAGACGGGCGCCTGCGCGTAGGTCTCTCCGGTCGCCGGGTTGACGACATCCGAGTAACGGCCGGACTCCGGCTCGACGTACTCGCCGTTGACGAAGTTCTTGAGTGTGCGGGTCGCAGTGGCGGCCACGGTGCCTCCTAGGACGACTTACCCGGCGTGCTTCCGGCCGGCGCCCGTGAGCCTAACGAAGATCTACGCGACGATCGCGGTGAGCGCAGCGCGCGACAGATCCGCCTTGTGCACGAAGCCGGCGGCGCCGCACGCGAGCACGCGATCCGACCCGAGATCGCAGAGCTCGCGGCTCGAGGTGAGCACGATCCGGGCGCGCGGGAAGAGCGCCCGGATCGCGATCGCCACCTGAAAGCCGTCGATGCCCGGAAGCCCGATGTCAAGCAGGACCAACTCGGGTTCCGCATCGACCACCAGGTCGAGCGCGCTCTCGCCACTCGCCGCCTCGGCGACGACCTCGAAGCCCTCGGTCTCGAGCAGCCAGCGCGCGGCGGCCCGGAACGACGCGTGATCGTCGACGAGCATGACCTTGATCGGCCGCTCGGCGGTGGTGGGGGTCTGGGGTGCGGTGATGGCGGGGTTCATGGGGGAGGGAAGAGTGGCGGCGGGAGCCGTCTCACTCATATTCCCGGTGCGGGGGGTCTGCGGGTCTACGGACGCCTGGCGTAACGCTGCGCGGCAACCCGCGTGACGAGGTGCGGCAATCCGCACCCCATGCCTGATGATCCCCGCACGGGCGCCGGCTAAACGACGCCGCTGTCGCGGATGCGCCAGCGCAGCGAGCGACGATCCTCATCGCTGATCGCGCCCGCGCGCACGGCCTCGTCGAGCAGCGGATCGGCGGCGGCGAGCGCCACCGAGCGCACGCGCGCGACGCTCACGTTCTGGCGCGCGGCGAGGTTGGCCATGGTCGCGCCGGCCGCCTGGCTGCGCGCGACGGAGGTCTGCGGCATGCCCAGCGCGGCTGCCGTCGCGGCGAGCACCACGAGGCGCACGCCCCAGAGGCGCCGCACTCGAGGCGTGGCGGCAGCCGGAGGATCGTTCTCGGTCGCCGCTCGCTCTGCCATGACCTCACGATGCCCGACCTGTGTAAGAGCAGCCCCAGACTTAACTGGGACGCAACTGTGACTTTCAGATCCGCGGCGGAGACCCCCGAAAACGAAGACGGGGCGCCTTGCTTGAGGGGGCGCCCCGTCTCCTGAGGGATGTGGTGTCTCTTGTGGTGCCGGTTTCACGCCATGCGCAACCTCAAGGAGAGGCGGCGGCGCCGGCGGCGGCGCGGGTCCGGCGGCTTACCGCTCGAACGCGCTGCTCGACGAAGGCCCTCGGCGACGCGCTCACGGTGAATGATCAGACCCAGCTCGTGATGCATCGGATTCAACATGGCAGCTCCTTGTCTCGAGGTGAGGCCCCGCCAGCGGCGGAAACCCGGAGGGCGGATCGCCCTCACACCGAGAGCATCGCCTCCGGGCGCAGGCCGCTCGCTCGGGAATCCCCGTGTCTTGGCTGCGGCCGCCCGCACCGTGCGGGGTTCGGCTAGCCGTACCTCGGTGCTTCGCCCCCACGCCGGCCCCGCCCGAAAACGACGAAGGGGCGCCCCAGGCGCCCCTTCGTCGAGCAGGTTCGTGTGCTCAGACCGTGCGCAGGCGCCCGGCGTTGGCGTACTCGTGGGGATGACGGGCGACCGGGACCCAGGCGATGCGCACGTTCCGCGGGAGGCGGCGGCGGGTGGATTCGCCGAAGAGGAGCTTCGAGAGCTCGGCCTCGCGGAGGCCGCGGCGCATGGCGAACGAGAACTCGGGGCGGAAGGGGCTGAACATGGCGGTTCCTTCGTTTCAGAGGGCCGCGGCGCTGCGCGCCCTCGAGATGATTCGCTCTGGTGCACTCAGCATGCCGCTCGCGCGCCGCGGCCTCTTCGGGCTCGCCCGAGTCTCGCTCGGGACAGGCCGAACCGCCGGGATGGGGGTGAGCCGTACTCCTGCTCCGGCCGGGCCGTGCCCCGCCCTGCTACCGTCGGCCCGTGATGCAGGCGATACGGGCCCCGCATGAACGCGCAGAGAGCGGGTCGCGCCCGTGACCGCGCTGCGCGTCGCGATCGCCGACGACTCGGCACTCGTGCGCGAGGGTGTCGCGCGCGTGCTCGCCGACGCGGGCTTCGAGGTCGTCGCCCAGACCGAGAACGCCGTCGACCTGATGCACGCCATCACGCTCGTTCAAGCCGAACGTCGCCGTGATCGACATCCGCATGCCCCCGACGCACACCGACGAGGGCGTGCGCGCCGCGCGGCGGATCCGCGAGGCGCATCCGGGCGTCGGCGTGGTCGTGCTCTCGCAGCACGCCGAGCCGGAGTACGCGATGGAGCTGCTCTCGGAGGGGACCGAGGGCGTCGGCTACCTGCTCAAGGACCGCATCGCCGACATCGACGACTTCGCCGAGTCGGTGCGCCGCGTCGCGCAGGGCGGATCCGCGCTCGATCCGTCGATCGTCGGCCTCCTGGTCGCGCGCAAGCGCCGCTCGAGCCCGCTCGAGGTGCTGAGCGCGCGCGAGAAGGAAGTGCTCGGCCTGATGGCGGAGGGGCGCTCCAACCAGGCGATCGCCGACGCGCTCGTCGTCACCCCGCGCGCGATCGAGAAGCACATCACGAACATCTTCGAGAAGCTCGGGCTCGGCAGCGCCGTGGAGGACCACCGGCGCGTGCTCGCGGTGCTCACGTTCCTGCGCGCGAGCTGACCCTCCGCCGCCCGAACAGCTGACCTCACCCCTGCGGGTGCGGTTCTCCGAACCCGCGGACGCCTGCACTCCGCACGCAACGCGCCCTCCGTGAGCGCGACGCTGGGCCTGTTCCACGATTCCTCATTTTCTCGAAGGAGACAGGCATGTCCGCCAGCATTGGCATCGCAGGGAAGGCAGGGCGCTGGAGTGCCCGCCATCCCTGGACCGCGATCTCGCTATGGATCGCTTTCGTAGCAGCCGCAATCGTCATTGGCTCGGCTGTGGGCACGAAGGAACTCACCGAGGCCGAATCGGCGAGCGGCGAGAGCGGCGTTGCCGCGCGCACGCTCGACAAGGCCGGGTTCAAGCTGCAGCCCAGCGAGCAGGTCATCGTGCAGTCGAAGACGCTGAAGGCCGGCGATCCGGCGTTCCGCGCAGTGGTGACCGACGTCATCAACCGCCTCGAGAGCACGCCGAACGTCACCCGGCTGCGCTCGCCCTACACCCAGGACACGATCTCGAAGGACGGGCACTCCGCGCTCGTCTCGTTCGAGATCCCCGGCACGTACAGCAGCGTCAGCGACAAGGTCGAGCCGATCCAGAACGCGACGGCCGCCGTCCAGAAGGCGCACCCGGACTTCGTGGTCGCCGAGGCCGGCGACGGCAGCTTCTCGAAGGCCTATTCCGACACGCAGGGCAAGGACTTCGAGAAGGCCGAGCAGCTCTCGCTGCCGATCACGCTGCTGATCCTCGTCATCGCATTCGGCGGACTCCTGATCGCCGGCATCCCCGTCGCGCTCGCCATGAGCGCGGTGCTCGCGGCACTCGGCCTGACGGCGGTCGCGAGCCAGCTCCTGCCCGTGACCGACGTCACGCAGTCGGTGATCCTGCTGATCGGGCTCGCGGTCGGCGTCGACTACTCGATCTTCTACATCGCCCGCGAGCGCCAGGAGCGCGCGAAAGGCGTGGGCCGGCTCGACGCCATCGAGATCGCCGCGGCCACGTCGGGTCGCGCCGTGCTCGTCTCCGGCCTCACCGTGATGGCCGCGATGAGCGGCATGTTCCTGGCCGGCAACGGCGTGTTCTCGGGCATCGCCCTGGCCACGATCCTGGTCGTCGCGACCGCCATCATCGGCTCGCTGACCGTGCTCCCCGCGCTGCTCGCGCCCAAGTCGGCGGGCTTCCTCGCCCGCATCCCGGGCCACCGCCCGGTCGGGCGCGCGCTTCCGCTTCGCCGGCCGCGGCATCGCCGCCGCGTGGGCGTTCGTGACCTGGCCGTTCCGCGCGGTGCAGAGCCTGCTCCGGCGTGGCCGCGGCGAGCGCACGATCTGGCAGCGCGTCCTCACCCCCGTGCTCCGGCACCCGGTCATCTCGGTCGTCGCCTCGGCGACGATCCTGGTCGCCCTCGCGCTCCCGGCCGTCGACCTCAAGCTCGGCCTGGCGCCCGCGGACTACGGGATGTCGAAGAACCTGCCCGTGATGCAGGCGAAGGCCGCGATCGACAAGGCCTTCCCGGGATCGCCCTCGCCCGCGGTCGTCGTGATCGAGGCCAAGGACGTGACGACCCCGCAGGTGACCCAGGCGATCGCGAACTTCGAGCAGAAGGCCGTCGCGAGCGGGCACGTGTTCAGGCCCTTCACGCTGCAGGTCTCGCCCGACCACACGGTCGCCCGCCTCTACGCGCCGATCAAGGGCGACGGCCACAACGCCGCGGCCGTGGCCTCGATGCAGGCGCTGCGCGACTCGGTCGTCCCGCAGACGCTGAACTCCAGCGCGGGCATCACGCAGGCGAGCGTCGCCGGCGAGGCCGCGGGCGTGGAGGACTTCAACCAGGTGATGCGCGACCGCGCGCCGATCGTCATCGGCTTCGTGCTCCTGCTGAGCTTCCTGCTCCTCCTGGTGACCTTCCGCTCGCTGGTCATCCCGATCAAGGCGATCATCCTCAACCTGCTCAGCGTGGGCGCCGCCTACGGCATCCTCGTCGCGGTCTTCCAGCACAGCTGGGCCCAGGACATCCTCGGGTTCAAGAGCGACGGCGCGATCGAGTCGTGGCTCCCGATCTTCCTCTTCGTCGTGCTCTTCGGACTCTCGATGGACTACCACGTGTTCATCCTGAGCCGGGTGCGCGAGCTGTGGGAGAAGGGCGTCCCGACCGAGAAGGCCGTCGAGCAGGGCATCACCGACACGGCCGGCGTCGTGACCAGCGCCGCGATGGTGATGGTCGCGGTGTTCGCGATCTTCGCCAGCCTCTCGGGGCTCGACATGAAGCAGCTCGGCGTCGGCCTCGCCACGGCGATCCTGCTGGACGCGACGCTCGTGCGCGCCGTGCTCCTGCCCGCCACCATGAAGCTCCTCGGCGACAAGAACTGGTACCTGCCGAAGAAGCTCGACTGGCTGCCGCGCGTGAGCCACGGCACGCCCGCCCTGAACTCCTGATCCACCCGATCGACCCCGCTCTGCCTGTGGCCCCTCCTCCGGGAGGGGCCACGGCATTTTGGAAATGGGGTTGTTCGTGGTCGAATAGTGGAAAGGCTTCGAGCGTTCGCACTCACATGACACTCACGGGAACCACATGCAGCTGCGCGACCCACTGACCGGGCGCCTGCGCTCGGCGCGGGCGCACCCGTTCGCGTTCCTCGCGCTGGGAGCGACGCTCGCGCTGATTCCGTGGACGCTGATCTACATCAGCCAGCTGCCGGATCACCACACGGCGAAGCACTGGAACCTGGCCTGGGCGGGCTTCGACATCGCCCTCTGCATCGCGCTCGGCGTGACGGCGTGGTGCGCGCTGCGCGAACGCGCGCTGCTGATCGTCGCGCTGATCGTGTCCTCGACCCTGCTCGTGTGCGACGCCTGGTTCGACGTCGCGACGTCGCTCGACACCGCGGACGAGGGCGTCACGCTCGTCACCGCGCTCGCGGTCGAGCTGCCGCTCGCCGGCTACTTCGCGTTCGTCGCCTACCGCCTGCTGCGCACGACCGTGCGCATCAGCCGCCCCGAGTACGCCCACACGGCGTTGCGCAGCGTGCCGCTCGCGACGGATCGCCCCGAGGCGCCGTCCCGCGCCCGTCAGGCCGCTAGCGACCTCGGCGAACGCGGCGATCGCGCGGTCGACGTCGTCGTCGGAGAGCGCCGCGGAGAGCTGGGTGCGGATGCGCGCCTGGCCCAGCGGCACGACGGGGTAGGAGAACGCGACGGCGTAGACGCCGTGCTCGAGCAGGCGCTCGGCCGCAGCCGCGGCTCGGTGCGCGTCGCCGAACATCACCGGCACGATCGGGTGCTCGCCCGGCACGACGTCGAGTCCGAGTGCGACGAGCTCGCGCCGGAAGCGCTCGGTGTGCCGGAACAGCCGCTCGCGCAGGGCGGCGCCCTCGTCCTCCAGCAGGTCGAGCACGGCCAGGCTCGCCGCCACGATCGGCGGCGCGAGGCTGTTGGAGAAGAGGTACGGGCGCGAGCGCTGCCGCAGCACCTCGATGGCCTCGCGGCGCCCGCTCGTGAAGCCGCCGCTCGCGCCGCCGAGCGCCTTGCCGAGCGTGCCGGTCACGAGGTCGACGCGCGCGGAGACGCCGTGCAGCGCCGGCGTCCCGCGGCCGTCCGGGCCCATGAAGCCGACCGCGTGGGAGTCGTCCACCATGACCATCGCGCCGTACTGCTCGGCGAGCTCGCAGATGCGCGGCAGCGGCGCGACGTGGCCGTCCATCGAGAACACGCCGTCGGTCGCGATCAGGCGGCGGCGGGCGTCGGATGCCTCGCGCAGGCGCGTCTCGAGCTCGTCGGTGTCGCCGTTCGCATAGCGCAGGCGGCGCGCCTTGCAGAGCCGCACGCCGTCGATGATCGAGGCGTGGTTGAGCGCGTCCGAGATGATCGCGTCCTGCTCGCCGAGCAGCGTCTCGAAGAGGCCCGCGTTGGCGTCGAAGCACGACGCGTAGAGGATCGTGTCCTCGGTGCCGAGGAACGCGCTGATCCGCTCCTCGAGCTCGCGGTGGATGTCCTGCGTGCCGCAGATGAAGCGCACCGACGCCATGCCGTAGCCGCGCTCGTCGAGCGCGTCGCGGGCGGCGGCCAGCACGGCCGGGTGGTTGGCGAGCCCGAGGTAGTTGTTGGCGCAGAGGTTGAGCAGCTCCCGGCCGTCGGCCAGCGTCACGTGGGCTCCCTGCGCCGAGGCGATCACGCGCTCGTGCTTGCCGAGGCCCGCCTCCGCGATCTCGTCGAGCTCGCCCTGGAACTGCTCGCGCACTCCTTCGAACATCACTGCTCCCAGTTCAGGACGACCTTGCCGCTCTCGCCGCCGGCGGCGATCGCGAAGGCCTCCTCGAAGTCGCCGTAGGGGAAGCGATGCGTGATCACGGGCGAGATGTCGAGTCCCGACTGGAGCATCACCGTCATCTCGTACCAGGTCTCGTACATCTCGCGACCGTAGATGCCGCGGATCGTGAGCATGTTGAAGATCACGCGATTCCAGTCGATCGCGATCTCCTCGGCCGGGATTCCCAGCAGGGCGATGCGCCCGCCGTGCGCCATGTTGGCGAGCATGTCGTGGAGCGCGGCCGGGCTGCCCGACATCTCGAGCCCGACGTCGAAGCCCTCGGTCATGCCGAGCTCGCGCTGCGCGTCCGCAACCGTGCCCTGGCTGACGTCGAGCGCGTGCGTCACGCCGACGCTCCGCGCCAGCTCCAGCCGGTAGGGGTTCATGTCGGTGACGACGACGTGCCGCGCGCCCGCGTGGCGGACGACGGCGGCCGCCATGATCCCGATCGGCCCGGCGCCCGTGATCAGCACGTCCTCACCGAGCACGGGGAACGCGAGCGCGGTGTGGACGGCGTTGCCGTACGGATCGAAGATCGCCGCGACGTCGAGGTCGATGCCCTGCGCGTGCTTCCAGACGTTCGTCATCGGCAGCGAGATGAGCTCGGCGAACGCGCCGGTGCGATCGACGCCGACGCCCTGGGTGAACGCGCACAGGTGGCGCCGCCCGGCCATGCAGTTGCGGCAGCGGCCGCAGACGAGGTGCCCTTCGCCGCTGACGATGTCGCCCGGCGCGGAAGTCGTTGACGTTGGAGCCCACCTCGACGACCTCGCCGGCGAACTCGTGGCCGACGACCATCGGCACGGGGATCGTCCGCTGCGCCCACGCATCCCACGCGCGGATGTGCAGGTCGGTGCCGCAGATGCCGGTGCGCAGGACGCGGATGAGGACGTCGTTGATGCCGACTTCCGGCTCGGGGACGTCGACGAGCCAGATCCCGGGCCGAGCTTCCGACTTCGCGAGCGCCTTCACGCCGCCGCCACCTTCGTCACGCGAGCTCCCGTCCGTGATCGCTACGCTCGGGGGCATGATGGCACCGGCCGATGCGGCGCGGCGCGGCCAGCTCCTGTGCGCGGCCGCGGCCGTGGTGTGGTCGTCCGCCGGCCCGGTGCAGCGCGCCGTCGACGCCACGTCGGCGACGCAGGTGGCGGTGCGGGCGGGCGTCGGCGCGCTCGCGTTGCTCGCGTACCTCATCGCCCGGCGAGGCCGGGGGACGCTCGGCGCCCTTCTCCGCGTCGGTCGCGCCGGGCTCCTGGTCGCCGTGTGCCTGGCGGCCGTGTCGTCCGCCTTCATCCTGGCGCTGGCCCACACGACGGTCGCCCACGTGCTGCTGTTCCAGGCCAGCGCGCCCTTCGTGGCGGCACTGCTGGCGTGGTTCCTGATGCGCGAGGCGATCCCGCTGCGCACCTGGATCGCGATGGCCGCCGCGCTCCTCGGCGTCGCCATCATGGTCGGCGGCTCGGTCGGATCGGGCGGCCTCTGGGGCGACGCGCTGTGCGTCCTGATGTCCGTCGGCTTCGCGGTCGTGATCGTGGTCACGCGCAGCCACCGGGAGATCTCGATGACGCCGGCGACCGCGCTCGGAATGGCGATCGCGTTCGCGGCGACGGCGCCCTTCTCGCACATCGCCGGCGTCCCGGGGCGCGACATCTTCCTGCTCGCCGCGCTCGGCGCCGGTCAGATCGCGCTCGGGCTGATCCTCTTCACGGCCGGCGCCCGCCTCATCCCCGCCGCGCAGGCCGGCCTGATCACGCTGATCGAGATCGTGCTCGGTCCGCTCTGGGTGTGGCTGATCTACCGCGAGGAGCCGGACACCCTGACGGTCGTCGGAGGCTCCGTGATCGTCGGCGCCGTCCTGCTGCACGCGTTCGCCGAGCTGCGCCGGCCGGCGCGCCTGAGAGCCCACCCCGAGCCGTTCGTCTGACTCGCACGTTTGGGGTCTGGCCCCGATGGTGCGGTCGTACGCGAGCTAACGACCGCACGTTTGGGGCCAGACCCCAAACGAGCGGTCAGGCGAGCACGCGCTCGAGCCAGTTGCCGCTCAGCTGACCGGCGTCGGACGCCGGGATCGAGGAACTCCATGTGCCCGCAGCCGACCAGCTCGACGTACACGGCGTGGCCGCCGTTGGCGTAGCGGCGGCTGAGCTCGACCGGGACGGACTCGTCGGCGTCGCCGTGCACGAGCAGCACCTCGGCGTCCGGCGGCTCGTCGATCGGGGACGGCGCGCCCTGCGCGAGCAGGCGCTCGACGGCTCCGGCACAGGCGCCGAGCTCCGCCGCCAGCCGAAGGTCGCTCACGGGCGCCTGCGCGAGCACGCCCCGCGCGCTGACGCGATTCGCCGCGAGCAGCGCGAGGTGCCCGCCCGCACTGTGACCCGCGAGTGCGATGCGCTCCGGATCGACCTCACCGGGCAGCGCCTCGACGGCGGCGACGACGTCGTCGAGCGGCGCGGGCCAGTCGCCGTCGCAGTCGAGCCTGCGGTACTCGACGTTCCAGACGGCGAGGCCGCGCAGCGGTGAGATCCGCCGCGACGCGGTACTCGAGGTCGCGGCCGTACTGCGCGCGCCAGCAGCCTCCGTGGATCAGCACGACGGCAGGATGCGGAGGCTCACCGCCGGCCGGGAGCCAGAGCTCCGCGACCTGCTCGGCGTGCGGGCCGTACTTCCGCGTGGACTGCGGCAGGCCGGACATCACCTGGCCGGCAGCAGCTCGCGCAGGGCCGCGGCCGCCCGCCAGCAGTCGTGGTAGCTCGAGTAGAGCGGGGTCGGCGCGAGCCGGATCACGTCCGGCTCGCGCACGTCGCAGATCACGCCGTGCTCGGCCCGCAGGCGCTGTGCGAGCGTGCGGGCGTCGGGAACGGAGAGCGACAGCTGGCATCCGCGCCGCGCAGGTTCACGTGGTGTGAGCACCTGTGCGCGCCGTTCCGCGACGACCACGTCGAGCAGTGCCTCGAGGTAGCCGGTGAGGCGCAGCGAGCGCTCCCGCAGCGCCGGCATCCCCGCCGCGTCGAACAGCTCCAGCGACACGCGCAACGGCGCGAAGGCCAGGACCGGAGGGGTCGAGACCTGCCAGCCGACCGCACCGGGCCGCGGCACGAACCCGGGCTCCATGCGGAAGCGCGTGGCCGGGTCGTTGCCCCACCAGCCGGCCAGCCGCGGCAGCGACGCATCGCTCGCGTGGCGCTCGTGGACGAACGCGCCGCCCGGTCCGCCCGGCCCGGCGTTGACGTACTTGTAGTGGCACCAGGCGGCCCAGTCGACGCCCCAGGCGTTGAGCTCGAGCGGCACGTTGCCGACGGCGTGCGCGAGATCCCAGCCGACGACCGCGCCGATCTCGTGCGCCGCCGCGGTCACCTCGGGGATCTCGAACAGCTCGCCCGTGAGGTAGTTGACGCCACCGAGCAGGACGAGCGCGACGTCTCCGCCGAGGCGCCCCAGCTCGGCCGTGACGTCGTCGGTGCGCAGCGCCGCCTCGCCCTCGCGGGGACGCAGTCGCACGATCGCTCCGGCCGGATCGAACCCGTGGAGCCGAACCTGCGACGCGACGGCGTGCGAGTCGGACGGGAACGCTCCATCCTCGATGACGATGCGGAAGCGCTCGGCGCTCGGCCGGTAGAACGTCGACATCAGCAGGTGGAGGTTGACCGTGAGCGTGTTCATCGCGACGACCTCCTCGACCGCCGCGCCCACCATGCGCCCGAGGGCGGGGCGCAGGTCGTCGGCCGAGGTCAGCCACGGCCGCTCGCCCTCGAACCAGCCCTCGACCGCGAGCTGGGCCCAGGTGTCGAGCTCCTCCTCGATCGACTCGGCCGCCGCGCGCGGCTGGAGCCCCAGTGAGTTGCCGGCGAAGTAGGCCCACTCGCCGCCGTCCGAGCCAGGCCAGGGCGGCACGCGGAACTCGGACCTGCGCGAAGGATCCGCGGCCTCGCGAGCGAGCGCGCTGTTTTCGGCAAAGACGTCGGCGCCCATGGGCAGGCGGCCACGATACAGGCCGGCGCCTGCTGCTGAGATGGCCGACATATCAACGACTAGTCAATGATATGCTGCCTGAATGGCTACCACCGATACGACTACCGCCCTCTCCACCGTCCTCGAGCTCACCTATGCGCGCACGGTCGTCGTGCGCGACGTCGATGCGTCGCTCGAGGGCCATCACGGCCTCGGACTCAACGATCTCGCGCTGCTGCTCGAGCTCCACTCCGCACCGAACACGCGCCTCCGCCGCCTCGACCTCGCCGACCGGCTCGGCATCACGCCCTCCGGCGTCGCCCGCCAGCTGGCGCCGCTCGAGCGCAGGGGCCTGGTCGGGCGCGAGTCGCACCCCGACGACGCCCGGCTCGCGATCGTCGTCCTGACCGAGGCCGGGGCGCGCATCGTCGGCGACATGGTGCCGACGGCCGAGGAGGCCGCGACGCGCGTGCTCGGCAAGCTCTGGAACAGCGACGAGCAACAGCGCGCCTCGGCGTTGCTGCAGCGCGCCCGGGGGTAGTGCACACTCGTTCCCATGCGAATCGCGTTGCTCGGAACCGGGACGATGGGCGCGCCGATGGCACGCCACCTGCTGCGCGCAGGCCATGAGGTGCGCGTGTGGAATCGCACACGCGCGAAGGCCGAGAGCACCGGCGCGCCGGTCGCCGACACTCCGGCGGCGGCAGTCGCAGGCGCCGACGTCGCGATCACGATCCTGGCCGACGGCCCGAGCGTCTCGGAGGTCATGACCGCGGCGCTGCCGGACATCCCGAAGACCGCCGTCTGGGTGCAGATGAGCACGGTCGGCGCCGACTGGGCGGACAGGTTCACGGCGCTCGCGGCGGAGCACGGGATCGAGATCGTCGACGCCCCGCTCATGGGCTCGCGTCCGCAGGCCGAGGCAGGTGAGCTGCTGCCTCTGGCGGCGGGCAGCGAGGCGGCGTGCAAGACGATCGCTCCCGTCTTCGATGCGTTCTCGCGCGGCGTCCTGTGGCTCGGGGATCTGCCGGGAGTCGGCTCGCGCCTCAAGCTCGTCGTCAACCACTGGATCCTCAACAGCGTCGAGAATCTCGCGCAGACGCTCGCGTTCGCCGAGGCGCTCGACATCGATCCGCGCCGCTTCCTGGAGCTCATCTCGGGCGCCCCGTTCGACATGCAGTACGCGCACTGGAAGGCCGAGCTGATGCTGGAAGGGGATTTCCCCGTCGCCTTCGCGCTCAAGCTCGCGCACAAGGACGTCGTGCTCGCGCTCGAGGCAGCCGCCGCGGCCGGTATCGAGCTGCCGCTCGCCGAGGTCACCAGCCGGCGCCAGGGAGCGGCGATCGACGAGGGCCACGGCGACGACGACAGCGCCGCGACGTACCTCGTCGCCCGCCGCACCCCCTGAGCACGACGGGGCCGGGGACGCGTCGCGTACCCGGCCCCGCAGTGCGAACCCGGCGCGAGGACACGCCGACCTGCTTTTTGGGAGGGGTCGACGTGCCTCGCACCTGCTCGCGGTCGCGCGTCAGCGGTAGGTCAGCGGCTCGTCGCGCACGACCGTCATGGTCGTGTTGCGACCGCGGAAACCGCCCCAGCTCGACCAGTAGATGAGCGAGAGCACGAGGCCGATGGCCCCGACGACCATGAGGACGACGCCGACCGCCCCCAGGTCGATACCCGACACTGTTGCGGTCACGGCCCACGTCAGGATCGCGCCCGCGGCGATGAGAACAAGACTGGTGCTGATGCCCATGCGGCCCTCCGTTTCGTTGGGCCGGTCTCCCCGCGCAGGAGGGGACGAAACGTCGAGGCGGACGAGCTACCCGGCGGTGCGGGCGCGGCGTGCGTCCACGCCCAGCCGCTCGAAGCGCTCGGGATGGGCCGCGACCCATGTGCGCACCGACTCCGCCGGCCGGCCGGTCACGCGCCTGACGACCTGCGAGGTCACGTCGAACTCTCCGTCGCGCAAGGCCTTGTACGACCCGACGCCGGTGTTCGCGTCCCAGGCCGGGATGCCGGCGGCGAGCCGCGACTCGATCCAGGCCTCGCGCGTTCCCGGCTCGTAGCGCACGTTCAGCCCGAGGAGCTCGTTGCAGATCGCAGCGAGCTCGTCCAGCGAATGCGACTCCTCGCCGGTGAGGTCGAGGGCCTCGTTCTCGTAGCCGGGGCCCACGAGGACGCCGGCCGAGACCGCGGCGGTGTCCTCGCGCGAGATCAGCGCCACCCGGCCGTCTCCGCCCGGACCGCGGCAGACGCCGTCCGGGTCGAACCAGAGCGCCAGGTCGTCGAGGAAGAGGTTCATCCGCAAGAACGCGTACGGCAGGCCGCTCGCGAGGATCATCTGCTCCGTCGCGTAGTGCGAGTGGCCGTGGGGGAAGGCCGACGTCGGGGAGGGCTTCACGATCGAGAGGTAGGCGAGGAGGCCGACGCCGACGTCGGTTGCGGCGTCGACGAACGACTGGTGCGCCGCGATGCGCGCGTCGACGGCCTCGTGCACGCTGACCATGAAGACCCGGTCGCCCGGCCGCAGGGCGGCGCGAATCGAGTCGCCGTCGGTGAAATCGGCCACGACCACCTCGGCACCCGGCAGGCCGGGCGCACGCGCGGCGTCGCGCACGAGCAGGGTTTGGCGCACGCCGTCCCGCGCGAGCTGCTCGGCGATCATGCGGCCGACCTTGCCGCTCGCGCCGGTCACGACGATACGGGGCTGATCCTCGCCGGCCATCGGGTTACGGTACCGGCTCCGGGATCGCCAGCGACGCAAGGCGGGCGAACGCGACGAGCGCCGCCAGGCCGGCGCAGGGAGCGGCCAGCGCGATCGCGCCGGTCAGCCCGAGGTGCCCGATCGCAAAGCCTCCTCCTGCCGTCCCGATCGCGAGCCCGGTCACGATGGCCGTGGTGAGCCAGGCGAACGCCTCGGTCGTCGTGCCGGGCAGCGTCAATTCGCCGACGAGCCCGTACGACGCCGCGAACGCCGGTGCGATGGGCATGCCGGCGAGCAGCATCAGGGCGCACATGACGGGCAGGTTCGGCGCGACGAGCGGCGGGATGAGCGCCACCGTGAGGAGCGCGAGCGAGAGCGCGAAGCGGATCCCGAGGCGCCGCGCCGCCGGGCGCGTGCCGATCCAGACGCCGCCGACCAGCGAGCCGAGGGCGAAGCACGCGAGCGCGAAGCCGCCCTGCGCGCGCGAGCCGTGCGCCTCGCCGAACGCGGGCATCGTGACCTCGACGACCCCGAACGCCGCGCCGAGCGCCACGCACGTGATCAACACCGTGCGCACGGCCTTCGACCCGAGTGCGCCGGCACGCGACGGCGCCCGCCTCGATCCTCCGGCGGCGCGCACGGGCGGCGCGAGCGCGAACCAGATCGTCCCGATCCCGGCGAACGCAGCCGCCGCGACGAGTGCCGCCCAGGCGGGCGCGACCGAGGCGATCGCGACCACGATCAACGGGCCGCAGATGAAGAAGACCTCCTGCAGCCAGGCCTCCAGCGCGTAGGCGGTGTCGCGCAGGCCCGGTTTGCCGAGCAGGCTCGGCCAGAGCGCGCGCATGCTGGCGCCGACCGGCGGCTGCGTGCCCCCGGCGAGCGCGGCGAACGCCGCCAGCACGAGAGCCGGTGCGCCCTGCGTGGCCGACAGCGCCAGGCCCCCGAGAGCCGCCGGGTACGCGACTGCCAGCGGCAGCAGGACGCGCGCCTGACCGGTGCGGTCGATGAGCCTGCCCCAGAGCGGGAATCCGATCGCGCCCGCGATCGACGACGCGGCGATCACCGCGCCGGCGACGCCGTACGAGCGCCCCTCGCCGCGCACCAGCAGCACGGTCGCGAGCGGCGCCATGCCGCTCGGCAGCCGCGCGAGCAGCGCCGCCGCGGCGATGCGCCCGACGCCGGGCGCGCGCAGAACGTCGCCGTAACGACGCAGGCCCGCCGCCTGCTCGCTGCCCTCCACGGCGGCCATGCTAGTCAGGGGCCGACCCAGCGACGGGCCTCGGGCCCGAGCCGCCAGAAGCCGCGTCCATTCGTGCCCAGCAGGAACGAGGTGCCGCTGGCCGCGAGCGGCGACGGATGAACCGGCGGCGACTTGGTCCCGAGATTCAGGACCGGCGCGACGTTCCAGACCGTGCCGCCGTCGAGCGACTCGAACGTGCCGCGCTGGCGGTTGCCGATGCGGACGAGCGCGAGCGCTCGCCCGTCGCTCGCGAACGCGAACTCGTCCACCACTGCGCCGCGCAGCTCGCCCGCGGGACGCACGCGCTTCCACGAGAGTCCGGCGTCCGTCGAGCGGTAGAGCGATCCGAGGGTGGCGCCGTTGGCGGCGATCATCAGCACCGTCGAGGGCTTGACCGGGTCGAAGACGAGCGCGTGGCCGTTGTAGTCGAGCTGCGGGTAGCGCGGAGCCTTGAGCTGCTTCCACTTCGCACCGCCGTCGACGCTGCGCAGCAACCTGCCCGGGACGCGCTTGCTGTTCTTGGCCTTCGACTGCACGAGCAGGATCAGCGTGTGCTGCTTGCCGGAAGCGATGGCGAGCGCCGCGCAATGCCACGGGCGCTTCAGCCGCGGGGTCGCGACCGACCAGGTGCGCCCGGCATCGTGCGTGACGTAGAGGTTGCCCTGGCAGAACCAGGCCGTGCGCGCATCCGTCGGATCGGCGGTGACCGGAGACTCGCCGACGAAGCCCGGCTTGCTCCCGAACTCGTAGTGCGCGTCCTTGCCCGCGAGCGCCCCCGGGTGCCAGGACGCGCCGCCGTCGCTCGACCAGCGCGGCGCCGTGAACTGCTGCGCCGACCACACGGTCGGCATCGCGAGCAGCGTCTTGCCGTCGGCCAGGAGCGTCGCCTGCGCCACCTGCGCACGCCGGAACGCGGACGTCGGGAGCGGCGCGCGGAAGCTGCGCCCGCCGTCGCTGCTGAGCAACCCGCCGGCGGCCGTCTCGACCCAGACCTGCGAGGGCTGCGCGGCTGCGACGCTGATCCAGTTCACCGGCCGCGCAGCGCTGAAGTCGCGCGCGAGCGGTGTGGCGGCAGCCGGCAGCACCGCCGCGCCCAGCACGGCGCCGGCGAGCACGCACGTTCTCCCCCATCGCATTTCGGCATTCAAGCAGCGACCGCCGCGCTGCCGCCGCCGGCAAGCTCCGTCAGAGCTTCCTACTCCGCGAGCACGGCCTCCAGCAGGCCCGGGAAGCGCGCGTCGATCTCCTCGCGCCGCAGCGTGTTGAGCTTGCGGTTGCCCTCCTCGCGCTGCTCGATCAGACCGGCCTCGCGCAGGATGCGGAAGTGGTACGTCCGCGTCGACTTCGAGATGGTGAGCCCGAACCCGCCGCACGGCACCTCGCCCTCGCGCGCCAGTCGCTCGACGATGCTGCGGCGCACGGGATCCGCGAGCGCCTGGAGCACGGCAGAGAGGTCGAGATCCGCCGTCGTCCCGGTCAGCTCCTGCGTCTCCACGTCCCGCTCCCAAGTTGTTTGACAAACGTCGTACAAGTTGTACGATGACCATCGAACCTAGGTACGAGAGTTATCGTACATGACGGAGATTTCGTGACCACCCGCGCCACGCACATCTGGGCCGTCGCCCTCACGGGCGCCGCGCTCTTCATGATCACGCTCGACAACCTGATCGTCCTCGCGACGCTGCCGTCGATGCAGCGCGACCTCGGGGTCTCGATCGACCGGCTGCAGTGGGTCGTCGACGCGTACATCCTCGCGTTCGCCGTCCTCATCCTGACGGGAGCCGCGCTCGGCGATCGCTACGGCCGCCGCCGCATGCTCGTCGTCGGGCTGCTCGTCTTCACGGCGTCCTCGGCCGCGGGAGCGCTCTCCGAGAACCTCACCCAACTCGTGCTCGCGCGCGCCGTCCAGGGCGTCGGCGCCGCACTCCTGATGCCGCTCACGCTGACCCTCCTGTCCGCCGCGTTCCCGATCGAGCGGCGCACGGCGGCGCTTGGGCTGTGGTCGTCCATCGCCGGGCTGGGCGTCGCGCTCGGCCCGCTGCTCGGCGGCATCCTCGTGCGGACGCTCGACTGGCACTGGATCTTCTGGATCAACGTGCCCATCGGGCTGACCGCAGCCGCGCTCGCCCCGCGGCGCCTGAGCGAGAGCCGCGGTGCGCAGGTGCCGCTCGACCTGCCCGGCCTCGCGCTTGCCAGCGGCGGCCTGCTCGGCATCGTGTGGGCGACGACGCGGGGCAACGCCGTGGGCTGGACCTCCAGCTCGACGCTCCTCGCCTACGCCGCGGGCGGCCGTGCTCCTGGTCGCCTTCGTCCTCCAGGAGCGTCGCTCCGCCGCGCCGATGCTGCCGCTCGCGCTCTTCCGCCGGCCGGGCTTCACCGCCGCGAACGCCGCCGGCTTCGGCCTCCACTTCACGATGTTCGCGGCGTTCTTCATCATCATCCAGTACCTCACGCAGGTGCACGGCGACTCGGCCATCCAGGCCGGCGTGGAGACGCTGCCCTGGACGCTCATGCCGCTCGCGCTCTCGCCGTTCACGGGATCGCTCGGCGGCCGCATCGGCAGCCGCCCGTTCGTCGTCGCAGGCCTGCTGCTGCTGGCCGCCGGGACCGCCGGCTCGGCGCTCGCCATGGGCGTCGGCTCGAGCTACGCCGAGCTCGTCGTCCCGTTGCTCGCCATCGGCGTCGGGATCGCGCTCGTGCTCCCGAACGTCGCGTCGGCGGCACTCGGATCGGCGCTCCCCGAGCACATCGGCAAGGCCTCCGGCACGAACACCACGTTCCGTCAGCTCGGCGGCGTCTTCGGCATCGCCGTCGCCGTGCTGGTGTTCGACCGCGCCGGCTCCTACGCGACGCCCGAGAGCATCGTCGACGGCGCCCGCGCCGCGCTCTTCGTGGCCGCGATCGTGGCGGTGCTCGGCGCGGCCGGCGCGCTCGGAATCCCGGGCCGTGCGCGCACGCCCGCGCCCGCCCCGGCACCCGCGCTCAGCTGAGCTCGAAGCGCGGCAGCGCGACGTGCCGCGCACAGCCGGTGTCGAGTCCGCCGACGCTGCCCTCGTCGACGAAGCGCGCAACCAGCAGCCGCAGGCAGCCGTACGCGACCACCCCGTGCGCCAGGCCGGGCACCGTGACGAGGCGCCCGTTGGGGAAGGCCGCACGCCAGCCGCTCACGTTCGCCGGGGGATCGAGCGGGTCCGCGCTTCCGGCGAGCAGCAGCACCGGGACGCTGGATGGCTGCAGCGCGTCGGCGCCCCCCGCGGGGTGCGGGATGGCGGCGCAGACCTTCCGGATGAGCTTCGCGCGCGCCACCGCGGCGTGCGCCAGGAAGCTCTCGCCGCTCGCGCCGGCCGTCGCGGCGACTCCCGCGCGGGCCCACGACTCACCGCACAGGATCGTCCAGACCATGGCCAGGCGCGAGCGCGCATCGAGCTCGCCGCCCACGAGTGCCGCGTGCTCGCGTGCGAGCGGCTCGGCGAGTCCCGTGGCAGCCTGGTGCACGATCAGCGGGATGCGCACGGCATTCTCGGGCGTCCGGAGGAGCGCCGCGATCGTCAACGCGATCCCGTCGGCGCTCCCCGGGTGCGTGGCCAGCAGGTGCTCCAGCTCGGCCTCGGTGCGCGGAAACGCGCGCAGGCACGCCGTTCGCGGCGTGTGACAGCGAGCGATGCCGGCGCGCAGCGCGCGCTCGGCGTTGCGCCCTGCCAGCTCGTACACCGGGATGCTCCAGAGCGAGCCGCCGTCGAGCGTGACGGTGCGCACGGAGCCCGGATGGCGGCTCGCGTAGAGCTGCGCCAGCGTGGCGCCGTAGGAGCTGCCGAAGATGTCGATCCGCTCGTAGCCGAGCACCTGCCGGACGCGCTCGATGTCGTCGGCCGCGGCCTCGCTCGTCAGCATCCGCGCCTCACCGCCGAGGCGGGCGAAGCACCGGCGGAAGTACGCGGCGACCGCGTCTGCGTCGGTCGCCCGCACGTGCTCCTCGCGGACACACGAGCGCGTGCGAGCGGCCCGTCCCGCGCTGATCGACGAGCACGAGGTCGCGGTACTCGCTGACGTTCGCGAACACCTCGTCGACCTTGACCGCGGCGTCGGTCGCAACGCCTCCCGGTCCGCCCTCGAGGTAGAAGAGCGCTCCGCGCGCAGGCTGCCGGGTGGCCGGGATGACCGCGACGTGCAGCGAGATCGTCCTCCCCTCCGGCCGGGACGCGTCTACCGGCACGCGCAGCTGGGCACAGCGCGCAGTCGACGCGATTCCCGTGCGTGCAGGCGTGGAAGGCGACGCCCTTCGGCGGGTGCCAGCTGTGGTCGCGCCGGGCGAGCCCGACGGCAACCGCGGCGACGATCACCGCGAGCGCCGCGAGCGCGACGGCGATGAGCCGGCGAGCGCGCGGCGGCCCGCCGCGCGAGGCGCCGTAGTGCTCGAGCCAGGGGTCCGGCCGGGCCATGTCAACCGAGCATGTAGCAGAACGGCACGCGCTTGACACCTGCGACGCCCGCTCCTAGCGTCACCCGCCATGACTCTCTCTCGCACGATCGGCGGTTGACGGTGGCAAGCGCGTACTGGCACCCGTTCGCGGACATGGCGGCGGTGCCGGGGCACGAGCTCGTGATCGCGCGCGGGGAGGGCGTCTACCTCTGGGACGACAACGGCAAGCGCTACCTGGACGGGACGGCGAGCCTCTGGCACGCCCACATCGGCCACGCGCGCGAGGAGATGGTCGAGGCGATCGCGCGGCAACTGCGCACGCTCGAGGCCTTCCACACGTTCGGCGACGTCGTCAACGCGCCCACGCTCGAGCTCGTCGACCGGCTCGTCCAGCTGTCGCCGATGGCGGATCCGCGCGTCTTCCTGTGTCTCGGCGGCGGCGACGCGATCGACAGCGCGGCGAAGCTCGCGCGCCAGCACTGGGCGGCGAAGGGGCAGCCGGACCGCATCCATCTGATCAGCCGCACGTTCGCCTACCACGGCACGCACGGCTTCGGCACGAGCCTCGTCGGCATGGAGTCCATGCGCCAGGGCTACGGCCCGTTGCTCGGCTCCGTCTCGCACGTCGACCACCAGTCGCCCGAGGCGCTCGAGGCCGAGATCCAGCGCGTCGGGCCCGCGAACGTCGCCGCATTCTTCTGCGAGCCCGTGATCGGCGCCGGTGGCGTCCGGCCCGCACCCGAGGGCTACATCGAGGCGGTCGCGGCGATCTGCAAGCGCCACGGCGTCCTGCTCGTGATCGACAGCGTGATCTGCGCGTTCGGGCGCGTCGGCACCTGGTTCGGATACGAGCGCTGGGACATCGAGCCCGACATGGTGGTGCTCGCCAAGGGCATCACGAGCGGCTACCTGCCGCTCGGCGCCGTGGTCGTCGGCGGCGCGGTCGCAGAGCCGTTCTGGGATCACCCGGGCGGCCCGATGTTCCGCCATGGAGCGACCTACGCCGGCCATCCGACCTGCTGCGCGGCCGCACTCGCGAACATCGACATCCTCGAGCGCGAGGGCCTGGTCGCGCGTGGGCGCGAGCTCGAGGGCGAGCTGGTCGACGTCCTCTCCCCGCTCGCCGACCATCCCGCGTGCGGCGAGATCCGCGGTGGACTCGGCCTGGCAGCCGCCGTCGACCTCACGCCGGAGGCACTCGAGAGTGTGCCCGGCGCCATGGGGCGCTACTCGGCCGCCATCCGCGAGGCGGGCGTGCTGCTGCGCTCGCAGGCGACCGGCGTGGCGATCGGGCCGCCGCTCACGGTCGAGCGCGCGCACCTGGACGAGATCGCGACCGCCGTCCGCGCCGGGCTCGACGCCGTCGCGGCCGCCTAGCGCGCCTCCGCGTCTATCGTCAGGGCTCGCCCTCTTCTCACGCCGGAGCCCGCCATGGACGCCGTCCCGCCGACGATGCCCCGCCGCAAGCAGCTCGCGCTGATCGCGCATGACAACCGCAAGGCCGACATGCTCGAATGGGCGCGCTACAACCGGGGCACCCTCTCGCAACACGAGCTCCACGCCACGGGAACGACCGGGGCCAAGCTCGCGAGCGAGCTCGGCCTCGACGTCCATCGCTTCCTCAGCGGCCCCCTCGGCGGCGATCAGCAGGTGGGTGCGGCGATCGCCGAGGGCCGTATCGATTTCGTCATCTTCTTCTGGGACCCGCTCGAGCCGCACCCCCATGACGTCGACGTCAAGGCGCTGCTGCGCATCGCCGTCGTCTACAACGTGCCGATCGCCTGCAACCGCGCGACCGCCGACTTCGTGCTCTCCAGCCCGCTCATGGGCGAGGAGTACCACCGCGCGGCGACCGCCTAGGCGAGGGCGCTCTCGCGCAAACGCGCGGGCTGGGTGCGGACGCGCATCGTCATCGCGACCGATGTGAGCGCGATCCACAGGCCCGAGCCGATGAATGCGAAGAACCCGACCGGCGTGAACATCAGGACGCCGAGGGCGAGCGCGATCCAGCCGAGCCAGCGCACGCCGCTCACGGCCGGGAGCATCGCGCCCGCGGCGCCGAGCAGCATGATGCCGAGGCCGCCGCCGAACCCGACCCAGCTCTCGGCCTCGATCGCGTTGAGCGCCTGCATCGTCGAGGTGCTGAAGTCCTCCGGCGCGGTCGTGAGCGCGAGGTGGAAGCACGCCGCGAGCAGGAATCCCGTCCCGGCGACGAGCGCGCCGCCGAGGAAGATGTTGCCCCACAGCTCGCTGCGCCGCTCACCGGACTCGATCAGCGCCGTCCGCACGGCGGCAGCGAAGAAGATGAGCAGCGGGACGGCGAGAATGACGACGTACGCGGCGGCCTGCTGCCGAGAGCTGTGATCGGTGTAGAACGTCTTGACCTCGGCACCCGTCGCGTCGCCTTCGGGGGTGCTCTGGCTCAAGCCGGCGAACGAGATCACGAGCAGGATCACGGACGCGAGGCCGCTGAGCGTGAGGAGCTGCCTAGCCTGCATGGTTGGAACCCTCCCTCTTCGGTAGTTCGCCCGCGACCGGATGCCGCGGACAGTGCTACCGCCGAACGTACGGGGCCCTTGCCGCGAGCACATCGGAGCGATCCTCGGTCTTGATCTCGGGGTTTTCTCCGAGGCGAGGGCCGGTTCCAGGTGAGATGATCGAGAGGTGCGCACCCTCGTAATCGTCGACGACCACGCCGGTTTCCGGTCATCCGCCCGCGAGTTGCTCGAGCTCGATGCGTTCGAGGTCGTCGGCGAGGCCGGCGACGGGGCCGCGGCGCTCGCAGCCGTCGCCCGTCTGGCACCCGAAGTCGTGCTGCTGGACATCGGTCTCCCCGACATGAGCGGCTTCGAGGTGTCCGAGCGCCTCGCCCTCGCCGGCACGGGAACGATCGTCGTCCTCGTCTCGAGCCGCAGCCCCGATCAGATCAGCGTCCGCGCGACCCGCTGCGGCGCGGCCGGCTTCATCGCCAAGGACGACCTCAGCGGCGCCGCGCTCGAAGCACTGCTCGTGGGTGCGGCGTGAACGCACGGGCGGCGACCGCCGAGCTGGAGTGGCAGCCGTGGCTGGTGCGAGCGGCCGCGATCGGGTCGGGCAGCGCTGTGGTGCTGCTGATCGTCCCCATCGCCTGGCTCACGATTCTCGGGCGCGACGACGGCCGGATCGACGACGGCCTGGTGTTCAGCACCATCGGCGCGATCGGCATCCTGTCGACAGCAGGCGTCGGATCGTTCCTGGCATTTCGCCGGCCCGCCAACGCGGTCGGCTGGCTGCTCATCGCGCTCGGGCTGGTCTGGGGGCTCGGCGGCCTTGGTGACCTCTACGGCCGCTATGGACTGCTCGCCCGTGACGGCGACCTGCCCGGGGCGCTCGAGGCCGCCACGCTCGCCCAGAACACCTGGCCGTGGCTGTTCGCCCTGCTGGCACTCATCGTCGTGTCCTTTCCGGAAGGCCGTCCGGTCTCGCGCGGACGACGCCGGATCGCGGTCGCCGCCGCCGCCGCCGGACTCCTCACCTGCGCCTCGGGAATCGCCGTCGGCGATGACCTCGATCCGCCACTCGAGGACTACTCGCCGGCCTTCGCGTTCCTCGGCGGCGCCTGGCAAGCGGCTGTCTTCGTCGGGGTGTGCGGCCTGCTCGCCGCGGTCATCGCGGCCAGCGTCGACATCGTGCGCCGCCTGCGCCGCGCCCGGGGCGTCGAGCGTCGCCAACTGACGGCGTTCGCGTACGGCGCACTGCTCGTACCGGCGAGCATCTCGTTCTGTTTCATCCTGAACGCCTTCGTCGACATCGGCGATCTCGGGGTCGGGCTCCTGCTCGGAGGCGCGATCGTGCTGCTGCCGGCCGCGACCGCCGTCGCGATTCTCCGCTACCGGCTCTATGCGATCGACCGGATCGTCAATCGCACGGTCGTCTATGGCGTGCTCACGGCGCTGCTCGGCGCGGCCTTCCTCCTCCTGGTCGTGTCGCTCACAAGGCTCTTCGCAACCGTCCAGGACGATCCCTCGCCGCTTGCCACGGCGCTCGCGACCGTCATCGTCACGGCGGCCTTCCTTCCGGTGCGCGCCCGCGTCCAGCGCGCGGTCGACCGGCGCTTCGCGCGTCGCCGCTTTGCGGCCGTGAGCATGGTCGAGCAATTCGCGACGCGCCTGCGCAACGATCGCGAGCCGCCGGAGCGGATCGGAGCCGTGCTCGCCGAGGCGCTGCGCGACCCGGGACTCGTCGTCGCCTTCCCGCGGTTGCGCGGCGCGGAGTTGCTGGACCCCTACGGCGCCGTTGCGAAGGGCCTGCCGGAATGCACGACGACGATCGTGGGGCCCGCCGGGGAGCCGACCGCGCTGCTGCTGCACGACGCGGTGCTCGACGAGGATCCCGACGTCCTCGGCGCCGTCACGGCGGCCGCCCGGCTCCCGCTCGAGATCGCGCGGCTGCGCGTCGAGGTGCGCGGCCAACTGGAGGACGTACGCGCCTCCCGCGCGCGCATCGTCGCCGCCCAGGACGCCGAGCGACGGCGTGTCGAGCGCGACATCCACGACGGCGCGCAGCAGCGCCTCGTCGCCCTCGCGCTGTCGCTGCAGGTCGCGCGGCGCCGGCACGAGAGCGGCGAGGGCGTCGACCTCGGTGCGCTGCTGGATCAGACGTCCGCCGAGCTCGGCGCCGCGGTCGAGGACCTGCGCGAGCTCGCGCGCGGGGTGTATCCGGCCGTGCTGCGCGAGGACGGGCTGGCCGAGGCGCTGCGCGCGCTCGCCCGGCGCACGCCGGTTCCGGTCACCGTCGCCGCCGATCTGCCGCGACTCGACGCGGGTCTCGAGGCGGCTGCATATTTCCTGGCTTCCGAGGCGGTCACGAACGTCGTGCGCCACGCCGCTGCGAGCACGCTCACGATCACTGCCGAGCACGACGGCGTGCGCCTGTACATGAGCGTGATCGATGACGGCATCGGCGGCGCCGATGCGAGCCGCGGCTCGGGCCTCGCCGGCCTGGCCGACCGCTTCGCCGCGCTCGGCGGTTCGATGCAGGTCGTGAGCGAGCCCGGCCGCGGTACGAGCGTGAGCGGGGAGCTGCCCTGCGAATCGTGATCGCAGAGGACGGGGTGCTCATGCGCGAGGGTCTGCGCAGCCTCCTGGCCGGCGAGGGCCACGACGTCGTCGCGCAGGTGGGCGACGCCGAGGCGCTGCGGACGGCCGTGCGCGAGCTCCGGCCCGAGCTCGCGATCATCGACGTGCGCATGCCGCCGACGCAGACCGACGAGGGCGCTCGCGCCGCCGTCGAGTTGCGCGCCGAGCAGCCGGATCTCGCCGTCCTGCTGCTCTCGCAGGATGTCGAGACCCGCGTCGCGCTGACGCTGATGGAGGAGCAGCCGAGGGGGTTCGGGTACCTGCTCAAGGACCGCGTCCTCGCCATCGACGAGTTCCTCGATGCCGTGGAGCGCGTCGGCCGCGGCGGCTCGGCGATCGATCCCGAGGTCGTCCTGCGGCTGATGGACCGGCGCGACGGCGTCAACCGCCTCGCGGAGCTGACCCCGCGCGAGCGTGAGCTGCTCGGCCTCATCGCCGAGGGTCACTCGAACGCCTCGATCGGCAAGCGCCTGTTCCTGAGCCAGAAGACGATCGACACGCACATCCACAGCATCCTCGGCAAGCTCGGCCTCCCGGCCACGCCGGATCAGAATCGCCGCGTGCTCGCCGTGCTCGCATACCTCGGCGCGTAACGAGCAACTCCGAGGCCTCGCCACGAGTGGGCGAGGCCTCATGCACGTCGGGCTAGATCAGGCGCCAGATGAGAAGTACGAGGACGATGATCACGAGGATGCCGATGAGGCCATACCCGGTGCCCGCGAGTGCGAGCGGAATTGCTGCGGCGGTCATTCGAGACTCCTTGTTGGCCGGCGAAGCGGTGCCGGATGGCACCTGCTACCCAGGCTCGCCGGTTTCACACCTGGCGCACGGGCCGATCTCGTGAGCCGCGGCGCCGGCGCACCGGTTCAGCGAGCAGCTGCACGTAACATCCGGACGGCCCCGAGGACAGGCGACGCATGCGCGAATTCGACGTTGTGGTGATCGGCGCCGGCGCGGCCGGCGAGGTGGCGGCGGGCCGGCTCGGCCAGAACGGCATGTCGGTCGCCGTCGTCGAGCAGGCGCTCGTCGGCGGCGACTGCTCGTTCTATGCGTGCATGCCGTCGAAGGCGCTCCTGCGTCCCGTCGAGCTGGCCAACGAGGCGCGGCGCGTGCCGGGTCTCGGCGTCTCGCCGATCGATGCCGCCGCCGTCCTGAAGCGACGCGACGAGGTCATCCACGACCTCGACGACAGCGTGCAGGTGCCGTGGCTCGACGAGCACGGCGTCACGCTCGTGCGCGGCCGTGCCCGGCTCGCCGGGAAGCTCCGGGTCGACGTCGAGGGGCAGGAGTCGCTGACGGCGCGGCGGGCCGTGATCGTCGCGACGGGGTCGGCCGCGAGCATCCCCGACATCCCCGGCCTGCGCGAGTCGAAGCCGTGGACGAACAAGCAGGCGACGACCGCGAAGGCGGTGCCGGAACGCCTTGCGATCCTCGGGGGCGGCGTCGTCGGCGTCGAGATGGCGCAGGCGTGGGGCTCGCTCGGCTCGGCCGTGACCCTCATTCACCGCGGCCCGCGTCTGATCCCGCGCGAAGAGCCGTTCGCGAGCGACCAGGTGCTCGCGTCGCTGCGCGAGCTGGGCGTCGACGTGCGCCTGGAGACCTCGGCGACCCGCGTCTCGCGCTCGGGCGTGTTCGGCCTCGAGCTCGACGACGGCACGGCGGTCGAGGCCGACGAGTTGCTCGTCGCCGTCGGTCGCACGCCGGGCACCGCGGGGATCGGCCTCGAGGCATTCGGAATCGAGGCCGGCGAGCCGCTCGAGGTCGGCGACGACCTGCGCGTGCGGGGTCACGACTGGATGTATGCCGTCGGCGACGTGAACGGCCGCGTCCAGCTCACGCACATGGGCAAGTACCAGGGCCGGCTCGCCGCCGACACGATCCTCGGCCGGAAGGTCCAGCTGCGCTCGGACGGAGGGCGCTCGCCGCGCGTGATCTTCACCGACCCGCAGGTCGGGGCGGTCGGGCTCACGCTGGGCGCCGCGCAGGAAGCCGGCATCCGCGTCCGTCACGTCGATGTCGACACGGGCGGCAACGCCGGCGGATCGTTCGTCGGCCACGGTGCGACGGGCACCTCGCGCATCGTCGTCGACGAGGACCGGCGCGTCATCGTCGGCGCCACGCTCACCGGACCCGAGATCGCCGAGGACCTGCACGCCGCGACCATCGCGGTGGTGGCCGAGGTCTCACTCGACGACCTCTGGCACGCCGTTCCGTCCTTCCCCACCCGGAGCGAGCTGTGGCTGCGGCTGCTCGAGGCCTACGGCCTCTAGGACTCAGACGTAGCGGCTCGGTGCACCGCCGGGGCCCGCGAGGCTGCGGATCCCGTCGCTGCGGCTCCCGTGCGTCGGGATGACGTCGGCGATGCCCATGAGCTCGGCCACCCGCGCGACGTGCCCGTGGGAGTCGACGTCGATCACGATCTCGAGACGCCCGTCGTTCTCCTCGAGTGCGCGCATCGTCTGCAGCAGCAGCTTGATGATCGTGGAGTCGATGAACGTGCACTCGCTGAGATCGACGAGCAGATCGCGTCCGGTGGCTGCCACGTTGAACGCGTCCGCGATCGCTCCGCGGCTCGCGACGTCGTGATCGCCCCCGAGCGTGACGACGGCCGCCGTGTCCGAGACGACCTCGATGGTGACGGGTCCGGGCGGTGGACCGCTTCCGTCGAGAAGATCCCCTGCGTGATCCGAGCGGTCCGTGGCGTCCTCCTGCTCTCGTGCCGTCGCGTGCCCGCGAGGGTGGCGCTGGCCACCCTCCGTCGCATTATCACCTGGAAGCAGGGATTTCGGACAAAACGATTCGACGGAATCTTCCGATTCCCGTCCGAAAACGCCGAAGGGGAGAGGCCGGAGCCCCTCCCCTTCGTTGCGACGACCCCCGCGAGGGGCCGTCGCCTGTTCCTGCCGGTCGGTCTACGCGCAGTAGGCGTAGGCCGTGACTTGCAGCTTCGAGCCGCCGCCACCTGCGACGTACGCCCCGCCCACGACAGTCCAGACGCCATTGGCGCCGGTCGTGCTCGGGTAGCTCTGCGCCACCGTGCCGCGCCCTGTTGGCGCCGCTGAACTTCACCACTGCCCCGCCTGCGACCAGCACCTTGTTGGTGGTGCAGGCAGCGGTCGCGGTGACTTCCGTACCGGCCGGCGTGTTGGGCGAGCCCTCGACCGTCGTGCCGATGACGAGCGTGGCACCCGTGATCGTGCCGGTCGGGCCGGCCGGTCCGGCCGGGCCGACTCCGCCGATGGCGCCGGGGACGCCCTGACTACCGGCGGCACCCTCGTTGCCCTGGATGCCCGGCTCGCCCTTGTCGCCCTTGTTGCCCTGTCCGCCGTTCAGGCCGGTCAGCCCGGGAGGGCCCTGGTCGCCCTTGGCGCCGTTGGATCCGGCTGCGCCGTCGTTCCCGTTGTCGCCCTTCGCGCCGGCGGCACCGTTCGTCCCGTTGGAGCCATCGGAGCCCGCGGCACCATCGAAGCCGCGGAAGCCCTGGAAGCCCTGCAGCCCCTGGTCGCCCTTGTCTCCGTTCGAGCCGTTCGCACCGTTGGCGCCATTGTTGCCGGTGTCGCCCTTGCTGCCGGCGTCGCCCTTGTCACCCTTGGCGCCGTGCTCGCCGTTCAAGCCGGGGGCACCGTCGGTGCCGTTCGTGCCGTTCGACCCAGCGAAGCCCTGGAGCCCGAGAGCGCCCTGGATGCCCTGGAGACCGAGCGCGCCGTCCAGGCCATTGACGCCGTTGTTGCCGGCGTCGCCCTTGTCGCCGTGCTCGCCCTTGGCACCCTGCTCGCCATTGACGCCGTTCGTGCCGTCCTTGCCGGCCGTCCCGTTCAGTCCGGCAGCACCTTCGGTGCCGTTCACGCCGGCCAGACCGTGGTCGCCCTGCTCGCCCTTGGCGCCGTTCGTACGCCGTTCGCTGCCGTTGACGCCGTGATCGCCCTGCGGACCCGCGACCCCCTGCAGGCCGGCGGCACCGTTCGTGCCGTCCGCACCCTTGTCGCCCTTGGCACCATTCGCACCGCTCGCGCCGGTGTCACCCTTGTCGCCCTTGGCACCGTTGTTGCCGACGGTGCCCTGGATGCCCTCGGGCGCGCGGTCGCGCCGGTGCGCGCCCTGGTGCCCGGGCGCCTGCGTCGCGCCGGTGTCACCCTTGACGCCCTGGATGCCCTGCGCGGCAGCCGAGCCTGCGATGCCCTGCAACCCCGTATCGCCCTTCAGCCCCTGCGCGCCTGTCGCTCCGGACATGCCCTGGGGGCCCGTCTTGCCGTCGGTACCGTTGACGCCGTTGACACCCGCGATGCCGTTCACACCGTGCACGGCCTTCGCGGACACCATCTTCTGCACCTTGGGCGCGAGACGATTGAACGTGATCGCGCCCTTCGCGATGCCGCTCGTGTTGATGAGGCCGGAGGCCTCCGCCGTGCCGCCGGCGATGACGACGAATGCCGTCAGCACGCACGCAACTGTGACCTGGGTCCGCATAGTCGTAGAGCCTTTCGATGATTCATGCTCGCGGACCGTTCCGCACTACGCGGAAAGGCGGACGCCGACCGGGATGATCGCCGGTCTGGCACAAAAGAGGACGTTCCTGGCAGCTGAGAATCTCCTGCTGCCCTGAAGCCATCTAGCCCCCGACCACACCGATCGGGGAATCCCCCTTTCGGTACCACTTTCGCCGGCACGCGCCTGCGACCGGGAGCGGTGCCTGAAAACGCAAGGAGACCGCACAACTGGGGCCTGGCCCCGCACGTGCGGGGCCAGGCCCCAACCGTGCGGGCATCGAGCCGAAACGGACGACGGCCCCCGCAGGGGCCGCCGCCGTTCCTACCGGTGAAGGTCTACGCGCAGTAGGCGTAGGCCGTGACGCTCAGGGAGCCGCCGTTCTGCTGATCGTGCACGATCGCGCTGGCCGTCCACGTGAGGGCCGCGCTCGGGTAGCTCGACTGCACGTTGGCGGTGTCGCTGCCGGTCTGCTGGATGCGGATTCCGCCGCCCACCAGAGTCTTGCCGGCGGCGCACGTCGCCGTCGAGGTGAACACCGTGCCCTGGGCACCGGTGGTCGAGACGGCCGTGCCGGTCACGAGGGTCGCGATGGCACCGGGTGCGCCGTCGTTGCCTGCGGGACCGGTCGGGCCGGTCGGGCCGGTCGGGCCGGCCGGGCCGGTCGGGCCAGCCGGGCCGACGGGACCGCCGGCGGGACCCTGCGGGCCGGTCGCGCCGGTGTCGCCCTTGACGCCCTGGATGCCCTGGATGCCCTGGTCGCCCTTCGGGCCCTGCGGGCCGGTTGCGCCCGTGTCGCCCTTCAGACCCTGCGGGCCGGGGACGGTGCTGTCGGCGCCGTTGGTGCCGTTGGTGCCGGCGTCGCCCTTCTCGCCCTTGTCGCCCTTGAGGCCCTGGTCGCCCTGGTCGCCCTGGTCGCCCTTGAGGCCCTGGATGCCCTGGATGCCCTGGATGCCCTGGAGGCCGAGCAGACCCTGCAGGCCGAACGGACCCTGCGGACCCTGGTCGCCCGTGTCGCCCTTCGGGCCGGCGACGAAGCTGTCGAGCGCCGTTGGCGCCCGTGTCGCCCTTGTCGCCCTTGTCGCCCTTGTCGCCCTTGAGACCCTGGACGCCCTGGTTGCCCTGGTCGCCCTTGGCGCCCGTCGCGCCGGTGGCGCCGAGGAGGCCGTTGAGGCCGTCGGTGCCCTTGAGGCCCGTCAGACCCTGCTCGCCCTGGTCGCCGTGGTCGCCCTTGTCGCCCTTGGCGCCGGCCGGACCCTGGGGGCCCTGAATGCCGTTCGCGCCCTGGGCACCAGTCGCGCCCTTGGCGCCCGGAAGGCCATCGGCGCCGTTGACGCCATTGACGCCGTTGATGCCGTTGATGCCCGGCTTGCTCTTGTCCGAGATCATCTTCTGCACGTTCGGTGCAAGACGATTGAGGGTGACGGCGCCCTTCGCGATGTTCGCCGTCTGGATGAGGCCCGTGGCCTCGGCCGTGCCACCGGCAATGGCAAGGAATGCTGCCAGGCTGCACGCAACTGTGGTCTTCGTCCGCATGATCGTCGTGCCTTTCTGTGTTGGCCGGCCGCGATATGCGGACAGGCCGGTGCCAACCGGTCAGGTCGCCGGTGTGGCACAAAAGAGGACTTCCGGCAGCTACTCCCGTTCGCTGCTCGGCGCCATATGACCCCGGTCCGGCGAATCGTCCAACCCCCCATTCGAGGGTTTAGTGTTTCCGGCATGCAACGCCCATTCGCACAGGTCGATGTCTTCACGACCACGCCCTATGCAGGCAATCCCGTCGCCGTCGTCCTCGACGGCTCGGATCTGAGCGACGAGGAGATGCAGCGGTTCGCGCGCTGGACGAACCTGTCGGAGACGACGTTCGTGCTGCCGCCGAGCGACCCCGGGGCCGACTACCGGGTGCGCATCTTCACGCCCGTGCTCGAGCTCCCGTTCGCCGGGCACCCGACGCTCGGCACGTGCCACGCCTGGCTGACGCTCGGTGGCGGCGCGCCGAAGCGGGACGACGTGATCGTGCAGGAGTGCGCCGCGGGACTCATCCCGGTGCGGCGCACGGAGAACGGGCTTGCCTTCGCCGCGCCCCCGCTGCGCCGCTCGGGTCCCGTCGACGAGGAGCTCGTGGTCAGGATCGCGTCGATCCTCGGCATCGATCGAGGGGCCATCCGCGACGCGCAGTGGGTCGACAACGGGCCCGGCTGGGTCGCCGTCATGCTCGCGAGCGCGGACGCGGTGCTCGCAGTCGAGCCGGCCTTCAGCGAGCTCGACCTCGGCGTCGTCGGCCCGCATCCCGCGGGATCGCCCGAGGCCTTCGAGGTGCGCGCGTTCTTCCCCAAGGACGGCGTGGCGGTCGAGGATCCCGTGACGGGGAGTCTCAACGCCTCGCTCGCGCAGTGGCTGCTCGGGAGCGGCCAGGCGACGGCGCCGTACATCGCGCGGCAGGGCACGGCGCTCGGTCGCTCCGGCCGCGTGCACATCACGACCGACGCCGAGGGAGCGATCTGGGTCGGCGGCGGCACCATCGCCTGCATCACGGGCACTGTCGACATCTGACCGCGTGAGAATCGAGCCACTCGACCGCGGCGGACTGTCGCGTCTCGAGCCGCTCTGGCTCGAGCTCCACGCACACCACCAGGCGGTCTCGCCCGATCTGGCGCCGTTCGTGAGCGATGCCGCGTCGTGGGCGGTGCGCCGTGAGCTCTACGAGGACGTGCTCGCAGCGGGCGGCTTCGCGTTCGTCGCCCGCGACGGCGACGCCGACGTCGCCTACGCGCTGGCCGGCACGGAGCCCGCGCACTGGCCGGCGACCTTCGCCACGGCGAGTGAGTACGCCGAGCTGCACACGCTCGCGGTGCGCGCCGACCAGCGCGGCCGGGGCGTCGGGACGGCGCTCATGGATCTGGTCGACACGCGTCTCGACGAGCTCGGCCTCGACGACCGGATGATCGGAGTCCTGCCCGCCAACACGCGCGCGGCCGCCCTCTACGAGCGGCGCGGCTACGTACCGACGTGGGTCACGCTGACGCGCTTCGGGCGCCGGCACGAGCCCACCGTGAACGGACGCGTTCACGTCGAGCCGGTCGAGCCGGGCGCGATCGACGCGCTCGCACCGCTCTGGCATTCGCTGCACGCCCATCACCAGTCCGTCGCGCCCGCACTCGCGCCGTTCGTTCCGCACGAGGCGTCGTGGAACGCCATGCGCACCGCCATCGACGCCACGGCTCGCGACGGCCTGGTGCTGCGAGCAGGCCCGCCCGAGAGCCCGCTGGGCATGGCCTGCGTGTCGATCTCGCGCGACGATCCGCTGTGGGCGGACACCTGGACGACCGGCCGGGAAGTCGCCGAGGTCAAGCTGCTCGTCGTCGACGAGAGCACGCGCGGCGCGGGTATCGGATCGGCGCTCCTCGATGCGGTCGACAGCCGCCTGGCCTCGGCCGGTGTGCACGACCAGGCGATCGGGGCGATCGCACCGAACGCCGGCGCGATCCGCCTCTACGAGCGGCGCGGCTTCCGGCCCGCGTGGCTGCAGATGACGCGTTTCGCGGGCCGGCGCTAGCTCTCGAGCAGAAGCGCGCCGAGGCTGTCCGCGAGCCAGCCGCAGTACCGCTCCCGCGTCCAGCCCCGCGTGCCCGTCAGCAATTGATGCAGCTCCGGACTCGCGAGCGCCCACACGTCGTCGAGCGCGGCGTCGCGCTCCAGCCGGAGCGGGCCATTGGCCCGGAGCGCGTCGACGAACGACCCGAGGTTGGAGTGGCGAGCCTCCGTGGATCTTCGCTCGCAGCTCGGCGAGCTCGGGGTCGCTCCTGGCGGCCGTCGTGAGAACCTCGAGCAGCGGGCCGACGCGCTCGAGGCGCAGGGCGATATCGGCGGCGAAGAGCCGTAGCTGCTCACGCTGATCGGTTGCCGCCGCCACGGCGCGGGGGCCCGCCTGCTCGAGCACCGGAGCGTCGTCGCCGCCCCGCACGGCACTGCCCACGAGCTCGGCGAGGAGCGAGCGCTTGTTGCGGAAGGTGGCGTAGATCGTCTCGGGCGAGACATCGGCGGCCTCTGCGATTCCCGCGATCGTGGCACTCTCGAAGCCGCGCTCGGTGAACAGCCGCGCGGCGGCCGCGAGCACGCGCGCCCGCGTCTCCCGGGCTTGCTCGCGCCTCCGCCCGGAGCGGTAGGGCCGACGCGGTTTGACATCCTCGGGATTATTCAATACGGTTTCACTGTATCTAATATAGTCCTACCGTATCGAAAGGAGACGGAGATGCCGTCGACTCCCGAGGACGTCGTTCGCACGCTGATCGAGGAAGGCTTCAACCAGGGCAATCTAGAGGTCGTGGACGACCTCACCTCCCCCGCGCTCGTCGAGCACCAGGACTTCGGCCCGCGCCACGCCGCGGGCGCGGAGGGCGTGCGCGCCGTCGTCGCATCCCTGCACCGGGCGTTCGCCGGCTTCCACCTGGCGATCGAGGACATCACGGCCGACGGCGACACCGTGTGGCTCCGCATGCTGGCGACGGGCACGCATCACGGCCCGTTCATGGGCCATGCGCCGACCGGCCGCCCGATCCGGATCCAGGTGTTCGACGCCATCCGCGTGGAGGACGGGCTCATGGTCGAGCACTGGGGCGTGCCGGACCGCCTCGGCGCCCTGCTCCAGCTCGGCCTCGTGCAGCCGCCTGCCGTGGCGGCCTAGCCCGTCACAGCGGCCGGCCGTCCTCCAGCGCCGCGACGGCCTTCTCGATGCGGCGCTGCCGCGTCTCGGCGGTCTTGGCGCCCTCGACCGAGAGCACGACGCGCTGCCGGTTCGTGTACGAGAGACCGTCGAAGAATCGCCTCGCCTCCCCGTCGCCGAGCGCGGCGGCGAGGTCGGACGGCACCTCGACCTCGCGCGGCTCGTCGTCGCGCTCCAGCGTGAGGTCGAACTCGTCGCCGGCGGCGACATCCGCGCCGTGGCGCACCTCGGCGCTGACCGGAAGCATGAACCGGCCGCGCATGGGCGCGACGGTGCTGCGATAGGTGTAGCCGCCAATCGTCACGCGCACCCTCGGCCGCTTGCTCGTACCGAGGGCGGCGACGACATCGTCGGGTACGCAGATGCCGGTCGCCGTCTTGCCGGCCAGGAGAAGCGTGGCGCGAAACGTGACCCCGTCCGCGACCCGTACATCCTCGCTCATGTCTGCCCTCCGCTCGTCGCCGAATAGTGTGTCACCAAGGTGATCGAAGGCCAAGACTCCACGTGCGACCGGAAATCATCGGGGCCGGTGTCATGAGCCCTCGCCTCGGCCGGCGCGTCGCGCATTTCAATCGCCGGGTCACGAACCGCGTGACCGCGCCGCTCGCGCCGCGGCTCCCGGGCTTCGGCGTCGTCGTGCACAGCAGGGCGGAAGTCCGGGCGTGAGTACCGCACGCCCGTCAACGTCTTTCGCAGCGACGGCCGGTTCGTCATCGCACTCACCTACGGCGCCGAGGCGGACTGGGTCCGGAACGTGCTGGCCGCCGGCGGCTGCGTCCTGATCTCCCGCGGGCGGCGCCACGCGCTCACGGCACCGCGCGTGACACACGACGAATCCCGCGAGCTCGTTCCGGCGCCCGTGCGGGTGCCTCTGCGTCTCCTGAATGTTGCCGATTTCCTGTGTTTGGCCGAAGGTGAGAAGCGGCCAGACGTAGACGTGCGCGTCGAGCTCGAAGGCACACCCGAGACGCTCCTCTGGACGCTCTACTACCGCGCGAGCGAGGCGCGCCGCGCCGACGCCGTGCTGCGCGACCCGAAGGCCGTCGACCTGCTCGATGCCATCGACTTCCCGTTCGAGGAGCGCTTCGGCTCGGCCACGGCAGGGTGGGCGCAATGGCAGGCGCTGCGCGCGCGCTGCTTCGACCGGCAGGTCGAGCGGTTCCTCGCCGAGCACCCCGACGGAACGGTCGTCGCTCTCGGCGAGGGGCTCGAGACGCAGTTCTGGCGCGTGGACAACGGCCGGGTGCACTGGCTCAGCGTCGACGTCCCCGAGGCGGTCGAGGTGCGCGAGCGCCTGCTGCCGCCGCCGCAACGGCAGCGGCTACTCGCCTGCTCGGCGCTCGACGAGCGCTGGATCGACGAGGTCGACCTCGCACGCGGCGTCCTCGTGACCGCGCAGGGGCTGTTCATGTACCTCCCACCGGACGATGTACGCCGCTTGATCGCGGCGTGCGCCGAGCGCATCGCGGGTGGCGCGCTCGTGTTCGACGCGGTCCCGCGATGGCTGAGCGAGCGCAGCCGGCGCGGCGATCTGACGACCCCGGGCGGCTGGCAGGCCCCGCCCTGGACGTGGTGGATGGACAAGGCCGAGCGGAGACGGCTCGCCGAGATCCCGTCGATCGCCGAACTGCGCCGGCTGCGCATGCCGCGCGGGCGCGGCGCCCTGTTCGGCTACGCCCTGCCGCTGATCGGCGCCGTCCCCGGCCTCCGCTCGGCGTTCTTCTCGATTGCGCTGGCGCGCTTCCGCGCCGGCGCTAGCCCTCGTTGATCCGCTCGATCGTGCGCATGCCGACTTGCTCGTAGAGCCGGATCGCCGGCGCGTTCTGTCCCTGCACCTTGAGCTCGACGCCCGTGGCGCCGCGGGCCTGGAACGTGCGGAACGCGAGCCGCAGGAGCGCTTCGCCGAGGCCGTGGCGCCGCCAGGTCTCGTGCACGACGATGTCCTTCACGAACCCGCTCGTCCAGCAGATCGACGCCGCCGCGAGGTCGTCGCCGACCTCGACCAGGAAGCAGGTCTCGGGATCGAACTCGCTGTCGCCCGTGAGCGCCGGCAGCCAGACGTCGTAGGCGTCCACGCTGCCGCCGCCGTTGCGGTAGCCGTGCTCGAGCAGCGCGTGCAGGCGAGGCCCGTCGGACGGGTGGAAGCCGCGGACGCCGGCGCCCTCCGGCCAGGTCGGCGGTGGGATCTCGCCACGCAGGTCGATGCGCATGCGAAGGATCTCCCGGGCCTCGTCGTGGAAGTCGGACACGCGCCAATCATGGCGAATGACTCGCCGGGGAGCGTCCCCCCACCGGCAGGACTGAGGCCGGGCACGCATGTCGCGTGCCCGGCCCCGCTGTGTGCATCAGACGGCGGACGTCACCTGCGACTGCGCATCGCGGATCCACCCGGCGAACAGCGCCTCGTCCACGTCGGCCGCGGCACGCAGCCGTACGGACGCCATCCGGCGTGCCGCCGGCTGCAACCGGCCCGACGGATCCTCGACCAGCTGACCCTGAAAGAGCCCGAAGGTCACGAACGTCGTGTAGGCCTTGAGCAGCGCGACGGGCGTCCTTCCGATCATCCACACGGGGTGCCCGTGCCAGATGACCCCTTCCCCGAGCTCGGCGTCGATGACGCCGCGCGCTTCGGCGGCGGCGCTGCGCAGCGGTTCGGGCAGCGCCTCGATGTAGTCGTCGACCGTCATCGTCAGTCCGCCGACTGCATCATTCGGATGTTGTTGCCCGAGATGTCGCGGAATCCGGCGTCGACGCCGTAGGGGCGCTCCTCCGGCGCCTGCGTGAACTCGACGCCGCGGTTCTTGAGGTCCTCGTACTCGCCGCGGATGTCGTCGGTGGCGAAGAACAAGCCGCCGGCAGCGCCCTTCGCCACGATCTCCGAGAGCTGCTTCGCCGTCTCCTCGTCGAACACGGGCGGGCCCGGGACGGTCATCAGCACGAGCGCCACGTCCGGCTGCCCGACCGGCCCGACCGTGAGCCAGCGGAAGCCGCCCAGCTCGGGCAGCGTGATGTCGTCGCGGAGCTCCATTCCGAGCTTGTCGGTGTAGAACGCCAGCGCCTCGTCCTGGTCGTGGACCCAGACGTTGACATGTGTGAGCTTCAGCATGATCAGTCTCCTGAATTGGTCGTCATAGGAACGACCGTCACGCTAGCCCCGCCGCGCGCCCGTGTCTTCTCCAAACGTGCTGTCTTGCCGAGCCGGCCGTGGTCCTGCCGCGGATCAGCCTCGGGCCTTGGCCTCGTTCAGCGCCACGGCAGCGCGGATGAGCGCCTTCAATGCCTTCTCGTCGAGCTTCTCGCCCTCGCGGAAGTCGATGGCGCGCCTCGTGCTCCCCTCGAGGCTGGAGTTGAAGAGGCCCGCGGGATCGTCGAGCGACGCCCCTTTGGCGAAGGTCATCTTCACGACGCTCTTGTACGTCTCGCCCGTGCAGATGATGCCGTCGTGATACCACGTCGGAACGCCTCTCCACTTCCACTCCTCGACGACGTCGGGATCGGCTTCCTTGACCAGGGCTCGGAGCCGGCCGAGCATCTCGCCCCGCCAGTCGCCCAGCTCCTCGATTCTCTCGTCGATCAGCTGAGCAGGAGACTTGCCGTCGTTCGACCCGTTCTTCGTCATGCGCGTTTCTCTTCCTGAGTCAGCTTGCTCGACACCGGGCGCGCCCACACGCGCTGCATGCAGGCGGGAATGCGCGCCCGCGAGGCGGCGGGCGGATAGGCCGCGCGGTACTGCGTCGGCGACTGCCCGTAGGCGCGGCGGAAGCTCGTCGTGAACGAGCCGACGCTGTGCAGGCCGACCGTGATGCAGATGTCCGCGACCGAGCGGTCGGTCGAGCGCAGAAGCGCCGCGGCGCGCTCGAGGCGGCGGGTCAGGAGGTACTGGTGGGGCGACTCGCCGAAGACGCGCCGAAACTCGCGGCTGAAGTGCGCCTGCGAGAGACGCGCGGCCCGGGCGAGCGTCGCCACGTCGAGCGGCTCGGCGTAGCGCGCGTCGGCGAGATCCTTGGCCCGCAGGAGTTGCCGTTCCGGGGCGGCGAACGTCATGTGCCCGAGTATGCCTGCCGCGTGCGCAGTCTCGCCACCGCTTCGGCGTGATCGACGATCGGCTCGGGATAGCCCGGCGGCTGCTGCGCGAGCTTCCACGGCTCGTGCACCGCGCTGCCCTCGATGCCCGCGAGCTCGGGCACGTAGCGGCGCACGTAGTCGCCGCTCGGGATCGAAGCGCCTGGCCTGCGAGATCGGGTTGAACACCCGGTTCGGCCGGGTGTCGACTCCCGTTCCCGCGACCCACTGCCAGTTGCCGCTGTTGCTCGCCACGTCGCCGTCGACGAGCAGGCCGGCATAGTGCGCCGCGCCGAGCCGCCAGTCGAGGTACAGGTCCTTCGTGAGGAAGGAGCCGGTCAGCAGACGGGCGCGGTTGTGCATGAACCCCTCGCGCGCGAGCTGGCGCATGCCGGCGTCGACGATCGGATAGCCGGTGCGGCCCTCCTTCCAGGCCGCGAGCGCGCCGGCGTCGTCGCGCCAGCGATGTCCGCGCGGCCGGAAGTCGGCGTGCGAGATCTCGGGTCGCGCGGCGAGCAGCTGCGCGTAGAAGTCGCGCCAGCAGAGCTGGCGCACGAACGGCTCGGCGCCCTCCCGGCCGCTCGCGCGCTCGGCCAGCTCGAGCGGCGACAGGCAGCCGAGGTGCAGGTACGCACCCAGCCGCGAGGTGCCGTCGGCGGCGAGATCGTCGTGCAGGCGGTCGTAGCCGGCGAGACCGCGTGCCAGCCAGCGCGTCATCCGGCGGCGTCCCTCGGACTCGCCGCCACGCGGAAGCTCGGCCGATGGCGCGCCTCGCACGAGGCCGGCGAGAGCCGGCAGCCTGCCGCGCGCGAGTCGCGCCGGCAGGGCGATCCCCCGCGGGGCTCGCACGACGGCGCGGCGCGGGGCGAGGCGCCAGCGGCGCCAGTAGGGAGTGAAGACGCGGTAGCAGTCGGCTCCGGCCGGAGCGAGATCGCCGGGAGGGATCACCGTCACGCCGGGCAGGACGTTCAGCTCGAGGCCGCCCTCGTCGCAGGCCGCGCGCAGACGACGCTCGCGCGCCTGCGCATACGCGCTCACGTCCTCGCTCACGAAGATCGCAGTGGCACGCGCATCGCCGGCCACGCGCATCGTCTCCTCCACGACATTCCCCTCACGCAGGACGAGCGCCCCGCCGCGAGCGCGCAACGACGCATCCAGATCGCCGAGCGCGTCGAGCAGGAAGGCCACGCGGTTGGGCGCACCGAAGCGCGCGAGCACCTCGCGATCGAACACGAACAGCGGCACCACGCGATCGAAGCCCGCCACGGCCGCGGCCAGCGCCGGCTGGTCGTGGACGCGCAGGTCGCGCGTGAACAGGACGATCGCGGTGCGCATGCCTACGTGACCTCGACCGGCGTGCCGGCCGGCAGTCCGAGGAACCGGCGGTAGCGCTCCGCGTCCGCCTTCACCAGCGGTGCGAGCTCCCGGGCGCCGAGCACGAAGGGATGGAGCTCGATCGTGAGAGCCCTGGCACGGACGCTGCGCGTCCACGTGCCGACGATCTCCCCGCCCACCACGACCATCGGCTTGAAGACGCCGTTGGCCCCCGGCACCACCCGGTCCGCGTGCGCGGCGTCGAGCTGTGCGGCGCGATCCTTGTAGCCCAGCAGGAACTCGTCGAATCCCGCGAGCAGATAGCCGCGCCGCCGGCCGGCGCGGGGCGCCCGGGCATCGGCCTGGCCGGCTGCGAGCCAGTAGCTCGCGCCGTCGAGCTCGCGCGTCGCGAGCTCCGGCGCGTTCCGCAGGCCGTCGCGGGCATCGCCGAGCGTGATGCCCGCCCAGCGCGCGAGGTCGTGGTCGGTCACCGGCCCGCGGCTCGCGACGAAGCGACCGGCGAGGTCGACGAGCGCCTCTCCCTGCGTCAGCTCGCGGGCCTGCGCCCGCGGAGCCCAGTCGTCGAGCAGGACGAACGTCGGCTGCTTGCCCTGCATGGGCCCGATGCAGACGAGTCCGTCACGGGCGAGCCGCGCGACGATGTGGTACCCCCGTTGCCCGGTCGTCGCGATGCCGGCGTCCTCGAGCAGGCGGAACACGTCGGGACGGCTCAGCCGCCGGTCGCCGGCGAGCGCCCCGACGAGGAGCTCGCGGCTGCGATCGAGCTCGACGGTCGTGATGCCGAGCTGCGTGCGGCGGCGCTCCGCGGCGACGGCGAGGCGCGGGACGCACAGCTTCAGGAGCCAGCGCACGTCCTCCGGCGCCGCGAAGTGGATGGTGCCGCGCATCAGCCACGTGCGGACGATCTGGCGATCGGCGATCGCGCGCTCCACCGTCGCGATCGTCCCGCGCCGAAGCCGCGAGCCGACGGCCCACAGCGACTGGCCGTAGTCCTGCGCCTGCACCGCGCCGAGCCAGCGGACGACGTCGGCGGGGCGCTCGAGCTGCTCTCCGAGCACACGTTGACTGATGAGCCGCCGCAGTCCTATCGCCGCCCCCGCCATGCGCGCAGGATGACCGACCTCGCAGGCGTCCGATGAGTTCTCTCCGCGCGAGCCGTCTTAGGGCCGAGATGCAAACCCAGCGGGAGGAACGACCATGACGGCCCTCGCTCGAGACCCTCAGGCGTCGTTCGCGGGCTCGTGAGCGGCCCGTCACTTTGCGTGCCGGCGGGAAGCCCGTAGCATGAGCGCCGTGCAGGAATCGTCCTCTGCGGCACGGCCGCCCGCGAGCGAGCTGGAAGGCCGGCTCGAGGGGCATCGCTCCGAGCTGACCGCGTACTGCTACCGCATGCTCGCGTCTCCGTTCGAGGCCGAGGATGCCGTGCAGGAGACGTTCATCCGGGCGTGGCGCAGCTACGACCGCTTCGAAGGCCGGGCCGCGCTTCGCTCGTGGCTCTACCGCATCGCGACGAACGTCTGCCTCGACATGCTCGGCGGCCGCGAGCGCCGCGCGACGCCGATGGACCTCGGCCCGTCGCAGGCCCCCGAGGCCGCCAACCTGAACATCCTCCCCGAGACGACGTGGATCCAGCCGATCCCGGACGGTCTCGTCGCGCCCGAGGGCGATCCCGCCGAGGTCGCAGTCGCGCGGGACACGATCCGGCTGGCGTTCGTCGCGGCCCTGCAGCATCTGCCGCCGCGCCAGCGCGCGGTGCTGATCCTGTGCGAGGTGCTGCGCTGGAAGGCGGCCGAGGTCGCCGAGCTGCTCGAGACGAGCGTTGCGTCCGTCAACAGCGCGCTCCAGCGCGCCCGCGCCACGCTCGAGGCGAGCAAGGTCAGCGCAGCCGATCCCGCGCCGCGTGCTCGACGAGGCCGACCGCGAGCTGCTCGCGCGCTACGTCGCGGCATTCGAGCGCTACGACATCGACGCGCTCACGGCCCTGATCCACGAGGACGCGACCCAGTCGATGCCGCCGTTCGACCTCTGGCTCACCGGCCGCGACGACATCTTCACCTGGTGGTTCGGGCCGGGCATCGAGTGCGCCGGGTCGCGCGTCATCCCGGCGCCCGGGGCCAACGGCGCCCCTGCGTACGGGCAGTACAAGCCGAGCCCGACCGGCAAGGGGTACGAGCCCTGGGCGCTGCAGGTGCTCGAGGTCTCAGGGGGCCGCATCGTCGAGATGACGTTCTTCCTCGAGACCGAGACGCTGTTCCCCCTGTTTGGCCTTCCGGCTCGCCTCGAGGCCTAGGACGCCGGCGAGCCCGGCGAAGGCGAGCAGCGCCGCGAGCTCGGGCGACGCGCCGGTCAACTGCAGGTGCACGCCGTTGCGCTTCGCCGTCAACTGGAGGCGTGCGAGCGCGTCGATCGACAGCGCGTCCGGGGCGAGAGCGCCCACGTCGCAGTTGATCTCCCTCGGACGTTGCGCCGTCATCTACGCATAAGACGACCGATCACAGCGAAACTCATCGGGAATTGCCGCCTCGACCGATGAGTTCTTCCAAACGGGCCGGTCCCTCTTCCGAACTGGTCGACCCGAAAGGACGCGCCGCATGACGCTGGACAGCCGCACACGTTGGTACGCGCTGATCGTTCTCTGCCTTGGCACGCTGATGATCGTCCTCGACTCGACGATCGTGAACGTCGCGCTGCCGTCGATCCGATCGGATCTCGGCTTCTCCGAGACCTCGCTCGCCTGGGTCGTGAACGCCTATCTGCTGACGTTCGGCGGCTTCCTCCTCCTGGGCGGCCGGCTCGGCGACCTCTACGGCCAGCGGCGGCTGTTCCTCGCGGGCATCGGGCTGTTCACGACTGCCTCGCTCGCCTGCGGCCTCTCGACGTCGCAGGAGCTCCTGATCGCGTCGCGCGCAGTGCAGGGCCTCGGCGGCGCCGTCGCCTCGGCCGTCTCGCTGTCGCTGACCATGAATCTCTTCACGGAGCCGGCCGAGCGCGCGAAGGCGATGGGCATCTTCGGGTTCGTCGCGTCGGGCGGCGGCTCGATCGGCGTCCTGCTCGGCGGCGTCCTCACCGACCTGCTCGACTGGCACTGGATCTTCCTCGTCAACATCCCGATCGGCGCGGCCGTGGTGGTGCTGTCGCTGCGGCTGCTGCCCGGCGGCCGCGGTCAGGGCTCCGACGCGAAGCTCGACGTGGCGGGCGCAGTCACGGTGACCGCCGCCCTGATGCTCGCGGTCTACGCGATCGTCAACGGCAACCAGGAGGGCTGGCTCGGCCTGCAGACGCTCGGTGAGCTCGCCATCGCCGCCGCGCTGCTCGGGCTCTTCCTGATCATCGAGTCGCGCGTCAGCTCGCCGCTGATGCCGCTCGGCCTGATCCGCAAGCGCAACGTCGCGGTCGCGAACACGGTCGGCGTGCTCTGGGCCGCGGCCATGTTCGCGTGGTTCTTCCTCTCGGCGCTCTACCTGCAGCTCGTGCTGGGCTACAGCCCGCTCAACGTCGGCCTCGCGTTCCTGGCCGGCAACATCGTGATGGGCGTCCTCAGCGTGAGCGTGTCGGCGAAGCTCGTGATGCGCTTCGGTATCAAGCCGCCGCTCGCGACCGGCCTGCTGGTCGCCGCGGCCGGCCTGCTGTGGCTCGCGCGCGCGCCCGTCGACGGCACCTACGTCGTCGACGTGCTCCCGAGCATGATCCTGCTCGGCTTCGGGGCCGGCATCGCCTTCAACCCGGTGCTGCTCGCCGCGATGAGCGACGTCGAGCCGGAGGAGTCGGGGCTCGCCTCGGGCATCGTCAACACCGCGTTCATGATGGGCGGCGCGCTCGGCCTCGCCGTGCTCGCGAGCCTCGCCGCGTCGCGCACCGAGACGCTCACCGCCGAGGGCGAGAGCCATCTCGAAGCCCTCACGGGCGGCTACCACCTCGCCTTCCTGGTCGGCGCGCTGTTCGCGATCTCCGCCGCCGCGATCGGCGCGCTGCTCCTGCGCACCTCGGGGGCACCGGCCGGCGCGCACGGCGAAGCGGCTGCGGCCGCACCCACTCCCGCCGAGGTGACGTGACATGGGCAGGCTCGTCGTCAGCGAGTTCATCACGCTCGACGGTGTCGTGGAGGCGCCGGGCGGCGAGTTCCACCCGGACGGCAAGACCGCGTGGGTCGTGCCGCACTTCACGGAGGAGACGGGGGCGTTCAAGCTCAACGAGCTGCACGACACCGACGCCCTCCTGCTCGGCCGCGCGACCTACGAGCAGTTCGCCAAGGCCTGGCCGACGGCAGCCGACGAGCAGGGCTTCGCCGATCGCATGAACAGCCTGCCGAAGTACGTGGCGTCGACCTCGCTCGACGAGCCGCTCGAGTGGAACTCGACGCTCATCAAGGGCGACATCAGCGAGGTCGTCGCCGAGCTGAAGGGCGAGTACAAGCGCGACATCCTCATCGCCGGCAGCGCCGGGCTCGTCCACACCCTGATTCCGCTGGGAGTGATCGACGAGTACCGGCTGATGATCTTTCCCGTCGTCCTGGGCAGCGGCAAGCGGCTCTTCCGCGACGGGATCGCCTCGCTGCCGTTGCGGCTCGTGCACACCGCGGCGTTCAAGTCCGGCGTCGTCGTGCACTCGTACGAGCCCGACCGCAGCGCCCCGTGACTATCCTGCCGCGCTGATGCGCACCATCGGCTCCAGCGACCTCTCGGTCTTCCCGCTCTGCCTCGGCGGCAACATCTTCGGATGGACGATCGACGAGGCACAGTCGTTCGCCGTCCTCGACGCCTACGCGGCGGCCGGCGGCAACTTCATCGACACGGCCGACTCGTACTCCGCCTGGGTCGCAGGCAACAGCGGCGGCGAGTCCGAGACGATCATCGGCAACTGGATGGCGGCGCGCGGCAACCGCGACGACATCGTGGTCGCGACGAAGGTCGGCAAGTCGCCCGGGCTCGAGGGCCTTGCACCGGCGACGATCCGCCGCGCCGCCGAGGCCTCGCTCGCGCGCCTGCGCACCGACCGGATCGACCTCTACTACGCGCACATGGATGACGACGCCACGCCGCTCGCTGAGGCGCTCGGGGCCTTCGGCGAGCTGATCCGCGAGGGCAAGGTGCGCCACATCGCGGCGTCCAACTACACCGCGCCGCGCCTAGCCCAGGCGCTCGATCTGGGGCACGGCGGCGATCTCCCGTCCTACGTCGCGACCCAGCCGCACTACAACCTCATGCACCGCGAGGAGTACGAGGGCGCGCCGGCCGAGTTGTGCGCCCGCGAGGGCGTGGCGTGCGTTCCGTACTTCGCGCTGGCGAGCGGCTTCCTCACCGGCAAGTACCGGATCGGCGCTGCCGACTCCGGGTCGCCGCGCGCCGGCACGGCCCGCGGCTATCTCGACGAGCGCGGCCTCGCGGTGCTCGCGGTGCTCGACGATCTCGCCGCGGCCCACGCGACGACCGTCGCCGCGGTTGCGCTCGCGTGGCTCGCCGCCCAGCCGACGGTGGCGGCCCCGATCGCCAGCGCCCGCACGCCCGGGCAACTCGCCGAGCTGCTTCCGATGGGCGACCTGGGGCTGACTGCCGATGAGCTCGGGCGCCTCACCGCAGCCTCCGCGTAGCGGGACTACGCGGCGGCGATCTCGCGCAGCTCGATCTCGATCTGCGGCACGGCGCCGGTGACGAAGGCGACCTCCGCTGCGTGGATGCGATCGTCGGCCGGGCTCACCTGCACGCCCTCGCCGCGCAGCCAGAAGCAGTCGTACGCACCGAGCAGCGCGCCGCGGGGCGACGACGCGAGTTCCCGCATGCGCTCCGGGTCCCCGCCGAGCTCGAGAACGAGGCGTCGCGCAACCTCGTCGAGGTTCGCGCCGCCGTAGAGGTGAAACGCCGCACACACGCCGTCGAGCAGCTTCTTGACGAGTTCGATGTTGCCGCGCCTGCGCACGGATTCGACCGTGAAGCGGATGCGCAGATCGATCCCACCCGGAGCCGCCGCCACTCCCGCCGGAAGCTCCTCTGCGATCACCGTGCGCGCCGCGAGCCAGACGTGGCGCGCGGTCTCGACCTCGAGGCCGTCGATCACCGGTACGCGCACCGCTGCGAGCAGCGCGCCGCTTTCCTCGCTCTCGACCGCGGCGACCGGCACGCGTTGATAGCGCTGAACGGCGCTGTCCCCGCTCTGTGGCAGCTGGCAGAGCCGCACGCCCGCATGCACATGCGCATCGGGAACGCCGACGTACTGGAGGAGGACGTTCTCCATACCCGCGCCCGGCGGAGGAGCTCCGATCAGTGTCGCCTCGAGCAGCGTGCCGGCCTCGATCTCGACCAGCCGGAGCTCGTCGCGCAGCGCGGTAGCGCAGTGCCCCATCCACTCCGGCCGGTTGTCGCTCGGGTACCTGAGCGCCTCGGGACACGTCGCGACGACCGTGCCGCCGTCTCGCTCGACGCTCCAGTAACTGGCCGTTGCCACGGCTACCCGCCCCCGCGCACGGCGGCGGCGACCTTGCTCGCCGCGATCGGGCCCGAACGACCGGTACAACAGGTTCGGCGTGGCCGCCCCCAGTCGCACGACGACCGTGCGCGAGCCGGGGTCGATCTGGATCAACTGGTTGCCGAGGCCGAGCGCCCAGTACATCGAGGCCGGCGCGCCGGGCACCATGCGACCCGTCCGCGCACCCTCGATCGTCCTGCAGCCTGGATGCCGTCGTGATCTCCGGGATGACGCCCTGGCGGTTCAGCCACCAGAGATAGCCGTAGGCGGCGTTCAATCTGGTCGACGACGACCCCGTCGCCCTCTTCACCCAGCCGGGCGAGACGATCTGCCTGTCGCCCCAGCGGCCGTGATCGAGCATCAGCAGGCCGAAGCGCGCCAGGTCCCGGCAGGTCGACTGCATGCCCTCGAACAGCTGCGGATTGCCGGCGCGGTCGGTGCCGAGCGAGGTGTGCGTCATACCCAGAGGGCCGAACAGGCGCCGCTCGGCGAACGCCGAGACGTCCTCCCCGGTTGCTTTCGCGAGCACGGGGTCGAGCGTCTGCACGGCCGAGTTGTTGTACGCCCAGACGTCCCCCGGCGCCGCGTCCTGCCCGAGGCCGATCGCGAAGGCCGTGCGGTCGGGCGCCGCGAGCAGTCGCAGGTAGTCGGTCAGCGGGCTCCACTCGCGCCCGGAGTCCATGCTCAGCAGGTTGCGCACGGTGACGGCCGCGGACTGCGTGCCCCGCCACTGCGGGATCCACTTCGCTGCGCGCTCGCCGATGCGCAGATCGCCGTCGTCCTGCGCGATCCCGACCAGCGTGCTCGTGACCGATTTCGTCACCGAGAAGACGTCCTGCGCGGTGTTCGGCCCGGTGCCGCGGAAGTACCACTCCCCCGCGAGCTTGCCGTCGCGAACGACGACCAGGCAGTTCGACCTGCCGCTCCTCGCCTGCGCGGCGATCTCGTTCAGCTTCGCCGCGTCGAGCCCGACCGCGGCGGGCGCGACCTTCTGCCACTCCGCGCCCGGCTGCGCAGCGCTGGTCGCGCACGTGAGCGCCGGCGCGAGCAGCGCGAAGCAGATCGCCACCGCCCGCCATATCGGCCGTCTGCCATTCGCCACCTCGACCGGACGGTATCCGCGAACGCCGTACTCTGAAGGGCGATGAGCGGCAGGAACGCAGTGGTGCTCCTGAGCGGGGGCCTGGATTCGACGACGGTGCTGGCGATCGCGCAGAGCGAGGGCTTCGTCGCGTACGCGCTGAGCTTCCACTACGGCCAGCGGCATGCGACGGAGCTGGATGCCGCGCGGCGCATCGCGGAGGCTGCGGGCGTCGGTGGGCACGTGGTGGCGGAGATCGACCTGCGCGTGTTCGGCGGCTCGGCGCTGACCGCTGACGATCGACGTCCCCAAGGAGCGCTCGGATGGCGAGATGGGCGCGGGGATCCCGATCACCTACGTGCCGGCGCGCAACACGATCTTCCTCTCGTTCGCGCTCGCCTGGGCCGAGATGCTCGGCGCGAGCGACATCTTCGTCGGCGTCAACGCGCTCGACTACAGCGGCTATCCCGACTGCCGGCCGGAGTACATCGAGGCGTTCGAGCGGATGGCGAACCTGGCCACCAAGGCCGGTGTCGAGGGCACCCAGCGCCTCCAGATCCACGCGCCGCTGATCCAGCTCACGAAGGACGAGCATCATCCGCCGCGGGCTCGAGCTCGGCGTCGACTACTCGGCTCACGCAGAGCTGCTACGACCCGGATGCGGAGGGTCGCGCCTGCGGCGCGTGCGACTCCTGCCTGCTGCGGCTGCGAGGGCTTCGCGAGCCGCCGGCGTGCCGGATCCCGCTCCCTACCAGCCGGACGCGGCGGTGCGGCGATGACCTACACCGTCAAGGAGATCTTCTACACGCTGCAGGGCGAGGGCGCCAACGCCGGCCGGCCGGCGGTGTTCTGCCGCTTCGCCGGCTGCAACCTCTGGACCGGGCGCGAGAAGGATCGCGCCACCGCCGTCTGCACGTTCTGCGACACCGACTTCGTCGGCACCGACGGCCCCGACGGCGGCAAGTTCCGCAGCGCCGACGAGCTCGCCGACGCCGTCGCCGAGCGCTGGCCGTCGCGCCAACGGCCGCAGCCGGCCGCTCGTCGTCTGCACCGGCGGCGAGCCGCTCCTGCAGCTCGACGCCGCCGCTCGTCGACGCGCTCCACGCCGCGGGCTTCGAGGTCGCCGTCGAGACCAACGGCACGCTCGAGCCGCCGGCTGGGATCGACTGGATCTGCGTCAGCCCCAAGGCCGGCTCGGACACGGTGCTGCGGCGCGGAAACGAACTCAAGCTCGTCTACCCGCAGCAGGCCGCCCCGCCCGAGCGCTTCGCCGACGCCGACTTCGAGCACTTCTACCTCCAGCCCATGGACGGGCCCGAGACTCGACCGCAACATCGCAGCGCAGCATCGAGTACTGCCTCGCCCACCCGCAGTGGAGGCTCAGCCTGCAGACCCACAAGATCACCGGCATCCGCGTAGTCCGGGCGTACCGAGCCATGGAGATCTTCAAGGAATTCACGTTCGAGGCCGCCCACCGCCTGCCGATCGTCCCGAGCCCGGCCACAAGTGCGCGCGACTCCACGGGCACTCCTTCCAGGTCGCCCTGCACGTGCGCGGCGAGATCGACCCGAAGAGCTCGGCTGGTTCATGGACTTCGCCGACCTCGAGGCCGCCTTCAAGCCGCTCCTACGACCGCCTCGACCACCACTACCTCAACGAGATCGAAGGCCTCGAGAACCCGACCAGCGAGAACCTCGCACGCTGGATCTGGGAGAACGTCGCTCCGGCGCTGCCCGGTCTCTGCAAGGTCGTCGTCCGCGAGACCTGCACCTCCGGCTGCGTCTACGAGGGACCCGGGGCCTGATCGAAGAAACGCCTCGGGTTGCCGACGAACATCTCGTCGACCTGATCCTGCGTGACACCCGCAGCCAGGAGCGCCGGGACGATGTTCCTCGAGATGTGGAGGTAGTCCGGGTTCTCGTCGGCGAACGGCGGGTTCCGGAACATGAAGTCGTAGAAGCACGCACCGTCGTGCCCGAGGTGCACGCTCGGCGTATAGCCCTCGCCGACGAGTGCCACGAGCGTCTCGATCCGGTTCTCGTCAGGATTGAAGTGCGGGATGTTGAAGCGGTCGCAGCCGAGGCTCGCGCCCGTGTCGGCGATCGCGCGCAGGTAGCCGAGGTCGTTGCTGTCGCCCGCGTGGGCGATGACGATGCGCTTCGGGTCGACGCCCGATTCGGCGAGCGCCCCCAGCGCGAGCAGCCCCGTCTGCGCAACGGCGTTCGTGTGCACCATGATCGGCGCGCCGGTCTCGATGCTCGCCGCAGCGACGATGGCGAGGATGCGCGGGACGTCGCCGATCAGCCCGTGCTGCTCGACGGCGCACTTGAGGAACGCCGCCTTGACGCCGGTGTCGTCGATGCCCTCGCGGATCTCGCGCACGAACAACTCGGTGATCTGGTCGTCGGCGCGGTAGGCGAGGAAGCTCGGCAGCTCGAGGAACTGGTACACGCCCGTGGCGACGATGATGTTCAGATCCACCTCGCGCGTTGATCCTCTGGATGCGCGGGATGTACCGCCCGAGGCCGGGCACGCTCGGGTCGACGATCGTGTGGATGCCGCCGTCGCGCAACCGCTGCAGCTTCTGGATCGCGTCGGCGACGCGCGTCTCCTCGTCCCACCAGCTCTCGCCCCAGGCGTGGGCATAGTTCTGGAGGGCCGAGGGATCGAGCACGAAGATGTGCTCGTGCATCAAGGTCGGCCCCAGTGCGGACACATCGACGGGGCCGCGGACGGTCTCTACGGTGGTCACGATCGCCGGCCCTCTCCTCGGATCCGCCGCACCATCGCCGTCGCCCAGGACGGGCGGCGGCCGGCGTCGGAGTATCGCTTGTTCCCGCCATGGGCGGACTGCCCGCCGTCGACGACGATCTCGGCGCCGCTGATGTACGACGACTCGTCCGAGATCAGGAAGACGACGAGCGGCGCGACCTCCTCGCTCGTCCCCGTGCGGCCGAGCGGCGTCTCCTCGATGTTGATGCTCCGGAACCAGTCGGGCGCGGTCGCGGTCATCGGCGTCTCGATGTAGCCGGGCAGGACGGTGTTGACGCGGATGCCCTGGGGGCCGAGCTCGAGGCTCGCGACCCGCGACAGCCCGCGGACGCCCCATTTGCTCACCGTGTAGGCGACGCCGTGATAGCCCGACAGCCCGGCCAGCGAGCTCACGTTGACGATCGATCCGCCCGCGGGCATGAGCGGCGTCACCGTCTGGATGCCGAGCAGCGCGCCGGTCAGGTTGATGCCCATCACGCGTTCCCAGTCGGCGATCTGCACGTCCGCGAGCCGTTCCGCGGAACGGGATGCCCGCGTTGTTGACGAGCCCGTCGACGCGTCCGTGGGTCTCGCCGGAGCCAGCCTCCGAGCTCGCTCCAGTCCTCGGCCTTCGACACGTCGAGGCGGCGATACGCGATGCCGTCACCGAGCCGGGGATCCTGCTCGTGCAGGTCCGTCGCCACGACGGTCGCACCCTCGCGGGCGAGCGCACGCGCCTCGGCGGCACCCTGGCCCCCGGCGGCGCCGGTGACGACGACGATCTTTCCCTCGACTCGGCCCATCTCGAACGCGGACTCTACTCGTGCGCACGGGGCTCTTCGTCTCGCTGATCCAGCGTGGGCGGTCGCAGCCCGACCCGAACGACCACGCTCACCGGGCCTTGCCCGGAGACGCCGGCCGAACCGAGCACCCGCGTACCCCGTACGAGTCACAGACACCGCCGGAACCGCGTGAAATCGCGCGATGTCCAAACGGCTGGCTCGGGCCTAACGTGGAATCGTGGACAGACTCACCATCCGGCACGGCCCCCGCGCAGTGCCGGTCTGGATGGGCCCGCTCGGAGACCCGCCGCCGGTCGGCCTTCACAGCCCGCATCACGAGACCATCCCACGTGCGCTCGAGCCGCTCGAGCGCCTAGGCCTCGATTCCGAGGTCTGGGCGGAGCTCGCTCCTTTGCTCGACGCGATCCTCTGCGGCGTCCGCGAGCCCGCCGCCGTGGGCGGGCTCTCGGCCGAGCTCGTCGGCGGCGTCGCCCACGCAGCCAGGGCCGCCGGCGTCCGCTCGTACGCCGCGAGCGTGCGAGCGGCGCTCAACTACGCGCTCTCGAGCACGGACGGCGCGCCCGAGCACATCATGGACGGCGGAGACGTCGAGCTCTGGTGCGTCAAGGACGGTCGGCGGGCGAGCGTCTGGCGTGTTCGCGGCGGCGGGCGGATGCTGGCGCTGAACGTGGCCCGCGACGACGTCTCGGCTCCCGAGCTCGTCTCCATCGGGCACGAGCTGCGCGCACTGCATCAGCGCGATCCGCTGGGCGTGGTCGAGGTGCTCGACGTCACGCCGGACGTGCTTGCCTGCGCGTGGGTCGACGGGCGGGAGCTGCACGTCGTCGATCGCGGCGACGGCCGCGGGCTGTTCATCGCGGTCGAGGAGTCGATTCGCGCCGGCACCGGCCGCCCGCTGATGCTGACCGGGAAGGGCGTGCCGTCGTCCGACACGATCTGGTCGAGCTGGCTCCAGGCGCTCGTGCGGCAGACGACGCGCGAGGAGGACGGCCGCGTCGCGCGCCCCCGCGTCGATGCGTGCGACGGCGATCTCGTGCTCCTGAACCAGCAGCCGGTGCTCGTCTCGCTGAGCCCGGGGCCGATCGTGCGCGACCGCAAGTCCTGGGAGCGAGACCTGCTCGACCTGCGCTGCGGCGCGCGCGTGGGAGCCCTGCGCTGGGGCGACCGCGCCGGCGCGCGCACTGCGCTGACACGCGCGCTCGTCTCCCACGGCGATCCCGTCGATGAGCCGGTTCGCCGTTGAGACGCTGAAGAGCTCCCGGCCGACCGCTGCGCCGCGGCGCAGAAGGCAGCAGAGAACCATACGTTGACGTTGGGTTTGAACTCCACTGCGCGGTGGTACGATCACGGCGTAAACTTTACGTGGAGGTGAAATTGTGTCCCTCGGGGGACCCCAGAGCAAGCGACGGGGCCTGCTCCTCAGCACCGTCGCGATTGCCGCAGTTGCAATCGCGGTCGCCGGAGCGAGCACGGCTTCCGGCAGCAGCACGAAGGCCGGCGCGGCCAAGCCGGGCGAGTGGCCGCTTCCCGGCGCGGATCTGCAGAACACGCGAAACGTGCCAGGCCCGATCAAGAGCTCGAACGTGGCGACGTTGAAGAAGGCCTGGTCGGTGCCGATCCGCGCCGCCGGAACCTTCGGGACGTATGCCACGACACCCATCGTGATTGCAGGCACCGTCTACACGCAGGACATCAACTCCAACGTGTATTCGATCAATCTCACGAGCGGCAAGGTCAACTGGTTCAAGAAGTACAACTCCCCGTCGGTCGGCCCGAACGGCGTGACCGTCGTCGGCGACGTGGTCTACGGCGCCACGAGCGACTCGGCCTTCGCGCTCCAGGCGAGCACCGGCGAGCAGTTGTGGAACAAGAAGCTGACGCGGAATGCCAACGAGGGCATCGACATGGCCCCGGGCTTCGATCACGGCACGCTCTACATCTCGACCGTCCCCGGCAACGCCAAGGGCTTCTACAAGGGCAACGGACAGGCGATCCTCTGGGCCCTGAACCCGAAGAACGGCGCGGTCAAGTGGAAGTGGGAAGAGGTCCCGAAGGACCTCTGGTCGAAGGCCCACGCGAGCATCAACTCGGGCGGCGGGCAATGGGATCCGCCCTCGTTCGACACCGCCGGCGACGTCTACGTGGGCGTCTCGAACCCGGCGCCGTTCCCCGGCGCGAAGGGGTTCCCGTATGGCTCGAGCCGACCCGGCGCGAACCTCTACACCGACTCGATCGTCAAGCTGAACCACAGCACCGGCAAGCTCGTCTGGTACTACCAGCTCACGCCGCATGACATCGCGGACTGGGACATGCAGAACTCGCCGATCCTGACGACGGCCAACGGCAAGAACGTCGTCATCGACGGCGGCAAGGGCGGGATCGTCGTCTCGGTCGACCAGAGCACGGGCAAGCTGCTCTGGAAGACGCCGGTCGGCACGCACAACGGCCACGACAAGGACGGTCTGCTGACGCTCGCCGAGGCCAAGAAGAAGCTCAAGTACCCGTACACGGTGTACCCCGGCATCTTCGGCGGTGTCGAGTCCCAGCTCGCGACGGACGGCACCAACGTGTACGCCGCCGTCGTCAATCTCTCGACCACCTACACCGGCCCCGCGACGTCGAAGTTCGACCTGACGAAGGGCACCGGCGAGATGGTCGCCATCGACAAGGCGACCGGCAAGATCCTGTGGGACCACAAGTTCGCCACTCCGGCGTACGGCGCGGCGACGATCACGAACGACGTCGTCTTCACCACGACGTTCGACGGGACGGCCTGGGCGCTCTCGACCAAGACCGGCAAGGTGCTCTGGAGCGCGAAGCTCCCGGCCGGCACCAACACGCCCGTCGCGGTGGCCGGAAACACGATGATCACGGCGGGCACGTTCCCGCAGGGAAAGACCCAGAAGGCCACGATCGTCGCGTATAGGCTTGGCTCGTAATGCAGGTCTCGCCGGCAATCACACTCCGTCAGCTCGCGCTGGTCGGCTGCCTGACCGCAGTGGCCGTCGCCGTGAGCGCGTGCGGCGGCTCGAGCGGAAGCTCGTCCTCGTCGTCCGAGACGGAACCGGCGACCAGCGCGCCCACGACGGCCGAGACGGCCACCACCACGAGCGGCGGCACGGCCTCGCTCGCGGCCGGCAAGAAGGTCTTCGTGGCGAACTGCGGCAGCTGCCACACGCTCGCCAACGCAGACGCCGGCGGACAGGTCGGGCCGAACCTCGACGACCTGAAGCCGAGTGAGGCAGCCGTGAAGAGCCAGGTCGAGAACGGCGGCGGCGGCATGCCGGCGTTCGGCAGCCAGCTCTCCGCCGCCGAGATCACCGCGGTCGCGAAGTACGTGTCGTCCGTCGCCGGCAAGGGCGGCGGAAGCGGGCTGCCCACGGGCGGCGCGCCCTGACGTAGACGTGGAAGGGGGCGGCTCCCGCCGGGAGCCGCCCCCTTCTGCGTTTTCCGGGCGCTCTCGCTTCCCGGCACGAGTGGGACAAAAAGTTAACGTTCACGTCAAATGCCCAGGAGGGGTTGCATAGTGCCGGGAACTCCACTACAAGTGGCACATGACCCCACAAGCGCCGGATCGCTGCTACCGCATCGGCAAGGTCGCCGAGCGGCTCGGCGTGACGACCCGCACGATCCGCTACTACGAGGAGCTCGGGCTGCTCGGATCCGGGACGGATCGCAGCAAGGGAGCGCACCGCCTGTACGGCGAAGCGGACATCGCGCACCTGCAGGAAGTGCTACGTCTGCGCGACCTGCTGGGCCTCTCGCTCGAGTCGATCGTCGACCTGGCACAGGCCGAGGAAGCGCGAGCCGCGCTGCGCGACGAATGGGAGCACGACCCGAGCGACGACGACCGCATGCGGATCATCGAGACGGCGACGCCGATCATCGAGCGTCAGCTCGCGCTGGTGTGCGAGCGCCAGAAGACGCTCGCGCAGTTCGCCAAGGATCTGAAGGAACGCCTCAAGCTGATCGCGGAGATCCGCGCCGAGCTCGAGGCGAAGACCCGGAGCTGAAGCGCGCGACCGCGGTCCGGGGAGCGCGACTCCCCTAGGCTTCCCGCGTGCCGACCTGCACGCGCTGCGGGCGCGAGAACCCCGACGGAGCGCGCTTCTGCAACGACTGCGGCCTGGAGCTCTCGCGCGCGCCGGACGCAGCTCTCGAGGAGCGCAAGGTCGTCACGGTCCTGTTCGCCGACATCACCGGCTCGACGGCGCTCGGCGAGCGGCTCGACGCCGAGCGGCTGAAGGAGGTCATGGGCGCGTTCTTCGCGGCCATGCGGGCCGAGATCGAGGCCGAGGGCGGCACCGTCGAGAAGTTCATCGGCGACGCCGTCATGGCGGCCTTCGGTGTACCGCAGGTGCACGAGGACGATCCCGCGCGCGCGCTCCGTGCCGCACTGCGCATGCGCAGGCGCCTCGGCGAGCTCAACGAGGAGATCGGCGAGCGCTACGGCGTCGCGCTCGAGCTGCGGATCGGGATCAACACCGGCTCGGTGATGGCGGTCACGGCGCCGCGTGCCGGCGAGGCGCTCGCGACCGGCGATGCCGTCAACGCGGCGGCGCGGATCGAGCAGGCCGCCGAGCCCGGGCAGGTGCTCGTCTCGGAGCGCACGGCACAGGCCGCGCGCCACTTCCGGTTCGGCGAGCCACGCGAGCTCGAGCTGCGCGGGCGAACGGAGCCGCTGCGCGCCGTCGAGTTGCTCACCGATCAGCCGATCACCGAGGGCACGCTGTCGAGCACGCGCGCGCCGCTCGTCGGCCGCCGCCGCGAGCTCGAGCTGCTCGAGACGACCTACCGGCGCGTGATCGCGGAGGGGCGGCCCCACCTCGTCACGCTCTACGGCGAGGCGGGCGTCGGCAAGAGCCGGCTGGTCGCCGAGCTGCTGGCGAGCCTCGAGGCCGCGGCGCCGGAGCCCCGCGTCGTCCGCGGCCGCTGTCTCTCCTACGGCGACGGCATCAGCTACTGGCCGCTCGCCGAGATGCTGAAGACGTTCGCCCAGTCCCGCGACGACGAGCAGGCCGACACCGCACGCGCGCAGGTGTCGAGCGCGGCCGTGGCCGTCCTCGCAGCGGCCGGCGCCGACGCGCCGGAGGAGCTTGCGGCATTCCTGACCGCGAGCATCGGCCTCGCCCCGATCGACCTCTCGCAGCGGAATGCGCAGGAGGTGCGCGCCGAGACGCATCTCGCGTGGCGCTCGTTCTTCTCGGCTCTGGCGTCGCGGGCGCCGACCATCGTGCTCGTCGAGGACGTCCAGTGGGCCGACGCCGCGGTCCTCGAGCTGCTCGAGGACGTCGCGAGCCATGCCGCGGGTCCCGTCCTCCTGCTCTGCACGGCGAGGCCCGAGCTGACCACTCGGCGCCCGACCTGGGGCGGCGGCCGGCGCAGCTTCACCGGTCTCGTGGTCGACCCGCTCGATGCGGAGGAGAGCGCGCAACTGGTGGGTCTCCTGCTCGAGCAGGGGCGCGGCAGCCGCGAGCACGCCGAGATCGTCGCGCGGGCAGAGGGCAACCCGTTCTTCCTCGAGGAGATCGCACGCACCCGCACCGAGGCGATCGGCAACGCGAACGGCCTGCCGGACACGGTGCACGCCGCGCTCGCAGCGAGAATCGACCTCCTTGCCGACGGACGAGAAGCGCGCGCTGCAGACCGCGGCCGTCGTCGGCCGCGTGTTCTGGCCCGCCGCTGTCGCGGAGGTGGCGACACTCGATCCCGCGGCGGTCGGCGAACTGCTCGACCGGCTGCAGGACCGCGACCTCATCCTGGGTCGCCTCTCGTCGTCGATGAGCGGCCAGCGCGAGCTGATCTTCAAGCACGCGCTGATCTGCGAGGTCGCGTACGAGAGCCTGCCGCGGCGCGATCGCGCGCGCATGCACCGCGCGGTCGCGGACTGGATCGAGCTGACGTTCGGCGGGCGCCGCGACGAGGTCGTCGAGCTGATCGCGTACCACCTCGCTGCGGCCTACCGGCTCGGAGCGTCGGAGGATCTGCGCTCCGCCGCGTACGCGGCACTCGCGGACGCAGCCGAGGGCGCGTACACGCGCGCCGGCTTCGAGCGGGCGATCTCGCTCGCGCGCGGCGCGCTCGAGATCGCGGCGTCACCGCTCGATCGCGCGCGTGCGCTCGAGACGCTCGGCCTTGCGTCCTTCAGCACGTTCGACGGCACCACCGCGTGGGAGTCGCTGCGCGAGGCCGCCGACATCGTGCACGCCGAGACGCCCGGCGATCGCGCGCGGCTCGCCGACATCTGCGGATGGGCGGTGATGCTGCCGACCCGCGCCTCGGGCCTCATGCGCGTCCAGCCTCCCGCGGACGAGGTGCGGCCCTATCTGGAGCTCGGTCTCGCATGTAACGGCGAGGGCGACAGCGCCGGCCCTCGTGCGGCTGCTCGCCTCGCGAGGGCTTCTGGGACTTCGGCTTCGGGATCGCGCCCGACGACGACACCGGCGACCAGGCCCGCGCGGTGAGCCAGCGGGCGCGCGAGGTCGCCCAGCGGCTCGGGCGCCCCGATCTGGAGCTGGTGGCACTCGACTCGATCTCCGCCGTGCTCAACATCCGCGGGCACTACGGCTACGCCGAGCCGATCGACCGCGAGCGCGTCGAGATCACGCGCCTCGTCCGCGAGCCGTTCGAGATCAGCGACACCTACTACACGGCCGGGTGGTCGGCCCTCGAGGTCGGCAACTACCGCGTCGTCGTCGCGCTCGCAGCCGAGTTCGAGGCGCTGAACGTCGATCTCCCACCGCTCGGCCAGCTCGCCAACTCCGTGATCGCGCGCCTGCCGCTCGGCGACTGGGACGAGGCGCTCGCGGAGCAGACGCGCCTGCGCGAGCTCTTCGGCGCGGAGTCGACCGGTCCGCCCGAGCTTCGCGAGCGGCGGCCACGGAGCCGAGGCGCTCATCCACGAGCTCCGCGGCGAGGAGGCCGCCGCCGATGCCGTCCTCGACGAGATCGACGGCTGGGGGACCGGCGGCGAGCGACCCCGGCTGTGGGCCAGCCCTCTGGCAGCGGTCACCGCGGCGCGGCGCGGCGACTTCGCACGCGCCCGCGCCTATCTCGCGCAGCTCGCGGGGAAGCACGGCATCTATCTCGGGCGCGAGCTCGAGGCGCGCTGCACGCTGATCGCCGAGGAGGGCGCCTGGAGCGAGGCCGCCGCGCTCCTCGAGCAGGCGCGCGCGCACGCCGAGGTCGCCCGGCTGCTCGCGCTCGCCGTGCACGCCGACCGCCTCGAGGGCCGCGCGCTCCCTCGCCGCCGGCGATGCCGAGGCCGCGTGCGTCTCCCTCGAGCGCGCCGTCACGGGTTTCCACGAGCTGGGCGCCGCGTGGGAGTGTGCGCTCACCGAGCTCGCGCTCGGCGAGGCGCTCGCGGCACTCGGCCGCGACGCCGATGCGGCCTTCCGCCTGTCGAGTGCCGCTGCCGTGTTCGAGCGGCTTCGCGTGCCGCGCGAGCTCGGCACGCGCGCGGGAGCTGATCAGCCGCCTGCCGGCATCTCCTGCGTGACGCCGACTCCGTCCAGCCAGCCGGCCACGGCGGCGGTGACCGCCGGCAGATCCGTCTTGAGACCGTGGTCGCCGCGGACGACGGCGACCTGACGGAGCGGGCCCTCGGGCGGCATGCCGAAGGGGTCGCGCTCGCCCTGCACGATCAGCACCGGCACGGTCACCGCCTCGAGCTCGGGCAGCCGGCTCGGCGCCGGCTCGGCGCCCTCGCGCCGCGGCGGCCGGAGCGGGAACGCCAGGCAGAGCACGCCGACGGCGCCGGTCGCCGCGGCCGTCCGGCAGGCCACGCGCGCGCCCGAGGAGCGTCCGCCGGTGATCGAGCGGCAGGCCCCCGAGAGCGTCCGCGCGAAGGTGCTCCACGACGGCGATCCACGCCGCGTCGAGTTGCCGCGCCGGCGCCGGCGAGCGTCGCCCGGCGACGCGGTAGGGCTGCTCGACGAGCACGACGCTGATCGCCTGCGAGAGCGCGACGCCGGCCGCGGCGACGATGTCGGGCGCATGCACGCCGCCTCCGGCGCCGTGGCCGAGGACGAGCGCTGCGCGCGCACCCTCCGCCGGGCGCAGGTGCGCGCGCGCCGGACCGTGCGGCGTCTCGATCTCGAGCGTCTCCACAGCACGGATGGTGCCAACCGCCCGGTCAATCGGGAAGCAGCGGCATCGACATGCCCTGATCGCGCCCGAGCAGCACGCCGCGCGTGATCGCGTTCGTCCCGAAGCGGTCGCGCACGCCGTCGAGCGCCGAGTCGAGGTCGCGCGCTCCGTCGTCGTCGAACGGCAGCGTCAGCTGGACCGCGCGCTCGTCGTCGAGGTTCGCGACCGAGATGCCCACGAGCGTCAGGCCCTGGCGCTCGATCAGCGGCATCGCCGTCGCGAGCAGGTCCCGCGCGGTCGCGAGGATCGGCTGCGTCTGGGCGGTCGAGCGCGACATCGTGTGCGAGCGCGTCGCGCGCGTGAAGTCGTCGAAGCGCAGGCGGAGCACGACCGTGCGCCCGACCCTGCGGGCGGCGCGCATGCGGCGGGTCACCCGGTCGACGATCGCGACCAGCGTGGCGTCGATGGCCTCGGGCGACTTCGGCGATCGCCCGAGCGCCCGCTGCGACCCGATCGAGCCGCGCCGGCGGCCGACCTGCACCCGGCGCGGGTCGCGGTTGTGGGCGAGGGCGTGGAGGTGCCGCCCCGAGCCCCGCCCGAGCATCGTCGACGAGCGCCTCCTCGCCGAGCAGCGCGACCTCGCCGACGGTCGCGATCCCGCGCGCGTGGAGCTTGCCCGCTGTCACGACCCCGACGCCCCACAGCCGCTCGACCGCGAGCGGGTGGAGGAACGCGAGCTCGCGCGTCCGGCGGCACGACGAGCAGACCGTCCGGCTTCGCGACGCCGCTCGCCACCTTCGCGAGGAACTTGGTGCGCGCCACGCCGACCGTGATCGGCAGACCGACGCGCTCGCGGACGTCACGCCGCAGGCGCTCGGCGATGGCGACGGGCGTGCCCGCGATCCGCTCCATCCCGCGCACGTCGAGGAACGCCTCGTCGATCGAGAGTCCCTCGACGACCGGCGTCGTGTCGTCGAACACGCGGTACATCGCGCGGCTCGCCTCGGTGTAGGCCGAGAAGCGCGGCTCGACGACGATCGCCTGCGGGCAGAGCTGGTGCGCTGCGCCGGCCGCTCATCGCCGTGCGGATGCCGAACGCCTTGGCCTCGTAGCTGGCCGCCAGCACGACTCCCGCGCCGACGATCACCGGCCGGTTGCGCAGCCTCGGATCGTCCCTCTGCTCGACCGAGGCGAAGAAGGAGTCGACATCGGCGTGGAGGATCGTGGCCTCGCGCGACACGAACACATGTTCGCATTGCGCGAGGCCAAATGGAAGTGCGGACTACGGCGTGGTGGTCGTCGCGCTCGTCGTCGCCGCAGGCGCGGTGGTGGTCGTCGTGGTCTCGGTCGTGTCGGCCGGCGGGCCCTCGGAGACGCTCAGGCGCACCGTCGCGCCCTTGGGCGCCGTGCCGCCCGACGGGCTCTGTGCCACCACCGTGTCGACCGGCTGGTCGGACGCGACGCGCGTCACCGAGGACTTGAAGCCCTGCGCCTCGAGGTCCGATCGAGCGTCGTCGAGCGTGGCGCCGACCACGCTCGGGACATCCACCTCGCCGCTGCCCTTGGAGACGTTCAGGCGCACCTTCGTCCCGGGTGCGACCTTCTCGCCGGCAGCCGGATCCTGCGCGACGACCTCGCCGGAGGGCTGCTCCGAGAAGACCTGCGCCGTGGTGACCGTGAATCCGGCCTCCACGAGCTGACTGCGGGCGTCGCTCTGCGTCAGACCGACCGCGTTCGGGACGGTCGTGGTGCTCGGCCCGTTCGAGACCAGCACGCGCACGCTGGAGCCCTCGTCCGCGTCGGTGTTGGCGGCCGGGTTCTGCCCGAAGACGACACCCGCCGCCTGGTCGTTGGACTGCCGCACGATCGCAACCTTGAACCCGTCGGCCTGGAGCTTCGTGACGGCATCGTCGACTTGCAGGCCCACGACTCCCGGGACGGGCTTCGTGTCCGTACGGGTGAAGTACCACGTCGCAATGCCGGCGAGCAGGATGGCGGCCAGCACCCCGATGATGATCCAGGGCAACCGGTCGCGCATGGTCGAGCGCTGCTCGACGCGGTAGCCCTCCTCGACGACCGTGCCGTCCGGGAGGACGCGCGTGCGCCGCTCCTCCTGCACCACGTCGAATTCGGCGTCGGCGCCCGGAGGGGGCGGGGGCACCGCCCGTACCTCGTGGATCCGGGTCTCCTCCGGGGGGAGGATGACCGGGTCGTCCGGGTCGCTACCGCGCGTGCGATCGTCGTCCATCTGGGGACCTCTCAGGCTCGTCGCTCGGCGCCCGGAATCGAGCGAATACCGGTGGTACCCCCGCGCCGGGACGGGCAAACGGCGGTTCGCGGCCAAGTGGCACACGCGGCGAGTGCCACTTGGCCGATCCCGGGACCTGCGAGAATCGCCCGCCATGGGGCTGCACCTCACGGCATTCCTCGGCATCGCCGCGATCGTCATCGTGTCGCCTGGGCCTGACACCGCCCTCGTCACGAAGAACGCCTTGATGTACGGCCGCCGGCCGGCGATCGCGACCGCCTGCGGCGTGGTCAGCGGCCTGCTGGTCTGGACGCTCGCCGCCGCGTTCGGCGTCGCGGCGATCGTGCACGCGTCCGCGACGGCGTTCACCGTGATGAAGATCGCGGGTGCGGCCTACCTGATCTGGCTCGGCATCCAGGCGCTGCGCGCGGCCGGGCACCGCAGCCCCGAGGACGCGCAGGCGCCCGACCGCCGCCGGCTCAACGTCACGCGGGGGTTCCGCCAGGGGCTGATCAACGACCTCGCGAACCCGAAGATCGCCGCGTTCTTCACGAGCCTGCTGCCGCAGTTCATCGAGCCCGGGCAGTCGGTGCTCTTCCCGTTCCTCGTGCTGGGCGCGCTCTTCGCGGCGATCACGCTCGCCTGGCTCGTCGCCTTCGCCGTGATGGCCTCGAAGGCCGGCGGCCTGCTCACGCGCCCGCGCGTCAAGGCCGGGCTCGACCGCCTCACCGGCGTCGTGCTGATCGGTCTCGGGCTGCGGCTCGCGACCGAGCGGCGCTGACTCCTAGGCGAAGAGCCGAGCCGCGGCGGCCACGATGTCCTCCTGCGACACGTCGCGGAGATGCTGACTGACGCTCCAGCGATGGCCGAACGGGTCGGCAAGCCGGCCGTACCGATCACCCCAGAAGACCTCGCCGAGCGGCTGCAGCACCTCTGCGCCTGCCGCCACCGCCCGCGCGAACAGGGCCTCGGCGTCGGTCGTGTCGAGCGCGAGCACGACTGAAGTGCCACCGACCGTGGGCGGCGCGAGGACGCCCATCTCGGGAAACTCGTCGGCGAGGTGCAGCGAGCTGTCGCCGATCCGCAGCTCGACGGACATCAGCCGCCCGTCGGGAGTAGGCACACGGCTGACCTCCTCGGCGCCGAACGCCTCGCGGTAGAACGCAGCGGCGCGATCCGCGCCCTGAACGACGATATGCGGGGAGATGTGCATCTCCCGACCGTACGCGCGCCGGCTTCCGGCGTCTTGGACGTTCTTGCGCGTACGATCACGAGATGCCGCGCGAACAGGTGCGGATCTGGCGCTCCGCCGACGAGAGCCGCGTCCTGCTGATGGCCGGCCGCACGACCGGCTACGCCGTCGATCCGCGCGGCGAGTACGTCTTCGGCGCAGTCTCCGAGCACGCGATGCGCTCTCGGAGGGGCCGCGAGCGCCGCATCGTCGAGCCCGGCCGGCTCGTCGCGTGGGATCCGTCCGGATCCCACGCGGGCACGGCCGTCGACGGCCAGGCGTGGTCGTCGCGCCTGATCGTCGTCGAGGCCGGTGATCTCGCCGCGCTCGCGGGCGACGCCGAATCCCCACTCCCGGCGGATATCGCTTTTCCCGAGCCGGTGCTCGCGGACGCCGCGCTGCTCGCCGGCTTCCTGCGAATGCACCGCTCCTTCGACGATCCGGCCACGCGGCTCGAGCGCGATGAGCGGCTCGCGGAATGGCTGCGCGCGCTGGTGGAGCGCTCCTCGGCCCTCCGCCCGCGGCGCGCACCTCTGACGCCGCGCGACGAACGCGCCCTTCGCCTCGCGCGCGACTACCTCGGCGACCTGCCGGTGCACGCGATCGGGCTCGATGAGCTCGCCGCCGCTGCCGGGATCGGCAAGTTCCGCCTCGTCCGCCTCTTCCGCGAGCGCACGGGTCTGCCGCCGCACGCCTTCCAGGTGGCTCAGCGCCTCCGAGCCGCCCGGCGCCTGCTCGAGGCGGGCACGCCGATCGCCGAGGCCGCTCGCGCCACCGGATTCTCCGACCAGAGCCACTTGCACCGCCACTTCCGGCGCAGCCTGGGAGTCACGCCGGGCCAGTACCAGCGGCGCTTCGTGCCGCCGGCACGCGGCGCCTGACGGAGCTCAGGCCGAGACGGCCGGCGCGTCCGCGGCCTTCAGCACCGAGTCGAGCAGCCCCGGGAAGCGCGCGTCGAGCTCGGCGCGGCGGAGCGAGATGTACTTGCACACGCCCTGCTGCCGCTCGGCGGTGACGCCGGCGAGGTGCAGCGTCTTGAGGTGATGGCTGCCCGTGGACTTGCTCACGCGGAGCACGATCTGGCCGCACATCAAGCCGGTCTCGTCACTCCCGGCGAGCTGGCGGACGATCTCGAGGCGGACGGGATCCGAGAGCGCCTGCAGGACGGTGAGCACGTCGACCGTCGCCAGCTCGGGCGCCTCGGGGTCAGGGCAGTAGAAGGAGACCTCGGTCACAATTGTTCACATTGTTTGACGTTGATCGAACTAATATGTACGATGCTGATCGAACAATAGCTGAGCGGAGCTTCGTTCGCCAGTTCTTCACAACCACCGAGGAGTCGTATGTCCGCAACGATCCCACAGACCCCGCAAGCGTTCGATGACGGTACCGGAGGACTCAGCCGGCGCGCCTGGGGCGCCCTGCTCGTGCTCTGCGGCGCCCTCTTCCTGGACGCGCTCGACGTTTCGATGGTCGGCGTCGCACTGCCGTCGATCAAGAGCGACCTCGGCCTCTCGACGAGCTCGCTGCAGTGGATCGTGAGCGCGTACGTGCTCGGCTATGGCGGCTTCCTGCTGCTCGGCGGGCGCGCCGCCGACCTTCTAGGCCGGCGCAAGGTGTTCCTGATTTCTCTTGGCGTGTTCGCGGTTGCCTCGGCGCTTGGTGCGTTCGTCGACGACGGGTCGCTGCTCATCGCGACGCGCTTCATCAAGGGCGTGGCGGCGGCGTTCACCGCACCGGCCGGGCTGTCCATCATCACGACCACGTTCGCGGAGGGACGCGCGCGCAACAAGGCGCTCTCGATCTACACCGCGACGGGTGCCACGGGCTTCTCGCTCGGGCTCGTGATCGGTGGGCTGCTGACCGAGGCGGGCTGGCGCTGGGTGTTCTTCCTGCCCGCACCCGTTGCGTTGATCGCGCTGATCGCAGGTCTCCGCCTCGTGCCGGACAGCGGCAGAGCGCCGCACCGTCGCGGTTTCGACGTCGCCGGCGCGGTGACGATCACGGCCGCGATGCTGCTGCTCGTGTACACGCTCGTCCAGGCGCCGAGCGCCGGCTGGGCGTCCGCGCAGCACGCTCCTGTCGTTCGCGGGCGCCGCGATCCTGCTGACCGCGTTCGTCGTGCGCGAGCTGACCGCGGAGACACCGCTCGTGCGACTCGGCATCCTGCGCTCGGGCTCGCTGGTGCGCGCCAACCTCGGCGCGATGGCGCTGTTCGGCGGCTGGGTCGGATTCCAGTTCATCGCGACGCTCTACATGCAGCAGCTGCGCGGCTGGTCGCCGCTCGAGACCGGGCTCGCGATCTTCCCCGCCGGCGTGCTCGTCGCGGTCATCTCGACGCGCATCGCGCCGCTCGTCATGCGCTTCGGCGTGACGCGGCTGATCATCGCGGGCATGTTCTCGATCCTGGTGGGCTACGCGCTCTTCCTTCCGATCGGGCTCGACTCGAGCTACGCGCTGGCGATGCTGCCGACGTTCCTGCTCGCGGGCCTCGGCTTCGCGCTCGCGTTCGGGCCGCTCAACATCGCGGCCACGAACGGCATCGCGCCGGAGGAGCAAGGCCTCGCAGGCGGCCTGCTCAACACGTCCTTCCAGTTCGGCGGGGCGCTCTCGCTGGCCGTCGTCGCCGCGGTCGTCAACGCCAACACCGGCACGGACGGCACGCCACAGGCGCTGCTCGACGGGTTCAAGCCGGCGCTCGTCGTCCCGCTGATCGTGGGCGTGCTCGGCATCGTCGCGATGGGGTCGGGCCTGCTCCGCACCCGCGCGACGGCGGAGGTCGCCGAGCCCGAGCCCCAGCTCGCCCTGGAGTACGAGGCCGAGGCCGCCTAGACGAAAGCGCTGCTCAATTGGGGCCTGGCCCCAATTGAGCAGCCGCACGTTTGGGGTCTGGCCCCAAACGTGCGGTCAGTGGATCACGCGGTAGCGGAGATGGGTGACGTTCGGCGAGGCGACCACCCGCTCCGCTTCCAGCGCGACCGTGTCGAGCGGAATGCCGTCGAAGAGGCGGACGCCGTCGCCGAGGAAGACCGGCGCGACATGCACCTGCACGACGTCGAGCAGCCCGGCCCGCAGGAACTGCTGCGCGGCCTCGCCGCCGCCGGCGATCAGGACGTCCTTGTCCCCCGCGACTGCGCGCGCCTGCTCGAGCGCCGACTCGATGCCGTCGGTGACGAAGACGAAGTCGGTCCCGCCCGCCATCGCCTTGCGCTCGCGCGCGTGATGCGTGAGCACGAAGACGGGGACGCCGAACGGCGGCTCCTCGCCCCACCAGCCATCGGCCCTCGGATCGTCCTCCCACGGCCCCGTGCCGCCGCTGAACATCTTGCGGCCCATCACGACGGCGCCCGTCGCGGCAAGGCCCTCGGCCACGATCTCGTCGTCGCGGTTCGTCTCGCCGCCGGTCATGCCGTGGTTCTCGCGGAAGGTCTTGAGTCCGAAGACCCATTCGTGCAGCCGCTCGCCGCCCACGCCGAGTGGTTCCTCGAGCGTAGGGTCGGGCCCGGCCACGAAGCCGTCGAGCGACATCGAGATATCCAACCTGACCTGCGCCATCGTTCAGCCCCTTTTCGTTCGGTTGCCAGACAAGACGCGGCCCGCTCGCGGAACTCATCGGCAGCCATCCGAGGTCGGGCATGATCAAGCTCGACGCGCCGCGGCTCTTCCAAGGGGGCCGGGCGTGCGAAGAGCACCAGGAGGAACATGTCCAGTACGACGACCATCACCGAAGCCGAGGAAGTCGAGCGCGCGAACGCTTCCGGCAAGACGCCCGTCGTGTTCATCCACGGTCTCTGGCTGCTGCCGAGCAGCTGGGACCGCTGGGCGACCGTCTTCGAGGAAGCCGGCTACGCCGCGCTCACCCCGGGCTGGCCGGACGACCCCGAGACCGTCGCCGAGGCCAACGCACACCCCGAGGTCTTCGCCCACAAGACCGTCGGCCAGGTCGCAGACCACTACGCCGAGGTGATCGGCCGCCTCACCAAGAAGCCGGTCGTGATCGGGCACTCGTTCGGCGGCCTGCTGACGCAGATCGTCGCCGGCCGCGGGCTCTCGCAGGCCTCGGTGGCGATCGACCCGGCGCCGTTCCGCGGCGTGCTGCCGCTGCCGATCTCGGCGCTGCGCTCGGCCTCGCCGGTCCTCAGCAACCCGCGCAACCGCAACCGCGCGGTCCCGCTCACCTACGAGCAGTTCCGCTACGGCTTCGCCAACGCCGTCAGCGAGGACGAGGCCAAGGAGCTCTACGAGACCTACGCCGTGCCGGCGCCCGGCGCGCCGATCTTCCAGGCCGCGTCGGCCAACCTGAACCCCTGGACCGAGGCGAAGGTCGACACGAAGAGCGCCGACCGCGGCCCGCTGCTGATCATCTCGGGCGAGAAGGATCACACCGTGCCGTGGGCGATCGCGAACGCCTCGTTCAAGAAGCAGAAGCGCAACGACGGCGTGACCGAGATCGTCGAGATCCCGGGACGCGGCCACGCGCTCACGATCGACAGCGGCTGGCGCGAGGTGGCCGACACGGCGCTCGCGTTCGTGCAGCGCTTCGCGAAATAGCACCGCCGGGCCCGTCCGCTGCGTGCGGGCGGGCCTGCGGGCGCGTCCCTACGGCGCGGACGAGTCGCGCGGCGTGTGCGAAAAAGCAGCTACCCGCCGAGATGCCGCCGACCCCAGTCGTCATGCGGCTTCCGGCGTCTACGTTCAACGCAGATCCGCACGCGATCGGCAGCTTTCCAGAGGATTCCCGGCGTCGGCGGGTTCCATAAGACTTCGGCGGAAATGGTCCTCCAGGCACTGGAGAGCATCCGTCAAAACGACGATGGTACCCCGATGCCACGGACCGCCCAACGCGCCCTGCTCGTCGTTTTCCGCCCTCCTGATCCTCCCCGCTGTCGCCTCGGCCAAACAGGCCAGGCCGTACGCGCCGAGCGAGCAGCAGAGCTTCGACGCGGTCCTCACGGACTGGACGGCGATCGCGAAGGCACCGGGTGGCAAGAGCGTGTTCGAGATGCAGGCCGAGACGTTCTACCGCGCGAAGCAGCAGCGACTCCTGGTGCTCGAGGCGCGCGACGTCTCCGGTGAGCGGTGGCTGAAGGTTCGCCTCCCGGCGTGGTTCTCGCACGGGATGACGGCCGGCTGGCTCAGGGCCAAGGGCGTGGATCTGCGCGTCAATCGCTGGCGTGTCGAGATCTCGCGCGCCGCGGGCACGCTCAAGCTGCTCCACGACGGCCGGGTCGTGCGCACGGCACACGTCGGCACGGGCACGAACTCGACACCCACGCCGGCCGGCCTGCACGCGACCTACGACCACTGGCGCTCGACTCACGCGGTGCTCGGCGACTGGACCGTGAGCCTCACGACGCACAGCCCGCAGGTGCCGGTGTTCGACGGCATGCAGGCGGTCGTCGCGATCCACGGCTGGCACGCGGGCGGCGGCGGCAGTGGCTCGGTGAGCCACGGTTGCGTGCGGGTGAGCGACGACTCGCTGATGCGCACGGTGGCGCTCGAGCTGCCGATGGGCACGCCCGTTCAGGTCACCTGAGTCGCGCGCCACTCGGCGCGCGTGAGGGCGTACTCGACATCGCCGTGCTCGTCGCCGTCGATCGTGTCGGGCCACTCCGCGTGAAACGTGCGCACGTAGCGGAGGCCGGCCTTCTCCATCACGCGCCGTGACGCCGTGTTGACCGCCATCGTCTCGGCGGTGACGCGCTCGGCTCCGAGCTCGCGGAACGCGCGCTCGATCAGCGCCCTGCTGCCCTCGGTGGCGTAGCCCTGTCCCCACGCCGAGGCGCGCAGGCGGTAGCCGAGCTCGGGCTCGTCCGGCCTGTCGTCGTCGGCCGGCCGCAGGTGGAACCACCCGATGAAGGCGCCGCTCGCCTTCTCGATCGCCGCCCAGAAGCCGTAGCCGCGAGTGCGCTCGTAGTACCCGAGCCACCACGGCAGGATGTCGGTCTCGATCTCGGCACGCGGCGTCGGGCGACCGCCGGTGATGTAGCGCATGACGGCCGGGTCGGAGTCGAGCTCCACGAGCAGGTCGGTGTCATCGGCCGTGAAGCGCCGCAGCCGCAGGCGCTCGCTCTCGAGGTAGACGTCCATCCCGCTCAGAACAGCCTATTGCGCCCTCGCTCGCGCGGCACCTGCTCGGGGAACCGCTTGATGCCGACGCCGTCGAGCTCGCCCGTCGCGGGATGGCGCGCGAAGCGCGGCAGGCACTGCTTGAGATAGCCGCGTCCCTGTCCGGGCCCGCGCTCGGCGTTGGCCGTCATGGCGACCACCAGGTCGGCGCACTGCAGACCGATCGAGTGGTGGCTCGGGCCGAGGAACAGCCCCTCGACGATCCGCGGCAGCTGCATGAACGGCGTGCCGTCCTTGGTGAGATCGGAGAAGAACCGCCGCAGGCGCGCGTCCTCCTCGCGGAACCGGCTGTCGACGACGATCATCCCGAGGTCGTCCTCTTCCTCGAGCAGATGGTGGAAGCGCTCCGCGAGGAACATCAGGCCGGTCGAGTAGGTCTCCTCGGGCGTCGCGAACAGCTCCGGATGCGCCTTCCTCCCGGCCGTCTGGTCGAGCAGCGTCACGTAGGCCGTGACGGGCGCGGCCGCGAGCATCGCGAAGAGGTCGTCGGCGAGCTGCGGCGGCACCCCGCCCTTGCGGATCAGATGCCACTTGATCTCCTGGTCGAGCGGCCACGCGTGCGCCGCGAGCGTCTCCTGCCAGAGCCGGCGCAACTCCGGCCAGGAGGTGTCGCGCACGGCGACGCCGCCGAGGGCGAAGAGCCCGCCCTGGTCGATCTTCCCGCTCTCGTCGACGAAGAGGAGGTGCATGGTCACGTCATAGGCGATCCCGGCGCAGCTACCCTCAGCGCCATGAGCGAGCTCCCCCTGGGCCGGATCGCCGATCTCGGCCGCTACCCGATCGACCGCCTCGACGACGCCGAGGGCATCGCGCTCGTCGAGCGTGCCCGCGAGGCCCTGCACGCCGTGGGCGCGTGCGACCTCCCCGGGTTCCTGCTGCCCGAGGCCGTGGACGCGGCCGTCGCGAGTGCGCTCTCCGTGCGCGACAAGGCATACCGCACGGAACAGACGCACGACATCGAGTTCTCGGGCCTCGCTGCGGACTCGCTCGCGGCCGACGACCCGCGGCGCACGCGCATCCGCTCCGGCAAGGAGGGCACCGCGCTCGACGACATCCCCGCCGATTCGCCGGTGCGGGCGCTGTACGAGTCCGACGCGATGCTCGCATTCATCGGTGCGGCGCTCGAGATCGAGCCGATCTTCCGCTCCGAGGATCCGCTCGGCGCGCTCAACTACATGTACTACGCGCCCGGCGACGAGCTCGGATGGCACTTCGACGGCGCCGACTTCGTCGTGACGCTGCTGCTGCAGGCGCCGGAGGCCGGCGGGACGTTCGAGTTCGCGCCGATGCTGCGCAGCGAGGACGACCGCAACGACGAGGGCGTGCGCGCACTGCTCGGCGGCGACCGCTCGAGGATCCGCACCATGTCCGGGGAGCCCGGCACGCTGGCGCTCTTCCGCGGTCACTGGAGCCCGCACCGCGTCACGCCGGTCGAGGGCTCGCGGGTGCGCATCAACGCCGTGCTCTCCTACGCCGGCGCGCCCGGTCACCGGCTGGGCGAGGAGACGTACCGCCTGTTCTACGGACGCACGCCGGTCTAGCGGATCGATAGCGTTCGGGAGTGCCCGACGGCCCTGCGATCTCGTTCGCCCTGGAGGCCTCCGACACGCCGGTCTCGGAGGAGCTCCAGCGCGCGTACTTCGCGGACATCGCCGGGCGCTACCCCGGGTGGAGTCCCGACCTCATCCCGAGTGCCGACCCGGCCGAAGTCGCGCCCCCGGCCGGAGCATGGGTCGTCGCGTATCTCGGAGACGTCCCGGTCGGCTGCGGCGGCGTGAAGCGGCTCGACGAGCGGACGGTCGAGCTCAAGCGCATCTATCTGGCCGATGCGGCGCGCGGTCACGGCGTGGGCCGCCGCCTGCTGGAGGAGCTCGAGGAGCATGCGCGCGCGTTCGGCTACGAGTGCGTGCGGCTCGACACCGGCGACCGCCAGCCCGAGGCGCTCGGCCTCTTCCGCTCCGCCGGATACGTCGAGATCGCGGATTACAACGGCAACACGTGGGCGACCTACTGGATGGAGAAGCGGCTCGTGTAGCCGCCTGGGATTTCCGGCACGTGGGGCGTAGGGTGCCGTTGTACTCCCTACCCGAGGAGCCGACGTGGCCGCCACATCCAGTCCCACCCATCTCCCCAGCATCGAGCCGCACCTCCGCCAGGAAGCCGGCCGTGAGTTGCAGGCGACGCTCGTCGACCTGCTCGACCTCGCCCTCACCGGCAAGCAGCTGCACTGGTCGGTCGTCGGGCCCGACTTCCGCTCCCTGCACCTTCAGCTCGACGAGCTCGTCGACTCGTGGCACGCGCTCGCCGACGCCGTGGCCGAGCGCGCCGTCGCGATCGGCGCCTTCCCGGACGGCCAGGCCGGGACGATCGCCGCGCGCACCCTCTCCCGCCCGCTCGAGGTGGGCGCGATCGAGGATCACGCCGTCGTCCGCGACCTGGCGCACCGGATCGCCGAGGTCAGCGAGATCGCGCGCACTCGCATGGATCGCCTCGGCGAGCTCGATGCGGCCTCGCAGGACGTGCTCGTCGACGTCGTCCGGGCGCTCGAGGAGCAGCAGTGGATGGTGCGCGCGCAGCTCCCGCACGGCGGCGCGTAGGACGCGGGGTCAGTAGCCGGCGCTGCGGAGCCGGTCGCGCAGCACGCCGATGTGCTCGGGGCCGACTTCGCAGCAGCCGCCGACGATCGTCGCACCGGCCTCGACCCAGCCCATCGCGAAGTCCGCGTAGGTGGCAGGGCCGAGATCGTCGCGCGCGTGGAGCACGTCGACCGAGCCGCCGTGCTTCAGGCGGTCGACGGCAGTGAAGGCGTTGGCATAGGCACCGACCGTCCCGCCCAGGGCGACGAGCTCCGGCAGGGCGGCGGTGATGGCCTCCGGCTGGCTGCAATTCACGAGGCGCGCGGCCGGCGGGATGTCCGCCAGCGCTTCCGCGGCGGTCGCGAGCGTCTCACCGCTGCGCAGCCGCGGAGGGCCGTCGTCGGCGAGCGTCCAGGACACCCAGACCGGCTTGCCGCCCTCGGCCGCCGCAGTCGCCGCAGCGCAGGCCTCCTGGGCCGACGCCATCGTCTCGCAGAGCATGAGATCGACGCGGTCGGCCTCCTCGGCGACGACGCGCCGGTAGATCGCGAGCGTGTCGGCGAACGGGATCGTGAGCGAGGGGTGGTAGCTGCCGAAGAGCGGCGGGAGGCAGCCGGCGATCAGCACCCCGTCCTCGCCGGCCGCCTCGCGCGCCTCGTGCGCGAGATCGAGCGCGCGCTTCTGCAGCGACTCGAACAGCTCGCCGACACCCTCGCGCTCCAGCCGCTCCGGCGTGGCCGCGTAGGAGTTGACGGTGATCACGCGCGCACCCGCGCGGATGAACTCGACGTGCAGGTCGCGCACCAGGTCGGGCTCGTCGATCAGGACCCGCCCCGACCAGAGCGGCGTGGGCGGCGTCTGCGAGCGGCGCAGGAGCTCCTGGCCCATGCCGCCGTCGGTGAGGATGATCTCGCGCATGGGAGCATGCTGCCAGCGCGTCGTCGATCATGCCGAGGTGCCAGGAATGCCGGCACGACCGGCCGCGTTGCACAGGCGTAACCGGCAGTCACGATCCGAGCGGAGCCCGTCACGTCCCTGCTTCACACACCCATCACCTTCCGGGACGTCGAGTTCCGCAATCGCGCCTGGGTCTCCCCCATGTGCCAGTACTCGTCGATCGACGGCGTGCCGAACGACTGGCACCTCGTCCACCTCGGTGCGCGCGCGACGGGCGGCGCGGGCGCGGTGATCGTCGAGGCGAGCGGCGTCGTCCCGGAGGGCCGCATCAGCCCGGACGACTCCGGGATCTGGTCGGATGAGCAGGTCGCGGCGTTCCGCCGCATCACGGCGTTCCTGAGCGAGCACGGGGCCGTGCCGGGGATCCAGATCGCGCACGCCGGCCGCAAGGCGTCCGTGTCCGCGCCCTTCCGCGGCAGCAGACCGCTCGCGCCGGAGGAGCGCGGCTGGCAGCCGGTCGGGCCGAGCGCCGTGCCCTACGACGATGGCTGGCTCGTGCCGCGCGAGCTGGGCGTCTCCGAGATCGGCGACATCGTCGAGGCGTTCGCAGCGTCCGCCCGGCGCGCGCACGCCGCAGGCTTCCGGCTGCTCGAGATCCACGCCGCGCACGGCTACCTCCTGCACGAGTTCCTCTCGCCGCTCTCGAACCTGCGCAGCGATGCCTACGGCGGCGACTTCGCCGGGCGCGCGCGGCTCCTGCTCGAGGTCGTCGAGGCGGTCCGGGCCGCCTGGCCGGCCGAGCTCCCGCTGGCCGTGCGCATCTCCGCGAGCGACTGGGTCGAGGGCGGCTGGTCGCTCGAGGACTCGGTCGTGCTGGCCGCGCAGCTCGGGCCGCTCGGCGTCGATCTCGTGGACTGCTCGTCCGGCGGCAACTCGCCGGCGCAGCAGATCCCGCTCGGCCCGGGCTATCAGGTGCCGTTCGCCGCGGCGATCCGCGAGCGCGCCGGAATCGCGACCGCGGCCGTCGGCCTGATCACCGAGGCCCAGCACGCCGAGGACATCCTCCAGGCCGGCGATGCGGACGTCGTGCTGCTCGGGCGCGAGTCCCTGCGCGACGCCTCGTGGCCGTTGCGTGCGGCGGCCGAGCTCGGCGTCGACAGCGAAGCGTGGCCCGCGCAGTACCTGCGAGCCCGGCCCCGCACGGCTGCGCCGCGTTGACGGGCCCGTTGCGCCTCAGCGTGCTCGACCAGGCCCCGATCGCCGAGGGCGGTACGGGCGCGGCGGCACTCAGGAACACGATCGATCTCGCCCGCCTCGCAGACGAGCTCGGGTACTCGCGCTACTGGGTCGCGGAGCACCACGGCATGCCGATGCTCGCGAGCACCGCGCCCGAGATCCTGATCGCCGAGATCGCGGCCGTCACCGATCGCATCCGCGTCGGCAGCGGCGGCGTGATGCTGCCGCACTACAGCCCGTTCAAGGTCGCCGAGACGTTCAGCATGCTCAGCGGGCTGCACGGCGACCGCATCGATCTCGGAGTGGGGCGTGCACCGGGCTCGGATCGCGAGACGATGTTCGCGCTGCAGCGCGACCGCCGCCAGATGTCACCGGACGACTTCCCCGAGCAGCTCGCGGAGTTGCTGGCGTACTTCGAGGCCGACTTCCCGGACGACCACCTCTTCGCCCGGCTGGCGGCCCTGCCCGGCGCTCCGGGTAAGCCGGACGTCTGGCTGCTCGGCTCGTCCCCGCAGAGCGCGATCTGGGCCGGCGATCTCGGCCTCCCCTACTCCGTCGCCGACTTCATCAACCCGCAGGGCGCCGACAACGCCCGCCTCTACCGCGAGCGCTTCGCGCCCTCGCGGCGGCGGGAGCAGGCGGAGACGACCGTCTGCGTCTCGGCGATCTGCGCCGAGACGGACGAGGAGGCGCAGCGACTCGCCTCCAGCCAGCGCATGGCGATCACGCTGCTGCGCCAGGGTCGGCTGATCGCGGTGCCGACCGTCGAGAAGGCGCTGACGTTCCTCGCCGACGCCGGCATCGGCGAGGGCGCCGGCGGGCGGCGCGCCGTCGTCGGCACACCGGACGTCGTGCGCGCCGGACTCGAGGAGGTGGCGGCGGAATACGGCGCCGACGAGGTGCTCGTGGTGACGATCACGCACGACCACGAAGCGCGCCGCCGCTCGTACGAGCTGATCGCCGGGGCCTTCGCGCTCGAGCGCAGCGCCGCGGCGTAGCGTTTCGGGACGGCTGCCCCGGGGAGCAGTGGTGTGTGGCCCGATCCGCACCGAACGTCTGCGTCTTCGCGCCGGCCCCGATCCTGACCGTCGTCATCGAGCGCGGCACGGGCGACGCCGGCGAGTTGCACATCCACCCCGGCGGCCAGGGCTTCTGGGTCGCTCGCATGCTCGCGCACCTCGGCGCGTCGCCGACGCTCGTGACGCCCCTCGGCGGCGAGACCGGGGACGTCTTCGGGCATCTGATCTCGGACCACGGCGTCGATGTCCGCGTCGTCCAGGTCGCCGAGCCGACCGGCGCGTACGTGCACGATCGCCGCGGCGGCGAGCGTGAGGAATGGTGGCAGGCGACGCTGAGCCCGCTCGGGCGCCACGAGGTGGACGACCTCTACACGGCCACGCTTGCGGCGGCGCTCGAGGCCCGTGTCTGCGTCATCACCGGCACGCACCGGCAGGACGCCGTGCTGCCGGAGGGCACGTTCACCCGGCTGACGGCCGACCTGCGCGCCAACGACGTGGTGGTGCTGGTCGACCTTCAGGGCGAGTACCTGCGCGAGACGCTCGCGGGCGGCGTCCACACGGTCAAGGTGAGCGAGGACGAGCTCGTGGAGGACGGCTGGGCGGAAAGTGCCGAGGATGACGCCGTGCTCGCAGGCATCGAGCGCCTGATCGAGGAAGGCGCTGCGGACGTCGTCGTGTCGCGGGCCGAAGGCGGCGCCGTCGCGCGACTCGACGGCCGGCTCCTGCGTGCGACCGGACCGGAGATGACGCCCATCGACCCGTCCGGAGCCGGCGATTCGATGACGGCCGCGCTGGCGTTCGCGCGCGCGACCGGACGTGCGCCGGAGGAGACGCTGAAGCTGGCGGTCGCCGCAGGCGCCATGAACGTGACCCGGCACGGCCTCGGGTCCGGCGACGCCGAGGCGATCGAGCGACTGGCCGTCAACGTCGAGGTCGAGGAGATCGAGGTGAGCCCGCGATGAGGATCCTGCTGACGAACGACGACGGCATCGAGTCGCCCGGCCTGCATGCACTCGCGATCGCGCTGCACGAGCGCGGACCACGAGGTCACCGTGGTGGCTCCGCGCGAGGACATGAGCGGCGTGGGCGCCGCGATCGGCCGGATCCGGGCGGATCAGCGCATCGAGACGATCCCCGCTTCCGTGCCCGGCGCGCCCGAGCTGTCCGCGTATTCGATCGCCGGCCCTCCGGGCCTCGCGGTGATGGCAGCGTGCCTGGGAGCGTTCGGCGATCCGCCCGACCTCGTCGTGACCGGCGTGAACGCCGGTCCGAACCTGGGTCACGCGTGCCTGCACTCGGGCACCGTCGGTGCGGCGCTCACCGCTGCGACGTTCGGGATCTCCGCGCTCGCCACGAGCGTGGACGTGAGCGATCCGATGCACTGGGCGACCGCCTGCAGCGTTCTCGACGAGCCATTGGGATTGCTGGCCCGCCTCCCCGCGGCGACGGTGCTCAATCTCAACGCGCCGGCCCTGCCCGAAGACCAGCTGCGCGGTCTCCACTGGGCCACGCTCGACCGCTTCGGGCGCGTGCGCGTCGCGCTCGCGGCAACCGGCGATCGCTGGCTGCAGATGGAGTACCGCTCCAACGAGACCGACCTCGACCCGGGTTGCGACACCGCGCTGATCGAGCGCGGCTACGCGACGCTCACCGCCATCGAGGGGATCTCCGAGGTCGAGCTCGACGAGATCGAGCACCAGCTGCCCCGGCCCCGTGCCGAGGCGTTCGTCACCGAGGTTCCCGAGGGGTCCTAGCGCTCGGGCGTTGCGGCGCGATCAGCGTGCGCGCATGCGGTTGTTGCGCGCCTCGTGCTCGACCTCGGCCAGGCCGAGCGCCTCGAGCACGGGCGGCACGTAGACCGCGAAGCGGCCTCGCAGGCCCTTCTTGATCCCGTAGAAGCCGCCCACGGGATTGTCGTCCGATCGGCCCCACGCCTCGACCGTGCCCTCCGCCGCCGGCTTCTGCTCGTCCGCACCGCCGAGCGGCATCCAGTCGCCGTGCCGCTTCGAGCATGCGCGTGCAGATCATCGATGCACCGGAGGTGGTAGCGCAGCTGCGTCTTGCCGACCTGCACGACGAGCGCCGGCGGATCGAGCGACGGGTCGCGCCAGGCCGTGTACTCCGACGACCCCGGCGGCGTCCTCAGCTGCCACGGGATCCGCGGGCGTTCCCGCTGCCTGCGACATCACTGCTCATGCGACCGCTCCTCTCCGTTCGTGCCGAAGTCGACCTTTGGGGCATCCACGCGCTTGCCGCCGCGCAGCTCGGGGTGATGGCGCAGCAGCCGTTCGTCGAGGTCGTCGAGCTCGCGCGCCCTGGCGATGGCGGGGCGCGCCGCCCACCCGCGCGAAGTGCGCCTGGACGGCCTCGCTCCCGACGAGCAATCCCGGCTTGTAGTGCTGCCAGCCGACGAGCATGTAGAGATAGACGTCGGCGACGCTGTATCGCTCCCCGAGGCACCACGTCCGGCCCGCGAGCTGCGTTTCGAGATACGCGCCCACGTGCTCGAGATCGTCGAAGCCCTTGGCCCGCACGCCGGGCTCCGACTCGGTCGTGAAGAAGAACGGCGCCATGATGCGTTCCCACAACGGCCGGAAGGAATCGGCCAGCCAGACGAGCCAGCGCAGATACGCGCCGCGCGCGGGATCGCCGAGCGGCGGCGCGAGCTCCGCCTCCGGGAATCGCTCGGCCAGGTAGAGCAGGCACGCGCCGATCTCATACACCTCGGCCTCGCCGTCGCGCAGGGCCGGGACGCTGCGCAGAGGATTCACGCGCTCGAAATCCGGCGGCTCGCGTCGGTCGTACGGCGCGATGTCGATCGCGCGATACGCCACGCCGATCTCCTCGAGCGCGCAGCGCACGGCGAACGACGAGCTGCCCGTGATCTGGAAGAACTCGATCATCGACGGACCGTCCCTCGGCGATCGCTACACCTCGCCGCCGAGCACGCCGCCGCGGGCCGCGCCGCTTGCGGTACTCGGCGAGCAGCTGATCCGCGATCTCGGCGCCCTCCTCGGCGTCGTCACTGCGGCCGACGGCCGCGGCGGCGAACGCGATCCACGCCTCGGCGTCGCTCGGCGCGTGCGTTTCGGCATCGAGCGACCGGTCGGTGCTGTCCGGCTGCGAGCTCGTCGAGCGCCGCGCGCAGGTCGAACAGGCGGCGCTCGATCGAGTCGAGGCGCATGCGAGGCCTGGAGCGAGCCCGAGCCGGCGCCCGCGTCCCGGTCGTCGGGCGCGCGGGTCTTCTCCGCCAGCGGTTCGCTCGGCTGCATCGGCTCGGGCGGGCGATCGAGAGGCGGCGCGCCGGGCGCGTGCGATTCCGGCCTCGAAGTCGTGGAAGCCCGCGCTGCGCGCCCGCCGCAACTTCTCCGCCATCTCGCTCGGTGCCGGCCGCTCGGCATCTCGCGTCACGCACGTGGTTCTCCTCGAGGTCGCGCGCGACTCGGGCCGCCGTCTCGTACAAGGGGCGAGGCTCCCACGGCCCAGACGGCCGTCCGCCTCGCGGTGGGAGAACGGTAGCCCATCCTCGGCCTGCCGTCCAGGCCTCGACCGGGTGGAGTTTCCGACACCCCCCGGCCGGATCTCACGCGGCGACGGCGCCCCGGCGACGCTCGAGACTGAGCGCGGCCACGCTGAGCACGACGAGCGCGCCGCCGGTGAGTTGCACGGCGGTCAGCGACTCGTCCAGCACGAGATACGCGAGGACGACGGTCACCACCGGCTCGGCAGTCGAGAGCAGACCGGCCACCGCCGCACCCGACGCGCCGGACGCCGGCGTAGAAGCACCCGATGGGGATCGTCGCGGCGATCAGCACCCCGCACAGTGCCCAGCCCCAGGCCGGACCGGACATCCCGAAGTTGGGCGCCCGCCACGGCAGCAGGAGCAGGAGCACGAGCACGGGGCTCGAGAACATCAGCGCGCAGAGCACGACCGGCGACACGCTCTCCTTCGCCATGACGTACTGGCTCGAGAGGATCAGCCCCGAGACGCAGAGCCCGGCCAGGAGTCCGAGGATCACGCCCGCGACGTTGGCGGAGTCGGGTAGGCCGACCACGAGCACCACGCCGGTCAGCGCGACCGCGAGGATGACTCCCCGCTGCGGGCTGATGCGCTCGCGATAGACGAGCGCCGCCCCGACCGACGTGATCAGCGGATAGGCGAAGTAGAGCAGCGTGACGAGCGCGACCGGCGCCCGCTCGAAGCCCTCCAGCAGACCCACGCCGACGCCGATCTGGAGGATGCCGAGCAGCAGGCCGAGCACGATGCCGCGGCGCCCCGGCCAGGGCTCGCGGAGGGCGAGCGCCAGCAGGACGAGCAACGGCGAGGTGATCGCGAAGCGCAGGAACAGCAGCGTCCACGGGTCTGCGCCCTCGTCGTAGGCAAGGCTGGAGAAGATGCCGAGCGTGCCGAAGCACGTGCTGGCGAGCAGCACGAGCACGAACCCGCCGCGTGCCGACCCCATCGGGGGATCATAGAAGGCGCCCGCGGGCCGGTCGCTGCGACCGGTGCCGGCTGCACCCCGCTCAGTGCGCCGGATCGCCCGGCGGTCCCGCGTCGCCGTCGAAGAGCCCGTCTGGTAGGCGAGCACGACCGCCTGGACGCGGTCGCGCAGGTTGAGCTTCTGCAGGATGTGCGTGACGTGCGTCTTGACCGTCGTGTCGCTGATGTACAGCTCCGCGCCGATCTCGGCGTTGGAGAGGCCGCGGGCGATCAGGCGGAAGACCTCGCGCTCGCGCGCGGTGAGCTCGTCGACGCTCCTTCGGCGGCGCCGGCCGCGGGCTGCGCGTGAACTGCTCGATCACGCGCTTGGTGACGGTCGGGCGAGAGCAGCGCGTCGCCGGCGGCGACGGTGCGGACCGCGGCGATCAGCTGCTCGGGAGGGTCGTCCTTGAGCACGAAGCCGCTGGCGCCGGCCTGCAGCGCCTCGTAGACGTACTCGTCGAGGTCGAACGTCGTCAGGATCAGGATCCGCGCGCCGGTGGTCGGCCGCGAGGATGCGCCGGGTCGCCTCGAGGCCGTCGAGCTCGGGCATGCGGATGTCCATCAGCACGACGGTCGGCTGGAAGCGCGCCGCCTTGGCCACCGCCTCGAGCCCGTTGCTCGCCTCGGCGACGACCTCGATGTCCGTCCTCGCCCGAGAGCAGCATGCGGAAGCCGGCGCGGACCATCGACTGGTCGTCGGCGACGAGGACGCGGATGCTCATGGCGCGCGCCCGCCGAGCGGCAGGCGCGTGCTGAGCACGAAGCCGCCGCCGTTCGCGGAGCCCGCGCTCATCTCGCCGCCGTAGATCTTGACCCGCTCGCGGACGCCGACGAGGCCGTGGCCGAGCCCGTCGCCGCCGTCAGCGCGCCGTCGCCGTCGTCGCGCACCTCGATCTGCAGCTCGTCGGGCGCGTAGCGGACGATCACGTCCGCGTGGCTGGCGCGCGCGTGCTTGAGCGCGTTCGTCAGGCCCTCCTGCACGATGCGATAGGCCGAGAGGTCGATCGCGGCGCGGCAGCGCGAAGCGGCTCGCCGTCGACGTGCAGCGGCACCGGCAGGCCGGCGCGGCCGACCTCCTCGAGCAGCGCGTCGAGGCCGTCGAGACCCGGCTGCGGGGCCAGCTCGAGCGTCCTCGCCGTCGTCGCGCATCGCGCCGAGCAGGAGGCGCATCTCGGCCAGCGCCGTGCGGCCGGTCTGCTCGACGCCGCTGCAGCGCCTCGCTGTCCTCCGCGAGCGTCTCGGGGAGCTTGTGGCGGACGGCGCCGACCTGCAGCACCATCACGCTGACGGCGTGGGCGACGATGTCGTGGAGCTCGCGCGCGATGCGCGCCCGCTCCTCGGCGACGGCGATGCGCGCCGCCGCCTCGCGCTCCCGCTCGGCCTGCGCGGCGCGCTCCTCGGCCGCCTCGGCCTGCGCGGCCCGCTCGCGCAGCGCGAAGCCGGCCAGCCAGCCGATCGCGAACAGCACGGGATGAAGACGAAGTCGCCGGGCGCGTGGTCGGGGTCGTTGTGCACGATGATCGCCGCCGCAGCCGAGCACGATCGCCAGCCCGACGCGCGCCTGGACGTCGTCGCGCAGATTGCCGAGCAGGAACGCGGCGGCCATCCCGGCGAGGAAGGGGCCGCTGGCGAACGACGACGAGCCGCCCGTCGACGAACGAGAGCGCCGCGGCCAGCAGCCAGACCGCCGCGGGCGCGGCGAACGGGAAGCGCCGGCGGCGCGAGCAGCGGCAGCACGACGAGCGCGATCGCCGGCGCGGCGAACCAGCGGGTCGGCGTCGGCTCGCGCTGCGGGGTCGTGGCGGAGCACGACCTCGAGCGCGCTCTCGATCGCCGCGATCACGATCAGCAGCGTCGAACCCGTAGCGCCGCGCGAGCGCGCGAGCCGGCTCACGCGATGAACGTACTCCGGCACGCGCCGGCGCGCCTCCTACCAAGGTAGGAGACGGGATCGTCGTCGGGGACGAGCTCGAATGCGGCCTTCCGACGACGACCGCTCGCGGTCGCCGACCTAGCGTCGGGGCATGGATCCCACTCGAAAGGACGTGCCATGAACAGCCACGACCCACGGCCCTTCAGTCCCGCGCGCATCGTCGCCCTCGTCGCTCATCGCAGCTCGCGGTGTCGGCTCTCGCCTACCTGCGCTTCGCACCCGATCCCGGCCCGGTCTCCGTGCCCGCCGGCGCGCACGCCGGTCAGCTGACCCTCGAGCCGTGTACCTACGGCACCGAGCACGGCAGCTACCACGCCGACTGCGGCACGCTCGTCGTGCCCGAGAACCGCGGCCAACGCGCACTCACGGCTGATCGCGCTGCCGGTCACCCGCATCCACGCGCGCTCCGCACATCCGGGCGACGCCGATCTTCCGGCTCGAGGGCGGGCCCGGCATCACGCAACATGCACTTCTCGAAGGCGAGCCGCTTCGCCGACGACCACGACGTCGTCCTCGTCGGCTACCGCGGCGTCGACGGCTCGTCCGGCTCGACTGCCCGGAGGTCGTGTCGGCGCTGAAGCACTCGGCCGACTTCCTCGGGACGGAGTCGATGCGTTCGCTACACGCGACGGCTTCCGGTCGTGCGCGACCGGCTGCGGGCCGACGGCGTCGATCTCGCCGGCTACACGCTGCCCCAGCGCGTCGACGACCTCGAGGCGGCCCGCGCGCGCGCTCGGCTACCACCGCATCGACCTGATCAGCGAGAGCGCCGGCACCCGCACCGCGCATGATCTACTCCTGGCGCCACCCGAAGAGCATCCACCGCTCGGTGATGATCGGCGTCAACCCGCCCGGCCACTTCGTCTGGACGCGAAGACCACCGACGCGCAGATCCGCCGCTACTCCGGCCTGCTGCGCGAGGACGACGGCTGCAGCAAGCGAACCGACGACCTCGCCGCCTCGATGCGGGCGCACCGCACGCGACATCCCCGACCACTGGTGGTTCCTGCCGATCAAGAGGGCAACGTGCGGGTCGCCTCGTTCTTCGGTCTCATGGACTCGACGTCCGAGGCGGCGCCGATCTCCGCGCCGCTGACGCATCGACTCGTGGCTCGTCGGCCGCCGACGGCGACGCGAGCGGCCTCTGGTTCATGTCCCTGATGGCCGACGTCGCGTTCCCCGAGTCGTTCGTCTGGGGCGATCTCGCGGCCGTCGGCCTCGCAGCGACGTCGCGCGACTGCCAGCGCCTACTTCGCGGTCCCGGTGGCGACCGCGGCTCGATCCTCGGCAACCCCGGCACCGAGTTCCTCTGGGCCGGTGGCCGGCCTGGCCCGACGCCTGGCCGCGCAACCCCGGTGACAACCAGTACAGCCGCGTGCGGACGTCGGAACGTCGAGACGCTCCTGATCGGCGGCGACCTCGACTTCGCGACCCCGGCGCAGGACGCGACCAAGGAGCTCCTGCCGCACCTGCCGAACGGCCACCAGGTCGTGCTGCCCGGGCTCGGGCACACGACCGACTTCTGGACCTACGAGCCCGCAGGCGCGCAGCTCGCACCTGGTCAACACCTTCCTCGGCAGCGGGAAGGTCGACGACTCCCTCTACACCCGTCGCACGATCGACTTCACGCCCGACGTCACGCAGTCGGCCATCGCGAAGATCATCCTCGGCGCGACTGCTCGGCCTCGCGCTCCTGGCGCTCCTCTCGCTGCTGCTGATGGGGCGCCGGGCGCACCGCGCGGCGCTTCGGACGCAAGACGAGCGCGCGTGCTGCGCGCCGTGTACCCGGTCGTGCTCGGCCTCGGCGGCTGGTTCCTCGGCGCGTCCTGATCGTCCTGACGACGATGCCCGACCGTGCCGCTCGACGACGAGCTGCTCGCCGGCCTCTCGTCGGCCTGCCGATCGGGCTCGGCATCTACCTGGCCTGGGTGCACCGCGACGTGGTCGGCCGCGACCAGGGCCATCGGGCTTCTCGCGCCGCGGTCGGCGGCGCGCTCGTCGGGCGCGTGGCTCGGGTTCAACGCGACGAGCGGACTGCTGGCGCTGCTCACCACGATCGTCGGAGCGGCCGTCGGAGCCAATCTCACCATCCTGGCGCTCGACATCGCCTGGGATCGGTCGGCTCGCGATCGGGTCGCCGAGCCGCTCGCGCCGCCGGCGCTGGCGAATGCCCGAGCCTGACCGACGGCGCACGACCGGGGAGGCCCCGCTTCGGCGGGGCCTCCCCGCGTTGCCGCGCGCTCACAGCAGTTCGATGGCCAGGGGCCCGGGAGCGGCGTGGGTCACCACGAGGTCGTACGGGCAGGCCGAGACGACGACGACGCAGTCGCGCTCGGCTCGCAACTGCACGTGATCGCCCGCCGCCGTCGCGGTCGCCTGCCAGTCGAGCGTCCCGTCGGGTCGCGCGGGAATGTTCTCGAACAGGTTCACCGGCTGGGGCACCGAAACAGGTCCCAGGCCCAGCCCGGCCAGCGCCGTCTGGAGGTTGGCGGCGCACGACGCATGGCCGGCGGGAGCGCCGAGGCTCGCGTAGCGAGCGGGATCGCAGGCCGCGAACAGCATGTCGTGGAAGCCCGGCGAGGTGTCGGACTCGAAGAGCAGCATCGGTCGTCTGCGATTGCTCACGAACGGCTCGCCGACGCGCGGAAAGAGCCGGAAGTGCTCGGCCCGTGTGTGCTCGGCGCTGAGGTACTCGCCGAGGTCGTCGAGAGAGAAGGCGAACAGGTCGGCCACCTGCCCGCCCTCGAGATCGACGACGCGGAAGCTGCGCCCCGTCTCGACCTCCACGGCCCGCCCCTCGCGAGCGGGAACGTCGATGCGGCGCTCGGTCATGCGGTCTCCCTCGCTCGAAAGCCCCAGGCCGAGCCACCGTAGCGCTGAGCGGCGGGACGAGGACCCGGCCGCGGCGCGGCTCCTTCAGAGCGAGAGACGAAGCTCGTGCGCGAGTGCGCGGGCGAGATCGTCCGGATCGTCGATGGCCGGCAGTCGCACGCTCTCCACCTCGCCGCCACGCGAGCGTGTCGGGCAACTCGATCACGAGGCGAACCCCGGGAGCGGCGGAGCCTCCGCCCGCGGCCGATACCGGCGGGGAAGCCCACCGTCCTTCTCACGGATGCGCCCTTCGAGCGCGCGCACACCGGCGAGTGCGATCCCCACCCGCGAATGCGGCCCGTCGAGCTCCTCGTACCGTCGCGCCAGATCGATCAGGCGCGTCTCCGGATCGACCTCGAAGTCGCAGGTCGCGGCTGCGCTCCCGACGCGCGAGGCGAAAGCCCGCGCCTTGACGATGTCGCCGGCCCTGCACGGCTCGAGATGCCGGCCCGACTGGACCTTCGATGACGAGGAAGAGGGTGCGCGGGCCGGATCGCATGTCCGCCGCGCCGGCGCGACCCGCGCCGGCGATCACGCGAGCCGTTTCGACACTCGCCGACACCTCGCGGCACAGCGCGAACACGCCCGAGGGCGTGACGACGCGATCGTGATGCAGGAGAACCCGGCCGTACATCCCGATCACCGCATCCCGGCTGATGTGCCGTGCCGCCTCGCGCAGAGCGCCGGCCGACCAATCGCGACCGCGGATGGCGGCGTCGAGATCGCGATTCGCGGCCACGAGCTCGCGCCTCGCGACCTGCTCCTGTTCCGATGCGAACATGAACACGCAAAGCTCCCAGTGGGCCGTCGAAAAACCGTGCACCTAGAGATGCAGAAAAGTCACTTCGCGTGACACAACTGCAGTACGGGATTTCGCCGGTGAGAGGTTCCGTCTGGGCCTTTCACGCCATCGGTCCCACTCCGCCACTATCGGTGACCCACATTTCCGGAAGGGCCGTGATGCGCCGACCGATGAGTTGCGCCGCCGGCGGCGGTCTCAGGTGACGACAACCCCGACTCAGGAGAAGGGCCATGCCAGCCCAGGTCACCAAGATCGCCAACGTCATCATCGGTGTCGCCGACCAGGATCGCGCCGTCGAGTTCTACACCGGGACACTCGGCCTCGAGAAGCGCGTGGACGTGCCCATGGGAGACGCCGGTCGCTGGATCGAGGTCGCGCCATCCGGCGCCGACACGCCGATCGCGCTCTGCCCTCCCGGCCCCGGCTCCACCGCGGGCGGCAAGGACACCGGCATCACTCTCCAGACCGGCGACATCGACGCCTACCACGCGCAGTTGAAGGACCGCGGCGTGGACGTCGACGCCGCCGTCAGCCGCTACGGCGACCCCGTCCCGCCGCTGTTCTGGTTCCGCGATCCGGAGAACAACACGCTGATGGTCGTCGAGCTGAAATGACCACGTCCACCGGGCGCGCCACGACGGCGCGCCCGGTGGCTGGACGCTCCGGCTCGCGCTGGATCGAGGGGCGTCGCGGACGCTCGAGAAACCCCTGCAACACCCCACGAAGCCACCATTGACCCCTTCTCGAACGTGGGGTTATGCTCGTTTCGGCATGACGGGTCTCGAGATCTCGACGACCTGTCACCCGGCGGTCGGGCAACGGCGGCAATCCGGTGCCGAATCGATGCGGATGGACCGGTCGCGAGGCGGGCGTCGTGTATCAGGCTGAGAACATTCGTGCTGTCCTGGCGGGCCGCGGGCGCGGCGTACGGCGGCCTGTGGCCTCGCGTCAACCGGACGGTGCTGCTGCTCGGCGTGACGAGTCTCTTCACGGACATCTCGTCGGAGATGGTGGCGACGATCCTGCCGCTCTATCTCGTCTACACGCTCGGGTTCACACCGCTGCAGTTCGGCTTCATCGACGGCCTCTACCAGGGGGCGTCGGCGCTGGTGCGGATCGCGAGCGGACTCGTCGGCGATCGCTGGAGCCGGCACAAAGAGGTCGCGGTGCTGGGCTACGGACTCTCGGCGATCTGCAAGCCGCTGTTCCTGGTGGTCGGCGCAGCATGGGGCTTCCTGGTCGCGATCATCCTCATCGACCGGACGGGCAAGGGGATCCGCACCGCGCCGCGGGACGCGCTGATCTCGCTGAGCACGCCGCGCGACCAGCTGGCGACGGCATTCGGCGTGCACCGCGCGCTCGACACGGTGGGAGCGATGCTCGGACCGCTGCTGGCGTTCTTCCTGCTGGCTCTCCGGCCCGGGCATTTCAAGCCGATCTTCGTCATCAGCTTCTGCTTCGCGGTCGTCGGTCTGAGCCGTGCTCGTGCTGTTCGTCGAGAACCGGCGTCCCGCAGACAGCGCGCCGGCCGAGTCGGTCTCGCTGCGCTCCGCGGGACACCTGCTGGCCGAGCCGAACTTCCGGCGCCTGGTCATCGTCGGCGCCGCCCTCGGGCTGGTGACGATGAGCGACGGATTCCTCTACCTCGGTCTGCAGCGCCAGGTCGACTTCGACCCGAGCTACCTTCCGCTCCTGTTCGTCGGGACTGCGGCGATCTTCATGCTCCTGGCCATTCCGGCCGGGCGAATCGCCGATCGGATCGGCCGCGCGCGAGTCTTCCTGTGCGGATTCGTTCCGCTCCTGCTGGCGTACGTCCTGCTCCTGGGCCCGTCGTTCGGGGTGCTCGAGCTCGGGCTCTTCCTGGTGCTGGTCGGTGCGTACTACGCCGCGACCGACGGTGTCCTGATGGCGCTCGCCAGCGCGATCGTGCCCGAGCACCTGCGCGGCAGCGGCCTCGCGCTGCTCGTGACGGCGACGAGTCTGGCGAAGCTCGTCGCATCGATTGCCTTCGGTGCGCTCTGGACCGCGTTCGACGCCGAGACGGCCGTGATCGCGTTCGCCGTCGGCCTGGCCGTCACACTCTGCCTGGCCGCGATCGCGCTGGCCGTCAATCCGAGGAGAGTCCTTGAGTGCCTGACACCGATCAGCAACCGCTGACCGCGCTGCCGGCGCCGAGACGCGTCTCCCGCAAGGTCGCCTTCCTCCTGATCACCGCGGTCTGTGCGCTCGTCGCGATCGGCATCGTCGTCGTGCCGCTCCTGCGCGACGACTCGAGCGGCGACGGTGTCGAGTCGATCGCCGGGCCGCTGGCGTCGCCTGCGGCCCGCACCGTTCCCTACGTCGCCTTCCAGAACGCGGCGGGCGGCGGGCCCCACCTGGAGCTCGCAGCCCTCGCCGATCGCACCCAGCCGGTGACGGTCACGCCGCTTCGCTGTCAGCGCCTCGACATCGCCGGCGGGCACGGGCTCTGTCTGATGGCGGAGGCAGCCACGCTCCGCACGGCCTTCAAGGTCCAGATCTTCGACCCCGATTTCAAGGTGCAGCACACGCTCAGCCTGGGTGGGCTTCTGAGTCGTGCCCGCGTCTCGCCGAACGGCCGCTACGGCTCTGTCACCGCTTTCCTCTCGGGCCACTCGTACGCCACCAACGGCCAGTTCTCGACCAGCACGACGCTGCTCGATCTGACGACCGGCCGCAAGTTGTACGACCTCGAGAAGCTCTCGATCACGAAAGACGGGAAGCCGTTCCGGGCGGTCGACTTCAACTACTGGGGCGTGACCTTCGCGAACGACGGGAAGCGCTTCTACGTGACGCTCGCGAGCGGTCACAAGACCTATCTGATCGAAGCCGACCTGCAGACGCGCCGCGGCCGCGTCCTCCGCGAGAACGTGGAGTGCCCGGCGCTGTCCCCGGACAACACGCGGATCGCGTTCAAGAAACGGGTCGACAGCGGCGGGCCGTGGCGCTTCACCGTGCTGGACCTCGCGACGATGCGCGAGACGCCGCTCGCCGAGACCCGGTCGGTCGACGATCAGGCGGCATGGCTCGACGACGATCACGTCCTCTACGGCTACAAGAACGCCGTCTGGAGCATTCGCGCCGACGGCAGCGACCACCCCCGGATGTACCTCGCGGGTGCGCTGTCACCCACGGTCGTCCGGCCGACTCAACCGGCCTCGACGTAGGGCGGGTGCTCCGAATGCTCAGAAGCCTGGTCGTCGCGGGAATGCTGCTTGCCACACTCGGGCTCGCGGCTGCGCCTGCCCGGACGACTCAGGGAGACGCGAAGCCGCGCGTCATCGCCTTCGAGCCCGACCAGAGGATCTGGCAGATCGCCTTCACCGACAGGTACCTCGCGTGGGAGAGCGAGCAGGGCGAGGAGGGCACGCCGGCGCTCGTTCAGCGCGATCTCCGCACGAAGCGCCAGCGCACCCTCGCCGCCAAGGTCCATCCCGAATACGGGATGGCCTCGACCCGGGACTGGGTCGTCTACGCATCCGGGCTGCACGCCCTCTTCGCCGTCCGTCACGACGGCTCCGGTCGCCGCACGCTCACCGCCAACCTCGCCGCACCGTTTGCGGGACGGGGCGAGCGCATCGCCTGGGCGGAGCTCGTCAACGGCAGCTATCGCATCGTGGTGCGCAACATGGCGACCGGAAAGCGGTGGGTCGCGGCACGGATTCCGCGCTGCGTGTCCAGGCGCTGCTACCGGATCGACGGGGTCACGCTCGCCGACGGCGGCGTCGTCTTCACGCGGGGTGCGATCGGCGAACAACCCTCGTTCATCGTGCGCCGCGGCTTCGCCGACCCCGCTCCGACGAGCGTTGCGGTGCCCCACGACCCGCAGCTGGAACTCGCGCCCTCGTCGGCGGGTGCCCTCTACTACGTCTTCGGGCGCGGCTGGCAGCGCTGGGACTTCGGCACCCGCAAGCCGCGGGCCACCCGCTTCGGCGTCGCCGACCAGAACACGATTCTCCAGTACGAGGACGGCCACTGGCTCACGCGGAAGACACGCGGCTGCAGAGAGACGCTCCAGGTCATTCGACCCGGCGGCCGCGGCGCGGTCCTCGCGGCATCCAAGGGCATCCTGAAGCTCGCCCACCTGAAGCCCACCGGCTGTGCGGACATCGTCGCCTTCCACGCGATCGGCAACCGGGCGATCACCGCCTGGCGCTTTCAGCAGCCGGCGACCGACAAGTATCCCGTCGGGTTGAACCTCGCCGGGATCGTCGTCTCGCAGCCCTTCCGGGGCTAGCGCCCGCCGGCAGGCGGCCTGCTGCCTCGCTCACCCGGCGGCGATGCGCTTGTTCATGTCCTTGACCTTGAAGGCGAAGAAGAGCTCGGTGATGCCGCGAGACAGCGCGACGATCCCGACGTACACGACCAGCAGGATCACGCTCCGCCGGAACGCGCCGGCCACCCAGAACGCCAGCAGGATCTCGAAGAACCCGAAGATCAGCTGAAGCCACCAGAGATCGAAGATGTCCCGTGTCACGAACGCGACCGTGACGTCGAAGATCCCCTTCACCAGGAAGAAGAAGCCGATCAGCGCCGCGAGCGTCGCAAACGCGACGTCGGGACGGACGACCGCCGAGATCCCGGCGATGACGAACAGGCCGCCGACGATCCCGTGCACGATCTTCCAGCCCGTGGTCGAGACGGCCATGTGGCCGAACTCGGTCGCCGCTGCGAAGAGCGCGGCGACTCCGAACAGGATGGAGACGGCGTAGACCGTCGTGTAGTCCCACTGGAACAGGAGCAGGGCGAACACGAGCCAGGCGATTCCGGTCAGGAGGAACATCCACCAGTGCCCGGTCGCGCCTGCGGCGACGTCGCGTTCGTCGAACATCGTGCCCCGCGCCTTCATAGGTGCCCCTTCAGGACGTGATCGTCTGTGCCGTCCGCGCGAACTCGACGAGCGCGACGTGCTGCCGGCAACCGCGAGCACGCCTCGACGAGCCTCGCGGGACGCGCGTGCGGTGGGTCAGATCCCGAGGATCTTGGCCTTGGCGGCGGCGAATTCCTCGTCCGTGAGGATGCCTTGATTGTGCAACTTCGCGTACTGCGCGAGCTGGGCGGTCACCTCGTCCTCCGCCGGGGGCGGCGGCGGCGCGTACTGCTGCTGCTGCGCGTACTGCTGCTGCTGCTCGTACTGCTGGTGCTCGTACGCCTGCTGGTCCTGCTCGGCGTACCTGGCCGACTGACGACGGTGAACCCGTCCGGACACGGCGGTTGCGGTGCCCGCGACCACGGCGGTGCGAGCGGCCATTCGAAGAAGTCCCATACCTGTTCCTCTCTGTCTCTCTCAGTAACCGGGTCTAGCCCGCGTCGAGTACGGCTTCCGCGACGTCGACGGGGATACGGATGGAGTCGATCATGACCGCGTCCGCGTCCCGGAGGGCATCCACGATCTTCGCGGTCCAGAGGTTCTCGAACGCGATCAGGAGGGCCGAGCTGTTGGCCGGCAGGTCATCCTTGACCTCCTCGGCGTCTTCGGCTCCCAGCGCACCCGGTTGCGTGACCTGGATGGAGAGGTAGGACGCGCCGGTATCATCGATGTCGGCAGCGGCGAGCGTCGTCACGACGCCGTCCGCGTCCTTGCTCAGGAAGAGCAGGTCGATCACCCGGATCGTGCGGTTCTCGACGAGCTCCAGGATCGCCGGCGCGATGCGCCCGCTGAACTTGTTGCCCGGAAATCCGATGATGTAGACGTCGACCGGCCCGACTGCCATGCTCGCTCCTCCGTTTTGGGAGCTTGAGCATTGCGCACTTCGGGGTCGGACGTCCCCGGTGGCGCAGATTCACATGCGTGATTGCGTTTGCTCGGTTGGTGCCGTTTCGGGCCCTCCGGCCGCGATCCGGCGGCTGAGCCGGCAGGTGAACGGAATCACCCATGTGAAAGCCGCCCCCCGGCTTCCCCGGCCGAACCGGGTGACGGATGCTCCTGCCGGGTGGGCGCCGTGATGGCCCGGACAGTGGCCGGTGGGCCCGGAGCAAGACACAGGAGATGAGAGATGAGCACCGCGACCGAGACCGCGCTCGGGACACATTCGGAGGTCGGGAAGCTCCGCACCGTGATGGTGCACCGGCCCGACCTCGCACACGAGCGGCTGTCGCCGTCGAACTGCCACGAGCTGCTCTTCGACGACGTGATCTGGGTCCGCCGCGCGAGGCAGGAGTTCGACGCGTTCACCGACCTCATGCGCTCACGCGGGGTCGAGGTCGTCCTTGTCCATCAGTTGCTCGCGGAGGCGCTCGAGGATCCGGCTGCGCGCGACTGGCTCCTGTCGCGCCGTGTCCGTCCGGAAGACGTGACGGTGATGTTCGCCGCGCCGCTCAGGGAATGGCTGAACGAGATGCCCGCGGACGAGCTGGCGACCAGGCTGACCGGAGGCCTGACCGTGCTCGAGCTGCCCGAGGAGATGCGGAAGGCGATCGGCCCGGCCCTGCGCCCGACCGACTTCGTCCTGGCACCGCTGCCGAACCAGCTGTTCACGCGCGATACGAGCGCCTGGCTGTACGGCGGGGTGTCGCTCAACCCGATGTTCTGGCCGGCACGCCAGCTCGAGACGTTGAACGTCGAGGCGATCTACCGCTTCCATCCCCGCTTCCGCGACGCCGGCATCGAGATCTGGTTCGGCGGCGCCGACCACGACTGGGGCATGGCGCGCATGGAGGGCGGCGACATGATGCCGGTCGGTGACGGCGTCGTCCTCGTCGGCATGGGCGAGCGAACGACCGCGCGGGCGGTGAGCATGCTCGCCGCCAACATGTTCGCGAAGGGTGCGGCGCGGCTCGTGATCGGGGCTCAGATGCCGCGCGAGCGCGCAGCGATGCACCTCGACACGGTCTTCACGTGGTGCGACCGCAACGTGGTCACGCTCTACGAGCCCGTCGTCGACCAGATCCGGCCGATCCTCTTCACGCCCCGGAGGTGAGTACGGCGTCCAGGCCGAGGTCTCGGAACGCTCCTTCCTCGACGAGGTCAGAGACGCACTCGGCATCACGGACCTGAAGCTCGTGACGACCGGCGGGGACGAGTTCGAGGCCGAGCGCAACCAGTGGGACGACGGCAACAACGTCGTCGCGCTGGAGCCGGGCGTGGTCGTCGCGTACGAGCGCAACGAGGCCACCAACGCGAAGCTCAACAAGGCCGGGGTCGAGGTGCTGGCCATCGCCGGCCAGGAGCTCGGCCGTGGCCGCGGCGGCGGCCACTGCATGACCTGTCCGATCGTCCGGGACGCCTGAGAGGAGCATGAGATGAGCACTGCGATCGATCTGCGCGGCCGGCACCTGATGAAGCTGGCCGACTTCTCGCCCGAGGAGATCACCTACCTGATCGACCTGGCGGCCGAGCTGAAGGCGGCCAAGCGCGAGGGGCGCGAGGAGCAGAAGCTCGTCGGCAAGGAGATCGCGCTGATCTTCGAGAAGGACTCGACGAGGACGCGCTGCGCGTTCGAGGTCGCCGCCTACGACCAGGGCGCCCACGTCACCTTCATCGGCCCGGGTGGCTCGCACATGGGCCACAAGGAGACGGTGAAGGACACGGCGCGCGTGCTGGGCCGCATGTACGACGCGATCGAGTACCGCGGCTTCGGCCAGGAGACGGCGGAGGGGCTCGCGCAGTGGGCCGGCGTCCCGATCTACAACGGACTCACGGACGAGTGGCACCCGACCCAGATCCTCGCCGACTTCCTGACCTTCCGCGAGCACCTCGCGAAGCCGCTCGACGAGGTCGTGTTCTGCTACCTGGGGGATGCGCGCTTCAACATGGCCGACTCGTATCTGATCGGCGGCGCGAAGCTGGGCATGGACGTGCGGATCGCGAGCCCGAAGTCGCTGTGGCCGCGGGACGAGATCGTCGTCCCTCGCGAAGCAGACCGCGGCCGAGACCGGCGCGACGATCACGATCACCGACGACGTGGCCGAGGCCGTGCGCGGCGCGGACGTGCTGCTCACCGACGTGTGGGTCTCGATGGGGGAGCCCGACGAGGTCTGGAAGGAGCGGATCGAGCTGCTCACGCCCTATCAGGTGAACGCCGAGACGATGGCGGCCACGGGCAACCCGGACGTGAAGTTCATGCACTGCCTGCCTGCGTTCCACAACACCGAGACCGAGGTCGGCAAGGAGATCTTCGACAAGTTCGGCATGGATGCGCTCGAGGTGACCGAGGAGGTCTTCGAGTCGCCCGCGTCGCTCGTCTTCGACGAGGCCGAGAACCGGATGCACACGATCAAGGCCGTCATGGTCGCCACGCTCGCCGGCTAGCCATGCGAATCGTCGTGGCACTTGGCGGGAATGCGCTGCTCCGGCGCGGACAACCTCTGACGGCCGAGAACCAGCGCGACAACGCTCGCGCAGCGTGCAAGGCGCTCGCGCCGCTCGCGCTCGAGCACGAGCTCGTGATCTCGCACGGGAACGGGCCCCAGGTCGGGCTGCTCGCGCTGCAGGGCTCGGCCTACACCGAGGTCGAGCCGTACCCGCTGGACCTGCTCGGAGCGCAGACCGACGGCATGATCGGCTACATCCTCCAGCAGGAGCTCGGGAACGAGCTGCCGTCCGAGCAAGCGCCTCGCCTCCCTCCTGACCATGATCGAGGTCGACCGCGACGACCCCGCCTTCGGCGACCCGACGAAGCCGATCGGGCCGATCTACGCCGAGGCGGACTCGGCGCGGCTCGCGAAGGAGAAGGGCTGGGAGTTCAAGCCCGACGGGGACAGCTTCCGCCGCGTCGTCGCCTCGCCACAGCCGCGTCGCATCTTCGGGATCGAGCCGGTGAAATGGCTGCTCGAACGCGAGTGCGTGGTGATCTGCGCGGGCGGCGGCGGTATCCCCGTGATGTACTCCGACGAGCCCGCGCCCGCCGGGCGGCAGCTCGTCGGCGTCGAGGCCGTCATCGACAAGGACCTCGCAAGTGCTCTGCTCGCAAGCGACCTGAACGCCGACGCGCTCCTCATCGTGACCGACGTCGAGGCCGTCTACAGCGGCTGGGGCACGCCCGACCAGCGAGCGATCCGCCGCGCGACTCCGGAGGCGCTCGGGAAATCCGCCTTCGCGGAGGGCTCGATGGGGCCGAAGGTCCGCGCGGCGTGCTCGTTCGTGGAGGAGTCGGGCGGCCTTGCCGCCATCGGCTCGATCCTCGACACCGCCGCCCTGCTGCGCGGCGAGGCCGGCACCGTCGTGACGCGCGACGCGGACGGAATCGAGCTCGCGGCGCAGCGCTGAGGAGCGCGGGTGAGCGCCCCCGCCGCCCCGGCCGCCGCGCCCGAGCCGAAGAGCCGCTTCGCGCTTCCGTCGGCCTACACGATCCTCTTCGCGCTGATCGTCGTCGCGGCGATCGCGACCTGGATCATCCCCGCCGGCATCTACAACCTCAACGCGGCCGGCGAGCCGATCCCCGGGACGTACCACGAGGTGGCCGGGCATCCGGCCCGGATCCTCGTCGACTCGCTGACGGCGCCGATCAACGGCCTCTACGGCATCGAGGACGCGCAGGGGAACATCAACTACTACAACTCGGGGACGCTCTTCGGCGCGATCGACATCGCGCTCTTCATCCTCGTCATCGGCGGCTTCCTGGGCATCACGATGAAGACGGGAGCGATCCAGGCGGGCATCGGCAGCCTCGTCAAGCGCATGGCCGGCAGGGAGCGGCTGATGATCCCTGCGCTCATGTGCGTCTTCGCCCTCGGCGGCACGACGTACGGCATGGCCGAGGAGAGCCTCGCCTTCTACGCGCTCGTGATCACGGTCCTGATAGCCGCCGGCTACGACGCGCTGACGGGTGCCGCGGTCGTGCTGCTCGGCTGCGGGATCGGGACGATGGGCTCGACGATCAATCCCTTCGCGACCGGAATCGCCTCCGGGATCGCGGGCATCCCGATCAGCGACGGCCTCCTGGGACGCATCATCATCCTGCTCGTCGGCCTGGCGATCGGCATCTTCTTCGTCCTGCGCTACGCCGACCGCGTGAAGGCGGATCCCAGCAAGTCGGTCGTCTACGACATGAAGGCCGAGAACGATGCGCGCTTCCGCGCCGAGGACGAGGCCGGCGAGATCACGCTGACCGGCACGCACAAGGTGATCCTGGTCCTGTTCGCACTCGCGTTCGTCGTGATGATCTACGGCGTGATCCCCTGGTCGGACCTCGGGCTCCCGCTGCCGACGTGGTGGTGGTGGTTCCCCGAGATGACCGCGTCGTTCCTGCTGTTCTCGATCATCATCGGAGTGGTCGCCCGGATGAGCGAGGCCAACCTGACGAGCACGTTCGTCGCCGGGGCGGGCGACCTGCTCGGTGTGGCGCTCATCATCGGCATCGCGCGCGGCATCACCGTGATCATGAACAACGGCCAGATCACGGACACCGTCCTGTCCTGGGTCGAGAGCGCTCTGGGTGACACGGGTGCGGGAGTGTTCGCGGTCGTCATGTTCCTGCTCTTCCTGCCGCTCTCGTTCCTGATTCCGTCGTCGTCCGGTCTCGCGACCGTGGCGATGCCGATCACGGCGCCGCTGGCGGGGTTCGTCGACGTGAACGAGTCGATCGTCGTCACCGCCTACCAGAGCGCCTCGGGGCTCATGAACCTGTTCATTCCGACGTCGGCGGTCGTGATGGGCGGCCTGGCCATCGCGCGTGTCCCCTACGGGGCGTATCTGCGCTGGGTCTGGCCGCTGCTCGGCGCGCTGGCCGTTCTCTGTATCGTCGTGCTCAGCGTCTCGGCGGCGGTCACATGACGGCCCCGGAAGGAGGATCCCGATGAATGCAGCTCGCTGGTTCGTCGTGCTGATCGCGCTCTTCCTGATCCTGGGCCTGGGCGCATATGCCCGCGGCCCGGAGCACCACCACGGCGACGACGTCGGCACCCACGGGACACCCCCGGCGCAATCGCAATAGATCCCAAGAAGGAGCGAGACATGGCGACGACGGATGAGGCTGCCGCGCCGAGCGGGGCGTTCGCGGATACGGCACAGGTCGCGTGGCACACACTCGAGCCCGGCGCGGTCACGGAGCAGCTCCACGTCTCGCCCGCGAGCGGTCTGTCGGGCACCGAGGCGGCATCGCGGCTCGCGTCCGTCGGGCCGAACAAGTTCGCCGAGGTCGCGGTCGAGCCGCGCTGGCAGGCGTTCGTGCGGCAGTACCGCGACCCGATGCAGATCGTGCTGCTGGTCGCGGGAATCGGGAGCCTCTACCCCCTGAAGGAACTGGGAACCGGCCTCGTCCTGCTCTTCCTGACGCTCTTCAACGCGGTGCTCGGCCTGCGCCAGGAGGGCAAGGCGGCGGAGGCCGTCGCGGCGCTGCAGAAGATGATGATCATCAAGGCGCGCGTCCGGCGGGACGGCGAGCTCGTGCAGATTCCGGCGGAAGGGCTCGTCCCGGGGGACATCGTGTCGATCGAGGCCGGAGACCTCGTGCCCGCGGACGGGAGGCTGCTGTCGGCGGCAACGCTCGAGATCGCCGAGGCGGCGCTGACCGGCGAGAGCTTGCCGGTCTCGAAGGGCGTCGAGAGCGTCGGATCGCCCGACACGCCGCTGGGAGACCGGACGGACATGGTCTTCATGAACACGAACGTCACGCGCGGCTCGGGCACCTTCGTCGTCACGACGACGGGGATGGCGACCGAGGTCGGCCATATCTCGCACATGCTCCAGAGCACGGACGACACGGACACGCCGCTGACGATCCAGCTCAAGAAGCTGACGAGCCAGATCCTGATCATCGCGGGCGCGGCCGTGGCCATCTCGGTCATCTTCAACCTCTCGCGCGACCAGAGCTTCGACACGGTCTTCACCGCGGCGATCGCGTTCGCGATCTCCGCGATCCCGACGGGTCTGCCCGCCGTCGTCACGACGATCCTCTCGTACGGGACGCAGATGCTCGCGAAGGCGAACGCGATCATGAAGCGGCTCCGCTCGACCGAGACGCTCGGCTCGACGTCGGCGATCAACTCCGACAAGACCGGGACGCTGACGCTGAACCAGATGACGGCGGTGGAGATGACGATCCCCGGCCGGCGCTACACGATCTCCGGCGGCGGCTATTCGACGGAGGGAACGATCAAGCACGTCTTCGGGCCACCCGAGGTGCCGCTGCGAGCAGTTCCTCCTGCCGATGGCGCTCTGCGCGGACGCGGTCGTCAAGGACGGCGGGCTGGTGGGCGACCCGACCGAGGGCGCCCTCGTCGTGCTGGCCGAGAAGGGCGGCCTCGACGCGGTCGAGACGCGGCGGGCCTATCCGCGCGTCGCCGAGCTGCCGTTCGACTCCGAGTACAAGATGATGGCGACGTTCCACAAGATGCAGGACGAGAGCGGCCGCGACGTCGTCCGCTGCCTCGTCAAGGGCGCCCCGGATCAGCTGCTCGCGCGCGCGGCCTTCCGGCCCGCTCCCGAGGACCTCTCCGCCGTGCCCGTCGACGAGGCCTTCAAGCAGCGCTACATGGACGAGAACGCGCGGCTCGCAGCTCAGGGCCTGCGCGTGATGGCGACCGGGCGGAAGGACTTCGATCCGGGCGGGTTCGATCCGTCCGCCGACCTGCTTCCGCTGCTCGACGGGATGACGGTGCTCGCCCTGGTCGGGATCGTCGATCCCCCGCGCCCGGCGGCGAAGGCGGCGATCGCGGTCGCGCACGAGGCCGGGATCCGGGTGCGCATGATCACCGGCGATCACGTCGTGACGGCCGGAGCGATCGCGGACGAGCTCGGCATCGTCGGCCGGGCGATCAGCGGCGCGGAATTCAAGGCGATGTCGGACAGCGAGCTCGACGCGGCGATCGGCGAGATCGGCGTGATCGCCCGGGTCGCTCCCGAGGACAAGGTGCGCCTCGTCGAGAGCCTGAAGCGCAACGGCGACATCGTGGCGATGACCGGCGACGGCGTGAACGACGCGCCGGCGCTCAAGGCGGCCGACATCGGCATCGCGATGGGGATCACGGGAACGGAGGTCTCGAAGGAGGCCGCGACGATGATCCTCACCGACGACAACTTCGCGACGATCGTGAAGGCGGTCGAGCTCGGCCGCGGCCTCTACGACAACCTCACGAAGTACATCCGCTTCCAGATGGGCGTGCTGATCGGCTTCATCGTCACGTTCCTCGGCGCGAGCATCTTCAACGTCGTGGGCGGCGTCCCGTTCGTGCCACTCCAGACGCTGTACGTGAACTTCACGACGCAGGTCCTCCAGTCGATCGGTCTCGGCTACGGCAAGCCGGCGGAGGGACTGATGCAGCGCAAGCCGCGGGCGTCCGACGAGGCGATGCTGCCGCGGCCGCTGCTGCTGTGGGTGGCGACCGCCGGGATCGTGATGGGCGGCACCACGCTGGGCCTCATCGCCTGGGCCGACGACGCGTACGGGAGCGCGACCGCACAGACGATGGGCCTGACGGCCTTCGCCATCGGCAACGTCCTCTTCTCCCTCACCACGCGCGACGAGCTGCGCTCGGTGTTCTCGCTCGGCATCCTCGAGGATCGGACGTTCCTGATGTGCACCGCGGGGTCGCTGGCCGCGATCCTGTTCGGCACCGAGCTCGCGATCTTCCACCGCATCCTCGGCACCGTCCCGCTGACCTTGCACCAGTGGCTCGTGTGCATCGTCGTCGCGCTCGCCATCATCCCGGTGTCCGAGGCGAGGCGGCTCCTGCTGCTGCGCCGCGCGCCGGCGGGGATCCAGCCGGACGACGTGACCGGCGCCGACGCGGCTTCGTGACGGACACGGCAGCGCGATGACGACACCCGCGGGCGGAACCCGGGAGCACCGAGCGCCGACCCTGCTCGACGCGCTGCTCCCGGTCGTGGTGCTGATCGGGCTGATCGCGGTGACGATCTGGCTCTTCGGGATCAGCGCCACGGACGGGCCGCTGCAGGTCGCGCTGCTGCTGAGCGCAGCGTTCGCGTCCCTGATGGCGCTGAAGAACGGCTACACCTCCGCGGCCATCGCGGACGCCGCGATCGGCGGCGTCACGACCGCGATGAGCGCGATCTTCATCCTGCTCGCGGTCGGCGCGCTGATCGGGACGTGGAACATGGCCGGCACGATCCCGACCGTCGTCGACTACGGCGTGCTCCTGCTCAACCCGACCATCTTCTTCGTCACGACGGCGGCGATCTGCGCCGTCGTCGGCATGGTCACGGGGAGCTCGTGGACGACCGCGGGCACGCTCGGCGTGGCCTTCGTCGGCATGGCGAAGGTCATGGGCCTCTCCGAGGCGGCGGCCGCGGGCGCTGTGATCTGCGGTGCGTACTTCGGCGACAAGATGTCGCCGCTCTCGGAGACGACGATCCTCGTGCCGAAGCTCGTCGGCCGCGGACTCACGACCAGCGAGCACATCAAGAACATGTTCTGGACCGCCGGCCCCGCGATCGGCATCAGCCTCCTCATCTTCCTCGTCATCGGATTCACCGCAGAGCCGGCCGGCGGCGTCAGCACCGACGCGGCGCTCGACACGCTGGAGGCCACCTTCAACATCGGCGTCCTCAACCTGCTGCCGCTGGCGCTGCTCGTGCTGTTCACGATCAAGAAGGTACCGCCGTTCCTTGCGATTCTCGGATCGGCGCTGTGCGCGGGCATCCTCGCGTGCTTCACCCAGTGGACCGTCGTGAAGGCGTTCGTCGACGATCCGGCCCTCGGACCGGTGGCCACCGGCATCAAGGCGATCTACGGGGCGATGGCGACCGGATTCGTGAGCAACAGCGGCAACCCCGCCATCGACCAGCTCTTCTCCCGTGGCGGGATGGCCAGCCTGTTGACGACCATCTGGCTCGTCCTCGGGGCGCTCTCCTTCGCCGCGATCATGGAGCACGCCGGCTTCCTCGAGCGGATCCTCCAGCCGATCGTCGAGCGGGCTCAGTCGCGCGGGCGTCTGATCCTCGCCGTCACCGGCAGCGGCGTCGGCCTGAACGTGATCGCCGGCGACCAGTACGTCGCCGACGTGCTGCCGGCCCGGATGTACCGTGACGAGTTCGAGCGGCGCGGACTGGCGCCACAGGTCCTCTCCCGCGCAGTCGAGGACTCCGGCACCGTGACCTCCGTCCTCGTGCCGTGGAACACCTGCGGCGCCTACATCTCGGGGGTGCTCGGCGTGTCGACCGCCTCCTACCTCCCGTACTGCTTCTTCAACTTCATCAGCCCGGTGCTCGACGTGGTGTACGGGTTCGTCGGCTTCAAGGTTCCATCCTCGCCGACGCCGGAGATGGCGGTAGGTGAGGCCGTGGATGTCACGGACGGTGCCGATGCCGGCGGACCGCACTGACCACGACGATCACTGTCACTCGGCCTCGAGCACCCGGCGTGCGGCGACGTTCGCGGCGTGTTCCTTCTCGGAGACCTCGGGCCAGCGGAGGTCGAGTTGCCGCACCTGTTCCACCAGCACCTGCGCGACCAGGGCCTGGGTGAGCCGTTTGTGGTCGGCCGGGATGACGTACCACGGAGCCCAGGGAGTCGACGTGGCCGTCAGCGCGTCCTCGAATGCGCTCGTGTAGGCGTCCCAGTGGGCGCGCTCCGTGACATCGGCGGCGTTGAACTTCCATTCCTTGCCGGGCGTGTCGAGCCGCGCGAGGAAGCGCTTCTTCTGCACGTCCTTCGAGACGTGGAGGAAGAACTTGACGATCTTCGTCCCGGTCCTGGCGAGATGGCGCTCGAAGGTGTTGATGTCCTCGTAGCGCTCCTGCCAGAAGCGCTCGTCGCGCTCGCCGGGCGGCAGCCGCTGTGGCTCGAGCCATTCGGGGTGCACCTTGAGGGCGACGACCTCCTCGTAGTGCGAGCGGTTGAAGATGCCGATGCGACCGCGTTCGGGGAGCGCTTTCGAGATGCGCCACAAGTAGTTGTGGTCGAGCTCCTCGGCCGACGGCTTCCCGAACGAGACCACCTGCACGCCCTGCGGATTGACTCCCGACATCACGTGCTCGATCGCCGAGTCCTTGCCGGCCGCGTCCATCGCCTGCAGGACGACGAGCAGCGAGTCCCTGTCGCTCGCCCACAGCAGCTCCTGCGCATCGGAGAGCTCCTCGATGCCGCGCGTGAGCGCATCCTTCGCCCGTTGCTTCAGCTCGTCCTCGGCGAGGTCCTCGAAGTCCGGGCCGCCGGTCCAGCCCGGGTCTCTCGACGCGAGGCCCGCCGGCTGGCCTGGCTTGACGACGAGTTGCTCGAGCAGCCGTTCCCGAACCGACCCGCTCATGGCGCCGGCTCCGATCGACCCGGACCCGCACACGCGTCCGTCGCACGACTCTCGAACTTCATCGCAATCACCCTCTTGTGCGTGCTCGTGCTCGCAGCGCTACCCGCGCGTCGGAGCTGCTGGCTCTGATCACGAGGCTTGCATGGCGCGGCCGAGGCGTCATCGCCCCGCGCACCGTTCACCCAGGTGAATCAGAACGCGGACCGGCGCCGGCGATTCCTGGTGCCCGAATCACCACTTCACTCCGCAAAAGCGCAATCACATGGGTGACCGTCGCGGCTTCGGCCCCGCGGTGCGTCGGCGGTGTGGAAGCTTACTCGGTGGGCGTTCGTCTCTACGAACTGGAGGTCGGCGGAGAGCTCAGCGACGACGCAGCTCCGGCCTTCGAGGGCATGCGGCTGGAGCGACGCGACGGCACCACGATCCTGGTCGGCCACATCCGCGATCAGGCTGCGCTCCAAGGGGTGCTGACGCGGATCTCGGATCTGGGGCTCACGCTTCTGAGCGCGAAGAGCATCGACGCCGCGAAGAGCATCGACGCATGACGTCGATGCTCCCCGCGACGTCAACTCAGAACTCTCAGAACTGCGCCTCCGCGTCCCTGGCATCGCTCCAGCGCACGGTCAGCGCGTAGAGGACGACGAGGTTCAGGCCGATCGCGGTGATCGCCCAGAGCGTGTACTGGTACGACCCGACGAATCCGAGCTGAGCGATGAAGTTGAGGCTCGCGATGATGATCGTGAGCCAGCGCGCGAAACCGGAGCCCGAGAGCAGGCCGAGGCCGGCGAGAGCGACGATGATGCCCCAGATGAGCATGACCCAGCCCCACGTCGTCATGTCGAACACGATGATCTGGTCCGGCGTGAGAAGGTAGTACTTGTCCCGGATGATCGCGATCAGTCCCTGGATGAAATCGATCGATCCGATGACGATCATCAGAATGCCGGCGAACCGGATCCAGCCGGCCCAGGCGCCCTTCGAGGCCACGTCTCCTCCTTCGTCTCGATCAGCAGTGACTCCGCACGCACGAGCATACCTGGGCGATTACGCGTCGCCCCGTAGGCCCAGCACGGTCGCTCGTGCCACCGCCTCGGCGCGAGAGTTCACGCCGAGCTTCCGGTAGATCGCACGGGTGTGCGTCCGAACGGTGTTGGCCGAGAGGAACAGCTGTCCTCCGATGTCGCGCGCCGACAACTCGGATGCCAGCAGGTGGAGCACCGCGAGCTCGGCCTCGCTCGGCTGCTCGAGCACCTCGCCCTGCTCGGCGCGGGCACCGGCCAGCTCGAACTCCCGCTCGACTTCGGACGCGAGCTGCGGCAGCATCCCGCAGTCCTCGAGCTCGTCGAGCTCGCAGCGGGCGAGTTGCAGCGCCTCGTGCGCCTCGCTCAGATGACCTCGGGAACAGCGGACGCGAGCCAGGAGCAGCAACAGCCACGCGTGGTGAACGGTCGACAGCTCGTCGCGGAAGAACGGCTCCGCGTAGACCAACTCTCGCTCCGCCTCGGCGAGCTTTCCCTCGGCTGCGTGAACGCGGCCGCTCGCGGCATGGGCGACCGCGCCGAGCCAGCTTCGGCTGCTGTGAATCGCGCCGATCATCGTCCTTGCCTTGTCCACGTGATCACGAGCGGCGCGCAGAAGCCCCCGATCGACGTCGGCCAGGGCGAGCACCGTCCTGGCCATCGCGTGGGCGGCCGGCCGTCGCTCGGCCTCGGGGTGCGCGAGCGCCCGCCCGGCCGCCGCCGAGGCGGCCACGAGGTCTCCGTCGAAGTAGTGCGCCTGTGCGAGGGCGGCGAGCGCAGCGACCAGCGCATCGTCGGCCTCGCGCTCGGCGATCTCGACCGCACGACGGCCTTCCGCGACGCCCGCAGTGACTCCTTCGTCGAAGGTCAGCGCCCGGACCATGCCGATGCCGGCATCGACGTACGGCGTGAATCGGGCGGAGCCCGCGGTGCGCGCACGCTCGGCGAGCTGGAGAAAGCGACGCCGCTCGACCGACCGGGGCCCGACGATGCTGACGGCGGTGGCCGCCGCCATCGCCAGCTCGGGATGCGCGACGAGCTGCTCGTCCGGAAGCATCTTCACCCAGCGGACGACGGTGCGGGCGCTGCCGTTCCGCAGCACCGCCAGGTGGTGGTCGGAGGCGATGCCGGCGACGAGCTCGTGGTCGTGTGCAGCCGCAGCGTGCTCGACTGCCTCGGTCAGGAGCCCTCGTTCGAGGAACCACAGAGCAGCCCGCCGATGGATCTCCCGCGAGGCGCCGGCGTCGTGCGCTTCGAGCTGGAACTCGGCAAACTCGGCGAACAGCGGATGGACACGGAACCATCCCGTGTGCTCCAGGCGAGCGACGAAGAGGTTCGAATGCTCCAGCGCCGCGAGCGTGGACGCGGCGTCGGAGCGCCCGAAGACGTTGTCACAGAGCTCGACGGTGAAGTGACGGAGAACCGACGCGCGCAACAGGAACCAGCGCGACGCCTCGTCGAGCGAGCTGAGGACCTCGTGGTTCAGGTATTCGGCGACGAATCGATGATCTCCACCGAACTTGCGCACCGCGTCGTGCTGGTTCTCGACACCGCGAAGCCAGAGCAACGCGAGGTAGAGGGCTCCCGGCCATCCCTGCGTTCGCTCGAGGAGCACCTCGACCTCGTCGGGCCCGAGGACAAGCCCGCCACGTCCGACGAGCAGGTCGGTCGCTTCCTCGCTCGTGAGGGCGAGATCGTCGGCCCGAACCTCTGCGAGGGCGGCGCTCGCGCGAAGCCGCGCGAGGTTGAGCGACGGGTCGGACCGTGTGATCACCATCAGTCGCGTCGTCGGAGGGAGGTGGTCGAGCACGTAATCGATCGAGTCGAGGCACTCGCGATCGGTGATGCTCTGGAAGTCGTCGAGCACGACGGTGAGCGGCGCGCCGAACGCCGCGATGCCATTCGTCAGCTCGATCACGGCGCTCTCGAGGGAATGCCCGGGAGTCTTCAGCCGCTGCAGCGCACCGCGGCCGAGACCGCCGCGCACGCGTTCGACCGCCATGGCCACGTAGGTCCAGAACCGCACCGGGTCGTTGTCGGCGGCCTCGAGCGTCAGCCAGGCGACGTCCCCGGAAGCGCTCTCGTGCCACGTGCGGGCGGCCACCGTCTTCCCATATCCCGGGGGAGCCGAGACGAGTGTGAGCGTCACGTCGTCCCGCTCGAGAATCTCCTGGACTCGTGGGCGCGCGACCATCTCGGCGCGGAGTCTCGGCAGGAGCAGCTTCGTCTCGGCAATCGGAAGCGTCTCGAATGCGGCGGGGCTCGTCATCGGCGGACTAGTGCGGAGAGGCTCGCGTCGCGCACACGCGGTCGAAGGAGCCATGCGCCATGTCGCGGGGAGTCACACACGCCATGCCGAGAGAGCACGAGCCGAACCAACCCATCCTGCGCAATCGCGAAGCCATCCAACTTCCCGCCCTTTGAGGTCACAAGGGATCGTTGTTGCGACCATCAAGTGCGGCGTCACCCGCAAGGGGTGATTTGCAGCGGTTCTCGCGTGCGGGCCGGATGCAAACGGCATCACCCAGGTGATCGTCCGGCTGGGAAGTCCGGGGCGCCGCGTGGTGTGCGACCGTCAGCCGCGACATGGAGGCACGAGAGCCGGAAACGGGTGATGCCAGTGCCCACGTCAGCAGGAACACGACGAGCGAGCATGCGCTTCCGACCGAGGCCGCCGGGAAACGGGCGCGTGGCACTCCGGCCGACACGGCCGGATCGCCGGCTCCTCGACTGGACCCGGAGCAAGGTGCTGAGTCGTGACGCGCGACGGTGACAGCGGCCGCGGCCGGCTGGTGCTCGCGGTCGCGGCGCCGCTGGTCGCGGCCGCGTTCATCGTCGCCTACCGGCAGGTGCTCGGCATCACGCTGCGGCCGAGCTGGCCGCCGCCTGCCGGCGCGGTGACGTCGGCGGGCGCGGAGCGCGCGACGCAGGCGTTCGCCGCGCGCGACGGCGTCGGCCCGCGGGACGCGGCGCTCGACTTCGCGTGGTCGACCGCCGCGACCATCGACCCGCACGTCGAGGGCGCGAACTTCTTTCCCCGGATCCTCGCGGACGTCGACGCGGCGCGCTCGTCCGTGCACATCCTGATGTTCGGCTGGCGCGAGGGCGAGGTCGGCACGCGCATGGCGCAGCTGCTCGAGCGGAAGCTGAAGGCCGGTGTCGAGGTGCGGGTCCTCGTCGACGGGTTCGGCTCGAGGCCGTACGGCAAGGCGCGTGAGATGTTCACGCGCCTCGCCGAGGCGGGAGCGCAGATCGCCGTCAACGACGTGTTCCCGCTCGCACACAACGGGCTCTTCCCCGGCGACCGGCAGCTCGATTGGCGCCGGGACGAGGTCGGCCGGACCGACCACCGCAAGCTGTTCGTCGTCGACGGAGCCGTCGCGTGGATCGGCGGAGCCGGGCTCGAGGATCACTTCGAGAACGGCGGCTTCCACGACGTCATGGTCCGGGTCACCGGCGACGTCGTGCGGCAGGCGCAGGCGGCGTTCCTCACGAGCTTCCGCAGCCACGGTGCGCCGCTCCCGGACGACGTCTCGCGCTACTTCCCCGAGCCGTCCGATCGGGGCTCGACGCCGATTGCCCTGGCCCAGGTGATCCCCGGCGGCTTCGTCGCGGCCACGCAGGCGATCCAGGCGCAGATCGACGGCGCGCGAGAGCGGCTCGACGTGATGAACCCGTACCTCACGGACGACGACATGATCGCGCGGATCCTCGCGGCCGCGCGCCGTGGCGTGGACGTACGGGTCGTCGTCTCCGAGACCTCGAACAACCCGGGGGCGTCCGCTGCTCTCAGGCACCGGTACGCCGATCTGATCGACGCGGGCGTCGAGGTGTGGGAGCTCCCCGGCACGGTCGTCCACGCCAAGGTCGTGGTCGCCGACGACACGGTGAGCTTCGGAACCCTGAACCTCGACGCGTGGGCGCTCTACCGCAACTCGGAGATCGTGATGATCGCAAGGAGCCGCGATGCCGTCGCGTCGATGGAAGAGCGGCTGTTCGAGCCCGACATCGCCCGCTCGAAACGCGGCGAGCCGCCGGCTGGGACGCGCGACCGCTTCAAGAGCCGGGTGTGGCACAAGCTCACGTATTTTCTCTGAGCACACGTACCGTCGACCACGAACGAAAGGGGACGCCATGGCGAGCAAGGCCGACTTCACCGAGGAGGAGTGGAAGACGCTCGGAAAGGGTGTCATCGGCGTCGGGCTCCTCGTGTCCGTCAGCGACCGCGACTTCACCGACAGCTTCGGCGAGGCCACCGCGCTCGCGAAATACCTCACGTCGCAGCGTGAGAGCGGCAGCGCGCTCGTCCGCGATCTCGCGTCGACGCATCGCAGCGGCATCGGCCTGACCTCATCGCCGCAGAAGGTCGAGTCCGAGACGATGGCGGCGCTGCAGTCCGCGATCGCGACGCTCGAGTCGAAGGCGCCCGACGAGGTCGGCGCCTACCGCCAGCTCGTGCTGGGCGTCGCCGACCACGTCGCCAACGCCAAGGGAGGCCTTGCCCCGAACGAGGCGGCCGCGATCGAGAAGGCCAGGGAGGCGCTCGGCGCAGCATGAGCTGACCGTCGCAGCACCCGGTACGGCTCGCAGCGTCCGGCGCAGGTGGTTAGCCTTCGCGGAATGGCTGACGACAACGGAATCGGGCTGTTCCTGACCGCGCTGCCGGCCGGGCTGGCGATCGATCTCTCGACACGCGCGGAGGACGCCGGCTTTCGCAGCTGCTGGTTCCCCGAGATCACGTTCGGCGACTCCTTCGGTCCGGCGACGGCGGCAGCACTGCAAACGACGCGAGTGGAGATCGCGACCGGGGTCGTCGGCGTCTGGTCGCGCTCGGCGGTGACGATGGCGCTGCAGGCGGCGACGCTGCATCAGCTCTCGGGAGGGCGGCTGGTGCTCGGCCTGGGCGTCCAGGCGCGCGGCTACGTCGAGGGCTGGCACGGGCAGGTGTATCGCAAGCCGGTCACGGCGATGCGCGACTTCATCGCGATCCTCCGCGCCGCGTTCGCCGGCGAGCTGGTCTCGCACGACGGCGAGGTCTTCTCCGTCCGGAACTTCCACCTCGACATGGAGCTGCCGCAGCCGCCGCCGAAGATCTACATCGCCGCCAACGGCCCGCGCATGATCGAGCTGGCCGGCGAGGTCGCCGACGGCATGGTCGGATGGTTCCAGTCGCTCGAGTACGTCCGCGACGTGACGATGCCGGCCCTCCGCCGGGGTGCGGAGCGCGCCGGGCGCTCGCTCGACGGCTTCGACGCAACGGTCGGCTTCCCCGCCGTCGTGACCCGCGACGACAGCGGCGTCGAGCTCGCAAAGGGGCAGGTGATGATGTTCGCGAGTGCGCTCGGCTCCGCCCCGGCGTACCTCGAGAGCGCTCGCGCGGCCGGGTTCTCGGCGGAGGCCGAGGCGATCGGCGAGCGGGTCCGCCAGGGCGACCTCCGCGGCGCAGTCGCTCAGGTGACGGACGAGATGGCAGCCGCGATGGTCATGGCCGGCAGCGTCGAGCGCGTCCGCGCGAAGATCGACAGCTACCGCGCGGCCGGCATCGGCGGGGTTCACCTCCTGCCCGCGCCGCCCGGTGGCTTCTATCCGCTCTACGAGGACCACTTCCCGGTCGAGTCGCTCTCCCAGCTGCCCGAGTTCGACTTCCCGGGCCTGATCGGGAGCTTCGAGAGCACCATCGCGCTGCTCGCGAAGTAGCCCGAGGCCGTCGAGCGCCGCCGCAGGGCCGGCGTTGAGCACCTGTTCAGGTCCAGAACTCCTCGTCGCGCTCGGCGTCTCCGCCGTCCGGCCGGGAACCTCCGACGCAGAGCACGTCGAGTCCGTCCGGGCCGGCCTCGAACGCACGCATGACCCCCGGAGCGACACGGAGAACGTCCCGCTCCGCGACGTCGACGATCTCGCCGTCGAGCTTGACCCGGCCCGAGCCGCCGACGACGACGTACACCTCCTCCTGCTCTCGGTGGCGATGGCCGAATGGCATGCGCGCACCCGGCTCGTACGTGAACCAGCTGACGCCGAGCTCGCGCGAGCCGACGGCGTTGCGCGCGAATCGCCACTGCATCGGAGCATCCGCGGGGCTGCGATCCTCGAGATCGCGGAAGTTCCTCTTCGTCCAGCCGGGCATCGTGGGGCTACCGCCGCCGCAGGGCCGGCGCGAGCACCTGCTCGCCGTAGCTGGTGTCGGCGGGGTTGAGGTTGACGCCGGTGCGTCCGAGTGGGCGATATTCCATCGGTACTCCCGTGGTCGTTCGTCGAGCTCAGAACACCACGCTAGCCGGGATGGCCGGCTGTCCTGCTCAGCGATGAATGCGGTGAGCGCGCTGCTCAGCCGCCGTGAGCCAGCGGTAGAGCTCCACCCCGACGAGCACTCCCAGCGCCACCGACACGATCGAACCGGCGACGGCGGAGAGGGTCTCCTCGCTCGAGACAGAGCCCGGCGTCGCCAGGGTCGTCGTCAGGCCGACGAGGCCGAGCGAGCCGGGCACGAGGAGCCAGAATCCCGGCAGGAACATGGCGTAGACCGGCATCGTCGACGGAAGTCGCGCCAGGAGGTACGCGACCAGCGTCATCACGACGGCGCCGACGAAGCCGCTCGAGTACCCGCCGAACAACGCGTTTCCGGCGCTCTGACCGGCCCACGCGGCGTAGAGCACCACGAGCAGCGAGGGAAACGCCGCGGGAGGTGCCGAGTGCGCGACCGTCACGCCGACTGCGAAGATCAGTACGCCGAGCCATGGCGCCCATGACCCGAGCTGAGCGTAGGAGCTGCCGAGGACCCGCTCCGGCTGCACGCCGACCGCGCCAATGCCCGCGACGATGCCGAAGGCGAGCAGCCCGAGCTGGGTCACGCCCCACACGAGGCGGCTGGAGCCCGCGATCATCTGTCCTTCGGCCAACTCGAGGAAGGCAGTCGTGAGCGCCACCCCGGGGACGAACACGACGAGAGCGGCGATCATCGCTTCGAGTCCGGGGTCGATCACGTCGTGCTTCACCATCAGCGCCGTGAGCGCGGCGACGCCGCAGGAGGCGACGAAGGGCATCAGCACCTCGATCGTCCGTCGCCCGCGTCCAGCCCGTCGCAGGACGCCGACGATCGCCCCGAGCACCGCGGCCGCGAGGATCCCGCGTGTAGACGGATGCAGGATGAGAATGATTCCGACCGCAAGCGTCGCGTACCCGAGGATGCCGGGCACGGTCCCGAAGCGGCTTGCCATCCGCCGGATCTCCTCGAGCCGCGCGAGTCCCTCTGCCGGGACGATCAGCCCGCGTTCGGCCTCTTCGGCCAGCGCGTGGACGGCGGCGATCTGATCGAGCCTCGGTATGGCGGAGAGCCGCGTCGTCGGCTCGATCGTCGCGGCCCGGCCCTGTCCCAGGGTGAGGAGCAGCGAGGTCGGGAAGACGCTGAAGCGTGCGTCTGGCAGACCGTAGGCACCGGCGATGGCGGTCAGGCGGCGCTCGACCTCATCGACCGTCTCTCCGATCGCGCCGAGCGCGGCGCCCAGGCTCGCGAGGAAGGTCTGGATCTCGTCCTCGGACCTCTCGTCGGGTGCCGGGGCCACCGTTCAGAGAACCGACGTGAACGGCCGGATTTCGTGGGCGCCGGGCTGGATGGTTCCGACCGTGGGACTCGGGCACGTCGTTCCAGGCGCCGGTGGTCGTCGTCGAGCGCGTCCTGAGTGCAGGCTCTGATCGATCAGCGAACGGTCGCGCCTCAACATCTGCCTACCTCCTCTCCCGCGACGAGCGTTCTCGACAATCCCTGACCGCTGCAGCGCGCCCGGAGGCGCCGGCCTAGGTGCCGCCCGAGAGCTCCGGCTGCCCACCGGCCTTGTGCAGATCGACCGGTCGCGAGTGTGGATGCGTCGGCCGGGTGGGGATCGTGTGCGAGGCGGCCCCCGCGGCTGCCGCCGCACGGTTGACCGCCGTGGGACGCGCCTGCCTGTGGCGGGCCATGAGCAGCGCGATCGCGATACCCAGAGCGCAGAGGATCGCCATCAGAATCGCGGACCGCGAGAGGCCGGCGGCGAGCGCCTCCGAGCGCGACGCGCCGCCGTCGGTCCTGTCGTTCGTCACCGAATTGAAGATCGTCGCAACCGCTGCCACCACCACCGACCCGCCGATGTACCGCGCCATGTTCGAGATCCCGGATGCCGCCCCCACCTCGTCATCCGAGACCGCGGCAGTCGATGCCGACGACGCCGGCCCATTTGCGAGGCCGAGCCCGGCCGAGAGCGCTATGAGCGGGAGGACGAGCACCCCGTAGCTCCACGACTCCTCGATCAACGCCAACGCCCCGAACCCGAGAGCGGCCAGGCCGAAGCCGGCGACGATTGCGAGCCTCGTGCCGATGCGGGCCGCGAACGGCGTGATGAGCGGGGTGACGGCGATCATGGCGGCGGCCGCGGGGAGCGTCGCCACGCCCGTCTCCAGTGGGCTCAACCCGAAGGCCGCGGGATCCTGGAGGTAGAGACTGAGGACGTACATGAGGCCGTTGATCGTGCCCGCAACGATCAGGATCGCGAGCGTGGCTCCCACGAGCACCTGATTGCGGAGCAGGGCGAGGTCGACGAGCGGGGCCGAGACGCGCTTCTCGACGACCACGAAGACCACGGAGCTGACCACCGTGACGAGAAAGCATCCGAGTGTCGCCGCCGATGTCCAGCCCCAGTTGTCACCCTCGCTGAACCCGAGCACGAGCGGAACGAAGATGGCCGCGATCAGGACGGTGCCGGCATAGTCGATCGAGCGGGGGCGCTCCGGGTCGCTCGATTCCTCCACCTTGGCGAGTGTCAGCACGATGCAGCCCGCGGCGATCGCAGCGTCGAGCCAGAACAACCCCTGCCAGCCGCTCAGGTCCACGAGCGCACCACCGATCAGCGGGCCCATGGCCGCCCCCGCCGCCGTGGCCGCGCCCCAGATCGTGATCGCCCGCATCTGTCCCTTGCCCGAGGAGGCAACCGACAGGAGGCTCATTCCGCACGCCACGATGGTCGCGCCCGCGGCGCCCTGGATCAGGCGCCCGACGATGACCCCGGCGCCGCCCGTCGACAGCGCGATGAACGCGCACGAAGCGACGAAGAGCGCAAGTCCGCCGAGAAACACGCGCCGGCGGCCGAAGACGTCTCCGAGCGCGCCCGAGGTCACGATCACGGCCGCGCCGACGAGCATGTAGCCGGTCACGGCCCATTGGAGCTGCGAGACCGAAGCCCCGGTGTCCTCGCTGATGGTCGGCAGCAGGATGGTGACCGCAGAGGTGTTCGCGTTGACGACGAACGTCGACACGCATGCGGCCGCGAGCACTCCGCCCGCGGCCGCCCGGCCGGTCTCGATCTCCGGGACGGTTGCGCTCACGGCGTCGGGACGCTCGACGTCACGGCGCCGGAGGTACTGGCGGCGCCGGCGTGTGGCTGCCGAAGAAGAGGTAGACGATCACGCAGCCCGCAATCAGGGTGGTCACCCATGCGATCTGCAGCGGAACCTGGAAGGAGTGGTCGATCACGCGCTTGCCGAGCGTGGTCGTGCCCGTCTCGTCCGCCTCGGCGGCCGCGATCTGGGTGCCGTTGGCCGGCAGGAAGATGACGCCTGCGACAGCCGTCCACATCGCGATCATGTATCCGGCTCCGATCCCGAGCGCGAGCCCCAATGGGATCATCGTCCGCGTGGCGGCGGATTGGCTCGTAGTCAGGGCAGCGACGAGGAAGATGGCGAACGCGATCGTGATGGGCCAGCTCTCGGCGAGGCTGCCGAGGGCGCTGACGATCGCGTCCTCGTTGTTGGCGATGAAGGTATCTGCCATCCAGGCGATCCCGAACAGCGCGATCATCGCGACCATGCCCGATTTGAAGATCGGCGTGAGCGCGACGTCGTTGGCCTGCACGTGCGCCAGCAGCAGGATGAGAGCGGCTGCGGTGAGCATGATCATCTGGATCAGCGGTGTCACGGACATCGGCTCGACGCCGCCACCCTCGGCGGCCACCGTCGGTCGCAGAGACTCGAAGACGCCGAAGATGCAGATCGCGGCGACGCCGATGAGGAAGATCGCGACGCTGCGCTTCGCGTAGGGCATCAACGTGATCTCGGCGGCCGGGGCCGGCGGTTTGATCTCTCCGGCGGCGAGGCGACGCTGGTACTCGACGTCGTCGTCCAGATCCTTGCCGTAGCTGTTCATGAAGAGCGCCATCACGAAGATGCCGATCAGGCTCGCCGGCAGGGTGATCAGCATCACGTCGACGATGTCGTAGTCGTAGATCTCGACCAGCGGCAGCATCGTCGCCATCGCCGCGGCGACCGGGCTCGCCGTGATCCCGAACGTCGAGGCGACCGTCGAGCCGGCGAGTGCCCGCTCGGGCCTGATCTTGTTCGCATAGGCGAGCTCGTTGATCACCGGGATCAGGGAGAAGAACGTGTTTCCGGTGCCGGTGAGAACCGTCAGGAGGAACGAGACGTACGGCGCGACGAAGTTCAGCATCTTCGGTTTCGCGCGCAGGGCCTTGGCCGCGATCTGGACCATGTAGTCGATACCGCCCGCCGCTTGCATCGCAGCAGCGGCGGCGATAACGGCGACGATTATCAACATCGCGCTGATTGGCGGCTCGCCCGGATCGAGTCCGAAGACGAAGACCAGGACCATCGTGCCGACGCCGCCCCAGAGGCCGAGTCCCATCCCGCCGACGCGCACGCCGAGCGCGATGAACCCGATGACGACGAGGCCTTCGAGCGCGATCAGGATCCAATCCTGGGTACTCATCAGTTGGTCTCCTCGCGCAATTGCTTGCAGGTGCTCGAGTCACGGAGTGCGCTCGCGAGCGCGGGATCGAGGCGCGCGACATCGGCGATCGTCTGAACCCCGCCGACCAGGGCGGTTCTCAGTGCTCCCGCCGCTCCGGTCAGCTGCTGAAGCGACTTCTCGAGCGTGTCTGCCTCCTCGTCGAGCGCATCCTGGGCCTCGTCGAGGTTGTCATGCGTCGAGTCCGCCCAGTCGGATACCAGCTTCTGGGCCTCCTCGCCCTGCGGCGTATCGGGGGTACCCGCGTTGTCGACACCTTCCACGAGCGTGTCTGCGGCCTCGATGCCGCGCTCCAGCCCCCCGCGCACGAGGGCGGTCCGCCCCTGTGGCGTCTCCGACTGCGGCTCTTCGCCGGTCGGGGCGGCGGAGCTGGGCGTGCGGATGTCCTCGACGATCGACTCGAGCTCGCCCCGCCAGACGCCGACGGCGCCGCAGACGTTCTGCGCCCACTCGCCGGCCGTGACGGTGTCGTTGCGGTCATCACGGGTTCCAATCGCACCGGTGACGACGAGCACCAGCACGAGACCGACTGCGATGCCGACGATCCAGGTGAGGGGTCCTCCACGCATGGCTACTTCTTTCCGGGGACGGACAGGTCGTCGACCAGGGCGACGAGCAGTTTCCAGAAGCGTTCGCAGGTGGGGACGCTCACGCGCTCGTCGGGCGAATGCGGAAACTCGATCTGGGGACCGAACGAGAGCATGTCGAGGCCGGCCGGCACCTTGCCGCCGATGACGGCGGTCTCCAGGCCGGCGTGCACGGCCGTCACGATCGGAGGCGCTCCAAAGACGCGCTCATACACGACCTTCGCCGAGGCGAGGGCGTGCGAGCTCAGATCTGGACGCCACCCCGGATAGTTCGCCTTGATCTCCAGCGTGCCGCCGGCGAGCCGGGCCACGGCGTCCAGGGCGGCAACCACCTCGGGCAGCGCCGAGTCGTTCGACGAGCGCGAGAGGCTGTGCAGCGTCAGGCGATCGCCCTCCGTGGTCGCCTCTCCGAGCGACGTGCTCGTCTCCACGAGATCATCGAAGTCCGGACTCAGCGCCAGGGGCCCGGTCGGCACGAGCGCGACCGCATCGAGCAGTTTGGCGGTGGCAGCATCGGTCCACGGATCCGCGGAGCCCTCGACGGAGGCGACGTCGATCGAGACGCCGGCGTCCGTCTTCGCGTACGCGTCACGAATCGTCTCCCCCGCCGCGGCGACCGCGTCCCGGAAGGCCTGCTCGCGGTCGCGGGCCACCGAGCAGACGGCGATCGCGTCTCGCGGGATCGCGTTGCGGCTCTTGCCGCCGGAGAGCGAGATCATCCGGAAGGGCACCGTCGTCAGCGCCTCGCGCAGAGCGCGGCCGAGGACCTTGATCGCGTTCGAGGTCCCGAGAGCGATACCCGTCCCGGAATGCCCGCCCTTCCCGCCGCTCACGGTCACGGCGAGCGTCGCCGCACCGTCGACAGGGCGTTCCCGCGGCGCCTCGATCCGGACCCACGTATCGGTGCTGCCGGCACACCCCACCGTCAGCCTTCCGTCCTCTTCGCTGTCGAGATTGATCAGGATCGAGCCCGTGACGAGGGCGGGGTCGAGCGCGTTCGCACCCTCGAGACCGACCTCCTCGGCCACGGTCATCAGCAGCTCGAGCGGCCCGTGAGGCAGCGACTCGTCCTCGACCAGCGCCATCATGGCCGCGATCGCGACCCCGTCGTCGGCACCGAGGGTCGTCCCGTCCGCGGTCAGCCACTCGCCGTCGCGCGTGAGCGCGATCCGCCCCTCGGCCGGATCGTTCCGGCTCGACGGATCCCGCTCGCAGACCATGTCCAGGTGCCCCTGGAGCACCACGGTCGGCGCGCCTTCGCGGCCGGCGCTCGCCGGGACGCGGATCACGAGGTTCCGGCCGGCGTCCTGCTCGAGCGGGAATCCAAGCCGATCGGCCCATTCGCGAACATGCTCGATCACGGGCTCCTCGTGCCGTGACGGCCGCGCGATCTTCGTCAGCGCCTCGAAATGCGCCCAGAACAAGCGAGGCTCGAGTCCCGACAACACCGATGTCTCCGTAGCCATGCGCCTGCCTTTCGCCCGGTCCGGCCGGATATTCCTCAAGCAACGATCAAAAAGCAATCGGCTCGAATCCGATTCACCCCGGCAGGGTGAGCGCACGAAAAAGCGGATCGTGACGCGGCGCGGGAGGATGCCTGCGCGGCACCACGTCGCCCCGCTCAGGTTGCGGCGACCAACCGGACGTCCCGGGCGGAGGCGTCACCGGCGACGAAGCGGAGATACCTCTGGGCCTCCGCGGAGATCGCGCTCGCCGCGCGCTTCGTGAGCTTCACGACGTGCTCCACGACGAGCGTGGCGGACGCGCCGTCGCGCTCGTGCTCGATGTGCCAGACGCCGCAGACGAAGCCGTCCGAGAGCACCGTCCCCCGTACCGGGCCGCGCACCGTCGAGAGCAGGCTGCGATCGACGTGGAAGCGGCTACGGTCGGCGTGCGACAGGAGCGCGTTGTCGTACTCCGGGAGCAGGCGCACCGGCGCCGGGGTGTCGGGGTCGGGCCGCGGCGCGTCGGGCAGGTCGAACAGCTCCCGCCCCCGCTCGTCGCGGAAGACCCGGAGCCGTGGACGGAGGCGTTCCACCACATCGCGGAGGGCGGTCAGCCGGCACCAGGCCGTGACGTCGGCGACGCCGGCCGGGCCGAAGGCGGCGAAGTAGCGGACGATCGCGTTCTCGAGCGACGGCGCGGGATCGAGCGGCCGTCCGAGCCACGTCTCCGCCGTTGTCGTCGTCACCGCGGCCGATCGTCCCCACAGGCCCCGCGGCGGTACCTGCACGAGAGCGAGCCGGTTCCGGCAGGCGAACGCGAGCGCGGCTGCGTTCGCCTCGGGAAACCGCGCAGCGAGCGCGGCGCGCAGCTGGGGTCCGGTCCGCGGACGCTCGGCCATGACCTCTCGCGCGACGACCATGACCGGCGCGAGATCGACGTCGCGAAGGGCCGACGCGTACTCGGGGTGACGCGCGAGCTCCGCGTCGAGCACGGGCTGGACGAGCGGCCGCAGCGCCAGGCAGTCGGCGGCGGAGACGAGGTGGATCGTCGAGCGCATCAGCGGAAGCCGTACGACGCTCCGGTCCTCGAAGAGCTGCGACAGCGACTCGGGACGGAAACCCGCGAGCCGCGACCACAGCGCGCCGTAGGGGTTCGACGGAACCTGCGCCTGGAGCCCCACCAGGTGCTCCACGGCGGCGAGCGCGGGTATATCCGACCGCCGGAGCAGCAGCTGCCGCTCGAGCGTCGCCCGATTCAGCGCCCGCGCCCCGAGCATCTCAGGTCGACCGTGACGGGGGATCGAAGGAGTCACCACCACGGGATGGTGCCAAGTCGCCTCGTTCGAGAACCGGAAGGGGCGCCGAGTCGTAATGAGGGCTCCATCGTGCGAAGATGCGCCGCGGGGAGGTCGACGGATGAGCACGTCATGAACGGCACAGCCGCGGCGGCGGCCTCGAGCCGGCCGGGCGAGATGGTCCGACTCGAGGCGGTCCGGAAGAGCTTCGGCGACAACCTCGTGCTCGACGGGATCGACTTGCAGGTCGCTCCCGGCGAGGTGCTCGTCGTGATCGGCGCGAGTGGCAGCGGAAAGAGCACGCTCCTCCGCTGCGTCAACCTGCTCGAGCCGCTCGACTCGGGCCGGATCTTCTTCGAGGGCGAGGAGATCACCGGCGGCGGCATCGACGTCTCGCGGGTCCGCCAGAGCATCGGCATGGTCTTCCAGCAGTTCAACCTGTTCCCGCACCTGACGGTGCTGGACAACGTCACACTCGCGGCGCGGCGCATCCGCAAGATGCGCCGGAAGGATGCCGAGGTGCGCGCCCGCGAGCTGCTGGCGCAGGTGGGGCTGGAGGAGAAGGCCGAGCAGCACCCCCACCAGCTCTCGGGCGGCCAGCAGCAACGCGTCGCGATCGCGCGGGCGCTGATGATGGAGCCGCGCGTGATGCTGTTCGACGAGGTCACCTCGGCGCTCGACCCCGAGCTCGTCGGAGAGGTCCTGGTCGTCATGCGGGAACTGGCCAAGCAGGGCATGACGATGATGGTCGTGACCCACGAGATGCAGTTCGCCCGGGAGGTGGGTGACCGCCTGATCTTCATGGACGAGGCTCGAATCGTCGAGCAGGGGGTCCCCGCCTCCATTCTCGACAACCCGCAGGAGGAGCGGACGCGGCGGTTCCTCCGTCGCTCGCTCCAGCTCGCGCATTCGCTCGAGGAGTTGTCCATCAACAAGGAGGAGATGGCTCAATGAAACGGTTCTACCTCTCGACAGCCATGGTCGCGTTCGTCGCTCTGCTCTTCGCGACGACCGGATCCGCCCAGCCGGCCAAGCACGCGGGAGCCGGCGCGGGCCGAGGCGACGAAGCTGCCGCCGCTCCCCGCGAACATCAAGGCGCGCGGCCGCTGGAACATCGGTGTGAAGTGCGATGTGCCGCCGTTCGGGTACATCGACGTGCGGGGCAAGAACGCCGGCTTCGACGTCGAGATCGCACGTCAGTTCGCGCGCTACGCGTTCGGCAAGGGCACCAGCGTGAACCTGCTGTGCGCGCCCACGGCGTCGCGTGAGCCGCTGCTCACGAACGACCGCGCCGACCTCGTGATCTCGACGTTCACCTACACCGCCGACCGCGAAGCGCGCATCGACTTCTCGCGCGCGTACTACAAGGCGACGGGCCGGCTGCTCGTGAAGAACGACGGCGCGGTGCAGAAGCTCGCGGACATCGCGGGCAAGAAGGTGGCGACGACGAGCGGCTCGGTCTACGACCGCTGGCTGAAGAACTGCTTCAAGAGCACCGAGGTCGTCGTGGCCGACACGTTCACGAACGCCATGCTGGCGTTCAACCAGGGCCGCGCCGACGCGGTCATGTACGACGACGCCGTCCTGCTGCCGGTCGCGGCGGCCGACCGCAACGCGAAGCTGACGGACGACGCGTTCCTCGAGGCGCCGTTCGGCATCGGCATCAAGCAGGGCAACACGGCGCTGAAGAAGTGGGTCGACGCCCGCCTGAACCTCATGCGCTCGAAGGACCTGTTCTTCCCGATCCTGAAGGCGAACATCGCAGCGCGCTTCGTGAACTCGTTCTCGAAGAATGTCCTGCGGCCGGACAACACGTTCACGTACGCGGCGCCGGGTGGGCCGAGCGTGGAGACGGTCTGCCCGTAGCGGAGTCCGAGGGAGGCGGTCACACGGCCGCCTCCCTCGCCACCCGATGCAATTCGCACACGAATTCTGGGCCTTCGTCTCCGACAACTGGGACGAGCTCTTCCAAGGGTTCCAAAACACGCTCAAGATCTCCGCGATCGCGATCGCCGGCGCGCTCGTCATCGGCCTCGTGCTCGGCGCGGCGCGTGCGCACCGCGTGCCGGTCGTCAGCCAGCTCACGGCGGTCTACGTCGAGGTCATCCGCAACACGCCGATCCTCGTACAGATCTTCCTGATCTTCTACGGCCTGCCCGAGTTCGGGATCACGTGGGACGCGTTCACGGTCGCCTGGCTCTCGGTGATGATCTGGGGCGGCGCGTTCAACAGCGAGAACTTCCGCGCCGGCTTCCTCGCGGTCTCGCATCGGCATCGCGAGGCGGCCAACGCGCTCGGCTTCCGTCCCCTGGGCACCTTCCTGAACGTGACGCTTCCGCTCGGGGCGCGCATCGCCCTGCCGTCGTCGATCAACACCTACATCTCCGTCATCAAGAACACGTCGCTGATGTACGTGATCGCGTACCCGGAGCTGACGACGACGGCGATCAACATCAGCAACCTGACACTGCAGACGACGGAGGCGCTGGCACTGCTCGCGATCGTCTACCTGTCGCTCGTGTGGAGCCTCTCGTGGGGCATTCGCCGGCTCGAACGCCACCTGGCGCTCCCGGAGACCGGCTGATGCCCGACTGGTCCGAGCCGGTCGCCCGGTACATCCTCGAGGAGGGGCTGCCGAACACGCTTCGCGTCGCCGTGGTCGCCGTCATCGGGAGCACGCTGATCGGCGTCCTGCTCGGGACGTTGCTGACGATCCCCTTCCGTCCGCTGCGCGCCCTGATCCGGCTCTACGTCGAGGTCTTCCGCGGCCTGCCGATCCTGGTGACGGTCTTCGCGGCGTTCTTCCTGCTCCCGACGATCTCACCGCAACTCGAGTTCTCGGCGCTCAACGCGGGCACCATCGCGCTCACGCTCTGGGGCAGCGCGCAGGTGGCGGAGACCACGCGCGGCGCCGTGCAGTCGATCGGGTACGAGCAGCGCGACGCGGCGGCCGCGCTCGGCTTCAAATGGGTCGGCAGCCACGTCTACGTGATCCTGCCGCAGGCGCTCCGGCGGTTGCTTCCGCCGCTCGTGAGCCTGCTCGTGAACATCATCCAGAACACGACGCTGGTCGGGGTGATCGGCGGGCTCGACCTGCTCGAGGCCGGCAAGCGCCAGAACGAGCGGCTCGCGGCGTTCCCGCCGGTCGGGGTCGGCGAGAGTCACGCCTTCGAGATCCTCATCGCAATCGCCGCCCTCTTCTTCTGCCTCTCGTTCCCGCTCGCGCGCCTCGCCGCGTACCTCGAGAAGCGCCTCGTCGCATAGCGCGGCCGCACGCCTCGGGCCGTCCGACCGGTACATTTCAGGAGGGAGGAAGGCGAGCTACCCGGCGTCCGGCCGGAGCGTCGCTCGTGATCGCGTTCGATCGCCCGCAGGTGGAAGTGGCACGGATTGATCGAGCGCTCGGCGACAGCCGCAGCCAACCGCGAGGAGGCCGGACTCGATGGCCGGTACAGAGAAGATCTCGTTCGAGAGCGGCGGGGACTTCATACGGGAGACCCGCCGGGAAGTAGAGGCGTACCTGGCAAGCCCGTCGACCCGGCGCGCGGGGTACGCCAGGCTGTACGCGAAGGTCCCCGTTGCGATCGGCTTGACCGCGATCTCGTGGTCGCTGCTGCTGGTCGGCCCGTCTCATCTCGTACTGATCGCGGCGTGTTTCGCCGGGCTGGTGCTCGGCGCGGTTCTCACGGGCTTCTGCGTTCAGCACGACGCGAACCACGGAGCCTTCTTTCGCAGGACGCGTTACAACCACCTGGTCGGCTGGACGTCCGATGCGCTCCTCGGAGTCTCGAGCTACGCCTGGCGTGTGAGGCACAACGTCGCGCACCACACGTACACCAACATCGACGGGCACGATGCCGACATCACGCAGATGCCGGTCGTCAAGCTGGTCCCTGCGCAACCGACGAGACCGTGGTATCGCTTTCAGCACGTCTACGTCTGGCCGCTCTACGGCTTCATGGGCCTGCGCCTCCAGACGATCGGCGACCTCTCGGCCTTCCGTCGCGGCAGCATCGGAAGCAGCGCCCTGCACGCGCCGCGCCGCTGGGATCTCGCCGGGTTCATCGCCGGCAGGATCTTCTTCGTCACCTGGACGCTCCTGATACCGCTGCTGTTCCACCCCTGGTGGATCGTGCTCGCCTCGTTCGTCGGCATATCGCTCGTACTCAGCTTCACGATGGTGATGGTCTTTCAACTGGCGCATTGCGTCGAGGAAGCCGCGAGCCCGTCCCCGGAGGAACTTCGCTCGCGACCGCAGATCTGGGCGGTCCATCAGGTCGAGTCCACGGTCGACTTCTGCCCCGGCAACCCCGTCCTGACGTGGCTCCTCGGTGGACTCAACTTCCAGATCGAGCATCACCTGTTCCCACGCGTCCCTCACACGCACTACCCCAAGATCGCGCACATCGTCCGCAGGACGGCCGACAAGTACGACGTGCGCTACACGGTTCAGCCGTCGCTCCGCGCCGCCATCGCCTCCCACGGACGGCACCTACGGACCATGGGAAAGCAGGGCCTGGCGGTCGAACTCGAGATGGGCTGACCGATTCCGGCCCAACCGGCCCACCCGTTCATCTACCAGATCAACACCTGGGTCTGGCTCGACGAGCTGAGCCGTCGCACCGGAACGGACCCCGATCTGGCACGCGTGCCCGCGGAGGAATGGGACGCGATCCGGCAACTCGGCTTCGACGCGGTTTGGCTGATGGGCGTCTGGGAGCGAAGCCCTGCGGGAATCGCCATCGCGCTCGAGAACGACGGCCTGACCGCGTCGTTCCGGCGCGCGCTGCCGGACTTCCGCACGGATGACGTCGTCGGCTCGCCGTACTGCATCCGGAGCTACACGGTCGACGCACATCTGGGCGGCCCCGCCGGCCTCGCGGCTGCACGAGCCGCGCTCGCAGAGCGCGGGATGTCGCTGATCCTCGACTTCGTGCCCAACCACGTTGCGCCCGACCACGCGTGGATCGAGACGCACCCCGAGTACTTCGTGCGCGGGAGCGAGGACGACCTCGCGCGCGATCCCGCCTCTTACGTGCGGGCCGGGGAGTCGGTTCTGGCCAGGGGCCGCGACCCGTTCTTCCCGGCCTGGCCGGACGTCGTGCAACTGAATGCCTTCTCGCCGGATCAGCGGACGGCCGCGATCGAGACCCTGAAGTCGATCGCCGCGCAGAGCGACGGCGTTCGCTGCGACATGGCCATGCTGATGATGAGCGACACGTTCGCGCGCACGTGGGGACCGAGCGCAGGCGCGCAGCCGGACGCCGACTACTGGCCCACCGTGATTCGTGCGGTGCGGCGCGACCATCCGGCCTTCGTCTTCATCGCCGAGGCCTACTGGGATCTCGAGTGGGCACTCCAGCAGCAGGGCTTCGACTACTGCTACGACAAGCGCCTCTACGACCGCCTCGCGCACGGCGACGCCGACGGGGTCCGTGGCCATCTGATGGCGGACACGGGGTACCAGTCGAGCCTCGTCCGCTTCATCGAGAATCACGACGAGCCGCGGGCGGCGGCGACCTTTCCCGGGGGCAGGGCGCGTGCTGCAGCGGTCACCGCGCTGTCCCAGACCGGCGCGCGCATCGTCCACGAAGGCCAGCTCGACGGGCGGACGGTTCACGTGCCGGTCTTCCTCGCCCGCCGGCCCGGCGAGCCGGCCGATCCCGAGCTCAGGGCCTTTTACGAGCGGCTGCTCGCTGCGCTTGCCGATCCGGTCTTTCGCGACGGCGAATGGAACCTCGCCCGCTCCGGCGGATGGGAGGGCAACGACACGTGGCAAGCGCTCGTCGCCTGGGGCTGGCGTGGCGCTTCGCGCCGCCTGGTGGTCGTCAACCTCGGCGACCAGCCGGCGTCCGGCCACGTCGCGCTGGGCTGGGACAACCTCCGCGACCGCACGTGGCAGGTCGACGACGCGGCCACCGGCGAGCGCTACGAGCGAAGCGGCGATGACCTCCGCGACGGGCTCTACGTCTCTCTCGGCGCGTGGGCATGGCACCTGTTCTCGCTGACACCGCTCCCCACCCCGGAGACAACCCCATGACTGCCGACGCCCAGCAGATCCGGACGGCCGAGCACCGCCGCCTCGCCGAAGCCACGGGGAAGGCCGAGGACGACCTCTTCTCAGCCAACCCGTGGTACGAGTGGGGCCCGTACCTGAGCGAGCGCGCCTGGGGCACGGTCAGGGAGGACTACTCGGAGGGCGGCAACGCCTGGGACAGCTTCCCGCACGACCACGCTCGCTCGCGGGCCTATCGCTGGAACGAGGACGGCATGGCCGGAATCTCCGATATCCGGCACGAGCTCTGCCTTGCGCTCGCCCTCTGGAACGGGCGGGACGCGATCCTCAAGGAGCGGATGTTCGGGCTCACGGGTCCGCAGGGCAATCACGGCGAGGATGCCAAGGAGTACTGGTGGTACCTCGAGGGGCTGCCGAGCCACGCGCTGCTGCGCTGGCGCTATCACTACCCGCAGGTGGCGTTCCCGTACGAGCGGCTCGTCCACCACGGCCGCGGCCTGCAGGATCCGGAGCTCGAGCTGCTGGACGTCGGCGCGTTCGACGAGGATCGCTACTGGTCGGTGGACGTCACGTACGCCAAGGCGTCGCCGACCGAGGTGCTGGCACGCATCGAGATCGAGAACCACGGCCCCGACGAGGCGACCCTCGAGGTACTGCCGACGCTCTGGTTCCGGAACATCTGGTCCTGGAACGACGGCGCCGAGCGACCGCGGATCGAACGAGACGGCTCCGCCCTGGCCGTCGCGGACCACGCCCTGGCGGGCTACCGGCTCGAAGGCGCGCCCGGGCCGGGGGGCGTGGCGCCCGAGACGCTCTTCTGCGAGAACGAGACGAACGCCGCGCGCATCTTCGGCGCGGAGGCCGCGACGCCATTCCCGAAGGATGGGATCAACGACCACGTCGTAGCCGGGGCCGCGACGGTCAACCCCGACGGGCATGGGACGAAGGCGGCGCTGCGCTACCGCGTCACCGTGCCCTCGGGTGGGCGGGCAGAGTTGCGGCTGCGACTCCACCGACCGGCGACGCCGCCCGGCACGACCGCGACCGGCGATTGGTCGGGCGACGGCTTCGACGAGGTCCTGCGCGCTCGCGAGGCGGATGCCGACGAGTTCTATGGCGCGCTCGCGCCGGCGGGCACGACGCGGGAAGAGCTGCAGGTGCTGCGCCAGGCCTGCGCGGGGCTCATCTGGAGCAAGCAGATCTACCCGTACGACGTGCGCCGCTGGCTCGACGGCGACCCGGGGGAGCCAACGCCGCCCGAGGCGCACCGTCACGGCCGCAACAGCGGCTGGCGCCATCTCGACTCGTTCGACGTCCTCGCCATGCCGGACCCGTGGGAATACCCGTGGTTCGCCGCTTGGGACTCGGGCTTCCACGCGGTGCCGTGGGCGCACCTCGATCCCGCATTCGCGAAGTACCAGGTCGTCGTCCTCCTTCGCGAGTGGTTCCTGCATCCCAACGGAGCGCTCCCGGCGTACGAGTGGAACTTCGACGACGTCAACCCGCCCGTGCACGTCATGGCCGCCCTGCGCGTGTTCATGATCGACGGCGGCCGCGACCGGGCGTTCCTCGAACGCGTCTTCCAGAAGCTGCTCGTCAATTTCACGTGGTGGCTCAATCGCGAGGACGCCGACGGGAACAACGTCTTCAGCGGCGGCTTCCTCGGCCTCGACAACATCAGCCCGATCGACCGCTCCAACCTGCCTGACGGCGTGTCGATCGAGCAGGCGGACGGCACGGCGTGGATGGCGTACTACGCCCTCTCGATGCTCGTCATCGCGCTCGAGCTGGCGCGGGAGAACGAGGTCTACGAGGACATGGTCGTCAAGTTCCTGGAGCAGTTCCTGCTGATCGCCCGGGCACTCGAGAGCCAGGACCTGTTCGATCCGGAGGACGGGGCCTTCTACGACCGGCTCGTGCGGCAGACGGGTGAGCGCGTCGCGGTCAAGGTGCAGACCATCTCCGGCTTGATCCCCATCCTGCCTGCGGCTGTGCTTTCGACCCGGGCAGACCACGCCTCCGCTCTGAGCGCCCGGCTGGCTCGCCTCCGCAGAACCTGGGAGGACCTCGGCGGCAGCATGGTCGGACGGGTGCGCGAGCTCGGCGACGATCGCACCGTCCTCGTCTCGGTGATCGCGCCAGACCGCCTGCGGCTTGCGCTGCGGGAGTTCTTCGACGAGGCGGCGTTCCTCTCGCCCCACGGACTGCGGTCGCTGTCGAAGCGACATGAGGGCAAGCCGTACACGATCGAAGGCATTGACGGCGCGACGATCGACTACCAGGCAGCCGAATCCACGACGAGCATGTTCGGCGGCAACTCGAACTGGCGGGGCCCCGTCTGGGTGCCGTTGAACTACCTCGCCATTCGCTCCTTCGTGCAGTTCCAGCGGTTCCTCGGCGACGACTTCACCGTCGAGTACCCCACCGGGTCGGGTCAGGAACGCACCCTCGCCTGGGTGGCGCAGGACCTCGCCGACAGGATCGTCTCGATCTGGCTGCCCGACGCCGACGGCCGCCGCGCCGTCTTCGGCGGCACCGCCCGGCTGCAGGAGGATCCGGCCTGGAAGGACAATCTCCTCTTCTTCGAGTACTTCAACGGCGACAACGGAGCAGGACTCGGCGCGATGCACCAGACCGGCTGGACGGCGCTCGTCGCCGACCTGATCCTCGATCCTCCGCAACCACGCCGCGGAGCGGCCGCCGCCCGAACTCGGGCGCGGCCTCCGAGAGATTCGCGGGCGCCACACGCCGCGCACGGCGATAATGCGCGGGACCCGATGGAGGAGGCGAACGTGACGGCGGCAGCTCATGACGGGTCGGCACTCGCCGACGAGTTACTGCAGCGGATCGGCCATGCGGTCGGAGACAAGGCCAACGCAAGGGCCATCTTCGGCGAGCCCGTGGAGCGCGAGGGCATCACCGTGATCCCGGTCGCGAAGGCGCGGTTCGGCTTCGGAGGCGGCGGTGGTGCCGGAGCGCACGCGGGGGAGGAAGGCTCCGGCGGAGGCGGCGGCGGGGGCGCCTTCGTCAGCCCGGTCGGCTACATCGAGGTGCGCCACGGCACTGCGCAGTTCAAGCGGATCTCGAGCCCGGGCGACCTGGTCGCGCTGGTCGCGGCGGCGGCGCTTGCGACGCTCGCCGTCAAGCGACTGCTGACCTGAAAAAGCGGGCGCGGCCCGCCGGCCGCCCGAGTAGAGCGTTGACTCGAGGGCGGATTGCCGCCCTCGAGTCAACGGCTTCGCACTGGCGTCGTCAGCGCAGCGACCTGAATGCCGCCCGCACCTCGGTGGAGAAGAGCTCCGGCTACCTCCCACGCGGCGAAGTGGCCGCCGCTGTCGACCGCGTTGTAGTACGCGAGGCCGGGGTACGCCGTCTCGACCCAGCTGCGCGGGGCAGCCCAGAGCTCGCCGGGGAACGCGGTGAAGCCGACCGGAACCGAGACCGGCGGGGGAGCCTGGCCGGACGCATGGGCTGCGGCCAGGAACCGTCCGAACTCCCAGTACCAGCGGGCCGCCGACGAGCCGGTGCCCGTCAGCCAGTACAGCGTGATGTTGTCGAGGATGTGGTCCCGGGTGAGATTGCCCGCGGGCTCGCCGTCGACGAACGCGCGGGAGATCTTGTAGTAGCTGTCCGTGTCGTGGTCGAGCAACCAGGCGGCCAGCCCGACGGGCGAATCCAGCAGGGAGTAGCCGATCGTCTGCGGCCGCGTGGACTGCTCCAGGAAGTAGCCGAAGCCGTCCGTCGTGAACGCGTTGAGCGCGTCGAGCGCCGCGCGCTCCCCCTCGGACTCCGCCGGCAGGATGTCCTTGATGCCGAGCGCTCCGGCGAGCAGGTTGACGTGGATGCCGAGCAGCCCGTCGGGGCCCTGGCGGCCCATCGCGTCCGTGACGGCGGCGCCCACGTCGCCCCCCTGGGCGACGTAGTGCGTGTAGCCGAGGCGGTCCATCAGCTCCGCCCACGCGTGGGCGATGCGGCCGGACTCCCAGCCGAGCTCGGTCGGCTCGCCGGAGAAGCCGTAACCGGGCAACGACGGCAGCACCAGGTGGAATGCGTCCTCGGCGCTGCCGCCGTGCGCGGTCGGGTCGGTCAGCGGGCCGACGGTCTCGAGCAGCTCGACGACCGAGCCGGGCCAGCCGTGCGTCATGATCAGCGGCAACGCGTTCTCATGCCGCGACCTGACGTGGATGAAGTGGATCTCGACCCCGTCGATCTCGGTCGTGAACTGCGGCAGCGCGTTCAGTCTCGCCTCGCACGCGCGCCAGTCGTACTCGCTCGCCCAGTAGCGGGCGAGCGCCTGCAGCGTCGCCAGCTGCACCCCCTGCGATCGGTCCGGCGCGAGCTCCCTGGTGGGCCAGCGCGTCGCCGAGATGCGCCGGCGCAGGTCGTCGATCTGCTCCTCGGCAATCTCGATCTGGAACGACCGGATCTCGGTCATGGTGTCGACGGTGGACATGACGCCTCCCTTGGTCGGTGAGGCCACCAAGCCTGCTCGAGCCGCCTGCACGTCGCACCCGTGGAACACCCGGGTCTGCTCCCCTGGTCTCCCGGGCGCATCGGCGGCGATCGCGCCCGTGTGCGACCCGGCGCGGCGTTCGTCGCGGGGAGAACACCCATTTCCGGCGACTTCTCGAGGCTCCCGGCGGACTCTGGTAGAAGACCATCGACGTCAACCTCGCGTCGGAACGCCAAAGGAGACACCATGAGCGCCGCCACACCCGCGTCCGCCGATGTCCGCCCGTTCCCGATCGACATTCCCGCGGAGAAGCTCGACGAACTGCGCAAACGCATCGGCGCGACACGTTGGCCGAGCAAGGAGCTGGTTGGCGACCGGTCGCAGGGTGTGCAGCTGGCGACGTTGCAGGCGCTCGCGCGTTACTGGCTGGACGAATACGACTTCGGGCGGATCGAGGCGCGCCTCAAGGCGCTGCCGCAGTTCGTCACCGAGATCGATGGCGTGGACGTCCACTTCATCCACGTCAAGTCCTCGCACGAGAACGCGCTGCCGCTGATCATGACCCACGGCTGGCCCGGCTCCGTGATCGAGATGATCGACTCCGTCGGGCCGCTGACCGACCCGACCGCGCACGGTGGCCGCGCCGAGGATGCCTTCCATCTCGTTCTGCCTTCCCTGCCCGGGTATGGGCTCTCCGGGGAGCCCGCCGAGATCGGCTGGGACCTCGGCCGGACCGCCCGTGCCTGGGCCGAGCTCATGCGCCGTCTCGGCTACGCCCGCTACGTGGCGCAGGGCGGCGACGTGGGCGCCGGCGTCACCGACGTGATGGGCCGGCAGGCACCCGAGGGCCTGATCGGAATCCATACCAACCTGCTCGTGCCGGCGCTGGGCGGCACCATGCCCACGAACACCGACGAGGAACGCGCCGCGGCAGCGCAGATCGCCACCTTCTCGCAGTCCGGGAACGGCTACTTCGTCGAGATGGCCACCCGCCCGCAGACGATCGGCTACGCGCTGCTCGACTCGCCGATCGCTCTGGCCGCCTGGATGGTCGACCACGACACGGACGCCTACTACAAGATCGCGCGCGCCTTCGTCGACGGGCAGCCCTCGGGGAACCTCACGCGCGACAACATCCTCGACAACATCACGCTGTACTGGCTGACCGGCACCGGCGCATCCGCGGCCCGGTCGTACTGGGAGGCCTACGGCGCGGACGCCCCGGCCGCAGGCGCCCAGCCCCTGCCACCGCCGGCGATCCCGTTCGGCTTCACGTCGTTTCCCGGCGAGATCTGGCGGACTCCGCGCAGCTGGGTGGAGGCGAGCTATCCGAACGTCAACTACTTCAACGCGGTCGACAAGGGCGGTCACTTCGCCGCGTGGGAGGAGCCCGAGCTCTTCGCGACCGAGATCCGCGCGACGTTCAGCTCACTCCGCTGACGGCACGCCGCGAAGCCGTCGTCAGTCAGTGACGCGGGGGGCGACCTGATCGCGAAACAGCTCGAGTTGCTCCAACTCGTCAGCGAGCGGCCAGAGGAAGATGCGCTGGGCTCCTGCGCTCGCGAAATGGCTGAACCGTTCGGCGCAGAGCTCGGCGGGACCGATCGGCAACGAGAGCGCCCGCAACGCCTCGACCGGTCGTTTCAGCATCGGCGCGAGGATGTCCGTCAGGACGCTCTCGGCTCGTTTCGGGCTCTCCGTGATGTAGAGCCAGGCCGTCGAGATTGCGTTCGGGAAGGACTCCGGAGTCCGTCCCGCGAGCCGAAGCTCGTCGGCGATGCGCCCGAGACCCGCGCCGAACAGATCCGGCGTCGTGTTGTAGGCCGAGGCGATCCAGCCGTCGCCATGATGAGCGACCAATCGCAGGCCCGAGGGCGAGCCCCAGCTGGCAACCCAGATCGGAGGTCGCGGCCGCTGAGCCGGCCGCGGCTCGAGGACGATTCCGCCCGTGGAGTAGAACTCGCCCTCGAAGCTCGCGCCATCGCCCTCCAGGAGGGCGCTCAGCATGCTGAGCGTCTCGTCGAAGCGCCTGCGCCTCTCGTCGAAGGGGACGCCGACGGCGGCGTAGTCGGCGGCCGACGAGCCAGGGCCGACTCCGACGATCAAGCGACCCTCCGACAGCACGTCGATCGCTGCGAGCGTCTTTGCGAGCTGCACCGGCCCCCGGATGACAGGCAGTCCGATGGTGGTCGCGAGCGCGAGGCCGCCCGATTCCTCGATCACCGCGGCCAGTGCCGTCGGGCCGTCCAGCCACGGCCTGGCGAAGAGGAGATGGTCGTTGGCGCAGAGGTAGCGGTAGTCGAGGGCGGCCGCAGCTCGCGCGTAGTCCTTGAGGCCACGCAGGGACGGACTCGTGCCGAAGTCGATCAGCGGCAGGTGCGCGCCGTATTCGATGCTGCCCAGCTTACGGCGAAATGAGCGCTAGATGGCTCCGATGGTCCGGCCGAATGCGACTCCGACGATCGACCACATCGCCACGTACGGGAGGGCATACGCCACCGCCCCGAGGAAGATGCGGCGCTCGCCGACCGGCTCCCCGCCGACGAACCGGGCGAAGGTGGCCACGAGGATCGGGTTGGCCGCCGCGGCGGCGAGGGCGTACCAGCGGTCCGACCCGCGCTGGGTCCATTCCACCGGACGCGCCATCAGCCGGCTCTCCCGCATCTTCTCGAGCCGCTTCTCGATCCGCGTGCCGTTGCCCGAGAACCGGTCGTCCCAGCGCCGGTCGACCCAGCGACAGCAGCCGATGACGAGGACGATGACGATGAGCGTCGCGACGATGTAGACGAGCAACGGCCGGAACGAGGCTGCGAGCACTGCGATCGGCGCCCCGATGAAGACGCCGTCGAAGAACGCCACGGCCGCGACGATCGTGCCGGCGATGCCGGTGCGCGCGGCGCCTGCGCGACGGTGCGTCGAGGGTGCGGCCATCTCCCCCTATCGGCAGCTCGAAGAAGGACTGCATCACTCGATCCAGGAGTTGCCGCGCAGGAAGGCGGCAGCTAGCTCAGTATCGGCGGCAGTCCGAAGTGCGGGAAGACGCTGCCGTCGGCGAACCAGGTGATGGCGGAGATCTCGTCGCCTTCGAGGGTCAGCACGAAGAGCCCGTACGCACGCGCGATCTCCGAGCCCGCCACCGGCAGGTAGCCGCCGAACGCCGGCTGCGTGTTCGCGCGCGTCGGCACCAGCCGCAGCGGCGTGCCGCGGCGCTCCTCGTTGCGGCGCAGGAACGGGCCGATCACGTCGCGTCCCTGGTACGCCTGCGGGAGCGGCGGCATGGTCAGCCACGCGTCGTCGGTCAGGAGGGCGACCATGCCGTCGACGTCGCCGGCCTCGGCTGCCTCGGCGAATCGGCCCACGATCTCCCGCTCGAGCTTGGAGTTCGGGAGGGGCGCCCGTTCGCGTCCGGCGACCGGAAGACGCGACTCGAACGCCGCGCGCGCCCGGCGCAGCAGGCTGTTGACGGAGGCTTCGCTCGTCTCGAGCATCTCGGCGACCTCCGCGGCGCGGTATCCGAGCACGTCGCGCAGCACGAGCACCGCTCGTTGCTGCGGCGGGAGATGCTGAAGGCCGACCATGAACGCCAGGGCGATCGCCTCCTTGGTCTCGTAGCGCGCCTCCGGTCCCGGAGCCTCGTCCGGGATCCCATCGAGGAGGACGTCGGGGTACGGCTCGAGCCAGATCGGCTCGCTCCAGCGCGTCGGCTCGGGCATCTGCGTCATCCGCGGGTCTTCGCTGCGACGGCTCGCGCGCAGCGCATCCAGCGAGCGGTTGGTGGCGATCCGGTAGAGCCACGTGCGCACCGAGGCGCGTTGCTCGAACTGCTCGAGGCCGCGCCATGCGGCGAGCAGCGTCTCTTGGAGCAGGTCCTCGGCGTCCTGCGTCGAGCCGACGATCCGGTAGAGATGAACGTGAAGCTCACGCCGGTACGGGTCGGTGAGCTCGCGGAATGCGTCCTCGTCGCCGGCGCGCGCACGGTCGAGGGTCTGCCCGGTCACGCTCGCATCCTCGCACCGACTCTTCCGTTCGCTCTCATCAGAGGTACTGACGTCGCGGCCGCGCGAAATTCGCCGCTCAGTTTTCGTCGCCGGGCACGCCTCATCAAGCACACGACGAGAACGAGGAGAACCGAAATGGGAAAGATCGTCAAGAGCAACTTCGTCACGCTCGACGGAGTCGTTCAGGACCCGGCCGGCAATGAGGGCTTCAGGCTCGGCGGTTGGGTGGGCCCGCTCAAGGACCGCCCCGAGCTCGGCAAGCTGGCGCTCGACGAGGCGCTGGGCGCCGAGGCCCTCCTGCTGGGTCGGCGCAGCTACGAGTTCCTCGCCGCGCTCTGGCCCTCCCGGAGCGGCGAGCTGGCCGAGCGGTTGAACAGCCTGCCCAAGTACATCGTGTCGACGACCCTCGAGGATCCCGGCTGGAACAACTCGACCGTGCTGAAGGGCGACGTGGTCGAGGAGGTCTCGAGGCTCAAGGGGGAGCTCAACGGGGAAATCGTCGTCCCCGCCAGCTTCCAGCTCTTCCACACGCTGTTCGAGCACGACCTCGTCGACGAGTTGCGCATGACGATCATCCCGGTCGTGCTCGGGTCCGGCCGGCGCCTCTTCGGCGAGCCCGGCCACATGAGCGCCATGCGCCTCGTCGATACCCGGACCGTCGATGACGGCGTTGCCTTCCTCACGTACGAGTCCATCTGACGAGACCCGCCTGACTCCGTCCGGCTTGACACATTCCGATATCGGAATATGATGCACCCATGGCACGAGCAGCGACGACGTCGGACGTCTTCAACGCGATCGCCGAGCCGCAGCGCCGGGAGATCCTGGTACTGCTGCGGGCGGGCGAGTGGCCGGTGACCGAGCTGGCCCAGGAGCTGGGGATGACGCAGCCGGGGGCGTCCAAACACCTGCGGGTGCTCCGGGAGGTCGGGCTGGTGCGGGACCGCAAGGCAGGCAAGCAGCGCCTGTACGGCCTCGACGCCCGCGGGCTACGACCGCTTCACGAGTGGACCGGCGGGTTCGAGCGGTTCTGGAACGAGAGCTTCGACCGGCTGGACGCGTACGTGCAGGACATCAAGGCAAACCGGGAGGAGTGACCGATGGCAGGGACAGATCGGGACGCGCCGGCGCAGTCCGCGACGGCCGGTCGCGAGATCGTGATCTCCCGGGTCATCAGTGCCCCGCGGGAGCTGGTCTTCGAGGCGTTCACCGACGTCCGGCACCTGTCGCGGTGGTGGGGACCGGACGGGTTCACCACCACCACGCGGGCGTTCGAGTTCCGCGTCGGCGGGGAGTGGGACTTCGTGATGCACGGACCGGACGGGACGGACTACCAGGAGTGGATCTCCTGGACCGAGATCGCCCCACCGGAGCGGATCGCGCTGCTGCACGGAGAGTCCCGCGGCGACCCGAACGCCTTCGAGTCGGTCCTCACGTTCGCGCCCGACGGCGCGGCGACCCGGATCGAGATGCGCACGGTGTTCCCCACCAGGGAGCTGCGCGACGAGGCGGTCGAGAAGTACCACGCGATCGAGGGCGGCCAGCAGACCCTGAGCAACCTGGCTGCCTACGTCACCGAGATCGTTCGGAAGGGAGTTGAGGACTGATGGCCGGGAAGGTGTTCTTCAGCGTGACGATGTCGCTGGACGGGTTCGTCGCGCCCGAGTCCCTCGAGGACTTGATGGGTCAGCAGTGGATGGAGCTGCAGCAGTGGATCTTCCCGCAGCGGTTCTTCCGGGAGAACCTGAAGCTCGGCGAGGGCGGCGAGGAAGGGCGCGACAACGACATCCTGCGGGAGACGTTCGAGCGCACCGGCGCGAGCGTGATGGGCAAGCGCATGTTCGACGCCGGCGAGCACGCGTGGCCGGAGGAGGCGCCGTTCCACGCGCCGGTCTTCGTCGTGACGCACGAGCAGCGCGACCCCTGGGAGCGGCCGGGTGGGACCACCTTCCACTTCGTCAACGACGGCATCGAGCCCGCGCTCGACCAGGCCCGCGCGGCCGCCGGCGACCGGGACGTCCGCATCGCGGGCGGCGGCGCAACGATCCTGGAGTACGTGAACGCCGGCCTGGTCGACGAGTTCTCGATCGCGCTCTCACCCGTGCTGTTCGGCTCCGGAATCCGCCTGTTCGAGGGCGTGGACGCGGGCCGCGTGGCGCTGGAGCCGGTTCGCGCGGAGCCGACGCAGCGGGTGACCCACCTGACCTACGCAGTCCGGGAGCGGTGACTCCAGGAGGGACCTCACGGCGTCGACGCCGATCCACTGGTCTTGGCTCGTTCTCCGATGCCGGCGAGGGCGTCGTCCAGTGTGTCGTAGAAGTGCCTCTCGTCGAGCGTTTCCAGGAGCCCGTAGAGCGTCAACAGCTCGTACAGGCGGTTGCGCAGCTCCACGAATACCAGGTGGACGCCGTGCTGATTGAGTTCGCGGTCGAGACGCTCCAGCATGTCGGCTGCAGTGACGTCGATGTCGGTGATGGCTTCGCACTGGACGACGACCCAGCGCGCGTCGAAGCTGTTGACCAGTCGGCGGATCTCCTGGCGGAACACGCTCGCGTTGGCGAAGAACAGGGGAGCCTCCCAGCGGAACACGACGACGCCGGGGGTCTGCGCGGCGTCGGGATATGCGTCGATCGTGCGCCAGGCGTCGAGCGAGGCGACTCTGCCGAGCACCTGGCCGGTGGGCCACCAGCTCCGCTGGAAGAAGACCAGGATCGAGAGCGCGACCGCAATCAGGATCCCTTCGAGCACGCCGAACAACACGACGCCCAGCGTGGTCGCCATCGCGAGTACGAACGCCGACAAGCGGACGCGACGAAATTTGGTGACCGCCGCGATGTCCATCAGTGACAACGCGGCGGCGATCACGATCGCCGCGAGGGCCGAGTTCGGAAGGTTCGCGAGCACGTCAGGCAGGAAGAGCAGCATGATCGCGACCAGCCCCGCACCGACCAGCCCGGTCACCTGGCTCTTGGCGCCGCCCTGCTCGGCGACCGCCGTCCGCGATCCGCTCGTGGAGACGGGGAACCCCTGGAAGAGCCCGGCGAAGACGTTGGCGGCGCCGATCCCGATCATCTCCTGGCTCGCGTCCACCTCGTCGCCACGCCTGGCAGCGAAGCTCGTCGAGGTCGCGATGGTGTCGGCGAGCGACACGAGGGTGATGCCGATCGCCGCCGCCAACAGCGCCCCGACGTCGCTCAGAGCGACGTCGGGGAACTGCGGCCGGGGCAGCCCCTGCGGCAGCGACCCGACGGTCGTCACGCCCTTGTCCTTCAGGTCGAAGAGCGCCACTGCGAGGGTCGAGAGGATGACGGTGATGAGCACGGCCGGGATGCGCCGCGTGAAGCGCGGCAGGATCAGCAGGAGTGCGAGCGAGGCCAGACCGACCGCCAACGTGTAGCCGTTGCGGGCATCGAGGCCGTCGAAGAATGCGCGCACCTCGTCGAGGAACTTGTCGGCGTCGGTGGAGAAGCCGAACAGCTTCGGTAATTGGCCGACGAGGATCGTGATGCCCAGGCCGATCATGTAGCCGACCTGGACCTCCTTCGAGAGCAGGTCGGCGACGAAGCCGAGCTTGCCGAGCCCCAGCCCGATCTCGATCGCGGCGACGAGCAGCGCCAGCATCCCGGCGAGAGCGACCAACTCGGTGGGGTCGTCAGCGATCGCGAGGGGGAGAATCGCAAGCAGGATCAATGGGCCGAGCGACGAGTCGGGCCCGAGCACGAGAATCCGCGACGGACCGAACAGCGCATAGCCGACCAGGCACGCCATCGTGGTGTAGAGGCCGTTCACCGCCGGCAGGCCGGCCAGCTCCGCATAGGCCATGCCCTGCGGCACGAGGATCGCCGCGAGCACGATCCCTGCGACGAAGTCCGATCGCACCCACCCAGGCTGATACAGCCTGATCATCCGGATGCCCGGGACCCAGCTCTCGAGGCGCCCAGGCGACTTCCGCGGCTCTCGGTCAGTGCTCATCCGGCCGACCACCTCTCGACGGCGTTCGACGCGGACGACCAGGTAGGCGACCGGCGGAGGTGAGCGGAATTCATCTTCGAGCGCGAGCTCATGCCGTTGGCGCGACCGATCTCCATCGGCTATCCCTCCCACTCCGGTGCCTGATGCACGTGCGACGCTACGCGCTCGCGGCCCGCGCCGCAATTCCCGGCCGCCCACCGGCTGTCGATTCCCGCGCTAGGCTCGGGCCACGGTGATCGCCGAAGTTGCCGCCGCCGTCGCGCTGACCCGCGGCCCCGTAGTCGAGAGCGTGACGCCGCGCAGCGCCATCATCTCGTTCCGCACGGCAGCCCGCGCGCACTCCTTCGTGATCCTGCAGAACGGCGCCCGCATCGACGCCGGCAGGGGAGTCGACCACGTCGTCAGGCTGACCCGCCTGACGCCGGGGGTGCATTACACCTACACCGTCGCGGCGGACTCCGGCGTACTCGCCGAGGGCACGTTCCGGGCCGCACCGGTCCGCGCCGTCAGCTTCACCTTTGCCGTCGTGGGTGACTTCGGCAGCGGCAACGAGCACGAGACGGCGGTCGCCTCGATGATCGAGTCCTGGCACCCGGACTTCGTGCTCACGGTCGGCGACAACTCCTACCCGCTGGGCTCGCGGGCGCTGCTCGATCGCAACATCTTCGGTCCGTACGCGGGGGTCATGCGTACGTCGGCCTGGTTCCCGGCGCTCGGCAACCACGATGTCAAGGGGAACGGCGGGAAGCCCGAGCTCGAGGCGTTCCACTCGCTCGGCAAGGAGCGCTGGTACCGCTTCACCTGGGGAAATACCGCCATGGTGGTGCTGGACTCCAACGTCTCCGTCGGTCCCGGCTCGACGCAGCTGCACTTCGCCCGCGGCGCCCTGGCGCTCGCCTCCTGCTTCCGCTTCGCCGCCTGGCATCACCCGCCCTGGGAGCCCCCGGGGAGCCGTTTCTCGCCTGGACTTCGCCGCAACATCGTGCCGCTGGTGGAACGGAACGGCGTACAGGTGGTGTTCGAGGGCCACCTGCATGCCTACGCACGCAGCCGCCCGCACAACGGGGTGCTGTACGTGGCCGTAGGCACAGGTGGAGCCGAGCTGGAGTACGACGCCGGCGAGCTGACGATCCCGTCCGCGCGCGTCGTGCAGGGCCACTATGGCGCCCTGCGGGTGGACGTCACCGGTCGCGCGGCGCGCTTCCGCTACCAGACGGTCGACGGCAAGGTGCGCGACGACTTCCGCATCAGGTGCTGACCACCGGAGGGCCGCCGTCCCCCCGGGACCGGGCCTCGATGCGCTCTTCGGCGCCGCCGGGGCTCGCTGGGAGTCCGTCGGCGGTGGCCGGCCCCGAAGCGCGCCGGACTATGAGGAATGCGATGATGCCCATACGGGCCTCCCTGTTTGGGCGCGCTCGGATTGAAACTCGGCCGCGTGAGCCGGAAAGTCGAGCCAGTCCGGGTTGCACGACCTCGGCTCGAACCCGACGGTCTAGCGTCCGACGCGGCGAGCGAGAGGGAGAGCGACGTGCGGATCACCGGGATCGACTGTCATGTCCTGTTGCAGCCCGACGTCGACGTCGGGGCTACGTCTTCCGCACAGGACGACATCGTCGTCGAGATTCACACCGACGAGGGCATCAGCGGCATCGGCGAGAGCGACGTCAACCCGTGGATCGCGCGAGCGTGCATCGAGGCGCGCGGAACGCACACCATGGGCGTCGGAATGCGCGAGATCCTGATCGGCGCCGAGGCGCTCGAGGTCGAAGCGCTGTGGGAGCGCCTCTACGTCGGCACCGCCATGAACGGCCGCCGCGGCGCGGTCATCAATGCCATCGGGGCGATCGACATGGCGCTCCACGACCTACGCGGCAAGGTACTCGGCAAGCCTTGCCACGAATTACTCGGCGGGGCGCGGGTCGATCACATCACGCCGTACGCGTCGCTGCAGCCCGAGGTCTCCGGTTTCGACGCCTACCGCGACTCGCTGTGCGCCTGGGCGGTGCGAGCGCGCGAGCTTGGCTTCCGGGCGATCAAGGCCGAGGTGACGCTCAACGGTCCCTATGCGCACGTGGGCTTGAACGAGCCACACGAGCGCGCGACCGAGGTCGTCGCGGCCGTGCGGAAGGCGGTCGGGCCGGAGATGACGCTGCTGGTCGACGTTCAATACGCATTTCCGGATGCCGAAACGGCTCTGCGGCGTGATTCGCGACTGGGCCGAGTTCGACGTCTTCTTCCTCGAGACGCCGCTCTGGCCTGACGACCTCGACGGTCACCGCAGGCTCGCCGAAGAGCAGCCCATCCCGATCGCCAGCGGGGAGTGGCTGACGACGCGTCATGAGTTCGCGCAGCTGATGGATCAGGGGCGTATCGGCGTCGCCCAGCCGGACATCGGTCGCGTGGGAGGGCTCACCGAGGCCCGGCGCGTGTGCGAGATGGCGGTCGAACGCGGTCTGGCGGTGGTGCCCCATCTCTGGAAGACCGGCATCTCGATCGCCGCGGCCGCGCATCTCGCAGCCGCGCGCCCCGAGATCCGCTTCATCGAGTTCCTGCCGCGCGAGCTGTGCGAGTCCGGCTTGCGCCGCGATCTCACCGGCGAGGAGCTGAGCATGGTCGACGGCCGTATCGCCATCCCGCAACAGCCCGGCCTCGGCGTGGAGATCGACCGGGCGGCGCTCGCCCACTACTCCGTCCCGTGAGCTGCGACGACGGCCGCCTAATGGTCGATCTCGTCGGGCTCGTCGTACCAGCGCTTCGAGTCGCCGATGCGAGCGCGCGAGCGCCAGCGCAGTCCCTTCGGCTCACGCTCCACTCGCTCCCACAGGCGCTCGACGCGTTCCAGGACGCGTCCTTGCTCCGTGGGCGTCAGAGCACTTTGGCGCAGTACCGCCCGCACGCGGTCGAGCGACCCCAGGCTGGTGCGCCAAAGCCCCCAATCTCTCGCCAGCAGCTCCGCGACGTAGGCCGAGTTGACGGTGTCGTCATCGCTCTCGCCGACGTCGTGGTCGAGCAGGAGGGCGATGATGTCGTTGGCGTCCTTGGCGTTCATCTGCACGACTTGAAGCTTCGTGAGAAGCAGTTCGGCGAGCGGCAGCGTCGGGGAATCCAGTTCGAAGCGGTCGGCCAGCGGCAGCGCATGGCACATGCGGAAGCCGCCGACGAAGAGGTCGATATGGCGGCCGTCTCGGACGGGTCGTGGAAGATCATGCGCTCGGAGCCGTTCATCGCGTTGAAGCGGTCGTTTGGCTCGTACCCGGACGCGACCAGGAAGTGCGACGTGTCACGGCCGGCCTTGCGCGCGCAGACGAGATCGATGTCGGCGTAGCTGCGCGCGAGGTGCGGGTGCATTTGCCCCGGCGGCGTGCAGGCGGATTGCGAGACCGCCCAGCAAGCGCACCTGCACGCCTGACTCCTGGATGCCCGCGGCGAGACGTCGTGCCTCGGCCTCGACCTCGTGCTCGTGCGCTCTCACCATGAGCGCGGACAGTAGCATCGGCCCGTGCACGTACTCGCTGCCCTGATGACGGCACCGAACGAGCCTCTCGTCGTGGACGAGGTGGAGCTCGCGCCGCCTCGGCGCGACGAGGTACTGGTGCGCGTGCTGGCGTCGGGCATCTGCCGGTCGGACCTCTCGTACATGGACGGCAAGTGGCCGATCCCGTGTCCCGGTCGTGCTCGGTCACGAAGGCGCCGGCACGATCGAGGCGGTCGGCGAAGGTGTCGATGCCGGGCGCATCGGTGAGCCGGTCGTGATGACCTTCGCGCCCAGTTGCGGGCGCTGTCGCTACTGCCTCGAGGGGCGCGTCAATCTCTGCTCCGAGGCGGCCGCCTGCATGGATGCCGGGGTGCTGCGCGACGGCACGACTCGCGTCTCGCGCTGGCGCGGCGAGCAGGCCTATCACCTGGCGTTCGTCTCGAGCTTCGCGACGCACGCGGTGTGCCCGGCCAATGCGGCGATCCCCATCGCGGATGCCGTTCCCGCCGACCTCGCCTGCCTGCTCGGATGCGGCGTCACCACGGGCGTACTGTCGGTCACCCGCCGAGCCAACGTGCGCCCGGGCGATGCCGTCGCGATCTTCGCCTGCGGAGGCGTCGGCCTCTCGGCCGTGCAGGGGGCGCGGCTCGTCTCGGCCTACCCGGTGATCGCCGTCGATCCGCTGCCGGCCAAGCGCGCGCTCGCGCTCGCGCTCGGCGCCACGCACGTGATCGACCCTGCGCTCGGCGATCCGTCACAGCAGATCCGCGCACTCGTACCCGGTGGCGTCGACCACGCGTTCGAGGCGATCGGCAACCCCGAGGTCGCCGCGCAGGCCTTCGCGTCGGTGCGCGACGGCGGCACCACGACGCTGATCGGCCAGCCCGCGATCGGCGTGCGGGCGTCGTTCCCGGTCTACGACGTGACGCAGTTCGAGCACACGATCCTGGGTTCCAACCTGGGCGGTGCGAGCCCTGCGCTTGCACGTCCCGCCGCTGGCGCGGCTGGCGGCGGCGGGGCGCCTCGACCTCGCCTCGCTGGTCACCCACCGGTTCCCGCTCGAGCGGATCAACGATGCCGTCGCCATGACCGCCTCCGGCGAGGCGGGCCGGGTCGTCATCGCCATGCCTTGACCCGTGCCTCGCGCCGGTCCGTACAGTCGCGGCGCCGAGGGCTATAGCAAACGGGAGACATGGGGCTCGCGAGTTTCCGCAAGCGTTCGAAGGACCGCGACGCAGCGCACGCAGACGCTCGAGCTGTACTACGCGTCCGACGTGCACGGCTCCGACCAGTGCTGGCGCAAGTTCCTCGGTGCCGGTCGCTTCTACGGCGTGCAGTCCCTGATCATGGGCGGTGACCTCACCGGCAAGGCGATCGTGCCCATCGCGCTCGAGCCGACGGCTCGTTCAGCGCGAGCTTCCTCGGCGAGACCCGCCGCGGCAGCTCGCAGGTGGAGCTCGATCAGCTGGCCGACGCGGTGCGCTACAACGGCATGTACCCCTGGATCGCGGACACCGCCGAGATCGACGCGCCACCAGCGGCGACGCGGAGGCGCGCACCCGCCTGTTCGAGCAGGTGATGCTCGACGAGTTGCGACGCTGGATCGCCCTCGCCGACGAGCGCATGCCGCCGCTCGGCATCGAGGTGTACGTGATGGCGGGCAACGACGATCCGTGGAGCTGCGATGCGGTGCTCGCGAGCGCCGCGCACACGCAGTTCTGGACGATCGCGTGACGATCGTCGGCGGTCACGAGATGATCTCGTGCTCCTACGCCAACCCGACGCCGTGGGACAGCCCCCGCGAGCTGGACGAGGACGCGCTGTATGCGCACATCAAGGCGCTCGCGGATCAACTGGAGCACCCCGAGACGTGCGATCTTCAACCTGCACGTGCCGCCGTACGCGTCGGGTCTCGACACGGCCTACGAGATCGACGACCAGCTGCGCATCGTCGTGCGCAACGGCAAGCCGCACGAGATCCCGGTCGGCTCGACGGCGGTGCGTCAGATCCTCGAGGAGTACCAGCCCGTGCTCTCGCTGCACGGGCACATCCACGAATCCCGCGGAGCGGCGCAGATCGGGCGCACGCTCGCGCTCAACTCCGGATCCGAGTACGCCAGTGGGCGCATCCACGGCGTGACGGTCTCGCTCGCGGGCGATCGCGTCCGCTCGCACCAGTTCACGATCGGCTAGAGAAGGAGGATCGGCATGGCAGAAGACGTCTCCCGCATGGAGGCGACGGCGGTGACGGACTCGGGCCTGTTCGTCCGCAACGCGACCGGTCTCGTGCGCGGCATGAGCCAGCGCGCGAGCATCGCGCTCAACTTCATCCCCGGCCATCCGACCCAGACGCTGTCGGCCGTCCTGTTCTATTTCCTCACGGTCTTCGCGGGCGCGAACATGTACCTCGCGCTGCTGCTCGTCGTTCCCATGACGCTCTCGTTCTCGTATGCGTTCGGGCTGCTCACGCAGATGATCCCGCGCTCCGGCGGCGACTACATGATCGTCAGCCGCGTCATCCATCCACTCGTCGGCGTCATCTCGTCGTTCTGCATGTCGATGGCCGGCTTCCTCTCGAACGCGTTCTTCGGCCTCGCGTTCGCGATCTTCGCGGTCAGCCCGTCGGCCATCGCGATCGGCAACATCGGCGGGTACCCTGGCCTCACCGAGTGGGGCCAGGACATCGCCGGCGAGCCGCTGGTGGCAGTTCTTCCTCGGCGCCGCCATGATCGCCGTCTCCTCGCTCATCCACCTCGCGCGGCTGGCGCTGGATGATCCGCTTCCTGCATCGGCTGCTTCTGGTTCGTGACCGGCGGCATGGTGGTCACGGTGCTCGTCGCTGCTGATCCGCGGCAAGGACACGTTCGCGAAGGGCTTCGACGCGTTCGCGGGCGAGGGTCAGTATCAGGGCACGATCGACCGTGCCGTCAAGGCGGGCGCCGACCTCTCGCCGGGCTTCTCGTTCACGCAGACGCTGGCGCTCGTCGCGGCGCTCGCGACCGTCTCGATCTACTGCTACTGGTCGTCGTTCGTGGGCGGCGAGCTGCGTCAGGCGAGCACGCTCAAGACCGCCAACAACATGGCGCTCGGAGGCATTCTCGGCCTCGTCGTCGTGGCGATCTTCGGCACTGGTTCATCCTGAGCGGCACGGGTGAGCAGTTCATCCGCGCCGCTCAGTCGGGCGGGCTGCCCGAAGGGCTTCCGCTGACCAATCCGACGTACATCTTCCTGACCGGCGCGAGCGTCAACAACACGCTCTTCGCGATCATCCTCGCGCTCAGCTACATCGTGTTCTGGCCGCTCATCTGCTGGCTCAGCCTGCTGCAGCCGACGCGCATGCTGTTCGCGTACGCGTTCGACGGGATGCTCCCCAAGTTCTTCGCGCAGACGACGCGCAGGGGCGCGCCGTGGGTCTGCGTCGTCGTCTCGGGCGCAGCCTCGATCCTCGTGCTGCTGTGGGCGACCTCGAACACGGCGACGCTGTTCAAGGTGCTGGCGTTCGCCACGCTGATCCAGTTGATCGCGATGGCGCTCGTCGGGCTGTCGGGCATCCTGGCGCCCAGCCGGCGGGCAGAGCTCTACCGCGCGTCGGCGTCGCAGAAGACGGTCGCGGGCATCCCGCTCGTGCAGATCGCCGGCGTCGGCTGCATCCTCACCGCCGTGTTCCTCTACTTCGAGTTCCTGCACGAGTCCGCGACTCGGAATCGTCAAGCGCTCGGAGTTCTTCGTCTGGGCGGGCGGAACGATCCTGGCCGGCGTGATCTTCTACTACGTCGCACGCGCCGTGCGTAAGAGCCAAGGGCGTGGACATCGACCGCGCATTCGCCGAGATCCCGCCCGAGTGACGACTGCTCCTGACCACACCGGCCGGGCCCGCGCGCGGCGCGGGGCCCGGCCGTTGCATGCACAACCGAGGGAGAGCTCTGATGGGACGCCTCGCAGGCAAGCGCGCCGTCGTGACCGGCGCGTCGAGCGGCATCGGCCGCGCGATCGCGAACCGCTTCGCCGCCGAGGGGGCGGCGGTCGCCGCGTGCGGTCGCGACGCCGAGCGCGTGGAGCGCACCGTCGACGGAGATCGGCAGCGCCGGCGGAACCGCCGTCGGGACTGCTCGGCGACGTCGCGACGGTCGAGGGCGCGCGAGCGGTGGCCGACGGCGCAGCCGAGCAACTCGGCGGCATCGACGTCCTCGTCAACAACGCCGGCATCGACGCGAGCGACTGGCGCGACCTGCACGAGTGGCCGGTCGAGGAATTCGATCGCATCCTCGCCACCAACCTGCGCGGGCCGTTCCTGATCAGCAAGTTCGCGCTGCCGCACCTGCTCGCGGCCGGCGGCGGCTCGATCGTGCACATCTCCTCGGTGTGCGCGATCACCGTCTGGGCCGGCGATTGCGGCTATGACATCTCAAAGGCCGGGCTGAACATGCTGTCCGACCACATCGCCGTGGAGTACGGGCCGCGCGGAATTCGTTCGAACACGCTCATGCCCGGCGTCATCGGAACCGAACTGCACGAGTCGGTGATGGACGCGATGAACGACGACCGAGCATTCGAACGTGAGCTGCTCTCGCGCCATCCGATCGGCCGCTTCGGCGACGTCGAGGAGTGCGCCGAGGCCGCGCGTTTTCCTGAGCGAGGACGGCGCGCACTTCCTGACCGGCGCGAAGATCTCGATCGACGGCGGCTACAGCCGGATCTAAGGCGGCGCGGCGCCGGCCGGCCTCGGCGAAGCGCGCGAGTGCGTCGCGGTCGAGCTCCACACCGAGCCCGGGGCGACGAGGGAGCGCGAGCGTGCCGTCGGGAGCCAGCGTCCAGCTCGTCGCGCGTCAGCTCGCGGCGCAGCGGGCTCTCGGCGACCTCCTGCGGCACGAACTCGAAGAACGGCATGTGCGGCCGTGATCGCCGCCAGCTGCGCCGTGGCCGCGATGGTGATACCCGTCTTCCAGCCGTGCGGGACGACCAGCAGATCGCGCTCGGCCGCCAAGCTCGCACACGCGGCGGGCCTCGGTGAGGCCCCCGACGCGACCGACGTCCGGCTGCACGACGTGGATGCCGCCGCGATCCATGAGGTCGAGAAACTCGAAGCGCGTCGCCTGCCATTCGCCGGCCGCGATCCGGATGGGCGAGCGCTCTGCGAGCCGGCGGTAGCCCTCGAGGTCGTCGATCCAGAGCGGCGTCTCGACGAAGAACACGTCGTACTCGGCCCACGTCTCGATCACGGCCAGGGCGCGATCGGCGTCGTCCCAGGCGTAGCCGACGTCGACCATGATCGCGAACTCCGGCCCGGCGGCCTCGCGCACGGCGCGGATCGTCTCGACCATCAGCTCGTCGCGCTCGTCCAGGCCCTGGTGGGCGTACGGCCCCGAGATCAGCAGCTCGAGCTTGGCCGCCTGAAAGCCGAGGCCCTTGGCCCAGGCCACCTGCTCCACCAGCGAGCGATGCAGATCCTCCCAGTTCGCGACGCTCGGCAGCAGCGAGGCGTACGGCCGGAAGGTCTCGCGCGCGGCCGCTGCCGAGCAACTCCCAGGTCGGCTTGCCGGCGGCCTTGCCGCAGATGTCCCAGAGCGCGATGTCGAGTGCTCCGAGCGCGTGCACGAGCGCCCCGCGGCGTCCGGTCATCGCCGTACCGACGTAGAGCCTGTCCCAGATCGCCACCGGGTCGAGCGGGTCGAGGCCGATCAGCGTCTCGGCCAGGCCGAGATCCATCGTGTGCGTGCCCGGAGCTTCGATGCAGGCCCGTGCGACCCAGGCGTTGAGATCGGTCTCGCCGATGCCGCTGATGCCCTCGTCGGTGTGCACCTCGACGACGATGTCGTCCTGGTTGCTGCTCGTCGCTTCGCGCTCGTAGGCGGGATCGAGCAGGACATGGCAGTCGATCCCGGTGATCTTCACTGCGGGCAGCGTCTCCACGACGTAGGCATTGGCCATCGTCCCGCCGTCGACGACGAGATCGGTGCCCGTGATGCGCCGCCGCGTCGTCCGAGGCCAGGAACGCGACCGCCGCGGCGATCTCCTCGGGTAGGGCCATGCGGCCCTGCGGGATGCGCGCGAACCCGCCCATCATGTACTCGTACATCTCCTCGCCGACGTACTGGCGCGTCAGCGGCGTGGCGGTGTAGCCCGGATGAACGACATTCGAGCGGATGCCGTGGCGCGCGAACTCGAGCGCCATGATTCGGTTGAGCCCGAGCAGCCCGGCCTTGGAAGCGCCGTAGGCGACCTGCTCGCCGTCACCGGCCAGCGCTGCGATCGACGCGATGTGCACGAACACGCCGCCGACCCCGGCCGCGACCATCGCGCGCGCCGCGCGCTGCGAGACCAGGAACGGGCCGGTCAGGTTGACGCCGAGCACGCGCTGCCAGTTCGCGACCTGCACGTCGAGAAACGGACAGTCGTCGTCGACGCCCGCGTTGTTGACGACGATGTCGATCCGTCCCCAGGCCGCGATCGCGCGCTCGACCATGCCCTGGACATCGGCCTCGACCGAGACGTCGGCGACGTGCGAAAGCGCAGGCGCACCGAGCGACGCGGCGACCCCATCCACCTCTGCGCCGTGCGCGAGACGACCATCACCGCTCGCGCCGTCGGCCTGCAGACGGCGCGCGACCGCCTCCCCGATCCCGCGGCCCGCCGCCCGTGACGATCGCATGCTTGCCCTCGAAGCTCGACATGCGCGGACCGTAACCGCCCGGGTCACCGCCGCGAGTCGGTAGCCGTTCGCCGGTCACATCGCCGAGCGAGCGCAGGGCCCGAGGTGCTCGCGCGCCGCTACCAGGAACGGACCGGCTCCCCATGGCACCTGGAAGCCCACCGGCGCGCCGGCATAATGCGATGGCGCGGTCGATGCCCAGAGGGCGGCGGACACTCCGGTCGTCGCTCCGTCGGCGCCGACGGACGCGAGGCTCGCATCCCAGGCGGCCTGGGCCGCCACGCGCGCCGAGTCACCGAGCAGGCCGAGGGCGAGGCCACGCGCGAGGCCCGCGGCCGCGAAGGAGGCCGTCGACGTCTCGTGGAAGCTGGAGCGGTCTGCGATCGGCGTCGGCCAGTGGCCGTCGGGCTGCCTGCGTACCCACGAGCGCGTCGGCCAGGCGCACGAAGCGAGGCGCAGATCTCACGCGCGTGCGGATGGCTCTCCGGCAGCTGCTCGATGACGTCGAGCAGGCCGAGCAGTGCCCAACCCTGGCCCCGACCCCAGCCGTGCCCGTAGGTCTGCCCGGTGCGCTCGAGGAAGAAATGCGCGAAGAAGCCGTCCGGCTGCTGGAGCAGGCCGATCGTCGCGAGCGCTTGGTCAGCGCCCGCATCGACGAGCCGCTCGTCCCCGGCGAGGCGGCCGAGCTTCACGAGGAACGGCGCGTCGAAGTGCAGGCAGTCGACGAACGCTCCGGCGCCGGGGTCTTCGAGGAGCGCCTGCTCGGCCGGCGACAGCGGTCGCATCACCGTAGGGAGTCCTCAATGGCGCGCGCTCAAACGACACGTAAACGCCCCGGAGCGTGCGCCTGCCGGTGAGAAAGGCGGCCAGCTCCAGGCACGCCTCGAGCACCGCCTCGTCGCCCGTGCGCTCGAGCAGCAGGCAGAGCGCATATCCCGGGGCGGTGTTGTCGATTTCGCGGTATGGACGCGCGCGTGGGATCCACGCCTTGCACGCGCCATGGACGAAGCCCTCGTAGCGGCCGTCGCCGAGCACGTCTGTGGCCGCGAGCAGGCCCTCGAAGCCGATCGAGTCGCCGTAGTGCCAGCACGCGAACGGATATCTGCACAGCAGGTCCGCGGCGGCTCGGACGCGAGCGAGAGTCTCGTCATCCCGCGCGCTCTCCGTGGAGCCCGTCATCGCACGCCCGTCGCCCGCGGCTGGTCGACGCGGTAGCGGGCGAGGGCGTCCTCATCGAGCTCGATTCCCAGCCCCGGGCCGGTCGGGAGCTCCATCCGGCCATCCCGTATCGCCGGCTCGGGGCGCACGAGCTCGCTGCGGATCGGGGAGTCCCAGAGCACCGGCGAGAGGAACTCGAACGTCGGGGAGTTGACCGTAGCGGCGTGGAAATGGCGTCCGGCCGCAGCCGTGATGCCGGTCTTCCACCCGTGCGGGATCACCGACGCGGCGTGGTAGGCGGCGAGCTCCGCGATCCTCCCGATCTCGGTGAGCCCGCCGCAGCGGTTGATGTCCGGCTGCAGAACGTCCACTCCGGCCTCCGTCAGCCACTCACGGCACTCGAAGCGAGTGGCCGCGAACTCGGCTCCGCACACGCGCGTCTCGACGCGCTCGGCGAGCCGCGCGTGGCCCTCCAGGTCATCGTGCTGGAGCGTAGCCTCGGCGAAGTAGATGTCGCAATCCTCGACGCGGCGAAGCGTCCAGAGCGCGGCGCGCCAGTCGCTCCAGCGATAGCCGAAGTCGAGCATGAGCTGGATGTCGTCCCCGAGCATGCCGCGCCCATCGCGGATGGCGGTGACGAGCTGGGCGTCGGTCACCAGGTCGTAGAAGAGGCACTCCATCTTGACTGCGCGGAAGCCGGCTTCGAGTGCGGCCTCGAAGCGGGTGCCGATGTCGCGCATCAGCTCGGAGAGCGAGCGGCCCTGCGGCAGACCGGGGAAGACCGTCGCGTACGGCGAGAGCATCTCCTTGCGGGCGCCGCCGAGCAGCTCGTACACTGGCCGGCCGAGCTGCTTGCCCGACGAGGTCGTGGAGCGCGATGTCGATCGCCGAGAGCGCGTGGATGCCGAGTCCGCGCCGACCAGGATACAGCGTCGCTTCGTACAGCTCGTCGACCAGAGAGGCGATTGGAAACGGGTCGCGGCCGACGACGAGGTCGCGGACGTTCCGGCTCCAGACGTGGAGGTCGGGCTGCTCGATGAAAGCGCGCACGAGGTCGGCTGGAGCGTCGGCCTCGCCGATGCCCGTCCGGCCCTGCTCGTCCGTCAGGCGGACGACGACGGTATCGGCGGCCCCATCGCAGTCGCTCGCGTTGACGGCCGGCGTGACGATGGGAATGACCTCGAGGCTGGCGATCGTCGAGCTCACGGGGCTCCTTGCGGTCGGGGCGGGAGTGCCGAGCGCATTGGAGCACAGACCAGCGATGCTCGGCCGTCGAGTCGGTATGGTTGGCTCCGTTTCGTGCATCGGACGTTCGTTCAGTCGAGGGAGGCTGGATCTCGATCCTCCCCGGCGCAAACATGACCCCGATTTCCTCGTCTCCACTCATGTGCAGCACACGCCGCGGAGCCCAGGCCGCCGGCCCGGGCAACACCCATCGGAAAGGATGAACGTATGAAGAAACCGCTGAAGGTCCTGCTTCCGCTGGCGCTCGCGGCCGCGACCGCGACGCTCGTCGGGCCGGTGGGGTCGGCGAGTTCGGCAAGCAACGCCCCCGTCGCCGCCGGGGCGACTACGAAGTGCGTGAAATACGCGGGCGTCGAGTCGAGCGGCAACAAGAACTCGATGGACCCGGCGCAGCAGCCCTCGAGCCAGAGCTCGCTCAACGTGAACGCGAGCTACGACCGCCTCACCACCGAGGACGACAACTGGAAGGTCCTGCCGCAGCTCGCCACGTCGTGGAAGAGCAACGCGAAGGGCACCGTCTGGACGTTCCAGCTGCGCAAGGGCGTGACGTTCTGGGACGGCAAGCCGTTCACATCGGCTGACGTCGTCTACACGTTCCGTCGCGTGCTCGATCCCAAGACGGGCTCCGAGGGTCTGTCGCAGATGACATTCCTGAAGCCTGGCGGGATCAAGGCCGACGGCCCCTACCGCGTCAAGTTCACCACCGCCAAGCCGGTGGCCGAGCTGCCGCTCCTGATCACGAACAAGAACACGTTCATCGTCCAGAACGGCGCGAAGACGGCGACGCTGCGAACGAAGGGCGCCGGAACCGGTCCGTTCATCCCGGTCGGCTTCAAGCCGGGCAAGCAGGTGCAGACGTTCAACCGCAACCCGAACTACTGGCAGAAGGGCCTGCCGAAGGCCCCGTGCCTGCAGCTGTACGTGATCCAGGAGGCGAACTCGATGCTCGCCGCCCTGCAGACCGGTCAGGTCGACTTCTCCCAGCAGGTCGCCTACGAGGTCGTCCCGGCCCTCAAGTCCGACTCGCGCGTCAAGCTGACGACGACCGGCCCCTCGACCTCCATGACGATGCCGATGTGGGTGGACACCCCGCCGTTCGACAAGGTCGAGGTGCGCCAGGCGATGAAGAAGGTCATCGACCGTGAGCAGATGGTCGCCGACCGCGCTGCTCGGCTACGGAGTCATCGGCGACGACAATCCCATCCCGCCGACGTCCCCCGACGCGTGGCGCAAGAACGTGCCTGGGCCTGACGTCCCCGGCGCGATCAAGCTGCTCGAGTCCGCCGGCTTCAACGCGTCGAACCCGCTCAAGGTCGACATCTACACGGCCGACATGATCCCGGGCATCGTCAACATGGTGCAGCTGTACAAGCAGCAGGCCGCGAAGGCCGGCATCCAGGTCAACGTGATCACCGGCCCGGCCAGCGAGTACTGGGACAACGTCTGGCTGAAGCAGCCGTTCCAGGTTTCGGCCTGGTCGGCGCGCCCCGCGGGCCTGGCGCTCTCGATCGCCTACCTGCAGAACGCGCCGTACCCGGAGTCGCACTGGAAGGTGCCGGAGTTCGACGCGCTGATCCAGAAGGCCAACACGACGGTGGACCCGGCCGCGCGCAGCGCGATCTACAAGGAGGCCGGGAAGATGCTCACCGAGAAGGGCGGCGAGATCATCCCCATGTTCCAGCGGGTCGTCGCGGCCGAGCGCTCCAACTGCAGCGGCTACGTTCCGTCCATCCAGTTCGTGCAGTTCGACTTCACGAAGCTCCAGTGCAAGTAGGGGATCTGCACGACCGCTAGTTCGAACCCGGTCACCCGGGCTGCCCGTCGCGAGGGCAGCCCGGGTGACCGTCGAGCAACGTCCACGCGACCCTGCAGGAACCCGTTTGATCCTCAGACTCATCGTCCAGCGTCTCGCACTCGCCGTCGGCACGCTCGTCGTGGTCTCGGCGATCGTCTTCTTGTTCACCAGCGTCCTGCCCGGCGACATCGCCGAGCGCGTGCTCGGGCGCGAGTCGTCCCCGGAGCAGCGTCAGATCTTCCGCGACCAGCTCCACCTCGATCGAGCCGGTCTGGGAGCGGTACGGCGTCTGGCTCGGCGACGTTCTCCAGGGCGACCTCGGCCGCTCGCTCGTGAACGACGAGACGGTCACCGCCACGATCGGCGACGCCGCCAAGAACACGCTCTTCCTCAGCCTCTTCGCGTTCGTCCTCTACGTCCCGGTGACGCTGATCCTCGCGCACGGTCGCGGCGCTCCGCCGAGGCAAGCTGCTCGACTCGCGCATGATCTCATGGTGACGCTCGTCGGGCTCTCACTGCCCGAGTTCGTGCTCGGGACGCTGCTGATCTTCGTGTTCGCGGTGCAGTCTCGACGTCGCGCCCGCGCTCTCGATCGTCAATCCCAGGCGACGACCTGCTCGCCCGCCTGCACGCCACCGTGCTGCCGGCGGTCACGCTGATGGTGGCGATGGCCGTCTACGCGATCCGCATGCTGCGCGACAACCTGATCGACGTGCTCGACTCCGAGTACGTGCGCATGGCGACCCTCAAGGGCGTGCCGCGCTGGCGCGTCGTCGCTGCGCCACGCGCTTCCGAACGCCGTCGGGCCGGCGCTCAACGTGACGGCGCTGAACCTCACGTATCTGATCGGCGGGGTCGTCGTCGTCGAGTCCGTGTTCTCCTACCCCGGCCTCGGCAAGGCTGCTCGTCGACTCGATCTCGGTCCGCGACGTCCCCGTGGTGGAGGCGATCGCGCTGCTCGCCGCGGCGGTCTACATCCTCGCGAACCTGCTCGCCGACGTGCTCACGATCATCCTCAACCCGCGCCTCAGGACGCCCTGATGAGCGCGGCGGCCGTCGACCTCCCGGTCGCCGGTTCAGCCGCTCGGGCGCTGGCGGCGCTTCCTGCGCCGGCTTCCCGCATCGAGCGCGCGCATCGCGGCGCTGGTCCTGCTCGTCTACGTCGCTGATCGCGCCTGACCGGCCCTCTGTGGGCGCCCTACGACCCGTTTCAGGCGGGAACCGGGCCTGCCGTACTCGGGCGCGAGCAGCTCGCACCTCTTCGGCACCGACATCCTCGGCCGCGACGTCTTCAGCCGCGTCGTCTACGGCACCCGCGAGGTGCTCTACCTCGCGCTCACGAGCACGCTCATCGCCACGGTGTTCGGCGGTCTCATCGGCCTCGCGAGCGGCCTCGTGGGCGGCTGGGTCGACGAGGCCCTGATGCGCGGCTTCGAGACGCTCATCAGCATTCCGCTGCTGGTGCTGGCGCTGCTCGCGATCGCGGCCGCCGGGCCGAAGGCCTCGGGCAGCTCGCTGCTCCTGATCGGCGTGGTCGTCCTCGTGTACACGCCGCGGATCGCGCGCATGGCCCGCTCGGTCGCCGTCGACCTCGTCACGCGCGACTACGTCACCGTGGCGCGCGCGCGGGGCGAGTCGGTGCCGTCGATCGTCTGGCGCGAGCTGACGCCGAACGCCGCGGGCGTGCTGCTCGTGGAGTTCGGCGTCCGCGCCGGCTACGCGCCGATCCTGATCAGCTCGCTCGGATTCCTCGGCTTCGGCGCACGGCCGCCCTCGCCCGAGTGGGGGCTGATGATCAGCGAGAACCGCGCGGCCCTCGTGACCGCGCCCATCGCGGTGCTCGCTCCGTGTGCCGCGCTCGCAGTGCTCGTGATCAGCCTCAACCTCGTCACGGACGGCATCGCCCGGGCGCTCGGACGCTCGGCGGAGAGGACGCCATGATCGCCGAGGAGCGTCTGACCCCGGATCCGCTGGTCGCCGTGGAGGGCCTCACGATCGACTTCTGGTCCAACGACCGCTGGAACAACGTGGTCAACGGCGCGACGTTCTCGATCGCCCGCGGCGAGGCGCTCGGGCTCGTCGGCGAGTCCGGCTGCGGCAAGACCACGACCGCGCTGTCCCTGCTCGGGTATCAGCGTCCCGGAAGCCGCATCCGCTCCGGCACGATCGCCTTCGGCGGACGCGATCTCGCGCACCTCGCCGGCCGCGAGCTGCAGAAGGTGCGAGGGCGACGGGTCAGCCTCGTCCCGCAGAACCCGACCACGGCACTGTCGCCCGGGCTGCGAATCGGCGACCAGGTGGCCGAGGCGATGGCGGTGCACGCCGTCGGCAAGCCCGGCGCGGACCGCGCCCGCCGCGTTCGCGAGTTGATCGCGCACGTGCGCCTTCCGGATCCGGAGCGCACGGCGCGCAAGTATCCACACCAGCTCTCCGGGGGTCAGCAGCAGCGCGTCGTGATCGCGATGGCGCTCGCGTGCGACCCCGAGTTGATCGTGCTCGACGAGCCGACGACGGGCCTCGACGTGACGACGCAGGCGCAGATACTCGACCTGCTGCGCAGGTTGCGCGCCGAGCTGAGCATGGCGATGGTCTACGTCACGCACAATCTCGGCGTCGTCGCGGCCGTCTGCGATCGGGTCGGCGTCATGTACGCCGGGGAGCTCGTCGAGGACGCGCCCGTCCACGAGCTGTTCTCGAACCCAAGGCATCCGTACACGCGCGGGCTGATCGATGCGGTTCCGTCCGTCGCGGCGCCTCATCGCAGTCGCGACTTCGTCCTGCGCGGCCTGCTCAAGCGCAACGAGTTGCCCAAGGGGTGCCGGTTCGCGCCCCGCTGCGACTTCGCAGAGGAGGCGTGCTTCGAGCAGCGGCAGGTGCTGCGGCCCATCGCCCCGGCACACGAGGCGGCGTGCCGCCGCCTCGAGGAGGTCGAGCAGCTGACCGCCGGTCGCACCTCGGCGTCGAGCTACGTGCCACTGACTGCGGCGGCGGACGAGTCGCTGCTGGACGTCGCCGATCTCTCGATCACGTACGACCGGCGCCCGCGGCGGCTCGGGCGCGCCGTGCGGCCGCAGCTCGTGGTCGTCCAGGACGTCACGTTCGACGTCTGCGCCCGCGAGACGTTCTCGCTCGTCGGCGAATCGGGGAGCGGCAAGTCGACCATCGCGCGTACCGTCGGAGGCCTGCTGCGCCCGCTCTCGGGCCAGCTGACGTTCGAGGGCCACGACCTCGCCGCGACGGTCGAGGCACGCAGCAAGGACGTGCGTCGCGAGATCCAGATCGTGCTCCAGAATCCGGATGCGTCGCTCAACCCGCGCCAGCGCGTGCACCAGATCGTGGGCCGTCCGCTGGAGCTCTTCTTCGGGCTGCGCGGCAAGGCGCGACGAGCCGGCGTCGCGAAGGCGCTCGAGGACGTGCGCCTCGACGCGGCCTTCGCCAGCCGCTATCCGGACGAGCTCTCGGGCGGCGAGCGGCAGCGGATCGCGATCGCCCGTGCGCTCGCGGCACGGCCGCGGCTGATGCTCTGCGACGAGATCCTCTCAGCCCTCGACGTTTCGGTGCAGACCAACATCGTCGAGCTGCTGCGCGAGTTGCAGGCCGAGCAGGGGATCGCCTACCTCTTCATCTCGCACGACCTCGCGGTCGTCCGCGCGCTCTCGCACCGCGTCGGCGTGCTCTACCTGGGAGAGCTGTGCGAGGTCGGCAGTGCCGAGGACGTCTACGCCCCGCCGTACCACCCGTACACGCACATGCTGCTCTCGGCGGTGCCCGAGATCGACGGCGAGAACACGATTTCCCCCGCCGTTCGCAGCGACCCCGGCGTCGCGTCCGAGCGGCCCGAGAGCGCCTGCCCGTTCACCGACCGCTGCCCGTGGAAGATCGGCCCGATCTGTCACGAGGTCGACCCGCCGTGGCAGAGCACCGGTAACGGGCACATGCTGCGGTGCCACATCCCGCTCGAAGAGCTCTCGCGCCGCGCCGCCCTGTCTGCCGTGCGCGTCGGCTCGCTCTCGAACGACAGGCCCGCCGAATGAAGACCATCGCCCTCGCACGCGCGCTCGCCGACGAGCACGGCGAGCAGATCGAGGACGCCGCGACAGGGCGCGTCCGGCTGCTCCCGCTGCGCGGCGAGGAGGGCGAGGCCGATCTCGGCAACGTCGAGATCGCGGTCTACGGCCTTTACGAGGGCCCGCTCTCGTTCCGGGAGCTGGCGGACCGCATGCCGAGGCTGCGCTGGATCCACTCGACCGGCGCCGGCATCGAGAGCTTCGCGAGCCGGGAGCTTGCGGAGCGCGGCGTGATCGTGACGAACAGCTCTGGGGTGTATGCGTCCGCGATGGCCGAGTACGCCGTCTTCGGGATGGTCGCGATTGCGCGCGACCTGCGCCGCCTGATGGCGCAGCAGGACGAGCGCCGCTGGAACCACGAGCCGATCTCCGGGGCGGAGCTGTACGGCAAGCGGGTCGGCATCGTCGGCTACGGCGGGACCGGTCGCTACCTGGCCACCGTCTGCAAAGCCCTCGGCATGGAGGTATGGGCGACGAAGCGGAAACCCATGCTGACGACGAACGAGCCGCTCGACCGGCTTCTGCCACCCGAGGGCGTCAACGAGATGCTCGCCGGCAGCGACTATGTCGTCGTGACCGCGTCGCTCAACTCGACGTCCCGGCACCTGCTCGGGGAAGCCGAGTTTCGCGCGCTCAAGCCGGGCGCCGGCATCGTCAACGTCGCCCGCGGCGGCCTCATCGACCAAGAGGCGCTGCTCTCTGCGCTGGCCGACGGCCGGGTGGGCGGCGCCGTGCTGGACGTCGTCGTGCCGCAGCCGCTACCGCCCGAGCACCCGCTCTGGGCACATCCGCGTGTGGTCGTCACATCGCACATATCCGGTGGCAGCCCCGAGGGCTGGGCACGCTCGATGGAGCTCTTCCGTTGGAACCTGCCCCTGTACCTCGACGGCGAGGTCGACCGGCTCGGCAACGTCGTCGATCTGGCCGACCACCTGTGAGCGCCGTCGCTGCGACCCGGTTCGAGGGCGCCCGCGCAGTCGTCACCGGTGCCGCGAGCGGGATCGGCCGGGCGACCGCCCTGCTCCTGCTCGAACGCGGGGCAAGCGTCGTCGCCGCCGATCGCGACGAGGCCGGCCTCGCCATCGTCCTGGCCGCGGGCGCAGAGGCCTGCGTCTGCGACGTGACCGAGCCGGCCGACCGCGCACGGCTCGCCGGCGCTGCGGGCCCCGGGTGCACTCACCTCGTCAACGCGGCGGGCATCATCCGGCTCAGCGCACTGGACTCCGTCTCCGAGGACGACTGGGAGCGGGTGATGGGAGTCAATGCCAAGGCGCTCTTCTTCCTCTGCCAGCTCATGGTGCCGCGCATGCCCGCGGGCGGCGCGGTCGTCAACGTCGCATCCAGCGCGGGCAAGACTGGATCGACGCACGAGGCCGCCGTCTACGGAGCGTCCAAGGCCGCCGTGTTGTCGGTCACGCGCAGCTTCGCCCATGCCTACGCCGCGCAGGGCGTACGCGTCAACGCGGTCTGCCCCGGCCTCGTCGACACGCCGATGAACGATGTCGTCCTCGAGGGCATCGCGCCGCTGCGGGGCGTCGGGCCGGGCGAGCTCGGCGGGAGTCGGGTCGCAGCTGTCCCGCTGGGCCGCGTGGCCACCCCGCTCGAGGTGGCCGAGGTGATCGCCTTCCTGCTCTCGGGCGCCGCCTCGTACATGACGGGGCAGTCGATCAACGTCACCGGCGGCCTGATCACGTGGTGACGCCGTACGGCGCGTGCTGCCCGGGGTTTATGATCGTGCACATGCAACCGGCGGCGCAAGCGCTCGCACGCAGCTTGAAGCGCCGCCGCCTCGAACGGGCGATCTCGCTTTCCGAGCTCGCGCGTCGCGCCGGAGTCTCCAAGGCGACGCTCTCGAGCCTCGAGCGGGGGACGGGCAACCCCTCGGTCGACACCGTCTGGGCGCTGGCGAAAGCCCTCAATGTCCCATTTGGCGACCTCTTCGACGGAACCGAGGAGGACGTCATCCAGGTGCACCGGATCGAGGACGCGCAAATCGTGACGGAAGAGGACGGCTTCCGCGGGCGCCGGCTGCTCAGTCGCCAGGGACGCAGCGGGTTCGAGCTCTACGTACTGGAGCTCGCGGCCGGCGCGAAGCGCAACGCCGCCGCGCACTCGCCGGGGGTGACCGAGCATGCCCTCGTGCTCGACGGCCAGGTCGCGGCCGGCCCCGACGACGACGCAGCAGTGCTCGTCGCGGGCGATTATCTCTCGTTCGCCGCTGATCTGCCGCACCGCTATCACGCGCTCGGCGGCCCTGCGCGCGTGCTCCTGCTCACCGATTACCCGTAGCGGACGGTCCCTCCCCGCCCCGACGGATGCGTAGTAGGATGAACGAACGTCTATTCTGCTAGTTGAGGCAGCGCGCGTCGAGGAGCCCGCCGGGATGCACGCATTGCTGTATACGGAGTCGTTCGAGTTCGAGGTTCGCGAGGTCGCGACTCCGCAGCCCGCACCGGGCGAGGTCCTTCTGCGGGTCGAGGCCGCGGGCATCTGCGCCTCCGACGTCGACGGCGTGAGCTCACGCTCGCCTCGCCGCACGCCGCCGCTCATCATGGGCCACGAGCTGACCGGCGAGGTGGTCGCGGTCGGCGGGCCGGCCGAGGCGCACTTGGCCGGCGCGCGCGTGGTTGTCAACCCGCAGGTCACGTGCGGCGACTGCCTGTGGTGTCGCTCGGGACAGGAGAATGCCTGCGGCAACCGCGGCCTGATCGGGGGGACACGAGCGGGAGGCTTCGCCGAGTTCGTGGCCGTGCCCGCGCGCTGCATCCACCGCATCGCGCCGGATGGCCCGGAGGAGGTCGCCGTCCTGACGGAGCCGCTCGCCACCTGCGTGCACGCGCTGTCGCTCATTCCCGAGAAGTTCACGAGCACCGCCGTCGTGCTCGGAGGCGGCACCATCGGCACGCTGGCGGCGCAACTTCTGCGCACGGCGGGCACGCGCCAGGTGATCGTGAGCGAGCCCATCCTCGCGCGGCACGGGATTCTGCGCGACATCGCCGAGGTCGTCGTCACGCCCGAGGGACTGCGCGATGCCGTGCTCGAGGCCACCGGGGGCGCCGGGGCGGACCTCGCGATCGATGCTGTCGGCACGAGCAGCTCCCGCCCCGACTCGGTCCGGATCCTGCGGCCGGGCGGTTGCGCCCTCTGGCTCGGAATGCACGCGCACGAGGCGACGATCCCGGCGTTCGACATGGTCGTGCACGAACAGAGGGTCGTGGGCGCGTTCGCCTACACGAACTCGGAGTTCGGCCGCGCCCTCGGGCTGCTCGAGAGCGGGCGCCTCGTGCCGGCCGTCTCACGCAGATCGGTGCCGCTGGCAGAAAGCGACGACGTCTTCCGCCGCCTTCTCGACGGGGCGCTCGACGGCGTGCTGAAGGAGATCGTGCGGCCGTGAGCGTCGCGCAGACCGCCACGGTCGAGCAGCTGACGGCCGACTACCGGCTCATGCTCCTGATCCGCCGCTGCGAGGAGGCGATCGGCCGGCTGCTGAACGAGGGCCTCGTCCACGGCACGGCGCACCTCAGCATTGGCCAGGAAGCGGTGCCCGTCGGATTCTGCTCCGAGTTGACAAGGGACGACTATCTGACGACGACCTATCGCGGGCACGGGTGGGCGCTGGCCAAAGGGGTCGACCTGGCGGGCTTTTTCGCGGAGCTGTTCGGGCGGGAGACGGGCATCTGTCGCGGCCGCGGCGGCTCCATGCACCTGTGCGACATGGGAGTCGGCCTCATCGGCGCCTCCGGCATCGTCGGTGGCGGCCTGCCGATCGCGGCCGGAGCCGCTTGGGCGGCTCAGGTGCGCGCGACGGATCAGGTCGCGATCACGTCGTTCGGGGACGCCGCTACGAACATCGGCACGTTCCACGAGAGCGTCAACCTCGCAGCTGTGTGGCAGCTCCCCGTTGTCTTCGTGTGCGAGAACAACCTTTACGGGGAGTTCACGCCGGCGCGCGAGACGTGCCTGCTCACCAACATCGCGGACCGCGCCTCCGCGTACGGCATTCCCGGCGTGGTCGTGGATGGCAATGACGTCGCAGCGGTGCGCGCCGTCGCGACCGAGGCGATCTCGCGTGCCCGCGGCGGCGGAGGCCCGACGCTCGTCGAGGCCAAGACGTACCGGCACCGCGGCCACTCGCGCAACGATCCCGGGACCTACCGACCCGAGGCGGAGGTCGCGGAGTGGCTCCTGCGCGATCCCCTCGTACTGGCACGCGACCGCCTCGCGGCCACGGCCGGCTGGAACGATCAGTGCGAGCGCGAGCTCGCGGCTTCGGTCGACGCCGAGATCGCGCGCGCGGTCGCTGCCGCGAGCGAGGGCGCGTTTCCCGAGCCCGGAGCGCTCGGCGAGCACGTGTACGCGGCGTTCGCGGGGGCGGCATCCGACACGGCAGTGCCCACCGAGGATGAGGCCGAGTCACGCTCGCTGACCTACCGCGAGGCAGTGCGCGAAGGCCTCGCCGAGGAGCTGCGGCGCGACCCCCTGGTGGTCTTCTTCGGCGAGGACGTCGCGGTCGCCGGCGGCGTCTTCAAGGTGACCCCGGGCCTGCAGGAGGAGTTCGGCGCCGCGCGCGTGCGCGACACGCCGATCTCGGAGAACGCGCTCGTCGGGATGGCGATCGGCGCGGCCGCAGGCGGGCTCCGGCCGGTCGTGGAGATCATGTTCGCCGACTTCCTCGCCAACGCGTTCGACCAGCTGGTCAACCACGCGGCGAAGCTCCGCTACATGTCGGGCGGACAGCTTGAGCTGCAGCTCGTCGTGCGCTCCGCGCATGGGGGCGGGATCGGTTTCGCGGCGCAGCATTCACAGGCTGCGGCTTCCTGGCTGCTGCCCTTCCCGGGCATCAAGATCGTCGCGCCTTCGACGCCCGAGGACGCCAAGCTGCTGCTGCAGGCGGCGATCCGCGACCCGAACCCTGTGCTCTTCCTCGAGCACAAGGCCCTCTACGGCGTGAGCGGTGCCGTGGGGTCCGATGCGTCCCTCCCGGTGCTCGGCACGCCGCTCGTGCGCCGCACCGGCGGTGGTCTGACGATCCTCGCGCTCGCGGGCACGGTCGCGAAGGCACTCGCGGCCGCCGAGCTGCTCGCGGCCGAGGGGATCGAGTGCGAGGTCATCGACCTGCGCGGTCTCGTGCCGCTCGACGACGCGCCACTCGCGGCGTCGCTGCGCCGCACGGGCCGCCTGCTCGTCGTCGAGGAGGAGCCGGCGCAGGGCGGCTGGGCGGGTGGCGTAGTGACCCGGCTCCTCCAGAGCGCGTGGCCGTCGCTGAAGGCGGCGCCGTGCGTCGTGTCGGGCGCGAACGTGCCGATCCCGTACGGGCCCGTACTCGAGGCGGCGTTCCAGCCCAGCGCGGATGCGATCGCTGCAGCCGCCCGAGGCATGAGTACCGGGATCTGATGGCGGACGACGTGACGACCACAGCGCGTCCCGTACTCATGCCGAGCGTCGAGGTGGGGATGGAGCAGGGCCGCCTGGTCGAGTTCCTCGTCGCGCTCGGTGCGACGGTTGCGGTCGGCGATCCGCTCTTCAGGGTGGAGGGCGACAAGGCGATCTTGGACATCGAGTCGCCCGTTGCAGGCCGCGTCGCCGAGCTCGTCGCGACGCCGGGCGCCGACCTTCCGGTCGGGGCAGAGGTGCTCGTGATCGAGGTTGCGCAGGTTTCGCCTGGAGGGTCGGCATGATCGAGCGCGTCGAGGTGTCGGCGGTGGGGCCGGACGTAGAACTGCAGAGCTGGGCGTCCGAGTTGCCGCCGCAGAACGCGACGCTCACGATCGTCCGCGTGTTCGACGAGGACGGGACACAGGGGGTCGGCGCGACGCCCTCGTACTCCACCGGACGCTTCGACCGCGCGATGCTCGAGAGCCTTCGGCTGGTCGCGCCGCTCGTGATCGGCAAAGATGCCGGCCTGCGGGAGTCGATCTGGCACGGGCTGGACGACCTGACGCTACCGGTGCTTCCCGGCGCCCGCTCGGCGCTCGACATCGCGTTGTGGGATCTCGTCGCGCAGCGGAGCGGTCTGCCGCTGTATCGCCTGCTCGGCGGCGCGCGCGAGCGCCTTCCCGCGTACGCCTCGACGCCGATGCTCGCGGACGCGCAAGCCTATGTCGAGTTCGTCGCGGAGATGCGCGCACAGGGGTTCCGCGCGGTCAAGTTCCACGCCTGGTGCGAGCCCGAGCGCGACCTCGAGATGCTGCGCGCCGTACACGCGGCGCACGGTGACGCAGGCATCACGTTCATGCACGATGGCGAGCAGCGCTATGACCGCCGCTCTTCCGTGCTCATTGGGCGCGAGCTCGACGCGATGGGCTTCGCCTGGCTCGAAGCGCCGCTCGTCGACCTCGACCTCGACGGCTACCGCGACCTACGCCGACAGGTGGGCGTGCCGATCCTGCCAGGGGGGAACACGATCCTCGAGGTGCAGCAAGTCGGGCAGGCGCTGCGTATGGAGCCGTGGGATGCGGTGCGCTTCGACGTCACGATCGCCGGCGGCTTCACGGCGGCACGCAAGCTCGCGGGGCTCGCCGACGCGTGGGGGCTGCGGGTCGAGCTGCAGAGCTGGGGCTACACGCTGATCCAGGCGGCGAACCTCCACTTCGGCCTTGCCCACGAGCACTCCGGCTATTTCGAGCTGCCCGTTCCGCACGAGCCGTACGAATACGGCGTCGAGAATCCGTATCGCGTCCAGCCGGACGGCTACGTGGACGCGCCCACCGCACCCGGCCTGGGTGTCGTCGTCGACTGGGAGCGCATGCGCGCGGCACGGCTGAGCTCGTTCACGTGCACGTCGCGTAATCCCGAGCCCTCGGAGGAGATGTAGATGGAGATCACCGGCGTGGAGTGCATCGTGCTTGGCACGCCGCCGCGCGAACGGCGTGCGGCCGACCAGACGCATGAGGTCGCTCTCATCCGCATCACCGCGGACGACGGCTCGGTCGGCATCGGAGAGGCGGCGGTCTCGCCCCCCGTGGTGAAAGCGTTCATCGACGAGCCCACGTCGTTCTCGTGGAGCCGCGGCGTCTCCGACATCCTGGTGGGCCAGGATCCGCGGGATCCGCGGCGCCTGTGGGACGAGCTCTGTGACGGCACCGTGTGGTCGGCGCGCGTCGGGCTGGGCCGCATCGCCTTGGCCGGCGTCGACATGGCGCTCTGGGATCTCGCCGGCAAGGTGCTGGGCGAGCCTGTCTGGAAGCTCCTCGGCGCGCACGCCCCGCAGCAGGTGATCCCGTATCTCACGATGTACCAGGGCCCGAGCCCGCTCGAGGACACGATCCGCATCACCAACGGACTTGTCGACCAGGCCAAGTCCGACGGGTTTCGCGCGGCCAAGATCGAGGCGCTCTCGGATACGACCGAGGACAACGACGAGATCGTCGAGCTCGCGCGCGCGGTGAGGGCACACGCCGGCCCCGAATTCACGCTCGGGCTCGACGTCGGGTATCGCTGGCGAACGTTCGACGAGGCGCTCGACTGCGCCCGCCGTCTCGAGGAGTTCGACCTCTTCTTCCTCGAGACGCCATTCATGCCCGAGCAGCCCGACGACTACCGCAGGCTCGTAGAAGCGACGACCGTTCCCATCGCGGGCGCCGAGATCCTGACCGCCATCGCCGAATACGGTCCGCTCCTGGACGCTGGGATCGCCATTGCGCAGGCGGGCACCTGTCGTATGGGCATCACCGAGTGCGATCGCCTCGCTCGCCGCGCGGCCGAGCTTGGTCGGAGGTTCGTGCCGTACGGCTTCGTCTCCACCCTCTACTCGGTCGCCGCGAACATCCAGGTCGCCGCGGCCCACCACAACGTGCCGCTCGTCGAGCACACCCCGCCGTCGATCTACCCGCACATGATCATGCGCGGCGCGCTGGCACGGCCCGAGCCGCCGATCGTGGACGGTGCATTCGTGCTTCCCACGGCGCCCGGCCTGGGTCTCGAGCTGGACATGGATGCCCTCGATCGTTTTCGCGCATGACGGGCAGCACATCGAGCGACCTGATCACGCTGCGCGGGCTCGGCTGGGACCACGATCGCTGCACGGCTCCCTTGCGGGCCTGCAGCGAGGCGTGGGAGGAGCTCCACCCCGAGATCGCACTTTCGTGGCACAACCGCTCGCTGACCGACTTCGGCGACGAGCCCGTTGAGGCCGTCGCCCACCGCTACGACCTGGTCATGATCGATCATCCGTTCTGCGGCACCGCCGAGGCGACCGCGACGCTCCAGCCGCTCGACGACCTCCTCGCCCCGGATGTACTCGCCGCGCTTGCCGCCGACTCGGTCGGCCCAAGCCACGCCTCCTACACGTTTCATGGGCGGCAGTGGGCGCTGGCCACCGACGCGGCCTGCCAGGTCGCAGCCGTCCGTGACGATCTCCTCGTCGACATGCCTCCGCCGGGCACGTGGGACGAGGTGCTGGCGCTCGCGCGGGCGCAGCCGGGCCGGGTGGCTGTGCCGGTGGCGCCGGCGCAGGCGATGTGCGCCTTCCTCACGCTGTGCGCGAACGCGGGCCATCCCGCGGCGGAGGATACCGCGCGCCTCGTCGATCCGGACGTCGGCCTCGGGGCGCTGATGCTGCTCGCCGAGCTTTATCGTCTGGGGCCACGGGAAGCGCTGACCTGGGAGCAGCCCGACGTCCTGAGCCGGCTCACGGCCGGCAACGACCTCATCTACGTACCGATCGTGTTCGGTTTCGTCACATACTCGCGCGACGACCGCGTGCACCACCCCTGCCGGTTCCTCGACCTCGCGTCGGCCGGCGCCGGCCCGGTCGGCGGGATCCTCGGCGGGGCCGGGCTCGCCGTGTCGGCGACGAGCGCTCATCCGGCCGAGGCAGCGGCCTTCGCCGCGTTCGCCAGCGGTGCAGCGGCCCAGCGCGCACTCGTCGGCCCGGCCGGCGGCCAGCCCGGCAGCCGGACGGCCTGGACCGCCCCCGAGCTCGACAGCGTCGCTCACGGCTTCTTCTCGGGCACCAGCGCGACCATCGAGCAGGCGTGGGTGCGACCGCGCGAGCGCTGGTGGCCGGCATTCCAATTGGAGGGCGGCCGGTTGCTGAACCGCGGCCTCGGTGAGTCGGTGCCCCCAGACCGGTTGCTCGCGGCGCTCGGCGAGCTCTACCTCGACTGCATCCGCAGGTAGGCGCGGCACGATCTGGCACCCACTCCGCGCGTACCGTTCCAGCACCGATGCGCGGCCCCTGGGCGGCCCGGCCGCGCTGATTGCACGCAGACCGCCCCACATCTCGACGACGGAGGTATCGCCATGCCCACTTCGCTCGACTGCGCGCTGCTCGGCGACTTCTTCGGGACGCCTGCCATGCGCGAGTTGTTCGACTCGCGGGCGCTGCTGCAATCCTGGCTCGAGGCCGAGGCCGTGCTGGCGGAAGCGCAGGCCGAGTGCGGGCTGATACCCGCCGCGGCCGCCGTCGCGATTCGGGCCGCCGCGGTCGCCGCCGACTACGACCTCGGCGAGCTGCGAGCGGCAATCCTCGAGACCCAGCACCCGCTCGTCCCGATCGTGCGCGCGCTCACCGCTGCAGCCGGCGATTCCGGTCGGTACGTGCACTACGGCGCGACCACGCAGGACATCATGGACACCGGCATGCGTGCTCCAGGTGCGCGATGGCCTCGCGCTGCTCACCGCCGATCTCGATGACATCCGGGGCTCGCTCGCCACCCTCGCCCGCGAGCACGCCGAGACCCCGATGGCCGGTCGCACGCACGGCCAGCACGCGGTCCCGATCACTCTCGGCTTGAAGGCGAGCGTCTGGCTGAGCGAGCTCGATCGCGCAGCCGCGCGGCTGCAGGCGTGCCGCCCGCGCGTGCTCGTCGGACAGCTTGCGGGTGCCGCCGGCACGCTCGCTACCCTCGGGGAGGACGCACAAGCCGTCCGTCGCGTTTTCTGTCGGCGGCTCGGCCTGGCCGAGCCGCCCGCGCCGTGGCACGTGGCCCGCGACGGACTAGGCGAGCTCGTCTCGTGTCTTGCGCTCATGGCCGCTGCGCTCGAGCGTTTGGCGCTCGAAATCGTGAGCCTTCAGAGCACCGAGCTTGCCGAAGTCACCGAACCGCTCGTACCCGGCCACGTGGGCTCCTCGACGATGCCCCAGAAGCGCAACCCGCACGCCTGCGAACTGGCGGCGGCCGCGTGCAAGCTCCTGCGGGGCTTGGCGCCGGTCATGGTCGGCTGCATGGTTGGCGGGCACGAGCGCGATATGGCGGCCTGGGCGACGGAGTGGATGATCGTGCCGCAGGCGATGATCCTCGCGAGCGGAGCCCTCGCCGGCTTACGCCCGGTCGCTCACGGTCTCGCGGTCGATCCGGCTCGCATGCGGAAGAACCTGGAACTGACCCGTGGCGGCATCATGGCCGAGGCGCTCATGATCGCCGCTTCTCCGGCGCTCGGCCGTGATCGGGCGCACGAGGAGCTCATCCGGCTCACGCGCGCCGCGAACCGCGACGGGACGACCCTCCGCGAGGCGGCCGAGCGGGAGGCGGTGTTCGCGAATGCGCTTGGAGGCGACGGAATTGCACGGGCACTCGAGCCCGCGCGTTACCTGGGAGAGAGTGCCCGGATCGCCCGCGACGTCGCGGACACCGACCGGTGAGCGGTCACGGCACCGCGGGAACGACATCGGCAGCTGCCGCCAAGGTTCACGCCCGATGGCACGCTTGAGATCTCCTCCGAAATTTCACGGGAGAGTTCATGACGACTCCGACGAACCTCGCCTTCGGAAGGCGAGGGATCTGCACACGATCTTCTCCCCGCCGGCGGGCTCGTCGATGAGTGCCCTCAACAGCGAGGTTGCCGGGCACGCGCTGGTGCAGCCATGAGTTCTGCGCCCGCGGCGTGGGAGGGGATATTCCCGAGCATCCCGACGGCGTTCGCCGAAGATGGCGCCCTCGACCTCGCGTCGCAGGCTTCCGTCGCGCGCTTCGCCGTGGAGTCCGGTGCGCAGGGCCTGCTGTGCTTCGGACTCGCGGGGGAGGTCTTCCGCCTCACGCCGGGCGAGCGCCTCGACGCGCTCGAGGCGATCGTAGAGGGCGTAGGGGGCCGGATTCCCGTGCTGGCGGGGGTCGGCGCCGAGTCGCTACACACCTCGGCGTTGCTCGCCCGCCAGGCGCGCGCCGCGGGTGCCGACGGCGTGGTCATCCCGCCACCGGTCACGACCCGCCCGTCGCGGCGCGAGCTCGCCCGCTACTTCTCGGCGATCGCAGCGGCGGGCGAGCTCCCGGCGATGGTGCAGGACGCGCCCGAGTTCCTCGGCATCGAGCTCGGCCCCGAGCTCGTCGTCGAGCTGGCGCGTTCGAGCCCCGAGATCGTGTGCGTCAAGATCGAAGCCGGTCCCGAGCGCATCGCCGAATGGGTGGCTGCGGCGGCTGGCGAGCTCGCGGTCTTCGGCGGCAACGCGGGCCTCTACCTGCTCGACACGCTCGACCAGGGCGCCGCCGGCATCGCGCCGGGAGCCGAAGTCGCCGATGAGCTGACGGCGATCTACCGGCTGTGGCGAAACGGTGATGCGGCGCGGGCCCGCCCCCGTTTCATGCGTGTCCTGCCGCTCCTGGTCTTCGAGTCGCAGGGTATCGAGCACTACAACGCCTGCGCCAAACACCTGCTCGTTCGCAGGGGCGTTCTTGCTGGAAGCCACATGCGAGCGCCCACGAGCGGGCTGACGGAGATAGGCCGCACTCTCTTGGAGCGCTACTTCGACGAGCTCGCCCGGGCGTAACCACCGATGCCTGATCCCGATTCGAAGTCTTCGTCGACCGGGCGTGGAGCCGCCAAATCCGGACCGAGTGCCGGATCGTTTCGAGGCCATCCACCCCAACAGATCGGTCTGGTCGTATCGGACCTCGACGCGGCGCTCCGGAAGTACGTGGAAATACTCGGCATGGCGCCGTGGATCTGTCTCACACACGGTCCGGACACGGTTCCTCGGCTCGAGTATCGAGGCCGCCCGGCCTCCTTCTCGATGCGCGCCGCGCTATCGGCGTCCACTCCGCAGATCGAGCTGATTCAGCCCCTCACGGGTCCCAACATCTACTTCGACTGGATGGAGACGCACGGCGAGGGGCTACACCACCTGGCGTACGATGTTGCTTCCATCGACGACGGCATCGCCGAGATGCGCGATCTTGGCTACGCGCTGATTCAATACGGCGCCGGCTACGGGCTCGATGGCGATGGAGCCTTCGCCTATTTCGATACCGAGGCGGACCTTGGAACGATCATCGAGTTGCGGGTGCCGCCGCTGCGCAGAGCGCCCACCTACACGGTTGTCGACACCACGCAGCCGCCCAGCTAGCTCGACGGAGGTGCCGCCACCGATGTCCGACCGGCGCGGCGATTGCGGCTTGCGCGCAGGCCGATCGGCGCAGCGGCGACCATGAGTCCGGTCAGCGCGATCCATGCGAACTCGCGCCCGGCGGAGTCGTGCAGCGCACCGGCGAGCGGCGGCCCGGCAAAGGAAGCTGCAGCCCAGACGAGGTTGAGGAGGCCCATCATCGCGCCGCGTCCGACGCCGACGTCGTCGGCACCCGCGAGCGCGACGGCGAAAGCCGATGCGAACAGCAGAGCGGTGAAGGGCGCGCGAGCCAGGAGGAAGGTGACGATCGACGCGGGATCGTCACGCACGAGGGGGAGCAGCGTGAGGGTCGCGAGCCCGAGCAGGGTGACGCCGCCGAGCACCGGGCTCGCGACCCGGTCACCGAGGCGCGCGGCGACGATGCCCGTGAGGGTGAAGAAGCAGGCGGCAGCGGCGTAGGCGGCTCCGATCCCGGCAGAGCCGATTCCCCCGGCGTCCAGATCGAGCGGCACGAGCAGGTTGATCGCGCTCATCGCGAGCCCGCCTGCCGTCATCGTCACGAGACCCGCGACGGCGAGCCGCGAATGCACCGCCCGGCCGATCGAATTGCGCAGCGCCGTGTGCTCGACGGTCACTCGTGCTGCGCCGCGCGCCCGCCCGGTGAGACCCACGGCGAGCACGAGCAGCGCGAGCCCGGCGAGCGTGAACGGGAGTCCCGGGCCGGTCCAGTTCGGCGAGCAGCCCAGCGAACCCGGGACCGAGGAACGAGGAGATGCCTGCGAGCGCGATGACGATCGATAGGGTGCGAGCGCGGCGCTGGATCCCCGCCGTGTCCGTCAGCCAAGAGAGCCCCGCCGTCCACGTGAACGCGAAGCCGACGCCGAAGACGATCCGGCAGATGATCAGCGCGAAGTAGCTGTCCGAGAGCACACCCTGCGCGACACAGGCGGCGCCGCACAGGCTCGTCGATGCCACGGTCAGCCAGGGCGCGCCGAGGCGATCGGTGGCGAGCCCTGCCGGCAGCGAGACCGCGACGATCGCCAGGGGCGTGGCGGCGAGCAGAATGCCGGTGCGGGTCGCATCGAGCCCGAGCCCCTCCTTGAGGTCGGGCGCCAGCGGTATGAGCTGCTGCCAGGCGATCTCGCCGACCAAGATCAGGGCATAGAGGGCGAGGAGCGTACGGCGCACGCACGGACGGTAGAGCGTCGGTGATCGACCGGCCTCAGTCCAGATGCCCGGAACGCCGATGGATCACGCGCGTCCCGAACTGAGGCGACGCTGAGGATCGGCAGTATGCCCTCGCGCCAATCAACGAGCTCCCAGGCCGCGTGACCGAGTCACCCACATCCGGCGTCGGGCCCGGCCAACTCACTCGGCATCCGCTCGCAGAGACCTCGACACATACACGTGCACCGGGATCCTTCACGCGGCATGGTGCTCTGCACCACCTCCACGAGCATCGAGAAGTTGCTGTCAGCCAACACGCGGAGAGACGGGACCTTCTCCCAGAAAACCGCGATACAAAGGAACTCTTGCGAAGCCCTCTAACGGACTCGAACCGTTGACCCCCTCCTTACCATTTCGGCGCAGATGGGTGCGACAAGTTGCGGCTAGCCGCGTATCCCGCCGAGTGCAGCCGCTTTCGGGCTTACGGGTTGCGACCGGTTTCGGGCGCTGGTTGACATCGCGTTGACAAGAAGGCGTGAGCCCGGCGACGCTCACTCACTCGAACGGGTCAGTTCGACTTCCCGGGGTAGCAGAAGGTTTTGCAAGGGTCGCCCGCGTGTGAGCGCGACGGTGTTGACGCATGACCCGGCAGCGACCTAGTGTCTGCCCACCGGAAATCGCATCAGAGGTGACTGCGGCATGTCGGAGCGGAAACGCGATACAGAGCCCCCAGGGCGTTCTGGCGCGATCCGTCTGACGCTCGCCTACGACGAAGCCGGCATCCGGGTGATCGATCGAACGCCGGTCGACAAAGCTGTCCCGCCGCACGACCCCCAGCCGGCATCGTTCCGCACCGCCGGCCTCAGCGACGCGCAGGCCAGCCTGCCTGCGCACGCCGTGGTCACGGAGTTGCGCGCGGCGGACGACACGACGACCTACCGCCAGGTCGTCGAGCACGCGATCCCGCACGACCAGGAGGTCTTCGACCCCTCCGTCGAACGCGGCATGCGCCGCCACGCGGTGCCGCCGCCGTCGGGCGTGTTCACGGTGATCGTTCCCGACGACCGGGCCGCCGAGGCCGTCGTCGTACTCGCCGAGCCGACCAGCAGTGGCGCGGAGCGCGCATCCGCGCTGCAGAAGGCACGCCCCGCCGCGGGTCCCGTGGAGCTCGCCCGCTTCCCGCTGCGCGCAGAGGGCGGCGATGGGATCGGGTGATGGCACGGTCGTCGGCACCACGAAGGTCGTCGACCACGGCGCCGACAAGCGACCGGTGGAACCTCGTCGTGCTCGGCGACGGCTTCCGCGCCGCCGACCAGGCCGCGTACGAGGCGGCCGTCACCACGCTCGTCAACACGCTGCAGACCACCGCGCCGTACGACGGCTCCTGGAACCGCGTCAACGTCCACCGCGTCGACGTGCACTCGACCGACGCGGGTGCCGACAACCCGCTGGCCTGCGGCGACGGATCGGCTCCCGCGGGCGGGGCCGCCACGACGGTCAAGACCTACTTCGACTCGTCGTTCTGCAACTCGGGCATCCGTCGCCTGCTGGTGTGCGACGCCGGGCTGGCCGTCACGACGGCCAACGGCCAGGTCTCCAACTGGGATGCGATCCTCGTCGTCGTCAACTCCACCGAGTACGGCGGCTCGGGGGGACAGGTCGCGGTCTACTCGCTCGCGGCCGCCGCAATCGAGATCGCGCTGCACGAGATGGGCCACTCCGCCTTCGGCCTCGCCGACGAGTACGAGTACTACGCCGGCTGCTCCAGCGGCGAGGCCGGCCACGACCAGCACGCGGCGAGCGAGCCGAGCGAGCCCAACGTCACGATCGAGAAGGATCGGGCCAAGATCAAGTGGCGGCACCTGGTCTTGCCGGCGACTGCGATCCCGACGACCAGCAACGCGGACTGCACGAAGTGCGACACGCAGGCCAACCCGGTCGCGGTCGGCACGATCGGCATCTTCGAGGGCGCGCACTACGCGCACTGCGGCGCTTTCCGCCCGGCGTTCGACTGCCGCATGCGCACCATCGGCCAGCCGTTCTGCGCCCTCTGCCAGGAGGTGATCCGGAAGAAGCTCACCTCCGCGTCGCACTCGAGCTGCTTCGTGGCGACGGCCGTCTATGGCGACGCGTCGCACCCGGACGTCCTGACCCTGCGCGACTGGCGGGACCGCCGCAGTGCGCCAGCTGCTCGCGGGCGCCGCGCGATGGGCGCGCTCGTGGCGGCCTACGAGAGCGCCGGGCCGCCGCTCGCGCGGCACGTCGCAGCGCATCCGCGCCTGGCAGGCCCGCTGCGGCGCGCGTTCTTCGCCCCGCTCGCCCGGTTGCTCCGGCGACGAGAGCAGGGCTGAGCGACCATGCCCGACACCGCCGCCGGCCTCGTCGCCGAGCTGGGCAAGCTCCTCGCCCCGCTCGAGCAGTCGCTGCAGACGGCGGATGGCATGAGCGCCCTCTTCACCGAGCTCGGCCTGCCGCTGCCGGCCGAGGTGCGCACCGAGCCGCAGGTCGTCGCCGCGGCCGGCGCGGCCGCGACCGCGATCTCGCAAGTCCCGCCACTCACCGCCGCGCTCGTCGTCGCCATCGCCGCCGGCGACGAGGTCGCGGTCGCCGCCGCTCTCGCGCAGCTCGCGCCCAAGGCCACGGACGCGTTCAGAAGACCTTCGACGTCGCGAGCAAGGTGAAGGCGGCATTCGAGAGCATCCCGGGCCTCGCAGCCGAACTGGCCGGAGATCGTCGCCGTGCTGCCCGAGCGGCTGGTCGACTACCTCGTCGTCGCCTACCTCGAGGGCACCCGGCCGGTACTGGCGCGCACGCTCGCGCTGGCAGGCATCGCGGAGTCGCGCACCGAGCCGGCATCCGGCACCCGTCCGTCCTACCTCCGCCGCGAGCTGCGCTTCGACCACCTGAGCCGGCTCTTCGAAGATCCCGCCGCGCTGGTGCAGGACCTCTACGGCTGGGGCGCGGCCGATCTCGACGACGCCCTGCTGCTCGGCCGCCTCGGCGACCTGCTCACCGCCGTGAACCTGCCGGCGACGTACGACCCGGGCGCGCATGAGCTCTCGGCGCTGATCTTCCGGCTGCGCGCGGCGCCCGGCACGCCGGCGTCCTTCGACATGGAGCTCGGGCTGAACGACCTTTCAGGCGTCGACCAGCACATCGCCATCGGACGCGGCGACTGGACGATCCACATCGTCGGCAAGGGCGCGCTCGCGCTCGACGCCGGCCTGCGGATCACCCCGCCGCTGACCGTTACGCCGCCGCAGGCGGGGGTCGCCGCCGACGCCACGTTCACCGTGGCGCTGGAGCGCGGGGCGCCTGGGGGCGCGCCGTTCGTCCTCTTCGGCGCCGCCGGAGGCACGCGCTTCGAGGCCACGTCGGTGAGCCTCGGCGCCGGCGCGCACTTCGTCACCGAGGGTGCGGGCGTCACCGCCGACCTGCTCGTCGAAGGCGGCGTCGCCAATGGCAATCTCGTCATCGACCTCGGCGGCGCCGACGGCTTCCTCAGCTCGATCCTGCCGGACGATCTCCGCCTTCAGCCCGATCTCGACGTGCAGTACAGCGAGGCGACCGGCGTCACGTTCCGCGGCGGCGCCGGACTCGCGCTGACGATCCCGATCGACCTCCTGCTCGGCCCCGCGCGCCTGGATCGGCTGGACCTCGCGTTCCGGATCGCGACCACCGGCCTGACGCTCGAGACCCGCCTCACGGGCGGCGCGACGATCGGCCCCTTCTCGGCGGTCGTCGAGGGCGTCGGCGCGGGCGCCGACCTGCTCTTCCACCAGGGCAACCTCGGGCCGGCCGACCTGCAGCTGCGCTTCCTCGCGCCCCGCGGCCTGGGCCTCGCGATCGACGCGCCGGCGATCAGCGGCGGCGGCTTCATCGGCTACGACGAGACGCTCGGGCGCTACAGCGGGCTCCTCGACCTCAAGCTCGGCGGGTCGATCGGCGTCAGCGCCACCGGCCTGCTCGACACGCGGATCCCGGGCCACCCCGGCGAGTACGCGCTGCTCGTCATCCTGCGCGCGACCTTCCCGCCGATCCAGATCGGCTTCGGCTTCGCGCTCTCGTCGGTCGGCGGCCTGCTCGGGCTGAACCGGCGCGTCGACGTCGACGCGCTGCGCGCGCGCTTCGCGAGCGGCACGGTCGGGCGGATCCTCGCGCCCGAGGATCCGATCCGCAACGCGCCCGGTGCTGTTCGCCGACCTCGCGGCGGTGTTCCCGCCCGCCCCGGGCGTCGTCGTCGTCGGGCCCACGCTGCAGCTGTCGTGGGTCGAGATCGTCCGGGCCGACATCGGGGTCTTCATCGAGCTGCCCGAGATCCGCATCATCCTGCTCGGCTCGGCGCGCATGGTCATCCCGGGCCCGGGCGACACGCCGCTGGCGCAGATCCGCGCTCGACATCATCGGGCTGCTCGACATCGGCCGCAAGGTGCTGGAGTTCGACGCGGTCCTGATCGACAGCCAGCTGCATGCAGATCCTGAAGCTGACGGGCGGCGCGGCGTTCCGCCTGTCGTGGGGCGCCGAGCCCTACGTGGTGCTGTCGGTCGGCGGCTTCCACCCGGCCTGGAACCCGGCGCCGCTCGTGTTCCCGTCGTCGCTGACGCGGATCGCGATGGTGCGCGGCGGCGCCGACCGACTTCCTCTACCTCCGGCTTCGAGGGCTACTTCGCGATCACGACGAACTCGATGCAGTTCGGCGCCGTCGGTCGAGCTGATCATCAACGCCGGCCCGATCTACGCGCGCGGCTTCCTCGGCTTCGACGCGCTGATCATCTTCAAGCCGTTCTCGTTCCGCTTCGACATCCACGCGTCGGTGCGGGTGCGGCTGGGCGGGGTCAACATGGCGGGCGTCGACCTCGACGGCACGCTGACCGGGCCTGGCCCGATGGTTCTGCACGGCCGGGTGAGCATCGAGCTGCTGTTCTTCTCGATCTCGTGGGAGGACACGTTCGTGCTCGGCTCCTCGGCGCCACAGCAGGTCGCCGGCGGTGCCGAGTGCGGTGGCCGAGCTGGTCGGGGAGCTCGGCAAGTCCGCGAACCTGCACGTCGAGGCCGCCGCCGGCTCCTACGCCGTGCTCCAGCCGCCCGACGAGAGCGTGGTCAAGCCCGTGCTGCCGCCCGGCGGGCAGCTCACGTGGATCCAGAAGCGCGCGCCTCTCGACCTGCTGCTGCAGCGCTTCGAGAACGCGCCGCTGGCGACGCCGGAGACCGTGCACGCGACCGGCGCCCAGGTCACCGGGCCTGCCGAGGACTGGTACGCGCCCGGCAGCTACACGATCCAGGACGACGCGCACCTGCTCAACCAGCGCGCGTTCCTGCGGCTCAACGGCGGCGTGCGGCATCGGCCTGGACGGCGTCGAGTCCGGCCGCACCGTGACGCACACCGTGACCGTCGAGGAGATCCGCATCCCGCAGGTCCAGCCGCTGGTGCTCGCGTTCGCCATGCTCATGCCCGCCTGGCTGCAGCGCGCCTCGCGCGCCCGCGCGGGCTACGTCGAGAAGGACGCGGTCGTGCCGGTGCTCGCCATCGCGACCGAGACCTGGAGCGTCCTGGCCGGCGACGGCAGCGTCCTGGCCGCATCGGTCAGCGAGGCCCAGGCGCACCAGCTGGCCGTCCACGGCGGAGCGACGGCCGCCGCCGTTCCCTCCACCGACCGCGTCCCGGCGATGGCGATCTGAGGTGCGCGCATGACGACCCTCAACTTCAACGCATGGAGCCGGGAGCGAACGGGACGGCTCGCCCGCGCCGGGATGCAGGACGGCCGCGCGTCGGGCACCGTCGAGGTGACGCTGAGCGGAACCGACGCGACGGGCGCGCCGACGACGTCGGACAGCGGCACTGTCGCGTTCCTGCTCGCCGGCCCGCCCGACGTCACCGGTCTGCAGCCCGGCGTGGTCACGGATCGCTACCCGGCGCCCGGTACCCCGGACGCCGAGAGCGACAAGTGCCCGTACGTCGAGCTGGCCGTGCCGCAGTTGCCGTGGTCCTACTCGCCGGACGGCAACCCGGACACGACGAGCGGCGCCCTGCGCGCGTGGCTGGCGCTCGTCGTCGGCGTCGAAGGCGACGAGCTGACGCTGGCCGGCGGCAAGGTCGCGCTGACGCCCGAGGTGCAGGAGAAGCATCCACTCGGCGGCCGTGACGTCGCGCTGGGCGCACGAGCAGGTGGACGAGGCCGGTCGCCACACGGGTCGCGTCATCTCGGGCCGCCCGCTGGAGGCCGGGGTGGAGTACGTCGCCGTGCTCGTCCCGTCGTTCACCGCCGCCGGCGCCCCGGCCTGGACCGGCGCCGGGCCCGTCACCGTCCCGGTCTTCGACGTGTGGCGCTTCCGGACGTCGGAGATCCCCGGGAGCTTCCGCGACCTCGCGGCCAAGCTCAAGCCGGGCGATGCCGACGAGAACACCGGGCGCGCACCGGTCGACTACCCGCGCGTGCCGGCCGCGCCGGATCTGGAGATCCGCGGCGCGCTGGCGCCGATCGGGGCGTCCGACGACCCGCTGCCCGGCGCCATCGGCAGCGACCTCGCGGGCCTGCGCACGCCGGCGCGGGATTCCGACGGCCGCCCGATCGTCGGTCTGCCCGTCTACGGCGATGCCTGGCGCCCCGACCCCGACGCAGCCGACTGGGGCGAGACCATGAACGACGATCCCCGCTTCCGCGGCCTCGCCGGTCTGGGGTCGGACATGGGCATCCGCTTCCAGGAGGATCTCGTCGCGGACGCCACCGAGCACCTCGGGGCCCTGCAGGAGGCCGCGCAGCGCGTGTCGCAGCTCGTGGCAGGACTGCACGCGAGCGGCGGGCTGTGGGAGAAGCGGCTGCCCGCCGACCCGCTGCACCGGCTCTGGGTCCTCGGCCCGGCGCTGCGGCGCGTGGTGACGAGCGACGGGATCGTCGACGAGCTGGCGACGGCGCCGGGCCGCGCACTGCCGGCCGGGATCTTCTCGACCGCCGCGCGGCGCGTCCTGCGGCCGGGTCCGGCGCGAACCCGTCTCGCAAAGCCGTTCACGCCGGGCGACGTGCTCACGGCGGCCAATCGCTGCCCGCCGCCTCCGCGCCGCATCGTCGACGGCATCCCGATCGGGCTCCGCGATCTCGACCACGCCATCGCGACCGCGCTCGAGGGCAAGCTGGACTACGGCCGGCTCGTCGAGGTCATCGACAAGCTCGACGCCGGCCAGGTCGACCCTGCGCTCCAGGGCGTCTTCGAGCGCGTCCGCAAGCAGCTGCACGCGGCCGCGCAGCGCGGTGGCTCGGCGCCGTGGGCGCAGGCGGTCGAGCTGCTGCTCGCGGCCGTCGCGCCACCGGATCCCGAGGACCCCGAGCGCACGAAGCGCCTGCGCCGGGCGTTCGACGATCTGCTCAAGCTCTGGTTCGACATGGGCGCGGGGCCGCGCGACATCGTCGACCTCGTCGGCGTCGTCCAGGACCGGCCCGGCAAGGAGCCGCCCTGCCGCCCGGTCGACCTCGACGGGCTCGCCGCGGGCGCGTCGGGCGCATTCGACCCGACAGGGCCGGACGCGCCGGTCCTGATCCGCGTCATCGGCACGATCACGGGCCTCGATCCCGCGCAGCCGCTGGCGCCGCCCGAGGTGTGCGTCGGGCTCGACCGGCCGGTGTGGCGTGACGTCGAGCAATCGTTCCCGGAGTGGCTGCTACCCGGCGTCAACGCGCTCCCCGCCGACAGCGTCATCGCGCTGGAGACGAACCCGCGCTTCACCGACGCGTGCCTGCTGGGGTACAACACCCAGCTGCTGGGCGAGCTGCGCTGGCGCAACATCCCGGTCGCGACCGGCTGCACGCCGATGCGGGTGTTCTGGGACCGCGCCCACACGCAGACCGGCGCGCGGATCGACGACATCGTCGGGATCCCCAACTGGGCCACCGACAGCGATGTCGGCGCGCCGGGCCACCGGCCGGGCGGCGCGGCGGGCAAGGACCTCGCGCTCGTCGTGCGCGGGCAGCTGTTCGTGCGCTATCCGCGCACCGTCGTCTACCTCGTCTCGGCCGTACACGGCGGCGCGGCGGACTTCGACATCGACCCCGACCCTGCGGCGCCGCACATCCTGCCCTCGTTCCAGGGCCGGATCGGCACCGACGTGACGTTCTTCGGCTTCCAGGGCGTGCCCTCTTCCGCCGTGCAGACGCACTGGATCGTGTTCGAGGAGCCGCCGCACGGCTACCGCTTCTACAACCTGTCCGAGCCCGAGGCACAGGGCGTCGCGGACAGCGCGGACGGCGCGGACTGGGCGTCGGCGACGTTCGCCGATCCGGTGCGCGTGTTGATCAAGGGCCCCGACCTGATCCCGGACGGTGGCGTATGAGCGCGCGCGACATCCACGCCGTCCGCAGCCTCGAGCGCGACGTGCGCGCGCTCGGCGCGCAACTGCGCGACACCCCCGGTGTCGATCCAGGGCTGGCGCGGTCGCTGGCCGAGGCGCACTCGCGACTCGACGCGCTGCGCCGGCGCGTGCGCCAGCACGACCTCGATCCCACGCGCGCGGAGCGCTGCGAGCGGGCGGCGCTCGAATGGTTCAACGGGCTGGACAGCGCCGAGCAGCTCGTCGACGAGCTGATCCCGGATCCCGCGTGGGCCGGAGGACGGCCACCCAAGGCCACCGCCCTGCGCGTCGCCGCCAACGTCCTGCGCTTCCGCGACAGCCGGCCGCGCGGGCAGGTTGCGGCACTGTCGGAGCTGGGCGGCCTCCGTGGCATGACCGGCGGCGTTCGCGGCGGCGCTTCTGCACACGGGGTGCACCCGCTCGGCGGCCGCCAACGCGCCCAGGGGGCCGCCGAGGTGGGAGTCATGTTGCCGCTGCGGATCGAGACGCGATTCGACACCGGCAACAACACCGTGCGGATTCTCGTCATCCCCGACGAGCCCTGGCTGTCGCGCCACGACCCGCGGGTCTCGGCCGGCGAGATGGACGTGCTCGAGCGCTATGTCGCGGTGGTCGAGACGCCGCCCACCGGCTCGGATCCGCCGCCTGCGTGGGGCGATCTCGTCGCCGCGACCGGCGGCGCGCGGGCAGCGTGGCTGATGCGCGAGCACGTGAGCGTCGGCGCCGACGGCATGCTACTCCGTCGTCCGCCCGCCGGACGAGGACCTGCGCACGGATCCGGCCTACCCGTCGCTCGTCGGCCTGCCCGACGAATTGCACGTCTTCCTGGCGCCGAGCGGCGGCGGCGCTCCGGTCGACGTCCTGACGCTGACCCTCGACCGCGAGCACCTGGCGATGGACCTGCCCAATCTCGACGACCCCGCCGAGATGCGCTGGTTCACGCACTACAAGGAGGCCGAGAAGGCCGGACTGGCCGGGACGTTCGCACTGCCCTTCCCCGCCGACCAGATCGAGGCGCTGTTCGTGGTCGGCCTCGGTGACGGCGATCCGGGCGAGCTGTTCGGCGACCACAGCGACGCCGGCCTGCTCGGTCTGCTCGCTCCCGGCACGCCGACCAACACCGTCGACGGCGCGCCGGCCGCCAGCCTCGGCTCGGAGCGCGAATGGTGGGAGCGCGTGCAGTCCCCGCTGACGCACGTCAACCGCGACGTCTCGCTCGCGCTCACCGGGCGGGCCGACGAGCTGCAATTCGTCGGACCGCTCGAGGAGTACCACGAGCCCTGGGCGAGCCATCTGATCACGGCGCTGTGGCCTGCGCTCTTCGGCTTCGCGGCCGAGGACGTCTGGGCGCTGCCGGACGCGCAGTCGGCGCAGTGGTGGGCGGCGTACGCGCTCTTCCCGGAAGGGCCGTATCCGACGCTGCGTCTCGGGTCGCAGCCCTACGGCCTGCTGCCGGCGACGTCGCTCGAGGACTGGCGACCGGTCGACGGCGATCCGCCGCTCGAGGCGGCGCTCGCGCATGCGCGCGACGCGGTGCTCGGAAGCTGGGTCACCGCGGCCGAGGCGCGCGGGACGGCGGCGGGCGCCACGATCGAGGGGCTGCTCGGGCGCCTGGCCGACACGCCCACCGCGATCGCGTACCGGCACCGGCCGGCGATCGCGCTCGAGCTGTGGTGGCTGATCCTGGCGGTCTCGGGCTCGGCGATCCCGTGGGCGGAGTTCGAGAAGGCGTGGAACACGGAGTTTCCCGTCGCCGGCGAGCTGAACCTGCACCCGCAGCGGCGCTACGGGGCGATCGGGACTCCGGTGCTCGTCGGCCTTCCGCTGGTGCGACCCGAGAAGCTCTCGCCGGAGCAGTTCGTCGACGTGCTCAAGCAGCTGATCCAGATCGCGTTCGAGTCGCCCAGCGCGTTCCGCTCGATCCCCGGTCTCGAGAAGCGGTACTTCCAGCACGGCGAGCTCGACAGCCTGCTGCTGCGGCTGGCCGTGCGCGCGCTGCAGGTCGCGATCGGCGACATCGGGCGCACGTTCGTCAACGAGGGGCCGCCGCTTCTCGATCCGGTCGCACGACAGCAGAGCACCGAGGAACACCTCGCGCGGTGGATCGAGCTCGTGATCCCCAGCGCCGTGCAGGAGGACACCGCGGAGGCCAAGGCGTTCCGGCTCGTCGCGGACGGGATCGTGAACCTGATCGGCATTCCGGAGGACCGCCTCGAGCGGCTGCTGCGCGCCACGCTGGACACGGCATCGCACCGGGTCGACCCGTGGTTCACCGGCATCGCCACGCGCCGGCTGCAGGACGCGCTCGACAGCGGCGGCGCGCGCATGCGCCTGGGCGCGTACGGATGGGTCGACGCGCCGCGCCCGGGCACGCCGGGGCCGACCGCGGCGGGCTTCATCCACGCGCCGTCGCAGGCGCAGGCGCTGACGGCGAGCGTGCTGCGCGACCGGTCGATCAACGACGCCGACCCGGCGCGCTGGCACATGGACATGACGTCGCGCACGGTGAAGGGCGCGAACCGGATCGCGGATGAGATCCGTGTCGGCGCGCACTTCGCCGAGGCGCTCGGGCGCGAGGTGGAGCGCGTCGTCGCGGTGCGCGCCGAGATCGACCGCCTGCGCGCGCAGTTCCCACTGCGCACCGAGCACGCGGGCCGTCGGACGTGCGACGGCCGCGCGGTGCTCGCCGCGCCTGCCGCAGCGCTCGGACTCGACGCCACGGTGCTCGCGGGGCTCGACGAGCTGCGCGCGGCGCTCGACGCCTACGGCGACCTGTTCGTCATCGAGGGTGCCCACGACGTGCTCCAGCGGCGGCCCGACGCCGCGGCCGCCGCGATGGACGCCGCCGCCGGCCTCTCGCGCCCGCCCGACCTCGGCGTCCTGCACACCGACCGCCTCGGCCGCTCGGTAGCGACGGCCGCCGCGCTCGCGATCGCACCGGCGGGTGACCTGCCGGTGCCGGCCGACCCCGAGCAGCGGGCTGCGCTCTCGCCCGCCGCGCTCGCCGATCCGGCGGCGGCCGCCTTCCTGGTGACCCAGCTCGGAGGCGGCGCGGCGTGGTCGTGGCTGGTCGCGCAACGCGGCCGGGGACACGCGCACCGTCACGCTCGACACGCTCGAGCTCGACCCGGCCGACGCGCTCGCGCTCTCGCTCACCGACCTGGAGCGGCTCGTGGTCGAGGCGGCCGTCGCCGCCGGCCTCGCTCAATCCGCTGCCCGCTCGACGACCCGCCGGGCCGCGCGAAGTACGAGGCGGCGGCGCGCCTGGTCGGACTACTCGGGCGCCGGCCCGCCGACGGCGGCGCCGTGACGACGGGCGAGCCCGACGAGGCGAGCACGACCACCGCGCCCGCGGTCGACGCCGAGCTGCTCGCCCGGTACGCGCGCGTGCACGAGACGGCCACGGCGTTGCGCGACCTGCTCTCCGCCGAGCTCTCCCTGACGACGCCCGACGGCGACATCGGCACGGCCGATGCGGCCAAGCTGATCCGGCTGACGGTCGCCGGGCGGCGCTGGGGGATCGCGCCCGATCCGGACGCCGGCGCCGCCGCGGCGCCCGATACCGTCGTCGCGGCCGCGCTGCGGGCCCACGAGCTGCTGGCCCAGCGCGTCAAGGCGGCGCCCGCGCCGCCGGCCGCAGCCGCGCAGCCGCGCGCGGACCTGATGACCGCGCTCGCGGCGCTCGTCTCGCCGACCGCGCAGGTCGCCGTGCTGTCGCGGCTGCGCTTCGACGCGCTGCCACTGCTGGCGTCGGCGCCGGAGCTCGACGCCGAGTGGCTGCCGGTGGTCGCCGCCGTGCGCGAGCCGCTCGCGCGGCTCGAGGCGCACCAGCTCTCGCTCGACGCCGGGCCGCCGCTGGCGGCATGGAGCACCAAGGCCGGCGACCCGTGGCAGCTCGACGCGGCCCACCCGCAACGGCTCGTCGCCGTGTGGGCGCAGGCCGGCCTCGGGCTCGGCGCCGCCGCGCCCGACCTGGCGCTGCCCGTCGCCGTGCTCGACTCGTTCTCCGAGCTGATTCCCGAGAGCGAGCAGTCGACTGCGACCGTCTTCGGCTTCGACGGCCCGGCCGCGAAGCCCGTCCAGGCGGTGCTGCTCGCCGTGCCGCCCGACGTGGAGCAGCCGCTGGACGTCGCGAGCGCGCAGGCGATCGTCGCCGACGTCCGGCGCCTCGCGCACGCCCGGATGGCGCGCGCGATCGACCTCGACCCGGCGGCGCGCGCGCTGATCCCCACCGCGTTGCTGCCGGGCGCCGGGCAGAACGCCTTCCACTTCGACCCGCGACCGTAGCGAGCCATGGCCTTCATCTTCGACATCGTGCAGCGACTGGAAGCCGACCCGAACGGCGACCTGGCGCGCGGCTTCGCGGCCGAGACGGCCGATCCCCTGTGGCTGATCGGCCGGGCGTGGCAGATGTGCGAGCACGAGGGCGAGGACGCGTCCTCCCCGGTCCGGGCTGCGTACGTCTGTCGCCAGACGCCGATCGACCCGCTCGACGGCGACGTGAGCCAGGACCCGCGGACGACGCCGGCGGAGGCGATCGTGGAGTCCGAGCCCGGCGACCGCTGGACCGTCGGCCTGCGCGTACGGGTCGGCCGCGCGGTCGAGGCCGCCGCGTCCGGGGCGGGCGTCGCCCTGCCCGACGCCGCGCGCCTTGCGAACCTGCCGGTCCCGTACGACCACCTCGAGGGGACGGGCTTCGACGGCCGCATCCTGTGGGAGCGACGGGCCGCCCTCGGCCTGCAGGACGCCTGGTTCGGCGGCCTCGCGCCGTCCGGGCCGGAACCGGCCGACCTCTGGAATCGCAGCGAGCTGTCCTACGACGCGGACTTCTCCGCCGGCCCCGTCGGCCTGGCGCTGAGGCGCCACGACGGCGGCGAGCTGGACTGGTGGTCCGTCGATGCCGACAGCGCGATGCCCGAACCCGTGGGCGCGTCGCCCGACCCGACGAGCGTCCTCACCGGCCGGCTGCGCTATCCGGGCGCGCCGCTGCCGCGCTGGTGGCAGATCGAGGACGGCGCCGTCGACGTCGGCGGCTACGCGCCCGACCGCAGCCACCTCGGAACGGTGTTGTTGCTGGACTTGCTCGTCAACGACTCCGACGACTGGTTCGGGTTCCCGGTCGGCGCCGTGGCGGGCAACGTCGCGACGCTCGACGCGGTGATCGTGACGGATTCGTTCGGCGACGAGTGGAAGCTCGAGCCGCCGGCCGACGGCTGGAGCATGTTCACCACCGACAAGCTCGGGCTCCGCTCCCTGGTCGTGTGGGCGACCGCCTCCTCGCTGACGGGGCCTGTCCTCGAGGAGGCCGTGATCGGGATCGACGAGGACGCGAACCTCGTGTGGGCCGTCGAGCGCCGGATCGGCGGGCGCGACGTTCCCGCCGACGACCAGCCACCGCCCGTGCCGCCAGCCCACCTCGACGCGACCCAGCGCCAGGGCTTCGCCTACCGGCCGTCGACGTACATCCCGAACCACTGGCATCCGTATGTGATCGAGGACGTCGACGTGGCGGGCGTCAGCCGGCGCCGCTTCGTCCAGGGCCGGGCCGTGGACTTCTCGGGCCCGGTCGCCGTCCCGCGCGACCCACCGGAGATCGACCTGCTGCAGGACCCGGCTGGCGGCAACGGGCAGCCGATGCACCAGCTCGAGCCGGCCGCGATCCCACCGACCGGCGTCCGCATCGAGCGCCGCCACCAGCTCGCGCGACGCACCGACGGAACGCCGGTCCTGTGGACGCAGCGGCGCCGCGGTCCGCTTCTTGCACCGCCTGCGACCCGCCTGCTCTTCGACCTCCTCGAGCCGATTCCGCCGGGCGCCTGACGGCTAGCCGAGCGCCGCCCAGGTCGCCGGGGCCCACGACGCCTTCGGCAGCGAGACCGTTGGAGCTCTGGAACGAGCGCACGGCGGACGCCGTCATCGCGCCGAAGTTGCGCGCGTATTGGGTAGCACCTGCTCACAGCAGCCCACCAAGCAGTGCTTCCCGTGCAGCGGGCGGTGTGCCGCTGGAGCTCACGGAGGCCGGAGTTCTCGGTGGCCTCGACGGTAGTAGGCGACTCCCGGCTCGTGGCCGGGCCGATCAAAAACGTGCTGCCTCTTGTCCTTCTCTTTGTTGCAAATGTTGCTTGATCGGCCTATCGTCGCTCGACTTCGAGCGAAGGGGAGAGATGAGCCTCACGGGGAGCTGGGAGGCTGAGCGTGACGATGCCGAGGTGGTTCGGCTCGCGCTCGTCCTCAATGGCGGCGTCAGCCTCGCGGTCTCGCACCGGAGGCCTCTACATCGGGATCATCCTTGCGGTGTGCGGCTTGGTATTCCTGCTCGTCTACGAGGCAATTCGCGCGACCGCGCAAGCGGCGCTCGGCGTATCGCACCTAGAAGCAGCTGTGATCGCAGTCGCTGCCATAGCGGTGGTGACGTGCGCCATGGGCCTGCTCGCCGCGCGAGCCTTGAGTCGCGCGACTCTGCGAATGTTGAAGGAACATACCGCGAGTCCCCGGCCGACCATTGTCTCAGCGGCCGCCGGAGCCTTCCTGTCGGGGAGCCTCGGGTTGCCGTTGGCGGCCATTTGGCTCTGGTTCCGCGGGAATTCAACGACGTTCGAACCGTACGAGGAGCCGGCGGGGTCCAAGAAGTAATCGAACTTGGATGGCGCCAGTGCGAGCGGCGCCTCAATCGTCTCACCGTGGACGCGCGTGCGCGATGGATCTATGGTCGGAAGCAGTCTGCGGCGGAAAACCAGAAGGGAATTTTCACCGATGACCGGCGACGCGAGTAGCACGCCTCCAGCGGCAGGGCCGCCGGACTCTTGCGAGATCGCGCCCACACCGGCGACGCATGGAGCAGCCGACCCGATCATGGGCCGCCTGGAGAGCGAGATTCAGTGGTACAGCCGCAAAAGCGGGCACTGCCAGCGCCTATACAAGTGGCTGAAGTTCACCGAGATCTCGGCTGCTGCGGCAATTCCTCTGGTCGCGGCATTCTCTGCGCCGATCGAGGTCGGTGCCGTCCTCGGCACTCTGATCGTCGTTCTCGAGGGCCTTCAGCAGATTAACCAGTACCAGAGCAACTGGATCACTTTTCGCTCGACCTGCGAGGCTCTGAAACACGAAAAATTCCTCTACCTGGCTAGCGCAGGACCCTATGACGGCGCTCATCCTCGCCAGTTGCTAGCCGAGCGCATCGAGTCCCGGATCTCACGAGAGCACGCGCGGTGGGTTTCGGCTCGAAAAGAACCAGCGCGGACTCGCGGGGGCGGCGAAGCCGAGGCGTGACGTGGCAAAGATCTTCGTCAGCTATCGGCGAGACGACGCCTCGAGTGAAGCAGGGCGGATCACCGATTGGCTTGACCGGCACTTCGGCCAGGACGAAGTCTTCATGGACATCACCGCTCTCGAGCCTGGTGTCGATTTCGTGGACTCGATCGAGGAGGCCGTAGAGACGATCGATGCACTGATCGCGGTTATCGGCCCGAGCTGGGTCGATGCGGCAGACGAGCACGGGAACCGACGACTCGACGACCCAGCCGACTGGGTGCGATTAGAGATCGCAAACGGGCTCGCACGGGGGATCCGAGTCATCCCGGTGCTCGTGAAGGGTGCCGCCATGCCGCCGGCGGCCAAGCTGCCTGACGATCTCCAAGCTCTACGGCGACGCAACGCGCTTCCGATCACCGAAGGCCATTGGCGATCCGGCATCGAGGAACTGATCAAGGCACTCGAGGGCGTCGTAACAAAACCGGAGCCCGACCCCCTGCCCCCGCCGGCGGATGATCAACGGATGCCGCCTTACACACGGTGGATGGTGCTCGGGGTCGTCGTCGGCGCTGCGATGCTCCTGAGCGGCGTCCTCATGAGTGGCGCCAATGACACATTCCTGCATCCGTCGTTCGGCGGCTCCAGCAACTTTCACGATTCCGACGCGCTCTGGCGGTCAGCGGGCATCTTTACGACGCTTCCCACGCTCACACTTGGAGTGAGCACGCTGGTCGCCGTGCTTGTCGCTCGGCGAGACTCGCGCAGTCGCATCGCGAGCACCGGTGCCATCCCGGTCTGGGGCCTGCAGGGCTTCGCGCTCTATGCCGCCATCCTCGCGAATGAAGATGCCTCGGGATTTGCCGTTGCAATGTTTGGCGGCTTGCTGATCGTTGTCGCCATGCTGCCCGCGCTCCGGCGGCTGCTTAGCGGAGTGCCAGCTTCGTCGGATATGCCGCTCCCCATCCCAATTCGCGTCACCGCAGTCCTGGGCGCCGGTGTGATGTTTGCCGGCATGGTGGCTGACTTCAATGGTGGCGGCACTGATCCGCCACACGTGAACATCAGCTCGGTCTTGGGTGACAGAGTTGAACGTTGGGACCTCCTCGTCGTCGTGGCTATCGCGACTGCCATCGGCCTGCTAGCGCCGATCCTGCGCGCTCCGCGAGCGCTCCTCGGCGGCGCGCTGGTGGCCTGCGGAGTCGGTGCCATCGGCATGTGGCCGAGATTCTTTGGCCTCCCACTGATCGAGAACAGCTCGATCGCCTCGCCCGGGTACGGCGGGTTCATCGGCGTTGCGGGCGCCGTCATCATTCTCTTTGCAGGCCGTGCTGCGCTGCATGCGTCGCGTCGCTAGATCACCGGATCGCTGAGGGGTCGCCGAGCCACGGCCGCTGGAACGAAGGACATTTTCGCCGCGCTCGCTGATCACTGCCTCGAGGTCTACGCGCGGTGCCGCTGCGACGGATAGCCGGATCGGTCCGACGCGGGCTCACGGGACTCCTGACGCGAGCGCGACTTCGAGGGCGGCGAGGGTTGAGGCGCGATCTTGCAAGTCCGCAGGCGTGTGCCACGTCTGCACCTCTTCGATTGCCCGGTCTGCCCACGCAGCTTCGACGCGCGCGGTCTCGAGGACGAGGCTTGCTGCGAGAGTATTCACGTGCGCGCGGTCGGGGAAGGGCCCATCCCCCTCGAGGTAGGGACGGAAAACGGCGGCGACCGCTTTCCAACGGGCGGTCGCGTGGTCGCGGAAGTCGTGGAGATGCCCGAGCAGCTGCTCGGTCGAGCCATGGGTCGCGAAGATGAGCTTGACGATCGATTCGGATTCCCAACGCGGCGCGGAGGCTTCGGTTCCGAGCCAGGCGGTAAGGGCCTCCCTGCCGGCCGGCGTGATCGAATAGACCGTGCGTCGCCGCTTCCCGCGCGGCTCCGCGCTCGCGGAGGCGAGCGCGTGAGCGACAAGCTTCTTGGGCTCGGTATAGAGGTTGCTCTCCGCTCGAGGCCAGATGAAGTGCAGGTCGCGTTGCATCTGCTTCGCGAGCTCGTAGGTCGACCAGGGCTTGATCGCGAGCAGCCCGAGGATCGCATACGAGGTCGTAGTAAGGTCCGGACGGTTCCTTGACATATGCTCCTCCTAGGAGTAAAGATTGCTCCGATGAGGAGTATAACGTCTCTCGCGCGCGCTCGTGATGCGACGTACCGCGACGCGGCTGCCATCGCAGCGATCGGGTCCGAGGCGATGCCTGTCCAATACGTCGGTCTAGTCGACCCTGCGGCAGTCGACGCAGCTGTGAGGCAGACCTACTCACCTGCGGCGCTCACCGACTGCATCGAGCGCTGCCGCGAAGCATCGGACGGGTTCTTCCTCGTGGCCGAGCAGTCTCGGCAGGTTGCTGGGTTTCTGCACTTCGACTACTTCGGCCCCGAGCCGGAGCTCCATCGGTTGTACGTGGACGGCCCGTATCGCGCCGCCGGCATCGGTACGTTGCTAATGAACGAGTTACATGCCCGGCTTCCGACGGAGCTCGAGTACATGCTCCTCGTGGTCGCTGGCAACGACGGCGCGGTGCGCTTCTACCGACGGCACGGGCTCGAAGTTGCGCAGTTCGTAGACGGCCTCGTTTACTACAGCGAGCGAATGGGCGTTTCGTTTCCCACGGGCACGAGGCCCTTCAGCATGGTGCTGATGCGACGTCGGAAGGCGCAATAGCGACAGATTTCAGGGGGACTAACGGGTCCCCGACCTCGAAGGGAGACCAGACATGCACGGGTTACAGATCCTCGGCCGCGTCGGGGCGGGTGTGAGCATCATCGCCGTGCTCGGTGCCGCCGCGGCCGGAACAGTGACCTCAGCGACCGTGGTCGACCCCGCGCCGAAGCCTGCGCACGGCGCGGCTCCCTGGGCTGCCCCCGAAGACGCGCTGGGCCTCACCGTTGCCGCGGGGCTGCAGCCGGAGCGCAAGGAGACTCTCACGCATCACGTCCACTCTCATCTCGACGTCTTCGTGAACGGCAAGCGTGTGGTCGTACCGGCAGGGATCGGAATCAACATCAAGGATCCCGACGTCAAGACCTTCCGTGATACCCCGGACGGCTCGAAGGCGTACGGGGGCATCGAGTTGTGCGCGGAGCCGTGCATCTCGCCGCTGCACACACACGACAGGACCGGCATCCTCCATACCGAGTCTGCATCCCCGGTGCCCAACCGGCTCGGCCAGTTCTTCACCGAATGGGGCGTACGCCTGGGCCGCAACTGTGTCGGTGGCTACTGCCGCCCGAGCAACATCGAGTTCTACGTGAACGGCAACCGCTACCAAGGCGACCCGCGCGCGATCCTGCTCACGGACCGCAAGGAGATCGCGATCGTGATCGGGACGCCGCCCAAGAAGATCCCGAAGACCGCCGACCTCTCCAACGCCTGACGTTCGACTCACGACGCAGCCTGCTCAGCGCAATCGCGCTGACGTGGGCGGCCTAGCTGCGGCCGCTGCCAAAGCCGCAGTTTTGCGGGTACTTCCCGAAGCCCTCTAACGGACTCGAACCGTTGACCCCTCCTTACCATTTCGGCGCAGATGGTTGCGGCGGGTTGCACCTAGCCGCAGATCCCACTGAGTGGAGCCGCTCTCAGGCCCTCCGGTTGCGGTTGGTTGCGAGCGCTGGTTGACATCGCGTTGACATCGAGGAGCAGCCGCAGCTGCGCAGTCCACCATGCACCCGCCGATCTCGGCGCTGAGCACCGAGCAGATGGAGGGATGTCGCGGCGCTCGCCGCCCTTGCTCCCTTCACGGGCCTCTTTCGAGACTCGCGGCGTGGTCGGGGACGTAGTGGAAAAGCGACCGCGGAGGCCGCTCGTATCCGGGGTCGGGTGGCCGCGGTGGAAGCTTGATCCCTGACTCCGTCACGTCCTCGTAGGAGAGGCACGAGAGGATGTGAGCGATGCAGTTGAGGCGCGCGCGGCGCTTGTCGTCGCCTTCGACCACGTACCAGGGCGCTTCGGGGATGTCGGTGTGCACGAACATTTCGTCCTTTGCCCGCGAGAAGTCGACCCAGCGGGCGCGTGACTCGATGTCCATGGTGGACAGCTTCCAGCGGCGCATGGGGTCGTCGATCCGCGACTGGAACCGGCGCTCCTGCTCCTCGTCGCTGACCGAGAACCAGTACTTGAGTAGCAGGATGCCGTCCTCGACCAGAAGCCGTTCGAAGATCGGGCACTGGTGGAGGAAGCGGCGGTGCTCCTCGGGCGTGCAGAAGCCGAGCACATGCTCGATGCCGGCGCGGTTGTACCAGCTGCGGTCGAACAGGACGAGCTCGCCGCGCGCCGGCAGGTGCTCGACGTAGCGCTGGAAGTACCATTGCTCGCGCTCGCGTTCTGTTGGACGCGGCAGCGCGACGACGCGGGCGACGCGCGGGTTGAGGTACTCCGTGATGCGCTTGATCGCGCCCCCCTTGCCCGCGGCGTCCCGGCCCTCGAAGACCATCACGACGCGGCTTCCCGAGGTGCGCGCCCACTCCTGAACCTTCACGAGCTCCGCCTGGAGCCGCATCAACTCCCGCTCATAGGCGGCGCGCGGCATCCGCGTGGCCGTGTCGTGCCTTACGGGGGACTTGGGCTTGCGCTTGCCGGAATTCGACACGATTGCGCCCCTTCCTCGGCGAGCTTCGCCATCTTGAGCCGCGTTGCGCGCATACGTTGTGAGTATGACTCGGTTCCCGAATCCGCTGATGCGCCGGTCGAAGAGCTCGGGCCATGTCCCGGCAGTAGGCCGGGCCAGGGGGTCTCGCCAATGTCATCGACAGCCTTGCGGCAACCGTCGGCGAGGGCGACGTCCCTGACCACGTCTCCGTCGACTGTGGCAGCGTGAGAAGATGTGTCGCGACCGAGATGCCCGGGCGAGGAGGTGGGTGTGACGACCGACAAATCGGGGCGCACGAGTGCCGGGATCCTGCTCTGGCGCTGCCAGGAGGGGCGTTTGGAGGTGCTTCTGGCCCATCAGGGCGGACCTCTATGGGCGAAGAAGGACGTCGGCCATTGGACGATCCCCAAGGGCGAGGTGGAGCCGGGTGAGGAGTTCGTGGCGGTGGCTCGGCGGGAGTTCGCGGAAGAAACCGGAGTGGAAGCCCCCAACGAGCCGCTCATCGATCTTGGACAGATCACACAGAAGTCGGGCAAGCTCGTGCTGGGGTGGGCAGTCGAGGGAGACCTCGACGCGTCGACCGCCGTCAGCAACACCTACGAGATGGAATGGCCGCCGCATTCGGGCGTCGTTCGGACCTTCCCTGAGATCGACCGCGTCGAATGGTTCGATCTCGATGAGGCACGCCGAAGGCTGAAGCCAGCGCAGCTTCCCTTCCTCGAGCGGCTTCAGGCGGCCCTTGCCTCCATCCGTAAGCAATCCTCAGCGCACGCTATCGACGGCGCGTCCCGCGATCAGCAGGACGGTGAGGCCTGAGGACGGCCAACTCGATGAAATTCCCCGTTTGGGCCAGCCTGGTCAACACGGGTCGTCTCCGCAGGCGTTGTCGTTCGGCGGCTGTTGGTGCGCGGCTGGGTCGGGGGATCTTCAACTACCGGGCCGGCGAGGTGCCCGCGCTGCTCACGTGAGCGCCCGCCGCGCCGCATCGTCGAACGGCGTGAGTTCGAGCGGCAGCAGCTTTCGGATCCGCTCCTCGCGCGCGATCGTCGGATTGCGCAGTCCTTCGACGAGCGGCCGCGCGACGGACGCGCTCACTGGCGTGACGAGGTTGAGCCAGAGCGAGGAGAGGTACGGCGTCAGCAACGGGACCTCGACGATTGCCGGCTTCCGGCCGAGCAGGGCAGCGATGCGCTCGATCATCTGCCGGTAGGTCATCACCTCCGGCCCGCCCGTGTCGTAGCCCTGGCCATACGTGGCCTTATTGCCGCAGATGCCCGCCAGGTAGCGGGCGACGTCGTCGAGCGCGATCGGCTGCGTCGGCGTCGAGACCCAGCTCGGCGTCACCATGACCGGCAGCCGCTTGACCAGGCCGAGGATCGTCTCGAAGGCGGCGCTCCCCTTGCCGACGATCATGGCCGCGCGCAGGGTCGTCACCGGGACGCCCGCGGAGGCGAGCCGCTCTCCGGTCTCGCGGCGGCTGCGCAGGTGCGGCGACGCGTCGGGGTCATCGGCGCCGAGTCCGCCGAGGTAGACGATCTGCTGCACGCCTGCGTTCGCCGCTTCGCGCGCGACCGTCTCTGCCGCCGCGCGATCCTGCTCCTCGAAGTCGCGCGCGCCGAGCGAGTGGACGAGGTAGTAGACGACGTCCGCACCTTCCAGGGCCGCGGCGACACCGTCGCCGCTCGCCGCGTCGGCGACCACGCAGCGGGCGCCGGGCTCGTCACGCGCGGTGCGCGAGACCGCGGTCAGCTCGTGCTCGGCCAGCAGGGGCACGAGCGCCCGGCCGACGACGCCGGTTGCGCCGAAGACGGTGACGTTCACGAGTCCTGCCTCCGCAACAGGAGCTCGAAGTAGCGGCGGCTGACCGCGGCATGGAAGGGGCTTTGCCCTTTCGCGTAGAGCATGCCGGTCCACGGTTGCGCGCCCGCGCGGGCGGCAAGCCGCGGCAGGTACCCCTCGACCGTGACGCTTAGCTCCTGCTGATCGCCCTCGGGTCGCTGTGCGAGCGTGACCGAGCCGCCGGCTCGGAGCGCGAGCAGTCCACCCTCGATCGCGTGCCGGCAGCTGACAAACCCGCCGTCGAAAGACAGCTCCGGCGGCCCGAAGGTGAGCAGCGTCGCACCGCCGAGCAGCTTCAGCTTGCCTCCGCCGCCCGCCCAGCTCGCGCGGACGCCGCCGCGGGTGAAGCGGTCGACCGCCTGCCAGTAGGTGACACCGAGCGTGCGAGCGCCGGCCTCGGACGCCTCGACCACAGGCTCCGCCACGAGCACCCGCTGGCGCGATTCGAAGTCGCCGGACTCGAGCACGCGCTCCGATGTCTCCCAGCCGGTCACGCCGTCACCGCCATTGCCGAAGGGTAGTCGGGCGTCGCCCGCTCAGGGACGTCCCGGCACAGGTTGACGCCGGCCGGGTCGACGCGCTCCCGGAGATCGCCGCCCGATCTTGCGGATCTGCGTGTTGCCGTTGGCGCGTCGAACGAGAGCTGCAGCATCTGGGGCCCGCCGTTCAGCTCGCGGCCGGCGTCGCTTGGCTTGCCGAGCAGGCCGCCGAGCCAGAGCTGCCCGGTCAGCTTCGGGTTTGCCGGGTCGGAGACGTCGTACTGGCGCAGGTCGCCGTGCAGCCAGTTGGAGAAGTAGAGGAAGCGGTCGTCCATCGACAGCACGAGGTCGCTCAGTACGCCGGGCACCGGGAAGGGCCAGCCCTCGAGCTCGACCGGCTCGACGGCGATCACCTGGTCGGCGGCCCAGCCGCCGTTGTCGCGCCGGAAGCGCCACATCGTGGTCGAGAGCGCAGCGCCGACGAAGCCCTCCTCCGCCTCGGGATCGTGCTTCCAGCGCACCTCGAACGGAAGCAGCCCGGTCTCGCCGAGGTCGACGGTCTGCTCGAGCTTCCGCTCGGCCAGATTCCAGAAGTGGAGGCGGTGCCCGTAGCGCCCCGCCTCGACGTCTGCGGGGTCGAACCCCGGCTCGTAGGCGTTCGGCTCGCCGAACTCGGAGGAGAGGAGCACGTTCTTTCGCGGCTGGTACCAGAAGTCGTAGTTGAACGGCGGTGTCTCGCCGCCGTTCTCCCAGCGGCCCTTGACCTCGAACGTCTTCGCGTCGAGGACGGCGAAGCCGCCGGCTCCGTTTCCGTCGGCGTCGCCGAGCATCGAGATGACGACGTTGTCGCCTGGCATGCAGTGGACAGTGTGCGGCCGCGTGTAGCCGGTCTTTGCCAGGATCTCCTCCCGCTCGATCACCTTCTCGATCCGGGGCGCCCGCGGATCGTCGGTGACGTTGAGGACGTGGATCCGCGAGGAGCGGAAGCCGGGGACGATCAGGTGCGAGCGGTCGGGACCGTGGCAGGCGGAGCTGCAGCGGTTCCAGCCGAAGTGGTGCAGCTCGTCACCGACGCTCGGCATCGGCGTCTCGTGCACGACCCGACCCTGTTCGGCGTCGACGACGGCGATGAAGTCCGGCTGCTCGACCCCCGTGCCTCCGTGCAGGCAGGCAAGGTAGAGGAACTCCTCCGGCGGCGCCCGCAGCGCCTCCTGCGGAGAGCCGTGGAAGGACGCGGTCTTGTCGTGCGTGTGCATTTCGTGCTCCTTTCGCCTGTGCTGTGTCGACTGCGGCGCGTCTCGAAGACGCGAGCCGCTTCGTGAAGTGGCGCCGCCAATCGTTCGGTAGGCATCGAGGGCGATGAGCCGCTCGAGTGGTGCGAGGTCGTGTCGATCGCTCGCGTACACAGGGGTGATCTCCGCGACCGGGATTCCCGCGGATGGTGTGCGACGGTCTCGACGCGTCGCCCGCTCCGACCTCGCCTTTGTCGTGACGGCCAGATAGCAGCCCGTGCGCCCGCTGAGCAAACCGCTTGACCGTCTCCTCGCGGCCGAAGCGAAGCCCGAGCGCGCGCGGCCGACGTTGACCGAGACGACACGCAGCGCGTGGATCGAGGCAGAAGGCGCGCCGTGCTGCCCTTGGGCGCGCAGCGTCAGTCCTCCTCCCGGCTGGTCGTCGGTCTCCCCCGCGCATAAAGAAGCCGTCCGGCTCGCAGGTGAGCTCCTTGGCCATGCTCCTCCTTCGCTCACTGGGGCGATGTTCGCGCCTGGGCCTTTCCCGAACCTTTCGTGGAGCTTTCTAAGCTGGTGGGATGGTGCCGACGGCCCAGACGCGGATCCAGCTCTGCGGCCGATTCGTGGTGCGGCTCGAGGGGCAGCGCATCGAGGACTCGCTGCCAGGACCGTTGGGCCAGCTGCTCTTCGCCTACCTCGTGCTCAACCGGCTGCGGCGCATCGACCGCGACGAGCTCCTATTGGCCGCCTACGGCGAGGAGGCGCCGGCGGACCACCACGCCCGGTTCAGCGTGCTGCTCTCGAAGCTGCGCCGCGTCGTGGGTGCCGAGCGGCTGACCGGGCGTGCGCAGATCGAACTCGTGCTGCCGGCGGACGTGTTCGTGGACGTCGAGGCGGCACTCGAGGCGCTGCATCGGGCGGAGTCGCACGTCGCGAAGGGGGAGTGGGCCCAGGCCTGGGGTCCGTCCGGCCTGGCCTATGACATCGCGAGCCGGCCACTGCCCCGCGGCCACGACCGCCCGTGGCTGGAGGATTGGAGGCGACGCCTCGACGACGCCCGGCTGAGCGGGCTCGAGTGCCTGGCGGCGGCGAGCCTTGGAATCGGCGGGCCGGAGCTGCCTCAAGCCGCGAAGTGTGCGCGTCAGCTCATCGAGCTCGCTCCGTTCCGCGAGACAGGCCACCGGATCCTGATGGAGGCGCTCGAGCGAAGCGGGAACGTCGCAGAGGCGCTGCGTGTCTACGACCGGCTGCGCATCAAGCTCCGAGAAGAGCTCGGTGTCGCGCCCAGCCCGGCGCTGCAGGACGTCCACCGGCGCCTCGTCGGCGGCGCGGCCAGGACTGCGCCTTAGATCTCCTCGGCCCGCGCGAGGATGTCCTCGCGCGAAACCTTCCCCACGAGTTCAGGATGGTCCGCGGCGATGTGCGCCTGCGCCTGCGCCCAGAGCTGGTCGTCGTCCTCGCCCTCGAGGACCTTGCCGCAGACGCAGGTGATTCGCTTTGCGGTCGTCATTCGCTCCACGAGCGCATCCTAGGCAAGATCCGCGAAAGGTTCGGGAAACGGGGCGCCGCGATCATCGCTTCCAAGACGAGCAAAGGAGGAGCGATGAGCGTCACGGCGATTGCTGCACGAACGCGGCACAAGACGGTCGAGGTCGACGGCCTCGACATCTTCTACCGTGAGGGTGGCGACCCGGCCAACCCTGCCGTGCTGCTGCTGCACGGATTTCCGACGTCCTCGTTCATGTTTCGCAACCTCATTCCGGCTCTGGCCGACGAGTTTCACCTCGTCGCGCCCGACTACCCCTCGTACGGCCAGAGCTCGTTCCCGACCAAGCACGAGTTCGACTACACCTTCGAACGCTTCTACGAGATCGTTCTCGCGTTCGTGGACACCGTCGGGCTCGAGACCTTCTCGATCTACATCCAGGACTACGGCGCACCCATCGGCCTCAGGATCGCCTCGCGCCACCCGGAGCGTGTGCAGGGGTTGATCATCCAGAACGGGAACGCGTACATGGAAGGTTTCACTCCGATGTGGGAGCCGCTCTTCGCCTTCGCCGGCAACCGGAACCGCGAGACGGAGGCCCCGGTGCGCGGTCTGTTGACCTACGAGACGGTCAAGTGGCTGTGGACGCACGGTATGCGGAACCCCGAGGGCGTCCCACCGGAGGCCTGGACGCTCGACGCCCACAACCTCGACCGCCCCGGCAATCGCGACATCCAACTGGACATCTTCTACGACTACCGGCTCAACATTCCCGAATACGAGACGTTCCAGCAGTACTTCCGCGCGCATCAGCCGCCGACGCTGGTCACCTGGGGCAAGGGCGACGAGATTTTCGGGCCCGCAGGAGCCGCGGCGTACAAGCGCGATCTCCCCGACGCCGAGATCCACCTCCTCGATACCGGACACTTCGCACTGGAGGATGACGTCGAATTCATCGCCGACAAGATGCGCCGCTTCTTGCGAGAGAAGGTCGACAGCCGCCCGCCCAAGCTGTGATGCCGACCCGGCTCCGATCCGAGTTCCGCGATGCTCTTGCTGAGGTCGGGATCGAGTGCTCTCGAGGACGCTCAGGCTGTGTCGCGCCGCGTCGCGCGTGCCCGGGAGTGCCCGCCAATCCCACCATGTCCCCGTCTCGCACCCCGCCGAAGTATCCCGATCTCGCCATCTCGGGCAACACACGATCGCCATTTGCAGGCCATTTCGGGAAGCCCTCTAACGGACTCGAACCGTTGACCCCCTCCTTACCATGGAGGTGCTCTACCAACTGAGCTAAGAGGGCGGGCGCCGAAGCTTAGCGAACCACGGCGAGCCGGCTTCGAGCGCGAGCCGCTAGGCGACGAAGACGGGCATGTGGAGCGTGGCGAACGCGTACACGCGGCGGGCCTCGGTCGACGGCATGCGCACGCAGCCGTGCGAGGCCGGATAGCCGGGCACGATCGGGTACTCGTGCAGCGCGTAGCCGCCGCTGAAGTACGAGGCGAACGGCAGCCACGTCTTGAACGGCTTCGACCAGCTCATCGTCGCCTTGGAGTAGACGGCGAAGTTGCCGGCCGGCGTCTTGCCGCCGGCGCCGCTCGAGATGTGGATCGTGCGGGCGACGACGCCGCCCTTGCGCACGAGCATCAGCGTCTGCTGGCCGAGGCTCACCTCGACGTGCGCCGGACCGCCGTGCTTCGGCTTGGGCCGCTCGCCGCCGGCCGCGAGCGCGCGCACGACCGGGGTCGCGATGCCGTCGCGCGTGCCGCCCTTGTTGAGGTCGTTGTAGCCCTGCGAGGGCCATGACGGCCTGCTCGGTGGCGTAGTCGTAGGTGCCGGTGACCTCGTCGGTCGCGAGGTAGCCGCGGTCGACGAGATCCTGCTGCAGGACGCGCACGTCGTGACCGGAGTCGCCGCTCGCGAGCGCGCCGCGCAGGCCGCGGGGTGCGCGCGTGGCGTGATCCATCGCATAGGTCAGCGCGAGGAAGCGCGACGCGTAGGTCGCGCCGAAGGTCGAGAGGTTCGCGCCGCGGCGCGCGCGCAGCGCGTCTCGGCCGTAGCGCGTCCAGGCCGAGCCGATCGCACCGTCGCCGCCGCGGTTGATCGTCCAGTTGGCGACGAACGCGGTGAAGTCGTCGGTCCAGCCCGGCCGGTCGACGCGGCCGCTCGGGCCGACGCGCGAGAGGTCGTCGACGATGATCGCGAACTTGCGCGTGCGCGGGCCCGGCGAAGAGCTTGCCGAGGCGCTTCCGGTTGGGGACCGTGAGCTTGGTGCGCGGCCCGCCGTGGAAGTGCACGCCGTAGACGATGCCCTTGTCCGTGAGGTGGTAGTGCGCGAGCAGGCGGAGGTCGCCCGAGCGGCGCGGCGTCGAGAGCAGGATCGGCGAGTGCATGCCCGCGCTGCGGATCGCGTGCACGAGCGACTGCTGCTCGGCGCGCCAGGCCGACCACGAGATGCAGCGGTTGCGGTCGGCCGTCTCGCCGTCGCAGGAGGGGTCGAAGGCCGGCTGCAGCCAGACCATGCGGTCCTTGTGGAACTTCTTGGCGAGGTAGCTGACGAACGTCAGCGCCTGCTCCGCGCTGCCGCCGTGGACCGAGAGGATGACGACGAGATGTGCCGCGCGCGCTGCGGCGACCGCCTTGCGGATGGCGGCCAGGCGCTCGTCCGTGTTGGCCACGGCCGAGACGTCGAGGCGCACCGTGTTGACGCCCATCGCGGCGAGCCGCTGTGCGTCGTGCCGCACGCCGGCGAGCGCCTTCGCGTCGATCGTGCCGGCCGGGCTCGTCAGCGATCCGGGCGCGATGACGGCGCCGCGCACGATGAAGCGATGCCCGAGCGGATCCTGGATGTTCGCCCCGCGCACCGTGAACGACGCGTGCGGACCGGGGGTGAGCCCGCCCGCATACGCGGCGACGGGGAGCGAGACGAGCGACACCACGGCCGCGATCAGGAGCTTCTTCCTCATACCACTTACGTTAGTCATCGTCCGAGCCAATTACCGCACGGGCCGGACGGTTCCTTCTACGCTACTTGCGTGCGCATCGTTTCCCTCGTCCCCAGCGCGACCGAGATCATCGCCGCGCTCGGACTCGCCGGCAACCTGGTCGGCCGTTCGCACGAGTGCAACTACCCGCCCGAGGTGCAGCGCGGTTCCGGTCGTCTCGGCGTCGCGCATCGACACGACGTCGATCGCGAGCGCCGCAGATCGACGGCGCGGTGCGCGACGCGCTCGGCGGACGGCAAGCCGCTCTACGCGGTCGACGCGGAGTTGCTCGAGCAGCCTGGCGCCGGATCTGATCGTGACGCAGGACCTGTGCGAGGTGTGCGCCGTGCCGAGCGGCGAGGTGCGCCGCATCGCCGGCGCGGGCGTCGAGACGCTCTCGCTCGACCCGCGCGACCTCGCAGAGATCGAGGAGTCCATCCGCACCCTCGCGCGCCACCTCGGCGTCGCGGGCCCAGGCGAGCTGCTCGCGCAGGCGATGCGCCGACCGCATCGACGGCGTGCACCAGGCTGTGCGCGGCTGCCGCCCCGCTGCGCGTCTTCGTCGCCGAGTGGCTCGACCCGCCCTTCGCTGCAGGCCACTGGGTGCCGGAGATGGTGATGCTCGCCGGTGGCGAGGAGGTGCTCGGCCGCGCGCGCGAGCGCTCCTTCGCGACGACCTGGGAGGCCGTCGCGAACGCGGCGCCGCAGCTGATCGTGCTGGCCCCGTGCGGCTTCGACCTCGAGCGCACCGTGAACGAGGCGGGCGGCGTCCCGGCCATGGGAGCTCGCGTCGTCGCGGTCGACGGCGACGCGGCCTACTCGCGCCCCGGCCCCCGGGTGGCCGAGGGCATCGCGCAGCTCGCCCACCTGATGTACCCCGGCGCGGTCGCCGAGCCATCGCTGCCGTCGCGCCAGCTGCTTCCCGCGTAGCTCGTATCTGCGATGCTCGTTCGGTGACGGTCCTCGCGGCACCGGTCAGCCAGCCGGCGGCGCTGGCGGCCCCTACCCTCACGGGTCACTCCGTGCTCGGCACCCCGATCACGGCCCGGCGGCTCGGCGATGCGGGCGACGGACCCACGGTGCTCGTGATCGGCGCCATCCACGGCAACGAGCGCGCGGGCATCGCGATCGCGCGGCGGCTGGCGCACGACGCCGGGTCGCGGCACGTGCGCCTCTGGGTCGTCCCCAACCTCAATCCGGACGGCGCCCGCGCCAACACCCGCGGCAACGCCCACGGCGTCGACCTCAACCGCAACTTCGCCTGGCGCTGGCAGCCGCGGACCGCACCGGGCACCACCTTCTACGCCGGGCCGAGGCCGCTGTCGGAGCCCGAGAGCCGCTTCGCGCGGCTGCTCATCGCCGCGCCTGCGGCCCGACATCACGATCTGGTTCCACCAGTACGAGACCGCGGTCGACATCTCCGGCGGGAGCACGACGATCGAGGCGCGCTTCGCGCGGCGCGTCGCGCTGCCGCTGCGCAAGATGATCCGCTACCCGGGCAGCGCGACGACCTGGCAGACGCATCGCTTCCCGAAGGCGACGGCCTTCGTCGTCGAGCTCCCACCCGGAACGCTCGGCGCGCGCGCGACGCGCGCGTACGCGCGAGCGGTGCTCGCGATCGCGCGGAGCTGATAGAATGCTTGCCAGCAAGCAACTATTGGAGACGCGTGGCAGGTACGAAGACACAGGTGGAGCGCGAGACGGTCGAGCGGCTGCGCATGGCGCTCGGCATCACGTCCCGCTACCTGCGTTCGACTGAGGCCGGCGAAGGCCTCACGCCCACCGAGCTCTCGATCCTCGCCACCATCACGCGGCGCGGGTCGCTGCGCCTGACCGAGCTCGCCGAGATCGAGCGCGTCAACCCGACGATGCTCTCCCGCATCGCCGGTCGTCTCGCCGAGGCGCAGCTGATCAGCCGCCAGGCCGACGCCGACGACCGCCGCGCGGCTCGCGTCGAGGCGACGCCGCGGGCATCGCCCTGCACGAGCGCATCCGCGCGCGAGCGCAGCGCGAGCCTGGCCGCCCACCTCGACGAGCTGTCCGACGACGACGTGCAGGCGCTCGCTCGCAGCGCTGCCGGCGCTCGAGGCGCTGGCCGAGGGCCTGCGCCGCGACGCGCCCGGCCCGCACGCCGGTTCACCGCACGTGAGCCCGGGAGCAATCGGGCGCCGCACGTTCGCGGCGCTCGCGAACCCGAACTACCGGCGCTGGTACGCGGGGCAGGGCATCTCGCTGGTCGGCACCTGGATGCAGACGATCGCGCAGGGCTGGCTCGTCTACACGCTGACCGGATCGGGCACCGCAGCTCGGGCTCGTCGTCGCGCTGCAGATGGTGCCCGTGCTGATCCTCGCGCCGTACGCCGGGCGTGATCGCCGACCGGATCGACAAGCGCCGCCTGATCATCGCCGTCCAGGCCGTCATGGCGATCCTCGCGCTCATCCTCGGCATCCTGACCGTGACCGGCTGGGTGGAGCTCTGGCAGGTGTACGTGCTGGCCGCGGCGCTCGGCATCGCGACGGCCTTCGACAATCCCGACGCGCCAGTCGTTCGTGATCGAGCTCGTCGGCCCGGATCACGTGCGCAACGCCGTCACGCTCAACTCCGTGCTCGTCAACGCGGCGCGCGCGGTCGGCCCTGCGGTGGCCGGCATCCTGATCGCGACGGTCGGCGTGTCCGTCTGCTTCCTGGTCAACGCCGGCAGCTACGTCGCCGTGATCGCATCGCTGCTCCTGCTCGACACGTCGGCACTGCGCCCGAGCGCCCCCGCTCCGCGCACGCCCGGCCAGCTGCGCGAGGGACTGCGCTACGTCGCGAGCACGCCCGCGCTGGCGGTGCCGCTGGCGATGATGGCCGTGATCGGCGCGCTCGCCTACGAGTTCCAGGTCGTGCTCCCGATCGTCGCGCGCGAGACGTTCGGCGGCGGCGCCGAGGTGTACGGCTTCCTGACCGCCGCGATGGGCGCGGGCGCCGTGATCGGCGGCCTCGTCGTCGCCGGCAGCGGGCGCACGGGCACGCGCGCGGTGATCAGGGCGAGCTTCGGCTTCGGCATCGCCATCCTGCTCGCCGCCGCGGCGCCGACCCTGCCGCTCGAGCTCGTCGCGATGACGATCGTCGGCGCCGCCAGCGTGACCTTCCTGGCGGTCGGCAACAGCACGCTGCAGCTCGCGGCCCGGCCCGACATGCGCGGACGCGTGATGAGCCTGTGGGCCGTGGCCTTCCTCGGCACGACGCCGATCGGCGGTCCGATCGCGGGGTACGTGGCCGAGAGCGCCGGCGGTCGCGCCGGCCTGCTGATGGGCGGCGTCGCCTGCATCCTGGCGGCCGCGTGCCGCGATGGGCTTCCTCTCGCAACGCGGGCGCGCGATACTCGGACGCCACAGCCTCCGCCAGGCCTACACCCCGCGCGTCACAAACGCGCGCCGCGCCGACATCTCCTGACGTCACCGACGAACGGAGAGCTCATGCCGACTGTCAAGCTGCGCGAATGAGGAACGACGCCGAGCTGCTCCTGGCCGCGCGCACCGATGCGAGCGCGTTCCGCGAGCTCTACGAGCGCTACGCCGCGCGCGTCTACGGCTATCACCTGCGGCGCACCCACGACGCGCACGCCGCACACGACCTGACCGCCGAGACGTTCGCGCAGGCCTGGCTCTCGCGCGCGCGCTTCCGCGACGAGGCGCATGGCTCGGCCGGCCCCTGGCTGTTCGGGATCGCACGTCACGTGCTGCTCGTCAGCGTCCGTCAGCGACGGCTCGAGTCCAGTGCCTGCGAGCGCCTCGGGCGTGCTCGACGGCATCGATCGCGAGCCGGCTCCGGAACCCGACGACGGCTGGCTCGAGGGCCTCGACGAGGCGCTCGCCCACCTCCCCGAGGCCCAGCAGCAGGCGATCCGCCTGCGGGTCGTCGACGACCTCGGCTACGACGAGGCCGCCGAGCAGCTGGCGACCACGCCCCAGGCCGTCCGCGCGCGCGTCTCGCGCGGCCTGAGCACCCTGCGCAAGCACCTTTTCAATTCCATGGAGATGACCCGATGACCGAGCTCGACCCGCAGCTCCACGAACTCGGCGACCGCCTCGAGCGCGCCGCCAACGCCGATCTGGCCGCCTCTTCGCCGGCCACGGCCCGCCGGCCGCGTCGCATCTCGCGGCGCTTGCAGCATCGCGATCGTTGCGCTGGTGATCGCGATTCCGGGCGCTGCGATCGCGGCCGACCAGCTGATCAGCACCGACGAGGTCGCGCAGAGCCTGCCCGCGGGCACGCTGGCGCTGGCCGGCACCGAGCCGACCTGCACCGTCGTGAAGAAGGACGTCGAGTTCCACTGCGTGCTCGCGAAGGCCCCCGCGATCGAGGTCACCGACGCAGCGGGCAACCCCAAGTGGAAGGGCACCGTCGAGCCGAGCGTCGACGCGAGCAAGCACGTCAACGGCGGCTGCCGCGGGCTCACGAACGACGGACTCGAGTGGCAGTGCTACATCGGCCAGGCGGCCGTCGACCAGCAGATCATCAGCCAGGGGTTCCTGGGCGAGTACGCGCCCGCGCCGGGCGTCGGCTGAGTCCGAGCCGATCGCACGATGAGGCGGCCGACCGGCCTGACCGGCAGCCGCCTCGCGCTTTCAGGAACGCGCGCGCAGGACGACGAGCGCGGCGATGTAGGCCACGCCGCCGATCGCGCCCAGTGCCACGAACGGCGAGCCGTCGCGGCCGTGCGCCCACTCCCAGATGCAGGCCACGATCACGGCGGTGATCACGGTGAGCCCCGAGAGCGCCGTCGCGGCCAGGTCGATGCGCGCCCAGCGCTCGTCGCGGCCGTCGCCGCGGATCGCCCGGATCGTCTCGCTGCGGCCACCGAGGAAGAGCACCGCGGCGATGGCGACGAACAGGGCGAGCGACGTCAGCCCGGTCTGCAGATCGCCGCCCTTCCACTGGGCCCCGCCGATCACGAGTCCGAGGAAGATCGTGAAGACGGGCAGGAACCACCGTGTGCTGCCGATGCGCTTACAGGCTGCCATTTGCATGGAAGACCTCCTCAACAGGTCGCTGGAAGAAACGCGCGAGCGCAATCGCGAGCGGCAGCGAGGGCGTGTAGCGCCCGGTCTCGACGGCGTTGATCGTCTGGCGCGAGACCTTCATCTCCTGCGCCAGATCGGCCTGCGAGAGCCCTCGTTCAGCTCGTAGCTCGCGAACGTCGTTGTTCATCTGATGGAAAGCTAGCTTGACATGGCAAGGATGTCAAGTCTGCTTTCCATCTGCGCGCCGTGGCGGGCGGGATAGTGTCGGCGGATGCGCCTCTATCACCAGCCCCGCTCCCGCTCGACCCGCGTCCTCTGGCTCGCCGAGGAGGCCGGTGCGCCGCTCGACGTCGTCGTCATCGCGCGCGAGGAGAAGAGCACCGACGACTACCGGAAGATGCACCCGCTCGGGCGCTCACCGGCGTACGTCGAGGAGGGCGGGCCCGTGTTCGAGTCGGCCGCGCTCGTCCTGCACCTGGCCGACCGGCACCCCGAGGCCGGCCTGATCGCGGAGCCCGGCTCGCACGAGCGCGCGCTGCAGTACCAGTGGGCGTTCTTCGCGATGACCGAGCTCGAGGCGCCCCTGGTCGACGCCGCGCGCGAGATGTGGAAGGACTCGGGCGAGCCCGACACCGAGCGCATGGCCGCGGCGTGCGCGCGCTTCGCGAACGGCGCGGCCGTCGTCGAGGCGACGCTGGCCGGCGGCGACCACCTCGTGGGCGACGGCTTCTCGGTCGCCGACATCATCGTCGGCGGCGTGCTCAGCTTCGCGCGGACGGCCGAGATCACCGAGCTCCCGCCCGGCCTCGTGCCCTACGTCGACGGCCTCGAGGCACGCCCGGGGCGGCAGCGGGCGTACACGCGGACGGCGTAGCGCGCGCGCCGGCCCCGGCGTGAGCTCAGGTCTGCCCGTCGGCCCGCAGGTGCTCGCGGCGCGTGCGGTACTCGTCGTCGCCGATCTCGCCGCGCGCGTAGCGCTCGGCCAGGATCCCCTCCGCTCGGCGCGGCGACGAGCCGCGCGACCAGTAGCCGCCGCCCCGGCCCATGCACACGAAGCGGATCACGAGGGCGATCGCGATCAGCCATATGAGCGGAAAGATCAGGAACCACCAGTGATGAGGCCAGGCCTCGTCGGCGAGCAGCAGGTCGATCATCGCGTTCTCCTCCAGACAGGTGTCATGTGCGAGAACAACTTAGCAGACTAATGATTCGTAGACTAATCATTAGTCGAGCGACTAGACTCCCCGAGTGCCACGGCCCCAGGGAACTCCGCTCGGACGCAAGCTCGCGATGACGTCGAAGGCAGTCGGCGCCGCCTTCAACGCCGCGCTGGGCGAGGCGGGTGGCTCGGTCCCGGTGTGGCTGATCCTCAGCTCGATCAAGCACGGGCAGTGGTCGACCCAGCTGGAGCTCGCGCGCGCGCTCGACATCGAGGGACCGACGCTCACGCGTCACCTCGACAACCTGGAGGGGGACGGTCTGGTCAAGCGGCTGCGCTCCGACAGCGATCGCCGCGCCTTCCGCGTCGAGCTGACGCCCGCCGGCGAGGCCGGCTACGAGCGCATGCTCGAGGCCGTGATCACCTTCAACAAGCGCCTGGCGGCGGGCCTCACGCGCGCGGAGCTCCAACAACTCGACGACATGCTCACGCGCCTCGCAGCGAACGTCTGATCAGGCGAGCTCGGGCGGAATCGGCACGGCGGTTCCCGTGACGCCGATCCCGCCCTCGCGCGGGATGGCGACGAAGATGCGCGAGGGACGGCCGATCTCCTCGCCCTGGAGAATCTCGATCGACGCCGGCGGCGCGATCGCGCCGATCTCGCGCAGGTATGCGCCGAGCGCGGCGGCCGCTGCGCCGGTCGCCGGATCCTCGACCACGCCGCCGACCGGGAACGGGTCGCGAGCGCGGAACTGCGTCGGCGACGACTGCCAGACGACCTGGACCGTCGTCCAGTCGCGCTCCTCCATGAGCGCGCGCAACCCGTCGAAGTCGTACTCGAGCGCGGCTCAGCGCGTCCCGGCTCGCGAGCGCGACGACCGGATGGCTCACGCCTGCGTAGGCGACCCTCGGAGGCAGCGCCGGATCGAGGTCGGCGCGCGCGAGATGCAACAGCGCGAGCAGCCGGTCGAGATCGTCCGGAGCGATCTCCGTGATCCGCGGCTCGACCGAGGTCAGCGTCGCCCAGGGAGCGCCTCCGATCTCCTCGACCGCGACCGGCACCGGTCCGGCGAGCGTGTCGAGCAGCAGCTCCGGTGCGCCGTACTGACGGTAGACGGCGACCGCGGCGGCGATCGTCGCGTGGCCGCAGAACGGCACCTCCGACACCGGGCTCCAGTAGCGCGCCTTCCACTCCGCGCCGCCGTCACCGGCGAGGAACACCGTCTCCGAGTAGCCGATGTCCTTCGCGAGCTGCTGCATCACGTCGTCGGGCGGAAACGCGTCTCCCACCACGACACCCGCGGGATTGCCGCCGCGGGGATCGTCCGAGAACGCTGCCATGCGCGCCGCGAGGAGTCCCATGGGCGCAGTCTTGCGCAGCGCCAGGAGACCGCGGCTGCCGATGTTTATCCACCCGGGCGCGGGAGACGGAGTGCAGCCGCGTACGGCGCGCGAACGATCGAGGTTCGCTCGGCCTCCGGCGCGCTCTCGAATCCATTTCGCCCGAACGACTGAGGAGAAGCACATGATCCTGCGCATCGACCGGCTGCAGACAGCCCTGCCACCGCCGTCCGACCCCGATCCCGTCGGAGCGGCCGCCGTTCAGGAGCTGCTCGGCGGCAAGTTCGGCGAGATGTCGACGTTCATGAACTACACCTACCAGTCGTTCAACTTCCGCAACCGTCAGGGCGCGCGGCCGTTCTACGACCTGGTCGCGAGCATCGCCGGCGAGGAGTTCGGCCACATCGAGCTCGTCGCTGCGACGATCAACACGATGCTGACGGGCGCAGGCGAGGGCGAGCCCGGCAAGTCGGGGGCGCTGCAGGGCGTGAAGGGGACGCGCAACACGCAGCAGTTCATCGCGGGCGGCGCGGCGGCGCTCGTGCAGGACTCCAACAACCGTCCCTGGACGGGCGACAACGTCTTCTCCTCGGGCGACCTGGTGGAGGATCTGACGCACAACTTCTTCCTCGAGACCGGTGCGCGCAACAACAAGCTGAAGGTCTACGAGATGGTCGAGCATCCCGCGGCGCGCGCGCTCACGGGGTTCCTGCTCGTGCGCGGCGGCGTCCATCAGATCGCCTACGCGCGTGCGCTCGAGAACCTCACCGGGGCGAACCTGATGAAGCTCTTCCCGGCGCCGTACATCCCGACGGACAAGATCCCCGAGTGCCGCCCGCACATCAAGGCGGGCCTGCACAAGTGCCTCTACCGCTTCTCGCAGGATGACTTCCACGAGCTCGCCGCGGTCTTCAACGGCCCGCACCCCGAGACGGGCGAGGATCTCGTGATCGCCGAGGAGATCGCCCCCGAGGGCGCACCCGCCAACGACCTGCCGCCGCAGACCGCGGTGTTCGCCCCGGGGCCGGACCCGGAGATGATCTCGGAGATCGCGGCTCGCCTCCGCAAGGCCGCGGGGCTGCCCGCGTCGCCGACCGGGGTCGTCGCGAACGGGCAAGGCGCGAACGGCGCCGCGAAGTCCTCGTCCCGCGCGAAGGCGCCGAAGCGCAAGGTCGCGGCAGCGCGCAAGTAACGCCGGCCTGGGCGGGAGGGGGCGAACTGCTCCTCCCGCCCGACCGGAGCGCCGGCCTCAGCGGTGGCCGGACGCGATCAGCGTGACGCCCGGGATCTCGATCCCGCCCGCGGTCACGTAGGGCGCGACGCGCGCCTCGAGCCGGGCTCGCAGCGCGCTCCTGGCCTCATCGGGCAGGCCGGCGAGGATCTTCGCGAGCGGGCCGGCGAGTGCGGACGTGCGTGCCCACCACTCCTCGAAGGAGCCCGCGCGCAACGGCGTCGGGAGTTCCGTGATGCGCACCTCGGAGAGGCCGGCGCCCGTGAGCAGCGCCTCGACCCGGGCGATGTCGCCGAGCGAGAACGGCGTCGGCACGCCGGGCGGCGGGACGGGCGCTCCCATCTGCTCGCTGACGGCATCGAACACGAGCCCGAGCCACGGGTTGCGCTCGCGCGGTCCCCACACGGCGATCGCGGCGCGTCCGCCGGGCCGCAGGACGCGCACGATCTCGCGCGCGGCGGCGGCATGGTCGGTCGCGAACATGAGCCCCTCACGGCACAGGACGACGTCGTACGAGCCGTCCGGCTGATCGATGCTCTCGATGTCGAGGTCGAGCGAGCTGACGTTCGCGAGTCCGAGCGCCGCTGCGCGCGCGGCGGCGATCGCGGTCATCGCGGACGCCACGTCGGACAGCACGACCTCGCCGGCCGGCCCGACGCGCTCCGCGGCCGCCATGCCCGCGCCGCCGGGACCGCACGCGAGCTCGAGCACGCGCTCCCCGGGCTGCGGGCGCGAGCGGTCGAGCATGGCGGCGGTGACACCGGCCGCTCGTGCGTCGACGTACTCGGCGTGCTCGCCCCACGAGGGCGCGACCGCCGACCACATGCCGTGCAGTCGAGCGCGCAGCGCGGCGCGATCTCGGTCATTCTGGAGCGCCCCATCCGGCCGCTCGACGATGCTTCCAGCTTCCATGATCCACCTCCTGGAGCAGTTTCGCCCCAGTTAGACTCTCTGTGAGAGTATTGAAGTTAGTCGCACTATACTCAAATGATCGAACCTGTCAACCCGAAGCGCTCCTACGACTCGCCGCGGCGCCGCGAGCAGGCGGCCGCAACGCGCCGCGACATCCTGTCGGCGGCCCAGCGCCTGTTCGAGGAGCAGGGCTACTCCGCGACGACGATGGCCGCCATCGCGAAGGAGGCCGGCGTCGTTCCCAAGACGGTCTACGCGACCTTCGAGACCAAGAGCGGCGTGCTGCGAGGACTCTGGAACCTGTTGCTGCGCGGCGACGATGCGGACGTGCCGGTGATGGACCGGGCGTGGTACCGCGAGGTCATGGAGGAGCCCGACCCGGAGCGCCAGCTGCAGCTCAACGCGCGCAACGCGCGGGTGGTCAAGACGCGCATCGCGGGTGTCCTGAAGGTGATCCGCCACGCGGCCGAGCTGGACGCCGAGAGCGCCGAGTTGTGGGCGCGCATCCAGTCCGACTTCTACGACAACCAGGGGGCGATCGTGCAGTCGCTGGACGCGAAGGGGGCGCTCCTGCCCGGCCTCGATGCAGCGCGCGGGAGCGACATCCTCTGGACGCTCAACCACCCCGACCTGTGGCAGTTGCTCGTCGGCGAGCGCGGCTGGACGCCGGAGCAGTGGGAGGCCTGGTTCGCGGAGACGTCGCGCGCCCAGCTGCTTCGGGGCGCGAGCGGGTCCTGAAATCGCTCACGTCACGGAGGAGCTGCGCAGCGCTTACTGTAAGCGCGTACCGATGGAGCCCGCAACGCACATCGCTGGGTCGTCCGCCCTCCGCGTCGGCGTCATCGGCGCCGGTCGCATCGGGTCGTTCCACGTTCGCACGCTGCAGTCGCTGCCCGGGGTCGCCTCCGTCACCGTGTGCGATGCCGACAGGGCTCGCGCACGGACGCTCGCAGGTGAGCTCGGCGTCTCGGTCGCCGCCACGCCGGAGGAACTCGCCGCCGCGGACATCGATGCCCTCGTGATCGCGACACCGACGCCGACGCACGTGCCGATGCTGCGGCTCGCCGCGAGTGCCGGGCTCCCGGCGTTCTGCGAGAAGCCCGTCGCGTTGGACGTGGCGGCGCTCGACGTGGCGATCGAGGAAGTCGAGCGGGCGGGCATCCTCGTCCAGATCGGGTTCCAGCGGCGCTTCGACGCGGGCTACCTCGCCGCGCGGGACACGCTCGCGAGCGGCGCGCTCGGGCGCCTGCTCGTCGCGCGCCTCGCCACGCACGATCCCGCCCCGCCCCCGGAGGCGTACATCGCGGGCTCGGGCGGCATCTTCCGCGACCTCCACATCCACGACTTCGACGCGCTGCGCTTCGTCACCGGCGACGAGATCACCGAGGTCTACGCCGACGGCGCGGTGCGCGAGACGGCCTGGTTCGCCGACCACGACGACGTCGACGTAGCGGTCGCCGTGCTCCGTCTGAGCGGCGGGGCACTTGCGATCCTCTCGGGGACACGGCACGATCCGCTCGGTTACGACGTCCGCCTGGAGGCCTTCGGGACGAAGGACAGCGTCGTGGCCGGCATCGACGCACACAGCCCCATCCGCTCGCTGGAGGCGGGCGCCGTGCAACCGCGTCCGCCGCTCTACGGAAATTTCATACAGCGCTTCGAACCGGCCTATCGCGACGAACTGGCCGCATTCGTGGCGACGGTGCGCGACGGCGGCCCCAGCGCCTGCACCGTGCACGAGGCGCGCGCAGCGCTGCTCGTCGCGCTCGCCGCCGACCGCTCGAGAATCGAACGGCGACCCGTCGCAGTCGACGAGATCGCCGGGACACCGGTCACCGCGGGCTGACATCCAGTCCGGCCATACCTGACACGGAGGGAACGGATGGGAATGCACGAGGAAACGGCAGACGTGAACGAGGAGACGGGCGCGCTCTCCCGGCGCGGGCTCTTCGTGTCGGGCGGCCTGCTCACGGCGGGCCTCGGCGCGCTCGGCGCCCAGGGCATCGCGACCGCCTCCGCGGCCGGCCCGGCGACGAAGATCGCAGTCGTCACCCACGGTGACACGGGCTCGTTCTGGTCGGTCTTCAAGGCCGGCGTCGATCAGGCCAAGAAGGATCTCAGCAGTCGCGGGATCAACGTCACGCAGGTCTACGCCAACAACGACGTCTCCAAGCAGGTGTCGGGCATCAACGCCGCGATCGCCTCGAAGGTCAACGTCATCGCGACCTCGGTGCCGGATGCGAGCGCGCTCAAGGATCCGCTCACGAAGGCGGCCTCGAAGGGCATCCAGATCATCACGGTCAACTCGGGCGCGGGCGCGTTCCCCGATCTCAAGACGTTCATGGTGCACGTCGGCCAGGACGAGGAGATCGCGGGCGAGGGCGCCGGCAAGCAGTTCAACGACGCCGGTGCGAAGTCCGTCGTCGTCGTGATCCACGAGGCCAGCAACTCGGGCCTGACGGATCGCGCCAAGGGCGTCAAGAAGACGTTCAAGGGCACGACGAAGACGCTCGTCATCCCGGACGCCAAGGCCGACATCCCCGGCACCCAGGCGAAGATCAAGGCGTACTTCGCGGCCAACAAGAGCACCGATGCGCTCCTGGGCCTCGACCCCGACGTGACGGTGCCGGCGCAGCAGGTCGGCGCCGAGCGGGACGAAGGTCGGCACGTTCGACGTCAACCCCGCGGTGATCACGGGGATCAAGGGCGGCAAGATCCTCTTCGCGATCGACCAGCAGCAGTACCTCCAGGGCTACCTGCCCGTGGTCTTCGCGATGCTCTACGTCACCAACCTGAACACCGTCGGCGGTGGCGGCCAGGTGCTCACCGGGCCGGGCATCATCAACAAGGCGAACGCGGCGAAGGTCGCGGCGCTCGCAGCCAAGGGCACCCGCTAGCAGTCGACAAGGGGTGGGTGGCATCGTTGCCGCCCACCCCGCGTACGGCCCACGACATGTCCGAGACCGCAGCCCCTCCCGTACCGACGCACGCGCGACGAGCGGATCACCGGCGTCAACATCGTCGCGCGCCTGGTCGCGCGGCCCGACATCGGGGCGTTCGCGGGCGCCGTGGCGGTCTTCTTCCTGTTCGCCTATACCGCGCGCAACGTCAGCTGGCTGTCCGACTTCGCGATCTGGAGCCAGTGGCTGGATCAGTCGGCGCAGTACGGCATCGTCGCCGTGCCGGTCGCCCTGCTGATGATCGGCGGCGAGTTCGATCTCTCGGCCGGCGTCATGGTCGGCAGCTCGGGCCTCCTGCTCGGGCTGCTCACGACCGAGGCCGACTGGAACGTGTGGCCGTCGATCGCCGTCGTGCTGCTGTTCGGCGCGGCGATCGGGTTCGTCAACGGCTACACGGTCGTGAAGACGAAGCTGCCGAGCTTCATCGTCACGCTGGGGACGTTCTTCATCCTCCAGGGCGTGAATGCCGGCGGCACGCTCAAGATCACCGGCACGGTCGCGATCAACGGCATCGACGCCGCGCCGGGCTTCGACTCGGCTCGGCCGTTCTTCGCCTCGAGCCTGTGGTCGCCGTACGACTTCAAGGTCAACGTCATCTGGTGGGTCGGCATCACCATCGTCGGCGCGTGGCTGCTCGCGCGCACGCGCTTCGGCAACTGGATCTACGCCGTCGGCGGCGATCCCGTGGCCGCACGCAACGTCGGCGTCCCGGTCGCGCGCACCAAGATCGCGCTCTTCATGATGACCTCGACGACTGCCGCGCTGCTCGGCATCATCACGGCCATCGGCCTCCGCGGCATCCAGGCCAACGAGGGCGTCGGGCGCGAGTTCATCTTCATCATCGCGGCCGTCGTCGGCGGCTGCCTGCTGACCGGCGGCTACGGCTCCGTCGTCGGCTCGGCGTTCGGCGCCGCGATCCTCGGCATGGCGAGCATCGGCATCATCCTCTCGCAGTGGGACAGCAACTGGGTCTACGCCTTCCAGGGCGTGATCCTCGTGCTGGCCGTCATGCTCAACGCCGCCATTCGCGCGCGCGCCGCCGGAGCGAGATCACGATGAGCGATCCGCAGACGCACCTGCTCGAGGCGCGTGGACTCGGCAAGTACTACGGCAACGTGGTCGCGCTCAAGGACATCTCCGCGTTCGTCGACGCCGGCGAGGTCACGTGCGTGCTCGGCGACAACGGCGCCGGCAAGTCGAGCTTCATCAAGATCCTCTCGGGCGCGCACCAGCCCGACGAGGGCGAGCTCCTCGTGGACGGCGAGCCCGTGCACTTCAGCTCGCCGCGCGACGCCCGTGCAGCGGGCATCGCGACGGTCTACCAGGACCTCGCGATGGTGCCGCTGATGTCGATCTGGCGGAACTTCTTCCTCGGCGCCGAGCCCACCACGGGGCACTGGCCGTTGCGCATGTTCGACGTCAAGCTCGCGAAGCAGACCGTGCGCACGCAGCTGCGCGAGATGGGCATCGACATCCGCGATCCCGACCAGCCGGTCGGGACGCTTTCCGGCGGCGAGCGGCAGTCGGTCGCGATCGCGCGCGCGATCTACTTCGGCGCGCGCGTCCTGATCCTCGACGAGCCCACCTCGGCGCTCGGCGTCAAGCAGGCCGGCGTCGTGCTGCGCTACATCCTGCAGGCCCGCGAGCGCGGCGTGGCCGTGATCTTCATCACCCACAACCCGCACCACGCGTTCCCGGTGGGCGACCGCTTCGTGTGCCTGAACCGCGGGCAGATGCTGGGCACGTTCGCGAAGGGCGAGATCGACCAGCCCGAGCTGGTGCGCCTGATGGCCGGCGGCAACGAGCTCGTCGAGCTCGAGCAGGAGCTGGCCGCGATCAAGGCCGAGGTCGCGAGCGGCGGCTAAGGGGCCGTCGCGACCCGGTCGATCGCCGCGCCGACCGTCTGCGCGTAGGCGCGGATCGCGAGCTCGAGGTGCTCGATCGGGGTGTCTTCCTCCTTGGCGTGGCTGATGCCGTTCGTCGAGGAGGAGAAGAGCATCACCGTCGGCACGTGGCGCGCCATCTCGGCGGCGTCGTGCAGCGGGCCCGAGGGCAGCGCGTGGTCGGTGCCCGACACGGCCTGGCAGGCGCGGCGGGCAGCGGCGATCAGGCCGGAGTCGAAGGGGATCGGCTCGATCCGCCAGAGCGGCTCCCACTCGACGCTGCACTTCTCCGCCGCCGCGGCCTCCTCCGAGAGGTCGCGCGACTCTGCCAGCAGGGCGGCCAGCACGCCGGCGTCGAGGTGGCGCTGGTCGAGCAGCAGCGCGGTCTCGCCGGCGATCGCCGTGACGACGCCCGGCTGGGAGTCCGCCTTGCCGGTGGTGGACATTCCGCCGTGGCGGATCGCCGCGTCGCGCACCGCGAGCGCGAAGCGCGCGGCGGCCAGGAAGGAGTCGCGCCGGTGCGTCATCGGGGTCGAGCCGGCGTGCGCGGCCTGGCCGCGGAAGATCACGCGGTTGCGCTCGACGCCGACGGTGCCGAGCACCGTTCCGACCGGCAGACCGAGGCCCTCGAGCACCGGCCCCTGCTCGATGTGCAGCTCGAGGTAGGCGCGCACGTCGCGGAGTCGGCGCTGCGACGCCGCTGCGCGGTCGAGCTCGACGCCGTGCGCGCGCGACCGCGTCCTCGAGGCGGATCCCGTTCGCATCCGTGAGGTCGCGCACCGCGTCGGGATCGAGCGTCCCGCAGGCCGCCGAGGAGCCGAAGAGGCTGCGGCCGAAACGCGCGCCCTCCTCGTCGGCCCAGTCGACGAGCGTGACGGTGCAGGGCGGCGTGCCCTGCGCGGCGATCGAGCGCAGCGTCTCGAGCGCGCCCATCACGCCGAGCGCGCCGTCCAGCCAGCCGCCGTTCGGCACGGAGTCGATGTGCGAGCCGATGACCACGGTCTCCGGCCGGTCGCCGGCGAGGCGAGCCCAGAGGTTGCCGGCCTCGTCGACGTCGACCTCCACCGGCAGCTCGGCGAGTGCCTCGCGCAGCAGCCCGCGGGCGTTCTCCCACTCATCCGTCCAGCACAGCCGCCTCGCGCCGCCCGGCCCGCCGGTCAGATCGGCGAGCGCGCGCAGGTCGGCGATGGCGCGCTCCGGCTGGCAGGCGATCTCCACGGGCTACTCGGCGAAGAGGGGGATGATGTGCTCGCCGTAGGCCCGGAAGTGATCCTCCTGGGCGCCGGTCATGAGGTACATGTTGAACTGCTTGACGCCATGCGCCTCGAGGTCGCGGAGCTTCGCGATGTGATCCTCGACCGTGCCGAGGATGCAGAAGCGGTCGCACGTCTCGTCGTCGACGAACTCGCCGTGCTTCGCGCCCGTCCGGCTGTGGTCGGCGTAGTCGTAGAACTCGCGCCGCTCGAGGTAGCCGGTGAGGCTGGCCGGGAGCAGCGACTGGTCGTAGCGCTTGAGCAGGTCGACGACGTGGTTCGAGACCATCGCCGGGAACCAGCGCGACGCCTCGCGCGCGGCGGCGATGTCGTCGCTGATGACGGCCGGGGCGCACACGATCGGCTCGAGCTTGTCGGGGTCGCGCCCCGCCTCCTCGGCGGCTGCGCGCGCCTGTCCCATGATCCAGTCGATGATGTCGACATCGGCCAGCTGGATGACGACGCCGTCGCCCTGGCGGCCCGCGACGCCCAGCGCCCTCGGCCCGTAGCCGGCGACCCAGACCGGGATCTCCGGCAGATCCTTGGCCCACTCGAGCGTGATCTGCTTGTCGTTCCAGTCGGCGGTGCGACCGTTGGCGAGCTCGCGGATCAGCTCCGTCGCCGCCTCGAACTCGCGCACCTTGACGGGCTCCAGCCCGATCGTGCGGCGCGCCGAGTCGCCACGGCCGATCATCACGGCGACGCGCCCGGGCGCCATCGAGTTGAGCGTCGCATGGAAGCTGGCGGTGACCGTCGGCTCGCGCGTGCCCGGGTTGGTGACGCAGAAGCCGAGGCCGATGCGCTCCGTCGCCGGCGCGGCGGCGGCGAGGAACGCGCTGCCGTCCTGCCAGAGGATGTGCGAGTCGTAGGTGTAGGCCCAGTGGAAGCCGCTTGCCTCAGCGGCTTGCACGAGCTCGACGAAGCGCGAGCAGGGAGGATCGGGGAGGATCGTGACGCCGAATTGCATGCGGCCGAGCATAAACCGCCGGGGACGCGCCTGCCTGCGAGGTCAGGCGCGTCCACGAGGCCCGAAGCGGGCGGTTCTCGACCGATTGCCGGCGAAGGGCCGCGTGCGCATCGCGCGACAACCGAGACTTTCCGACACAAGACTTACATTCGGCCGCAACGATCTGGTCGTGAATCTCATCTATCGCTTCGGCGTCAGCGAGCGCATCGCCCACTGGCTCCTCGCGGCCGCCTTCGCGAGCATGCTGGCGACCGGCGTCTTCATGGGCGGCATCGGCCCGCTCCATCACCAAACCATCCTGATCGCCCACGTCGGCTCGGCGATCGCGCTCGTGAGCGGGCTCGCGGCGCTTCTAGCCCTGCGCCGAAGCCGGCGGCCTCTTGCCCAGACCGCGCGCGACCTCCGTCCGCTCCGACGCGCGCGACCGGCGCTGGCTCCGGCTCGCGCCGCGCGCGTACCTGCTCGGCGGGAAACTGCCCGCCGCCGGCCGCTTCAACGCCGGCCAGAAGCTCAATGCCCGCCTGGTGCTGCTCGTTCTCGTGATCCTGTACATCTCGGGCGTCGGCGAACTCGCCCGCCGCACATCGGTGCTCGAGTCGCTCGGCATCCTCGGCGCTCCCCACGGACTGGCCGCCGGGGCCGCGGCGGCGCTCGTCGCGGGCCACATGTACCTGGCGTTGATCCATCCGTCGACTCGCCCGGCCCTCCGCGGCATCACCCAGGGGAGCGTCCGGCGCGACTGGGCCGAGGAGCACCACGCCGAGTGGGTGGCAGCCGTCGACGCCCGCAGAGACTGACCTCAGTCGGGCTCCTCGAAGCGCGCGTCCGCGCGCACGCTGTGGACGTTCTGCGCGCGCTGCTCGAACCAGCCGTAGCGAGCATCCGCGCGGTCGTCGAACGGCGGCACGTACGGCTTGATGTCGAGCAGCGGCGTGCCGTCGAGGAGGTCGACCTCCTCGATGTGGATGACCGCGCCCTCGATCCGCACGAGCCGCACGATCGACAGGCCGATCGGGTTCGGGCGCTTGGGCGAGCGCGTCGCGAAGACGCCGCGCCTGACGGTGTCCAGGTAGGGCGTGACGCGGAGCGAGACGCCGCCCGTGCGGTGGAGGTACGTGATCAGGTGCAGGTGCGTGAAGCCGTCGAGGTCGGCGAGCGCGTCCTCGTAGGCGGGGTCGAGCTCGATGCGGCCCGCCACGCCCTGCGCCGCAACGGTCTGGATCGGCATGCCCTCGTGCTCGGCGAAGGGCGTGCGCACGACGCCGATCGGCGTGAACGTGACCGGGTCGGGCACGGGCTAGTCCTCGCGCTCGACGATCACCGTCGTCGCCTTGACGATGGCGGTCGCCGAATCGCCCGGCTTGAGGTCGAGATCGTCGAGCGAGTCCGTGCTGAGCAGCGAGACGATGCGGAACGGCCCGCAGGCCAGCTCGATCTGACTCATCACGCGTCCGCGCTTGATCGCGACGACGGTACCCTCGAGCCGGTTGCGCGCGCTCGAGGTGCGCGAGCGCGTGGGGCGGTCGCGCAGGAGCCGCTCGACCTCGGCGGACGAGATCACGCGCTGGTTCCCGACCCGCTCGAAGTGGATCCGCCCCTCCTTCTCCCAGCGCCGCAGCGTGTCCACGCTGACACCGAGGCTGGCCGCCGCGGCGCCGATGCGCAGCCGGGTCGGAGCGACGTCCAGCGAGAAGTCCGGATCGGGAGAAGACGCCATCAGGCCCGCCTAGCGTAGCCGTCGCGAACGCCCGTGACGGCCTGCTATCGTCGCCGACCCCTAGGTTCTGCCTAGTTGCAGAGGTTTTCTTGCCCATGGACGAGACATGAGCCGCCTGGGCGGCGTGGTCTTCACGGCGGCGCTCTTCGCGGCGACCGTGCTCGCCCTCGGCTTGCTGACGCTGCCGATCGTCGCGATCTTCGCGCGCGTTCCGCTGCACCTGCTGTTCGATCAGATGCGCGATCCGATCGTGCGCGATGCGCTCATGCTCACCATCACCACGAACGCCATCGCGCTCGCGACGATCCTGCTGGTCGGCACGCCGGCGGCCTATCTCCTCGGCACGCGGCGTTTCCGCGGTCGTGAGATCGTGATCACGCTCGTCGAGCTCCCGCTCGTGCTGCCCCCGACGGTGGCCGGGATCGGGCTGCTGGCAGCGTTCTCGGGTCGCATCGGCCTACTCGCCGAGCCCTTCCAGTGGATCGGCACCGATGTCGTCTTCACCACCACCGCGGTCGTGATCGCGATCTGCTTCGTGGCCGGCCCGTTCTTCCTGCGCCAGGCCATCGCCGCGTTCGAGACGCTCGACCGAGATGTGCTCGACGCCGCGCGCGTGGATGGTGCGAGCCCCTTCCGTGCGCTCCTCAGCGTCAGCATCCCGCTCGCCAAGGCAGGCCTCGCCGCCGGGGCCGCGCTCGCGTTCGCGCGCGGCATCGGCGAGTTCGGCGCGACGATCATGTTCGCCGGGAACCTGCGCGGCGTCACGCAGACGCTGCCGCTGCTGATCTACCAGGATTTCGAGCTCGACTTCGACGTCTCGCTCGCGGTCAGCGCCCTCCTCGTCGTCGTCAGCGCCGCCGTGCTGATCACCGTCAAGCTGATCGTGCTCGCCTCTGCGCGGGCCCGCGGCGGCGAGTCGCCGGTGAGCATCGCGCTTTTCCGGCCCGGGCGATAGCGACTGCGCTCGCACGATCCGCTTCCTGATATCGTCCCGCCGTCTTCTTATGTTTTACCTAGGTTGAAAGGTGGCCGGATGGTGCAGGTAAGTCGACGCGCGCTGCTGACACGCGCCGGAGTCGGGACCGGGGCGGGCGTCATCGCCCTGCTCGGGGGCGCCGCGGTGCCGGCATTGGCGGCTCCGACCGAGATCGACCTCGCGAGCGTGCGGCTGGTCTGCTCGAGCAAGCGCCTGATGATCAACTGGTACACGCGCTGGCTCAACAGCCCGAAGGCCCTCGGCGGGTCGTCGACGACGCGGGAGCTGCTGCTCGACATCCGCAGCGCAGAGCAGGCGCACTTCGGGCTGCTCGCGCCGCTGCTCGGCACGAGCGCGCCCAGCGACGACGACTTCACGTACACGTTCCCGGCGGGCGCACTGCGCGCCCCGGCTGCCGCCGCGAAGTTCGGGCTGGACATGGAGAACCTGATGATCGGCATCGGCATCGGCGCCGTATCCGTCACGGCGGACGTCGATGTCTCGTCGTCGATCGGCTCGATCATCGGCAGCGACGGTCAGCACATCAGCGCCCTCTCGGTGCTGAACGGCGCAACGCCCGTGCCGACGCCTCTGCCGCGCGCCCTCGGCGTCGAGGACGCCTCCGCCCAGCTCGCCCAATTCCTCTCGAACTAGGTGATGGTGCCAATGACTCGCATGACCCCATTCCGCCGCGCCGGCGTTGCCCTCCTGCTCACCATTGCGCTGCTGACGGCTCTCACCACGAGCGCGACGGCCCAGTCCAAGCGCGCAGCGGCACAGATGAACGTGTTCGCGGCCGCGTCGCTGACCGAGGTGTTCCCGAAGTTCGACGGGGGCCAGAAGTACAACTTCGCGGGCACGGACGCGCTCGCCGCGCAGATCCGCCTCGGCGCGCCCGCCGACGTCTTCGCGGGCGCCAGCCCGGACGCCCCGCAGGCGCTCTACCGCCAGGGGCTCGTCGAGCAGCCGGTCACGTTCGCGACCAACAAGCTCGTGCTCGCGGTTCCGATCACCAACCCGGCGAGCATCACGAGCGTGTACGACCTCCGGCGCCCCGGCATCAAGCTCATCATCGGCACGCCGACCGTGCCGATCGGCGTCTACACGCGCCAGGTGCTCGGGTATCTCGGTCTCAGGGACTCCGCGCTGCGGAACGTCGTCAGCCTCGAGCAGAACGTCAACGCCATCTCCGCGAAGGTCGCGCTCGGGACGGCCGACGCCGGGTTCATGTACGTGACGGATGCGCGCACGGTCTCCGACAAGGTCAAGCTGATCACCCTTCCCGTCTGGGCCCAGCCGCCGGTGCGATACCAGATCGCGATCGTGAAGAACACGAAGAACCACGCGGATGCGGCGGCGTTCATCAAGCGCCTGACGAGCAAGGCCGGCCGGGCGCTCCTGGTCGAGAACGGCTTCGGCGTGCCGAAGCTGCCGCCGGTCAAGAAGCCCGCGAAGAAGAAGTAGCAGCGGGCGGCCGGGTCGCAGGTCAGCGCCCGGCGGCGCCACGAGAACGGCTCGCCGCCGTTTCCCAGCGGCGGCTCGCTCGCGGCCGGCAGCTCGACGAGCTCGACGGCATCGCCCTCGGCCACGCGCCCCGGCTCGACCACCCAGCAGTCGAGCGCGACCCGCCCGCTGAACGAGCGGACGATGCGGTGGAGCACGCGCGGGTCCTGCTCCAGCGAGTCCGGGTCGAACGTCGTCATCACGCAGCGGGAACGACGGTTGCGGACGCCGATCAGGACACTCCCGGCACGCAGGCCATAGCCGGGCCAGTCGGTCTCCTCGAGCCCCTCCGCGCCGGAGATCACGATGTTCGGGCGGAAGCGGCGGCGGTCGACGCCGACCTCCTGCACCATCGACTCCGTCACGACCGTGAGCGGCAGCACGTCGTAGCGCTGCCCGTGATCCACGCCCGTCGTGCGAATCAGCTCGACGCCCGGCCCGGCGGCTGCCCGCACGAGCTCGCGCGCCGCGGCGGACGTCCACGGCAGACCGTCGATCGTCGGCTCGCCGTCCTCGTCGAGCGATCCCTGCAACCCGAGCAGCCGCGGCCGGAAGCGCGACGTGACGACGCGCCCCGACTGCTGCCGCACATGCACGAGGCGGTCGCCGGCGACGCCGTTCTCGTCGATGTCGGCAGCCGCGAGGCGCTCGCCCCGGAGCGACTTGACCGGATACCGCCACAGCTCCGCCACCCGCATCTTCACGGCCGCAGGCTACTGCGCGGCGACGTGTCGGGTTCGCCGATGCGGGTACGGGCCGCCATGAGCAACCGCGTTCCCGAGCCTCCCGTCCCGCGTCCGCCCGGCGATCCGCTGCCGCCGCCCGACCCGACTCCGCCGAGCGAGCCGGGCGACCCGCCCAGCCCGATCCCGGCGCCGATCCCGCCCGGGGAGCCGGCGCCGATCTGATCCGGACGCCGCGTGGGCTCGCACGTCGAGCCCGAGCGCAGTCCCCGCCCGAGACCGTGAGCACGCCGAAGCGGCAGCACTTGTCGCCGAGCGCCTCGCCGGCCTGCGCTCGGTATCGGCCGCAGATGCCGCGGGGATGCGCGAACCGACTGCCTGAAGCTCAAGCGAGGCGTCCAGAACGCCGATGCAAGAAGCATGCACGCGTCCAGCGACGGGCGCGGCCAGGAGATGGCGCGGTCAACTGCCATCCTCTTCGGTGCAGCGTCTCTGATCACCGCGATCGGCCTCGAGCTCCCACACGCTCGGCAGGTCGATGGCGCGGGACTGGCCGTCGTCGCAGCGGTCGCCGGCGTGATCGCACTCGTGCTGGCGTGGCGGCGCGAGCGCGTCCCCGCCGGTGCGTACCCGTACATCGCGGTCGCCGGGACGATCCTCGTGTCGCTCGGCCTGCTGTTCAACGGCGAGCGCCACGGCGGCCCGGTGGGCTCCGACGAGATGTTCTACCTCTGGGTCACGCTCTGGGCGGCGTATTACTTCACGCGCCGCGCCCTCGCCGTGCAGGTGGCGTTCATCCTGGTGGCATACGCCGGCACGCTCGCTCTCATCCACCCGGGCGATGCCGGGATGAGCCGGTTCATCTCGCTCGGCGGCCTCGTCCTGGGCGCGGCGATCGTCGTCCGGATGCTGAGCGAGCGCTCCGAGCAGCTCATGGCCGAGTTGCGAGATGCGGCTCTCACCGATCCGCTCACCGGACTCGCGAACCGCCGCGCGCTCGAGCAGGGGTTCGCCCGTGAGGCCGCACGCGAGGCCCGCACCGGGCGCCCGTTCGCGTTGCTCGTCGTCGATCTCGACCACTTCAAGCGGCTCAACGACGAGCAAGGCCACAAGGCCGGCGACCGCGCCCTCGTCGAGGTCGCCGACGTGTTGCGCGAGCCATGCGCGCGGAGTCGACGTCGCGGCGCGCATCGGGGGCGACGAGTTCGCCGTCCTGCTCTCGGACACGGACTCGCCGGCGATGCAGGACGTGATGAGGCGCCTCGACATCGCCATCGGCGCGCGAGCCGGAGCCGCGAGCTTCGGCTCGGCGGTCAGCGACATCGACGGCACGAGCATGGACGCACTCATGCGCCACGCCGACATGCGGCTCTACCTGGCGAAGCGCGAGCGTCACGCCCGATCTGCCTTTCCGGAGGGACTCCGCGAGGCGAGCTGACGGGCGGTCAGCCGGAGCGGTGGGACACGACGTTGACGATGGTGCCGCTCGGCTCGCGGAGCATGAATCGCCGGACTCCCCACTCCTCGTCGCGGATGGGGTAGACGATCTCGAAGCCCTGTTCCACGGCCTTGGCGTGCACTGCATCGACGTCCGCCACCCCGACCGAGATGCCCGGTGCCGCCGCATCGTCGTTGCTGATGATGCTCACCTGGACGGAGGGGTTCATCGGTGACGCGACGGTCACGATCCAGCCCATGTCCATCGCCACCTCGAAGCCGAGCAGTTCCACGAAGAAATCGCGCGTCTCCGCAGGTCGCTCCGACTTGATGTTGGGCACCGCCCTGCTGATCGTCACGCTGAGCGTTATATCCGCGGCCGGCCGATCGCGCAAAGGGGCTGCACGCGGCGATCCCAGCTCCCGGTGCCCTACTAGGGTGGGATGCAACCCATGGATCCCAGCCAGCACTCCGATCCAGCCCGCGGCGGCGATGAAGATCTGGATCACTTCTTCACGCTCTCGCTCGAGATGCTCTGTGTTGCGGGCCTCGACGGGTACTTCCGGCGTCTGAACCCCGCCTTCGAGCGCACGCTGGGCTACACGCTGGAGGAGCTGCAGTCCCAGCCGTTCCTCGATTTCGTCCACCCCGACGATCGCGAGGCGACGCTGGCCGAGGTCGCCCGGCTCGCCACCGGAGCCGAGACGGTCTCGTTCGAGAACCGCTACCGCTGCAAGGACGGCTCGTACGTCTGGGCGATCAAGAAATTCC
>CAVPLI010000004.1:0-118063 GCA_963705965.1 uncultured Actinomycetes bacterium | reverse complement strand
GAGCTTCTCCATGTAGACGCATGGGCCGGGGTCGAACATCGATCCGCGCGCGGAGATGGCGACCACCGAGAGGGCATTCGGCATGCCCTTGGCGGCAGCGTCGTGCCCTCCAACGGATCGACCGCGATGTCGATCTCGGGCCGGAAGCCGCTCGACCACCTTCTCGCCGTTGTAGAGCATCGGCGCCTCGTCCTTCTCGCCCTCGCCGATCACGACGATGCCGTCCATGTCGACGGTGTCGAAGGCGACGCGCATCGCGTCGACAGCGACCTGGTCGGCCGCGATCTTGTCGCCGCGCCCGACCTGCCGCGACGCCGCCAGCGCGCCGCTCTCGGTGGCGCGAACGATCTCGAGCGCGAGGTCACGGTCCGGGATCGTCGTCATAGGTGCCAATCTATCCTGCGCTGCGCATCCGCCGCGCCCATTCAAGGAGTCCCGTTGCCCGACACCGACACCATCCGCCGCAGCTTCACGTCGCTCTCGCGCACCGGAGCCGACGGGCGGCCGCTCGTGTTCCTCGACGGCCCAGGCGGCGCGCAGGTGCCGGATGTCGTGATCGACGCGATGGCGAGCTACCTGAAGCGCTCGAACGCGAACATCGACGGCGCGTTCGTGACCAGCCAGGAGACGACCGTGCTGGTCGACGCGACGCGCGATGCGGCGGCCGACTTCCTCGGCTGCAAGCCCGAGGAGACGATCTTCGGGCCCAACATGACGACGATCAACTTCAACCTCGTCCACTCCTTCTGCCGCACGCTCTCGCCCGGCGACGAGATCGTCATCACGGCGCTCGACCACGACGCGAACGTCAGTCCGTGGCTGCTGTGCGCGGAGGATCACGACCTCGTCGTGAAGGTCGCGGACGTGCGCGACGGCGACCTGCAGGTCGAGCCGGCGGCGCTCGAGGCGGTCATCAGCCGCGCACGAAGGTCTGCGCCTTCACGCTGGCGTCGAACGCCGTCGGCACGATGCCGGACGCCAGGGCGCTCTCGGATGTCGCGCATTCCGTGGGCGCGCTCGCGTGGATGGACTGCGTCCATTACGCCGCCCACCGCCGCATCGATGTCAAGGCGCTCGGCGCCGACGTACTGCTGTGCTCGCCGTACAAGTACTTCGGCCCTCACCAGGGCGTCGGCTTCGCGCGCGAGGAGCTGCTCGCGTCCTGGCCGGCCGACCGCGTGCGCCCGGCCAGCCAGACCCCGGCCGGCCACCGCTTCGAGACGGGCACGATGAGCCGCCATGAGGCGCTCGCGGGCGTCCATGCCGCCATCGAGTTCATCGCATCCCTGGGCGAGGGTGCGACCCGCAGCGAGAGGCTCGACTCCGCCTACCGCGGCATCGTCGCCTACGAGACGCAGCTGACGGCCAAGATGCTCGACGGCATGGCCGAGGTGCCCGGCATGACGCTCTACGGCATCACCGATCCCGCGCGCGCGGGCGAGCGCACGCCGACGTTCACGTTCACGCTGCCCGGCATCACGCCGCGCCAGGTCTGCGAGCAGCTCGCCGATCGCGGCATCCTCGCCTGGGACGGCAACTACTACGCCCTGGGCATCATGGATCGCCTCGGCCTCGAGGGCCACGGCGGCGCAACCCGCCTCGGCTTCCTCCGCTACACGACCGAGGAAGAGGTCGATCGCACCCTCGAAGCCCTCACGGAGATCGCCCGCGGCTGAGCCGCCGCCCACCAGGGCCGCGCTATGCTCTTGCGGCCCGCGGATGTGGCGGAACTGGTAGACGCGCACGGTTCAGGTCCGTGTGGCCGAAAGGTCGTGGAGGTTCAAGTCCTCTCATCCGCACTGCGTTTGCCTGCACCTCGGAAGCACCTGCGACACTCTGCGGCATGAACGAATCCGCCCACAATCACCCGCGCGCCGAGCACACGACCTACGCCGGGCAAATCGTTCGCGGCGGCCTGCTCGGCGGCCTGCTCGCTCTGGCTCTCACGTTCGCCTGGTGGCTCGCGAAAATCCTGGTGAAACGCGAGATCGAAAGCTCCGCCGACGAACTGGACGACTTCCTGGACGACATCCTCCCACCCAGCTGAGCCGCACGTCGACGGCGGGCGCAGGTCAGCGCGACCGCTGGATGACGAACTCGATCGCGGCGGCCACGGCGCCGGGCGCCTTGGTGAGGATCTGCGTGTGCTTGTGGGGCGTCGTCGCGAAGACGGACACGCGCTCGTTGCGTGCCTCGGCGTCGGCGGCCGCGGCTCGCACCGTGCGCATCTCCTCCTCGGTGGCGCCCGAGTGGGCTCCGGTGCCGACGACGAACACGGTCGGGCACGCCAGCGCCGCGAAGTCGGGCCCGAGCTCGCCGTTGACGGCGTCCATCTCGATCACGACCTCCGCGGACTCGGCGGGAGACATCCGGGCCGAACGGCCGAACGCCGCGAACATGCGCATGATCCACCCGAGCCGGCGGAACTGCTTCCGGACCTTCTGCTTACCGGCCTCGTCGAGCATGGCGATCGGATACGCCCCGTCGATCAGCACCAGGCCTCCCACCTGCTCGGGGTGCTGGGCGGCGTAGCGCACTGCGATCGTGGCGCCGTACGACCACCCGACGAGGATCGGGCGCTCGATACCGGTCGCGTCGATGACGCGTCCGATGTCGTCGACCGCCGCCTTCAGGGAGTAGTCGGCCGACGTCCCCGACTTCCCGCGCGCCCGCGCGTCGAATCGCACCGTGCGGTACTTCTGGGCGAGGCGCCGGATGACGCGGTCCCAGTTGTGCACGGTGCCGAAGCCGCCGCTGAGGAACAGCAGGGGAGGCGTGCCGCCGGGGGTGTCCTCGGCGTAGAGCCGGGTGTCCGCAGCGGGGATCATGAGTTGTCGGTACACGGTGATCGGGTCTCCCAGGTCGGCGAGATTTCAATCGTCCCAAGATCCTAGGAGGGCGTCCAGGCGCGCGCGGCCTTGGCCAGTGCCACCGTGGCTCCGCGCAGGTCGTCCGGGCTCTGCGCCGGGCTCGCAAAGCCGACCCGCACCGGCGCCTGCCCCCGCGGGGTCTGCACACGGATGTCCACGCCGTAGCGGTCGATCGCCTCGCAGGTGGCCTCGAGAGCATCGGCGTAGCCGCCGAGCGTCTGGGCCCAGAGCAGCACGCTGTCGGCGTGGTCCTCGTTGAGGTGCCGGCGGGCGAAGGCGGCGCCCGCTGCGGTGGGGTCGGCATCGGCCGTGGCGTAGTCGGCGGCCTCCACCGTGCTCATCCGCGCGAAGCCGCCGACCCAGCGGATGCGTTCCACGCGCAGCACGTAGGTGGTGAAGTCGGCGTAGGTGGCGTAGCCGCGAGCGAACGGGTAGAGCCGGGCGTGGGCATCCAGGGCGGAGTCGGCCTCCTCGCCCTCGGGCACGATCACGTGGCCCGCCAGCGTGACGCGAGCGCGGTCGAGCGGGTCCTCGCCCTCGGGCACCGGCTCGCCGATCGCAATGCTGCAGCGCGGCTCGCGGGCGAGGTTGCGGCCGTGCTCGGCCATGGTCGACACCACGAGCACCGGCTCGCCCGCGTCCGTGGCGCCGAAGGCGACGATCGACGCCCACGGCGTGCCGTCTTCCGACAACGACGCGAGCGAACCGGAGTTGGCGGCGGCCACGAGCGTACGGGCCTCTTCTCCCGGCGTGCGGCGCCGGGCCGGCTGGGCCTCGTGGGTCGGCTCCGCGATCGCCGGACCCCGCCGGAACCGCCGTGGTTCTCCGTGGATTCGGTCGGGGCCTCGCGCGCCGTGTCGGTCATGGCCCGCACGGTACCTTCGACGGGCGTCAGACCCCGACCGGATCCTCCATCTCGGCCGGAGCGCCCGTGTGAGCGTTCGCCCATTCGAGCGCGTAGTCGGCGACCGCCTCCCAGCCGGGCGCGCCGGCGGTGAAGTGGGGGCGTCCCGCGAACTCCTTGTAGTCCACCACGGCCCTCGACTTGGCGAGGCGCTTAGCGGCCTCCCTGCTCACCGCGGCCGGGACCGTGTGGTCCTCCGTGTTTCCGATGACGAGGATCGGCGGGCGGTCGTCCTTGTGGAAGTCGACCTTGGTGACGGCGCGCGGATTGACGTTGGCGAACGCGGCTTCGAAGATCACGCGGCCGGGGCACGGAACGTAGTAGCGCTCGTAGGCCGCCTGGGCGTCCGCGTCGTTCATCGTGTTCGTGAAGCCGTAGCGGAACTGCTTCGGGGTCAGCGCGATCGTCTTGTTCTTGTTGGCGGGGTTGGCGAGCACCGGGAGGACGATGCGAAGCTCCGAGGGCGGCAGGCGCAGAACGCCCTTCACCGGTGCCGGCGAGAGCGCGACCCCGGCCGCGCCGAGGCCGCGGTCGAGCAGCAGCTCGGTCACGAGACCGCCGGTGGAGTGCCCCATGATCACGGGCGGTGCGTCGAGGCCGCGCACGATCCGGTCGTAGTGATCGACGACCTCGGCGATGCCGAGCCCGTTCATGACGGACGGGTCGCGGCGGAGCTCCGCGACCTCGGCTTCCATGCGCGGCCAGGCCGGCACGAGTACCTCGTGTCCGCGCTCCTCGAAGCGCGCCTTCCAGCCCTCCCAGCTGCGCGGTGTGAGCCACAGACCGTGGATGAGGACGATGGGCGGATTCCTACGCATTGTGCGCCTCCCCTTGATGTGGGTCGCGCCGGGCTGGTGACCGGTGTCGACACGCGTTCACTGCCTATGACCGGGCACAGGCGCGCGTCGTGACGATTGATTTCATGCCCGGCCCGGGAGCGAGGCCCTCGCGGTGAAACCCAGGTGTGCGCCTCGGTGTCGAGATTGCCCGGGTGGAACGCGGCTGAGCTGGTTGCGCGAGGTGCTGTCCGGTCGGCACCGCGCGAGCGCCGGTCGCCGCATCGCCTGCCGGCGGCCGTGAGTAGGATCGCTTGCCGACACGGCCCGGCGAGGAAGGAGGTGGCGCATGGGGGAGATGGACCTGCGGCAGATGACGCCGGAGGACGCGAGCGAGGTCGCGGAGCTGATCTACGCGTCGATCAACGTCTGGTACCGCGACAACGGGCATCCCGAGATCCAGTTCCAGGGAGGGCCGGGCGTCACCGAGGTCTTCTACGAGACCTACGACGCGCTCGCCCCTGGAGCGACGGTGGTCGCCGTGAGCCGGGCGAGCGGGCGGATCATGGGCTCGTGCTTCTTCCATCCGCGCCCGACCCACGTCGGGCTCGGCATCATGAACGTGCATCCGAACTACTTCGGCCGGGGCGTGGCCAAGGCGCTCCTGCAGCACATCTGCGACTACACGGACGCCAACGGGCATGAGGCGCTGCGTCTCACGTCGAGCGGTCTCAACCTCGATTCGTTCGCGCTCTACTCCAGATTCGGATTCATCCCACGGCTCGCATATCAGGACATGTGGGTGCAGGTTCCCGCGGGAGGTCTCGGTGCCTCCGTCCCCGGGCGCGATCGCGTGCGTCCCGCGACGCCGGCCGATGCTCCAGCGATGGAAGCGCTCGAGCTCGAGGTCTCCGGCGTGTCGCGCGGTCCCGACTACGCGCACGCGATCGAGAACGCACAGGGCTTCTGGAGCGCGACGGTGCTGGAGGGCCGCTCCGGCGGGATCGACGGCTACGCCATCTCATCCGGCCACGCGGCCATGAACATCGTCGGCCCGCTCGTCGCCCGCACCGAAGAGGATGCGCTCGCGCTCGTATCCCATGCGCTCGACCTCTACCCGGGCCGCACGCCGCTCGTCCTCGTTCCCTCCGAGCGGCGCGCGATCGTCGAGCAGATGTATGCATGGGGAGGACGGATCTCCGAGCTGCATTTCTGCCAGGTGCGCGGCGCGTTCCAGCCGTTCCGCGGCGTCAGCATGCCGACGTTCATGCTCGAGACCGCCTGAGGGCGACAGACTGCGCTCGAGCGGCCGTCAGTCGATCAGCCGGTCCAGCAACTCGAAGCTCGTGTAGGGATCGTCGATGTCGCCGAAGTGGCCTTCGTCGCGGATGATCTGCGTGCCGCCCAGGCGGTCGAACATGCTCCGGCCCTGCGCGGCGTCGCAGCCGTAGGGGTCGTGGACCGAGTTGACGAAGTACACGTCGCGGACGTGCGACCTGATCCGCTCCCAGTCGTACGTCGTCTGGAGCACCGGTTCCTCGCTGTCGTTCGGTCGCGTCGCGTAGCCGGCCACGAGGATCGCCTGAGAGACCCGGGTGTCGATGTGCTCCAGGATGGCGAGCAGGAGCGCAGCGCCACCCGAGTGCCCGACGAGCGTGGTCTCCTCGTGAAATGCGTGGCTCGCGAGCACGGTCGGCAGGAACGTCGCGATCGGGTCGGCGTTGAGGCCGGGGTAGTGCGGGATCTCGACGGCATAGCCGCGTGCCTCCAGCCGTGCGCCGAGCCACGGATACCAGCAGTACTCGGGCCGGCCGCCGGTCCCGTGGAAGATGATCGCATTTCGCTGCATCGGGTCTCCTTCGTGTCAGCGTGGCCGAGCCCCCCCGATAGGACGGGACGCGCCTCTCCGGAGGTTTATAGGCGTTCGGTTCCCGCCGCCGCACTGTGCAGTGCAGGATCGCGCGCGCCAAACGACAAGAGACGGGATCAATGCCATCCATGTGGGCACGACGACATGACGGGAGCTCCCGGCGAGCCGGCTTGAGCGTGCGGCGGCCGCGGGCGACACTCGCCCTGGTCGTGACCATCGTCACCGCGAGCGTCGTGTTCTCGGGCGGCGTCGGCGACGGCGCGCTGCCGACGGCGTCGCTGCCGGCCTTCGGTGTGACGGCCGGCAACGGCTCGCTCTCGACCGTGGCCGAGCTCGGCGACATCAACGGCGACGGCTTCGGCGACTACGCGATCGGCATGCCTTCGGCCGACGTCGGCACGAGCGCGGATGCGGGCATCGTCTACGTCTTCCTCGGCAGCGCCGGTGCACTGCCTCCGGCGCCCACGGCGCTGAACCCCGCGGCCGCCTCGTTCCAGATCACCGGGCGCGGGGGCGAGATGCTCGGCTACGCGATCGCCGGCAACGACGTCAACCGCGACGGTCTCTCCGACATCGCCATCGGCGCTCCGATGGCAGGCGCGCCCTCCAAGGCCGGCGGCGGCGCCGTCTACGTCGTCTTCGGCTCCCGGACGCCCGCCACGCTGTCGACGAACGCCCTCTCGTTCGCGGGGTACACCAACGCGCCGACGCGCCCCGCAACCCCGTCGCCGCTCGGCAGCCGCTACGACGGCTTCCAGCAGAACGGTCACACGGGCATGTCCCTGGCCGCGCTGCCGGACGTCAACGGCGACGGCTACCGCGACCTCGCGGTGGGCGCGCCGGACGCCAGCCTCCACACCCCGGGCGGCGGCGGCGTCGCAGTGCTCTACGGCAAGCCGCTCGGCGTGCACATCACGCTCAACGACCTCTGGGAGAACGGCTACCCGTACTCCTTCCACATCGACTATCCCGCGATTGCCAATCAGCACGTGGGAATGAGTGTTGCGAGCGTCGGCGACATGACCGGCGACGGCTGGCCCGACATCGCCGTCGGCGCCCCGCAGGCCGACCCCGCCGGGCGCATCGACGCCGGCTCGGTCTGGATCATCAACGGGCACCTCCCGCCGATCGTGGGCTGCACGAAGGCGTCGCCCGCCGGGGTCTGCCCGTGGATCAAGCTCCGCAGCCTCTCGGCCGCGCAGGGGTACCGCATCGACGGCCCCGTCGCGGGCGCGCAACTGGGTAGCTCGCTCGCCGGCATCGGCGACCAGAACGGCGACGGTCTCGGCGACCTCGCGATCGGCCAGGCCGGCGCCTCGCCGCTCGGGCGAGCGCGCGCGGGCGCCGTCGTCGTCGTGCCCGGGCAGCGCAACGCGGTGACGCGCGACCTCGCGGTGACAGCACCGCTCCAGACGATCATCGGCCCCGCGGCCGGCGCCGCGCTCGGCTCCTCCCTCGCCGCGGCGGGGAGTGGCATGGTCATCGGTGCGCCCGGCGACTCGTCCTCGGCGGGCGCCGTCTACATGGCGCCCGGCGCTCCCGGCACCACCGATCTCGCACTGGCGGCGAAGATCGCGCCGGCAGCGGCCGGATCGATGGCGGGCAGCGCGGTCGCAGCCGGCTCGTCGCTCGACGGCGCCGGCGCCGACGCGCTGATCGCAGCGCCGGGCGCGAACGGCTCGGGCGGCTGGTTCGTCGTCGGCGGCTGAGTAACTCTCGCTCGACAACGTCGCCGCCGAGGCGCGCGGGGTGGCGGGCGCTCGGTGTCATTGCCTTTCACCCGTGACATTGTCACAATGGCAACATGTCCACGGCGGACTCTGACAGTGGTCGGTCGAATCGTCCAAGTGGAGCCGCGTGACAACTTCCCGGCATCCGAATCTCGACCGCATCCAGACGGCGCTGGATGAGGGCGACGTGCAGGCCGCTCGTCGCGCGCTGCTCGAGCTCGAGCCGAACGAGGAGGCGCTCGCCCGCGAGGAGATGGGATCGGAGGCGTTCGATCGCGCGCGGGGCGCCGCATCTCGTGGCGGGCGCCGAGGCAAGCTGGGCAAGGTGTTCGTGCTGCCCGGCATCATGGGCTCCGAGCTCGACTCGGTCGATCGGTCGGGCGACGCCGACCGGATCTGGATCAATTTCTTCAACCTCATTCGCGGCCGCATCGACGAGCTCGAGCTCACGGCCGAGGGGAAGCCGGCGAAACCGGGCGTCCGCGTCCGCACGGCCGGGGTTCACCGGGCGACGTACCTCCCGCTGATCCTGGATCTCGACACGCGCTGGCAGGTGCAGCCGTTCGCGTTCGACTGGCGGGAGGATCTCGAGCTGAGCGCGAAACGGCTGAACGACGAGATCACCGAATTCTCCGCAGGCGACCCCGTGCACCTCGTCGCACACTCGATGGGCGGTCTCGTGGCTCGCCTGTTCGCGCACCGCTTCCCCGGGACGTGGAAGGCGATCGCGGATGCAGACGCGCCGGGTAGGGGTGGTCGCCTGATCATGCTCGGGACGCCCAACCGGGGCTCGTTCGCCATTCCGCTGGTTCTGACGGGGGCCGAGGGCATCCTGAAAGCGCTCGCCGTCGCCGACATCCCGCACCGCATGAAGGGCATTCTCGGGATCGTCTCGTCCTTCCCCGGGCTGTACCAGATGCTGCCGTCGCCGCTCGTCGCCGGGGCTCACAAGAAACTCTTCAAAGCCTCGGCCTGGGGAGACTTCTCCGTGCACCAGCCACTGCTGGACAGGGCCCGCGACTTTCACGCCGAGTTGGAGCACGTCGTCGATCCGAAGCGACTCACCTATGTCGCGGGCTACGACCAGCGGACACCCGTGGCGATCCGCATCGACGCGCCGGGTCGCTTCTCCTACCAGGAGACGCTGGAGGGCGACGGGCGCGTTCCCCACGCGTACGGATTGCTCACGGGCAGTGGCGTCCCGACGTACTGGATCAACGAGTCGCACGGCGACCTGCCGAAGAACTTCCGTGTCATGGAGGCGGTCTCGGACATTCTCGAGCGCGGTGAGACTGCCGGGCTCCCGAAGGAGAAGCCGGCCTCGCGAGGTGTCAAGCGGAGCGCGTGGAAATCTGGCGAGTCGCTCGAGTCGGTGCCGCCGGAGGCCCGGGAGATTCTCGCGGCGGCCAGAGGCGGGCGCTCGGCCGGCGCACCGAGGGACATCGGCAAGAGCGCCGAGATCCGCCTCGAAAATCTCCTCCTGGCCGACTATCTCGGCAAGGGCGACGACGCCGAGCGCGCGGTCGTCCCTGCCCCCGGCGTGCCGCGCCGACCGGGCGGACCGCCGCCGGCGAAGCGCCGCCAGGCTCAGACGATCAACCTCGAGGTCGTCTGGGGCGATGTGACCCAGGTCCGGGCCGATGTCTATTGCGTCGGTCATTACCAGGGCGTGTTGCCGCAGAACGCCGAGCTCGCGCTCGACCAAGCGCTCTCGGGCGCGCAGCAGGCCGGTGAGCCGGACGAGGTCTATCGGCGCCGGCTCGTGATCACGCAGTACACGCGCCGCGGCCTGCTCGACGGCACCCTCGGGGATGTCAGGTACTTCCCGTGGAAACTCGCGCGCGAGAACAGCAGGATCGTGGCCGTGGCCGGAATGGGGCGGCCGGGCACGTTCGACGTCCAGGGGCTGCGGCGCGTCGCCAACGAGCTCGCCTTCGAGATCGGCTCCCTGCCGATGGTCGAGACGGTGTGCACGGTTCTGATCGGATCGGGCGAGGGCTCGCTGTCGATCCGCGAGGCCGTCGATGGCATCCTCGCGGGCCTGCGCGATGCCGTGAGCGCGCGCGGCGAGCGCTGGATCGCAACGCTCCCGCGGAAGCTCACGATCGTCGAACGCAATCGAGATCGCGCGCATGAGATCGCACGAGCGCTCGCCGTCGAGATCCCGACCGGGGTCGAGCGCCTCGAATCGCCGGTGCGCGCGGTGCGCCTCGTGTGCAATCCCGGCCCGTTGCCGGGGCCCGGTCGAGCGATCTCGGACGACGATGCACTCGCCCTGCTCCTCGATTCTGCGATCGCGGCAACGGGAAAGCCGAAGAGCTCGCGCCAGGCCCGGGCTCTGTCCGCGCTCGTGGACGACGTGTCGCTCAAAGCCGATGAACGACGGCTCCTGCGCAGCCGGATCGCGAAGGCGGGCAAGAATCTGCGGGACGAGCGCTCGCCGGATGCAGGCTCGACGCGCTTCAGGGTCGAGCGTCGCACGCAGCGCGCCGTGAATGACGCGATCCCCGTCAGGATCTCGTTCTGGGAGGAGGGAACGGTCACGAAGGTCGCAGCCATCACGCAGGCGACGACCGTTTCGGAGCGCGTGATCAGCGTCGACGTCGGGCTCATCGACGAGCTGGTCGACGCGATGACGAACCCGCTCCAGCGTCAGGTCGAGCGATTGAGCGCTCTGCTGTCGCAGTTGCTGGTCCCGCACGACTTCCGGGACACGCTCGAGACAGGACCGTTCGTCTTCGAGGTCGACCGGGCGATGGCGCGCGTCCAGTGGGAGTTCCTCGCGCTGCGATCCCAGCCGAACGGCGAGCGGGAGCCGATCGCCGTGAACACGGCCGTCGCCCGGCAGTTGCGGACGGTGTACAGCCCTGCGCCCAGGCCTCCGGAGCGACCTCGGCGAGACCTTCGTGCGCTCGTGATCGGCGACCCGGGCGACCCTGCTCTCGGCGATGACCTCGAACACGCGCGCGCGGAGGCGCTGACGGTGTGCGACCTGCTCAGGGCGAGGAACGTCGAAGTGACTGCGCGCATCGGTGCGCCGTCGGTGCCGCGGACCGGACCGCTCCACGGCATCGCGCCGGCGGATCGCCTCGACGTGCTCGGGCTGTTGCTCGAAGGAGGGTTCGACATCATCCACTACGCGGGTCACGGGAACTTCGACGCGGATCGGCCCGATCGCGCGGGCTGGGTCTTCTCGAGCGGCCTGTTGACGCCGCACGAACTCGAGCGGGTCGACCAGATTCCGGCGATCGTCGTGGCCAACGCGTGCCTCTCGGCGAGAACCTCACGGGCACTCGCCGGGAAGCGATCCGGCAAGGACTCGCGCAGTGAGGCGGGGCTGCTGCCGAGCCTTGCGGACGAGTTCTTCCACCTCGGGGTCCGCAACTACATCGGAACCGCGTGGGAGGTCAATGACATCGGCGCGCAGTTGTTCGCGGAGCACTTCTACGACGCCCTGCTGCCGACGGGGCAGGACGAGGGCCCCGGCAGCTCGTTCGGTGAAGCCGTCCGGATCGCGCGTCGCGCGCTGTGGGAGAAGCGGGACACCTACGGGCCGCTCTGGGCCGCCTACCAGCACTACGGCGATCCCACGAGCGAGGCGCGGATCACCGGAGACGTCCCGGCGGGCGACGCGGCCCCGAGCTAGCGGATCTTGTAGCGCGACGGCCCGAGCGGCCCGGTGCTCTCCTCGTAGATGTCGAAGTCGCTGATCTTCCGGACGCCTGCTCGCAGGATGCCGCCGAGGTTTCCAAGCGATCCGAGTCGCCTCTTGCCCCACGAGCCACCGAACCCGTACCACGGCTCGGCGGTCGCGTCGACGACGTTCTTCGGCTCCCAGCGAATGCCATTGCCCAGGTTCGGCACGTCCTCGCCTCCGGGGTCGCCTCGGGTGGACACGGTCGAGTGCGATCCGCGAGCGCAGGCCACGACCCAGCGCCCGTCGGAGGTCTCGAGTTGACCAACGGGGACCGGCGCGGGCTTCCCGTGCTGATGCAGTTCGACGATGGCCGGCTTGCCGTTCTTGAAGTGAACGGAAACACCCTCCCAGTCGCCCTGATGGACCTCGTCACCGCGCGCGAGTGACGCGACGATCAACGGCCAGATCAGCATGTCGTTCCACGCCCGCGGGAGTGCCTCCGGTTGCTCGCCCAGATTGATCGAGCGGAGCGTCTCGCGCGCGAGCTCGGCACTCGGGACGTCGATCGGTGGCGCGGCACTGCGGCCCCCTCGCGTGACCGGAGGTTGCAGGTCCGCCGGCGCGCGAACGATGTTCTCGGCCAGGAGGTTCAGGAGCCTCGCGGGAAGTGCGCTGCCGGCGAGGAACCACCAGTACACGAGCGTGGTGCGCCCCTGCCACTCGTAGAACATGGGCACGTTGGCAAGCGCCTTGCGCGGCTTCCGGTTGTCGTACACGAGCTCGTAGCCGTCACCTTCGCCGAGCTCGGCGAGCCGCGAGGTGCTCTTCGAGTACGGGCGGGTCAGCTCCCAGGCCAGAAACGGCCGGTCGCCTCTCCGCGCGGGCGTGGCGTAGGCGTCACCGGCGGCCGCGATGCCGAGGCGGCTCGGGTCGATCGGCCGTGCGCTGCCGCCGGCCAGCGTCGATTGCTTGTCGCCGCGCCGGAATCGCAGCTCGCAGCGGGCCAGGAAGGCCCCCGGGTCGCACGGCGCCCACGTGTCGTCCGGGTGGAGCGCGACGATCGGCGCGAGCGCGCGGGCGACGTCGTCCGGATCCCCGCGGACCGCCCTGACCGCGCCACTCATCCGAGCGCCGGCTTCGCTCGCTGCGCTTTCGTCCCCACGATGGCGGGGTCCTGCGGGTAGTCGCGGCTCGGGAGGGCTTCTCGGATCGCGTGATACCAGTCCGAGTACGACGCACCCGCAGGGAGATTCTCGAGCGCCGCCAGGGCGACGTAGGTGAAGGCGCCATTCGCGCGGTTGTCGAACGACGCGTCGTAGCTCACCTGGGTGTCCTGGCAGCCCGCGAGCAGGAGCGCGAGGCTCGGCCGCCTGCGCGACATTGCCGGTCCGGCCCGCTTGGCCTTCTCGACATCCTTCTTGGAGAGGAACCGCGCAGGCGGGAGGAACCGCGCGAGGCGCGCCGGCCCGTCTCCGATTGCCGGGCCGAGTCGCGCGACATCGCCGGAGAAGCAGGAGTCGGCGATGAAGGTGATCGCGACCCCTCGCTCGCGCTGAGCGAAGATGTCATACAGCTCGTCGTCGGTGATGAAGTGTTGTTGGACGATGTCCCACGGACACAGCACTTCGTCCACGCCGTCGGGCTCGTCGCGGTCGAGGTCGGGAACGAACGAGCCGTGGCCGCTGTAGGTGAAAACGATCGAATCGCCGGAGGCGGCGTCAGAGACGAGCTTCGTCAGCGCCGTCACCATCGCAGCCTTTGTCGCCTTCTTGTCACGAAGGGAGGTGACGCTGTAGCCGCGCGCTTTCAGCGCCTTCGTCCAGTCGGCCGCGTCGTTGAGGCAGCCGCGCAGATCGTTCGCCGCCCCTTGGTAGTCGTTGATCCCGACGCAGAGTGCGGTCTTCGCCACGGCTGGTGCCTCCTTCACGCGCCTCGCGTTCTTGCAGCGTTCGTGCCATTCGACACGATACGGAAGGGGATGTGTGGTTGCAAGAAAGCCGGTGAGGCGTGTGCCTCGCTGCCGGCAGACGCAGTGTCAGTGGCAGTGGTGTGGCGAGGAAATGTGGCACCGCTCGAATGCGCGGGTTTGTCCGGCGTTGAGCCGCACGCGTCAGGTCCGGACTCGCGCAGATGCCATCTGCGTGAGCAGCTCCGCCAGGCGATCGGGCTCGGTCACGTGCGGGAAGTGGTGCGGCACCGGCCACACACGGAATTCGGCCTGCGGAAGGCGCGCGCTGAGCCAGTCCCGCTCGGCGGCGTCGATCGGATGTGCGTGTACGGAGACGAAGGGTGTCGCCGTTGCGCGCAACACCTCGTGGCCGGCGTCCATCCATCTCAGCGTGTCGTGGAGCGGCCGATCGAGAATGTCGGCCTGGTAGCTGAGCACGACCTGCTGGGACGGGTGGTCGCCGGCGCGCAGAAGTGCTCTTTCGGCCGGCATCAGCCTGTCGAGGCCGAAGCTCGCGCGGTAGCCGGCCCAGGCCTCGGCGAAGCGATCTCCGGCCAGAAGAGGCCGGAGAGCGCGGAGCCTCTCGGCGAACGGCTCGATGCGGAGCGGCGCGTCGATGCTGACCACGCCCGATGTCGGGTGGCTGACCGCGTAGATCGTCGCGAGCGGTCCGCCGATCGAGTGACCGACCATGATGGGAGCCTCGAGGCCGGCAACGGCGATCGCGTCGCTGATGGCGTCGACCACGGGCGCGAGGCCGCGCTCGTCGAGTGCCTGCGAGGCACCGTGGCCGGGAAGGTCGAACGCGATCGCGCACTGACCCGCGGGCAGCGAGGCCAGCAACGGATCCCACATCCGGCGGTCGAACGTCAGGCCGTGGAGAAGCACGATTGGTGTGCGCGACGCGATCGGATCGCCGTGCATGCGGCCGGCGAGGCCGGCCCAGCGGACGCGCTCGGCAGCAGTGGGATGGTCGTGACGAATAGGCATGAGGTTCTCCGGATCGAGTTTCGTAGCGGCGTTACGATACCACGTAAGGGAACATCGTTACGTTATGCTTCGGACATGGGTCGCCCGAAGTTGCACGACGAAGCCACCGCGGTCGCGCTGCTCGACGCGGCCGAGCGGATCGCCGAGGCCGAGGGCGCACAAGCGATTACGGTGCGCCGCGTCGCCGAGGCGGTCGGCACGACGACGCGCGCCGTCTACACCGCGTTCGGCTCGAAGGAAGCACTTGTGATCGCCCTCGGCCGGCGCGCGTTCGACCTGCTCCGTGACGAGATCGAAGCCCTACCGGCGACCGCAGACCCGACCGGTGACCTCGTCGAGGCCGGCGCCACGGTCTTCCGCCGATTCGCGGTGGAGCATCCCGCGCTGTTCGAGATCGGCGTGCTGAAAATGGTGCCCGACACGGAACTGTTCGAGGGGTACCGCGACGCTGCGCTCGAAGCACTGGCCGGGTTGACGGCTCGGGTGGAGCGTCTTGCCTCTGCGGGCTCCCTCGGCGAGACCACACCGCGGGATGCCGTCCGCGCGTTCCACGCCCTGTGCGAAGGTCTCGCGGCGATGGAACTCCGCTCGCTCTTTCCGGTGGGTGATGAGGAGCGAATCTGGCGCTTCGCTCTGGCATCGCTCGTGCGCGGCTTCTCCGCGCCGCTCTGAAAAGAGGTTGGGCCCGCCATCGAGAACCACGACAGCGGGCCCTATGAAGAAAAACTGGGGTTTCCGGGTCGGCTCGAGAGCGGCGGGCCGGAATTGCCCCGGCGCCATGGAACACCGATCGGCTATGCAGTGCCATCCCTCGAAGTGGTGACGCCCAGTCGCTCCAGCACGGGCACCGTGTCTGCCGGATCCGGCATTGCAGCGATCTCTTCCGCGAGGTCCTCGGCGACTCTGCGGTAGCCGGGCTCGTCCAGCAGTGCCTGGATCGCCTCCGCCACCGCTTCCGCCGTGATCTCCTCGGGCAGCAGGCGACGGGCCGCGCCACGGGCGACGAGTGCCTCGGCGTTCATGAACTGGTCGGCGCCATGCGGGAGCAGCAGCTGTGGCAGGCCGTGTGACAGCGCGCCGAGCAGCGTGCCACTTCCGGCGTGGTGAGCGACAACGTCCAGATGTGGCAATAAGGCCCCTTGTGGCACGAAGCGCTCGACCCTGACCGAGTCGGGCAGAGCCCCCAGGGAGGCCGGGTCGCCCTCGGGGCCCACGGTCACGAGCGTGTCGATCCCGAGTGCGCCCAGGCCGGCGGCAGCCGCTCGCAACGACTCCACGTTCCCGGAGACGTACGTGCCGAGCGTGAGGTACGCCAGTGGGCGCGAGCGCGCGTCGAGGATCCACTCCGGCACCGCGTCGCCCGGCTCGCGTTGCGCGACCGGGCGCAGGGGGATTCGCTCGCCGGGCTCCGACGCCGCCGCGTCCTGCAGCGTCCGCGGGCAGATGTCGAGGTACGCGCCGGTCTCGAAGAGATCGCCGGGGACAGGGTCGACGCCCAACTCGCCCATGACGCTCGCGAGGCGCGCGAGGACGGCGCGGCGGATCGGATCGGGGAGCTGGCGGCCGAGCGAGTGCGCCACGGCAGGCACTCCCGCCGCATGAGCCGCGGCCGCCGCGCCGATGTCGGTCTCGTCGTAGACCACGAGGTCCGGCGCGGCTTCGTCCAGCAGCGGGCGCAGGTCGTCGAGCGTCCTGCGGGCGAGCACGTCGCCGAATACCGCGACGCCGATCTGCCACCGCTGATCCCGTGGGAGCTCGCCGAGACTCGGGTCGCTCGAAAGCGCCAGCTCATCCGCGGCGTCGATCGAGATTCCGACTCGCTCGGCGCGGAACCCGAGCGCCCGCAGTCGCGGCAACGCCGTCTCGCCGGTGCCGAAGATGACGTCATGGCCGGCCGCGCGGCACGCCTTCGCGAGCGGCAGGAGCGGATAGAGGTGCCCGTACGCCGGACGACACGAGAAGACGATCCGCACGCCTGAAGGGAAGCACAGGCCGGCGAGAGGGCGCTAGCCGCAGGCGGCCGCGTAGAACCGAGACGCGGTGATGGTGCGGGTCACCTCGAGGGCGGCCTTGCGCAACGGTGCGGCCAGAGGCTGCTTCGCTCCCCGCTGAGCTCGCAGGAGCGCCCGCTGAAGGGCAGCTCGCGCTTTCTCCGACGTGGCGAGGCGCGAGCCGAGGCCGCGCGCCGCGGTACCGCACTGCGACGGGCGCGCGACGTCCTTCCGAGCAAACGCGGAGTAGGCGCGCTGCGCAGTGCCGAGCGCTCGCACCCGACGGAGGCTGCAGGCGGGTGTCGCACACGCCTTCGAGCACCCGGAGATGGCGGCCGACCTCGGCTGCGTAGGCCCGGCCGCGCGCCTTGACGAGGCTCGCGGCGTTGCCCCTCGTGACGGCGGCGATCGTAGCCGGAGGAGCGATGACCGGCAGGAGAGGGGAGGGGGCGGCGACGGGCGGGAGCGCGGACACCGGCACGACCGGGTCGGCCGCGCCGCTGGTCGCGGGCGTGGGCACGACCGGGTCGGGCACGGGATCGGGCTCCGGCTCGACTGCCGGTTCCGGCAGGTAGTCCGCAGCCGACCACATGAAGACGTGAGGTCGATTGGACTCCGACTGGAGAGGTCGTGAGCGTTCCGGTACCTGCGATCCAGCCGCTGTCGCTGATGAACAGCGTCGGCTGGACCCACCCGCTGCTGGGCAGGCCGAGGTCGATCATCCCGGTCGATGGAGTCCAGAGGTAGGGGTGTCGCTTCAGGTCGAGGGCAGTGCTGGTGCCAACCACGACACCGCTTGCATTGACGTCGGACGCACCACCCGTGCCGGAACCGGCGCCCAGGTTGCCGAGGACGACGAGTCCGCCCGCCTGAGTCCAGACGAACGGATGGTCGTTGACGGCACCGACGACCTGACCGGCATCGTTGACGTCGGCGGCGTAGCTCGTCGATCCGGCTGCCGGCGGCGCGATGTCGACGATCCCGCCGGCGAGCGTCCATGAGAACGCGCGAGTGACGCCTCCGACGATGCGCGAGCCGACGACCTGCCCGCTCGCATTGATCGCCGCCGGGCTGCTCTGGGTACCGAACACCCCGAGATCGACGATGTCACCGCTCGGCAGCCACACGACGCCGTGCACCTGGTTGTCCGTTCCGTACGTCGTGCCGGCGATCACGCCCGCGTCATTGACGATGCGCGCGACCGAGCACCACTTCGGGCACGTCGCGCCCGGCAGCCCGGGCAACTGGACCATGCCGCCGGCCTGCGTCCACGCGAATGCCGGCACCACGGCCTCGCCCGGGATCGTGCTGACGCCGACGACGATCTTGCCGTTCCCGCTCACGCCGGCCGCCCCGGCGAGATCGCCGCCCAGAGACCCCAGGTCGACCATCCCTCCCGAAGGCGTCCACGAGAACGCGTGGTTGACGACGTCCCCGGGGGTTGCGCTGCGTTGCAGCGAGCTGTCGCCGACGACGACGCCCGTGCGGGAGATCGCGGACGCGCTTGCGCCCGCCTTGGGCCCGCTCCCACCGAATGGCGCGAGGTTGATCATGCCCGTGGCTGCGTTCCCGCTGAAGGCGCGCCGCACGCCATCCGCCGGGAACGCGATATGGCCGGCGACCTGGCCGTTCTCGCTCAGTCCTGCGAGGGAGAGGCCCTCTCCGCCCGGGTCGCCGAGATCGACCGGGGCGGCCGCATGCGCCGTGCCCGCCGAGACGGAGGCGAGCGATGTCACGAGCGCGAGCGCCAGCAGCAACCTGGCGCGCATTCCGCGCGCTGTGAATCCGAACGACGACATCCGTGCTCCCGAGGTGACGAAGAAGAACGGCACCAACGAAGCACGGTCTCCATGCAATTGCACGGGTGATATTTGGCCGCGGGCGCCGGCGCACCCGCACCGGCCGTCAGGTCAGATTCCCGCGATCTCGTGCGCGCGCGCGATGATCCGGAGCGCCGCGAGTGAGTCCAGTGGGTTCACCGGCGGCGGTGCGCCGTCGCGGATGGTCGCGGCGACGCCCTCGTAGAAGGCGGCGTAGTCGCCCCGCTCGGTGGGAACGCGCGCGGGCGGCGGATCGGAGCCGCTGATGCCGAGCGTGCCCCACGCGTCCTCGGGCGTGACCCCGAAATCCGCGTCGCCCGGCCTGGCGCCCGCCACGAGTGCCGGCTCCTGCCCGTCGAGGCCGTACACCATGTATCCCGCCTGCGAGCCGAGGACGCGGAAGCGCGGGCCGCTGCGCGTCGCGAAGCGGCTCATCGTGAGATGGGAGCGCGTGCCGTTGTCGTGCAGGAGCGAAAGGAATGCCTCGTCGGCGCTCACCCCGCCGGGACGCAGGATCGAGAGCTCGGCAGCGGTCAGCGTCGCCGGCCCGAACAGGTGCAGCGCCTGATCGACGAGATGGCTGCCGAGATCGAACACGATCCCGGCGCCCTGGCTGGTCGTGGTCGTGTCCTGCCAGCGCTGCCCGAGCGTCGGCGACCAGCGCTCGAACGTCGACTCGAAGCGATGCACGTCTCCGAGCGCGCCCGATCCGACGAGCTTGCGGACGGTGAGGAAATCACCGTCCCAGCGGCGATTCTGGAAGACGACGAGCGGCCGCGACGCGGACTCGGCCGCCGCGATGAGCTGCTCGGCCTCGGCGACGGACGCGGCGAAGGGCTTGTCGATGACGAGTGCCGCTCCCGCGGAGAGCGCGGCCAGGCCCTGTTCGAGGTGGACGTGCGCGGGCGACCCGAGCACGACGAGATCGAAGCTCTCCGCGAGCAGGTCTTCGGGGGAGCCGAAGATCTCGGCTCCCGGATAATCCTGCGCGGCCCGCTCGCGACGGGCCGGATCGCCCGTCGAGATGCCCTCGAGCGAGAAGCGGGGGCTCGCGGCGATGAACGGCGCGTGGAAGATGCGCCCCGAGAGGCCGTAGCCGATGATTGCGGTGCGGATCTGCGTGCCGTCAGCCATCCGCGGAGACTAACGGGCGACGGTGCGCGGGTACGCGAGGCGCCGGCGCACCCTCCCGTGCCTAGAATCGCCTGCGGATGATTGACGTCGTGATCGTGGGCGCAGGGTTCTCCGGCTTGCACGCGCTCGCCGCGATGCGCACGCGTGGTCTCTCGGCGCGGGTCATCGAGGCGGGCTCCGGCGTCGGCGGCACGTGGTACTGGAATCGCTATCCCGGCGCGCGCTGCGACGTCGAGACGACCGACTACCAGTTCAGCTTCGACGACCGCATCGTCGCGGGCTGGACGTGGAGCGAGCGCTACGCGACGCAGCCCGAGATCCTCGCGTACCTGGACTACGTCGCGGATCTCCTCGACCTGCGCAGCGGAATCGAGTTCGGCACGCGGGTCGTGCGCGCGGAGTTCGACGAGGCCGGCGCGCGCTGGCGCGTCACGACGGATCGGGGCGAGGAGATCGTCGCGCGGCATTGCGTGATGGCGACCGGCTGCCTCTCGAGCGCGCGCATCCCCGACATCCCCGGCCGGGATTCGTTCGCAGGCCCGTCGTTCCACACGGGTCGCTGGCCCCACGAGGGCGTCGACTTCACGGGCCTCGACGTGGGCGTCATCGGAACGGGCTCGTCGGGAATCCAGTCGATCCCGGTCATCGCCCGTCAGGCCGAGCACCTCACCGTGTTCCAGCGCACGCCGAACTTCAGCGTTCCGGCTCACAACCGCCCGCGCGATCCGGAGGACGAGGCCCGCATGAAGCTCACCTTCGCCGCGAACCGGGAACAGGCGCGGCGAACGGTGCAGGGCGTCTTCGGCTCGTGGGTCGCGAACGACAAGTCCGCGCTCGAGGTCGGCGACGACGAGCGCAGGGAGGAGTTCGAGCGCCGCTGGGCGCACGGCGGCTTCGGCTTCCTCGAGGCGTTCACCGACATGTGGACGAGCCGGGCGGCGAACGACCACGCTGCCGACTTCGTGCGCGCGAAGATCCGCGGCATCGTCGAGGATCCGGCGGTCGCCGAGCTGCTCTGCCCGACGGATCATCCGCTCGGAACGAAGCGGCTGTGCGTGGACATCGACTACCACGCCACGTTCAACCGGCCCAACGTCACGCTCGTCGACCTGCGGGCGACGCCGATCGAGGAGATCACCCCGCGCGGCGTGCGCACGTCGGCCGCGCGAGCACGAGCTCGACCTGATCGTCTTCGCCACTGGCTACGACGCCATGACCGGCGCGCTGCTCGAGATGGACATTCGCGGCCGCGACGGCCTGACGCTCGCGGAGAAGTGGTCGGCCGGGCCCGTCACGTATCTCGGCGTTCAGACGAGCGGCTTCCCCAACCTGTTCATGATCACCGGGCCGGGCAGCCCCTCGGTGCTCAGCAACATGGCCACCTCGATCGAGCAGCACGTCGAGTGGGTCGCGGACTGCATCGCCCACCTCGACGAGCGCGATCTCGAGTCGATCGAGGCCGATCCCGCGGCCGAGCGCGCCTGGGTGGCGCATGTCAACGAGCTGGCCTACGAGACGCTCCTGCCGGAGGCGAACTCGTGGTACATGGGCGCGAACATCCCCGGCAAGCCGCGTGTCTTCATGCCCTACACCGGCGGCGTCGGCTCCTACCGGGCGAAGGCCGAGCGGGTCGCCGCCGACGGCTATGCCGGCTTCACCATCCGCTGACCGGCGCGCCGCACGCGGATACGCTGAAGCGATGGATGGCGGCGTGGTGTACCAGGCGGGAGAGGGCGAGCGCCACGCGCTCGGCCCGGCCTCCTCGACGACGATCAAGGCGACGACCGAGGCGACCGCCGGCGGGATGACGACGCAGCGCATGGGGGAGATCGCGTCGCGCTACGACGTTCGCGTCGTGGACTGACCCGTGGCGGCGGCGTTCGCAATCCGGCCGGCTCGGCCCGAGGATGTGCGCGCGATGGCGCAGCTGATGGCCGCGGTTGCGGAGGAGCGGGACAAGATCGGCACCGAGCCGCCGGTCGACGTCGAGGAGCGCGCGGCGACCTTCGCAGGGACGATCGACGAGACGGTCGTCGCCGAGGCCGGCGGGCGCATCGTCGGCATGATCCACGTCGAGGTCAGCCGCTTCGGATACGGCGAGCTCGGGATGCTCGTCGACGCGGGGTGGCGTGGCCGCGGCGTCGGCTCGGCTCTCGTGCGGGCTTCCATCGACCTCGCGCGTGAGCGCGGCCTGCACAAGCTCTGCCTGGACGTCTGGCCCACGAACGCCGCCGCGCTCGCTCTCTACCGCAAGTTCGGGTTCGTCGAGGAGGGACTGCTCGTGAAGCAGTACCGGCGCGCGAGCGGTGAGCTGTGGGACGCGCTCTCGATGGGGCTCGTACTCGACTGAGAGCAGGCGTAGACTCGGCCGGTGGAAGCCGGACGGAAGGATCGCTGGACCGGCGGCGACTCCTACGAGTCCTACGTCGGACGCTGGAGTCGCGGCGTCGCCGTGGAGTTCATCGACTGGCTCGATGCGGCGCCCGGGGGATCGTGGCTCGATCTCGGCTGCGGCACGGGTGCACTCACGACCGCGATCCTCGAGCGCGCCGATCCGGCGGCGGTGGTCGGGATCGACCCGTCGGCCAGCTTCATCGACCACGCACGTGCCGCCACGCCGGATCGGCACGCGGTGTTCCTCACAGGCGATGCGCTGGCCTTGCCGCTCGCGGCGGGGTCAGCCGACGTCGTCGTCTCGGGCCTCGTCCTCAACTTCATCCCCGACCCGGCGGCCGCGCTCCGTGAATGCCTGCGCGTCGCCCGCCCCGGCGCGACGATCGCCGCGTACGTCTGGGACTACGCGGAGAAGATGGAGCCGATCCGCGCGTTCTGGGACGCTGCGATCGCCCTCGATCCGGCCGCTCGCGACCTCGACGAGGCACGACGCTTCCCGCTCTGTGCGCCCGACGAGCTTCGCGCCCTCTTCGCCGGCGCGGGCCTCGACGGAATCGCCAACCGCACGATCGACCTCGTGGCCCGCTTCGCGAGCTTCGACGACTACTGGACGCCGTTCCTGAGTGGCACCGGCCCGGCGCCGGGCTATTGCGCAGGTCTCCCCGAGGAGAGGCGCGAGGCCCTTCGCGCGCTTCTCGCCGAGCGCTTCCCGCCCGCACCCGACGGCTCGATCACGATGACGGCCCGGGCATTCGCCGTGCGCGCGACCAGCGCCCGTTAGGCGCCTGCGGCCAGCATGCGCGCGAGCTCCAGCGCCCCGAGGACGCCCGCGCGGCCGTCGAGAGCCGGCGCGACGATGTAGCCGGAGAGATCGCCGCTCAGTGCCGGCGCGCTGAAATAGCCCGCGAGCAGCTGCCCGACGCGCTCGCGGATCAGCGGGAGCAGGGAGGGGTGCGCCATGACTCCGCCGCCGATCACGACCCGCTCGGGCGACAGGACGCTCGTGACGTTCGCGATGCCGAGCGCCAGGTACTCGGCCTCGAGCTGCCAGGCTCGCTCGTCGGTCACCTCCTCGGCCGGTACGCCCCAGCGCGCCAGCAGCGCGCTGCCCGACGCGAGCCCCTCGAGGCAGTCGCCGTGGTACGGGCACGCTCCGGCGAACGGATCGCGCTCGCGGTCGTGCGGCACGCGCATGTGGCCGAACTCGGGGTGGATGAGGCCGTGCATGAGCTCGCCGTTGACGAGGCCGCCGCCGCCGATCCCGGTTCCGACGGTGATGTAACAGAAGGTGCCGAGCCCGGCTCGCGCTACCCCAGCGGTGCTCCGCCGAGGGCCGCGGCGTTGACGTCGGTGTCGATCGCGATCGGCACGCCGAGCGCGCCCGCTAGCGTCCCCGCGACGTCCGTGCCGCTCCAGCCGGGCTTGGGCGTCGTCGTGATCCGGCCCCAGGTGGGCGATCCGGCTCGGAGATCGAGCGGACCGAAGCAGCCGACCCCGATCGCGGCGAGCTCGCCGTGCCCCGCGAAGAAGGCAGCGGCGCGCGCAAGCGTCTCGTCAGGCGTCGTGGTCGCGAACGAGACCGTCTCCTGGACCTCGCCGGGGTCGCTGCCCACGGCGCAGACCCATTTCGTCCCGCCCGCCTCGATGCCGCCGTAGATCATCCGGTCGCGCCGGGAAACGCGGGTGTGCCTGCCTTTCGCATGGCCCGTATCTCAACAGAAAGACGGGTAGCCGGAGCCGCGGGGGCGGTCGCTTGGGACTCAGGTTTCCCGCGCGCTGTACCGATAGCCACGAGGGATGGCTTCCGTTATCCCCTTTTCCGCGGCTCCGAGCGAGCCGGCCAAGCCCAAGGCCAACGTCCTGGTCGTCGTGGGCACGCGCCCCGAGGCGATCAAGCTGCTTCCGATCATCCTCGCGCTGCAGGACAGCGAGTCGTTCAAGCCCGTCGTCGTGACCACCGGGCAGCACGACCTCATGGTGCGCGAGGTGTTCAAGATGGCCGGCGTCTGGGCGGACGTGACGCTGTGGGTCGGTGACGCGCATGCGGGGCTGAGCGAGCGCGTCTCGTCCGTGATGATGCGCTTCGACGATTTCTGCCGCCAGTGGTTCCACGAGGTCACCCCGGATGCCGCGACGGCCGACGACATCCGCGCCGGGCTCTCCCCGGCCGCGGTGCTCGTGCACGGCGACACCAGCTCGGCGCTCGGTGCCGCCATCGCCGCGTTCCACCTGCGCATCCCGGTGGTCCACGTCGAGGCCGGCCTGCGAGCCGGAACCGGCAACCGCACGCCGTTCCCCGAGGAGCTGAATCGCCGCCTGATCGCGCGCATCGCGTCGCTGCACCTGGCGCCGACGACGACGAACCAGGAGAACCTCGTCCGGGAGAACATCCCGATCAAGCAGGTGTTCGTGACCGGCAACACCGCGATCGACGCGCTGCGCTGGGCCTCCGAGCTCGACGTGCCGTTCGTCGATCCCGCGGTCAAGGCCGCGTACGAGAGCGATCGCAGGATCGTGCTCGTCACGGCGCATCGCCGCGAGAACTGGGGCGAGGGCCTGCGCGGGATCGGCGAGGGCGTCGCCCGCCTCGCGACCGCGCACCCCGACGTCACGTTCGTGCTTCCGCTGCACCCGAATCCGAGCGTGCAGCAGAGTCTCCGGCCGCTGCTGTCGGAGCGCGAGAACGTGGTGCTCAGCGAGCCGATGGGCTACGCCGAGTTCGCGCGCCTGCTGGCGCGTTGCGAGCTTGTGATCACCGACTCGGGCGGTATCCAGGAAGAGGCGCCCGCGCTCGGCAAGCCCGTGCTCGTCGTACGCGAGACGAGCGAGCGCGTCGAGGGCATCGAGGCCGGCACACTCGCGCTCGTCGGTACCGATCCCGAGAAGATCTACACCGCGGCACACCGCCTGCTGACCGACGGCGAGGCGTACGCGGCGATGTCGCAGGCTCCGAACCCGTACGGCGACGGCCACGCCGCCGCCCGGATCGTGGCCGCTCTCGAGCACCTGCGCTTCGGCGGCGCGCCGCCCGCGGCGTTCGGCGCGGGCTTCGACCGCTTCTCCGTGCTCACCGCGGCCGCCGCCGAGCCGCTCGAGCTGCCGGTCGCCCTCGCACCCGACGTCGAGATCGCGCATCCGCCGGCCGAACTGCGCGAAGCGTCGTGATCCCGTTCGACGGCGTTCCGTGGCCGTGTCAGATCATCCTGACCGCCGCGTTCATCGTGATCATCGCCATGACGCTCTGGACGCTCGCGCTGATCACACGCGGGATGCGCGCTGCAGCGGGCCCGCCGGGCACGGGGCCCGGTGCAGAGGACGCGTTCACGTGGGTCTTCCTCGTGCCCGCGCTGAACGAGCAGATCACGATCGGCGACAGCGTCACGCGGCTGCTCGGCGTGCCGCTCGCCCGCCGCAAGATCATCGTCATCGACGACGGCTCCGACGACGCGACGCCCGAGATCCTCGCGCGCTACGACCATCCGGATCTGCACGTGCTGCGGCGTGACAAGCCGGATGCGCGCGTCGGCAAGGCCGAGGCGCTCAACGCCGCCTATCACCTGCTCGGAGATCTGCTTCCCGGCGCGGACCGCAACCGCGTGATCGTCTGCGTGGTGGACGCCGACGGGCGCATCGCCGCCGACGGGCCGGGCCACGTCGCCGGCCACTTCGTCGATCCCGGCGTGGGCGGCGTGCAGTCGCTCGTGCGCATCTACAACCGCGCGTCGCTGCTGGCGCGCATGCAGGACATCGAGTTCGGCGTCTACGGCCACGTCTACCAGGCCGGCAGGAACGGCTCGGGCACCGCCGGTATGGGCGGCAACGGCCAGTTCAACCGCCTCTCGGCGCTCGACGCGATCGCGACCGGCAGCGGTCCGTGGCGCAACCGGCTCACCGAGGACCAGGATCTCGGACTCCGCCTGCTCACGGCCGGCTGGAGATCGCATCAGGAGCTGCGGGCCGTCGTCGAGCAGCAGGGCGTCCCTCGCGTCCGGCCGCTGCTTCGCCAGCGCACCCGCTGGTCGCAGGGCAACCTGCAGGCGTTCGATCTGATCCGCGCGATCTGGCGCTCGCCATTGCCGCGGCACGCGCGGATGGAGGAGGTGGCCTACCTGCTGATGCCCGTGTGGCAGGCCGTGATCGGCCTCGCCGTGATCACCGCGGGCTACCTCGTGGCGTTCGGAGACATGGCGATCATCTCCAGCCCCGAGCAGATCCCGTATCTCTACGTGATCGGCTTCGGGAACACCGTGCTCAGCTGCCTGGTGTCACGCCCGAAGTACAGCCTGCGCGGGCCACTCGCGACGATCGGCATCGCCCACGTCTACGCCCTCTACACGTGGCTGCTGTTCCCGGCCCTCGCGCGCGCTGCGATCCGCCAGGTGCGGGCGCGGGACGACTGGAATCGCACTGACCGCGTGCCGCTCGATCCCGCATCCGCAGATGCGGCGAACGGCCCGCCGGCCGAGTTGCGGAGAGCGGCCTAGCCCTCGACGCAGGACGGCGGGTTCGCCACGCCGGCGCGCCGCTGCAGGAAGCTGAGCGCCTCGCAGCGCCGGAAGCCCGCCTGCTCGAACTCCTCGATGGGCGGATTGCCGTCGTGCTTGCTCAGAAGCTCCGAGAGGATCAGGGCCGAGGGCAAGGTGGCTCTGCGTGCGTATTCAGTCTGCATGGCTTTGCTCTTTCGTTACGACCGTGTGCTATTCGTAACGTTGCTCTTCGGCAGACCATTCCCGTTCGCCAGCCCCCATTCGCTTGAAGATCCCGGAGTCGCTTCACTCGATCAAGGCCTTTCCCGGGGGCCGCGAGTGGTTCGAGCGGATGCCAGGCCTCGTGGCGGCCGCGTGCGAGCGCTTCTCGGTGACGCCGGGAGAGCCGTACGAGGGGGGCGTCGCGGCGTGGGTTGCGCCGGTTTCCGACGACGCCGTGCTGAAGGTGCGGTTCGTCGACGATTCGACCGCTGCCGAGCCCGACGCCTTGCGCTTCTTCGCCGGCGACGGCGCCGTGCGTCTGCTCGCTCACGCGCCCGACATCGGCGCGATCCTCGTGGAGCGATGCCACCCGGGGCGGCGGCTGCTCGAGCACGCGGATCTCTGGGAGGCCGTCGAGATCGCGTGCGACCTCCTGCGGCGCCTGTGGCGGCCCGTTCCTCTCGATCACGGGTTCGAGACCGCGGCCGTGCGCAGCCGCACCTGGTCGGCCCAGATCGGCGCCTGCCAAGGTGTCCCCGCCTCGTGGCGGACGACCGCGGCGGAGCGCGCCGAGGCGCTCGCCGAGCGCGGCGGCCCGCTCGTGCTCGGGAATCAGGACTATCACCTCGGGAACGTGATCGAGGCCCAGCGCGAGCCGTGGCTGCTGATCGACCCGCAACCGATCGTGGCCGAGCCGGCATTCGACACGGGCCACTTCGTCCGCGACATCGTGTGGCGCGGCACCGTCGAGCGCGCCCACGTCGCGGACGCGATCGCGAGGGTCGCGACGCTGCTCGATCTCGACGCCGGTACCGTCGGCGACTGGGCGCTGATCCGAACGGGGATCAACATCGTCTGGGCGGTCGACGACGGGGACGGCCCGAGCGCCGACGACCTGGCGCTCGGCGAGATCCTGCGGTCCCTGCGCTCCTAGCCCCGTGCTTGCTCAAATGGGGCCAGGCCCCAGTTGAGCAGTGGTCACCCGGTGGGCAGGAGCGCGCCGCTGGACGGGCGCGTGAAGGGCGGCAGGCGGCCCCCTAGGGCGATCGCGCTCAGGGGCAGCGCCGCTCGTCCGGGAGCAGCGGCCGCGCAATCAACTGGTAGGAGGCCTTGGCGCCGGGGCGCGCTGCCCAGCGCGACTGCTCGTTGGCCTTGCGCAGCGTCGCCGTCAGCTTCTCGACTCCGGCGCCGCCAACCACGATGCAGCGGTACTCGAGACCGCTCGAGACGCGCTTGCCGGCGGTCGCGAGGTTGCTCGCGAGCGGCCACACGACGCGCTTGGCCCCGGGCTGCGCCTGACCGCGGTACGGCCCGACGTAGGCGGCGATCGCGTGCGGCGCGTAGTGCTTGCCGGACACTCCCTGGGGGAGCCCGGCGATGAAGCTCGCGAGCGCCTTGCGAGCCTTGGCCTGTGCGGGGGAGAGCCGCCCGCCCGCAGCCGTGATGCCGAGCGCGTAGGCCTGCCGTGTGACACGGCGACCGGCGGCATTCACGACCAGTGTCGTCGTGGGCGCGTCCGCGATACCGATCGTGCCCATGTCGCCGTAGTCGATCCTCCGCGGGACGAGCAGTCCCGCCGCCCTCGCGCGCTTCAGCAGCGCCTGCACCTGGCTCTCGCTCAGCTTGCTGCGGATGAGCGGGGTGACCGCCGGCCCGGGATAGATCTGGATCACGGGGCCGGGGACGATGACGGTGCCGTCGCCGTAGAGCGTGAAGGACGGCATCGCGCGCAGGTTCACCTGCACCGGGACGAAGCCGCCTCCGCTGCTGACGCGCAGGACGACCGTGTTCGCTCCGGTCGGATGGACGATGGCAGCCTGCTGCGAATGCGAGGCCGCGACGCCGGCACCGACCGAGAGCGCGGCGACGAGCAGGAGAGATGTCAGGAGGACGATGCGCATGGTCGTTCAGACGCATCCTCGCGCCTGCGGGTTCCCGACGGCGATCAGTCGTCGATGATCGCGATGGCGCGGATCGGCGATCCGTACGCCGGTTCGAGGCGCAGAGGCAGGCCGACGAACAGGAAGCGCTGGTTGACGACGTCCTTGAGGTTGTTGAGGTTCTCGTAGTGCGTCAGCCGCCGCTCGCCGCACGCGCGATGCGTCGGGTACTCGTCGGTCAGGTAGACGAGATCGGGCGAGATCGTCTCGACGCCGAAGATCTTCACGCCGCGGTCGGCCATCCAGTGCACCGCCTCGGCGGAGATGCCGCAGAAGCCGTCGAGGAACGCCGGCGTACCCGCGGTGCGGTTGTAGTGATCGGAGCAGAAGAGCAGGATGTCGCCCTCGCGCACCTCCTGACCCGAAGCCGCGACCGCTTTCTCGACCTCCGCCACGCTGACGTCGTGGCCGCGAGGGTACTCGCGGATGTCGACGCAGATGGCGTCGCCGGCGAAGGTGTCGAGCGGCATCTCGCCGATCGTGTCGCCGCCGCGGAGGTAGTGGCCGATCGCGTCGACGTGCGTCGCCGCGTGGTTCGAGGTGATGATGATCTCGGCGTTGAACGACGGCCGGCCCTCGGGGGCGTCCGTGTGCACGATGTGCCGCAGGATCTGACTGGGCGTGAAGAACGGGTGGAGCTGGCTCTCGCGGGAGAGCGGCTGCGACAGGTCGATCACACGGCGTGCCACGGATTTACCCCTTTCCTGCCATTTCACGGCAGACCTGGACGATGCGCGGAACGACGGCCGCGACCATGCGCTCGCCCGTTTCGATGCGAGCTCGTGTCGCGTCGCCGACCACGCCGGAAGCGGTGATGTCGCGAAGCATGTCCATCGGGACGACGACCTTCGGGCCGGCGTGCCGCATGCCGTACTGCCCGAGCGACGTCCACTGGAAGCCGGCGTCGCGCACGGCGCTGCCGCGATCCCAGGCGTCGCGCGTCGCGCGCTCCATCTCGACGCGCTGGCCGAGCGCCAGCGCGATCGAGGTCTCGGCCTCCTCGGCGTGGATCATCGGGCCCTCGACGTCGGCCAGCACGTCGGCCGCGAGGTCCCACCACTGCGCGAGGAAGACCCGGCGGCCCGTCTGCTCGAAGTAGCTGTTGACGGCGACCGTGAGCGCCGCGACGTTGCCTCCGTGGCCGTTGATCGCGACGACGTTCTGGAAGCCGTGATGGACGAGCGAGTCGCAGATCTCGCGGAACACCGTGAGGAACGTCGTCGTCGTCAGCCGCATGCTCCCCGGGAACTGCATGTGGTACCACGAGAGCGTCACGTTGAGCGTGGGCGCGACGAGGACGCGCAGCCCTTCGTCGGCGGCGAGCTGGGCGGTGCGGGTCGCGAGTCCCCGGGCGATCACGCAGTCGGTGTCGAGGGGCATGTGCGGGCCGTGCTGCTCGGTCGTGCCGATCGGGAGCAGCACGGCGTCGACGCCGGCCTCGATCTGAGCCCCGACCTCCTGCCACGTCATCCGCTCGATCAGGTGCTCCGCCACGGTCGCCTAGTCTGACGCCTCTCACCAGAGTCAGCAAGAAGTGCTGCAAACCGAAGGGGTTCGATGGCCGACAGGCAGCTCGACGCGGCAGTCCAGGATTTCGCAGAGCGCTTCCGCGCGGCGCTCGACCCGCCCGCGCAGGCGGGCGTGACGATCGACCGGGCCGAGCTCGCGGCGCGCTTCGACGAGCCGCTGCCGGAGCACGGCATGCCGGTCGACGCGATCCTCGCCGACCTCGAGGCGCGCTCTGCGGGCGGCCTCGCGGGCGGCACCGGCGGGCGCTACTTCGGGTACGTGACGGGCGGCTCGCTGCCGGCCGCGGCGATCGTCGAGGCCTGGACGGCAGCGGTCGACCAGAACCCCGGCATGTGGCCGCTCGGGCCGGCCGGCGTCGAGCTCGAGCAGGTCACGCTCCGCTGGCTCGCCGATCTGCTCGATTTCCCGGCCGAGTCGGGCTACTTCGGATCGGGCGCCACGATGGCGAACACCGTCGGGCTCGCGGTGGCGCGCCACCGCTTCGCCCGCAAGCACGGCGTGGACATCATCGAGCAGGGCGTCCGCGCCCTGCCCGAGTACGCCGTCTACGCATCGGAGGAGCTGCACCTGTCCGATCACAAGGCGCTGCGCACGCTCGGCCTCGGCTCGGGGTGCGTGCGCACGATCCCGATCGACGACCGCTACGCGATGCGGGTCGACCTGCTCGCCGAGGCGATCGAGCGCGACCGCGCCGAGGGCATCGAGCCGGCGATCGTGATCGCGATGGTCGGCTCGGTCAACACCGGCGCGTCCGACAACGTCGACGCGATCGCCGACGTGTGCGAGCGGCACGACGTCTGGCTCCACGCCGACGGCGCCTTTGGCGCGTTCTTCCGCCTCTGGGAGCCCGCGGCCGGGCTCGTCGCGGGGCTCGAGCGCGCCGACTCGCTGGCCGTCGACGGGCACAAGTGGCTGAACGTGCCGAACGGCGTCGGCTTCGTGCTGCTCAAGGACGCTGCGCTGCACCGCGAGACGTTCGCCGGCAGCGCCGCCTACCTGACCCCGGGCGCGGGCGTGAACCTGCACGAGCTCGGCATCGAGGCGAGCCGCTCCTGGCGAGGCGCGACCGTCTGGGCGGCGCTCAAGTCGCTCGGGCGCGACGGCATGGTCGACCTCGTCACGCGCTGCTGCGTGCTCGCCCAGGGCCTCGCGCGCGCCGTCGAGGCATCGCCGCGGCTCGAGCTGACGGCGCCGGCGCCGACGAACACCGTCTGCTTCCGCTACCGCCCCGAAGGCTGGGGGGAAGGCCCCGAGCTCGACGATCTCAACCGCCGCATCCAGGCCGACGTCGTCGCCGCAGGCGACGTGTTCTTCACGGGCGCGGAGCTGAAGAACGGCGTGTGCCAGCGCATTGCGATCGTCTCCTGGCGCACGGACGGGGAGCGACATTCAGGCGCTCCTCGACGCCGTGGAGGAGGCCGGGGCGCGCCTGAGCTCGCGCTAGCCCGGATCAGTCGTAGAGGATGACCGCGCGCCCGCCGCGCCGAGCGCGCATGTCCGCGAACGCCTCGTCGACCTCGTCGAGCGCGATCCGCCGCGTGATCAGCCGGTCGATCGGCAGCTTGCCGGCCTCGTACAGCGCTGCGATGCGCGGGAAGTCGATCGGCGCGACCGAGGAACCGTAATTCGAGCCGAGCACGCTGTGGCCGAACTCGGCCATGCCGAAGCCGGAGAAGCTGACGCGCACGTCCTCAGCCGTCATCCCGACCATCACCGCGACGCCGCCGAGACACAGGAGATCGGGCATCAGCTCGATCGTGCGCTGCAGGCCGATCGCCTCGAACGCGTAGTCGGCGCCGCCCGGGACGATCGCCTTGACCGCGCCCGCGACGTCGCCGTCACCGCGCACCGCGTGCGTTGCGCCGAGGTCGCGCGCCTGCTCGAGCTTCGCATCCTCGACGTCGATGGCGATGATCGGGTGCGCCCCGGCGAGTGCGGCTCCCATGATCACGGAGAGGCCGACGCCACCGCAGCCGATCACGCAGACCGACGCGCCCGGCTCGACCTGCGCCGTGTTGACGACGGCGCCGACGCCCGTCGTCACCGAGCAGCCGATCAGGCACCCGACCTCGAACGGCACGCTCGCCGGGATGGGGACGACGGCCGCTGCCGGCACGACTGCGGCCTCGGCGAACGTCCCGACCGAGAGGTACTGGTAGACGTCCGTGCCGCCTTCGTCCCGGAAGCGGAGCGTCCCGTCGTCGAGCGTGCAGTCGCCCATGCGCGTCTCGCTGCAGGCCCACGAGCGGCCGCGCACGCAGGCGCGGCAATGACCGCAGGCGTAGCGCCACGAGAGCACCGCGGTGTCGCCGGGCGCGAGGCCGGTCACGCCCGGCCCGATCGCCTCGACCGTCCCGGCGCCCTCGTGCCCGAGCACGAGCGGCAGCGGCACCGTCCACTCGCCGTCGACGCAGTGCAGGTCGGAGTGGCAGACGCCGCTGGCGCCGTAGCGCACGCGCACCTCGCCGGGTCCGGGATCGGCGAGCTCGAGCGTCTCGATCGCGAGCGGGGCGTGGGGGGCGCGCAGAACGCCGGCGCGGATAGAGGTCGTCATGCGCCCGATCATCGCACGCGTGCCTGCTCGGATGGGGCCTGGCCCCATTTGAGCAGCTCGCGCTTTGCGGGGCAAGCTGACGGAAACGGAATCCGGTTCCGCTATAGTGCCGGGCTTCCCCTCGTCATCATTGTCAAGGAGCCGTTGTCGCATGTCCCACGTCGCGAGTCACGACCGTCAGCGCCCGACGCTCACGCTGGGCGTGCTCTCGCTCTCGGCGCTCTCGTACATCCTGCTGCAGTCGATGGTGCTGCCGGCGCTCCCGGCGATCGGGAAGGCCCTCAACACGAGCCAGTCGACCGTCGCCTGGGTGCTGACGGCGTACCTCATCAGCGCCTCGGTCGCGACGCCGGTGCTCGGGCGGCTCGGCGACATGTTCGGCAAGAAGCGCGTGCTCCTGATCGTGCTCGCGTCGCTGATCGCTGGGCTCGGTGGTCGCGGCGCTGACGTCGTCGGTGGCCGTCATGCTGGTGGCGCGCGTGATCCAGGGCGGCGGCGGGGCGATCTTCCCGCTCGCGTTCAGCATCATCCGCGACGAGTTCCCGCGCGAGCGCGTGGCCGGGGCGATCGGCCTGATCTCGGCGCTGATCGGCGTCGGTGCGGGCGTCGCGATCGTGATCGCCGGTCCGATCGTCGAGCACCTCTCGATCCACTGGCTCTTCTGGATCCCGGCCGTCATGACCGCGATCGCGCTCGTCGCGACCATCTTCTGGGTCCCCGAGTCGCCCATCAAGGCGCCCGGCCGCATCAACCCGCTCGCGGTGCTGACGCTCTCGGGCTGGCTCGTCTGCCTGCTCCTGGGCGTCAGCGAAGGCGGCGAATGGGGCTGGACGTCGCCGCGCATCCTCGGCCTCTTCGCCGCTGCCGTCCTCCTCTTCATCGCCTGGCTGGTGACCGAGATGCGCGCGGACGAGCCGCTCGTCGACGTGCGCATGATGCGCATCCCGACGGTCTGGTGGACGAACATCTCGGCGATGCTCTTCGGCTTCGGGATGTACTCCGTGATGATCGTCGTGCCGTCGTTCCTGCAGACGCCGTCGAGCGCGGGCTACGGCTTCGGCGCGTCGATCACCGAGTCGGGATTCGCGCTGCTGCCGCTCTCGGCCGCGATGCTCGTCGCAGGCATCCTCACCGGCGCGTTCGCGACGCGCTACGGGTCGAAGGTGCCGCTCGTGGTCGGATCCGCGCTGAGCGCGCTCGGCATGCTGTTCCTGACCGTGGCGCACGACAGCGAGTGGAACTTCTACGTGGCGATGGCGCTCGTCGGGCTCGGCATCGGCTTCGCGTTCTCGGCGATGTCGAACCTCGTCGTCGAGGCGGTGCCGCGCGATCAGACCGGCGTCGCGACCGGCATGAACGCGAACGTGCGCACGATCGGCGGCGCGATCGGGAGCCAGATCGTGGCCTCGATCATCGCCGGGACGATCGTCGCGAGCGCGCTGCCGAAGGAGAGCGGCTACGAGCAGTCCTTCATCGTGCTCGGCGTCGCGCTCGTGCTCGCGGGCGTCGCGGCGGCCTTCGTGCCCTCGCGCGCCGCGCGCGCGGTCGTGACGGACGGCCACGAGTTCGACACGCTGACGGTCGACGGAGCGATCGCGCCCGCCGAGGCCGGCCTCGCGATCGGGGAGCACGTCCACCATGAGCGGTAAGCGGGTCGACGCGACGCGCAACCGCAAGCGGGTGCTCCAGGCCGCCGTGCACGAGCACGCCCGCCACGGCTCGGCGCTCGGCATGCAGGACGTCGCGCGCAGGGCGGGCGTCGGCATCGGCACGGTCTACCGGCACTTCCCGTCGCGGCAGGCGCTGATCGAGGCGATCGCCTACCCGTTCTTCGAGCGCGGGCTCGCACTCGCGCGCTCGGTGGCACGCGAGTATCCCGAGGCCGAGCGCTTCGACGCGTACGCGCGCGGATTCGCGGATGCGGTTGCCGCCCACGGCGTCCGCGGCCAGTGCACGTGGGACGCTCCGGCGGCGGAGCCGGTGCGCGTCGAGTTGCGGACGCTGATCGGCGAGTTCGTCGAGGCGGGCAAGCGCTGCGGCACATTGCGCGGCGACCTCGCCGCGGAGGACGCGTTCGCGCTGCTGTGGACGATCGCCGCACTCGTCGAGGCCGCGAACGAGGCGACGCCGGCGATCTGGCAGCGCCATGTCGAGCTGCTGCTCGACGCGCTCGCCGCCCGTCCGTCCGGCGACGCTGCCCGTGGCGCCGGTCGATCGCGCGCAATGGGATCGCTTCGTACGCTCCACGCGGGTGACCGTGGAGCACCGCGAGCCCACGGATCCCAGCCGGGCGGCGTGAGCGTCGTCCACGAGACGCTCGCGCGCCGGATCGTCTTCGGCACGGGCGCCGATCGGGGAGCTGCCGGCGGAGCTCGCGCGGCTCGGTCTGCGACGGCCGCTCGTGATCGCAGGGCGGTCGCAGGCGCCGTATGCGGAGCGGCTCCTGGCGGAGGTCGGCGCCGGCGACAGCCTGATCGGCGTGCGCGTCCACGTGCCGTCCGGCCATGCCGAGGCCGCGCGCGCCCGAGCCGCCGAGCTCGCGGCCGACTGCCTCGTCTCGATCGGCGGCGGGTCGGCCGTCGGGCTCGCGAAGGCCGTGGCGCTGACCGAGAGCCTGCCGATCGCCGCGGTGCCGACGACGTACGCGGGCTCCGAGCTGACCACCGTCTGGGGCATCACCGAGGAGGGGCGCAAGACGACGGGCAAGGAGCCCGGTGTGGCGCCGCGCCTCGTCGTCTACGACCCGGAACTGACCTACGACCTCCCGCCCGCCGTCACCGCCGCGAGCGGGATGAACGCGGTCGCGCATTGCGTCGAGGCCCTCTGGGCCCCGGGTGCCACGCCGCTGACCGACATCGCCGCGAGCGAGGGCCTGCGCCTGCTCGCTGCCGGCGTGCGCGGATCGCTGCGCGCTCCGCGTGATCCCGTGGCGCGCGCAACCGCGCTCACGGGCGCGTGGCTCGCGGGCGAGGCGTTCGCGGCCGGTGGCGCTCTCCACCACAAGCTCTGCCATGTGCTCGGCGGGATGTTCGATCTCCCGCACGCCGAGCTGCACGCGGCGCTCCTGCCGTACACGGCCGCGTTCCTGCTCCCGGCGGCGCCGGAGGCCGGGCGCCGCATCGCCGCCGCGCTCGACGCGGACGATCCCGCTGCCGGCATCGTCGCGCTCGCTCGCGACGTGGGCACGCCGCGCTCGCTCGCCGCGCTCGGCCTGACGGAGGACGACGTCGTGCGCGCAGCGGCCGTGGCGGCGCCGGAGGTGCCCGACCTCCCTCGCCGGCCGACGCCGGCCGAGCTCGAGGATCTCCTGCGGCGGGCCGTGCGCGGCGCGCCCAGCTGAACGATCGGCGCGCGGGCGGCGTCAGAGTGCGATCTCGGAGACCTCGATCGGGGCGCCGTCGGCGAGGGCGTCGGCGAGCGCCTGCATGCTGCAGGTCACGCGCGACTCGTGGCGAGCCCAGACGGCCGCGGCAAATGCCGTCGTGACGACCTGGTCGCAATGACCGCATTCGGGACAGCGCCGGTTGACGATCACGCCGTCCTTGCAGCCGTCGGTGTGCAGCGGCGCGATCAGCCGGCTGCTGCAGCGAGGGCAGCGGACGAGCGGGTTTGCCGGACGGACGCTCATCTCGGCCGCTCCGTCCCGAAGCCACCTGGTGCGCTCGCCATCTCCGTCCTCCCCGACTCGGCATCTCTCGCCGCAAGACCGCACGCAGCGAACGGGCGCCGCCGGAGTTGGGGTGGCGGTAGTCGACCGAGAGGCTGGGGCCGACACGCGGATTCTAACGCACGCGAGAGTCAGCGAATGTGAATCCGCACGAGACGGTTCACCGCTGTCCCGGCCGGCGGGGCGTCAGACGACGGTCTTCGAGCCGTCTTCGCCCGGCGGGGCCTTGCCGGGCGGCTCGCCCGCGGTCGAGGCGAGCAGCAGGTGGCCGTCGAGCACGGCCTGAGCGACGTGGACGAGCTTCTGACCGCTGTGACGCGCGTGGTCGCGCAGCATCTCGAAGGCCTGTCGCTCGTCGATCCGGTACCGCTCCATGAGGATTCCCTTGGCGCGCTCGGTCTGTGCGCGCCGCCCGAAGGCACCCTGCAGGTTGTGATACTCGGCGAAGCGCCGGAGGGTGATGTCGAGCGCGCTCTGCAATTCCTCCGGACTGCCGTCCACGATGTAGGCGAACACTCCGCGCTTGGCCGCCTCGTTGACGAACGCGGGGTCGTGGCCCTCGAGTACCGCGACGACCGGGCAGTCCGCCTCGCGGACGATGCGCTCGATCAACTCGAGCGCGTGCGTCGAGCTGTCGCCGAGACCGACCAGTGCGACATCCGGGTGCTCGTTCGACGTCAGCGCTCCGACCTGCGAGACGTTCGTCGACCCTGCGATCACGTCGTGCCCCAGGCCCGCGACGAGCTTGGTGACCAGTACGATCCGGTCCTCCCGCTCGTTGGCGATCAGGACGCGCAGGGGGTTGCCCGTCATTCGGTACTCCTGTCCGGCACGTCGATCCAGGCGTGCCGGGGATTCCTGGCCATGACCTCATAGCGCTCGTCGCCGGCGACCACGTCGATGACCGCGAAGCGCGAGTTCTCGCTCAGAACCCAGGTGTTCTCGGGGTTCTCGTGGTTGAGGACGATCAGGAGATGGCTGCCGTACGCACGCACCGCCTCGTACTCGAGATGCGTCAGTGCGACGCGCGCGTGGCACGTCGGATCCCCGCACTCGCAGCGGAACGCCGAGCGAAGGATGCCGTGCTCGAGCGTGTCGTTCACGAGCTCGACGGCCTCGTTCTCGTCGCGGATGAGGCACTGCAGCTCGGGTTCACGAGGCGTGCTCTGATCCCCAGCATCGCACCCCATCGTCCGGCTCCCGGCGTTCGCATATAGCGCCGCGGTCCGCGGCAACTTCCATCGCCTTCCGAGTGTTTGGGAAAGCATCGCAAGCCGGGAGTTGGGGCCAACTACGTAAAGGATACCAAGACGGGCCCCGGTTCGTGGGCCCCGGCTGGGCCTTTTCGCCGTGGTCGCCATCGTGGCTAGGCTGCCTGGATGGCTGCCTCCGAAGCCCTGCCGGCCGGACCGCTCGCCGCCGGCGAGCTGCGCCTGATCGACGGCTGGTGGCGCGCGGCCAACTATCTCTCGGTCGGGCAGATCTACCTGCTCGACAATCCGCTGCTGCAGCGGCCGCTGGCTGCCGAGGACGTGAAGCCGCGGTTGCTCGGCCACTGGGGCACGACACCGGGTCTCAATCTGCTCTGGGCGCACCTCAACCGCGTCATCCGGGCGCGCGACCTCGACGTCCTCTACGTGACCGGGCCGGGTCACGGCGGGCCGGGCGTCGTCGCGAACGCCTATCTCGAGGGCACCTACAGCGAGCTCTACGCGCAGATCGGCCGCGACGAGCGCGGGTTGCAGCGGCTCTTCCGCCAGTTCTCGTTCCCCGGGGGCATCCCGAGCCACGCAGCGCCCGAGACGCCCGGTTCGATCCACGAGGGCGGCGAGCTCGGCTACGCGCTCGCGCATGCGTTCGGCGCAGCATTCGACAACCCGGGCCTCACCGTCGCGTGCGTGATCGGTGACGGCGAAGCCGAGACCGGGCCACTGGCGGCGAGCTGGCATGCGAACAAGTTCCTCAACCCTGCACGTGACGGCGCCGTGCTGCCGATCCTGCACCTCAACGGCTACAAGATCGCGAACCCGACCGTCCTCGCCCGCATCCCCGAGCACGAGTTGCGGGCCCTCCTGACGGGTTACGGTTGGCGCCCGCTGATGGTTTCCGGCGGCTTCGACGGCGAGGATCCGGCGCGCGTCCACCAGGTGCTCGCGGAGACGCTCGACGAGGCGTTCGACGAGATCTCCCGGATCCGGGAGGCGGCGCGCACGGGCGGGCCGGCCGGCCGGCCGACCTGGCCGATGATCGTCCTGCGGACGCCCAAGGGCTGGACGTGTCCCGCGGAGGTCGACGGCCTCCCCGTCGAAGGCACCTGGCGCGCCCATCAGGTACCGATCGCGGAGGCCCGCCACAACGACGCCCACCGTGAGCTGCTCGAGGGCTGGATGCGCAGCTACCGCCCGGAGGAGCTGTTCGACGAGGCCGGGGCGCTGGTGCCGGAGATCGCGGCGCTCGCGCCCGCCGGCGGCCGGCGCATGAGTGCCAACCCGCACGCGAACGGCGGCACGCTGCTGCGCGACCTGATCCTGCCCGACTTCGCCGACTACGCGGTCGAGGTCGCGCGACCGGGCACGGCGCGCAGCGAGGCGACGCGCGTGCTCGGTGCGTTCCTGCGCGACGTCATCGCGCAGAACCCCGACAACTTCCGCATCGTCGGGCCGGACGAGACGGCGTCGAACCGGCTGACCGCCGTGTTCGAGACGACGACGCGCGCCTGGCTGGGCGAGGGCGCCGCGACGGACGAGGGACTCGGGCCTGACGGGCGGGTCATGGAGGTGCTCTCGGAGCATCTCTGCCAGGGCTGGCTGGAGGGCTACCTGCTGACCGGGCGCCACGGTCTCTTCAACTGCTACGAGGCGTTCATCCACATCGTCGACTCGATGTTCAATCAGCACGCGAAATGGCTCAAGACCTCGCGGCGGATTCCGTGGCGCATGCCGCTCGCGTCACTCAACTACCTGCTCACCTCGCACGTGTGGCAGCAGGACCACAACGGCTTCTCGCATCAGGATCCGGGCTTCATCGATCACGTCGTGAACAAGAAGGCCGAGGTCATACGCGTCTATCTGCCGCCCGACACCAACTGCCTCCTGTCGGTGATGGATCACTGCCTGCGCAGCCGCAACTACGTCAATGTCGTCGTCGCCGGCAAGGCTCCCGCGCTCACGTATCTGACGATCGACGAGGCGACGGCGCACTGCACGCGCGGTATCGGGATCTGGGAGTGGGCGTCCAACGACGACGACCACGAGCCAGACGTCGTCATGGCGTGTTGCGGCGACGTGCCCACGCTCGAGACGCTTGCCGCGGTCGCGCTGCTGCGGGAGCATCTGCCCGAGCTGCGGGTTCGCGTGGTCAACGTCGTCGACCTCATGCGCCTGCAGCCGGACAGCGAGCATCCCCACGGACTGACCCATGCGGAGTTCGACGCGCTCTTCACCGTCGACCGCCCGGTGATCTTCGCCTACCACGGCTACCCGTGGCTGATTCACCGCCTGACCTACAGCCGCGCCAACCACGACAACTTCCACGTGCGCGGCTACAAGGAAGAGGGCACGACCACCACGCGGTTCGACATGGTCATGCTCAACGACCTCGATCGCTTCCACCTCGTGATGGACGTGATCGATCGCGTGCCCGGCCTCGCAGAGATCGCCGCGCACCTGCGCCAGGAGATGCAGGACGAGCGCCTGAGCTGCCGTGCCCACACTCGCGAGCACGGCGAGGACCGCCCCGACGTCGCCGGCTGGACCTGGCCCGCGTGAGCGGTTGAGCAGCATCCTCGTCGTCAACGCCGGTTCGACGAGCCTCAAGCTCTCGACTGTCGACGCGGGCGAGCGGAGCCGGAAGCTCGGAGCGCTCGACGAGGCTCCGGACGACGTCGTCGCGGTGGGCCACCGCGTCGTCCACGGCGGCGCGCGCTTCCGGGCGCCGGTGCTGCTCGGCGACGAGACGCTCGCCGAGTTGCGCTCGCTGGCCGAGCTCGCGCCGCTCCACAACACACCGGCCCTCGCTGCGATCGACGATGCGCGCGCGGCGTTCCCCGGGCTTCCGCACGTCGCCGTCTTCGACACGGAGTTCCACGCGACGATGGCGGAAGAGGCGTCGGCCTACGCGGTACCCGAGCAGTGGCGGACGCAGTGGCACATCCGCCGCTACGGCTTCCACGGCCTCTCCGTGCAGTGGGCCGCCGAGCAGGTGCCGGTCGAGCGCCTGATCGTCTGCCATCTCGGCGGCGGCTGCTCGGTCAGCGCGGTTCGGGACGGCCGCTCGGTCGACACCACCATGGGCTTCAGCCCGCTCGACGGCGTGCCGATGGCGACGCGCGCAGGCTCACTCGACCCGGCCGCGATCCTCTACCTCCTGCGCAGCGGGGCGGCCTCTCTCGGCGAGATCGACTCGGCGCTCGAGCGCGAGTCGGGGCTGCTCGGGCTGTCCGGCCTCTCGGGGAGCGTCGAGGAACTCGAGCGCGCGACCGAGGCGGCGGCGCGCCGCGCGCTCGACCTCTACTGCTACCGCATCGCGTGTGCGATCGGATCGCTGGCGGTCGCCCTCGGGGGAGTCGACGCGATCGCCTTCACCGGCGGCGTGGGGGAGGGTTCGGCGTTCGTGCGGTCGGAGGTGTGCGGCCGCCTCGGCTTCCTGGGCGTGCTGCTCGACGACGAGCGCAACCTCGCCGGGGCGGTTCCCGGCGAGATTGCCGCGGATGACTCGGCCGTGCGCGTGGCCGTGGTGCATGCGCGCGAGGACGTGGTCGCCGCGCGAGCGGTGCGGCGGTCTCCTCGCCTAGTCGGTCCACCAGCCCTGGATGAGCTCGCCGTCGCCGTCGTGGCGCGGGCCGAACGCGAGCAGCTCGAGGTCGGCGTCGGGACCTGCCTCGAACGCGCGGATCACGGCGGGGGCGACGCGGATCGCATCGAGCCGTCCGAGACCCACGATCTCGTCGTCGAGCTTGATGCGGCCGGAGCCCGCGACCACGACGTACACCTCCTCGGCGTCGTCGTGCTTGTGCCCGAACGCCTGCCGCTGGCCGGCCTTGACGCGGTGGAAGCTGACACCCGTCTCCGTCGTCTCGAGGTCGTCCTTCGCAAAGTGCGCCTCCTGTCGCTCGGAGAACCCGAACTTGACCGCGGAGTCCTCGACGTCGGTGAGCTTCTTGAGCGTGTACGGAGTGGTCATGGGAGCTCCTTCTCGTTGTGAGTCGGGTGCGACGGAGCGGCCGGCAACCTCGACGGGTAGGCCAATGCACGCTGTGGACGGAGCGTCGCCGGCTCAGTCGGGAGCGGGCACTTCGTAGAGCACCGGCTGATAGGAGTCCTCGACCTCGCGGCGCACGTCGGACTCGCGCCGTCGCTCCTGCTCGGCGAGGCCGGCGATCGTCTTGCTGGGGCTCTTGACGGCGTCCGGGTCGGGCCACGTCTCGGGCTGCCACAGGTGGCTGCGCAGGAACGCCTTGCCACAGTGGCTGAAGACCTGGCGCACCTCGATGTCCGTGACGAACCAGGGCTTGCGGCCATCCACGGCGCAGGTCTCGAGCAGCTCGGGATCGCGCGTGAGGCGTGCGAATCCATTGACACGGAGGGTCTCCGAGATGCCGGGTACTGCGAACAGCAGCCCGATGCCCGGGCGCGTGACGAGGTTCTGAACGCCGTCGAAGCGGCGATTGCCGGGGTATTCCGGGACAAGTAGGCGTGTATCCCCGAGAACGTGGACGAAACCCGGAGGCCCGCCCTTCGGGCCGGCATCGCACGATCCGTCCGCGCCGGTCGTGGCCATCACCAGGAACGGCGAGGCCGCGATGAACTCCCGCGCGCGCTCGTCGAGCGCCGGCATCTCCTTGGTCAGCACGCGCTCCAGCGGCTCTCCGACGAGCTCCCACAACTGCTCGGGCGAGGAGATCGTGTGGGAATCGGCGTCGATCACGCGGTCAGTCTAAGCTCGACCGCCTCGCGACGGTTCCCCTGCATGGGGGATATCGGGTATGGCATGTCCGGGAGTTACTGGCGCCAGTTGCAAGTGGCTTCTCACCTACGAGAAGCCCGATTCACAGGGAGGCTCGAATGCGCAACATCCTCGCAAGTCTCGACGCGCTTCTGCGTCGCGAGAGTGGTCAGACCATGGCGGAGTACGCAGTCGTGCTTGCCGTCATTGCCATTGGCGTCTTCGTCGCGCTGGGCTATCTGTCCGGCTCGATCAGCGGCGCGCTCGACACGGTCACGGCCGAGATCTAGACCCCGTTCGGTCGCGGGCACATCGCCCGCGTCTTCTTCCTGCTCGATGCACGACGAGAGAGGCGCCGGATCGGCGCCTCTCTCTGTTTTCGGGTGGCGCATACTGCCGCGATGGCAGACGAGCTCCACCTGACGTATCTCAACCGGCCCGACGTCGAGGCCCTCGGGCTCACGGACGAGGAGATCCTGAACGCCGTCGAGGGCGGTCTGCGGGCGCAGGGGCTCGGCGAGACGGTGATCGAGCCGCGCGTGCACCTGCGTCCCGACGAGTCGTTTCGCGGGCACTTCAACGTGCTGCGCGGCTACATCGCGCCGCTCGCGCTGGCCGGCGTCAAGGTCGTCGGCGACTACGTCGACAACTACCAGCGCGGACTGCCGTCGGAGAACGGCCTGCTCACGCTCTACGACCCGCGCACCGGCGTGCCGCAGGCGGTGATCGATGCCGCCGGACTCACCGACATGCGCACCGGAGCGGTCACCGCGCTCGGTGCGCGCGAGCTCGCGCGGCCGGGATCGCGCGTGCTCGGCCACATCGGCGCGCGCGGCACGGCCTACTGGAACGTGCGCCTGCTCGCCCACCTGTTCGAGCTCGACGAGATCCGCGTCCACTCGCGGCGGCCCGAGAGCCGCGAGGCCTTCGGCGCGCAACTCGAGCGCGACCTCGGGCGTCCCGTCACCGTCTGCGACGACTGGGAGTCCGTCGTGCGCGGCGCCGACATCGTGGTCGAGGCCGCGCGGCTCGAGCGGCCCGAGCCGATGCTGCTCACCGAGTGGATCAAGCCCGGCGCGCTGGTGGTGCCCTACGGCACGATGAGCGCCGTCGAGCTCTCCCTGACCGACATCATGGACAAGCTCGTCGTCGACGACTGGGGCCAGTGCCGCAGCGGGCCGTTCGGATCGCTGCGCGCCCACGTCGAGGCGGGCCTGCTCTCCGAGGAGACGCTGCACGCCGAGCTCGGCGAGATCGTGGCGGGTCGCAAGCCCGGGCGCGAGAGCGACGGCCGAGACGATCCTCTTCTGGCACCGCGGATTGAGCCTCAGCGACATCGCGCTCGGACACGCGATGCTCGAGAAGGCGGCGCGCCTCGGGATCGGTCAGCGCCTGCGGTACGCCTGAGGGGGCGGGTACGCTCGGGGCACGCCCGTGGGTGCGCACGATCAATTCAGCGCCGGCCCCGCACGGCCGGCTGCTGCTCGCCCGGCTCGACGGCGAGCCCGTCGGTGTCATCGGCGTGCGCAGGATCGACGAGCGCCGCGGCGAGGGCAAGCGGCTCTTCGTGCGCCCGTCGGCGCGTGGGCACGGCATCGCGCAGCGGCTCTTGAGACGAGCTCTTCGGGCTGTGCCGAGATCGGCTCGCCGGCGCGCTCGCGGACCGCGCCGGCGAGCCGCGAGCGGACGGCGGCATGCGCGTTCCGGTAGCGTCACTCGTATGCGAGCTGCCGTAACCCTGGCGTTCCTGCTCGTCGCCCTCGCAGCACTGCCGTGCGCGGCCGTCGCGGCCACACCCGCACCGCGCTGGCCGAGTGCGGACGAGGTTCGCGCCATCACGCCGGGGCTCGCCGCCAAGGACGCGGCGTGCATCGCGCGCTACTACCGCGGCCGCCTCTCGCGCAAGGCCTGGCTGACCGCGTATTACAAGCTGACGCGGGTCGAGAAGATCGCGACGGACGCCGGTTTCACCCATTGCATGACGCTCGCTCGCCGTGCGGCGCTCGCCGAGCGGGAGGACGTGCTCTCGTTCGGCAGGCACCCCGCTGCGCTGCGTTGCTCTTCCCGCGCGGGAGGCCGCGCGCAGCCAGGCTGTCCTGCTGTCGATCACGTCGCTCGAAGAGGCCGATTCGCGCCGGCGACGAGATCTATCGTGCGTGCGGCGTCACCGGCGCGCTGTACGCCGCACTCGGCAAGGCCTCGCTGATCGAGATGACCGCCACCGAGCGGGCCTGCGCGAACCGGGTCGGATCGGTCGACCCGCTGCGCGACCGCGGCGTCGCGCCCACGACCGCACAGCTGAAGGCGGTCGGCAGCGTGTTCGACACGCTGCGTCGGAACATGCGTCGAAGCAGGCGTTCCTGGGACGCGTCTTCAAGGCGGTGCGCCCTGCCGGTTGCGATTCCCTGCGTCGGTGAAGCACGCCATGACGCATCACGTTCGTGACGTTCTTCAGCGAGCGCGCCGAGCTGGAGGAGAAGGCCAAGGCCGCGACGGCGGTGTGCCAGGTGGCGGTGGGCACCAAGTAGCCCGACCGCGAGGATCAGCGTGCGGCGACGCGCACCGGCGCCGGCGCGCGCAGGTCCGTGAGCGCCGCCGGACCGGCGTAACGCGCGAGCATCGTCGAGACCGCGTCGACGGCCGTCCGCAGGCGCTCCTGCGGGCGGCCCCTGCAGCGTCACCCACGGCCGTCCCGACTCCTCGGCGTGGCGGCGATAGGTGGCGTCCATGAACGCCCGGGTGTCGCCGTCGTAGCGCAGGCCCGTGTTGTCCATCTGGAACGGCGTGTCGATGCTCGTCAGGAGGTAGAGGTCGTAGTTGCGCAGGTAGGCGTCGAGCTCGGGCGCCCGGTAGCCCACGTAGAGCTCGTGGAACAGCGATGTGGCGAACGCATCCGTGTCGACGATGACGATGCGGTTGGCGTAGCGCGCGGCGCGATCCTCGTTCCAGTTCTGGCGCTTGGAGATGATCTCGAAGTCGGGCGTCGTCCACACGTAGCGCAGCCGGTCCGGCAGCGTCTCGGTGTAGTCGCGGCCGTACTCGGGCACCCAGACGGTCGCCAGCGCATCGGCGAGGTCGCGCGCGAGCGTCGTCTTGCCCGTGCTCTCGGCGCCGAGCACGCACACGCGCCGCACGACCGACGCGCGCGTGCCGCCGGGAAGCTGGTCGAGCGCCGCCAGCGCATCGGCGCGCACGACCGTTGCTGTCGATTCCCGGCGAGGCGCTCGATCTCGACGTGGCGCGGTGCGAGCGCGGCGGCCCAGCCGTCGTGGCCGGCGCCGGTGAAGCAGATGTCCGGCGCCGAGACGAGGCGTCCGCGCACGGCCTCCGCCGGATCGTCCGCTGCGGGCACGGCGTGCACCTGCACCTGCGGGTGCTCGGCGAACGCGTCGCGGATCCAGCCGGTGCGCAGCTCCGGCGCGAGTCCGTCGTCCGGCTCGTGCACGACGACGACGTCGAGCTCGCCCACGAGGCCGCGCGCCCGCTCGATCAGGTGCTGGTGCCCGCGGTGGAACGGTGCGAAGCGTCCGGCCGCAACGCCGCGCGACTCGGGGCTCGCCATGGCCGGAACGATGCCCGATGCGCGGCCGAAGCGCCACCGGTAGACCGCACGATCGGGGCCTGGCCCCGCACGTGCGGGGCCAGGCCCCAATCGTGCGCGGCGTTGCGATCGGCTCCAACCGGTCTGGGCGCCGCATCTGGGCCGCACGGGTGGGGCCAGGCCCCGGGTGTGCGGCCTCGCGCGCGGCTCAGGCGGCATCATGCTCGCCGTGGGCGGACCTCGCGTCATCGTGGTCGGGGCCGGGGTCTACGGACTCGGCGCGGCGCGGCGGCTGGCGCTCGCCGGCGCCGAGGTCACCGTGCTGGAGGCGCGTGAGGCCGGTGGGTCGTTCGCCGCCTCGGCCGGTTCCTCGCGCGTGCTGCGCTTCGAATACGGCGCGGCCGCGCACTACACCGATCTCGTGCTGCGGGCGCGCGACGCAGTGGCGCGAGCTCGAGCGCCTGCTGGGCGAGCGGCTGTACGACGAGACCGGCATGCTCTGGTTCGCGATCGAGCTCTCGCAGTACCTGCACGACTCGCTCGCGACATGTGAGGCGGCAGGGCTTGCCGGTCTGTCTGCTCGAGCCGGCGGAAGCCGCCCGGCGGTTCCCGGCGTTCTCGATCGAGGGCGTCGCCGCGGTGCTGCACGACGCGGCGGGTGGCGTGCTGCATGCGCGGCGTGCGACGCTCGGCATGGCGCGCCTGGCGCGGCCGCGGCGGGCGTGAGCCTGCGCGAGGGAGCTCGCGTGACCGCCGTCGGCGACGGCGTCGTCGAGCTCGCCGACGGCACGAGCGAGACCGCCGATCAGGTGCTCGTCGCGACGGGCGCGTGGACGGCCGGGCTGCTCGCCGCTCCCATCCGCTCGACGCAGCAGGTCAACGTCTACCTGCAGCTCGCGACGGCCGGCCTGCCGGTGTGGACGTACGACCTCGACGTCTACGGCCTCTCCGACGCAGAAGGGGCGGGTCTCAAGGTCGGCGGTCATGCCGTCGGCCCGGACGTCGACCCGGACGATCCGGCGGCGCGCGAGGCACCGGCGGCCGAGGTGCAGCGCCTCGCCGGCGCCGCGCGCCGGCGGCTACCGGGCCTGGACTGGCCGGATGGCGGCGCGCCGATCCGCGGCGCGGACGTCTGCTGCTACGCGCTCACGCCCACCGAGGCGCCGATCGTCGACCGCATCGGCGAGCGCACGGTCGTGTGCGCGGGCTTCTCGGGCCACGGCTTCAAGTTCGCGCCGACGGTCGCCGCTGCGGCAGGCTGACCTGGTGCTGGGACGGACGCCGGAGATCGATCTGGCGCCGTTCGGCGCTCCGTCTCAGGCGTAGCCGCCGCGCCAGTCGCGGCGCCGGCGCCACACGGCGGGCCAGGTCGAGCTGGAGCTGCGGGCCGCGGTCGCGCCCAGAGCGCGCAGGCCCGTCCCGGCCTGGAGCAGGACGATCGCCGCTTCTGCGCGCTTGGGCGACCAGTGCTTGCGCGCGAGCGCCGCGCGACAGCGCAGCGTCATCTCGCGCTTCTCGACCGAGAGCGAGGATGCGCCGACGTGATGCACGATCACGGCGTCGGGCGTGATCGCCGGCCGGTAGCCGGCCTTGCGCGCGCGGGCCGCGAGGTCGGCGTCCTCGCCGTACATGAAGAACGTCTCGTCGAAGCCGCCGAGCTGCTCCCAGACCGCGCGCGGGGCGAGGCACAGGCAGCCCGTGACGATGTCGACCTCGCGCGCGCTGTCGCGCTGCCAGCCGCCGAGCGACTCGGGATCGAAGATGCGCGAGCCGCGGAACACGGTCGACAGGCCGGAGGCGAAGCAGACGAGGCTCCAGAGGCTCTGCGCGCCCCAGCACGAGCCGGGGTCGAGCTCGCCGTCCGGGCTCAGCGTACGTCCGCCGATCAGACCCGCCTGCGGATGGGCTCGCGCGTAGGCGAGCAGCGCGCCGAGCGTATCGCCGACGAGCTCGGTGTCGGGGTTGAGCATCAGCACGTACTCGCCGCGTCGACTCGCGCGCGCCGAGGTTCGAGCCGGCCGCGAAGCCGATGTTCTCCTCGAGCGCGATCAGGCGGACGTCGGGGAACTCGCTCGCGCACGAGCTCGGCCGTGCCGTCGCCCGAGGCGTTGTCGACCACGACGATCTCGTAGGTGCAGCCGACGGTCTCGCGCTGCACCGAAGCCAGGCAGGCGCGAAGGAGCTCGGGGACCTTGTACGAGACGATGACGACGGAGATGTCTGGAGCCATCCAGACCGCACTATGCCACCGCCCTCGGCAGCCCCCCCGTCAGTCGCGACGCAAGCCACGCGGGCCGGGTTGCCGGCGACGATCGCGCCCGCCGGAATCGAGCGCCGCACGACCGAGCCGGCGCCGACCACGGCGCCGTCGCCGATCTCGACGCCGGCCGTGATGATCGCGTTCGCACCGATCCAGACGTCGTTGCCGATCACGATGTCCCGCTCGCGCGTCTCCTGCGACTTGATGGACGAGCCCGGGTCGAGCGAGTAGTCGGAAGCGGTCAGGAACGCGCCGGGCCCGAGCAGGCAGTCGTTGCCCACGACGATGCGACCCTCGCGCTCGCCGCCCCACAGGCGAGACGTGGTCGCCGATGCGCGTGCGGTCGCCGATCATGATCCTCTGCGCGTTTGCGAACGAGGCGATCGGCGAGATCCTGCACACCCTGGCCGCAGGTGCAGCAGCCGGCGCTGGCTGACGTGCGTGCGGTTGTACCAATGGACGATCCGGAACATGCCGACGTAGACACGGGGATCGAACGTCGAGCGAGCGAATGCGAGGGCGCGGGTGGCGTCCATCGTCCCCTCCCAAGGGTGTACCGCTTGTGACAAGCGCGTGTGACGAGCGTACGCTTGCGTGTTCGGGGCGGGGCCTTGAACGGATGGTCAGGACCACCAGCGGAAGGTCTAGGTCGTCCGACCGGCCTGCTACGCGCACGATCGGCACCGGCCGCCCGTGACGAGCGCGCGCTGCTCCGAGGTCGTAGCGATTGCGCGTGGACGCTAAGACCCAGGAGCGTTGTTCCTCATCTGCGTGAGGCGGGTGAGGGGTGGCTGGTTGTTGAGGCTGCGGTGTGGTCGGCGGCGATTGTAGTGATCGAGCCAGCCTGGTAGGGCGCGGGTTCGTTCGGCTGAGGTGCCGTAGATCGCGCCGTAGGCCCAGCCGCCGAGCATGGTGCGGATGAAGCGTTCGGCTTTGCCGTTGGTGCGTGGCCGGTAGGGCCGGGTGCGCAGGTGGCGGAGGCCGAGCGCGCGGCAGGCGAGGGCGTGCACGATCGGAGCGGTAGCCGGAGCCGTTGTCGGTCATGACGCGCTCGACGCGGATGCCGTGCGAGGCGTAGAAAGCGACTGCGCGGCGCAGAAAGCCGGCGACGGTGATGCCCTTCTCGTCGGGCGAGCACCTCGACGTAGGCCAGGCGCGTGGCGTCGTCGACGCACACGTGCACGTACTCCCATCCGATCGTCTGGCGTGGGCCTCGCGACCGTGAGCGTGCGTCTTGGCGGGTCGGCTGCCGGTGATGCGATGCCCGACGTGATCGATGCGGCCGAGTTTCTTGACGTCGATGTGCAGCGAGTTCGCCGGGACGCTCGCGCTGGTAGCGATTGGCCGGCTCGAGCGGCTCCAAGCCGGCTGCGCTTTCCGAGCCCGATCCGCAGCAGCACCGCCGAGACGGTCGAGAGCGGCATCCCGAGCAGCTCGCTGATCTCCGCCGCGGTCATCCGCACGCGCCGCAGCGCCGCGATCGCCGCCACGCGCTGCTCGCTCGTGCGGCGCGGTATGCGACGGGGCGCCGACGAGCGATCATTCAGCCCGCGCCGAGCCCTCGCGACGGTAGCGAGCGACCCATTTCGAGGCCGTTCGCGAACTGATCCCCGCAGCGGCGGCCGCTTCCCGGAGCGCGACCTGCTGACCACAGACACGCTCCACCAGCAATCAGCCGCCCACGCGGTGTGAGCCGCGCGTTACGGTGCAGATTCATCCGGGCCTCCCTTGTCGCTTGCGCTTCGCAGCAACAAGCATCCAGGGAGACCCGGATCCGATCGACCTGCTAGGCGCGCACGATCGGCACGGCCGCCGTGACGAGGCCGCGCTGCTCGAGGTAGGCGATCACGCGTGCGGCGCTGGCCTCGGGCGACTCGCCCTCGGTGTCGATCGTCAGCTCGGGCGCGAGGGGCGCCTCGTAGGGATCGCTGATTCCGGTGAACTCCTTGATCTCGCCGGCGATGGCCTTCGCATAGAGACCCTTGGTGTCGCGCCGGACGCACTCGTCGACGGAGGTGTGCACGTACACGCACACGAACGGCCCGAACTCCTCGACGAGCTCGCGCGCCGCCTGGCGCGTCTCCTCGTAGGGCGAGATCGCGGAGACGGCGACGACGCCGCCGTGGCGCGTGATGCGGCTCGCGACCCAGCCGATGCGCTGGATGTTCGTGTCGCGGTCCTCCTTCGAGAAGCCGAGGCCCCGGGAGAGGTGCGTGCGCACGACGTCGCCGTCGAGGGCGTCCACGGTGCGACCGCGCCGCTCGAGCTCGGGGATCACGAGGTCGGCGATCGTCGACTTGCCCGCGCCCGACAGACCGGTGAACCAGATCGTGAATCCCCGCTCGCTCCATGGATCCGAACTCCTTATTCCGCGTAGAAGCCAGGGTAATACTAGGAGGACGGGTGCGACTCGGTGCCGGCGCGGCTCAGCGTGAGGGAACGCGACCCCCCGCCGCATCCCCTCACGTGACCGCCCCTCCGCCGTGGTGACCGACCCGCTCGGACGTGAACGTCGCTGCGGGTCATGGCGCCACTGTGCCGACGGTCGAGCGGCAATGTCAACCGGCGGGCCGGAGATTCCGGCCGTTCGGTCAGTGTTCCGGGCCGGTCAGGCGCGCAGCGAGAGCGCGGGCGAGGTGTCGTCGGAGCGCACGAGTCCGTGGCGCAGCGCGTAGCGGCTCGCCTCGGTGCGGTTCGAGACCCCGAGCTTGCGATAGATGTTCGAGAGGTGGAACTTCACCGTCTGCTCGGTGACCCACAGCTGCTTGCCGATCTGCGAGTTCGAGAGGCCCTCGGCGACGTACTGGAGGATCTCGAGCTCGCGCTCCGTGATCAGCCGCTGGGGGCTGTCCTGCGACGTCGAGCGCAGCGAGGAGGGCGCGCCGGCGCTGGTGAAGACCGTGCCGTCGACCGTGTGGCGGATGGCGGAGGCCAGCTCGCCGGGCTCGATCGACTTGACGATGTAGCCGCACGCGCCGTCGGCGAGCGCCTGGTTGACGTGCTGCGGATCATCGTGCATCGAGAGCACCACGACGCGCGTGTTCGGCGCCTCGCGGCGGATCTCGCGCAGCGCCCAGAAGCCGTCTCCGTCGGGCATGCGCAGGTCGAGCAGGATGACGTCGGGCTGACGCGCGATGACGGTCTTGACGGCCGCACGACCCGTCGTCGCCTCGCCCACGACCTCGATGCCCTCGGCGTCCGCGAGCGCTGCCCGCAGCCCGCTGAGTACGAGGCGATGGTCATCGGCGATCACAATCCGGATGCGTGCCCGTCGTTCCTGTGCCACGGCTTCGGTCGCCATTCGTCCATCCTCCTCAGCGCGCCGCGCGCGCATCGTCTCCCCAGTGCGGTTCCCGCTCCGCCTCAATCCCGACCACACCCGTCTACAGCCGATCTGCGCTTTTTGTCAACCCTTAGGGATGGGTGGGCTAGCTATCCCACCCATCCGTTCTATCAGGTCGATCCCCGGCGCAGGAGACGATCTCGCGCACGTTGCGCGAGTTCTCTCGTCTCCTCGCGGACGCCGAGGGCGGCGATGCGCCGCGATGTAGACCGTGACGAAGACCAGGCCGCCCGCGACGACCTCGAAGAGCGGCGCGGGCCATGGCAGAAGCGTCGATCGTCGCCGTGGCCAGCGGCAGCGATGCCGCCTGCCGCGAGCGCGCGCAGCTGATCGTCGCGGAAGGGGTGGATGCGGAACAGCCGCGCGACCTGCCCGATCTGCAGGAGCGTCACGCTGCAGAGCGCGATCAGCGTGGAGGCGGCGGCGCCGCTCATGCCGTAGCGCGGCACGAGGATGATGCAGAGCACGAGATTCGCGCTGAACACGAGCACGTTGTCGAAGAGCGTCACGCGCGGGTGGCCCGAGAGGTTGATCACCGCGGTCAGCGGCCCTGCCGCGTTGAGCACGAGCTGGCCGAGCGCGAGCAGGACGAGCGGCGCGGCGCCGGCCTCGTACCCCGCCCCGAAGAGCGCGAGCAGCGGCTCGCGCAGGACGATCATCGAGCCGAGGATCGGCAGGGCGACGAGCGAGGTTCCAGTACGAGACGCGGCGCAGCATCTCCGACATCGACGCGGTGTCGCCCCGTGCGTGCGTGCCCGCGATGCGCGGCGTGAAGGCCTGCGCGACGGCCACCGTGAGCTGCGAGACCGGCGCCAGCAGCGCCACGACGAGGCCGTAGATGCCGACCTGGTGGGCCGTCCCGTAGTGCGCGAGCACGAGCGTGTCCGTCCACAGCGTGGCCAGGTAGAGGCTCTGGCTGAGCGACTGCGGCCACGAGAAGCCGATCATCGAGCGCAGGTCCCAGCGGTCGCGCGCGGGCGAGAAGATGTTCGGGCTGACGCTGCGCAGCAGCCAGATCGCGAAGATCGTGCCGGCGAGTCCCGCGATCGCGAAGCCCAGGCCGAGCGCCGTCACGTCCGCGAGCACGAGGACGAGGGGCACGGTCACGAGCAGGCGCGCGAGGTTCTGCGCGGCCGTGATCGTCGACGAGCGCCCGGTCAGCCCGAAGCCGAGCACGCACGCGGCGCACACGCGGCTCGTGCAGAGCAGCGGGAGCGCGAGCGACGCGAGCTGCAGGAGATGCGTCGCCTCTGGCTTGTTGAAGCGCTCGCAGATCTCGGGTGCGAGGAAGAAGAGCGCGATGGCCGCGAGGCGAGCTGAGCGCCAGACCGGCGATCAGTGCGGCCTGGGCACTGCCGCGGGCCGCGCGCTCGTCGCCCGCCGAGGCGCCGAGCGAGACGTAGCGGACGGCTCCGGCCTCGAGGCCGAAGAGGGCCGGCAGCTGCGCGAGCACGACGACGGTCGTCGCCACCGTGAACAGGCCCATCGTCTCGATGTCGACGATGTGCCGGACGATCGCCTGGAAGGCGAGCGCCAGGACGCTCGCGACCAGCGCGCCGAGCGCGCCGCGGGCGGCGCCGCGTGCCATCGCTCCCGCGCCCGACGAGAGGTCGGTGCGCATCCCCGCTGCTCGAGCCGGGTTGTCGGCGCTCACGGCGCCAGGCGCTCTTCGTCCCGAACGGCCATGCGCACGTACGCCGTCGCGGCGGCGGTGCGGTTGGCGACCCCGAGCTTGCGGAAGATGCTCGCGAGGTGGAACTTCACCGTGTTGACGGTGACGCCCAGCTCCGCTGCGATCTGACCGTTGGAGCGGCCGAACGCGGCGCGCTCCAGCACCTCGCGCTCGCGTGGCGAGAGATCGGTGCTCATGCCGTCACACGCTCCAGGAGGCTCGCGCCGCGCATCGCGGGCGGCACGGGCTGGCCCAGCATCTCGAGCACGGTGGGCGCGATGTCGAGCAGGTGCGCGCCCTCGCGCAGGCCGGGCTCGACGCCCGGCGCGCGCAGGATGAACATCCCGTGCTGCGCGTGGTTGGCGTCGTCCGGCCCGGTGTCGTTGTCGAACGTGTGCAGGCCCTCGTCGCCGCCGACGGTGCCGACGGCGCGCCAGTAGAGATCGCCGAAGTGGACGATCAGGTCGGGCGCGACGCCCTTGATCTCGGGGTACACGTCCTCGGGCCGGAACACCTTCGTCGGGATCGGGTTGCCGAGCTCGTCCGGGATCGCGCAGATGCGCTGCGCGAGCTCGTCGCGGAAGCGCTCGTAGTCGGCCGCGGGGATCGTCCCGTTCGGCTCGCGGCCCTCCACGTTGAGGAAGACGCGGGAGTAGTAGCCGCCCTCGGCCCAGACCTTCGTGCGCGACCAGTCGATGCCGCAGTCGCGCGTGCTCGACCGGCCCTCGGGCTCGCGCTCGAGTCCCAGCAGGCCCTCCTGGCGGAGCCACTCGTTGATGCGGATGCCGCCGTCCATGCGCTTGGCGCCGTGATCCGAGACGACCAGCACCGCGGTCTCGTCGTCGGCGTGGCGCAGCAGGTTCGCGACGAGCCCGTCGACGTGGACGTGGTAGTCGAGGATCGCGTCCTCGTAGGGGCCGCCCGGCAGGTGCTTGCGGTGCTCGGGGTCCATGTCCTTCCAGAAGCCGTGGTAGATGCGATCCGTCCCCATCTCGACCATCGCGAAGAGATCCCACGGCTTCGTGCTCAGCAGGTGGTCGGCGAGCTTGAAGCGCTTGTCGGTCATCTCGTAGATCTGCCGGAGCAGGTCGACCTTGTCCTCGGTGCGGAACTCGGTGCAGTCGAAGAGGTACTCGCCGACGACGTCCTCGACCTCGTTGCGCAGCGCCGGCGGGAACGTGTACTGCGACTCGACCGACGGGGTCAGGAAGCACGAGACCATGACGCCGTTGAGCGGCTTGACCGGGAACGTGCCGGGGACGCCCAGCACGATGCTCTGCTTGCCGCGCCGGCCGAGGATGTCCCACAGGCGCGGCTCCTTGACGGCCGCGCCGTTGGCGATGAAGAGGCCGTCGTAGGAGTGATCGGCGCGGTTGCGGAAGCCGTAGATGCCGAGGTCGCCGGGCGTCCGGCTCGACATCATGCAGGACCACGCGGGCACGGTGATCGGCGGCACCACCGACTCCAGGCGGCCGTAGGCACCCGCGTCGGCGAGCGCCGAGAGGGTGGGCAGCTGGTCTCGGTAGCGACCGAGCACGAGGCTCGGCTCGGCGCAGTCGAGGCCGATGATCATCACGCGTTTCACGTCGGGCATGCAGGCTCCAGGAGGCGTAGGTCCGCAACCCAGGCTAGGCGGCATGGAGTGCCGCCACGACCCGCGTTCGGTCGGGTCGGAGGGTCACTTTCCCTACCCGGTCGGGTGGTCCCGGTTTTTCGGGGTGGCGCGCTCGGAGCGCGTGCGTAGGATGGGAGGAGTGACCGCGGAGGAGGCCCAGAGCGTGAGCGTGGTGATCCCCGCGTTCAACGCCGAACGCACGCTGGGAGCGGTGCTCGATGCGCTGACGCACGACCCGCAGCGGCCCGACGAGGTCATCGTCGTCGACGACGGCTCCACCGACCTCACGGCGCAGATCGCACGCGCGCACGGCGCGCGCGTGGTGGACGGGGGCCGCGTCGGCTACGCCGGCGGGGCGCGCAACCGCGGCTGGGACGCCGCGACGGGGGACGTCGTCGTCTTCCTCGACTCCGACGCCGTGCCGCTGCCCGGCTTCGGCGAGGGCGTTCGCCGCGCCGCGCGCGAGTTTCCCGGCGCGATCGTCGGCTGTGCCCGGCGCTTCGCGCCGCACACGGCCTGGTCGTGGGTCGCCCATCTGCAGATCGAGACCCCGTACCTCGAGCGCGGCCGGCCGCGCGACGTGCAGTTCGTGTCCTCGTACTGCATGCTCGTGCCGCGAGCGCTCGACCTGCGCTTCGACGAGAGCTACGGCGGCGAGGACGCCGTGTTCAGCGCGGACGCGCTCGATCGCGGCATCCGGCTCGTCTTCGACCCGCGCTACGCCGCGCTGCACGACCACGACCGCGACACGTTCGCGAAGCTCCGCCGCCAGCAGGCGCGCGTCGCCTTCGCCGCCGCGCGCATCGGTCCGGTGCAGCGCGAGGGCACGCGCAAGCGCATCGCGAGCCGCGTGCCGCTCCACTACTTCGCGCTGATGCGCCTGCCGGTCATCTATCGCCGGCTGGACGAGGACCCCGCGCTCCGCCGGCGCTTCGTGCGCCTGCTGCCGCTGATGGCGGTGGGGGAGTGGACGCTCGGCGCCTACGCCGTGCGCTACGCCGTCCGCCCGCGGCCGCGCCTGCGCGACCAGGGCGACGCCGGCTTCCGCTGAGCTTGACACGGCGCGCGGTGCTCTCTACTCTCTTTATCTAGCTAACTAGTTAAAGAGGGAAAGTGATCGAGTTTCGCCTCGACGCTCGCTCGGGCGTCCCCACCTATCTCCAGATCGTCCAGCAGGTGCAGCAGGCGCTGCGCCTCGGGATCCTGCATCCGGGCGATCAGCTCCCGACGGTCAAGGAGGTCGTCGCGAGCCTTGCGATCAACCCGAACACCGTGCTCAAGGCCTACCGCGAGCTCGATCTCGAGGGCCTGACGGAGGGGAGGCGAGGGCAGGGGACGTTCGTCTCGAGCACGCTGCCTCCGCTCGAGCCCGACCGCATCGATGCGCTGCGCGCGTCGCTGAAGGCGTGGGTGGAGAGTGCCCGTGCGGCCGGCCTCGACGCCGAGACGATGGCGGCGCTCTTCGCCGACACCGTGCGCCCGCCCGCGGCGATGAGGGTCGCATGAGCGCCGAGCTCGCTCTCTCCTGCACGGGGCTCGGCAAGCGCTACGGCTCGCGCTGGGCGCTGCGCGACTGCACGCTCGAGATCCCGGCCGGCACGGTGACGGCGCTCGTCGGCCCGAACGGCGCGGGCAAGACCACGCTGCTGCAACTCGCGGTGGGACTGACGAGGCCGACTGCGGGAGACGTCAGCGTGCTCGGACTCTCGCCGCGGCGCGATGCCGCGAAGCTCCTCCCGCGTCTCGGCTTCGTCGCGCAGGAGCACCCGCTCTACAAGGGCTTCAGCGTGGCGGAGATGCTGAGGCTGGGCCGCGAGCTCAATCCGAGCTGGGACAACGCCCTTGCGCTCGAGCGCATCCGGGCGCTCGGTCTGCCGCCGGGCCAGAAGGTCGGCAAGCTCTCCGGCGGGCAGCAGGCGCAGGTCGCGCTCACGCTCGCGCTCGCCAAGCGACCCGATCTGCTCGTGCTCGACGAGCCGGTCGCAGCGCTCGATCCGCTCGCCCGCCGGGAGTTCATGCAATCGGTGATGGAGGCGGTCGCCGAGTCGGGCATGACGGTCATCCTCTCGTCGCACATCGTCGCCGACCTCGAGCGGGTGTGCGATCACCTCGTGATCCTCTCGACGGCGGAGGTGCAGCTCGCCGGCGAGATCGAGAGCATCGTCGGGAGCCATCGCGTGCTGACCGGCCCGCGCGCCGATCCGTCGGCGGTCGCGCGCGTCCACGAGGTGATCCGGGCGAGCCACACCCCGCGTCAGACGACGCTGCTCGTGCGCGCCAACGGCCACGTCTACGACACCTGCTGGGAGCAGCACGAGGTCGACCTCGAGGAGATCGTGCTCGCGTACCTCGGCTACGACGGCGCGGCCGCCGCGCCGCCGATGCTCTCGCAGCAGGGGGTGGCGTCGTGATCTGGGTCGCCTGGCGCCAGCAGCGCACCGAGACGCTGATCGCGGCCGTCATCCTGGCGCTGCTCGCAGCGCTGTTCGTCCCGACCGGGATCGACATGGCCTCCCGCTACGACCACGACGGACTTGCGGCGTGCGCCGCGGCGACGAGGGACAACGGCTGTCAGCAGGCCATCGGGGTCTTCACGGCGCGCTTCGACTCGCTCATGAACCTGCTCCCCTGGCTCAATCTCATCCCCGGCGTGATCGGCGTCGCCCTGGCGGCGCCGCTCCTGCTCGAGCTCGAGAGCGGGACCTACCGGCTCGCGTGGACGCAGAGCGTCACGCGCCGGCGCTGGCTCGCCGTCAAGCTCGGCATGACCGTGCTCGCGGCGGTGCTCGCGGCGCTCGCGATGACCGCGCTCGTGACGTGGTGGCGGACGCCGCTCGACCACCTTCACGGGCGCCTGGAGAACGTCTTCGACTTCGAAGGCACGGTCGGCGTGGGGTACGTGCTCTTCGCGCTCGGGCTCTCGCTCGCGATCGGCGTCGTGTGGCGACGCACGGTGCCCGCCGTGATCGCCGGCTTCGCCGGCTACGTGGTCGCGCGGGTCTTCGTCCAGAACTGGCTGCGCGAACGCTACGCGAGTCCGCTCGAGACCACCTGGTCCGCGCGTTCGGGCTTCGAGACACCGAAGCTGGAGAAGGCCTGGATCCTCGAGCTGCGGCCGAGCGATCGGCTCGGGCACGCGATCGCGCCGCCGGACACGGCCATGCAGGGGTGCGAACGCGCCGGCGGCGAGGGCATCAAGATCCTCGACCCGTCATGCCTGCCCACGAGCCTCTACAACCACGCGGTCTACCACCCCGCGAGCAGGTTCTGGCTCTTCCAGGGCATCGAGACCGCGCTCTTCGCGGGTATCGGGGTCGCCCTCATCGCGTTCGCGGCGTGGTGGATCCACGAGCGGATCGCGTGAGCCGCGCGCCTAGCGCCGGGCGCGGATCTCGGCGGGCGCGCCGAAGCCCTGCAGCACCTCGGGGATGCTGACGCTGCCGTCGCTCCGCTGGTGGGTCTCGAGCACCGCGATGATCGTGCGCGACGACGTGATCGCGGTGCCGTTGAGCGTGTGCAGGTGGCGGACGCCCGCCTCGCTGCGGTAGCGCGTGTCGAGCCTGCGCGCCTGGTAGTCGGTGGTGTTCGAGCACGACGTGAGCTCGCGGTAGCGGCCCTGTCCGGGCAGCCACGCCTCGATGTCGTACTTCTTGGCGGCCGGCGCTCCGAGGTCGCCCACGGAGATGTTCATCACGCGGTAGTGCAGGCCGAGGTCGTCCGCGATCTCGCGCTCGATCGAGAGCAGGTGCTCGTGCTCGTCCCACGAGCGGTCGGGATGGCAGAACGAGAACATCTCGACCTTCTCGAACTGGTGCGTGCGGAAGATCCCGCGCGTGTCCTTGCCCGCCGTGCCGGCCTCGCGCCGGAAGCAGGTCGAGACCCCGCAGTAGCGCAACGGGAGATCGGCCTCGGGAAGGATCTCGCCCATGTGCAGCGCCGCGAGCGAGACCTCGGACGTGCCCACCAGGAAGAGCTCCGGATCGGCGTTGGCGACGGCGTAGACCTGCTCGCGCGCCTCGGGGAAGAAGCCCGTCCCGACGAGCGCCTCCTCGCGCACCAGCACGGGCGGCATGACGGGCGTGAAGCCCTTGGCGCATCAGCTTGTCGAGTGCGTACTGCACGGTCGCGACGTGCAGGCGCACGAGGTCGCCGAGCAGATAGGTGAAGCGCGAGCCGGACGTGCGCGCGCCGCGCTCCATGTCGATCATCGGGCCTGCCAGATCCACGTGGTCGAGCGGCTCGAAATCGAACTCCGGCATCGGCCGGCTCGACATGGCGTGGACCGTCGCGTCCTCCTCGAGCATGCCGTCGGCCGCGCTCTCGTGGGGCAGGTTCGGGAGGTCGAGCATGGCCGTCTCGAACTCCGCGTCGGCTTCGCGCAGCGTGCCCTCGAGCTCCGCGAGGCGGTCGCGCAGCTCGCCCGCCGCAGCGATCTCGGCCGCAGCGTCGCGCCCGTCGCGCTTGGCCTCGCCGATCGCCTGCGCGGCGGTGTTGCGCTCGGCGCGCAGCTCGTCGACCTGCGTCTGCAGCGCGCGCCGCCGCTCGTCGAGCGCGAGCACGTCGTCGAGCACGTCCGTCGGCCTCGCGCCGCGCGAGCGCGGCGCGCACGCGCTCGGTGTCGGAGCGGATGACGCGGATGTCGAGCACGCGCTCAGCCTAGAAGGTTCGGGCGCGAGGCGGCGAGCGCCTCGAGCAGCTGTGCCACGCCGTCCTCGTGGACGGACGGGATCACGGCATCCGCCTCGCCGATGAGGCGCTCGTCGGCGTTCGCGACCGCGAGTCCCCAGCGCGCCCACTCGAGCATCTCGCGGTCGTTCTCGGCGTCGCCGACGGCGACGGCTTCCTCGGCCGTGAAGCCGAGCAGATCGGCGACGAGCGCCAGCCCGCTGGCCTTGGAGACGCCGGGTGCCGCGAACTCGAGGAAGATCGGGAGCGACTTGGCCACGAACGCGCGGCTGCCGAAGCGCGGCTGCATGACGTCGCGCAGCGCGTCCATCGTCTCGGGGTCGCCGACGGTGACGATCTTCGTCGTCGGGCGCTCGATCCAGCGCGCCAGGTTCCCGACGACGTGCATCGGGACGCCCGCGACCTGCGAGTAGCGCAGCGTCGCGGCGTTCTCCTCCCACACGTAGAGCTCGTCGTCGACGTAGAGGTTGGATTGCCGCGCGTGCTCCTCGGGCATCGCGCTGAGGATCTCGCGCGCGAGCGGCGCCTCGATCGGCCGGTGCACGAGCACCTCGCCCGTGATCGGATCGCCGACCAGTGCGCCCTGGTAGCAGACGAGCGGCCTGCGGATGCCGAGCTTCTCGGCGACGCGACGCGCCGAGACGAACATGCGCCCGGTCGCGATCAGGCAGGCGATGCCGGAGGCCTCGGCGCGTGCGACGGCCTCGGCCGTGCGCGCCGACGGCTGGAACGTCTCGTCGAGCACGGTGCCGTCGAGATCCATCGCGACCGCGCGCACCGCGCGCGCATCGAGCCCGGGCGGCAGCTGCAGCACGTCCGGCGTTGCCGGGATGGAGCGCTCTACTTGCCGGCGACCGACGCCACGTACGCGGCGACGTTCGCGGCGTCCTGGCCGGTCAGCAGCTTCGCGGGCATCGCGCCGCCGCCGTTCTCGATCTGCTTCGCGACCGTCTCCTCCGAGAGCGGCGCGAGGCTGTCGAGATCGGGCCCGACGTTGCCGCTCGTGCCCGCGTCCTTGAGGCGTGTGGCAGGCGCCGCAGGTCGCGACGAACGACGTCTTGCCCGCGGCCACATCGGCACCCGAGGAGCCGCCGCCGGTCGTCGTCTCGCCCGTCGTCTCGAGGTCTCGCCCGTCGTCTCCTCGCCCGTGGACGTCTCGCCCGTGGTCTCCTCGCCGGTCGTCGTCTCGGCGGTCGTGGTCTCGGCGGTGGTCGTCTCGGCGGTCGTGCCGCCGGAGCCCTCGCCCGCGGCCACATCCACCGTCTGGGCGGTCGTACCCTGCCCGACGGTGATCTCGCCCGAGATGGTCGTACTGGCGAGCTCCGACTCGAAGCAGCCGGTCGCTCCGACGGCGACGGTGGCGAGGACGAGGAGCAGCGGGAGGAGTCGACGTGCGCGCATGCCGAATAGCCTACCGTCGCGCGCGGCGGAGAGCGTCGGTGACCCTTCGCACCCCACCATCGGGGGTAGGATCTGGCTCGTGGACGACCTCGACGCGAAGCTCCTCGACCGCATCCAGACCGAGTTGCCGCTCGTCGAGCGGCCCTATGCGGCGCTCGCCTCCGAGATCGGCAGCGACGAGGACACGGTGCTCGAGCGCATCGCCGCGCTGCGCGAGCAGAAGGTCATCCGCCAGATCTCGGCGATCTTCGATTCGCGCCGGCTCGGCTACCGCGGCATGCTCGTCGCGGCCCGCACACCGGCCGAGCGCCAGGACGCCGCCGCGGCGGTGTTCTCGACGCACCCGGGCGTGAGCCACAACTACCTGCGCGAGCACGAGTTGAACCTGTGGTTCACGCTCACCGTGTCGCCGCGCTCGCGGCTCGGCCTCGACCGCACCGTCGAGCTGCTCGGCGAGCTGGCGGAGGTCGACGTGATCCGGCCGATGCCGGCGCTGCGCTTCTTCAAGATCGGCGTCGATCTCGACGTCAAGGGCGATCGCGACCCGGCCGCCAAGCTGGTCAAGGCGAAGCCGGCCAAGCAGGCTCCGCCCCCCGAGTCGCTGAGCGACCGCGACCTCGACGCCATCCGCGCGCTGCAGCGCGATCTCCCGGCCGAGGCCGAGCCCTTCGGCGAGCTCGCGGCGCAGGCGGGCTTCGAGACGGCAGAGCTGCTCGCGTACGGCCACGCGTTCATCGAGACCGGCCAGATGCGTCGCTACGCCGCCGTGCTGGCGCACCGCAACGCCGGCTTCGTCCAGAACGGCATGGGCGTCTGGCGCGTGCCCGAGGAGCGCCTCGACGAGTGCGGCTACGCGATGGCGGCGTTCCGCGGCGTCTCGCACTGCTACCAGCGGCCGACCTACCCGGACTGGACGTACAACCTCTTCTCGATGACGCACGGGCGCACGAAGGCCGACTGCGAGGCCGTGCTCGCCGCGATCGCCGACGAGACGGGCCTGGACGACTACTCGGTGCTGTACTCCACCAAGGAGTACAAGAAGACGCGCGTCTCCTACTTCACGCCGGAGGAAGTCCGCGTGGGAGCAGGCGCACGCATCGCTCGCCGTCGCCGGCGACTGACGGCTCCTAGGCGGCGATCGGCAGGTCGGCCGCCGTCGGCATGACGGTTGAACCGGCTGGCCGAGAGCCGGCTCGGCTCAGTCGCCGCTGCTGCCCTTGAGCGCGTCCGCGTCGTCGTCGGCGCCGCGCTCCTCCTCGTACCGCTCGAGTCGTTCCTCGAGGCGCGCGAGCGTCGCCTCGATCTTGCCGAGCGAGAGCCGCGAGGCCGCCAGCTCGCGGGCGAGGAACTCCGCCTCGGCCTGCGTGCGCGTGTTGACGAGGCGGTCCTCCTCGGCGCGGATCCGGTCGCGCTCGGCCTGGCGGTTCTGCGCCAGCAGGATCAGCGGCGCCGCATAGGCGGCCTGCGTCGAGAACGCGAGGTTGAGCAGGAACAGCGCGGGAGCGTGATCCCAGCCGAGCACCCCGTAGCCGATCACGATCCACGAGATGACCATGACGGTCTGGAAGACCAGGTAGCGCGCCGTGCCGAAGAAGCGCGCGATGCCCTCCGAGAGGCGCCCGAACGCATCGGGGTCGTAGTGCGCGCCGAAGCGCGCCGGGCTGCGGGGCGCGTCGAGCCGGCGGGTATGGAAGCGGCGGCGGAGGCCCTCCATCACGCGCTCCCGTTCCCGCTCGCGTCCTCGTCGTCCTCGGGCTGCGCACGCCAGCCGCGCGGCAGCAGGTAGTCGATGACGTCCTCGACGGCCACGGCGCCGAGCAGGCGCCCCTCCTCGTCGCACACGGGCAGCGCGACGAGCGAGTAGCGCGCGAGCCGGGCGGCCACCTCGGCGCCGTCCGTGTCGGGCGACACCGGGTCGATGTCGCGGTCGAGCACCGAGGTGACGGTCTCGGACGGCCGCGCGCGCAGCAGCGCCTGCAGGTAGGCGATGCCGATGAACTGGCCGGTCGGCGTCTCGGCGGGCGGGCGGCAGATGTACGCCTGCGAGGCGATCGCGGGCGTCAGCTCGCGTGCCCGCAGTCGCGCCAGCGCCTCGGCCACCGTGTCCTGCGGCCGCATCACGATCGGGTTCGACTTCATCAGACCGCCCGCGCTCGTGCGGGCGTAGGCGAGCAGGCGGCGCACGGGCGCGGCCTCGTCGGGCTCCATCAGGTCGAGCAGCTCCTGCCGGCGATCGTCGGGCAGCGAGCCGAGCAGGTCGGCCGCGTCGTCGGCGTCCATGGCGTCGAGCACGTCGCCCATGTGCTCGTTGTCGAGCGTGGCGAGCAGGCGTGCGGCGTCCTCGTCCTCCATCTCCTGCAGCGCGTCGGCCGCTCGCTCCTCGTCGAGCGCGGCGAACAGGCGCGCCGCCTCCGGCGTGTCGAGCTCGAGCAGTGCCTCGGCGACGTCGGCCGGGCGCGCCGTGGCGAGCACGGCCGCACGGCTCGCGGCGGTCTCGGCGGCGCTGATGCCGGTCAGCCGCGTCCAGGGCACCTCGCGCGTGCGCCCGCGCCCGAGCGCGCGGCGCGCCTGCAAGACGTCGGCCGAGACGACCTCCCAGCCGAGCGTGCGACGGCGCGACCGCGACGTCGTTGATGCGCACGGATGCGTTCGCCTCGCGGTCGACCGCGGTGCGGTCGAGCAGCTCGCCGAGCACGCGCAGCTCGCCGGGCTTCTGCTGGTAGCGGCGCAGGTTGAGGCGGGCGCTCGAGAGCTGGATGCCCGCCGCCGTGATCGTGTCGATGCTGCCCGCGCCGACGAAGATCGGCTTGCGGCCGACCGAGACGAGCAGTCCGGTGAGCCGCGGCGGCGCCCCCGGCAGCATCGTCACGACGATGTCGTGGACGCGCCCGATGCGCTCGCCCGCGCGGATCGTTGACCGGCAGCCGGCGCAGCTGCGAGGCGAACATCTTCACGGGCGGATCACCGCCTTGAGCAGCCCGTCGCGCGGCGCGAGACCCGCACCGCGCCTGAGCGGCTCGACGACGTCGGCGAGCGCGAACTCGTGCGTCAGCAGCTTCGTGATCGACGACGCCGCGCGCTCGAGCAGGCCGAGCGCCGCACGCACGTCGCGCGGGCGGTGGTGGAACGAGCCGCGCAGCGTGAGCGCCTCGTAGTGCAGGCGATAGCTGTCGACGGGCACGACCGTCTCGCGCGGCAGGCCGCCGAAGAGCACGACCGTGCCGCCCGGGGCGGCCAGCGCGACGGCCTGCTCCCACGCCTCGGGCGAGCCCGCGGCCTCGATCACCGTCTCGTAGCCGCGCGGCTCGCCCTCGCCGCGACCGAGCAGATCGGCCGTGGCGCCGCGGGCCTCGCAGGCGAACGCGAGCAGGCGGCCGAGCGGGCCGCGGCCGATGATCGCGATGCGCTGTCCCGCCTTCACCTCGGCGTCATCGGCACCGTGCACCGCGCACGCGAGCGGCTCGATCGCCGCCGCGACCTCGGGCGCAACGCCTTCCGGCACGCGGTGGAGGTTCACGCGCGCGATGTGCGCGGGCACGCACAGCTGCTCCGCGTAGGCGCCGTTGAGCAGCGGATAGAGATCGGCGCACAGCTCCTCGCGGCCCGCGCCGCAGGCCCGGCAGATCCCGCACGGCGCCGAGTTGACGCCGCACACCAGGTCGCCCTCCTCGAACGGGGCGTCCTCGCCGCGGCCGACGACCACGCCGGCGTACTCGTGCCCGAACGGCGCGGGCGCGGGGCCGAGCAGCACTGGATGACCGCGGCGGTAGCACTTCGCGTCCGTGCCGCAGGTCAGGGCGGCCTCGATGCGCAGGACGACCTCGCCGCTGCGCGGCTCGGGCTCGGCGACGTGCTCGACGCGCACGTCGCGCGGCGCCCAGTAGCGCGCCGCGATCACGGTGCGAACACCACCTTGAGCGCCTCGCGGCTGCGGTAGCGCGCCAGGCCGTCGGCGAACGCGTCGAGACCGAGCACGCAGTCGACGAGGCTCTCGCACTCGACGGCGCCGCTCGCGATCAGCGCGAGCGCCTCGCGCAGATGGCGCGGGGTCGACGAGCGCATGCCGCGCACCGTGAGCTCGCGGCGGTAGACGAGATCGGTGTCGAACGGCTCCTCGGCGCCGCCGCTGAAGAGCACGAGCGTTCCCGCGGGCTCGAGCAGGCCAAGCGCTTCGGGCAGCGCGGCAGGGGCGGTCAGCAGGGCGCCGGAGAAGCGCTCGCCCGCGTCGGGTGCGGCGAAGCCCCGCTCGGCGGCGCGCCGCGCCCGGCCCGGATCGGGCTCGAGCACCCGCACGTGCGAGCCGCGCGCTCGCAGGGCCTGCGCGGCGAGCAGGCCGATCGAGCCCGCGCCGGCCACGACGGCGTCGCCCGGCAGGCCCTCGATGCCGCGCAGGACGCAGGCGAGCGGCTCGACGAACGAGCCGGCGAGATCGCTGACGTGGTCGGGCAGCGGCAGCAGGGCGTGCGCGACGTGGCCGGCCGAGGCGGCCGTCAGCTCGCAGAATCCGCCGGGCTCGAGCGCGCTCGCGACGAACGCGGCGCAGAGCGGCTCGTGACCGGCCTCGCAGCTCGCGCAGGCGCCGCACGGGACGTGGTGGGCGAGCGCGACGCGGAGGCCGGCGGGCAGCGCACCGTCGACGACGACGCCCGCGATCTCGTGCCCCAGCACGGAGCCGGCGGCCGCGCCGCCGGGCCGCAGCTTCTCGACGTCGCTGCCGCACAGTCCACACGCGCGCACGCGCACGAGGACGCCGCCAGGAGGCGCGGTGGGGGAGGGGAGCTCGCGCAGTGCGGGCGACCCTCCGGGCGTAACCGTCACGGCGAGCATGAGCCCTGAGAGTCTAGTCGGGCAGGGGCTTGCGCCCGCCCGAGCGCACCGCCGCTCAGCCGGCTGCGGGTGCGCGCTGGGCGAGCTCGGCGACCTGCGCGCCCGACCGCGTCGACGAGCGCCTGCGGTGCGATGCGGAACACCGCGTGGGGCGCGCCGGCGGCCGCCCACACGTGGTCGTGGGCGAGCAGGTCGACGTCGCAGAACACCGGCAGCGGCCGTACGGAGCCGAGCGGGGCGACGCCGCCGATCGCGAATCCCGTGTGCTCGCGCACGCGCGCGGCGTCGGCGCGTCCGATCGCGGCCGCCCGCGACCTCGGCCAGCAGCGACTCGTCGAGGCGGTTGTCGCCGGCCATCAGCGCCAGCACGGGCCGGTCGTCGCACAGGAACACGAGGGACTTGACGATCTGCCCCACCCGCGCGCCGACGGCGGCGGCGGCCTCGACCGCCGTGCGCGCCGAGTCGGGCGTCTCGACGATCTCGCACTCGAGACCCGCTGCGCGCAGGGCATTGCGGACGCGCTCGCGCGAGTTGGGCGCGGGGTTGCTCACGCCGGCATTCTGGCCAAGGTGGCCGGCCGCAGGCGTCAGGCGGCGCGCGGCAGGGCGTCGGCGTCCTCGGTCGCGAGCACGTGCTCGAGCGCGGCGACGACCGTGGGATCGAACTGCGTGCCCGTGCAGCGGCGCAGCTCGAGCAGAGCGTCGTCCCGGCTCCGCGCGCTGGCATACGGCCGGATCTGCGTCATGGCCGAGAACGTGTCGGCCACGGCGACGATGCGCGCCTCGATCGGGATCGCGGTGCCTTCCAGCCCATCCGGGTACCCGCCGCCGTCGAAGCGCTCGTGGTGGTGACGGATCGCGGGCCCGGCCGCGTGCAGCGCCGGGATGCGCTCGACGATCTGCTCGCCCAGCTCCGGGTGCCCGCGCATGATCTCCCACTCCTCGGCGTCGAGCATCATCGGCTTGAGCAGCACGCGCTCGGGCACGGACAGCTTGCCGATGTCGTGCAGCCAGCCACCCAGCTCGCAGCGCAGCGCGGTGCGCGAGTCGAGGTGGAGCGTGCGCGCGATGCGGGCGGCGAGCGATGCGACGAACGCCGGGTGCTCCGGCGGGGCGCCCTCGCGCACACCGACGGCGACCGCGAGCGCCTCGGCGATGCGGATCGCCTCGGGGCGCTCGGCGATGAGGTCGTTCTCGGTGATCTCGCTCGCCAGCAGCACGCGGTTGCGACCGCGGCGCTTGGCCGCGTAGAGCGCGCGATCGGCGTGCTCGACGAGCGCGTCGAGGCTCTCTCCGGCCTTCAGCGGCGTCGCGCCTCCGGACACCTCGACCGTCAGGTGCTCGCCGTCGACGACGATCGGGCGGCTGTCGATCGCGCGCTGCAGGTGCACCGCGCGCTGCGCGAGCCCGCACTCGTCGTCGACCTCGCGGAACAGGACGGCGAACTCCTCGCCGCCCCAGCGCGCCACGCAGTCGTGCGGCTCGACCGCCTCGCGCAGGCGGCGGGCGACCTCGACGAGCACGCGGTCGCCGGCGCCGTGGCCGAGCGCGTCGTTGATCTGCTTGAAATGGTCGAGGTCGAGCAGCACCAGCCCGCCGTCGTGCCCGCTCTCGAGCGCGAGCGCCACGTGCTCGCTCAGCGCGAGCCGGTTGTGCGCGCCGGTGACGACGTCCGTGCGCGCCTGCTGCTCGGCCTGGACGCGCAGCTGGCGGAGCTCGACGTTGGCGCTGCGCAGCTGGTCGACGCTCGAGCGGCAGCTGTCGCTCGAGCTGGCGCCGGTCGCTGACGTCGAGCACCAGACCGAGCCGGTGCTTGCGGCCCTCGGCGTCCGCGTAGGGCACGTTCCGGTCGAGCACCCAGCGCTCGACTCCGTCGTAGCCGATCAGGCGGTAGGACGCCTCGAACGGCGTGCCGTTCGCGAAGGCCTCGGCCTGGCGCTCCTCCTGATCGCGGTCGTCGGGGTGGATGCGCTCGAACCACTCGTTGCGCGAGGGCTCGCCGGCTTCGCGCTTCCCGCCCATGAACTTCTCGCGCGTGACGCTCGAGCTGATCGTCCGCCAGCCGCCGTCCTCGTTCCCCTCGAGCACGTACACGTAGGCGTCGACGGCCTTCAGCACGTGCTCGAGCTTGGCCTCGCTGGCCGCGAGCGCGGCCGCGGCGGCGCGGCTCGAGGAGATGTCCGTGGCGATCCCGATGACCTCGATGGCACCGGTCGGGAGCTGCTGGCTCTTGGAGCGCTCGCGCATCCAGCGCGTCACGCCGTCGACCCCGCACAGCCGGTACTCGACGCTGGCGTTCTCGCCGGCGGCCTGCGTCGCCATGAACACCTCGTAGGAGGCCTTGTCCTCGGGATGGACCGCGGCCATCCAGTTCTCGGCGTTCTCGTCCGCCTCGGCGCCGCCGAGCAGGTGATCGCCGTTCGGGCTCTGGTAGGTCTCGTGGTAGGTGCCGTCGCCGTCGAACCAGCCGGTGTAGAGATGCTCCTCGAGCTCGATCAGCAGCCGCTCGATCGTCTCGGCGCGCAGCAGGCGCTCGTGCTCGCTGCCCACGTCCTCGATGACGCCGACGACCGTGCCGTCGCGGTCGGCTGCGGCTCGCTCGCGCACGTACAGCGTCCCGCGCGCGCACTGCACCCGGTACTGCACCTCGCCGCGGCCGTTGCGGCGCACGTCACCCGCGAGCCGCGTCAGCTCGATCACGTCCGACGGATCGACGGCGGCGGCGAAATCGCGCGGCTCGACGCCCTCGCTGCGCAGGCGCCCGGCCTCCACGAACTCGCGCACCAGTCCCGTCTCGGTCAGCCGCGCGCGATACGTGCCGAGCGCGGTCAGAGCTGCCGCCAGAGTGGGCAGCGTGCCTGCGCCCGGCGGTCTCGCGCCGGGGTGATCGACGAATGGGCGCACCAAATGGGGCATCGGCGTCTTTCCGCGAGCTCTTGAGTCCCCAGATGGGGCTCTGCGTCACCGGATGTTCACCTCGTCTTCACCAGATCGCCGCTCGTGCGCGCGCTCTCGCAGGCTATTACCTGGTGTTGGATGACAGCAGTGCTCGTAATCGAGGACGACGGCGTCATCGCGAGGGCGATGGGCGCCCACCTGCGCAACTCGGGATACGACGTCGAGTGGGCCGACGACGGCACCAAGGGCCTGCGCAAGCTGCGCTTCGAGCGCCCCGACGTGTGCGTCGTCGATCTCATGCTGCCGGGCCTCGACGGCTGGGGGCTGATCGAGCGGGCGCGCGACGAGGGCCTGATGACGCCGATCCTCGCCGTCAGCGCGCGCGGCAACGAGCACGACAAGGTCGCGACGCTCTCGCTCGGCGCCGACGACTACCTCGCCAAGCCCTTCGGGATGGCCGAGTTCATGGCACGCGTCGGGGCGCTCGCGCGCCGTGCGCGCATCGCGCCGCCGACGGAGCGCGAGCAGGCGCTCGAGTTCCCGGGTCTGCGCATCGACCCGGCCCAGCATCGTGCGTTCCTGCTCGGCACGGAGGGCGTGGCGACGGATGCGCGACTGACCCGCACGGAGTTCCGCCTGCTCCACCAGCTGGCGCGCAACGCGGGCCGCGTGCTGAGCCGGGACGAGCTGCACCAGCGCGTGTGGGACGTGCCCTACCGCCACCGCGACCGCACCGTCGACGTGTTCGTGCGCAAGCTCCGCGAGAAGCTCGATCGCCGCTCCAGCTTCGCCTACGTGCACACGCACTACGGCGTCGGCTACCGCTTCGGCGCCGAGCTGCGCGGCAGCGACGCGGCCTAGCCGCGGCGGCGCGGAACCGCCGTTCCTGCGGGCAATCCGCACTCGTCTTCGGTGTCGGCGCGGATGCGCGTGCGGTACCGGTGCGCGACGGTGCGGGTGGGCTGGAGCGGCAGCCCGCGGCCGATCAGAGCGCCAGCCCGGCCGCGTAGCCGTCGGCGATCGCGTCCTCGACGAGGCGCGGTGCGCGTGCGTCGCCTATGGCTCGGACCTGAATCGCCCTCGCCCGCAACTCGTGGACGAGCGCGTCGGCCGGCGTGTGCGGCGAGGCGTGGACGACTGCGCGCGTCCCCAGGGCGAGCGGCGTGCCGTCGTAGGTGCGCGCCAGGCGAACCGCGCCGTCCTCGACCGCCACGAGGCGATGGCCCTCGACCAGGCGAACGCCGAGCCCGGCCAGGCGCCGGAGGGCGAGCGCTCCGACCGTCGAGTAGGTGAGCGCGCCGAGTGCCGACGGGCCGAGTGCGACGAGCGTGACCTCCCGGCCGGCGCCCGCGAGCGTCTCGGCGACGCCCGCGCCCTTGCGATGGCCCTCGAAGTCGAGCACGACGACCGGCCCGTCGCCGAGCGACGCGCCGGCGAGCACGTCCGCGGCCGGCAACGAGCCGGCAAGCGCCGTGGGATCCGCTCCGGTGGCGACCACGACGACGTCGGGTGCCCGTCGCGCGCATTCGTCCGCGTCGGCCTCGAGCCCGAGCACGAGCTCGACGCCGAGCCGCGCGAGCTCGCGGACCCGCCAGTCGATCAACTCGGCGAATGGCTCCTGGACGGGCAACCGCGAGATCAGGCGCACCTGGCCGCCGGGTTCCTCGCCGCGCTCCAGGGCGGTCACGCGATGGCCGCGCTCGGCCGCCACGCGCGCGGCCTCGAGGCCCGCGAGGCCCGCGCCCACGACGAGGACGTCGCGCGGCTCGGGCGCGGGGGAGAGGTCGCCGAGCGTTCCCTCGTACCCCATCGCCGGGTTCTGCACGCAGGCCACCGGGAACTTGCGGTAGCGGCGGGCGACGCAGAGGTTGTAGCCGATGCACTCGCGGATCCGCTCCGTCTCGCCGTCACGCGCGCGACGCGGCACGAGCGGATCGACGAGCAGCGCGCGCGTCATCCCGACGAGGTCGCAGGCGCCGTCGGCGAGCGCCTGCTCACCGATCTCGGGACGGTTGATGCGCCCCTCGGCGAGGATCGCGAGCTCCGGCGCGGCGCGCTTGGCGCGCGCGGCGAACGGGACTCCGTGGCCAGGCGCGAAGTCCATCGGCGGGACGATCAGGAACGGCTGCTCGTAGTTGCCGTGGCCGACGCCGGCGTAGTCGATGTCGCACTCCGCAGAGAGATGCGCGACTGCCTCCTCGTACCCGTCCATCGCGGCCGTGACGGTGATTCCGAGCAGGCGGTCGGGGCCGATCTCGGCGCGCAACGCGTGGAGGATCTCGCGCGCGAGCCGCGCGCGGCCCGCGAGCGCGCCGCCGTAGCCGTCGTCGCGGTGGTTGCGCTCGGCCGAGAGGAACTGGTCGACGAGCGTGTCGTAGGCGAACATGCACTCGACGCCGTCGGCGCCCGCGGCGATCGCGGCACGCGCTCCGCGGACGTGGCCGTCGATCAGGTCGCCGATGTCCTCGCTGTCCATCGCGCGCAGGCCGTCCGGGCCGCCGGGCGCAAGACCAGGGCCGGGCGCCCAGCGCTCGGAGCCGCCCGCGAGCGGGTCGGAGTTCGCTCCGAGGTGATACAGCTGCGAGACGAACACGGTGCCGTGCTCGTGCACCGCGTCGACGACGCTCTGCAGCGCGGGCACGAAGCGCTCATCGTCGTAGCGGTAGTTCTGCGGTGTCACGCCGCCGTTCGGAAGCACGGGCAGCGGCTCCATCACGATCATCCCGGCGCCGCCGGCGGCGCGTGCCGCGTAGTAGCCGCGGGCGCGCTCACGCGGTAGGTGGTCCTGTCCGAGCGAGACGGTATGCGCGGTGAAGACGACCCGGCTCGGGAGCCGCCTGCCGCGCAACTCGAGCGCGGAGAGCAGCAGCGGGAAGCGAGTGCTCACCGCGCGAAGGCTACCGCCGCGGCTCTAGCCGAGCTCGAACGGCTCGCGCACCGGACCGGCGAAGCCGAGGCGGGCGGACAGCTCGTCGGCCGCGCCCATCAGCGGCTGCGCCAGCGCCTCGAGCTCCTCGCGCGTGATCCGGACGGTCGGCGCCGACACCGACATCGCCGCGATCACGGTGCCGCGCGACCCGCGCACCGGCGCCGCGACCGAGCAGAGGCCCTCCTCGAGCTCCTCCCAGGTGGTCGCGTAGCCGGTCTCGCGCACGCGCTCGAGCTCGACCAGGATGTCCGGCACGTTCGTGATGGTGTTCGGGGCGAGCCGTGCGAGCCGGCCGAACGGCGGCTGTGCGGCGCCGAAGGCCATGAAGATCTTGCCCATGGCGGATGCGTGCAGCGGGATGCGGACGCCGGGCCAGTTGCCGGCGCCGAGCGGATGCGCGCTCTCCAGCTCGGCCAGCCGCGTGACGCCGCCGGGCAGCGGGATCGCGATGTTCGCGGTCTCGCCCGTGTCGCGGCGCAGGCGCTCGAGGAACGGCGCCGCAAGCTCGGCCAGGTCGGCCACGCTCGTCTCGCGGCGGGCGTACTCGATCAGCACGCGCCCGGGCCGGAAGCCGCCGTTCGGCCCGCGCTGGGCGAGACCGCTGCGCTCGAGTGCGCGCAACAGGCGCGCGGCGGTGCTCTTGGAGAGCCCGGTGCGCTCGATGATCGTCGCGAGCGAGACGTAGTCGTCGCTCTCGATCAGCCCGACCAGGATGCGCGCGGCGCGATCGATCGCCTGGGTTCCTTCTTCCTCGGCCATGCAAGTCCCATGATATGGACGCGAACGGTGGAAATCCAGTGGAGATATCGCAAAGTCACCCGTTGAAGCCTTGAATAACCGTGTTTATGGTGCCACTATGTAGCACCATGACGCCTTCTTCTCTCCCGCTCGAGTCGCTCGCTGCGCCCGCCTTCGACAGCACGCCGGAGGATCGCGGCGGACCCCTCTCGGGCATGCGCGTGCTCGACTGCTCGATCGCGATGGCGGGCCCGCTGGCCGCGATGCGGCTCGGCGATCTGGGAGCGGACGTCATCAAGATCGAGCCCGTCACCGGTGAGTGGCATCGCCACGTCGCGGGCGGCGGCGCGACGGGGAACCGCATCAACGCGAGCTTCCTCTCGCTCAATCGCAACAAGCGCAGCCTCGCCGTCGACCTCAAGACGGAGGAGGGGCGCGAGATCCTCTGGGAGCTGGCGCGCACGGCCGACGTCTTCCTGCAGAACTACCGGCCCGGCGTCGCCGAGCGGCTCGGCGTGGACTACGAGACGCTGAGCGCGCTCAACCCGGACATCGTCTACGTCTCGATGTCCGGGTACGGGGAGGACGGCCCGTACGCGCACCGGCCGGGGCAGGATCTGCTCCTGCAGGCGATGAGCGGCGCGCTCGAGTCGGTCGGGCGCTCCGGCGACACGCCGCAGCCCGCCGGGCAGTTCCTGGTCGACGGCATCACCGCCTACGTGGCGTTCGAGGGCGCGCTCGCCGCGCTGCTCCACCGCGAGCGGACGGGCGAGGGTCAGCTCGTCCAGGTCAACATGCTCGACGCCATCCTGACGCTGCAGATGCAGGAGCTCTCGATCTTCACGGTCGGCGGGCGCGCGCAGACGCGCTCGGACGAGCCGCACGGGCACTCCTACATCCGCTCGCCGTACGGCATCTTCGAGACGCAGGACGGGCACATCGCGCTCGCCTTCCCGTCGCCCGGCGATCTCGCGGTCGTGCTCGACGCGCCCGAGCTCGCGGGCCTCGACGACGAGATCGACACGTGGAAGCACCGCGACCGGATCCTCCAGGTCACGCAGGAGCGCCTGCTCACCGGGAAGTCGGCCGACTGGCTCGCGGCGTTCGAGGCGCAGGGCTGCTGGGCCGGGCCGGTCTACGGCTACGAGGACGTCCTCGACGACGCGCAGGTCGAGCACAACGGCACGTTCGTCGCGTATGACCACCCGACCGAGGGCGCCGTCCGCACGCCCGGCTTCCCGATCCGCTTCTCGCGCACGCCCTCGCGCGTGTTCGCCGGCGCGCCGCTGACCGGAGAGCACTCCCGCTCGATCCTCGCCGAGCTCGGCCACGACGGCCTCGAGGTGGACGACCTGATCGGCCGCGGGGTCATCGCCGAAGACCCGCTGTGACGGCGTTCCGCGGCCTGACGTGGGACCATCCGCGCGGCCATGCGCCGCTCGCCGCGGCAGCCGAGCGCTGGGCCGGCTGAGATCGAGATCACCTGGGATGCGCAGCCGCTCGAGGGCTTCGAGTCGACGCCGATCCCGGAGCTCGCCCGCAGCTACGACCTGATCGTCCTCGACCATCCGCACCTCGGCGAGGCCGTCGCCGCCGACTGCCTCGTGCCCGTCGCCGACCTGCTCGGCGACGACGCCGTCGCGCGCATCGCGGCCGCCACCGTCGGAGCCGCGGCGGCGAGCTACGACTACGACGGCCGGGTCTATGCGCTTCCGCTCGACGCGGCCACGCAGGTGCAGGTGCTCCACCCGGGGCTCACCGGCGACCGGCCGGCGCCGGAGACCTGGGCCGAGGTGCGCGCGCTGGCCGACGAGCACCCGATCGCGCTGTCGCTCGCCGGGCCGCACGCGCTGCTCACGTTCTGCTCGATCGCGGCCGGGCTCGGCGCGTCGCCGTTCGAGCCCGGCGAGTCGCGGCTCGCGGCGTTCGCGATCCTGGAGGAGCTCGCGGCGTGCTCGCGCCCGTCGCTGCGCGACGCGAATCCGATCCAGCTGCTCGAGGCCATGGCGCGTGAGCGCGCGGCCGCGTGCTGCCCGCTCGTCTACGGCTACGTCAACTACGCGCGCCCGGCCGACGGGCGCGAGGCCCTGCGCTTTGCCGACGCGCCCGCGCTCGGCTCGACGCTCGGCGGGACGGGCATCGCGCTCACGCGCCGCTGCCCGCTCGCGCCGGAACTGGCCGAGCACCTCGAGTGGCTGCTCGATCCCGCCACCCAGACGACGTTCATCCCCGAGCACCAGGGCCAGCCGGCGGCCCGGGCGGCGTGGACCGACCCGGCGCTCGACGCGAGCTCCGGCGGTTTCTACTCGGGCACGCTGCGCACGACCGAGGCCGCCTGGGTGCGCCCGCGCTTCCCGGGCTACATCGAGTTCCAGAGCCGCGGCTCGGAGCTGATCCGCGACGGCCTGGCCGAGCGGATCCCGGGGCCTCGCCTGCTCGACCGCCTGGACGCGCTGTGGCGCGCGTCGCTTCCCACTGGAGCTGTCCTGTGACACCGCACGATGCCGATTCCAACGTCCGCTTCACGATCGAGGGCCACGTCGCGACGATCGTCCTCGACCGCCCGGCGAAGCTCAACGCCGTCACACCGGCGATGGCGGACGAGGTCGTGGAGGCGTGCCGCCGCTGCGACGCCGATCCCGAGATCCGCGCCGTCGTGCTGACGGGGGCGGGGGAGCGCGCGTTCTGCGCGGGCTCCGACGTGGCCGAGCTGGACACCTACGCGTCGGCCTGGGAGTTCCGCCGGCGCGACGACTACTGCGACGCCGTGCGGGCCCTGCGGACGCCCGTCGTCTGTGCCGTCAACGGCCTCGCCTACGGCGGCGGGCTCGAGCTCGCGCTCTCCTGCGACATCCGGCTGGCGGCGGCGCACGCGACGTTCGCGGCGCCCGAGATCAAGCTGGGCTGGATCGGCGGCGGCGGCATGACGTACCTCCTGACGCACTCGATCGGCGCCTCGAACGCCGCGCAGATGATCCTGACGGGCGACCCGGTGGACGCCGAGCGCGCGCTCCGGATGAACCTCGTCTCCGAGCTCGTGCCGCCGGCCGATCTGGCGGCGAGGGCGGCCGAGCTGGCCGCCGCGATCGCGAGCCGCCCGCCGATCGCGGCCGAGACCGGCAAGGTCAACCTCCGAGCCGCCTACGCGATGGGCCTCGAGGCCGCGGTCGGCTACGAGCGCGACCTGCAGACGATCTGCTTCGCGACCGAGGACGCAGCCGAGGGCCGCGCAGCCTTCAAGGAGCGCCGCCCGGGCGTCTTCCGCGGCGCCTGAGCCGCGCGCCGCACAACGGGGGCCTGGCCCCAAACGTGCTGAGCACCGCACCTTTGGGGTCGCACCTTCGGGGTCTGGCCCCAAACGTGCGAACGTGTTGAGCACCGCACCTTTGGGGTCTGGCCCCAAACGTGCGGTCCCGCCTCAAAGCGTGTCCAGTCCTCGAACCCGGGACGTGCACGATAGGGGTCTGACCCCTATCGTGCAGCTCAGAGTTCGGCGAGGGCGCTTCTCGCGATCGCCGTCAGCTCCTGGGTGAACTCGGGGTACGGGCCGATGCCGGCGTCGATGGCCTCGACGACCGCTCGCAGGTTCGGCTCGCCGCGCGCGACGACGCCGCGGGTGATGCGCAGCACGTCGTCGCAGAAGCCGACGGAGAGGTCGAGGAACGCCTCGGCTTCCGCGCGGTTCATGACCGGGTAGTGCGCCGTCAGCAGCAGCTCGGGGCGGAGCGCGCGCACGCTCTCGATCGTGCGGCGGTACCCGGGCAGGTCGTAGATCCGCGGCGGGATCAGCAGCTGCCCGGCGCGGTCGACGATGCCGTTGCCGAGCACGGCGTCGACGATGATCGCCGTGCGCTCCTCGGGGTGCCAGAGGCCCATGTGGCCGAGCGTGTGGCCGGGCAGCGCGAGCACCTCCCAGCGCTGGCCCGGGCCGAGCCGGAACGTCTCGCCGCCGACGAGGCCGAGATCGACGGGCGCGTCGCCGCCGAGCTCCTGGGCGATGAAGCCGAGCACGTCGGGGCCGAGCGTGAAGCCGTAGGGCTCGAACCAGCGGTAGTTCTCGGCCAGGATCGCCTCGTTCGACTCGACCCAGCGGCGATCGATCTCGCCGCAGGACACGCGCGTGCGCGGCGAGCGCTCCCGCAGCGCGCGGTTCGAGCCGATGTGGTCGACGTCCGCGTGCGAGACGAAGAGCTCGTCGATCGCGTCGACCGCGAGCCCGATCGACTCCGCGTAGGGGGCGATCGCCTCCGTCAGGGTCTGCGAGAGGCCCGTGTCGACGAGCAGCGTCCGCTCGCTGCCGGTGAGCAGGTACTGGGCCATGAAGCGCGGGCCGAGATCCTCCTCGATGCGGTGGATGCCGGGGGCGATCTCGCTCATGCGCGCGCGCCGGTCAATGGCTGAAGAAGCATCGGGCGATGATAGGAGCTGGCCCGCCTCAGCGCACCGTGTAGGGCCCCGTGGATTCCGCGTGGTAGCCCTTGGCGCCGACCGCGAGCGCGAGCGGGCTGCGGAAGTCCTCGCCGGCCTTCAGCAGGTCGAGCACGTGGCGGAAGTCGATAGCGGGGCTCCCAGCCGAGCTCGGCGCGCGCCTTCGCGTTGACGTAGACGCGGTCGAGCCGCGGGAACATCCTCCAGCCGCGCCGCGCGTACTCGGCCTCCTGATCCGGGAACAGGCGGGCCACGACGCGCGGGGCGTCGGTCGCGAGCTCGTCCACGTCGCCCCGGGCGAACGGCGCGGTCGCGCTCACGATGTAGCGCCCGAAGCCGATGCCCGCCGCGCGCTCGAGCGCGAGCAGATGCACGTCGACGACGTCCGCGATGTCGACGCGGCGGTAGAGGAACTCGTTGACCTTGCTGTTGGCGTCGTCGTAGGCGGAGCGCACGTCGTCGCGGTCGTCGCCCTCGGGGAAGAAGCGCGACGTGCGCAGGACGACGACCGGCAGCCCGGAGTCGCGCTGCACGAGCTCGCAGAGATCCTCCGCCGCGGTCTTCGTCACGCCGTAGACGTTGCGCGGGAGGGAGACGACGTCCTCGGTGATCCAGGCCGCCGGTGCGTCCGACCCGGGGTACAGCGCGCGGCCGAAGGCGCTCGTCGTGCTCGTGAAGACGAAGCTCTCGACGCCGGCGCGAACGGACTCCTCGAGCAGGGCGAGCGTCCCGCTGACGTTCGCCTCGACGAACGCCTGGCGATCGTGCGAGCCGATGTGCGGCTTGTGCAGCGTCGCGGTGTGCAGGACGCCCGTGACGCCGGCGAGGCTCTCCCGCACGACGTCGCGGTCGGCCACCGAGCCGACGACGGAGGTGAACGGCGAGGGCAGGACGTCGAGCCCACACACGTCGCGCCCGGCATCGCGGAGCACGCGCACGATGGCCTCTCCGAGGTGTCCCGAAGAGCCCGTGACGAGGATTTTCCCGGCGCTCACCGGGCCGGACGATACCGGCTCAGTCGTCGCCCTCGAAGCGCCGCGAGGCAGGGTGAGCCGACCCGAACGACGAGTAGCCGCCGTCGACGACGAGCGCCTGGCCCGTCACGAAGCGCGATTCCGGCCCGCACAGCAGCAGCACCGCATCGGCGATGTCGGCGGGCAGCGCCCAGCGGCCCGCGGGCGTGTGGTCGATCACCTGCTGCTCGTCGACCGCGCCCTGCTCGATCGCGACCGCGATCATCGACGTGCGCACCGGCCCGGGGAGGATCGCGTTGACGCGCACGCCGCGCTCGGCCCACTCGACGGCGAGCGTCCGCGTGAGGCCGACGACGCCGGCCTTGCTCGACGCATACGGCGCGCGCCACGGCATGCCGACGGTCGCGCCCACGATCGAGGCGACGTTGACGATCGAGCCGCCGCCCGCCTCGAGCATGCGCGCGCCGACGGCCCGGCAGCAGCGGAAGACGCCGGTCAGGTTGACGTCGAGGATGCGCTCCCAGTCGTCGTCCGGATACGACTCCGCCCGCCCGAGGCGGTTGACGCCGGCGTTGTTGACCAGGATCGTGGGCGTGCCGAGCGCGGCGGTGGCGGCGCCGACCGCCTCGTCGACGGCGGCGCTCGAGCGCACGTCCATGCCGAACCCGGCGTGCGCCGGCGCCGAGCGACGCCGCGACGCGCTCGGCGTCCTCCGCCACGCGGCTCGTCACCGCGACCCGCGCGCCCGCGCCCGCGAGCGCACGCGCGACCGCCTCGCCGATGCCCTTGCCGGCGCCGGTGACGAGCGCGATCTCGCCCTGCAGCGACACTACGTGCAGCGCGTCAGCGGTAGACGCCGAGCTCGCGCGCGGTGTCGCACATGACCTCGATCATCCCGGGCTTCGTGAAGAAGATCTGCCCGGTGGAGCGCAGCACGTAGCCGCCGCCGTCCATCGCGGCGTCGAGGCAGCGCGCGACCTCCTCCTTGACCGTGGCCTCGTCGCCCTCGTTGAGCAGGTGCTCGTTGAAGCCGCCGAAGAGGCACACGCGGTCGCCGATGCGCGCCTTGGCGTCGGCCAGGTCGACGTCGCCCGAGGAGCGGTTCGACGTGAGCGTCTCGACCGCGTCGGGCCCGGTGTCGGCGATGTCCTCGAGGAACAGCGTCGCGCGCCCGCAGTTGTGGAAGCTGACCATGTAGCCGGCCTCGTGCGCGGCGTCCACGCACTCCTTCTCGTAGGGCTGCATGAACTCGAGGAAGTGCGCGCGGGCGACGCCGACGCCGGTCCAGGTCTCGTTCATCGAGATCGAGTGGATGCCGGTCTTGCCGAGCGCCTTGTAGAAGCCCTTGAGCCAGTCGGTGCACAGCCGCATCAGGTCGTGCACGAACTGCGGCCGGTCGTAGATGTCCATCGAGAGGTTCACGAGTCCGCGCACCTCGGCCGCCATGTCCCAGGGGCCGATGACGTGGTGCAGCCACCAGGCCTCCTCGCCGACCTTGTCGACCATGCCCTTCATGACCGACATGTCGTAGAGGTCCCCGGGGGGGAAGTGCTGGAGCGCCGCGAGCTTCGTCTCGGGATCGTCGCCCTTGAGCAGGTAGTCGTGGCACGACGTGCCGAAGCCGTCCTCGGTGCGATAGGTGTAGTCGAGTTCGCCGTCGGGCGTCTTGATCAGGTGCGTGTGCTCGCGCCAGCCCTCGCCCGGTCGCGCTGACGTGGAACTTCTCGTCCCAGGTGTCCGTCTCGAACGGGCGCGGGAAGAGCATGCGGGGCCAGATCTCGTGCTCGCCGATGTGCTGCGAGTACGTGGTGATCATCGGGTCGAGCCCGAGGTCCTGCTGCATCTTGACGATCGAGCCCATGGGATCGTCGATCCACCACTCGAGCATGTCGGTCATCGACTTGTCCTTGGGCTTGAGCTCCCGGATGAGGGGCAGCCCGAGCCAGCAGTGGATCGGCACCCGATCGGGCGTCCCCCGCTCAAACGCGATGCGGGTGCGCTCTGCGGTGTTCATCGGGCTCCTCCAGAGGAGATCATCGGACCGCCTTCATCGCCGGTCGTCATCGGGATACAGGCCGAGCTCGCGCGCGAGTGCGCGCGAGCGGGAGAACATTCGGTCGAGCACGCGCAGTGCGCGGCGCTCGTCGCCGAGCTCGATCGCCCCCACGAGATGGCGGTAGTCGTCGATCACCTGATCGATCGAGCTGTCGGAGATCGCCTCGTGGGCGCGCAGCGCGATGACGCCCGGGATCGAGCGGCGGAGCGCGGCGAGCGCGCCGGCGAGCGGGCGGTTGTGGGCGGCGTGCGCGATCGCCACGTGCAGGTCCATGTCGGCGCGGGCGTAGGCCTCGGCGTCGGTCGCGGCGGCCTCGATGTCGGCGAGCGTGGCGCGCAGCCGGGCGACGTCGGCGGCGTCGCGGCGCTTCGCGGCCAGCGCGACCGCGGTGCGCGCGAGCAGGTCGCGCGCCTCGAGCGCCTCGGCCAGCTCGTCGGGGCTCGACGGCTCGCGCATCCACATCGGAAAGCGCAGCGCGGCGTCGGCGTTGTCGCTGACGAACGTGCCCGTGCCCGCCCGGCTCCAGATCAGGCCGCCGGCCGCCAGCGTCGCGAGGCTCTCGCGCACGACGCTGATCGAGACGCCGAAGTGGTGGGCGAGCTCTTTCTGCAACGGCAGCTGGGTTCCCGGCGGGTACGTGCCGTCGCTGATCTGCTCATGGATACGAGCCGCGATCTGCTCGGGAAGCGACCTCCGGTGCGACGTGCGCATGCCGGAGAGTTTATCGGAAAAATGTCGGCTCCGCGAATCTCGGAACCCCGGGCGCGTTGCGCACGCCCGACCCGGATGGTACCGTCGCCGCACTTCTTCCGATGAAGGGAGCGGAGGCGCCCACGATGACCGTGAGCTCGATCGATCTCGACCTGGAGCCGATGCCGGCGCCGCCGGCGAACAAGAAGTGGCAGATCGGCTGCATCGGCGCCGGCTTCATCATGGCCGACGTCCAGATCCCGTCGTATCTCGCGGCGGGCTATTCCGTCGCCGCCATCGCCTCGCGCACGGAGGCACACGCCCGCGCGGTGGCCGAGCGGCACGGCATCGCGACCGTGCACCCCGACTGGCGCGCGCTGCTCGACGATCCGAGCATCCAGATCGTCGACATCGCGTTCCCGCCGGATCAGCAACTCGAGATCATCGAGGAAGCGTGCCGGCGCGACCACGTCAAGGGCATCCTCGTCCAGAAGCCGATCGCCTCCGACTACGCGGAGGCGCAGAAGGCCGTCGAGGCGTGCGCTAACTCCGGCAAGACTCTCGCCGTCAACCAGAACATGCGGTACGACCAGTCGATGCGCGCGCTCAAGACCGCGCTCGACCGCGGCTATCTGGGAGAGCCGGTGCTGGCGACCATCGAGATGCGCGCGATCCCGCACTGGCAGACCTTCCTCGAGGGCACCGACCGGCTGACGCTCGCGAACATGTCGGTGCACCACCTCGACGTCTTCCGGCACCTCTTCGGCGATCCGGAGGGGATCTTCGTCAGCGCGCGCACCGATCCGCGCACGAAGTTCGAGCACCGCGACGGCATCTGCCTCTACATCCTCGAGTACGCGAACGGGATGCGGGCGAGCGCCTGGGACGACGTCTGGAGCGGGCCCGTGCGCGAGGGCTCGGAGGGCGACATCTACATCAAGTGGCGCGTCGAGGGCACCGAGGGTCTCGCCTGGGGTACGATCGGCTGGCCGTTCTATCCGACGCCGACGCCGTCCACGATCACGTTCACGACCGCGCAGCAGCCGGGCTACGTGTTCCAGCCCAAGTGGACCGAGGTGTGGTTCCCGGATGCGTTCGCGGGCACGCTGGGTGCGCTCTTCAACGCGCTCGACGGCGGTGAGAACGTCCTCTCCGGGGAGGGGAACCTGGCCACGATGGCGCTGATCGAGGCGGGCTATCGCTCGCTCGACGAGAAGCGCCTCGTGCGCATCGATGAGATCACGGGATAAGGAGAGAGACGCGTGGCGAAACTCGAACTCGGGATGATCAGCTCGACCTGGCTCGGAACCGAGGTCGGCGTCGAAGAGGGGATCAAGCAGGCCAAGGCGATCGGCTTCGACACCTACGACATCTTCCAGGACGCGCTCGACCTGGACGACTCCGAGCGCGCGGACATCAAGCGCTGGTGCGACGAGGCCGGACTGCCGATCCGCTCGCAGCTCTGCGTCGCGTTCGGTCTGGTCGACTTCAACCCCGCGGTGCAGCGCTTCACGCTCGACCGCATCAAGCAGAACATCGACCAGGGCGCGTTCTTCGGCGCCCGCAACCTGCTGCTCGTGGTCGGCGAGTACTTCTGGGACGGCGAGGTCTTCCCGCGCCCGGCGATCTGGGACATGGCCGTCGACCTGGTGCGCCAGTCGGGCGAGTACGCCGCCACGAAGGGCCTCGAGGTCGTTCTCGAGCTCGAGCCGTTCAACGAGGCCCTGCTCAAGGACGTCCACGAGCTCGTGCGCTTCGTCAAGGAGGTCGACAACCCGGCCGTCCTCGCGAACGCCGACATCTCCCACCTCCATCTGGCCAACGCCTCGTTCGACGAGGTCGCGGTCATGAAGGGCCTGATCGGCCACATCCATCTCTCCGACTGCGACGGGAAGGTGCACGGCGACATGCCTGCCGGGATGGGCGCGACGCCCATCAAGGAGTACCTGCAGGCGATCGTCGACACGGGCTACGAGGGCACGGTCTCGATCGAGCTCGAGTACGCCCCGGAGGGCACCGACATCATCCCCTGGGCGCAGCGGGCCTACGACGGCACCGCGGCGATCATGCGCGAAGTCGGGGTGCGCCCCTGACCGAGACCCCAGCGCAATGTCTCAGAGGCACGCTCGAGAGCGAGTTGCGAGCGCGCTTTTCAGAGCGCCGCTTGCGCGCTCAGTACCGGATGTATAAGCTCGCCACACGATTGGCTCACGGCGAGCGGAATCGGCAGGAATCTCCGAAGGAGGAGACAGATGCAAGATCGTGAGCAGGACTCCGCTGGCATCAGCCGTCGGAAGCTCGTCACAGGAGCGGCAGTCGGGGCGGGCGCACTGCTCGGCATGCCCGGCGTCGCCTCTGCGGCTCGCCGCGCCCCGGCGTCCACGAGCGGCGAGAGCAGGCTCTCCCGTGGCTTGGCCACGGGCATGTACGGCGGCCCGACCGGCTTCAAGGGGGCCGAGCGGTACCAGTACCCGCTCGACTCCGAGGAAGGGCGCGCGATCTCGGCACTGCGCTCGATGAAGAAGGCCGGAACGGCGCCGGACACGATCATCGTGCAGACGCTCGACTTCGCGAAGCCGCAGTTCGAGAAGGCGTACCCGAAGGGCAACCTCTCGATCGTCAAGCAGTTCGAGAAAGAGACCGGGATCAAGATCAAGTTCGTCTTGACCACCCCGGCCGACGAGTACAAGACCAACCTCCGCAACGCGTCGTCGAGGAACAGCTCGTTCGACGCCGTCACGTTCGCGATCGAGGAGACGGGCGACTTCGCGGATGCGAAGTTCATCAAGCCCCTCGACGACTACGTCAAGAAGTACAAGCCGTCGTGGTACGACAAGAAGTACGGCTTCGCGGGCGGCGAGACGGTCGTGAACCTGTTCTCGAAGTACAACGGCCGCTTCTACGCGGTCGCGTTCGACAACGACACGCAGCCGTTCTTCTACCGCGGCGATCTGTTCGCGGATCCGAAGGAGAAGGCTGCGTACTCGGACAAGTACGGCAAGGAGTTGCGCGTTCCGGAGACGTGGGACGAGCATGCGAACATCTCGGCGTTCTTCACGCGCCCGGACAAGCAGCTGTACGGCGACATCTCGACGCTTGCGCCGTTCTGGTGTGCGGTGAACTGGAACGAGCGCTTCGTGTGCTCGGCTGCGCCGAACAATCTCTACTTCAAGCCGGACGGCTCGGCCAACGTCAATACGCCTCACGGTGTGCGCGTGTTCGCCGAGATGCTCAAGTCGCTCGAGTACCATGAGCCGGGCGCGCTCGAGAAGGACTGGATCGCGCAGTACAAGGTGCTCGGTGCCGGCAACGGCGTCATGAGCCCGTCGTTCCCGAACCTCACGAAGATCATGCCGGGCAACCCGGCCTACGACACGGCCGACGTCGGCAAGTACGTCAAGACGGGCCTCATGCCGGGTCGCAACGTGGGTGGCAAGCTCGTCCGCCGCCCGGTGATCTTCTACAACATCACCTACGGCGTGAACAATCACGTCAGCTCCAACCGCCAGCTCGCGACCTACCTGTTCCTGCAGTGGGCCGGCGCCGCGAAGCCGTACACGCAGCTGACCTTCAATCCGGCTGGGTATCAGGATCCGCACCACACGTTCTCGCTCTCGGATTCGTATGTGATCTCGAGCTACAAGAAGACGACGGTGGATGCCTTCAAGCAGATCATCCCCCGCACGGCTCCGCCGATCACGATCCGCGGCGGCTCCGAGTATCGCCAGGCGCTCTCGGATCAGATCCAGAACGTGCTTACGAAGCAGTCCACGCCCGAGCAGGCTGCGAAGGCCCTGCAGAGCGCGTGGGATGCGACGACCGACCGCATCGGCCACGACAAGCAGGCCAAGGCGTTGAAGACGTTCGTCACGGCGTTCCCGCGGGTCACGGATACGCCCACCTAGTGGCCGCGGACGTCGGTGAGTAGCGAACCGCTCGCACCGAACCCCGGCCCGGCGCCCCAGCGCCGGGCCGGGTTCAATCGCAGTGACAAGATCGGGAGCTTGATGGTCCTGCCGGGCCAGCTCTTGATGGTCTTCATCGTGCTGTTCCCGGCAGCCGTCGCGATCTACATCGGGTTCACCGAATGGTCGCCGCTCGAAGGCTCGACCTTCTGGCGCGCGTACAACGACTGGCATTGGTTCTCCGGCTACTGGGAAGCGTTGCAGTCGACTGAGTTCTGGACGGCCGTCTGGCGCACCGTGCTGATCACGGTCGTCTGCACCGTCGTCGAGGGCGTGCTCGGCTTCATCCTCGCGATGCTGCTGGTCAAGGATTTCCGGGGCCGCGGGCTCGTGATGGTGTACTTCCTGTTGCCGATGATGGTCGTGCCGGCCGTCTCCGGCTTCATCTTCCAGATGCTCTTCCAGGTCGACGGCCCGATCAACGGGATGCTGTCGTTCGTGGTGCCCAGCGGTGACGTTCAGCTGCAGTGGCTGACCGATCCGTCGCTTGCGATCTGGGGCGTGATGATCGCCGACATCTGGCAGTGGACGCCGCTGATGTTCCTGATCTTCCTCTCGGGCCTCGTGGCCCTGCCGGAGGATCAGATGAACGCTGCGCGGATCCTCGGCGCGGGCTTCCGGCCGCAGTTCACGCGCCTTGTCATCCCGATGATGCGCCCCATCCTCCTGATCGCCGTGATCATCCGCGCGATGGAGGTCTTCAAGCTCTTCGATCCGATCTACATCATGACCCAGGGCGGTCCGGGAACCGCGACCCAGAATCTCTCGATCTACCTCTACCGGCTCACGAACGTGAGCGGCCGCTGGGGGTATGCCTGCGCTGTGGCGCTGCTCGTCCTGATCGCGCTGTCGATCGTTGCAAAGCAGGCGATCAAGCCCATCGAGCGTGCACAGGACGAGTCCATGGAGGAGCTGATGGCCGCAGGTGCCGACGAGGTGCCCGTCGAGCGCATCGAGGACGCGATCGACGCGGGGGCACGCGCATGAGGAAGTGCACTCCGCGCGCTCGCGATCGGCATCTACGCCGCGTTCTTCGGATTCCCGCTCTACTGGGTGATCACGATGGCCTTCAAGACGAAGGCCGAGGAGAATCCCCCGGGCGTCACGGTCTGGTGGCCCTCGGAATGGACGCTTACGAACTTCAAGGACGTCCTCGGGATCAACGACCCGAACGACAGCATCTTCGCCACGCAGGATTTCTCGGCGCTGACGCCGCTCAAGAACAGCTTCCTCGCCGCCGGTCTCGGCACGCTGTTCGCGCTGATCGTAGGCGTGTTCGCCGCGTACGGCATTGCGCGCTTCCGCGCGGGCGGCTCGCAGCTGCCGTTCCAGATCCTGCAGCTGCGCATGTTCCCGCCTGCCGCCGTCGTGATCCCCCTCTACTTCATGTTCGTGTACCTGCATCTCTGGAACACGCTCCAGGGCCTGGTGATCATCTACGCCGCCGTCACGTTCCCGTTCGTGGTGTGGCTCATGCGGAGCTTCTTCCAGGACGTGCCGCGAGAGATATCGGAGGCCGCGATCGTCGACGGCTGCACACAGTGGGGCGCGTTCTACAAGGCAGTGCTGCCCATGGTCAAGGGCGGCCTTGCAGCGACCGCGCTGTTCGTGTTCATCCTCAACTGGTCGGACTACCTGATCGCGCTCGTGATGACGCAGGACCACTGGCAGACCGCGCCGCTGTTCCTGAGCACCATGAGCGGCGGCGCCGGCGGGCAGGAGTACGGCCATCAGGCCGCGCTGGCGTGCCTGCTGATCCTGCCGCCTGCGATCCTCGGGCTCTCGATCCAGAAGTACCTGGTTCGCGGCCTCACCTTCGGCGCGATCAAGAGGTAACGCAGATGTCCTCGATCACGCTCAAGACCCTCACCAAGGAGTTCGGCGCGCTCAAGGCGGTCGACAACCTCGAGCTCGAGGTTCCCCACGGCTCGTTCACGGCGCTCCTCGGGCCGTCCGGCTGTGGCAAGACGACGACGATGAACATGATCTCGGGACTCGAGAAGCCGACCGCCGGCGAGGTGTTCTTCGACGAGCGCGCGATGTCGAAGGTGCCGATCGGCGACCGCAAGGTCGGCTTCGTCTTTCAGAACTACGCGATCTTCACGCACATGAACGTGTACGAGAACCTCGCCTTCGGCCTGAAGTCGCAGCCGCGGCAGAAGCGCGTTCCGAAGAGCGAGATCGACGCGCGCGTCAAGGAGGTCGCCGAGACGGTCGGCCTTTCGGCCGCGCTCGACCGCGATGCAGCCCGCCTCTCCGTGAACGACCTCCAGAAGGTCGCGCTCGGGCGCTCCATGATCATGCGCCCGACGATCTTCCTGCTGGACGAGCCGTTCTCGAATCTCGACTCGGCGTTCCGCGCGTACATGCGCGCCGAGCTCAAGCGCATCCAGCACGAGGTCGGCCAGACGATGGTGTACGTCACGCACGATCAGGTCGAGGCGATGGGCATGGCCGACCGGATCGCGGTGATGGATCGCGGGAAGCTGCAGCAGTACGGCTCGCCCGACGACCTCTACGAGCGGCCGGCGAACACGTTCGTCGCGCGCTTCATCGGCTCGGTGCTGAACAACTTCATCGCCGCGCGCTACGCGGACGGCGCGCTGCACATCGGCGACGGCAGCATCGAGCTCGGCGAGCGCCGTGGCGCCTTCGAGAGCCGCGACTTCGGCATCCGGCTCTCACGGCCACGATCCGCCCGGAACGCGTGCGCGTCGTCGAGGCGGGCTCGCCGGAGGCCACGATCAGCGCCCAGGTGACGCTCGTCGAGCCGCTCGGGCCGAAGGACGTCGTGCACCTGGAGTACCAGGGCACCGACGTGCGCGTCGTGCTGCCGCCCGACGCGCGACCCGCGATCGGGAGCGCGCTCGGGCTGAGCTTCGACCCGGCCCAGATCCACGTCTTCGACGACGACACCGGACAGGCGGTGCGCTGATGGCACGCGTGCGCCTCGAGGGCGTGAGCAAGCGCTTCGGAGCCGTCACGGCCATGGACTCCGTCGACCTCGACATCGCCGACGGCGAGTTCTTCGCGATCCTCGGGCCGCCCGGCGCCGGGAAGACGACGACGCTGCGCGCCATCCTCGGCCTCGAGAAGCTCGACTCCGGCCGTGTCCTGCTCGACGACGAGGACGTCACGGACGTCTGGCCCGGCGATCGCGACATCGCGATCGTGTTCCAGAACCTCGCGCTCTACCCCGACAAGACGGTGTTCGGGAACCTCGCGTTCCCGCTCAAGCAGCACAACGTGCCCAAGGCCGAGATCAAAGAACGCGTGCAGCGCGCGGCCAAGGTGCTCAAGATCGAGGCGCTGCTCGACCGCAAACCCGCGAAGCTCTCGGGCGGTGAGCGCCAGCGCGTCGCGATCGGCCGCGCGATCGTGCGCGACCCGCGCGCCTACCTCTTCGACGAGCCGCTCTCGGCACTCGACGCACTGCTGCGGCTCGAGATGCGCAGCGAGCTCAAGTACCTGCAGCGCGACCTCAACCGCACGCTCGTGTACGTCACGCACGACCAGGTCGAGGCGATGAGCATGGCCGACCGCATGGCCGTGCTGCGCGACGGCGCCGTGCAACAGGTCGCGACGCCGGAGGACATCTACCACCGGCCCGTCAACCGCTTCGTCGCGACGACCATCGGCAGCCCGCCGATGAACTTCCTGCCCGCCACCGCACGCCGGCAGAACGGCTCGATCGTGATCGAGCACCCGAGCTTCTCGATCCGCGTCGCCGGCGACCGCGTCGCGCTCGAAGACGGCGCCGCGTGCTTCGTCGGCGTCCGCCCCGAGGACGTCCACGTCGGCAGCGGCGAGAACGGCATCGCCAGCGACCGTCTTCGTCACCGAGCCGCTCGGCGGCGAGACCGTCGTCGACCTGCACCTCGGCGACCGCGTCGTCAAAGCACTCGCGCCGCCCACCGACCACTTCGAGGCCGACGAAGCCGTACGGATCACGTTCGACCCGCGCCGCGTGCACCTCTTCGACGCCCACGGCGACGCCCTCGCGTCCGCCGCCGGCGAAAGCTTCTTCGAGGTCGGCGCATCACCCGGCTGAGAACACCGGCGAGAGCCCCCGCCGCGCGGTAGCTGCGCAGAGTCGAGGGCCCCCGCCGCGCCAGACGATTGGCCCCTCCCACCAGCACCGCATCAGAAAGGTTTCTCGAGTTCATGTCGCGCGTCGGTCGATCCGGTCCTGCCGAGATTCGTCGGCCCGTCAGCCTGCACGACGTCGCACGCGAGGCCGGCGTGCACTCGTCGACCGCATCGCGTGCTCTCACGGGCGCGACCGACCGACCGGTCAATCCGCAGACGCGCGACCGCGTGATCGCCGTCGCGGCGCGCCTCGGCTACCACCCGAATGCGATGGCGCGCAGCCTCAAGACCCAGTCGGCGGGCGCCATCGGCATGCTCGTGCCGTCGCTCCGCAACCCGTTCTGGAGCCAGATGATGCGGGCCGTCGTGCGCCGCGCCTGGGAGCGCGAACTCGTCGTCCTCGTGGCCGAGGATACCGGGGACACGGCGACGGAGCAGGCCTACGAGCGGCTCGTCGCCCAGGCCAGGATCGACGGGCTGATCGTGACGAGCGCGAGCGCCGACAGCTCGCTGCCCCGGCGCGTGATGGCGAGCGGGGCGCCGTGCGTCTTCGCCGGCCGCGGCGTGGCCGGCAGCGGCCGTAACGTCCGGCTGGCCGAGGAGCCGGTGTCGGAGTTGTCGGTCGAGCATTTCGCCGCGCTTGGCCACCGCGTGGTGGGGCACGTGACCGGGCCGGTCGACGCGAGCGACATCATCGAGCGCCGGGTGACCGGGTTCCTGGCCGCCGCCGAGGTGGCCGGCGTCGAGGCCCGGATCGGGCGGGGCTCGCTCGACGAGGCCGGCGGCGCGGCTGCCGCCGAGCTCCTGCTGGCGGGCGACCCGAGCCCGACCGCGATCCTCGTGACGAACTTCAACCAGGTCTTCGGCGCGATCGCGGCCATCCGCGCCCGTGGGCTCGAGATCCCGCGCGACGTGTCGGTGATCGCGGCCGACGACGATCCCGTCTTCGACTTCCTGCAGCCGCCCCAGACCGCGTTCCGGCGCAATCACGACGAGCTCGGGACGGCGGCGGTCGACGCGCTGCTCGAGCAGATGGCCGGCTCGCCGCCGCGGGACGTGGAGCTCAGCTCGCCGCCCGCGCTGATCGACCGTGCCTCGACCGCGCCGCCTCCGGGGAGTTGACGACGGTGGCCTGGGACAGCGTTCACCTCTTCGAATGCCCGACGCGCGTGCACTACGGCGCCGGTGCGATCGCCGGCCTGCCCGACCACCTGGCCGCCCTCGGCCTGCGCTCGATCGTGCTCGTCTCGGATCAGGGCCTGCTCGGCGCCGGGACGGTCGACCGCGTGCGCGCGCTCGCGGAGGCCGCGGGCGTGGCCGTGCAGCTCTACACGGATACCGCCGAGAACCCGACGACGACGAATCTCGACGAGATCGCGGCGCTCTACCGGGCCCAGGGGTGCGACGGCATCGTCGGCCTCGGCGGCGGCAGCTCGCTCGACGCCGCCAAGGCCGCCTCGGCGCTGATCGAGAACGGCGGCAGTGTCTGGGACTACCGCGGGCGCGACCTCGTGCCGCGCCACGGGCCGCCCGTGATCTGCATCCCGACGACCTGCGGCACCGGCGCCGAGGTCACGTTCGTCGTCGTGATCACCGATCCCGCCGAGCACTTCAAGGTCGTGTGCGCATCGCGCAACCTGGCCGCGACGGTCGCGATCGTCGATCCGGAGCTGGTCATGACGGCGCCCAAGGCGATCATCGCGGCGACCGCCGCCGATGCGCTCGCGCACGCGACGGAGTCGTACCTGAACCTCGGCAGCGACCCCCTGCTCGACTCGATCAACATCCGGGCGATCCGCATGATCGGGCAGAACATCCGCAAGGCCGTGCACGAGCGGGACGCCGACGCGATCGCGCAGGTCTCGCTGGCGAGCTGCATGACGGGCATCGCCTTCAACATGAACGCGAACGCGGTGGTGCACGCCGCCTCGACGCCCGTGACCGCGCACCACGGCGTCCCGCACGGCGTCGCCAACGCGATCTTCCTGCCGCCCGGGCTCGACCTCATCCGGCCCGGCTGCGAGGCGAAGCTGGGCGAGATCGCCGAGGCGCTCGGCGAGGACGTCTCCGGGCTCTCGCAGGCCGACGCGGCGAAGGCGGGGGTGGAGGCGGTGCGCCGGCTGTGCAGCGACTGCGACCTGCCCCCGACGCTGCGGGCCTGGGGGCTCGACCCGGCCACCATGGACATCCCTCAGCTGATCGAGGACGCCATGAAGAGCCGCAACATCGCAACCAATCCACGGCCGATCGGGCCGGCAGAGCTGGCCGAGCTCTACTCGGCCGTACAGGGATGAACGAGACCACGACGACGATTCGGGAGGTACGTGCGTCATGAAGATGGGACTGTTCTCGGTTCTCTTCAACGACAAGCCGCTGGAGGAGGTCGCCAAGTACGCGGCCGATCTCGGCTACGAGGCGTTCGAGCTCGCGGCCTGGCGCGGCTCGAACCACTTCGACACCGACCGCGCGGCGACCGATCCGCAGTACGCCAAGGGCATCAAGAAGCTGCTCGCGGATCACGGCATCGAGATCTCCGGGCTCTCGAACCACCTCTCGTCCCAGATGGTGCTGCCGTTCGGCGACTCGTCGCTCGACGAGTGGGCCGGCACGTCGGACAAGGACGAGATGGTCAAGTTCGGCACCGAGCACATCATCAAGACGGCTCAGGTCGCGTCGGAGATGGAGATCGGCGTCGTCAACGGGTTCTTCGGCTCGACCGTGTGGGAGAGCTGGTACATCTGGCCGCCCCAGCGCCTCGACATCTACGAGAAGGGCTGGGAGCTCTGGCAGGAGCGCTGGGAGCCGATCCTCGACGAGTTCAAGAAGTACGGCGTCAAGTTCGCGCACGAGGTGCATCCCACCGAGATCGCCTACAACGTCTACACCGCGCGCGAGGCCGTCAAGCGCATGCCGCGCGACGACTGGGGCTTCAACTTCGACCCGAGCCACTTCATCTGGCAGCAGATCGACCCGGTCGTGTTCATCAAGGAGTTCGGCACGCGCATCTACCACGCGCACGCCAAGGACTGGGAGCTGCAGAAGGACATCGTCCACATCGACGGCGTCACGGGCACGGGCTCCTGGCAGCGCGGCGACCGCGCCGCCCGCTACCGCGTGCCGGGCTGGGGCGACGTCGAGTGGCGCCGCGTCATCACCGCCCTGCTCGAGGTCGGCTACGACTTCGTGCTCTCGTTCGAGCACGAGGATCCGGTCATGAGCGAGGAGGACGGCTGCGAGCAGTGCATCAAGTACCTCAAGCCGCTCTTCATCAAGAAGCCGCTCGTCCCCGGCCAGGCGTGGTGGCTGGCATGAGCGAGGAGAAGCAGGTCGGTTTCGTCACGATGGGCGATCAGCGGGCGGGCGAGGACGCCATCCCCGAGATCGGCATCGGCATGCTCGGCTACGCGTTCATGGGGCGCGCGCACTCCAACGCGCTCAAGAAGATCGCGTACGTCACCTGGCCGCCGCCCTACCTGCCGAAGCTCGTCGCCATCGCGGGCCGCAACGAGGAGGCGGTGCGCGAGGCGGCGCGCCGCTACGGCTACGAGAAGTACTCGACCAACTGGGAGGACGTCGTCTCCGATCCCGACGTGCAGATCTTCGACAACGGCGGGCCCAACGACACCCACCTCGAGCCGACGGTCGCGGCCGCGAAGGCCGGCAAGCACGTCATCTGCGAGAAGCCGCTCGGCCGCGACGCCGAGGAGAGCTACGAGATCTGGCGGCAGGTCGCCGCCACCGGCGTGAAGCACATGACGGCGTTCAACTACCGCTTCTATCCGGCGATCATCCTCGCCAAGCAGCTGATCGAGGCCGGCGAGATCGGCGAGATCTACCACTTCCGCGCGCGCTATCACCAGGAGTGGGTGATGGATCCGGAGTTCCCCAAGGTCTGGCGGCTCGACAAGAAGCAGGCCGGCTCCGGGGCACTCGGCGATCTCGGCGCGCACATCATCGACCAGGCGCGCTACCTCGTCGGCGAGCCGGAGAAGATCACCGGGCTCGTCAAGACGTTCATCACGGAGCGGCCGGGCGGCACGGTCGACGTCGACGACGCGTTCCAGTCGACCGTCGAGTTCGCGAACGGGGCCAACGGCACGTTCGAGGCGACGCGCTTCGCAGCCGGGCGCAAGAACCAGATGCGCTGGGAGATCAACGGCTCGAAGGGCACGCTCGTGTTCGACGCCGAGCGCCAGAACGAGTTGCTGGCGCACTTCAACGGCTCGACGCCCGGCGCCTCGGCGCAGGGCTTCCGCAACGTGCTCGTGTCCGAGGCCTACCACCCGTACTGGGAGCACTGGTGGCCCCACGGGCACATGATCGGCTGGGAGGACAACTTCGTGCACGAGCTGCTGCACCTGCTCACGTGCGTGAAGGACGACGCGCCGATCAGCCCGCGCGGAGCGACGCTCGAGGACGGCTATCGCTGCGCCGAGATCTGCGACGCGATCGTGCGCTCGGATCAGACCGGCCAGCGGCAGACCATCGAGTACCGCACGCTATGACGGTCGCGGTCGTCACCGGCGCGTCGCAGGGCATCGGCCAGGCGACTGCCGTCGCGCTCGCCCGGGGAGGCGCCGACGTCGTCGGCAGCTACCGGCCGGGCGCCGATGCGGGCGAGCAGGCCGCGGCGGCGGAGACCGTCGCGGCCATCGAGGCGCTCGGCCGGGGATGCGTGCTCGTCGAGGCCGACGCCGCCGATGCGGCGTCGGCCGAGCGGCTCGCGCAGGCCGCGCGCGACGAGCTGGGCGGACTCGACATCTGGGTCAACAACGCGGCACGGCTGCTCGTGCGGCCGTTCCTCGAGACCCCCGACGAGGAATGGGCGTCGATCCTCGGCTCGAACGTGATGGGCTACGTGTACGGCTGCCGCGCGGCGATCCGGCAGATGCTGAAGACCGGCGGGGGCCGCATCGTCAACATCACGTCGGTCGCGCACCTGCAGCCGATCGCCGACCTCACGGCCTACTGCACGGCGAAGGGCGCGGTGCGCGCGCTCACGCAGACGCTCGCGGTCGAGTTCGGCGGGCAGGGGATCTCGGTCAACGCGCTCGCCCCGGGTGCCGTGGACACGCCGCTGAACGCGACGGCCTACACGCCGCGGGTACGCGCGACCTACGAGGAGCGCATCCCGCTCGCGCGCATCGCGAGTCCGGCCGAGATCGCCGACGCCGTCGTCTTCCTCACCTCGGACGCCGCCCGCTACGTGAACGGCGCCGAGCTCGTCTGCGACGGAGGCTTCATCCTCAACGGCAGCGTCGGGCACGCCCGTGACTGATCCGTCGATCGCGCGCGTGTCGGCGATCACGGTGCGCGTGCCGGTCGCGATCCCGACCGCGATGTCGACGCGCACGCTCGACCACCGCGACTACATCCTCGTCACCGTGACCGACTCGGACGGCGCAACGGGCACGGGCTACACCTACGCCGGGACGAGCGCCGGGTCGTGGGTGGCGCAGGCGGTCAACGAGCTGCTCGCCCCGCACGCCGTCGGGACAGCCGGCGCGCGGCATCGGCGAGCTCTACGGCCGGCTCGCACAGGAGTTCCTGCTCGTCGGCCGCCGAGGCGGGATCATCCGCGCGCTGAGCGCGCTGGACATCGCGCTCTGGGATCTCCTCGGCCAGACCACCGGGAAGCCGCTGCGGAACCTGCTCGGCTCGGCCCGCAGCTCGGTGCCGGCGTATGCCAGCGGCGGCTACTACCGTCCGGGCGATCCGCTCGAGAACATCCGCGAGGAGGTCGCGCGCCAGCGCGCGCGCGGGTTCTCCGACTACAAGATGAAGGTCGGCGGGCTTCCGCTGCACGCCGACGAGGCGCGCGTCGGCGCGGCGCGCGAGGCGCTCGGGCCGACCGGGCGGCTCGCGCTCGACGCCAACAACGCCTATGCCAGCGTCGCCGAGGCGATCAAGGCGGCCGACGCCTTCGCCCCGCACGACATCTGGTGGTTCGAGGAGCCGCTCGTGCCCGACGACATCGACGGCCACGCGCAGCTTGCGGCGCGCGGGCCGATCCCGATCGCCACGGGCGAGATCGAGGCGACGGCGTGGGGCTTCGGGCACCTGTTGCGCGCGCGTGCGGCACACATCCACCAGACCGACGCCTGCGTGTGCGGCGGCGTGGGGGAGTGGATGAAGGCGGCGCACGCCGCTGCGGCATTCGGCGTGCAGGTCGCGCCGCACTGGCACCACAACCTGCACGCGCAGCTGGCGGCGGCGATCTCGAACGCGCTCGTGGTCGAGCACTTCGCGCTCGAAGAGGGCGTCTACAACTTCGAGGAGCTGGTGGAGCCGGCGACGCGCATGGCCGTGGTCGACGGCGCGGTCCAGCTCGGCGACCTCCCGGGCATCGGCTTCCGCTACGACGCCGACGCCGTCGCCCGCTACACGCTGACCGACGCATGAAGGGCGTCGCCAAGCTCGCGCCCGGCCCGGGCCACGTCGCCTACGCCGATCGCCCGGACGTCGTCGCAGGGCCGGGCGACGTCGTCATCGATCTGCTGGCGGCCGGCATCTGCGGCACCGATCTGCACATCGAGGCGGGCGAGTACCCGAGCGTGCCGCCCGTGACGATGGGCCACGAGTTCTGCGGCGTCGTGGCCGAGCTCGGAGACGGCGTGGATCCGGCCTGGCAGGGCGCGCGCGTGACCTCCGAGACGTTCTACTCGACCTGCGGCCACTGTCGCTGGTGCCGCTCGGGACGACCGAGCATCTGCGCCGAGCGCCGCTCGATCGGCACGCACGTCGACGGCGCGTTCGCGCCGCGCGTGCGCGTGCCGGCGCGCAACCTGCACCGCGTGCCGGACGGGCTGAGCGATCTCGCCGCGGCGATCTGCGAGCCGCTCGCGTGCGTCTGCAACTCGCTCTCCGACCCCGCGAGCGTCGATGCCGGCGACGAGGTGCTCGTGATCGGCCCGGGTGCGATCGGCCTGCTCGCCGCCCAGGTCGCGCGGGCCAACGGCGGCCGCGTGCACGTGCGCGGGACGGCGCACGACGAGGCGCGGCTCGAGCTCGCCCGCAGCCTCGGCTTCGAGACCTCGACGGCCGACCGGCCGTTCGCGGGCGAGGCCCCGGACGTCGTGGTCGAGTGCTCCGGCGCCGCCCCCGGCATCGCGGCCGGGCTCGAGACCGTCACCCGCGGCGGGACGATCGTCCAGATGGGCATCCGCGGCGCACCGGTGACGATCCCGTTCGACGAGATCTGCTTCAAGGAGCTGCGCGTGCGCTCCGGCTTCGCGGCGAATCCCATCGCGTGGCTGCGCGCCATGCGCCTCCTGCGCGACGGCGCCATCCAGCTCGAGCCGCTGATCACGGAAGCGGTCGAGCTCGCCGACTTCGAGCGCGCGTTCGCGCGCAGCCGCTCCGCCGACGGCGTCAAGTTCGTGCTCGTCCCGTAGCCGCTACTGGTGCGGGCCGCGCTGGAACGCCTTGGTGCGCACGCGTTCCATGACCTCGAACGTCAGCTTGGGCGTCGCCCGGCCGTCGTCGAGCGCGATCACGGCGTCGGCCGGGCAGACGGCGTAACAGATCGTGCAGCCCGTGCAGGGCTCCTGCACGATCTGGTGCTGCAGGCCCTCGTAGGGGATGCAGTCGACCGGGCAGTAGCGCCGGCACGCGCCGCAGTCGATACAGGCGACTTCGTCGATCGTGAACTTCACCGCGCCATGCCCGCCGTCCGGTCGATCCGCCGCGCCAGGATCTCCTCGAGCTTCGCCTCGCACACGGCCTGCAGGCGCTCGAGGCGTGCGATCCGCTCGGGGTCGTCGCCGACGATCTTCGGGATCCACTCGGAGTTGCCGACGTGCTGGCGCTCGTCGGCCACGATGTACTCGTAGATCCGCGCCGTCGTGGGGTCGCCGAGGTCGCGTGCGACCGTCGAGACGCGCAGGCGGTGGCGCTCGACGACGCGGCCCTCGATCACGCGCTGCAGCACGAGCAGCCGCTCGATCGGGTCGGCGATCTCCGCCATCACGCCGAGGATCACCGGCGGCGCCTGCGGCAGCGGCTCGGGCGCTCCGCCGAGGTCGTCCATGCGGCGCCAGCTCATCTCGGCGTGGCGCGCCTCGTCCCAGAGCTGGCGGAAGAGGTCGCGGCGCATCGGCCAGGGCAGCTCGCGCGCATCGGCGAGTGCGCGCCCGAGCACCTCGACCGCCTCGATCTCGCCGTAGGCGTTCGTGTAGAGCAGGTGGCGCACGACCTCGCCCGGCGTCGCGCCCATCTCGTGCACGCGGTAGTCGTCCCAGGCGGCGACGTCGAAGCGGCCGTCGCGTGCGGGCGCCTCGGACAGGAAGCGCGCCGGCGGCGTCGTGTCGGGTGACTCGGGCAGGCGGGCGCTGGCGGCGCACAGCGCGATGCGGTCTTCCGTCGGCTGCGCCAGCGCCCGCAGGATGCGCGACGTCGGCCCGTCGGTGAGATCGTCGGTCGCCGCGACGTGCTCGGAGTAGGCGTCGCGTAGGCGCGCGAGCAGCGCCGCGGCGCCGCTCAGCCGTGCGCCGAGCCCGGACGCGTTCTCGACCGAGTTCGCGAGCTCGTCCAGATCGGCGAGCTCGAGCTCCCACTGGCGCTCGGCGGTCGACGGTGCGAGCTCGTCGCTGCGGGCGTGCAAGGCATCGGCCGCCAGCGACGACTCGTAGGCCAGCACCGCCAGCCGGATCTTGTCGTCGAAGCCGGGCGTGGCCCAGATCCAGCCCGCGAACGCCGTCGCGAGCCGCTCCTCGAGGTACGCGAGACGCCGCAGGCGATGGCGGCTCTCGGCGACCCCGTAGGCACTCCCGAGGCGGCGCGGCACATCGATCCCGGGACGGCCCATCGCGTGGTTCCTCGCGCTCGATCGACTTTCTCAGATATTATCGCCTACTCCCGCATCTGGTGAGGAGGCGCATGGATCTCGAACTCGTCGGCAAGGTGGCGATCGTGACGGGGGGCGCGTCGGGGGGCCTGGGGGAGAACATGGCCGTCCGGTTGCTCGAAGAAGGCTGCCGCGTGATGGTCGCCGACCGCAACGCGCAGCGGAACGCCGAGCTGGTCGCGCGCCTCGCGCCGCTCGGCGAGGTCGCCGGTCACGTCTCCGACGTCTCGACGGAGGACTTCGCGGAGCCGCTCGCCGCTGCGACGGTCGAGGCGTTCGGCGGCATCGACGTCGTGGTCAACAACGCCGCGACGTACCCCTCGCATCCGTGGAACGAGTACACGCTCGAGGAGTGGGATCGCACGATCAACACGAACCTGCGCTCGCTCTTCCTGATGAGCAAGGCGACGGTGCCGCACATCGCGGCCCGCGGCGGCGGCTCGATCGTGAACATCGGATCGATCACGTTCGCGATCGGGATGGCGAACATCCTGCCGTACGTGACCTCCAAGGGCGGACTCGTCGGATTCACGCGCGCGCTCGCGCGCGAGGTCGGCGCGCAGAACATCCGCGTCAACAACGTCTCGCCCGGCGCGTTCCCGACCGGCGGCGAGACGATCCACCCGGATCCCGAGGGCTACTCCCGCTTCGTGATCGAGCAGCAGTCGCTGAAGCGCCGCGGCACCGCCGACGATCTCGCCGACACGGTCGCGTTCCTCGCGTCCGAGCGCGCCTCCTTCATCACCGGGCAGATGATCCAGGTCTGCGGCGGCTGGGCGTTCCATTGAGCTCGCTCTACGGCGTCCCGCTGTCCCGCGAGGAGCTGCGCCGGCGCACGGGCCGCGTCGAGCAGCTGCTCGGGGCCGAGCTCGTCGAGCGCGCCGACGGCAGCGAGCGCGGCGTGCGCTGCGTCCGCCTGCGCTCGGGCGCGATCGAGCTCGAGGTGGTCGTCGATCGCGCGCTCGATCTCGCCCAGGCGACCATCGGCGGCGTGCCCGTCGCGTGGATCTCGCCGACCGGCCTGACGGCGCCGGGCCTCGCGGTGCCGGCCGGCTGGGAGCCGTTCCGCTCGTTCTTCGGCGGCCTGCTCACGACCTGCGGCCTCGAGCACACGCTCGGACCGATGACCGACGACGCCGCGCATTTCCGCTATCCGGGGCGCGCGACGCACGACTTCCCGCTGCACGGCCGGCTCTCCGCGACGCCCGGGCGCCTGCTCGGCTACGGCGTCGACTGGGAGCGCGAGTGCGTGTTCTGCCGCGGCGACGTGCGCCAGGCCCACGTGTTCGGCGAGTCGCTGACGCTCGAGCGCGAGATCCGCATCGGCCTCGCCGGCACGACGATCGAGCTCGACGACGTCGTGCGCAACGACGGGTTCGCGCCGACGCCGCACATGATCCTCTACCACGTCAACGTCGGCTGGCCGGTGCTCGGCGAGCACGCCGAGGTGGTCGCCGGCGTCGGCGAGCCGCGCGTGGCGACCAAGGAGGCCGCGGGAGCCGACTGGCGCGTCGTCGACCCGCCGAGCTTCCCGTTCCAGGAGCAGGTCTGGGAGCACACGCCGCGGCCGGACGGCGGCGGCCTCGGCCGCGCGGCGGTGCTCAACAGCGACATCGGCGACGGCCGCCCGCTCGGAGTCGAGCTGGCGTGGAGCCACGACACGCTCCCGCGCCTCTTCCAGTGGCGCGTCATGAGCGACCAGAACTACGTGATCGGCCTCGAACCGGGCAATGCGCCGATCGAGGGTCGCGCGCGCGCGCGAGAAGAAGGAACGCTCGTGATCCTCGAGCCGGGCGAGGAGCGCCGCACGACGCTCCGCATCACGCTGCACAACGACGCGGCGGGGCTGGCAGCGGCGCGCGAGCGCATCGCGGCCTGCGTCGCCTGAGTTCGGCACTGCTCAATCGGGGCCTGGCCCCATTTGAGCAGTGCGCGGGATCGCACGTTTGGGGCCAGACCCCAAAGGTGCGATCAGTCCATCAGGATGCCGCCGTTGACGTCGATGTGGACGCCCGTGATGAACGAGGCCGCATCCGAGGCGAGGAAGACGACCGCGGCCGCCACCTCGTCGGTGGTGCCGAGGCGGCCGAGCGGGGTGCTGGCGGTCAGGCGCGCGATGTCCTCTGCCGACCAGCCGGCCGTCATCGGGCTGTCGATGATGCCGGGGTTGACGCAGTTCGCCGTCACGTTGTGCGGCCCGGCGTAGCGGGCGAGCGACTTCGTGAGCGTGACGACGCCGCCCTTCGACGCGGCGTAGGCGGCGCTCGCCGCGAGGCCGCCCGTCTGGCTCGCGAGCGAGGCGAGCGCGACGATGCGGCCGCTGCGCTGCGGCACGAAGACGCGCAGCGCCGCCTGGGCGGTGAGGAAGACGCCGCGCAGATTCACGGCGAGCAGCAGGTCCCACTCCTCGGGCGAGACCTCGTCGAGCGGCGTGTTGCGATGCACGCCCGCGCTCGCGACGAGCACGTCGAGCCCGCCGAAGCGCTCGATCGCGACGTCCACGAGGCGCTGTGCGTCGTCCGGCCGCGTGACGTCGACCGCTGCCGAAACGGCAGCGTCCTCCCCGAGCTCGGCGGCGGCCGCGGCGGCGGCCTCGGCATTCACGTCGCCGAGTACGACGCGCGCGCCCTCGGCGACCAGAGCGCGGGCGCATGCGAGGCCGATCCCGCCCGAGCCGCCGGTGACGATCGCGACCTTGCCCGCGAGACCGGTCTCCATCAGACGGGCCAGGGGCGCGCGAGCTGATGCAGCTCGATGCCGTTGCCGTCGGGATCCTTGACGTACGTCATCCGGCCGCCCTCGTTCGGGCCCCCGACGACGGTCACAGGCGGGTTGATCGGCTCGGCGCCGCTCGCGACGAGCCGCGCGACGTCGGCGTCGATGTCGTCCGTCACGAAGCAGAGGTGCGCGCTGCCGGCGTCGTTGAAGCCGCGCGCGCGCGTCGCGCCGCGCGGGCTCTCGTACTCCAGCAGCTCGACGTTCCAGCCGTGGCCGTGCAGGTGGACGATCCGCAGCCTGAGGTTCTCGACGCCGGTCCCCTGCTCGACCCAGCCACGTTCCGCGACGCGCTGCGTGAGCAGCTCGAAGCCGAAGTTCTCGCAGTAGAACGCGATCGAGCGATCGGCGTCGGCGACCGTCAGACCGACGTGCAGCACACCGAGAATCGCCATCTCAGGACGCGAGAGGGCTGCCGCCCTCGGTCTTCGTGACCGTGAAGCCGCCGTCGATCGGGATGATCGCGCCGCTGATGTAGCCGGCCGCGTCCGAAGCCAGGAACGCGCACGCCTCGGCGACGTCCTGCGGTTCCGGCGCGCGACCGAGCGGCACCCCGGCGTCGAAGCGCGCGTCGCCCACGAAGCCGGGCGCGATGACGTTCACCGTCGTGCCCTCCGGCCCGAGCTCGACGGCCGCGACCTGGCCGATCGTGTGCAGGAACGCCCCTGCGACGCCGGCCAGCGCGGCGCCGTGAACCGGTCGCACCGCGGGAGCCGACGACACGAGGACGATGCGGCGGTCGCCGCGACGGGCGGCGGCCTGTGTCGCAAGGAACGCCTCCCGGATCGCGGCGACCGCCCCGTTCCAGTCGTCCTGGGTGACGTCCAGGAACGGCTTCTGGGGCTGCTCGCCGGTGCCGGCGACGGCGGTGTCGAGCGTCGCGCGCTCCTCGAGCGTCGCGCGCACGGCGTCCCCCGTCGCGCCGGCGACGCCGGTGACCGTGATCCTGGCCATCAGTACTTCCCCACGACGAAGCCGCCGTCGACGCGGAGGTACGCACCCGTCACGTAGTCGCCGTCCGAGGAGGCGAGGTACACGACGGCGCGGCCGAGCTCGTGCGGATCGGCGGCGCGGCCCTCGATCGGGATCGTGGCGAGATTCGCCTTCGTGATCTCCTCGCTCGCGAGCGCGGGGGAGGGGTCGTTGAGCTGCGACAGCACCCAGCCCGGGCCGATGTGGTTGACGCGGATGCCGTGCTGGCGCGAGCTCGATCGCCATCGACTCGCAGAGCGCGCGCATGCCCGACTTCGTCGCCCCGTAGACCGACATCGTCGGAAAGCCCATCTGCGAGTGCACCGAGGACGTGAGGATGATGCGCCCGCCGCGCCCGGCCGCGACCATCGCGCGAGCGGCTGCCTGGCCGACGTTGAACGCGCCGGTCAGATTGACGCCGACGATGCGGTCGAACGTCTCCTCGTCCGTCTCGGCGACCGTCTTCCAGTCGGCGACGCCCGCGTTCGAGCAGACGATGTCGAGTCCGCCGAGATCGGCCTGCGACGGAGTCGACGAGCCGATCGACCGCCGCGCGGTCGGACACGTCGGCGGCGTAGAAGCCGGCGCGCACGCCCTTCGCACGCAGTTCCTCTGCGAAGGCCTGCCCCTCGGCCTCCGTGGACGCGATGTCGTTGATGGCGACCGCCGCACCCTCCTCGGCCAGCGCCCCCACCATGCCGCGGCCGATGCCGCGCGGTCGCGCGGCACCCGTGACCAGCGCGACCTTGCCCGCGAGCCGCATCAGGCCGGCGGCCTCCGCGCCGCCCAGGCCTTGTCGAAGCCGGCCTTGGCCCGCGCCAGCACGTCGGCCGCGGGCTGCTTCCAGAGCGAGTCCTCGAAGTCCATCTCGCTGAACGAGCCGTCGTCCGAGAAGATCTCGAGGTCGACCCAGCGGGGATCGGCGGCGGCGTCGAGCGCGCCGAAGATCCCCTCGAGATCGATGATCCCGTCGCCCGGGAGCACCCGGTCGAAGTCGTTGCGGGTCACCTCGCGCCAGTCGCAGATGTGGATCGAGGGCGAGATCCGGCTGCCGTACTTGACGGTGTCCTCGAGCACGTTGTCGGTGTCGTGGAGGTGGTAGACGTCGTACAGCACCTGCACGTTCGGCTCGCCGATCTCGTCGATCAGGTCGATCGTCTGCGGGATCGTGTAGACGGTCGTCCAGGTCCCGTAGATCTCGCGGTGGAGCGGCTCCATCCCGAGCGTGAGGCCGTACTCGGCGGCGACCTTGGCGGCCTTGCGGAATCCCTCGACGGTCACGCGCCGCGCCTCGTCCGGATCGCTACCCGCGGCGGGCGCACCGGGGAGGACGAGCACGACCTCCGGCTCGAACGGCGCGAAGCGTCGGATCGTCGCGCACAACTCCTCCGTGCGCTCGGCCGGATCGTCGGGTCCCGGGAACGGGACGGGATGGATCGAGAGCGTGCCCGGGATCATGGTCGTGGCCTTGAGCCCGCTGTCCTTCAGCTTTGCGAGCGCCTCGCGGTCGTTGCCGTCCTCGGGGAGCTTGAACTGCCAGATGCCGACGCCTTCGACGCCCGCAGCCGCGTAGCTCGCGAGGTCCTCGTCGAACGTCTGGTGGAACGTCGTGATCTGGGAAACGGAGAATCTCGGCTTGGCCATCTGCGTCTCCTAGGGCTTGACGATGATCTTGATGACGCCGTCGTCGCGCGCGACGACCTGGCGGATACCCGCGTCGATCTCGTCGAGCGCGATCGAGTGGGTGATGATCTTCGACGTGTCGACCACGCCCTCGCGCAGCAGCCGGATCGTGTTCGGCCACTGGTTCGGATAGAGCCACGAGAAGCGGATGGTCTTGTCCATCGCCGAGGCTCGAGAGCATCGGCAGCTTGACGATGTCGTTCGGGCCGGCGAGGCCCATGTAGACGATCGTCGAGCCGTTGCCGGTGACGTCGAGCGCGCCCTGCGTCGCCTCCTCGGATGCGGTCGCGACGATCGCCTTGTCCGCGAGCTCGCCGCCGTTCACGCCCTGGATCGAGGCGGCCAGGTCGGCCGTGTAGTACGGCGACGACGTGTCGGAGATGTTGAACGCGTGCGTCCGCGCCCATGCCCTTCGCGAGCTCGAGCCGGTAGTCGCGCGTCCCGACGATCACGACGCGCCCGCCGCTCGCCTTGGCGAGCTGCACCATCGAGAGCCCGACGGGGCCGGGGCCGTAGATCACGACGAGGTCGCCCAGCCGGATCTCCGCCTTCTCGATCGCGTTCAGCGACGCGGCCAGCATCTCGACGAACGCGCCCTGCTCGTCCGACATCGAGTCGGGCAGCTTGTGCGCGTGCTCGGCCTTCGTGCGGACGTACTTCGCGAACGCGCCGTTCGTCGTCACGCCGAGCACGACGGAGAGGTCGAAGTGGGGGTTGCCGGAGCGCGAGAAGTCGCCCGACGCGCTCGACTGGATCGGGTTGACCGCGACGCGGTCGCCCTCGGCCAGCGCCCTCGGCGTCCTTGCCGACCTTCACGACCTTGCCGGCGAACTCGTGCCCGAGGATGAGCGGGCCCTTGCCGTCGGCCGTGCCGACGGGACTCCGGCCCATGTAGTACTCGAGATCCGAGCCGCAGATGCCGCAGGCCGTGACCTCGACGAGCACGTCCTCGTCGCCGATCTCCGGCTCCGGGACGTCCTCGAGACGGATGTCCTTGACGTCGTAGAAGACCGCTGCCTTCATCGCGCGCCCCCTAACGGACGTACTTGTCGAGGGCCTCGTTCAGCCACGAGACCCCGGTGTACGTGTCCTTCCAGGCCATCGGGCCCATCGGGATCGAGTCGACCGCCCACCATTCGCCGTTGTAGGCCTTGGCGAGCACGGGCATGAGCTCGTCGAAGTCGATGATGCCCTCGCCGAAGTCCACCTTCTTGCCGAACATGTCGAAGCTCGTCTCCATGGTCGTGTCGCACAGGTGGATGTGACCGATGCAGTCGGCCGGGAGCATGTTGATGAACTCGATCTGGTTCGCGAAGACCTCGCCGGGCTGCACCTGGTTGTGCCCGATCACGCTGCAGGCCTGGAAGTGGCCCGGTGTCGTACATCATCTTGAAGTGCGAGTGGCCGACGTCGTTCATCATCTTCACGACCTCGGTCGGATGGTTGAACGGCTGCAGGGACTCGAGCTCCCAGAGCATCGTGCAACCGACCTTCTTGCCCGCCTCGGCGTGGTGCTGGAACGTCCGCACGACGCGATCCCAGATCTCGTCGTAGTCGGCGTCGTAGGGGATCGGCCCGCGCGCGCCGGGATCGACGCGCATGCCGGGGATCTCCATGTCGGCCGCGAGCTCGATGTAGCTGTCGAAGTACTTCAGGTACTCGTCGTAGACCTCCTGCGAGCCGGTCGCCCAGGGCAGCCGGAAGAGGTCGCCGTAGGGACCGGGGGCGATGCCCGCGATCTCGAGGTCGAGGTCGTCGTTGAGCCACTTCTTGAGCTTCGTGCGGCTCGCCTTGTCCGGGAAGCGCTCCACCGTGACGTGGTCGAAGAACCCGCCGACCTCGATCCCGTCGTAGTCGAATGCCGAGAGCACCTTCGCGACCTGATCGAACGTCGCCATCTTCTCGAAGCCGAATGCCATGCACCAGCTTCCGCGACAGACCTTCGCCGTCTTGCCCACGTTGCATGCCTCCATCGACCGTCGTTGGAAGGCGACGTCGCCCCCCGACCGCGGCCGACGCTATCAAGCCAAACGCTTGGTGTATAGGGTCTGAGCCAATATCAGATGAAGAGGTACGCGCAGGCTCACGTAGACGACACGGGGTACGCCCACGCGCGCCCGGCGAGGGCGTCGAGCAGGCGGTCGCGCAGGATGATCGTCTCGGAGACGTTGTCGCACTCGTTGCAGCGCTCCCAGTCGATCCAGACGTACTCGACCGCGAGCGCGCCGTCGTAGCCCGCGTCGCGCAGAGCGTCCACGGCACGGCCGTAGTCGATGGTGCTGTCCTTGAGCGCGCACTGCACGCGACCGGGCGCGCCGCCGCGCGCGTGGAAGTGGCGGGCGTGCGCGACGAGCGGCTCGACGTCGGCATCGGCGAAGCCCTGCGAGACGTAGTGGGTGTAGTCGAGCGTCAGCTCGAGGCCCGGCGCGAGCTCGACGAGCCGCGCGACGTCCTCGGGCGTGCCGCAGACCGAGCCGACGTGCGGCTCGATCGAGAAGCGGACGCCGGCCGCACGCGCCTCGTCCGCGCGCCGGGCGAGCTCCTCGGCCGCGCGGGCCAGCGACTCCCCGTGGCTCTCGTGCGGGAAGTCGAGGCCCGGCACCATCGTCAGCCCGGGCGCGCCCATGCGCACCGTGAGCTCGAGCATGTCGCGGAAGAGCGCCGTCCCGCGCTCGCGCTCGGCCGCGTCGGGGTTGTTCGGAGCCATGATCGCGAAGTCGGTCCACGGGATGCAGAACACGTCGGCGATCTCGAGCCCACGCCCGCGGATGCGCTCCTCCAGCCGCCCGGCCCAGCCCGGGATGTCGTCGCGGATGTCCTCCGGCCGCACGTGCGAGCGATTGCCCATCACGGCCAGGTCGAACGCGTCGAAGCCGAGCATCTTCACGAGCTCGACCGTCTGCTCGTGCGGCAGGACGGGGAACGAGTGGTCTCCGCACGAGAGTTGCATCGTCCCCGTCCTGCCCCGAGTCATCAGCGCAGCGGCTTCAGGTGCGTGAACGGCTCGTCGTCCGGGAGCTGATCCCAGGCCAGCTGCTCGTCGCAGGCTGCGATGTAGCGCTCCTCGAGCCCGAGCTCCTTGAGCACGATGTTGCGCGCTTGCGGAATCGCCGCGGCCTTGTAGAACGCCAGGTGCCGGTTGAAGCCCTGGCGCCCGAAGCCGCAGTCGGTCGAGAGGATGAGCTTGTCGGCCGGGATGTACTCGAGCGCCGTGCGCACGCGATCGGCGACGACGTCCGGGAAGTCCGCCTGGAGCGTGCGGTGGCTGATCACGCCGACCGCGATCTTCTTCTGGAGCGAGTCGCGGTGCGGCCCGAAGAGCGGCAGCTCCTTGAGGTCGTTCTCGGAGGCCTCGATCGTCCAGACATCGCCCTTGAGGCGGTCGAGGTAGATCTCGACCGAGTTCGCGTACGACTCGTCGCTGAAGACCTTCTGCATGTTCGGGTTGCCCCAGCACGTGTGGATCCAGACCTCGGCGTCGTCGAGACCCTCGATCTCGCGGTTGAAGCAGTCGACGAGGAAGTCGAGAAGCTTCGTCTCGTTCGGGTAGTAGCAGGCCATGAAGTGGAGCGTGGGCTCCTCGATCTGGATGACCTTGCAGCCGGCCGCGACGAGCTGGCGCAGCTCGAGGTTCATGGCCTCGGCCATGTCCCAGGTCAGCTGCATCTTGTCGTCGAGGTCGTAGCCAGACGTGTGGCTGTCGAGGAAGAACGCGAGCACCTGAGCCGAGCAGGTGCCGAACTTGATCTGCTTGCCGGACGCGGCGCTCTGCTGCGCGATCCGCCAGATCTTGGCGTATTCCAGGGGATTCTTCGGATCGGCCTCGACCTTGCCGACGACACGCGGCCAGCGCCACGTCTTGTAGATCGAGTCGAGCATCGTGCCGACCGGATAGGAGAGAAGCGGCGAGCGCGTGTTGCGCGTCTGGAGCTCCTCCTCCTCGAGGCCCTGCCAGCGCTGCAGCGGGTAGTGATGCCACGAGCGGCCGGCGACGTCCTCGTCGAGGTGATAGTCGCCCGTCGTCAGGATGTCGAGGCCGACGCGCTCCTGGTCGGACACGACGATCGCGTGGGCGTCGCTGAACTGCTCGCGATACCACGGATTCATCATCATCGTGTCGAGCGGGCGTCCCCACATGTTCTCCGTGTACCAGCGCGGCCGTGGCCACGATCCGGTCACGGTGGCAGGGAGCATCAGGTCCTTCGTCGCCGTGAACACATACGCCTCCGGGGGAGTGGTCACGCAGCCGTCGTCGGCAGCGCAGTCGTGACCATCGCGCGTTCGGCGCGGCATGTCAAACGGGAGTCGCTCGCGCGCTCCGCGCCCCGCCGGCGCCTCGCGACACCCGCAACCACAGCGCCGGCTGCGATCATGCCGCCGTGCCGGAGATCCGCTCCCGGACGGTCGCGCGAAGTCTCGCCTGAACGGGAGGAGCGGCCCTACTCGATCCAGCCGAGCTCGCGCATGGTCCAGCCGGCGTTCCAGATCTTCGTCATGTGGCTGATCTTCCCGTCCTCGAACTCCATCGCGTAGACGTAGTCCGCGCTGGTGCTCTTGCCGGTCGGCGGCATGGGGCCACCCGCGGCGCTGTGCGTACCGGAGAAGACGCCGAAGGCGCAGACGTTGTTGCGCTCGTGGTCGGTCGCGAAGGACTTCACGGCGTAGCTGCCGTCGGGCACGAAGACGAGCAGGCCCTTCATCCAGTCCGCATAGCCCTCGAGCGTGTGCACGTCTGCGAGCGGCTCGGCCTGCGACGCGAAGCTCGCGTCCGGCCGGCAGTACTGGCTGCATCCCTCCCAGCCCTTGCCCGTCTCGCAGGCGTCGAAGAAGGCCCGGGCGGTCTCGGTGATGTTCTCGGTCGTGGTCGACATGTCTCCCCTGCCTTTCAGGGTCGGGTGAACGGGCGCCGGCCGGGCTGCCCCGCCTCAGCCCTGGATGGTGTTGCGTACCGGCGCGACCATCGGCTGGCCGGGATCGACTCCGAGCTCGCCCATGATCGGCAGCAGCGTCCCGCCGAAGGCCTCGAACGACTCCTGGGACTCCCAGACGTCGAAGACCTGGATCAGGCCGTCGCTCTCGAGCGCCGCGTGGTACAGCCGTCCCGGAGGCGATCCGGCGCCGGCTGCCTCGAGCCGCGCGAGCGTCTGGTCGTACTTCTCCGGCGTGAAGCCGCCGGGCGTGAAGTAGAAGCCAAGAGCCATGGCGATGTGGCCTTTCGGGTTGCCGGGTCATGCGACGATTCGCACGACCTCGGCCGCGACTCTAGACGAATGGCGATCTGCCGACCACGTCACCTATTCGATCGCCCGGGGGCGCGCGTGATGAACTACGCGCACTGCGATCAATTCCACCGATGGGATGGAGGCAGAGATGCTGACGAGACGCGAGGCTCTCACGGCGGCGGCGGTCGGCGCCGCGGCACTGGTCACGGAGGCACCCGCGGCCTGGGCTCACGACCATGCCGTCCCGGGGGTGCGCGGCATGGATCACGTCGGCATCACCGTGCCGGACATCGCCGAGGCCCGGGCCTGGTTCGAGGACGTGATCGGCTGCTGGACCCCGCTCAAGTTCGGCCCGTTCAGCGACCCGACCGGCACGTTCATGCAGGATCTCCTCGAGGTGCACCCGCGCGCCGTGATCCCCGAGATCAACGTCCTGCGCTGCGGCACGGGCTCGAACATCGAGCTGTTCGAGTACGAGGCGCCGGATCAGGACACGCGCCTCGCGCGGAACTCCGACTTCAGCGGCCACCACCTCGCGTTCTACGTCGAGGACATCGACGTCGCGGTCGCCTACATGGAGGCGAAGGGCGTTCGCAAGTTCCTCGGCCCGTTCCCGGTGACGGGCGGCCCCGCGGCCGGCCAGTCGATCAACTACTTCCAGGCGCCGTTCGGGACGTACGTCGAGCTGATCTCCTACCCGGACGGGATGGCATACGAGAAGACGGCGAAGCGCAAGCTCTGGAGCGCGCACGACATCGGCGCGAAGGCGATCGACAAGGGGATTCCCGGCCTGCTCGGCCTCGACCACGTCGGTCTCACCGTCCCCGACATCAAGCTCGCGCGGAAATGGCTCGAGAAGAACCTGGGCGGCGTCGCGCCGCTGCGCTTCGGGCCGATCTCCGACCCGGCGGGCACGCTGATGCGCGACCTCGTCGACGTCGACGTCAAGGCCGTTATCGAGGAGATCAACGTCGTGCGCGTCCAGAACGGCTCCAACATCGAGCTGTTCCAGTACTCGGCCCCCGACCAGGACACGCGCTTCGCCGTCAACTCGAGCTACTCCGGCCACCACATCGCGATGTACGTCGACGACATCGCGCGCGCGGTCGCGAGCCTCGCGCGGCGCCGTGGGGCGCGCAAGCTGCTCGGCCCGCTGCCCGTGACCGAGGGGCCCGCCGCCGGCCAGTCGATCAACTACTTCGGCACGCCGTTCGGGACGTACGTCGAGCTGATCTCCTATCCGCACGGCATGGCCTACGAGAAGACCGCTGCGGTCAAGCTCTGGAGCCCGAAGGACGTGGGACGCCGCCGCAAGCACCGCTGACCGCAGTCGCGGTGCTCCGATGACCCGAGACGTCTGTGCGGAGCGCGCGCTTCAGGCCTGCGGCCGGTAGGCGAGGTACACCACGCCGTTCTCGTACGACTCGCAGCTCGCGAGCGAGAGACCGAGCGGCGGTCCTCCCTCCGGGAAGAGCCGCGGTCCGGACCCGCGCGTGAGCGGATAGACGTACAGGTGCAGCTCGTCCACCAGGCCGTCCGCGAGCATCGCGCGGACGAGGGTGCCGCTGCCGCTGACATAGAGATCGCCGCCGACCTCGTCCTTGAGGCGGCGAATCGCGTCGGGGTCGTAGGCCCCGATGATCTCCGAGTTCCTCCACGTCGTCTCCGTCAGCGTCCCGGAGACGACGTACTTGGTCGTGTCGTTGAAGAACGGGGCGCCGGGATCGTCCTCGACCGTCCGCGTCGACCACGCGGGCTCGAACATCTCGTAGGTCGTGCGCCCGAGCAGGATGCCCCGGCAGCGCGCCACGAAGGCGCCGATGGCCTCACCCATCTTGGGATCGAAGCCGTATTCGAGCGTCCAGGTCGGCGCGTCGATCACGCCGTCCAGGCTGATGAACTCGTGCACGCTGACAGCTCCCACGTCCCACCCCCGAGTCGATGTTGCTAACCGGCGCTCGCGACGCCGTCGAGCTCGGGCAGGAGCTCGATCCCGTCCTGGTCGTTCGCCGAGCTGTGCGCGACGACGATCAGCGCGGGCTCGCTGCCGATGTTTCCGACAACGTGGGGCACATCCGGCGGGACGTACGCGAAGTCGCCGGCCCCGAGCTCCGCGTACCACTCGAGGCGCTCGCCCCACCAGAAGCCGATCTCGCCGCTTGCGACGTAGCCCGCGCTCTCGATCCTGCGGTGCAGATGGCAGGCCGAGCGCGCGCCCGGAGGGAGCAGGGCGCTCGTCAGGCAGAGCCCGCGCGCCGCCGCCGTGCTCGACGTCACCCCCGGTGCGTAGAGCAGCCGCTGCGCACCCTCTGCGGCCGTGCCACGGCGGATGATCTCGCAGCCGGCCATGGCGGCGAGACTAGGATCGGGTGCCGGTCCCGTCAAGCAACGCGGATTTCGTGGAGGGCACCTTGGCGCTGCCGTTGGTCGAGGTTTGTCGCCGGTCGGTAGCAGGGGGCGAAAAGCGGCTGACGGCAGGACCGAGCGACCAGCGGTTGAACGCGGTGGGATGGACGTGGAGTTCTTCGCGACCGCCGACGAGTTCGAGGCCTGGCTGGAGGCCAACGGCGCCGACGCCGACGAGGTGCTCGTCCGGATGGCCAAGAAGCACACCGGTGTCGCGTCGCTCGACTGGGCCGGCGCCGTCGACGTGGCGCTGTGCTTCGGCTGGATCGACGGGCGCTCGAAGCGCATCGACGACGACTGGTTCGTGCAGCGCTTCACGCCGCGGCGCCTGCAGAGCATGTGGTCGAAGGTCAACCGCCAGAAGGTCGAGGCGCTGATCGCCGCGGGCCGGATGCGGCCGGCCGGCCTGGCCGAGATCGAACGGGCCAAGGCCGACGGCCGCTGGGAGGCCGCGTACGACGGCATGGCCACCTCCGCAGTGCCCGAGGACCTCGCCGCGGCACTCGAGGCGGCCGGCCTCACCGACGCGTTCGCGGAACTCAGCCGCCAGAACCGCTACGCGATCCTGCACCGCGTGCAGACGGCCAAGAAGGCCGAGACACGCGAGCGCCGGATCGCGAAGTACGTCGGGATGCTCGCGGCGGGCGAGACGCCCTACTAGCGCCGCTCGTCGGGCGCCCGTCAGGTCCCGCAGGCGACGCCGTCCTCGTCGCGGTCGCGCGTGTGATTCGCCGTGTACAGCAGGAAGCTGACGAACGGGCGCCCGGTCAGGCCGTCTGCCTTCTTGATCACCCCGGAGCCTCGAGCTGGCCTGTGTCCTCGTCGTGGTAGCGGGCGAGTAGGCGTTGCTCCTCGTCGCGCCGGGGAAAGCAGGTCCAGACCAGGGCGGCTCCGAGGAGCACGGCGACGAGGCCGGCGGTGTAGGCCCAGTCGTCGCCTTGCAGAAACGAGGTGCGGGCGGCGGCGATGATCTGGTCGGAGTACTGCGGGTACTGGGCGGCGATGTCGTCGGCGCCGGCAAACGACTTCGTCAGCTGGCTCTGGACGCTGTCGCTGATCGTGTCGCCGTTCGGCGCGGCAGCGATGGCGGTCGCGGCCGCCGAGGCGTAACCTGCCGTCAACAGGGCGCCCATGGTCGATTGCATGATCGCGCCGCCCAGGTCGCGCTGCAGGTCGGCGGTGCCCGACGCCATGCCTGCGCGCTGCACGGGCACCGACCCCGTCAGCGAGTGCGAGGCTGGGGTGCCGGCGAGTCCGACGCCGATGCCGATGAAGGCATACGCGAAGCCGATCTGCCAGTACGGCGCATCGTCGCTCCACAGCAGCAGCATCCAGACGAAGGCGATGACCATCGACACGTAGCCGGCGAGCAGCGTGAAGCGCGCGCCGTGGGATTCCACGAGCTTGGCCGAGCGCGGTGCGATCAGCACCATGCAGACGATCGCCGGCAGGAACGCCGCGCCGGCCTGCAGGGTCGAGTACTCGAGCACGTTCTGCAGGTACTGCTGGCTGATGAACATCGTCCCCATCAGCGTGCCGAAGACGATGATGCCGGCGCAGCCGGCGACCCAGAAGATGCGCCGACGGGCGATGTCCAGGTCGTACAGGGGGTTCGGCGCGCGGCGCTGGCGGAGGACGAACGCCGCCGCGGCCACCAGCGCGACGCCTGCGAGGCCGAGTGCGAGCGCGCCCTTGTTCGGCACCGGTGCGAAGTTGATCGAGAGGATCAGCGAGCCGACCAGGACGACTGAGACGATGCCGCCGAGATTGTCGACGGGCTCGGTGCTCTCGTTCACGTGGCTGGGCACGAGCAGGACTGCCATCACCAGCGCCACCGCCACCAGCGGCAGGGTGATGAGGAACACGGAGCCCCACCAGAAGTGCTCCAGCAGCAAGCCGGCCAGCAGCGGGCCCAGCGCGGCGATGCCGCCGCCGAGCGCCGACCACAGCGCGATGGACTTCGTACGGCCCGGCCCGCTCCACAGCGCCGTGATCAGGGCCAGCGTCGTCGGAAACGCCATCCCGGCCGAGAGGCCGCCGAGCAAACGCGCCGCGAAGAGCACCTCGTCGGACGGCGCGTACGCCGCCAGCAGACAGGCCGGCACCGACAGCACCATGCCCAGAACCAACAGCAGCTTGCGACCGTAGCGATCGCCGACGGCGCCGAGGTACAGCACCGACGCCGCTAGCCCCAGCGAGTAGCCGACCGCGATCAGGTTGAGCGTGGTTTGCGAGGAATCGAACTCCTTGCCGATCGTCGGCAGCGCGACGTTCGCCACCGACAGATTCACGTTCGCGACACCCGCGACCAGGATCAGCGCGACGAGCACGAGCCCCGCGCGCTTCGGTGCGGTGAAGCGGTCTGGCTCACGGGGATAGCCATTTGACCACGCCGCCGGCCGGCCACCCCGCCATTCGCCCGACCCATTCGGGCAGCCCGCTCGGCTCGAGCTCGACCGCCGCGAGCAAGGACGCTTGGCGCTTATCGAGTCGGAGGGCTTCGACGAGGGCGAACGGAACCTGTGCGATGGCCATGAAGCGCCGATCCTAGCGCCGAGAGCGCGCGCGTGACCACCTGAGACGCCAGGTTCACTCGGAGCGGGTGAGGGCCTAACCGGAAGGTGCTCGCGCCGCTCGCCGCCCGCGCCTGCTTCAGTCACCCGCCTGGGGTGATTCGCGATCGGGCGCGGTCGCGTGCACTCCGGGGACTTTGAGCGACTGGCTCGATCAACTGTGGGACACGCTCACGGCGGTCTCGATCCCGCTGCTCATTCTGGGGCTCACGTTTCAGACGCTGCAGACGGGGTTCGTGGCCCTTGCCTGGAGGAACATCCTGCGCGCGGCGTACCGCGAGGAAGAGGTGAGGTACCGGCCGATCCTCGCGTACTACGCCGGCGGCAACGGGCTCAACGCGTTCCTCCCCGCCTCCGCGGGCACGGTCGCGATGCTCGGCCTGTTCCGAGCCAACATCAAGGGCGCGACCGTCCCAGGACTGGTCGGCGCGACCGTCGTCGAGAACATCTTCTTCGGGGTGATGGGCGCGCTCGTGTACCTGTGGCTGTTCCTCGGGGTGTCCGGGTCGTTCGATGTGCACCTCGGCTGGCTGGCCGACCACTGGTTCGCCGCCATCGTCATCGTCGTCGGCGGTGGTCTGCTCGTCGCCATCACCGTGCGCCTGCTCTGGCGCCGCTTCAAGCGCACCTGGGAGAAGGCCAAGGAAGGCGGCGCGATCGTCAAGGAACCGCGCAAGTTCATGGTGCAGGTCGTCGGCGTGGAGGCGATCTCGTACGTGGCGCGCATGGGCGTCAACGCGACGTTCATGTACGCGTTCGATGTTCCGGTCTCGGTCGAGAACGTCTTCCTGATCGTCGCCGCCGCCTCGATCTCGTCGACCGTGGCCATCGCGCCGGGTGCCGTCGGGGCGCAGACCGCGCTCGCGTCAGTGGTGCTGAAGGGCGTCGCGCCGTCGAGCGTGATCAGCGCGTACGCCATCGGCCAGGCGGTGATCACGACCGCCTGGAACATCGTCTTCGGGCTGACCTTGCTGGCGCACGAGATCGGCTGGAAGGAGACGAAGAGCCTGGCGCACCGCAAGAAGAAGGAGAAGGGCGAGGCAGACGGGGAGTCCCTCATGCGGCGCGCCGGATGACGCCCCCGTCGTTGCCGCGGCCGGTCCCGACGGAGTCGCGGCCGCAGACGCCGAGGAGCCTGGGCCGCCAAGCTGTACGTGACTCCGCGCGACACGCCGCGCGCCGAAATGGTCATTCCCGGCGTCGCCCGGACATCACCCGCATCGGGTACTGGGAAGTCGGAATCACCTTCTTGGGGCGAGGCGCCGAGCGCGCTGTTGCGGGAGAGTCACCGCGACCATCCCGCTGGAGGAGCCGCCCAATGCCACTCACGCATCCCAAGGGCCCGGGCACGCCCACTTCGGACCTGGCGTTCGCACCGATCTTCACGCTCGAGCGCGACGTCCCGCGGCTCGAGCTCGCCGCGGGCGAGCTTGCGCCGGAGGTCGCCTACCAGATCGTGCACGACGAGCTGATGCTCGACGGCAACGCGCGCATGAACCTGGCGACGTTCGTGACGACGTGGATGGAGGAGCCGGCGCGGCGGCTCATGATCGAGTGCTTCGACAAGAACATGATCGACAAGGACGAGTATCCGCAGACGGCGGAGCTCGAGATGCGCTGCGTCAACATCCTCAGCCGGCTCTGGAACGCCCCCGACAACGAGCAGGCAACGGGCTGCTCGACGATCGGCTCCAGCGAGGCCGCGATGCTCGGAGGCCTGGCCCTCAAGCGCCGCTGGCAGAAGCGGCAGGCCGCCGCGGGCCTGCCCGCCGACAAGCCGAACCTCGTGATGGGCATCAACGTCCAGGTCTGCTGGGAGAAGTTCGCCAACTACTGGGACGTCGAGATGCGTCTGGTCCCGATGGAGGGCGAGCGCTACAACCTGTCCGCCGAGGAGGCCGTCGCCCTCTGCGACGAGAACACCATCGGCGTCGTCGGCATCCTGGGCTCGACGTACGACGGCTCGTACGAGCCGATCGCGGAGATCTGCGCTGCGCTCGATGCGTACCAGGCGGCGACCGGCATCGACGTCCCGGTGCACGTCGACGGCGCCTCCGGCGGGTTCATCGCGCCGTTCATCGATCCCGGCCTGGAGTGGGACTTCCGGCTGCCGCGCGTGGCCTCGATCAATGTCTCGGGTCACAAGTACGGCCTCGTGTCGCCCGGAGTCGGCTGGATCATCTGGCGCGACGCCGAGGCGCTGCCCGAGGACCTCATCTTCTGGGTCAACTATCTCGGCGACAACATGCCGACCTTCGCGCTCAATTTCTCGCGCCCGGGCGCTCAGATCGTCGCGCAGTACTACAACTTCCTGCGCCTCGGCTTCGACGGGTTCGCCAAGGTGCAGGGCTACGCGCGCGAGGTCGCCACGCGGCTGTCGGAGGAGATCGAGAAGCTCGGCCCGTTCCAGCTCCTGACGCGCGGCGACGAGCTGCCGGTGTTCGCCTTCAAGCTCGACCCGGCGATCAACAATTACACGGTGTTCGACGTCTCGAACGCCCTCCGCGAGCGCGGCTGGCTCCTGCCCGCGTACACCTTCCCGGCCAACCGCACGGACCTGGCCGCGCTGCGCGTCGTGGTCAAGCGGGGGTTCAGCCACGACCTCTCCGACCGCCTACTCGCCGACATCAAGCGCCAGCTGCCGCGCCTGGAGCGCCAGCCCGGGCCCGTCCACACGGACGAGGGCGCGACGGCTTTCCACCACTGAGGACGACGACATGTGCCGCTGGCTCGCCTACTCGGGTTCCTCCGTGCTTCTGGAGGAGCTGCTCTATGTCCCCGCCCACTCCCTGATCGACCAGAGCCTGCACTCGCGGCTCGGGGCGACCACGACGAACGGCGACGGCTTCGGCGTCGGCTGGTACGGCGAGGGTGGGATGCCGGCGGTCTTCCACAGCACCGAGCCGGCGTGGAACGACCGCAACCTGCGCGAACTGGCGGCCCACGTGCGCTCCCAGACGGTCTTCGCCCACATCCGGGCCTCCACCGGCACCGCCATCCAGCAGACGAACTGCCACCCATTCCGCCACGGTCGCTGGCTCTGGATGCACAACGGCGCCATCCACGACTTCGCGCGCGTCAAGCGGGAGCTCACGCTGGCCGTCGACGAAGCACTGTACCCGGAGCTGCAGGGCTCGACCGACTCCGAGCTCTTCTTCTATCTGGCGCTCACAGCGGGCCTCGAGGACGACCCACCGGCGGCCGTGGCGCGCGCCGTCGGCCTGATCGAGCAGGTCGGCGCTGCGCACGGCGTCGCACACCCCATCCAGATGACCGTCGCGACGACGGACGGGGCGAGCGTGTGGGGATTCCGCTACTCCAGCGAGGGCCAGTCGCGCTCCCTCTTCTACAGCACGTCGGTCGACACCCTGAAGCACCAGTACCCGGACAACCCGTTGCTGCACGGCGTCGGCGACGAGTCGCGGCTCATCGTCTCCGAGCCGCTCGGCGACCTGAAGGGCGCCTGGAACGAGGTGCCGGAGTCGAGCTACGGCGTCGTGCGCGCCGGCCGGGACGAGCTCGCCCCGTTCGCGCCCCAGCCGTGGGCGGCCCGCGCGCAGGCCGTGGCGCCGGCGAGCTGAGCGCCAGCGTGGGCGCGACGGCACACGGCGGGTGGTGGAGGCCGCGGCGGGGGTCATGGTGGATGGGCGTCCTCTTCGCCCTGGGCGCCGCGTGCTTCGCCGTCGCCGCGGTGCCGGGCGTCGTCACCGTCGTGGGCTCGGGTCCCGACGCCGTCGTCTACTTCGTCGGGTCGATCTTCTTCACCACGGCCGCCGCGATCCAGTGGCGGCTGACCGAGGGCCGCGGCGCACTCTGGTGGGGCAGCGCCATCCAGTTCGTGGGGACGATCCTGTTCAACGTCAACACCTTCCGGGCCATGCAATCTGGCCTCGACGCCCACGAGTACGACCGCCTGGTGTGGACTCCGGACGTCCTCGGCTGCATCTGCTTCCTCGTCTCCGGCTGGATCGCCTTCGCCGCCGTGCGCTCGGCCCGTGCGACGCCGGCCCAGGAGCGGCAGTGGCGGATCGCCGCCGTCAACCTCGCGGGCTGCGTCGCGTTCGCCGTCGCGGCGATCGGTGGGTACGTCGTTCCGCGGAACGGCGATACGCTCAGCCTCGCGGCCGCCAACGGCTTCACGTGCCTCGGCGGCCTCTGCTTCCTCGTCGGCGCCGTGCTCGGGCTGGCTGCGGACGCGGCGGAGCAGGACGGCGCCGCGCCTGCCGACGTCGTCGCCGAGCGCTGAACCTAGCCGGCGCCCGAGGCTTCAGGTGCGAGCCGCACGCCGTTCTGGTCGCAGGGCAGCGGGCCCGTCATCCCGACGATCTTGCGAGTCTGGTCGAGGATGTCGAGCGTGCGCTCCATGGCGATCGGCCGCAGCTCGCCGCCGCCGGTCTCGAATGGGCTGTCGAGCACGCGGATGATGAAGAGCGTCGTCGTGATGACCACGGCCACCGTGCCGATCTGCACCGCCTGGACGTACCACCGCTCAGTCGGATCGGCGAAGAACATCATGAAGCCGAACACCACGGCGGCCATCAGGAACAGTCCTACCCAGACGGAGAGCGGGATGACGCCCTGCGCACCGTGGATGCGGTCCTGGCGCCCCTGCTCGCGATCGGTGCGCTGGTCGATCCACTTGCCGAACGCCTCCTGCTCCGTCGGGGTCTGCGGCTGGACGCCCTGCAGCGCCTTGAAGAGGTCGGCCGACCATGGGTTGATCGACGAGTCGAGGGCGCCGCCGCGCATCTCCGGCCACTCCTGGTGGACGACCGAGCGTGCGTAGCAGACGAGCCCGTTCGCCAACGGCTCGCGCGCCGCCGGCGGCATGAACTGCGCCGTCTCGAACTGCTGCGCCACGAGCGCCGCCTCCTGCTCCGCGCCGGCGCGTGAGGTGTCGAAGCTCTCGAACGCGAGGAACACGACGAAGCCCAGGATGATCGCGAAGCCCGTGGCGAGCACGCCGAAGACGCCGGCAGCGCGGTCGCCATCGGTGAAGAACCCGTCCTCGGGCGCGCGCCGCCGGACGAGCAGGAGCCCTCCGATGGCGGCTGCCGCGACCACCACGATGACGATCGCCGCCCACAGG